>NZ_CAJHCI020000007.1:0-612500 GCF_904848545.2 Acidithrix sp. C25
TGAGACTTTGCTCGAAAGTGCAGGAGTGCTTGTTTCTGCGCTGACCGAGGAAGAGTTGTTGGACCCACTCTGCAAAGCGCTTGTCTCCAAGGGAGTTTTTAGCACCGGAATCTTTCTAAAGAGGGATAGGAAGTTGCGAACCCTAAGAACCGTGGCAGCCAGTGGAATCGCAGTGGATGAATTTGATCGGTTGTTAGTCGCGTTTGAGTTAGAAAAAAAGAGATCAGTTTTGGCCAAGTTGGCCTTCGGGGATTCGGTTCAAGTCTGCGATCGTAACCATAGGGATGTCGATCTGGCCCATTGGCATAAGCTTCTGCACTCAAATGGATGGATTTCGGCGGTAGCCGCTCCTGTTCGGCGGACGGTCGCGCATTTGGAGTCTTGATTGTTACCTCTAATCAGCTTGAGGCTCTATCTGACTCCGTTGTACAGATGATAAAGACGGTAGCGATGATGATTGAGCATGGATTTGGTGAGATCGATCTCAAAGTGAGTCTCAACCAAGAGCGATCCCGTCTGAGCACCTTAGCTAGTATGGACTTTTTGACTGGTATCGGCAATCGAGCTGCTTTTGAGTACCAATGCGCGATTGCGCTTGAAAATAGAAAAGATGAGATTATTGCCATTGGAATTTTGGATCTTGATGGCTTTAAGGATTTGAATGACTCTTTTGGCCATCAGGCTGGGGATCGATATCTAAAAGTCTTGAGTCAGAAGATTTTGGAAGCATCTCGCAGTAGCGAAATCGTTGCTCGTTTGGGTGGTGATGAGTTTGGCTTTTGCCTTCGAATCCAAGATGTAAGCGAGATTTCAAGTTTTGTAGATCGAATTAGTGACTTGATCCGTGATAGCACGTTTGAACTGAGCGTTACGGGTAGCTTTGGATGGGCTTTTGCACCTTTGGATGACGCTTCTTTCGACTCCCTCTTAGCTAAAGCAGACGAAGCTCTATATGCAGCCAAATCAGGAGGTGGAGATCAATTTAAGTTCTATGGTGGTGAAGTCGCTCGTAGCGTAGGTGTGCGAACTCAGTTCGTGAAAAGTTGCCTGATGCGATTGAAAAAGGTGTAGTTAGCTTCAAATATCAACCTAAGGTCCAAATTTCTACGGGAGATGTTTGTGGGTTAGAGATGCTACTTCGCTGGGGAAGCTTTGAGACCTCGGTAGTCATTGGAGAGCTTAAAAACAATCCCGTTTTAGCTCGAAGTGTTGGCAGGTATCTGATCAAAAGAGCCAGATCCGCGCGAGAGATCTTGGATCGTCAAGGGCTAGAGGCAGTGGATCTCTCGTTGAATTTTTCACCGTCGCACTTTCTTGGTTCGGACTTTGAGAATGACTTAGAGCCCCTATCTTCCAGGAGCAGATCCTTCGTAATCGAGATAACTGAAGATGTAGCAATTGAGGATTTTGAAGAAGCTCGTCTTAGAATCTCAGCACTTAAGGGCAGTGGATTTAGGATCTCCATGGACGATTTGGCAGTGGATTTACCTCTCTTTCTTCGATTGCTAAGTTGACTGTGGATGAGATTAAGATAGACAGGTCTTTCCTCTTAGAGGCTGATAATGATCCAAATACCTATGCTGTATTTAGCTCTTTATTGATGCTTGGGCGACTCGCGAACGCAAGGGTCGTTTTAGAAGGAATTGAAAGCCGAGCCCAAGAAGAACTCTGGGTGACCCTTGGCGGTAAGTTTGCTCAAGGATATCTATATGGTAGACCAAGAGACCTTGGCGAAAGCATTTCGATTATACGAAATCAACCAATAAAACCCAATTTGGATGTGGCTTTACCAGTGGAAGACTTTGAGCTGATAGGCCACTTCTTGCACTTCAGCACTTTCATACCAATAGTCGATTCCTAAGTTCCACAGATGCCTCATGTGGGCTAGGGGATTGGTTCGATCGACGTTTTGAAAAATGGGGGCTCCTCGATGAGTTCAATAGTGCAAATATGGCACATGGTCGACTTCATATCTACCTTCAAGATGCAAAGTCAAATCTTTCAAGGGCGTATATAGACGAACTGGAAGGCGAAGTTCGCGATAGGATCGTATTACTTGCTCGAGCAATAAAGGCAATCTCGGCAAACAGACAGGCTAAAGCTCATCAATTGTCTCTATCGTCTAAATTATTAATGGGATAGCGATTAAATTATTAATTGCGAGACTATCACTTCAGTCGCCTGTTTCTATATCGAATAGGGCTCGTGCGCTAGACGTCTAACTCCCCTCTATGTCAAAGTAAGGCTATTTGTTTTAACTATTTGGTTGCCGTGGCATCGTCGTTTCTTTGTGTCTTGTTTGAATTTTCTTGGGTTTGGCTCTCATCTATTCGCATAACACTCTGAAATGCTCCAATGAGCCCTTTTAATTTCTTGTAAAGTGTGTTAATCTTCTCATGACATGCTTACACCCGAGGAACTCGCCACTATTGAAGCATTCATGGCGAAGACTGAAAACATCGACGAATATAAGCGGGCGCTGGCAGTTCTCACCCTTGAAGATGGGAGTCCCCTCAACAGGACAGGCCTCTCTGTCAAGCATGTACAGCGAATTCGACGGTCATTCCGCAGCATTGGCACTGAGGCATTCAAGGACAAGCGCCATAACAACGCTCCGGTACTTCTCTCAAAGTCTCAAAGAGATGAAGTGGCAATCATGCTCACGACTACAACTCCCAATGACCACGGCTATAGCAGTTCCCCGTTTTGGTCAACACGGATCCTGGCTACAGTACTCAAGCGCAGATACGGTGTTCTCTATGCCTCTAGGACTAGCTATTACGTTCTGTTTCGGGAAAGTAAGTTCAGCTTCCATCTGCCGGGCAAACAGTACGAGAAGGCTGATCCACAAGCGGTAGCTGAATGGAAAGACGAGCAGCAAGAACGTCTGAAAGAGGCATTCTCTGATCCAGATACGGTGATTCTCTGTGAAGACGAGATGGTTCTCACTCAGGCGACAACTACTCAGAAAGTGTGGATACCGAAAGGAACCACACCAGCTGTAATTGAGACCAATGGAACCAGAATGAACCGGAGCATCTATGGGTTTTTGAACCTCAAGACAGGCAAGGAGCATGCATTTGCAACAGAGCGCCAGACTATGCATGAAACAGCGGCCATACTGCTGGCGATCCGCAAGATCTACCCAAGAGAGAAGATTCTGCTTATATGGGATGGGGCAGGATGGCACAGAGGGAGCGTCGCTCAAGAGGCAATTAGGGAGCATCACATCGAAGCAGTCCATTTCCCTCCGTATTCTCCGCAACTCAATCCCCAGGAACACGTTTGGAAGCAAGGGCGCTCTGCTGTAACCCACAATCGCTTCATTCCCAAGATTGAACCAGTCACAAAGGAATTAGTCGACTATCTCAACACGACGACATTCCCATACTCTTTGCTTGATTTCAAGGAGCAAGTCAGAGTGTGAGCTCTATAGTGTCTCTTTTGGTAATTTCCTTGTAGTATGCGGAATTAATGATTTGTGCCTTTGTTTTACCTTATGAGCGATAGAGCTCGATAAGAAAAGGACATAGGAATAAGCTCCGACCAATTGGATTAGTAATCGATGAGAATGATCGCAAATACCTTGAATCGGTGATTAGAAAGACTACCGCACCTGCAAATCAGGTATTTCGAGCAAAGATTGCCTTGATGTGTGGTGACGGGGTTGTAACAGTTGGCACAAAGATGTTCTATAACGATATGTAATGAACTTACGTGAGTGGGCACTGTCCCAAGGTATACATCCTCAAACGGCATATAAGTGGTATCGTGCCGGTACTCTGCCTGTCCCTGCGCTAAAGTAGGGCAACCCATATTGGTGGGAGATCTAGAGTCTCAACCGTCCGTATCTAAGTCTGCCGTCATATATGCACGAGTGTCTTCTGTAGATCAAAAATCAGACCTAGATCCTCAGGTTGCCAGAGTTCTTACCTGGGCTACAGAGCAGGGGTACTCAACAGATCGCGTAGTCACAGAAGTTGGTTCGGCCCTTCGCAGACATAGGCGAAAGTTTCTGTCGTTACTTAAAGACCCCACTGTAGACACAATTTTGCTACAGCACAGAGACCGCTTCTGCCGGTTTGGAGCTGAATATATAGAGGCTGCACTTGAGGCTCAGTCCAGGAAATTGGTTGTGGTAGACCCAGCCGAGGTAGATGACGATCTAGTGCGCGACGTCACGGAACTGCTCACGTCTCTCTGTGTCCGCCTCTACGGTCGCAGTTCGGCTACTAACAAAGCTCAGCCTGCTATTGATGCGGTGTGCTCATGATCGCAGTAATGCGGACAAAAGCACAGGCTCAGAAAGTGTCCGAACTAACTGTGTGTAAAGTTCTTCTTGACGAAGGTAACCCAACAAGGAAAGTATCGCTCACCGGAGATTTCGAGCAATACCGAGATGCACTAGAGTCAGTCAGCGTACTATTTGCAGCTATGTGACGATACCGGCGAGAAGGTTCACTTTGATCGTTGCCGCATCTCCTGACGGCAAGGTGCTGTACGTAGTCACCAGTGGCCCTAATGGATATGAGATCGAGACAATTAGCTTGACCTCGAATCCTCCCACGATTTCCAACACTACCAATCTTCCTAGCGGAACTCCAACCGACATCGCAATATCTCCAGACGGTAGTCATCTCGGGGTAACTTTGAATACCTCCGCTTCGCAAAACGTATCCACGGGTGAAGTGGCGATCTATCAGGTCAATCGAGATGTGATTCAGTCTTCAACTGCGCCAGCAATAATCCCAATTGCTACCACAATTCCAAATTCTCTGGCAATGAGTAACTCCTCAGTCTTCGTAACACCGAGTGCCATCACCACCAAAAATAACAAGAGCTTTTACAACTTTTCGAGTTTCGATATAGCAAGTGGTAACGCCAACTACACAACTGCCCTAACCCATCTTTCGCAGAATTCCCGAAAAATCGCCCCAATTGGCCCCTTTTGAGTTGATTTTTGAGGATTTTCGGCTTGGGTGATTTATAGATTTCCTGGTAGATGGGTATTAGGTCTTTTTGGGTCGCGAATGTAGTGTCCTAATTTTTGAGTAGTTTTGATTATGACTTGCATTAGCTCTGACATGGTGCTATTGTCTTGTTGTGTTTATCCGTGAAACTCCAACAGTTAATAAAAAGACCGGCGTTAGCTACAGTAAGTACCAACTCGTTGAGTCCTACCGCTGTGAAAAAGGTCCCCGTCAACGTATAGTAATGACCTTGACCGAACTGGACCTGGATAAGTCATTGTGGCCAGCTCTGGCCAATGCAATTGCCCAGAGACTCTCTGGAGTAACCTCACTCTTTGAATCAGATCCTATTATTGCCAGATACGTCGATCTAGCAATCACTAAGTATGCAATTCGTTCCGAAGTTGCAGCCGCTAAAGAAACAAGAGCTACTGAGGCTGACCTTGAGATGGTGGATCTCTCTAGTGCTAAGACTATCAATAGTAGAAGTATCGGTCCAGAACTCATAGGAAACTCGTTCTATGAAGCTCTTAGCTTCGATAAGATCCTAGAGAGTGCAGGTCTATCGGGTGAATCCCTTGGTATTGCCAAGGCAACGATAATAGCTCGTCTTATTCATCCTGGATCTGATCGAAAGACGTATTCGTATATCAACTCCAACTCTTCATTACCTGAGATATGTGGTATCGATCTCTCTAAGTTTCACAAGGATAAGGTCTATGCAATTGCAGATAAGCTCTATGACGCTAAAGGCGTCATAGAGCCAGCACTCTATAGAGCTAGCTCTGATCTCTTTAGGACGAATACCAGGCTCTTTCTCTTTGATCTAACTAACACCTACTTCGAAGGTTCTACTAGGGGGAACTCCCTAGCTAAACATGGACATTCCAAAGAGAAGCGTTTTGATTGCACATTAGTTTCTCTGGCACTACTTGTTGATCACAGGGGACTACCCATCTACTCAGAGATACATGAGGGCAATACCTCTGAGCCTAGAACTCTCATTAGCGTACTTGATGCCTTGGAGTCTCTATCGGATGGATCTCTCTTTGGGGATGTTGTTCCTACCATTGTGATGGATAGGGGAATTGCTACCAAGGCAAACCTAGAACTTCTTATTAAGCGCAATCTCAACTACGTAGTAATTGAGAGAGCTAACAAAAAGAGTCTCTATCGAAGCCATTTCATGGAGATGGAAGGCTTCACCGAGATCTACGATGCCCAAGGATCCCCAGTACTGGTGAAAAAGCTCCAAGTGGAACCACAAAAGCCACAAGGACAAGTGAAAACACAAGTACAAGGACAAGTGCAAACGCTAGAAGAAGACACCGGCACTGACGACAATAACAGTTACACCACCTCCGGCAACACTAGCAACAGTATCAGCAACAGCAGCAACGACACCAAAATCATCAAGAGCGACAGTAGCACCGACACTGACGAATATATCCGTAATGGTGCCACCGGCAACAATATCAGCGACAGCACCGACACTGATACTAACGCCACCTCCATCTCCTCCTCTTCCTCTTCCACCTCCATCTCCTCCTCTTCCTCCAACAACAACACCACAACCGTGGTGTTGTGTCGTTCTTTGGGGAGATCCAAGAAGGAATCAGCGATCTCTAGTCAAGCTAACGAGAGATTCTTAGTAGATATCACTTCGTTGAATACCTCAATCACAAAGGGTTCTATATCTAAGACCACAGTTGTCTCAGAGCGTATCGGACGCATCAAGGCCAAGTACCCAAGTATTGCTTCCAAATACGAGATATCCCTTGAATATCATCAAGACCATGGCAAGATCATCAAAAAGAGACGCTTTGACAAAGTAATCAATCTCACTATTACAGAAAAACCCACTAAAGCCAAAGATGATAATCTCCAAGGAGCCTACGTCATAGACACCAGCCATAGCGAGCTAGATGCAGGTGAGATCTGGAATATCTATACGACTCTCACTAAAGTAGAAGATGCCTTTAGATCCCTCAAGAGTGATCTTGGACTTCGACCGGTCTATCATCAACTAGCTAGCCGAACTGCTGCTCACCTCTTCATCTCAGTACTTGCCTATCACCTCCTTAGTGCTATTGAGCTGACCTTGAGGCAAAATAACGATAAGAGAAGATGGTCAACCATTAAAGAGCAACTCAACAGTCACCGCCGAGCCACCATAGTTCTTACATCAGATAAAGGCGTTGTCTATCACATCCGCACTAGTGGTGTTTCTGAGCCGGTTCACAAAGAGATCTACCGTCTCTTAGGAGTTAGTGATCCCCTTAAACGGATAAAGACCATTGCGACGCATTTGTAGTGTCCCAACGTAAGACCACATACTCAACTAGCTGGGAGAATAGGTTGATTTTCGGAAAGATGGGCTAACCAATGCTGGCGATCAACCGATTTGGATCACTTTGAGTCCAGACGGATCAACATTGCAGATGACGGTAAATGGCAATGGTCCGAGTTACGTAGCAGTACGTTCTGCGTCTTCAGGGTCAACGATCAAAGATGTTCCTATTACCCCAGCGTATAGTTTGCAGGGGATTGCCTACGCTCCAGATGGAAGTGCGACCTACTCGGCTGAGATCCAGCAAGTCGGTACAGACAGCGTTGCGGATGTCGACCCTTATAATTACATAACATCGGTATCGTTAGATAATATTGGTCCAGGTGTTGGCACTTCGATTGACCCGACCTGCTTGGCTGTTGGTGTGCCTTTAGCACCGGCGCCGGTGACGCCTGCTACGGTCGCACCGACGATAACTTCTCCAACTACTACTGCACCAACTACTACTTCTCCAACTACTACTTCTCCAACTACTACTGCACCAACTACTACTGCACCAACTACTACTTCTCCAACTACTACTTCTCCAACTACTACTTTGCCGGTAACAACGACTATTGTACCGACGTCGGTCTCGCAACCGTCGTCGTCTCCGACTACCGTCGCTGCTCAGCCTTCGTCCACGACTCAGTCGTCCGTGATCGTACCGGCGGTCCATACAGGTAAACCCTGGAGCTCCAATCTGTGGTGGCTGTTAGTCGCGACTGTGGGTCTTGCAGGTCTTGTTCTTTTGCGTTCCGGAAGCAATCGCCAATTGGGTGACACTGAACAAAGTTGACGGTTTGAAGTAAGTCATTCTCATCGCGTGTAGTGCGGAATGACGAATTTGTAGATGCGTAAATAAACAGAGGCTACGAGGGCGGTTCGCTCACTTAGCCTCTGTTTTATTGATCGCTAAGAATCGTCCTTTTTGCAGAAACGGATTGTCGATGAAATTGAAGAATCGGGGCTGTCAATGTTTGACTTGATTTTCTGGCACACAAAGTGTGCATGGTCTTCACGGCTTATGCAAAGGTAAAATGGTCGCGAGCTGGGTCAATCCCCGGGCTTTCCTCTGATGAGCGGAGGCGCAAGTTACGTAATCTACTTAATCTGTAGTAGCGAACGGTTACAGTTGAATCCCCATATCAGCATCGTCGATGGATCTGCTACGAAAGTAAAGTTGGGCCGCTTCACTCTGTAAGCGCAACGAGCTCGGTAAGTTTCTCCGTAGGTTTGAGAATGCCTTGGGTCTTGCGCGAAAGATCTTCCATGCCATCTTGGATGTGTTTTCGATCTGCGCTGGATTGCTAGGGAGGGTCGGTGCTTTTTGGCATGTCTTGACGAGTGAGGGCATTGGAGTTTTAGTTCGACACTCGGTGCTACGGGGAATGTGGGTCGTAAAAGCGGCAATAGTAGCTGGTATCAATTGCGCACTTGAGATGAATAGTCCGAAGGCTTCCTATGTTGAGATCAAAGCTCGAGAATATCTAGAGCCAAAAGAAACTGTTCCTCTTTCTAAATGTCCAGAGGTTACCAACGAGTTGGTAGACCTTGGTCAATATGAGCAACTCCTAATGGGCCAGGTGGCCTCATGAGCCAAGAGTCCGAACTTCTAGATATAGCTAATTACGCGAAAGCTCTACGCCTGCCTGCAATTGGTGCCAACTTCGCCGATATCTTGGCCCAAGCCAAAAGAGATGGTTGGAGTCATCTGCGATTTATCACCGAGCTTTTATCTCTAGAGCTGACCGAACGCGAGGCCCGACGATGCCAACGTCTTTTAATAGAGGCAAAGATACCTCGTACTAAATTACTAGGTGAGTTCAACTTGGCAGATTCCTCTATAACTACAGAGACTCTAGAGTTTCTCGTAAGAGGAGACTTCTGTGACGTTGCTACCTCGGTTGTTCTAGTTGGTGGACCAGGGACTGGTAAGACCCATCTCTTGATTGGAACACTTGTCTCCCTGACAGCAAAAGGAAAGAAAGTGCGCTACACCAACGCTGCCACTTTAGTAAATGAACTCCATGAAGCACAAGATGACCATAGATTGTCCAAGGTCATTGAAAGGTATCAGCGCCTTGATGTCCTTGGGATTGATGAGCTTGGGTACCTTCAACTCGATAGACGCGGTGCCGAACTACTCTTTCAGGTAATCACAGAGAGAGAAGAGCAATCCTCGTTGATGGTTGCTACCAATCTTCCGTTCTCTCAAATGGAATGGTATTTTTAGCGATCCAAGACTTGCTGGTGCAGTGGTTGATCGAATCACCTTCAACTCCAAGATCATCGAAACTGGATCTTCGTCTTTTCGTCTTCGCTCAGCAATAGCGACAAAGCAGAAGAAGTAGCACTCAATAGCTCCAAATAAACCTTGAGAGGCAACTCTTGTCAATGGTCTTTTGTGAACGTCAAGCTAACGGCTAAGAAGATGCACATGGGTAACCATACCCGTGCATCTTCTTCGGCCTTAGTGAACAACTCTCAAATGCCACCTCCATTGCCACCTCCATGGCCGTAGTGGGTTGTTATTTAGTCAATCTCAATCTGGATGAATGCAGATGGCCACCAACAGGGGTCGGCAATTACTTGGGGTGATCACTTGGGACCCAATTACAACTATCAATAAGGAGACGTAAGTGGAAGACAAAATCCCGTTAGGCAACGCTATGGCAATGCCAGCGTGTCGTTACTGTGGGAATGCAATTAGTTCAACTAGGCCAAGAATCTACTGTAGCGACAGATGTCGAGTAAATGCATGGAAGCTACGAAATAGAAACAAAGTTACCGTAGCAGAATTGCCAAAGGGTAATAAGAGAAAAGATTGCACTGTCTATGAATGCCCACAGTGCGAAACAAGATATCTAGGAGTCCAAAGATGCGATGACTGTGGCTTGTTCTGTAAGAAGGTGGAAGGTGGCGGACTCTGTCCTTCTTGTGATCAAGTAGTTGCCTTCATTGATCTCATTTGAGGATAAGGCTAAATAGTAAAACTGTACTGACCCATAGATTCAGCACATAGTGGGCCACACGAGCTCATCTGTCATCGATTATCAAGACAACCTTTGCAAGTTCAGCTATGGAGCAGATAAATTCAATTTTGCTTAGATGGGTAGAGACTATCCAATTGGAGAGTTCGAAAGGAGCGTCAAACAGCTGAATCTAACCGAAATTTGGAAATTCAAAAGGGATCTCTAAATACCAACCAAATCTCTCATGGCGCGTTGTTATAGTTGAAAGTTGAGTGGGGCCATTAACTCAAACGTGCTGGGGCCAATTCAGTCAAGCGTTTCCACAGTTTTGTTGTATCGGCCGATACCCCTCCGTGCCAACGTAAATTGGATACGGGATGGCGACACCTCTAAAGTTGCAAAATGTACTTGGTGGCTTTGAGGTCTTCGTTGAGGTAACTCTCGTTTCGGTTATACTTCCATGGCAAATTCGTTCCCTGGTAAAGAGGACATTGTGCTGCACTCTTTAAAGCAAGCTTACGACTTGGATAACGCCCTCCAGTAAGAGGGTGTCGTGCAGACTGACAGCCATTTTGCGGAGCTTCTTTTGAATCCCGCTCTACGAAATAGGGCTTTGATTAGCTGATCGAAGATGCGCAGTTCTAGAGATTGAAGTGGTTACTTGGATGTGTCGCCATTGAAGATTTAAAAACGGCCGTTGGTTTGAATTTGACTATCGATAGTGGTTCGGAGATGTCGTTGGTTGACGTCGTGCTTGCAACCCATGAATTGACGGCGGATTAGACGTAATTTCAAGGTTTCGGTTTTTCCCTTTGATAATCGTCTGCGCCTTTCCAATGTTTATCATCTCGCGTTTTGGTAGTTAACCCCCTTCGCGTTTTGGTAGTTAACCCCCTTCGCGTTTTGGTAGTTAACCCCCTTCGCGTTTTGGTAGTTAACCCCCTTCGCGTTTTGGTAGTTAACCCCCTTCGCGTTTTGGTAGTTAACCCCCTTCGCGTTTTGGTAGTTAACCCCCTTCGCGTTTTGGTAGTTAACCCCCTTCGCGTTTTGGTAGTTAACCCCCTTCGCGTTTTGGTAGTTAACCTCCTTCGCGTTTTGGTAGTTAACCCCCTTCGCGTTTTGGTAGTTAACCCCCTTCGCGTTTTGGTAGTTAACCCCCTTCGCGTTTTGGTAGTTAACCCCCTTCGCTGCACTATAATAATGGTGTGAGTGAAAGCTATCGTTCTCTTTTTAATCGTCGAATCTATAAAGTCGCTTTAGATCGCATGGAAGACGAGCCCGTCATCTTCTTACATGGACCTCGTTCGGTTGGTAAATCCACATTACTTCTTCAACTTGCAGATAATTTGAGCGTGGCTGTTATTGACTTAGATGATCCTGTAGTTCGAGATGCGGTAAAGGCAGGTCCGGTAAATGCGATGAATGACTCCACGCCGATCCTTTTGGATGAGTACCAGTATGTGCCCGAAGTATTAGATGCCATCAAAGCGCGACTCAACAGGGAGGGATCGCTACCCGGAACCGCGGTAATGACCGGGTCCACACGCTTTGATACTTTGCCACGTACGGCGCAGGCGCTTACTGGCAGATTGCACCTATTGAATATTTGGCCTCTTTCGCAAGGTGAGATATGGGGTTCGGAAGAGAATTTGATTCTAAAGTTGTTGGACGATCCGGAAAATACAGTGGCTTCATTGCCAAGATCAGACTCAACCAGACAGGAATATGTTGCCAGGATCATTACGGGTGGTTTTCCAATGGCGATCTCGCGGTCGTCAAACGTATCTCGAAATCGGTGGTTCGATGACTATTTAATGCAATCGATTGAACGTGATTCGGTGGAACTTGTTCGAATTCGTCAACGTCAAATATTACAAAGGCTCTTTTCTACGGTGGCCTCCCAAACTGCACAGATTCTAAATGTTAGCAAGGTGGGCGCGGGGTTGGAGATTGACAGGAAGACTTTAGAAAGCTATCTTCGGCTTCTCGAAGACCTCTATCTCATCGTACGTTTACCTGCGTGGGGTAAGACGCTCAGGACAAGAGCAAATTCCAAACCAAAGATTCATGTAGTAGATTCTGGTTTAGCGGCCCGGGTTTTGAGGTTGTCTTTAGAGCGCGTTTTAAGTTTTGACGCAACGGCAATTACCGTGCTTGGTAACGTTTTAGAGACTTTTGTCGTCGGAGAGCTGCGTAAGCAGATCTCTTGGCTTGACGAGAAAGTTCTTTGCGGTCATTGGCGCACTTCGGCCGATGATGAGGTTGATTTTGTTATCGAATTCGATGATGGATCCGTTATCGCTTTTGAGATAAAGGCAGGAGAGCGCATTACGGGAGCCGAATTCAGAGGACTACGTAAACTTAGGGACGCGCTAGGGAAGCGTTTTATTGCGGGGGTAGCTTTCACTATGGGATCAAGGTCTTACAACTATGAAGACCGGCTTTACGTGATGCCTCTCGATCGACTCTGGCGCACAGTCCCGTAAAGCGTCCTACCTTGTACTTAGGCCTTTGGAGTTTCGATGCTCGATCCCGATAGGTAATTGAGTTGGTTAGGTTGACTCAGTTGCGTGAAGATGACGAGCAGTCCCCCTGGAATATTGTTTCCTCGAGATTTGGTGTCCCGCCATATCGGGCAGTCTGGTGTCTCTTCAGTGGGCACTAAAAGTAGTAACGAGTCATCGATGGATCGATCTATTTTGCCTTGACAGTGTGTCAAATGACGATGGTGTTAATAGAACTGATCTTTTGGCTCGTCTCTCAATTGGCGGGATTGCAAGTAAGTAAAGAAGCGAGATTTGACGTTTGCCTAAGAGCCTTGACCAATTTGCTTGACGAATAGCTATTTCAGTAAATAGCGATTATAAATTTTCAATGACCAAGCTTAATTAGGGTTGATTCTCAATTAATCCCAAGTTAGGGCCGTGATCATGGTCACATGGCAATAGCGATCAATGAGATTATAACTTTCGCACGCAGAAGAAAAATAACCGTAGAGGCGACCTAGCGGTAGTAATCTTCGCTGTTTTTGCGATATTCGTACTTGTGACATCCCATAAGTACCTAGTGTCGGAGCCTGCCAAGGAAGTTGTCACTTTCGCACAATCTAAGCTACCTCCCTTTGGCCCCCTTTTGATTCATCTCCCACCGAACTATTCGTAGGAATAATTGGTACCTCTGATACTGGATCCCAGTCTCTGCATTTGCCCGAGATCCACCGTCCTGGTTTGGATTTGCGAGCTCCCTCGTAGAGCTCGCGCCGTCTATTTAGTAGCTCGATATGCTCTCCACTGTGTGCCTGTTGTGGGGTTACGAACTTGATACCAGAGTGCTGGTGATCGAATTTGGAGTGGATCCATCGACACTCTTCGCTAATTTCAAGAGGAGAGGTGCTATATAGCTGTGACCCCGCAAACGCTAGCGGAAAGGCAATATCTGGAGCGATCTCTCTCCACCAGGACTGTTGATCCGCTTCAATTGAGTTCAGCACAGTAAACCACCCCTTCAATCCGGCAGCCTCCACAACGAGTGGATCGTTCGACTGCTGAAAAGCGTTACTTGGGTTGCCAGTAAAGGTGAGTTTGCCCTAAGTAGCATGACTTTAGTAGTTCAGATAAGGCTTTATCGAACTCCAAGATCTCCATCTCTATAATCCAGCCAATTGCCCAGTTCTTATAGCTAGATGTCTCTACTAGAAGTTGGATGAAGCAGTTGGTTTTTTCTGCTAGCGCAAGTAGATTTTGGATCGAATCGTCTTGCGAAGAGTTCGACAACTTCAGATGGGTTTGGATCAATTCGTTTGCGCTCTCTATTATTCTGCAATCGAGATCGCCTTGTCTTGGTGCTAGATTGAGCCTTTTGGCGGCTTCGTCAAATTGGGACATCTGTCTTTTTGCGTCTCGCTTTATCTGCGACTGCTGAGATTCCAGCACTCTTTTGATATTTTATTTTTTCGAAGGCCGCTTGAGCTTTGATTTGTGAATTGCAGAGTAAATCTAATCGATCTCACTAAGTCGAAATCACGATGATAAGGTTTTGCCATGGAGATTAATTTTGTCAGCTAATAAAGAAAATCGATACGAATGGGAAGAACCCGGAGCATTCGAGGTCGTTCCAAATGTTTATCGCATTCCTTTACCGCTTCCAGGAGACTCACTTCGGGCCGTTAATGTCTATCTTTTGCTTGGCTCTGATCGAGTAGTCCTGATCGATTCGGGTCAATTTCTTGAGGTGGCACGTAAGGCCCTGACTGGGGCGCTGGCCTTAGTAGGTGTGGAGGTAGGTGACGTCTCTGAATTTCTGATTACGCATATTCATAGGGACCACTACACCCAAGCGATTGCGCTTCGGCGCGAATTTCACGGGAAGGTCTCAATTGGCGCTGGTGAACGTTCTTCCTTTGATATGATTCAACGAAATGAGCAGGATTCCTTGGAACGACAATTTGGTCTACTGAGACTTTGTGGCGCACAAGCACTCTATGAGACTGTCTCTGCCTTTGGTAGCGACGATTCAGAGATCATCAATCTATACGAGAGGCCAGATGATTGGCTCTATGATGGAACGGTTTTGCATGTCGGTGGCCGCAATTTGAGTGTGATTTCGACTCCCGGTCACACACGCGGTCATGTAGTCTTTCTCGATTCAGATTCTAAAGTATTATTTGCGGGAGATCACGTTTTGCCCCATATAACACCTTCGATTGCTCTTGAGGCCGATCGGCCGCGCCTTCCTCTTGGAGATTACTTGGGATCGCTCAACAAAGTTAGACAGATGCCAGATTCGATGTTGCTGCCAGCTCACGGCCCAGTGGTCCCAAGTTCACATAAGCGAATCGACGAGCTTCTTTTGCATCATGACCTTAGGTTGCGTCAAACCTATAGTGCTCTTGGCGTCGGTGGTATGAGCGCCTTCGAGGTAGCCAGACATCTGAAATGGACACGTAGAGAGACCGATCTAGGTGATCTGGACCTCTTTAATTCGATGCTTGCCATCTTTGAGACTAAATATCATCTGGATCTCTTGGTGGAGCTGGGAGTTTTGTCCTCTAAAGTTGAAGATGAAGTAGAGTTTTATGCTCCAAAAGCAACTCAATACCCAGGGGATCTTATCCAAAGTCGATTATTGGTTTAGTGTCTCTTTGGCTCCCATTGGCCTGGCTTCGACTTGACAGAGGGTTCGACAGTGGTACCTTGATTGAGGTACTTTGACAGAGGGCAACCTCTCTTTGATGCCTCTAGTTAATTTGCTTTGGGGTCAGCAGCTGAAGGCAGATTTGAAGATCGAGTGACAGTGGCTATCTCTGTAGCGTTGCTTAGAAGTTTTTGATTAGCTTCCAACTTTTAGGGGAGTAATTTGGGTTGGCGGTTGCGGCTTGGCGGACTTGTTCGATCTGGTCGTTTGCCAATCTTGCCAGGATCAAGGGGTGGGTTTCTTTTAGTGATGCTATGACTATGCGGACTCTGGGATCAACATCGTTGGAAAGGCGTATTCGCATCTCCTCGGTTAGTTGCAAGCTTCGAGCTGATAAAGATCTAGCGACTGGATCTGGATCTAGGGTTAGTTTTTCAAGTAGGTCCAACGAAACGTCGTAGTTTATGGTTGCACAAGCCCGAACATAAGGGTCGGGATCTTCTCGAAGTTTTTCTATAGCTTCGTAGGAAATGCAAAAGGAGCCAACTAGAGCGGATCGAACTTCGGCGCTGGGATCGTCGGTTAGCTCGAGATATCTGTCGTATGGAATTAAATCTGTTTTGGTGACGCTTGCACGAATCTTTGGGTCGGGGTCGTATGAGAGGATTAGGGCCGTCTCTTCATCCATGTTGGCATTTGAAGAGACGGCCAGACGGACCTCGAGAAGAGAATCTTGCGATAGGTAAGAGAGGATTGCAGGATCGCAGCAGGGATTTTGGGCAATTGCACACCTGATTTGTGGATCTTGGTTACGGCTCAGAAGATAGGCAATGTCGACTTCTAAATTGGAGCTATGGGCTAGATGAATTCGTAGTTGAGGCATCTCTGAATAGATTTTTAGGTGGTCATTTTCATTTAACCAATGACCTTGTGCTGCGGCGCCTTGAACTGTGATCTCTGGATCTAGAAGTAGTTCATCGATATATGGTTTGGTGCAAAAAAAGCTTCGAGCTACTGCTTGTCGTACTAGTGGACTGGGATCCTTTACCAGGCGAACAATTACGGCTTTTGGTGTTTCGATCTTTTCAACTACTAATTTACGTATCTCTGCTTCGTCGTCAAATGAGAGTTTGGTTAGAAGTTCGGGATTTTCGCTCAGCTCTATGAGATCGCTTTTAGAGATCAAGTTCAGTTTCATGAGTTCATCTGAAAAATGTGGATTTCTAGAGGTGGCTGCCACGTAGCACCAATTGACACTTTTTTGGTTCCCTGTCTGGGTGAGCCATAGCTCTTTGGGTAGCTGTTCGTTTTGGGCGAGAGCCTCAATCGTCTCAAATTCGAAACTAAGCAAAATGCGGATTACGCTCTCCCAGGAGAGATTTGGATTTCGAGAGGCTGCGATTCGAATCGACTTTTCTTTGTCAATGGCAAATTTATCCAAAAGGGCGTTGTCGATCGCGGGATTCTCAATAGCACTAATGCGTACCGATAGATCCTGGTCATGCGCGAGAAAAGATAAGATCGATTGCGGTATAAACATCGAGGACGCAGCGCTTTGTCGTTCGGTAGGGTCGCTAGATCTTGATGCAGCCAGCAGTTCTTTTATGTAGTCATCTTCTGAAAAGTTGTTTTCATGATGATTCATCAAAATTTTCGCCTTCTTGGCTGGTAGGAAAGTAGTCTTATCGCTGTTGTCCTTATAATTTACATCTAAAAAATGTTCATCGTTTAAAGATACGATCTGATCTATTGATCTTTATGGTTTGGCACTTCGAGCAATCTTGCATATGGCAATATTGGCCATTATTTGGGCTATCTCTCTGATTGAGATAGTGCTGGAATAGGTTTTTGTCCCGAGATTGGCAAGCCAAGGTGGCTCCATGATGCTATCGACTCTTAGACGAACGCAGATTTAGTGGAGCCGATCTGCTTTCGTCGGGGGGTTCGATGTGGTTAAGGTTCGGAAATAAGGCTTCTTTTTTTTCGAGGTGTGCAACAAAAGATCAGAGTTCGCTTGTAGGAGAGCAAATCGATAATTGACGCCAATCAAAGTTCGGGTTAGTGTAGTTGACGTGGCAATTGAAATTGGTAGTGGAGTCTTCGAGGTCGATACGAAACTCGGTGGTTGGGATAATATAACTGCAGGTTACCTCATTAGAGGTGATGCTCCGTTATTGATCGAAGTGGGATCACAGAGTTCGGTTGATACCGTTTTAGATGAGCTATCTAATATAGGGTTGGGCGCTGGAGACTTGGCCGGAATCGCACTGACTCATATTCACTTAGATCACGCCGGGGGCGTTGGCGACATCGCTAATGCCTTTCCAAATGCCACCATCTATGTTCACGAACGAGGTGCGAGGCATCTAGCTGATCCAAGCCGATTGATCAGCTCTGCGGAGACGGTCTACGGTGAGAAATTGGATACCCTATATGGGCGACTACTTCCAACTGACGCCTCAAGGATACGTGTCGTGGGAGATGGTGACGAAATTCGAATTTCCACTAACCACACCGTCGAGGTCATCAATTCGCCAGGACACGCAAAGCATCATTTGGGTTATTTCGACAATGTATCTGGTCTAGTTTTTACTGGAGATGCCGCTGGTGTGCTCTTGCCCGAGATTAGGTTGCTTCGGCCCGCTACACCTCCCGCTGACTTTGATTTAGCGAGCGCACTTTCATCATTGAGGAGATTTAAAGAGTATTCTCCAATCGCTCTAGCCTTTGCTCACTATGGAGTCTATGGATCTCCCGAAGAACTTTTGGACGAGGCGATTGAGTCGCTTATCTCTTGGGCAACAGTTGCAGAACGTGCCTATCTAGATGGAGATGACATCGAATCTGCTCTATATGCGCAGTTCAACTTAGAAGCCGGTGAGATTGCTCAAGAAGCGATTGAGCGCTTTGACACGTTGAATGGCATTCATTCAAACGCACAAGGTTTGAAGATTTGGCTTGAGCGGGGTGGAGCCAGTCAAAGTGCCATTGGGGAACACCATGGTCATGCCCATTAGGCCATTGCGACTTTCTCCTCGAAGACAATTGCGCAATTCATAAATCGACTCTTTCGGGTGGTATTTTTTGACTCAGAATGGAGTTACTATGCCTTGTTCGGAATTAAGTGTGGAGCTTAAAATCTAAAACGGGTAAAAATTCACTTATGCAATTGTCTCCTAGATGATGAACTAGGGTTAGCCTAGTTTTTGATATCGCTCCTAAGTCCATAATTACGGTATTGACTATCTCGTTTTGTGGACCACCATTTGCAGATTCGCTGGGCCAAGCTACCAAGGTCTCTAAGTCACACTGGTGAGCCTTAGTCAATCTGATAGAAGATTTTGATTGTTGTAGTGCAATCTAATTGGAGCGTAGTAGCGACCTTGATAAGGGGTCGCTCTATGTGATAGTTCTTTTAAGTTAGCATTTAGTCACTTGCGTGCCAGTAGCAATTTAAGCCATGTCCCTTCTGCCCTCTAGTGCTCTACCTAGGGTCAGTTCGTCTGCATATTCGAGATCGCCGCCAACTGGCAATCCGCTGGCAATCCGTGAGACTTTGATTCCGGTCGGTGAGATCATTCTGGCAAGGTACATCGAGGTAGCTTCTCCTTCAATGTTGGGATTGGTGCAGATTATGACTTCGTCGATAGCGGCGTCGCTAAGTCTTGCCATCAGTTCTCGGATCCGAAGTTGTTCTGGTCCCACGCCTTCAATTGGATTAAGGGCCCCTTGGAGCACGTGATAGAGTCCCTTGAATTCGCGCGTTCGCTCAATTGCAATAAGATCCTTGGGTTCTTCAACCACGCAGATTGTCGTTGAGTCTCGTTCTGGATCGATGCAGATAGCGCATAGGTCTTCTTCGGAGAGGTTGAAGCATCGTTGGCACCACTTGATGGTTCTTTTTGCCTCTAGTATCGACTTAGCTAGGCGATCTGACTCACCTTGCTCGCTCCGCAATAGGTAGAAGGAGATTCTTTGCGCCGATTTAGGTCCGATTCCTGGAAGTTTTGAAAATTCATCGATGAGCGCTTGCATCGACTTGGTGTAGCTCATTTGTCTTACTTTCTATCTCGTGCCAAAAGGTAGCCTCTAGGGCAATTGACGACAATTTAATCTGTTGGGGAGAGGCTATTCGGAGATTTCTGTTGCGTTGGGGAAAACCTCAAGAACCCGCTTTCGAAGGCCCAAGTCGTTTGCTACTTCGCCACGTTTGAACTCGTCGATCAAAGCCGCGGAGTCGATATTTTGATCAATTTTGGGTACGTTAGGGTTAGTTTGAACCTGTTCTTGAATCTTGATATCTATGCGAAATTCGGTCAATAAAAATTGGTCTTTGATGAGCTGGGACAGTCCACGAAGGTTCGAAGCGCAGCTTTTGGCGATAATTTCATTTGGGACACCGATGATGGCGCCAACCGGTGATACCGAGATAATTCTACCCTGTGTTAGGTTTGCGCCCTCTAGCGGTCCAACTCCGAGATCGCTAACGATCTTGGGCCATGCTCGCTGAAGTTGATCGCGATCGATCGTTCCTGGAAGATGGTCTTCGTCTGTTTTTGGATAGGTTCGATCGGTTGAACCACTTCGAAGTGGTTCTTTGAGCCCTTGCTCTGGGGTTGCAGTTTTTCTGGGTGGCTCCAGAGCGTTTTGCGTAGGTCCTTTTTGTGGGCTGGCATCATTGATATTAGGGGAATTTGAGGGTCTAACTGGTGATCCAAGGCGGGAGCCAATTCCTTGGGAGCGCGGAGTTTTGATCTCTTTCGATTCGAGGCCGGCCCGTAGACTGCTGATATCGGTTTGTGGTTTGGTCGGTCTAGAGTTTGGTCGGTCCACATTGACTGTGGATCTCGGGGTCGAATAGTCGGGCTGATCGTAGTCTTGAGGTGGATCGTTCTTGGGTGCAGCGTGAGATGTGGTCGTTGGATTTTGAGGGATGGATTGGACGACCCCTCCATTTCGCTTAATTACTTTGGTAATAACATCTTCAAGGATCGATTCAATCTCACTCGGTAGACCAAGTTGATCTTGGCTAAGTCTGATCAAGGCGGCTTCGACTGTTGCGCGAGCATCGGGTGAGTCCCTTAATTGGCCAGAAATTGTGCCAAGTACCTCGACCACCTTCACCAGTCGCTTTGTCGGAAGGCGACGATCGGCCTTTTGGGGGTTGAAGGAATCTAGGAATTTTTCCCTCGCCAGAGAGACGATCTCGGAGAGGATTCGAGACGGTTCGATCCCCTTTGCGCTCGAGGCTGCTACCGCGATCAGTACATCTTCGGGGGATTGATTGGCTATTGCCTCCATGATCTCTGTGATCCCTCTTACTGAGTCGTCTATTCCTCCAAGGGCAACCACCTGATCTAGGAATGACAGGGTGTCTCTGGCAGAGCCTCGACCTTGCTTTACTACCCAGTCCATCGCTTTTTCGTCGATATTGAGATCTGCACTTTGGCGGACTTTGTCGACAAGGTCTTCTAGGACCGATCCGTCTAAAAGTCTAAATTCATATGCTTGTGTTCGAGAGAGGATGGTCGGGAGGACCTTTTGCGGATCGGTAGTCGCTAATACAAAGATGACGCGTGGTGGTGGCTCCTCTAGTGTCTTTAGAAGCGCATTAGAGGCCGCATTGGTGAGCATGTGCACCTCATCTAAGATGTACACCTTCCATTCACCAGCTATTCCAACCGGAGCTTGTGCGATAAGGGATCTAATAGCATCGACGCCGGAGTTTGACGCTGCGTCGAGTTCGATTACGTCCATGGAACGACCTAGCGTTACTGAAATGCACGAGGGGCACTCACAACAGGGTTCGCCCGCCAATTGATTTGGACAGTTGAGTGCTTTGGCTAGGATTCTTGCGGTAGAGGTCTTGCCGGTACCTCGTGGTCCAGAAAATAAGTAGGCATGGCCGACCCGTTGGTTGGCGACTGCATTGCGAAGCGCCTTGGTTACGTGATCTTGACCTAGGACTTCTTCGAAACGTTGGGGCCTAAAACGCCGATAGAGTGCCGCATATTCTGAAGTGTTAGTCACGGTACCAAGTCTAGCTTTGGCATCAACTTGGTACCGGAGTATTGAAGATGGTTGTGGCTTAGCAAGCGTCTTTTATTGCTTGGCGTTGACTAAAGTTGCGCCTTAGCGAATTGCCCTTACGATTAGGGCGTCACCCTGGCCGCCACCACCACAAAGGGCAGCAGCGCCATATTGCTGGCCTCTACGGCCTAACTCTCCTAAGAGAGTCAGTGCAAGGCGAGCTCCAGAGGCGCCAATTGGATGACCAAGGGCAATTGCTCCACCGTTTACGTTGACTATTTCATCAGATACGCCCAAATCATCCATTGAAGCTGCAGCTACTGCAGCGAATGCTTCGTTTATCTCAAAGAGCGATAGATCACTAATTGAAAGCGAAGCTTTTGCGGCAGCATTGGCGATTGCTCGCGAAGGCTGTGTTAGCAACGAAGCATCAGGTCCAGCAACTTGTCCGTAGGAGACGACCTGTCCAATTGGCGTCAACCCTCGACGATTAAGTTCTGCTTCGGACATGACGATCAATGCTGCCGCACCATCTGAAATTTGCGATGCATTTCCGGCGGTTATTGTTCCGTCACTGCTAAAAGCGGGGCGTAAGTTGCTTAATGTTGAGAGTGTGGTTTCACCTCTAACGCCTTCATCTGTGGTGATGACCAGTGGATCTCCCTTTCGAGATGGGATCGATACTGGCGCAATTTCTGTGGCGAAGATTCCGTCTTTTATTGCCCTGGCAGCTCGTTCGTGAGAGATTTGAGCAATTTGGTCTTGGCGGAGACGAGTAACTGCTGGGAAGCCAGCAAGATATCGTTCGGTTCCTAACCCCATTGCGCACTTGTCGAAGGCACAAAAGAGGCCATCGTACATCATCGAATCGATTACTTGTGCATCGCCGATTCTAAGGCCCGATCGCGCTCCGGGCAAGAGATAGGGAGCTTGTGTCATCGACTCCATTCCACCCGCAACAACGATATCGGCTTCGCCTGATTGAATTAGAAGATCAGCTAGGTATATGGCGTTTAGGCCAGATAGACATACCTTGTTGATAGTTGTGGATGGTACATCCATTGGTATCCCGGCATTTACTGCGGCTTGACGAGCCGTCATTTGGCCCTGTCCTGCTTGAAGAACTTGGCCCATAAATACATATTGGACTTCGTTTGCTGCGACGCCTGCACGTCGAAGCGCCTCTGCTATGGCGATACCTCCAAGGTCCATCGCTTTTAGATTTGCGAGTCCTCCTTGAAATTTGCCAATTGGAGTCCTTGCTCCAGCTACTAGGTACGAACCAGCCAACTCAACCTCCGTTGATTTACATTGATGTCTACGAGTCGATTATTTATTCGGCCCGATTTCATCTATAGAAATAGGTGATATTACTTGTGACGATATAGTACTCATAATGACAAGGATGTAGCAACTCTATACAGTAAAATTTGTTTACCTTGTCCGAAATTGGTCTATGGTGAGTAATGACCGTGAAGGTTTTCTACTTAGTGCTTTCGAAGAGTTAGTAGGCAACGAAGTCGGTTATTTCGTTGAACGTTTGGTTTGGTTTTTCCATAGATCATGGATCTAACCATTGATATTGGCATTTGCCTGATCGATGGTAAGGATCTACTTTGATCTTTAGTGGATATGAAAAGTTTTAGGGCGCGACCTTTTGTTTTGCGTATATCGCGAGATGGGTCCACAGTTGAAATTGGATGAATTGACTTGAAGAATTTCCAAGAGGCTATATTGGCAGGCGCTACGGGCGCGCAGCTAGAAGCCATACCGATACCAGATCACTATAGAGGCGCATATCTCAGAAAGGAAGATGTTGGTATCTTTGAAGGCATTGCCTCTTCAGTAAAGGACCCCAGAAAGTCGCTACATTTAGGCGACGTTCCAACTCCTGAACTAGCACCAGATGAGGTGATGGTTGCAGTAATGGCTTCGTCCATCAATTTTAATACGGTTTGGTCGTCCATCTTCGAGCCGGTATCCACCTTTGGATTTTTAGAGAAGCTTGGCAGGTCAGGATCTCTTTGGGACCAGCGGCATAATCAGCCCTACCATGTCATTGGATCTGATGGATCAGGTGTGATTATAAGAGTTGGTGCCTCAGTTCGAAATTGGAAGGTGGGCGACAAGGTTACCATTCATTGCAACTACGTCGACGACCAGGATCCATCGGCGCACGATGACTCTATGATGGCGACGAATCAAAGAATATGGGGCTTTGAGACCAACTTTGGAGGACTGGCCGATTTAACGGTCGTAAAGGCTAATCAATTGATGCCAAAGCCCGCTCATCTTTCTTGGGAAGAGGCGGCTGTGAATGCCCTATGCAATTCCACATCCTATCGAATGCTTGTCTCTAAGAATGGCGCCGCCATGAAACAAGGCGATGTCGTCTTGATTTGGGGTGCAACTGGTGGAATTGGCGGATATGCGGTTCAGTATGTCCTAAATGGCGGTGGCATTCCCGTTGGTGTCGTCTCCTCCAAGGAAAAGGCAGACCTTCTTCGCGATATGGGTTGCGAGGCGGTTATTGACCGAAGCGAGATGGGGTATAAGTTTTGGAAGGATGAGACGACTCAAGACGAATCGGAATGGCGAAGGTTCGGAAAAGATATTCGTTCCCTAGTTGGTGAGGACCCCGATATCGTCTTTGAGCACCCTGGTCGGTCGACAATGGGTGCATCGGTCTATGTAGCGAAAAAGGGTGGCTTGATCATGACTTGTGCCGCCACGAGTGGGTACATGATTGAATATGACAATCGTCACCTCTGGATGAAGCTAAAGACCATCAAGTCCAGTCATTTCGCGAACTATCGTGAGGCGTTTGAGGCCAATAGATTGATCTCGAAAGGAATGATCCAACCGGTTATCTCAAAGACTTATCCGCTAGAGGAGGTCGGTGCAGCCTGTTATTCAGTCCATCGTAACGAGCATGAAGGAAAGATTGGCGTTCTGACGCTCTCTCCAAGTGAGAACTTGGGTATAGATAATCTCGAGATGCGAGAGCGTATCGGTGAGAATAAAATCGGAAGGTTTCGACGTTACTAAAGAAGGTCGCTTTACGGGGTGAATAGATTTTTTGGTGCAGCTAATTATTTGAAAGTGAGTCAGGATGCTCAATCAGATCGACCATGTAGCGATCGCAGTTAGAAATTTGGAAGATGCCATCGACTACTATCTTCGAGTTTTCGACGCTAAGGTCGTACATCGCGAGATCGTAGAAAGCGATATGATCGAGGAGGCGTTGATTAAAGTAGCCGACTCCTACATTCAACTCCTATCGCCGATTGGCGAGGAGTCTCCGGTCGCAAAGTTTCTCGAAAAAAGGGGTGAGGGGCTCCATCACATTGGCTTTCGAGTTGATTCGTGCGCGGAGGCCCTTGGTCGCGTGACCTCTGAAGGATTCATGACTATTGATGCAACGCCCCGCCCAGGATCGCGAGGTACGACCGTAGCCTTTGTCCATCCCAAAGAGGCATTTGGAACTTTGATTGAACTCGTCCAAGAATAGATTGAGAGCTCGACCCTGCTTGAGTTGGCTTTTGGATCCAGCCGAAAGGCAAGATCTTTGATGAAACTCTGGCGGCTAAATGGCCGATTTTAGGTTATTTGGCAATTATCTTCAACTAAAGGCTTTTTTACTTCGTGCGAAAAGAGCCTTTAGTTATTTAAGCCTTCCTGAACC
Organism: Acidithrix sp. C25; assembly: GCF_904848545.2. Taxonomy (NCBI): domain Bacteria; kingdom Bacillati; phylum Actinomycetota; class Acidimicrobiia; order Acidimicrobiales; family Acidimicrobiaceae; genus Acidithrix; species Acidithrix sp. C25. The sequence continues at coordinate 25,123 of NZ_CAJHCI020000007.1, forward strand.
ACCTGAAGTATTCCTTGAAATCGCTAAAGAGGGTATTCGACGTAGTTGAAATCGTAAAAGGCAAAACTGCGACGATTGGTTAGAGACGATTGGTTAGATGTGGGCGATGCTCGATGCACAAGAGATGCTAGATAGACAAGATAAGAGGATCTGGCGATGAACCGCAATTTGTGATTCGTGTGGAAAATCAAAATTCAAGTCGATTTTTGATGCTGTTGATCGTGATGCTGTTGATCTTTGCTGACAAGCTATTTGACTAAATGCAAGTTAGGGCAAAACAGATGGCGGAGGGGGTGGGATTTGAACCCACGGTGCCTTGCGACACAGCGGTTTTCGAGACCGCCCGATTCGGCCACTCTCGCACCCCTCCGTAGACCTAAATATCTTAGTCAGCTTCGACGCGCGCTAAAGAACTCTTTTAGCAATTCAATGGATTCTTTTTCAAAGTTTCCGCCCCATACAAAGCATTCGTGGTTGAGTCGTGGATCGGAACCCACCCCATAGAGGCTTCCCATGGCACCAGCTTTTGGGTCGAATGGGCCGAAGTAGACTCCTCGGATTCTCGAATTTATAATTGCACCGGCGCACATAAGACATGGCTCGAGAGTTACGTAGAGATCGCATTCGTTCAAATGCCAACTATTTAGAGCGGCTGAGGCTCTTGTTATCGCGAGTATCTCTGCATGTGCAGTTGGATCATTTCTAGCTTCACGCTCATTGTGAGCGCTGGCGATTACCGATCCATCCAAGACAATCACCGCCCCTATCGGAACGTCATTCGTGGGGATCTGGGCCTGGGCTAGGGCAAGTTCCATAAATGAAGGGTTATATTCCTGACGCCACTGCAAAGGGTTCACGCCCTTTAAGCATAGGTGGCGAGTGAGTGGTGAATCGCCTTTTGACTGTGGCGCCTATGGTGGGTCGGAGTTGGGTGGGTCGGCGCTGCGTGGTTTGTGGGTTCTTACCTTGTCATGATGTTTGGTTTATTTGGCGCCAAGAACTGAGTCTTTGATCTGTTTTTATCCATGGTCTTAGTGAGATGGTCGAGATTGAGCCTCATTGACCTTTATGAGCTATTTCGAGGAGGAGATCTTGTTTACGATGACGGTGATGGGCGATAGCTATTTGGGTGTAGATTTTGTTTTGAAGCCCGATTATTGGCATCTTGAAAACATATTCTGACCCCCGGAGGGAATTTTTAGTCAATTTTTTTAGGAATTTTGCTCCAAAAATATTTATCCAAGGTCCCCATTGGCCGAATTTGAGGTGGTTGAGGCTATTTTTTGGTGCTACCTGTGAGCTGAAATTTTGTTATTTGGCTTTCCATGATCAATTAATATTTTTTGAATCAAGGAGGGTGTTTTGCCGGTGGATATCTCTATTACACCAGCTCAGGAAGGTTACTGGCGGAGGAGGTGGGATTTGAACCCACGGAGAGTTTCCCCTCACACGATTTCCAGTCGTGCCGATTCGGCCGCTCTCGCACTCCTCCGTTGCAATCCAGACTAGTCTTAAATATGTAGATGGGTGCCATCGGAGTAGATCGGGCCCTGCGCGGCTTGTGATCGTGAACCGAGTCAGGGCCGGAAGGCAGCAGCTCTCAGCGGAACCATAAGGGTGCCGCAGTAAGTCTGATCTCTCCGATGGCACCCATTGCTAGCGTTTGGGGCTTGGATCCACCGTTTCCGATATGATGCCCATTTCTGCTCCGCCACGACCGCCACGACCGCTCCTTGGAACGGAACCACGCTTCGGAACCACAGCTTCGTCGGCATAGGCCAATGTCTGCTTTGCTGCTTCGAATTTCTTCATCTTTGCTATTTCGGCTTGGCTTTAAAATTTTTGGTGGGTTGCATTTTTTCAATTCTTTGCTCCTGACGAAGAGATCTCCGCCCAATCAGGGTTAAAAGGCGAAGAATTTTGCCTACTTAAAAAGTGCATTAAGGGCAAAAAGTGGCCAAAATCTCGGGAATTCACAGAAAACCCCCATTATTTCTGTAATTTTTTACCAAATGTCATATTAAGTTTTCCTCTGGTTAACCAAATGCGGCCATCGTATGTAAGTGATATTTAATTTGAAATCCAACAAAAACAAAAAGTCCAAGTTGACAGCAAAGATCTTGGCAACCGCGGCGCTTCCAGTAATTATTGCAGCCTGCGGGAGTAGTTCGAGTGCTACCACTACCTCCGCCGCAGGATCGACAGCTACTACTGCGGCAAAGGTACCTTTGGTTGTCTATTCCGCACAGGGTTACGACTCTGCTATGACCACCGCTTTTCAAAAGGCAACCGGAATTACAACGACATTGGTCGACGATTCAACGGGTCCGCTTCTGACTAGAGTTCAAGCCGAAGCCTCAAATCCTAAGTGGGGCGTATTGTGGGTCGATGGTGATGAAGCCTTTGCAGCCTTGGATCAGCAGGGATATCTCCTAAAGAACTGGGAGCCCAAAGTAAATTGGACTTCTGCAGCAAAATTGGTTATTCCAAAGGATGGTAGCTACATTCCAACAGGGCTAACAATGGCCGGAACCTTGGTATATTCCACCAAGACCGTCCAATCTCCTCCAACTTCATGGAATGCACTTTTATCGCCGCAGTGGAAGGGTGCTGTTGGAATGAACGACCCGGCAGTCTCTGGACCCACATTTCCATTTGTTGCCGGTATGATGAACTACCTTGGTGGTGTCACCCAAGGCGAATCCTATTATACGAAACTGAAGAATAATGGTCTTCAGGTCTTTCAGACAAATGGCGATACTCTGCATGCCCTTGGCACTGGTCAGATCAAACTTGCTTTGATTCAAAGTTCAGCGGGTATTGGTGCAGGTATTAAAGATCCAACTATCAAGACCGCCTTTTTGGCGCCTTCGACACTGCTACCTGGTGTGATTGGCATTGACGGCAAGGCATCGGCTGCTGAAATCGCCGAAGCAAAGCAGTTTGTCAAGTTCGTTCTCTCTCCTGCTGGGCAGAAGGTTCAACTTTCTGGTGATCCATCTGGAGACTCTCTCTATTGGCCAGTCCTCCAAGGTGTGAATCCAGAGTCTGCTGTACCACCGTTGAGTGGAATCAAATATCAAGTTGTGAACCCTTACAAGTGGGGACCCCAAGAGAATACGATCAATGGTTGGTTTACGTCTAATATCGTAAACTGATACTTTTCTTTCAAATTTATCTTTAGGTTCCGATCGATGGTCTATTTCCGTCGATCGGAACTTTGTTTTTTTTACAATTTTCGTGAGGTTAGCCCAGTGGTTGCGGTTGAAACCGAATTAAACGCCGATGAGACGTTACCTTCGCCGAGGCGAATAAAAAAAGCCGGGGGGAAGGGATCGATTCCTGGCTTTGTTGTAGCGATACTTATCGCTGGAGTGCTTTTAGTTCCTGTACTTATCTTTCTGGTCCAGGCCTTCTTCCCGGGCCTTTTTAGTAGTTCCCAGCCCCTATTTAGCCTCTCTGGTTTTAAATATGCGATCACCGGTGGATCGCTGCGAGGAATTATCGACTCCCTCTTTGTATCGATTCTGGCAGGATTTATTGCTACCGCATTAGGGCTAGCAGTTTCCTGGATCCTTCGAAGAACTGACATCAAGGGCAAGAGGATCTGGTCGGGAGCGATCTGGTTTCTCCTGCTGGTGCCAACCTATCTCACTACTGAGGGATGGCAACGACTGCTAGAGCCGAGTGGTGTTCTTTCCAAGGCTAATATCAATGCCGCACCTATCTACCATATATTCTTCGGACCGGTTGGTGTTATTTTTGTCCTTGGAATGTCTGGAATTCCATTTGCATATCTAGCTATTTCAGCTACATTGGCGAATTTGGGCGGAGAGCTAGAAGATGCTGCACGAGTCCACTCTGGATCGCGTATCGACTCGTTTAAGATTGTTATCCCAGTTATCATGCCGGCTCTCATGTCGGCATTTGCTATTGTTTTTGCCGAATCGATGAGCGATTTTGGTGTTGCCTATACCCTTGCTGCAAATGCACATTTCCCGATTGCAACTTATACCTTGTTCTCAGCTATCGACAGTGTGCCTTTGAACTTCCAACAGGCCGCTGCCATTGGTTGGCTTTTGGTAGCTTCTGCCATGGTTCCCATCGTCCTACAGCGTAGGGTGACTAAATCCAAGAGCTATGCAGTGGTGGGGGGCCGGCGACGTGCTGCCAAGATTATGAACATAACTGGCAGGACAAGGGTTATCATGTATGCCTTCATGATCGTACTAATGGTCTTAGCGGTCATGGTTCCACTTCTCGGGATGGTAAGTGCCTCATTTATAAAAGGACTGGGTACTAATTTCGGTGCAACGTCGCTGACGCTCTCTAACTATAGACGTGTCTTTTCATTGACATTGGGTGGCTCGCCACTGCGCTTCTCTGGCTATCTCTCTGTCTTGACCGCTACGGCAACGATTATCTTTGGAGCTTATTTAGCGCGTATATTGGCTAAACGTGATACCGGGTTTTTTGGGCAGGCCCTAGATCTCCTTTTGATTGGATCGGTGGCATTGCCCGGAATTGTTTTGGGTGCTGGATATATCTTTAGCTATAACCAGCCATTTCTCTCCAATATCGGAATTAATTTGTATGGAACTTCTAAACTTTTGTTCTTGGGATATTTAGCCTCTTCCTTGCCAGCGACATCAAGAATATTGATAGGTCCGTTGGCTCAAATTCAATCAAATATGGCATATGCTGCTCGAGTCCATGGTTCGAAGGCGATTCCCGCATGGTTTCAAACCGTATTTCCAATTCTTTCGAAGGCGTTGTTGTCAGCGTGGTCCCTTACCTTTGCTAAGACTTTGCTTGAGTTGCCGCTCTCGCAACTTCTATATCCGCCGGGTTCGATTCCGCTTTCGGTTGCAATTAATAAGTTGACAGCTGGATACGACTATGGCGGAGGTACCGCCATGTCTGTACTTGCTCTAGGGGTCGCTTTGTTGGTTATAGGTGTGGTAAATGGCGCCTATCGTATCTTCGCTCCTGAGGGATGGAAGAAAATGGGAGGAATGTTCAACAATGAAGGAAATTGATATAAGTCAAGATAGGCAGTCGGCTTCGGTTGCTTTGGAGCTTTCCTCCATTTCTAAGAGTTACGATGGACGGCGAGATGCCGTAAAGAGTGTCTCTCTTGCAGTAAATCACGGTGAGTTTTTGGTACTCCTAGGTCCGTCGGGATCGGGAAAGTCGACCATCCTTAGATCTATCGCAGGTATTGAGCGGATTGCGTCTGGTCGGATAGATATCTTTGGTAAGACTGTAGCCTCCACAACAATGCATACGCCACCTGAGGCCCGAGGTATCTCGATGGTTTTTCAGGACTATGCTCTTTGGCCCCATATGAGCGTCTTGGATAACGTTGCCTTCGCACTCAAGCGAAACAAGGTGGATTCTAAGACCAGAGCAATTAAGGCCCAAGAGACGCTTTCGCGAGTTGGCTTGGGTGATAAGGGTGCTCGTTTTCCTTCTGAACTGAGCGGTGGCGAGCAACAGCGTGTTGCTTTGGCAAGAGCTCTAGTCGGCCACAGTGGGTTGATCTTATTCGATGAGCCTTTATCTAACCTTGATGCCGATCTTCGAGAACGCCTTCGAATCGAGATCGCCACTCTTACTCGAGAGTCTGGCGCGACTGCGGTATATATAACCCACGATCAGTCCGAAGCATTTGCCTTGGCTGATAAAGTTGGCGTACTCTCTCGGGGCGAGTTGGTTCAGATTGGTGCGCCAGAGGACATCTATTTGAGCCCTGCAAATCAATTTATAGCACGCTTTACCGGCCTCTCTGGCGAACTCAAAGGGGTAGTTCGAGATAAACTTGGGAATGGTTTAGTAGGGGTGAATATACCTGGAGTTACCGATAACTTGGTTGCTAAAGCAATGTGTACCTTGCGCGCAGGACAAAATGTCGTAGTCGCGATTCGCCCAGGTGCTATCGCAATTGATCCTATCGGAACTATACCTACCTGCAATGCTTGGATTTTAGATGTGGCTTATCGCGGTAGGGGCTATGAGCATGCGGTATCGATAGGCGATGTCGTGCTTCAATCGGTATTTTCTACGAAGCGTTTTCCACGCGGAAGCCAAATATCGCTTGGGATAGATCCGATTGGAGCATTAGCTTTTGAAGATGATGAAAAGTCGACCTCTAATTCGGTAGAGGTCGAATCGAGATTTAGTGCAGATCTAGATGGAGTTGCGAGTTGAGCACTTATGTATTGGTTGCTGCTGTATTTTTGGCCTCTTGTGTCGAGATGGTCGAAGCGCTGACGATTGTTTTAGCTGCTGGAACTTCTAGGAGTTGGAGGTCAGCACTCGAAGGGAGTGCGGCTGGAATTGCAGTGCTGACCCTTTTGGTGGTTGGCATTGGCCCTTCTTTGGTCAAATATGTACCAATTGGATCGCTCAGATTTATAATTGGAGCGTTACTATTGATCTTTGGTCTTCAATGGCTACGAAAGGCGATTCTTAGGTCTGCGGGTCTCAAGGCTATGCACAATGAAGATCAAATCTTTGAAGACGAAGTAAAGCGGCTGAGGTCAATTCCAAAGTCAACCTCTGGTAGGGATTCCACTGCCTTTGCTGTAGCTTTCAAGGGTGTTTTTCTAGAGGGCCTCGAGGTGGTCATAGTAGTTCTAACGCTAGGGCTCACCAATCATAAGTTGCTGCTCGCTTCGGTCTCTGCCTTGGCCGCAGTTATTCTCGTTGGAATCGTAGGAGCAATCGTCTCAAAGCAACTCTCAAAGGTCCCAGAGAATGCAATGAAGATGGGCGTTGGTCTGATGCTCGTAAGTTTTGGAAGTTTTTGGTCGGGCGAAGGAATGGGTGTCCATTGGCCAGCCTCAGATGCCTCCATCTTGCTCTTATTGCTAGCCTATAGCGTTGCTACAGCCCTCATGATCCGTCTACTGTCCTGGCAATACAAAGGGCGACTAACGTCGCGTGGAGCGGTGTAATAAGATGAAATATTTGCGAGCATTTGCTATGTTTTGGTGGGATTTCCTAATTGGAGATACCCCGGAGATCTTTATCGGAATAGTTGTAGTGTTGGGAATAGTCGCACTATTGGGTAAGGGTTCGTCTGTTCAGCCTTTCGCCCTTGCCGTGTTGGTTATTGCGACTGTCTTTGTCTCTGTTTGGGTAGAGTTTTCACGTAAGGTTAAAGCTTCCAAGAAGTAGCGTTAATCAAGAGATAGCTTTAGCGGACTGATTAAAGTAGGTCTTTTTGCTTTTTATGGTCTATTTGACGCTTATTTCGCGACAATAGTGGTATTTTCGCATAAAGATATATTTTTTAGCATTATTATCCCTGCAATAACATCTTAAAGAGAGATTTGCGTCATAGGGGTAATATTGTTAGTCAGCTTTGAGATTGAGAATTGGGGGCCGTTTTCGAATGTAGAGACGGTCTCTTTTATTGCTGGTCGTGAGCGCCAGCACAGGCAAACTCTTAGCTCTGTCCCTCGCTATAAGATGTCAATCCTCCCCATCGTATCGTTCTTTGGCGAGGCTGGAACAGGCAAGACCGCGCTGATTGAGGCGCTTTCATTTTTGCGTGCTGTTGGCGTTGGCGATTCATTATCCCAAAGCACCACCTTTGATTTTTTTAGGATGACATATGGTAGATATGCCAATGATCCAAGCCGGACAATCTCTATCGCAGCAATGGTTCTAGTCGGCGATGACTTGCTGGAATACAGGATACATCTCTCTCATAGAGGTCTAGAGAGAGAATTGATTACTCAGGTTGGGGTGACAAGTGACAAGGTGCTAGTTGAGGCAACTCCATCATCTTTGAGTACCGATGGATCCAAATCCCAGAGAAGATCGTTGTCACCATACTTGGGAAGCTATAGCTTTGTTGCCGACGGCCCAATCCTCGCCTACTTGGGCAAGCGTGCTACCGAGGTTGCTAGCGATCTGGCATCGAAGAAAGGGCGCAAAAGAGAGGTCGATGAAAAAGAGGCGATGAACTTTGACTATCTAATGGTGCGCCGTCTATATGACTGGTTTTCAGAGTCGGTAGAGATCTTTGGATTAGGTGATTCTAACTCCGGCTCGATCTCGATTAGAGATTTTTCTACACAGATGTTGTCGGACCTTTCTCGAGCGCTTAATCGCTATGAGATGGATATCGATTTGATATCCATCGACGAGACGGTCTTTGATAAGGAACTCCTAGTTCCATATAGCTCAGTCCTGAAAGATGGATCTGATCAGGTCGAGCTGTTGGCCGGACTCCTTGGCCATTCATCTGGCTGGCTAGTTTCAAGGGGTGAGACCTGGGTCCTCCGGCGCCTTATTGCTAGGTCCGCTCGAGATGGACGATCTAGAGCTCTCTCTTTATATTCTCCAGGTGAGCAGCGCGCAGTAGCACTTGTAGCGTCGGTTTTTTTTAGTCATAAAGATAATATTTCTCGCTTGATTGCTTATGACGATGCTGATTTAAGGATTTTTCCATCTTTGATGAGGAAAATTCTCCTTGATTTTATCGAGGCTGCCCCTCGTGATCCGTCGATCCAACTGATGGTTACACTCGGGAGCCCGCTCTTGTTGGACCAAGATATCTTTCGTCGCGACGAGATGGTGATAGTTGAGGCTAGCGGAGGTCAGCATAATCTAGCTTCAATTAGCGACTTTAGTGGTATTCGCTACGATCGAGATATTATGCGTCTCTACCTAGATGGTCTCCTCTCAAGCGCGCCAACCGAGGAAAGTGGTGGATGAGCGGGGAACTTTCACTGCTTTTATTGTGGAAGTTATAATAAAAGCAGTGGCTCGCTCAAGCAGCGCTCGTGCCTAGCCCATTTCTTCATTTAGGGTTGCTATGAGCGCGGTTATCCTATCTAAATACGACATGATTGTGTCGTAGTCTGCACTCGGTAGCCAAAATAGAACTCTAGATACCGAGTGCTTTTGGTATTCGATTATCTTTTTGGCTGAGATTGGAGCACCATAGAGATAGATTGGCGGGATATCACGTCCGACTTGTTGGGCGTATTCTTTGAAGGCTTGAACACGAAGGCCGAATTCCTCAGTTGTGTTTCGAGCAATAGGCATCCAGATGTCGCCGTAGTCCAAGGTTCGAGCAAATGCTGATTCGCCATCGCCACCTACGAGTATTGGTGGATGAGGGCTAGTAAGAGGCTTTGGCCAACTCCAGATGTTGTCAAAGTTTACAAAGTCACCATGGTATGTGGCGTTGTCGTTCGTCCAGATCTCCTTCATGGCTTCAATGCGCTCTTTTAGAAGTTTGAACCTTGAAGTTGGTTCCGTGCCATGATTTGACATCTCTTCACGATTCCAGCCAGCCCCGACTCCAAATTCGAATCTGCCCCCAGAGAGATAGTCGAGTGAGGCCACCTCTTTGGCTAGGACGATTGGATCTCTCTCCACGACTAATGAGATGCCGGTGCCAATCTTTAGAGTTTTAGTCTTAGCCGCAACGATCGAGAGTGCTACAAAGGGGTCGAAGGTGTGGGCATATTCTTTGGGTAGTTCGCCGCCACCGGGATATGGCGTCGTTCTTGATGCGGGAATGTGAGTATGTTCGGGAAACATAAGGCTAATTAGCCCCCTGTCTTCCATCTCTATCGCGAGGAGTTCAATTGGAATGGAGTATTGAGTCGGAAATATCAGGGCGCCATATTGCATAGTCTGATCTTAAACGCCATTAGTCCACCGTCGGATCGAAGTTTTCTATTTTTGCGTAGTTGACGAGAGTCATGGCTGGGTGAGCCTTGCATGGTTTTCTTCTGGTTTTGTGCTCGGATCCACTTTCGGTCCACTTGGGTTTTTATCTCCTCCTTGAAAAAATAGGCGGGTTGTGATGGTTGATATCGTCTCGGCCGTTGATTTCAATTGCCTACTTTTACTGTTTTGTCCCTATTGGAGCTTGCCAATAGGCGTAGATGATCACAATTTCAATTCGAAATCCCATCGAAGGGAACTGGCTAATGCAGAAGTTCTTTGAGTTCTTGGTGGAATCGGCCTATTATTTGTTTTGTGAATAAAATCAACTTTGAATCCCGCATATTGGACCTTGGCTATATTATTCCGGAGGCACCCGCTCCTCAAGGAAGTTATCTCCCTTGCAGGGTAGTTGGGAATCTTGCCTTCATGTCTGGAGTGCTACCAATGGAGGCTGGTGTGATATCTCACAGTGGCATTGTGGGTGTCGATGTTACTCTAGATGAGGCGAGAGCTGCAGCTCGAATTTGTATCTTTAATTTGCTCTCTAACCTAAAGGCAGAGATTGGGGATTTGAATCGGATCGAGGCGATAGTCCGATTGGGAGGTTTTGTAGCATCTGCTGCCGACTTTGGAGACCATCCAGTTGTCATTAATGCAGCTAGTGACCTTTTGGTTGAGATCTTTGGCGACGTTGGGCGCCATAGCCGGGCCGCTGTAGGGGTGGCTAGTCTCCCTCGAAATGCATGTGTTGAGATCGACGCAATTATTTCGTTCATCTAGCTCTATTTAAATCGTAAAGACTGATTTTTGGGCTATTGGCCGACGGATCGGATTGCTCCGAAGTAGAGGCCCACTCCTAAAAGGGCGATTCCGATCACATCGGCCAAGGGGTTGCCGCCGTTTTGACCAAGTATCAGGGCGCTAACCAATGCACCGACTGGAATCAACCCCGGAAAGAGGCCGACTAGTTCTACACGTATTCGTGCTAGGCCGATATACCAGGCTACGAAGGCGCCGACGGTAACAAAGAGGCCTTGGAAAACCAGCGCGATAATCTCTTGATGGGTAAAGGTGTTTGGTGGCTTTGATGGCTCGAAGATAAAGTGAATAATTATCAGACTTATTGATGCTATAGAAGTTGTCCAGAAAGAAAGTGTATATGGACCGACTTTTTTGACAAGTGGAACGCTGAAGATCGAAAAGCTTGCATCTCCGAAAAGGGCGAAAATCGCCCATAAAATACCAGCAAGGCCCGCCTTCGAAGCCCCTTCTATGATTGTGGTTCCGGCTAAGACTATGCCAGCACTAATGATTGGCCTGATAGTAGGTCGTCGATTTTCGATGAATGGACCAATGATTGCGATCAGGACTGGTGCAGCGCCGATAATTATTGCTACCGAGGGCGCTGTAGCACTTTTGAGTGCCTCAAGCGACGCAACTGAAAATCCCACGAGACCAAAGGCAGATACCACGAAAAGGTAAAACTTGTCCTTGGCGGAAAATTTTAGGTTTTTGGATCTTTCTGGTCTAGCTAAAAAGTAGAGAATGATTGCGCCAACGCCATAGCGTATAGCTTGACTTTGAAAGACAGGTATGGTTATCAAATATGTAGAGGCGGTTATCCCGGCTCCTACGGTGAGCGTCGCGAAGGCGGCCATGATGTAGCCGCTGTAGTTTTTAGGTTGGGTCACAGCTTTTAATAAAGCATAAGGATCCTGTGGACAACGATGGTCTCCTAGGGAGATTTAATCGCTCTAAGTTACCCATTTCGCCAAGAACCCTAGTGTGCTGATAGTCACATTGGGACTTGGACCTGCTTTTGTAGGGCGATTTCGCCTGTGCGCGTTATAGCTAGTACCCGCTCCGAAATACATATACATTCATATGCACCTCTTTTGTTTTCGCTCTCCAGACGCCTTTGCGTGTTCTGCCACATCCACGGGGACAGAACTAGGGCGAGTCGGTGGTTGCACACCTCCCACGTCCAACTCGCGTTGTCGTGGTATCCTTGGAGTCCTGCCGTGAGCGCTAGCCTTGGCATCTTCGAGGATGTTCCGGCTTTCCATTTAGCGTAGGAACCTCGCGTCAAGAATCTTTCTCACTTCCGTGTAGGGAGTGAACCGGTCGATCTGGTGATCTTGGATCCTTGATTTGATGTTCATGGAGGCTACGTGATCTGCATCGCCCTGCCAATTGCAATCCCAATAGGGGTTACGACAGTGAAACACATCCCCGCTTCGGTTGTCGAAAGAGACATACCCACACGTTGGATTAGGAGATGTTTGGCTGGTGTAGGCCGCGTTGACCGTTTTAATGCCGGAGGTTCCGACATGCGCATGTACCATAATGCGTTCTTGGTTCTCGTCCCTTGCCCACGATGAGCAGAGTCGAGATATCTTCTTAGACTTAGCCTTACCCCCTAGGTGAGACAGATCTTCGGTGATGATTTCTTTTGGCCGTTGTGATGGATGTTGGGGAGCTCGTCCATTAGCTCTGGTGCGATTGCCCTCTCCGTAGACCACTTCTTTGATTGCAGCGCCCGAAATTGTCTGTAGTTGTGCCTTTGCACGCCTGAGTCGAGCTTTTTGTTTCTTGGTCCCTAGGTTATTTCGTGAGATGTGCTTGGTTCTTCTGGAGCCAGCATCTCTCTTTGATAGAGCGTGAAGTTTGTTCCTTGCCTTGCCGGTCTTATGCCTGCGCTTAGTCATGGAACTAAGCGCTCGGCCATACTCGTCGCCATGATGAACTCCCGAGTCATCAGTGCAGACCTCGGTGATTCCCCAGTCGAGCGATACAGCGGGGCCGGTGGCCTTGGCTAGAGCTGCAACGTCGTAGCTAACGTGAATGAAGGCCCGCTTGTTCTCTTCATCAAGTACGACCCTGACATTCCCCGACACACGAGAAATGCCAGACAGGGGTAGCGAGATGCGTTTGTTGCGAGTTGAGCTGACAACTTTGACATAGCGTCGGTCTTGCCTTTAGCTGTGTCGTTGTCGACCACTGAATACAAGGTAGAGTCCAAAGACATAGAGTGAGACTTGATAACGGTTGGCCAGCTACCATCGAGTGCATCTCGAATGACGCGATGTAAGTACGAGGCTATCTTTGCACCCGTTTCGGGGGAGGTAGTCACAGTGGAGATCTCTGGCACGCCGCCACCCATGATTTGGCCAATAGCCGAGTATCTCGTTAGACAAGCATAGGCATAATGCCTCTCATCTTCGTCTGTGAAGCGTCTCCACACCCTTGCCTTGACGTTAGCTCTTACAAAGCAGGACTCGATGTGGCGAATACAGGTATCCACGGCGTCAAAGGCAGCTTGGTCTACCAAATGGACGTTGATGCCCTCTGGGTATAAGCCCTGTGCCTTTGCTTAGTCACGAAAGCTTTTGCTTCTATCAAGCAGCCTCCATAGGCTAGTCTGGCGCAGATGAGCTACAAAGACGCGCTTTGCGTCGCTATAGTGCCCAATCACAGAGCGCGTCTCGTCATACTTGTTCTTGTTCAGTGGCAACGTGGCTAGACGTACCGTGCGCTTCATAATGCTAACCATAGAGTGAGGCTCGGAGATCGGATCATGGAGTTACCTCTTTGGCCACCTCTTGAAGCCGTTCCATAACCTTTTTGTTTTTATGGTTACGCGATCCATATAGCCAGCCCGAGAAGACGGTTACGATTTCAATGACATCGTTTGTCAGATCTTCTTCAAAGGTTGAATCCTCGCTAGCGTTGATAATGATTACTTCGACTCCAAAATGCTCACAAAGAGACAAAACAAGCTCTGACCCAAAACGAAGCAGTCTGTCCTTGTGACTGAGCACCAGTCGTCCAACCTCGCCGGAGCAAATCCAAGAGATAAGCACTTTTAGTCCACGCTTATGATAGTTGAGTCCTGACCCTACATCGGAGATGACCTCATAGCTCCACCCGTTTGCGGCGCAATAGCTCTCTAGGAGAGCCACCTGGCGAACCAAGTCGTCTTTTTGAGCGTTGGTTGACACGCGGGCATAGGCGATGGTAGCTCTGGTGGATGGAGCTTTATGAGAGTAATAGCACGAAGCTTAGATAGGTCATAACGCCTTCTGCCTCCTTGTGTGCGTATAGGAGGATCGATACGTCCTTCTGCTTGTCATCACCGTAGCGTCACGGGGTGTACCCCAAGCTCCTGTGCTGGCACCCCAATAGGCACTAACCTCGTCATATAGGCATTATAGTAAACTTCGTTTAAGAGTGCTCAGCTGGAGAGTAGCAGTAGCGAGCCCCAAGGGCTAATAACTAAGGTGTTGTTGTGGAATCGGCCCATGAAGGTGCAAAGTTTCATAGAAATCGGTGATTTTTTAGCACGTGACATACTAGCCATATAGATAGGGGCTATTTGCGTCGATGATATATCATATGACTCAACTAGTATCTTTTAGGGTGATAACCCCCCGACGTGTTTTGTTTGTTCCTCTAGCGATGAGCATTGGTGCGTTGATCGGAGCTTGTGGAAGTACTACTTCGTTGGCAGCGGTCGCTAAAACTACCACAACTGCGGCCTCTGCATCCCCAACGCTGGTCGCTTCGCCACTATCTCCAACAGGCTCAACTTCAACTACATTGCCGTCGACAACTACGACATCGCCATCGGTGGTGCCAACCCAAGTTTCTCAGACTTATAGTAAAAGTGGTTCATCGCCTAGTTTTTCGGTTAATATTTCATATCCCGTGATATCGGGTATGACGTCGAGTTCTGCTCAGAATGGTATCAATAGTCAGATCTATGGGGCTGTGGCTAGTTGGGCAAATTCCTTCATGCAAAATGTTGCGATGGCTGCATCGAGCGGCTCGGGCCCAAATGGAGTGTCTAACCTAACCGGTTCCTATAAAGTTACTCTTTTGGACGCCAGATTGGCATCTTTCCAATTTGTATTAAACACGGCTGCCGCAGCAGCCTCCGCTCCCAATACCAGCATCCAAGCCCTGACCTTCTCATTGGCAAGCGGAACTGTACTGTCGCTTTCTGATCTATTTGGTACTAATAATTCCTTTCTTACGACCCTTTCCAATCAAGCTCGAGCCCAACTAACTACTCAATTGGCGGCTCAAGGGGTACCTTCCGCTCAGATCCAAAGCGCACCGGGGTTAAATCCGCTGCTTTCTAATTTTGCTGCTTTTAACATAACTTCCAACTCGTTGATCTTGGGATTTTCACAAGGTCAGGTCATATCAAGTGCCATTGGCGACCTAACTGTCAATATTCCCCTGGTTGACCTCAAGTCGATTATTGATCCGACTGGACCGCTCGCAAATCCATAAGTTGATATTTTGATGGGCGGTTCGCCGTTGCCTTACTTTTTCATAAACCGTGATAGCTGGGATTGTTTTTAATGAAGCTCTTACTAAATTAACGACAAGTTCAACCAAGGCATTGCTTGGTGGATCTTTTAGTACGAGGAGATATTTTGAATAGCACCAGAATACAGAGAAGAGATATAAGGGTTTTGTCAGACTTTGTCTCGACTAACGCCATCTCTGATGTGATAGCCGTGATGATTTATGCGAGCTTCATTGGTTTGTCAGCTCAGGTTGTAATCCATCTACCGTTTACCCCTGTTCCGTTTACTGGACAGACCTTTGCCGTTGTGCTTGGAGCAAGCGTACTTGGTATGTCACGAGCACTCTATGGATCAATTCTGTACCTATTTGCAGGGCTTATGGGAGTTCCGTGGTTCGCAGGCGGCAGTGGAGGCTTTAGCGTAGCGTCAACACCAACTTTTGGATATATCGTTGGCTTTCTATTTGCATCAGCACTCGTTGGCTATCTCGCCAATAGAGGATTCGATAAGAAGATCCCAAGTACGATTGCCCAGATGGTTATCGGAAATGTGGTTATCTATCTCTTTGGCGTAACCTATCTGAGCTACTCTCTCAATCTATCGCTAGCAAAGGCGATATCGCTGGGTGTTGCTCCTTTTGTCCTTTCTGACCTGGCTAAGGTTCTCCTTGCAGCAATATTGTTGCCAAGTGCCTGGAAGTTCCAAAACTGGTTCAGCTCGCATAGGTAGTCGCCCCAAAGTGTTTAGAGTGATCTAGGGAAGAGGACGAGCTCAAAGAGCAAATCAGTCGCTTCCCTGGCTCTCACTATCGATTATCTCCAAGTAGACATTCCAAGGGATCGTAGTCGCTCCCATGTACTCAAGATGGGGAGTAATCCATTGGGTGTCAATCATAACCCAACCCTTTTGCTCAGCTAGGTCCATTAAAGCTAAAAGCGCAACTTTAGATGCATCGTTTCTTTTGTGAAACATAGATTCACCTGCGAAAAAATCTTCGAAAGCTACTCCATAGAGCCCCCCGATTAGTTCAGTGGGGTTTTTCTTGTCCCATACTTCGATCGAATACGCTTCACCTAGGTGGTGCAGTTCGCTATATATCTTGACTATCTTGTCGTTAATCCATTTACCGGGGCGGTCTGCCTCTGCGCAGCTTTGGATAACTTGGCTAAAGTCGTAGTTAACGGTCACTGTCATCGATTTAGCCGAATGGCGAAGACTCTTTGGAACCTTTATTAATTTGGAGTTGATTGGCGGCGGAATTGAGATTACACCTCGAACTTTAGGAAAGAACCAGCCATAGATGTAGTTTCCGAGGCCAAGATGGTCAAGTGGCATTGCGAATAGACCGATCCGATATCCATGGCGCACCATCTCCAAGGTTGGAGGGTCACTTAAAAATAGGAGGTCGCCCTCGAGCTTAAATGCCATATTGGCCACTTCGGATGCAGTGATATTCATGAATGAGTCAAAAGACTTTGGTGATAATGGTGATGTTGCCATTGAAATTGATTTTCTAATTGTTGCGGGCGATTATTGTTATGATATATGTCCGAACAGAACATGTCCGATAAAATTGCGGAACTAAATACCCGTAGGGAACAAGCTTTACACGCGGGAAGCGCTCGCTCGGTCGAGCGACAACATCAAAAAGGTAAATTGACTGCTCGTGAGCGCATCGATTACCTCTTAGATGAAGGATCATTTCAAGAGCTAGACATGCTTGCGCGCCATAGGGCCCACGGCATGGGACTAGAAGACAATCGCCCATATACCGATGGAGTGGTAACGGGTTTTGGGACGATTGAAGGCCGGAGAGTATGTATCTTTTCCCAAGACTTCACGGTCTTTGGTGGTGCGCTTGGCGAGGTCTTTGCTGAGAAGATTCATAAAGTTATGGATTTGGCGACTTCGGTCGGAGTTCCCATGATTGGCCTCAACGATGGCGCTGGTGCGCGCATCCAAGAGGGTGTGGTCGCGCTGCACTCTTATGGTGGAATCTTCTATCGAAATGTAGCATCCTCTGGCGTCATACCTCAACTCAGTGTGATTTTAGGGCCATGCGCGGGTGGAGCAGTCTACTCCCCAGCGATGACAGATTTTATCTTTATGGTAAAAGAGACCTCGCATATGTTTATTACCGGCCCAGACGTTGTAAAGACAGTTACAGGTGAAGACGTTACTCTTGAAGAGTTAGGTGGCGCAATGAGTCACGCTACCAAGAGTGGTGTGGCTACTTTTGTCTATGACGATGAAAAGCAATGTTTGGATGAAGTGCGCTATCTGCTCTCCTTCTTGCCATCCAATAACCTAGAGATGCCTCCATCCCAGGAGCCAACTGACGATCCGGAGCGACTAACTCCAGAGCTGGCAGAGATGATGCCAACGAGTTCCAACCAACCATACGATATGAAGAAGGTAATCTCTACCGTATTAGATGATGGCGACTATCTAGAGTACTTTCCGCACTGGGCTCAAAATATTACCTGTGGATTTGGCCGACTGAACGGAAATGTCGTAGGGATCGTGGGAAATCAGCCAGCGGTATTGGCTGGAATTTTGGATATTGACTCTTCTGAGAAGGCAGCACGCTTCGTGCGAACCTGCGACTCCTTCAACATCCCAATCGTGACCTTCGTGGACGTTCCAGGGTTTATGCCCGGGGTGGATCAAGAATATGGCGGAATCATACGCCACGGTGCCAAGTTGCTCTATGCCTATTGTGAGTCGACTGTCCCTCGAATTCAGGTCATAACCAGAAAAGCATATGGCGGGGCATACGTCGTTATGAACTCCAAGAGCGTAGGCGCTGATTTTGCCTTCGCATGGCCCTCTGCCGAATTGGCTGTTATGGGTCCACAAGGAGCGGTCGAGGTCGTCCATAAGCGCGAACTTGCGGATTCCGTGGATCCAAGTGCTCGTCGAAAAGAATTGGTTGATGAGTATGTGGACCGCTATGCAAATCCTTACGTAGCGGCTGAGCGTGGCTTTGTGGACGATGTTATCGACCCAGGAGAGACCCGAAGGGTGCTCATAAAAGCTCTAGCAGTTTTGGCGACTAAAAAGGAAGAGCTTCCACGTCGCAAGCATGGCAACGTTCCACTTTAGGAGATTGCGCTAGCGTTCTAGATTTCTAAATTATAAGAGAGTGTCTAAATTGAAGGTTACCCAAGTCCCAATTACCGATGAGGAGGCGCTGGCAGTCGTGGTTAGCGCATATCTTCAGATCTTGTCTTCCGAACAGGGGCAGGGATCTGCTCCAGCATCAGATAGCTATTCTTCGATGGTGGGGTGGAGGTTCTCGGGAAGGTGGTGGAGCCTTCCAGTTCCAGCAAGGCGGTCGCGTCCCTGGTAGCCGCTCTAATTTTCAATAGCACCCCAGACCGCAAGATTTTGGTTGCATTGGGGTGCTAAACGAACGGAGCGGTTCTTGTAACTTTTCTTTTACCTTTGCGTGGATCGCATAAATTAGATAAGTGATAGGCAAGTAAATCGTAATAAAGTCATAATAAAGCGCGTACTTTGATGGGCAGTTGCTATTGCCAGTTACTTACCCTACCTATCATGACCAGAACTCTATAGAAAAGTTTCGCGCCAACTTATTCAACTTTTAAAAATAGATTGTCATGTGTCGGCTTGACCTATTGTTGCCTAGAGATTGTCGGACTGGGCATCAAAATTTACAGTTTTGATGGCGCCCGCGATCTTTACTAGGCGTGATATGGAACTGTCGGCGCGACTATTACCTTACCGATTCCGGGCTCATTGGATGCGGCCAAGGCGTGCTCTAGAGCTAGGGTCGACCTTCCGAAGAGCTCCTGGGGTGCTGCCCCGTTGGTTGGATATCCAGCAACACCAGCAGATATCTTATGCACTATCGTACTTCCAGCTTTGATCTGGGCCACCTGGACTCGCTCGGCTACCCAAGCAGATCCCTCTTCATCGGTATCCTCTAGGATTAGTCCAAAGCGGTAGTCCCCAATTCGGGCTACGACGTCAGCTTCGCGCAGGGTAAGCCTTAGCAGGGATGCGAAACTTATGATCGAAGATGCAATCTCTTCATTTGATGGAGTCACCTGATCGATAAAGGATAGCTGAATTTGAACTACAGTTACTGGCCAAAGGCGTCTGCGAGCAGTTGCTACCTTGGCTTCTAAAATTGCCTTGAAGACAGGAAAGGTGGAGAGACCCGTTTCGGGATCAGTGCCTAGATGCGTTTGGCTTAGATCTGATGGCGTATTTGTCTCTGATTTTTCAACACCCTTATCGAAGTCTTTGGTCGATATGATAATCTTCTGTGCTTCGCGACGCTCGTCTTCCTGGGATGTGATTTTTGCACCAATCTGGAGCATCGATACCACAGCTAACGCTACCAATAGCAAGCTAACCAGGAGTACTGGGGCGTAAAAATATCCTATTACGCCCGCTACAACTGCGCACAGAAGGAAGACTATTGGGAGACGAAGCTTATTCACTCTTTTAGTTATCGGCACTTTTCCTCCAAGCTTTTAGCTATTTTTGGAACTTGATTAAATCAATTGCTATCGAAAGGAGATTATTGACCATGTCGATGTTTATCGACCAGCATCATAATATCCTCCATTATCTGCGTCATCTCAAAGTTCTTTGGTGTGTATATCGCACCCACGCCAGCATTGTGTAAATATTGGTGATCGACCTCGGGGATTATTCCTCCGGCTATGACCAAAGCCTCAGAGCCGAGGTGTCTCATTTGTGAGATGATTTCGGGGATTAGTTCTAGGTGGGATCCAGAGAGGATAGAGATGCCAACGACGTCAACGTCCTCATCGATAGCGCCTTGAGCGATTTCTAGAGGCGATAGACGAATTCCTTGATATATAACTTCAAAGCCCGCATCTCTGGCCGCTACGGCTATCTGTTCAGCTCCATTTGAATGTCCATCCAATCCAGGTTTGGCAATTAATATGCGGGGCGGCCCACCTTGCAGGCTGGCAGCAGCCACCCGCAGGGTTGCCATCTTGTCGCCTTTGGAGCCCGATACCTTTGAGATACCAGTTGGAGCCCTAAATTCGCCAAATATCTCACGTAGTGTGTCGGCCCATTCTCCTGTTGTACCACCGGCGATCGCTAAGGCTATAGAGGGTTCCATAATGTTGGTGCCACTTTTGGCTGCTTGTGCGAGATCTAAGAGCGCCTGTTGCACGGCTTGGTTATCGCGATTTTGCCGCCAATTCGCGATCTCTGTTCTCATCTTCTCCTCTATTGCCGAATCTACGACTAGGTGGGAGGCCTCCTCGTTGGCAGTGAGTGGGGATTTCTCGGTCTCTCTGAATTTGTTGACGCCCACGACGATTTGATTTCCCGCTTCGATTTTGCGAGTTCGATCGGCTTGAGATTGAACCAGGCGCCCCTTCAATTCATCGATGGCGTCAAAGGCACCACCTAGGGCCAAGATCTCATCTAGTTCCCTTTTTGCATCCTTGGCAATTGAGTTGGTCAATCCTTCAACGACCACAGAGCCCTCAAAGATATCTGGATAATCAAGTAGATCTGTCTCGTAGGCGAGGATCTGTTGAATTCGTAAAGACCATTGTTGATCCCAAGGGCGAGGGAGTCCCAATGCTTCATTCCATGCGGGTAGCTGGAGAGCCCGCGCTCTGGCATCGCGTGATAAGGTGACTCCAAGTGCCTCTAAGACGATCCTGGTCATATTGTTTTCAGGCTGTTGCTCTGTCAGCCCGAGCGAATTTACTTGGACGCCGTACCGAAATCGCCTAAGTTTTGGATCGCTGACTCCATATCGATCGAGACAGATCTCTTCCCAAAGCTTAGAAAAGGCACGCATCTTCGCGATCTCTTCAATGAAACGAATTCCTGAATTTACAAAGAATGACATTCGTCCAACCACTGCAGGAAATTCATCGCTGGTCAGTTGCTTTGACTCGGCGACTGCATCCAGTATCGCTATCGCATTTGCAAGGGAGAAGGCAATTTCTTGTACGACTGTGGCACCAGCCTCTTGGAGATGATAGGAGCAGATGTTGATGGGATTCCATCTCGGAACGTTGCGAACGGTATAGGTGATCATGTCGACGATGAGCCGACGTGAATGCTCTGGCGGAAAGATAAATGTACCGCGAGAGAGGTACTCTTTTATAATGTCGTTTTGTGTTGTTCCGGCTAGATCTTTGGGGGCAACCCCGTGATTGGTCGCATTTGCAATGTAGAGAGCGAGCAACCAAGGCGCAGTGGCATTGATCGTCATCGATGTGTTCATATCTTCCAGAGGAATTTGATCCAACAGTTCTGACATGTGACCAAGGTGAGCGACAGGTACACCAACTTTGCCAACCTCACCCTTTGCTTGGCTTGAATCAGGGTCTAAGCCAATCTGGGTTGGAAGATCAAACGCTATCGAAAGGCCAGTTTGTCCTTTTGTGAGATTTGTTCGATATAGCAAATTAGATGCTTTGGCGCTCGAATGTCCGGAGTAGGTTCGAAGTACCCACGGTTTGTCGGGCTTTGGAAGTCGAAATTGGAAACTGTTATCTTCTGTCATAATTAGAACTTCAACCTTGTGATGTGGCGCAACCCGACTGAAAGAGTGGCTTATCCTTGTGGATAAGTTCCTACGTATCTTATTTAGCCTAGCAAATCGTTTTCTTATCTTTGTGAACTTAGCCATCTAGCGATGGTTTTAATCTTAGATTCTAGAACTATAGGGTTCTATTATCAACCTATGTAGTTTGTAGATCCGAGATCTTGAACCTTCTTAATAGATCCTTTGCCTAGGGGTAATTCGCCGTTTGAAATCAGGAGTGATTTAGATCTAATTGGTAAATTACTCCCCTTTATAAGGATTGCCCCTCTCGTCAATAACTAGCTGGCGGGAGGGGCATATGGCAATGAGGTGCAGTCGCTCTATGGGTCTTTATTTAATCCCGGCAACTTTAGCGATAGTCAAAGAAACCTCGTTTTGATTTGCGGCCCAAATATCCAGCCGCCACCATGCGTCGAAGGAGCGGTGATGGAGCGTAGTTGGGCTCTTTGAACTCTTCATATAAGGCGTTTAGGATTGCCAAGGAAGTGTCAAGTCCGACCAGATCCAAGAGTGCGAAGGGGCCCATCGGGAAGCCGCAGCCACCTCTCATTGAGATATCTATCTCTTCCATGGTTGCCATCGCACTTTCATAGAGTTTGATGGCATTGTTTAGGTATGGAAATAGCAGTGCATTCACAATGAAACCAGCTTGGTCCTTCACCGTAACAACATCTTTTTTACAGGCACGGGCGAAGGCTTGTGCGGCTTCGATCGTTTCATCTGAGGCAGTGATTGGCTTTACGATCTCAACTAGCTTCATCAAGGTAGCGGGATTGAAAAAGTGAATCCCGCATACTCGCTCTGGATGTTTGGTTGCGGCAGCGATCTCGACTACAGCAAGGGTCGACGTGTTGGTGGCTAAAATAGCCGTCTCCTCCACGATTAGGGAAAGCTCTGCAAAAAGATGCTTTTTGATAGTGAGATCTTCAACCACTGACTCAATGAGGAGGTCGCAAGGAGCAAGAGCTTCGATATTGGTGGTCACCCTTATCTTTGAAAGAATCTCCTTCGCCTCTTCTTGGCTTATTTTTCCTCGTTCTATCTTGCGAAGAAGCGACTTTTCGACGTTATGTCGCATTTGGTCGGCAGTATCTTGCTTGCGAGAGCGCAGCGTTACCTCAAATCCAGCCTCTGCGGCACATTCTGCAATCCCAGAGCCCATGATTCCAGAGCCCAATACTCCAATGTGACGAATTTCCATTCAAATAATGTAGCGCTAAATTTCAGATTCGCCAATATCAAAGTAGTGGTTTCTGCGCCGTTGACATTGGGAAGATAGTTTGGTTCCGAATGGATTGTAGTTTTAATTAGAGATAAGGCTTATAAATCTAGCTCTATTGTGTCGTGCTGGCTTTTTTATAGCTGAGATTATGGTTCGACAGTATCTTATTTTGGTTCTTGTTAGCGAATGAATTTAATAGGAGTATATATTTTCCTATTTTGATTTTATTTCGAATTGTTTTTAAATATAGATTCGAAAATAGCCATAGTTTGCTAAAGATATACCTAGAATTGCCGACTTTCAAGGTAGCTCGCGTGGATCCCAAAGGGTTTATGCCGTGATCTATTAACTAGGGTATGCGAGATCAACCATGCCACTTATGAAGCGAACGATGACAGGATTGGTGATAGTTGGCGGCATGCAACTCTTGGGGTCGGGGTTGTTGGTTTACTCTGCTGCCTCCAGCGCCTCTAGCTTAGCGACGAGTTATAAGTCCAATGATGCAGCCATTGGTAGAACATTGACCACTATTGACTCACAATATTGGAAGATGGACGATGATTTGAATAACTTCGTCTACTACGTGGCAAAACGAGATAAGGTAAATTCTCAAGGATTCAAAGTAGCGGCAAATGGGAATTTAGCAGCGATCGATTCAAGTCTTCAGAGAGCTTTAAAGTTAGCTAACGGAACTCCTTTGGTCTCGACTCTCAATCGGATTCAGAATGATATCTCTGGATATGCCAAGAATAGTTCAGGTGTCTTTAGCGCAGCCTCTGTGGGCAATTCGACTTTAGCTTACAACCTTCAGATCAACGGAAACGCCAAACAGTCAAACGACCTTACCTCTGTTCTTCCCCTTGCTAGTTCTCAGTAGAAGGCTCTTTCGGCGGCGAAGTTGAACTCTGTCGTCTCTAAATCGTCCCAGTTGATATTGATTGCTATCTTGGATTCGCTGCTGGGGTTAGGGCTATTGACAGGCCTAGGATTCGCCTTTAAGACGACAGTGTTGAGGTCGCTGAGCAAGGCGATAGCGGCTCTAGCGGCCTTGAATGACGCAAGCATGGCTAACGACGATTTGGATGAAATGCGTCCAGATGAGTTTGGGGAATTAGCTAAATATTTTCATCTTTATTATGGCCGCTATCAGAGGTTTTATAGTAACGATGGAGGTATTGAACTCAGACTCTAAGTTAATTGGAGAGAGATCTTCGCAGATCCTTGCGACTTCTCAAGACACCACCAGTCGTGTTGAAGACGTAGCGTGGGAGGCGGATTCGGTTACTCACCATATTGAGGCGGTCGCCAATGCTACATATGATATGCGCTTAGCGATAGCAGAGATCTCCGAGAATGCCACAAAGGCCACATCGGTAGCAACTCGCGCGGTAGAACTAGCCGCTAAGAGATCGGGGACTGTTGACGTCTTGTCTGAATCTGCCAACGAGATTAAAGGCGTTATCGAGGCGATTACCTCAATAGCTGAACAGACTAACCTGCTTGCGCTCAATGCGTAGATCGAGGCAGCTCGAGCCGGTGACGCAGGTCGAGGATTTGCGGTAGTCGCAAGCGAGGTCAAAGAGTTGGCGAGTGGGACTGCAAGGGCAACGGAAGATATAGCCTCTAAAATTGCGGCGATTCAACACGATATGGCAGATACTATCAATGTGATTAGTGAGATTCGCGGTGTTATCGATATGATTAGTGATTTTCGGAGTTCTATTTCGTCTGCTGTTGAGGAGCAATACGCGACCACTGCGGAGATCGTTCGGGTCACTCAGGTGAGTTCCACGGAATCACACGCAATTGCAACTGCAATTCCTTTCGATGGAGAGGCGGCTGCTGCGACAAATACAGCTTCGATCAACGCTGCCAGTACCGCCGACGCCTTTTCAAAGAAGTTGGCCCAGGAACTTACATCACTAATAGGACGCTTTGGAGGTAGCTCGACTGCTCCGTCTCAGAGTTCCACTGTTGGAAATCATTCAGCACTCAGAGCTCAAAAAGGACCTAAGCGTGATCGATTCGGCCAGGGTCCCTCTCGGGCAGGACGATCTACCGCAAATTTTTCTGGCAGTCGTAGCTCAAAGAGATAGGGGAATCGGGTGCCGCTAATTCCCTCAAGTCGGTGTTACTTTGGTATCGCTATGCATTGGCGATGTGGTTGATCGATGTAAGGTCTCCTATTGGGAGGAGACCTTACATCTAGACAGGGTTTCTCGTCATGTAATACCTAGCGTAAGGCCAATCGATTTGCCTTGGCAGAAGATGGCGGGAAGCCGAAGAACGCGTTCGGATTCTAATTGAGGATCTTGACTTTTGGCGGCATGGGAAAATCTTCCTCATCGTTATGAAGATAGCCATTGGGAATACTCAACTAGTTTCTGTATCGAATTAGTTGGAGTTAAGGTGCCGTTTCAGTCGCTGAGCCTGGTTTGAAAGTGGATTTTCCAGCAAGCTCCCCTCTTCAAGTATGTCGTTTTTAATCCTATCTTTCTCCTTGTCATAACGCCGCGGCGAATCTGCATGGATAGTGCCATAGGATCTAAAGTTAGTTTGGTGGTCCAATTCGGTGGCCATCAAGATCTTTCGGAGACAAGATCTTTCGAATAAGGGATGGGACATTATAAAAAAATGACTTATGGGGTACTTGGCTTTGTTGGAGGCAATGAGTGGGGGAAGGATTGCACGTTTGATCAGAGGCTACTTGAAGTCTCTGGTGCTAGCGAAGTTCTAGTACTTCCTACGGCTGCTGCTTATGAATATCCAATGCGGGTTATTCAAAATGCCACAAATTATTTTGACGATTTTGGTGTTACCACAAAAGGATTGATGGTCCTGAGCCATGATGACGCCAATGATCGTCGCAACGCCCAGACCATAGCGCAAGCCAAGTTTATCTATTTGAGCGGCGGGTCTCCTCTGCATCTGAGAAGTGTTCTCAAGGAGTCTCTTTGCTTTGGGGCACTTCGTGATGCTTGGCAAAATGGCGCTACGTTGATCGGTTCAAGCGCTGGAGGTATGGTTCTTACGGATCCTATGGTGGATCCAAGAGGCGGTGCGTTTACCCTTGGATTGGGTTTGGTGAAGAAGTTTGCCTTTAGTCCTCACTACTCCGAATGGTCTCAAGAGAGGCGCAAGAGAACTCATCTTTTGGAGGGTTCGGATTTTGTCACAGTTGGAGTCGACGAGCAAACCGCGCTCATTAGATGGTCAAATGGTGAATGGGAAGTCCTTGGAAAGGGCAGTGCCGAGGCGTACTATTTCGGTAAGGAAATTAGCCTCGGCGACCTTGAATATCACATCGAGATCCCTTGATCCCTTAGTGGTTATTCGGCTTCTGCTATTACAACGCTTTCAATGACTATGCGCTCTTTGGGCTTGCCAGAACCGGTTCCCACGGCCTCTATTGAAAGAACTACTTCCATTCCCTTTATGACCTGACCAAAGAGGGTGTAGAGGGGTGGAAGTGAGACGCCCGATTCGCCGGTAATGACGAAGAATTGACTTCCGTTTGTATTGGGGCCAGCATTAGCCATTGCTAAGGAACCGATTTGATACTGGTTCGCCTTAGGCAGCTCATCTTCAAATCGATAACCGGGCCCGCCAGAACCTGTTCCGGTGGGGTCTCCACCTTGGATGACAAATCCAGGAATGATACGGTGGAAGATCACTTCGTCGTAGTAGTGATATCTGGCTAGAAAGACGAAATTATTTACCGTCTTTGGAGCTTTGATCGGATCTAATGCTACGACGAATTCGCCCTTATTTGTAGTAAAGGTAGCGCTATAGCGCTTGTTTACATCAATACATTCGGGCGGAGCCGATGTGAATTGTTGGATCTTTGGGCTCGATCCATCGGGGTTGGGACAGTCCATTTGAAGCCTCTTTTTTCCTAGTCCAAACATTTAGTATCGGGACCACCTTCTCGGTTAAGTGACCATTTGCCAATAACTTGAATCTATGTTGTATTTTTGCAACTCACTCCAAGTTATTAGCAAATGTGTGGACTACGGTCCGGTAATTGTTACGGAAAGCATTTTATGTACTACTTTTGGCGTACCAGAAGCCGTCCCATCTGCTGCAATCGCATTTACCGTCGACATTCCTGAGGTTACTTGGCCGAAGATTGAATATTGGTATGGAAGAGTCGTTCCTTGGGCTCCAACCACAATAAAGAATTGACTTCCATTTGTATTTGGTCCAGAGTTAGCCATTGCTACAGTTCCGATCTTATAGCTTTGGCCAGGTGGCAATTCGTCAGCGAACTGATAACCCGGTCCGCCAGTTCCAGTTCCGGTAGGGTCTCCGCCCTGAACTACAAAGCCTGGAATAACTCGATGAAAAATAATTCCATCAAAATAGTGGTACCGGGCAAGGTAGACGAAGTTGTTGACTGTTATTGGATCGGTCTTAGCATCCAAGCTGATCACAAAGGAGCCGACATCAGTCTTTACCGTGGCCGTATAGGTTGCGGCAGGATTGATGCACATTGGCGGGGCTGCCGGAAACTTTATGATCCTTGTAGCTGAGCCACCAACTGGTGGGCACGCAAGTGGCGTTGGAGCAGCCGTAGTGGTAGTGGCTGCCGTCGTAGTTGGAGCAGCCGTCGTAGTAGGCGTCGGGTTAGTAGAGGTCGTTGCCGAAGTTGCCGACTTCGTCGTCTTTGAACCCGAAGGTCTTGAGACGAGATAGACGGCCACAATGGCCAATACCACAAGGATCGATCCGTAGATTACCTTTTTATTTCTAGTCTTTTTCTTAGCCACAGCTACCTGCTCAGCTCTCTTTTTGGCTTGGTTAGCCCTTATACGTTCTCGTTTAGCACTTGGCACGTAGAAAAAAGCTAGTCGCACTTTGAGCAATTCCCAAACAATCGGAGCTCGGAATCGTCGTATTTTTACAGATAAGTCAATTAGTTTTATATCCCGTGGCGTTGATAATACAGAAATTTGGTGGAACGTCGGTCGGCGACGCAGATCGCATCAGAGCAGTGAGCGATTATGTGGCGAGAACCAGACGTAAGGGTGATCAGGTTGTCGTGGTAGTTTCTGCGATGGGAAAGACGACGGACGACCTGATTCGGCTTTCGAAGGAAGTCTCTAAGACTCATCCGGGTAGGGAATTGGATATGCTACTCACGGCGGGTGAGCGCATCTCAATGGCCCTTATGTGTATGGCTTTGGCTGATCAAGGAGTTCCTTCGGTTTCATTTACTGGATCGCAAGCGGGAATTATTACCGACACAGATCACACCAAGGCAAAGATCCTAGAGATCCGCCCCGATCGCCTCTTTGAAGCCCTAAGCGAAGGTAAAGTGCCTGTCGTGGCTGGCTTTCAAGGTGTGTCGACTGAAAAGGATGTGACTACGCTCGGTCGAGGTGGTTCTGATACGACTGCAGTGGCCCTAGCAGCTGCTCTAGGTGCTGATCGGTGTGAAATCTATACTGACGTCTCGGGCGTCTTTACTGCTGACCCTAGAGTGGTTCCAAATGCCCATAAGATTTCGAAGATCTCCTTTGAGGAGATGCTTGAGATCGCAGCATCAGGTGGCCGGGTTTTGGCGCTAAGATCGGTTGAATTTGCTAGGAATTTCCACGTCCCGCTCCATGTGAGATCTAGTTTTACCTGGGAACCGGGGACTATAGTTCAAGAGGAGGACGAGACTATGGAACAGGCAGTTGTATCTGCGATAAGTCATGACATAACAGAGGTCAAGGTTACCATTACGGGGGTTCCGGATAAGCCAGGGATCGCAGCAAGGGTTTTTCGCGAAATTGCGAATCGAAATATTAACGTAGATATGATCGTCCAGAACACCTCTCACGAAGGTGCCACCGATATCTCCTTTACGGTACCTCAGAGCGATATGGCTTCTAGTTTGGAGATAACGAGGTCGATAGCCCTAGATATTGGGGCCGGTGAATCATATGCTGACTCTGGAATTGGACGGGTCTCCTTGATTGGCGCGGGTATGAAGTCGCACCCAGGTATAACCGCCACAATGTTTGAGACACTTGCCCTCCATGGCATTAATATCGAGATGATATCTACCTCTCCCATCAGGATCTCTTGTGTCGTTAGACAAGAGGCGGTTGAGGATGCCGTACGCGCCCTGCACGATGCATTTGAGCTTTAGGGTGGTCGAATATGAGGAGCTTTCGAGCAATTAGAGGAATGGCAGATCGGTCCTAATTGCCGATTTTTCATGAGCCGCTAATTTAGATCGAGAGCTCTGATTCAGACAGCTGATAGTGAGAGCTGATCTGGCCCAAACAATAAAATCACTGTCGCAGGGGTGTTGGAAATCCTCATTAAGCCTCTTTGGGTAGTTGGATGGATAGTTGATCTTTGCGGGGGTTTGTACGTGATATCGCGCTCATTGGCCTAGCAACTCATTTTCATTGTCCACAAAGTGTGGTTCCGACTCTTAGTTTGTGATATTAGGCTCTATGGCTATGAATTTGGCGATCTTTGGAGCTACAGGTCAGGTTGGCGTTGTGATGCGTCGACTGCTTCTTGAACGAGGCTTAGACGTAGGAGATGTTCGTTTCTTTGCATCCTCTCGATCTGCGGGAAAGCAGCTGCAATTTGGAGACAAAACCGTTGTTGTAGAAGATTCATCCGATGGCGATTTTCGAGGGATTGACGTGGCGCTATTTTCAAATGGGGCTAGCGCTTCAGTTGAATTGGCGCCAAAGGTTGCACAAGCCGGAGGAATCGTAATCGACAACTCTTCTGCTTGGAGAATGAATCCTTCTGTGCCTCTTGTCGTACCTGAGGTCAATGGAGACGAACTTTACTCGATACCTCTCGGAATTGTTGCTAATCCAAATTGTACAACGATGGTCTGCATGAGTGCTCTTTCTGTTATATCCACCCATTGGGGATTAAAGCGAGTAGTGGCATCGACTTACCAAGCCGTTTCTGGTGCGGGTATCGCTGGGGTTAGCGAACTGAAAGATCAACTCAAAGCTGGAGGCGATCGGCTTTCGGAGTTGACCTTCGATGGTGACGCGATTGATTTTGGTGAATTGAAAAATAAGTTTGTTGAACCGATAGCCGCTAATGTGATTCCGCTTGCGGGATCTCTGGTCGATGACGAGACAAACGAGGAGCACAAGTTCCGAGACGAAAGCCGTAAGATTCTTCGACTGCCAGATCTCGCAGTGGCCGCTACGTGTGTTCGAGTGCCGGTCTTTACGGGTCATTCTATCTCATTAAATTTGGAGCTAAATTCTGCCTTTGAAATCGATCAAGTGCGTAAGGTCCTTTCGGAGGCTCAGGGTGTTGTCTTGGACAACGTCCCGACTCCCCTCAAGGCCGCGGGGATTGATCCTAGTATTGTGGGTCGAATCCGAAGAGACTCAAGTGTGCAAAACGGTTTGGCACTTTTTATCTCGGGCGATAATCTTCGCAAGGGGGCTGCCCTCAATACGATTCAAATTGCAGAGGCCCTTATTGAGCGTGGGTTGGTCTAGAGATAGGGGCTTTGTGTTCATTTGCCTTACTTGTTTGTTTTCGCGGAGTTTTTCCGAGATTAATGACAGGGAGAACTTCCATAGCGCTTTAGAGGTGGGCTTGGCCCCTATTGTGCGCCAATCTTCGATTGGCACTTTTGGGGCTCGCTACTGCTACTCTCCAGCTGAGCACTCTTGAACGAAGTTTACTATAACGCCTATATGACGAGGTTAGTGCCTATTGGGGTGCCAGCACAGGAGCTTGGGGTACACCCCATGACGCTACGGAGATGACAAGCAGAAGGACGTATCGATCCTCCTATACGCACACAAGGAGGCAGAAGGCGTTATGACCTATCTAAGCTTCGTGCTATTACTCCTCATAAAGCTCCATCCACCAGAGCTACCATCGCCTATGCCCGCGTGTCAACCAACGCTCAAAAAGACGACTTGGTTCGCCAGGTGGCTCTCCTAGAGAGCTATTGCGCCGCAAACGGGTGGAGCTATGAGATCATCTCCGATGTAGGGTCAGGACTCAACTACCATAAGCGTGGACTAAAAGTGCTTATCTCTTGGATTTGCTCCGGCGAGGTAGATCGGCTGGTGCTCAGTCACAAGGATAGACTGCTTCGTTTTGGGTCAGAGCTTGTTTTGTCTCTTTGTGAGCATTTTGGAGTCGAAGTAATCATTATCAACGCTAGCGAGGATTCAACCTTTGAAGAAGATCTGACAAACGATGTCATCGAAATCGTAACCGTCTTCTCGGGCTGGCTATATGGATCGCATAACCATAAAAACAAAAAGGTTATGGAACGGCTTCAAGAGGTGGCCAAAGAGGTAACTCCATGATCCGATCTCCGAGCCTCACTCTATGGTTAGCATTATGAAGCGCACGGTACGTCTAGCCACGTTGCCACTGAACAAGAACAAGTATGACGAGACGCGCTCTGTGATTGGGCACTATAGCGACGCAAAGCGCGTCTTCGTAGCTCATCTGCGCCAGACTAGCCTATGGAGGCTGCTTGATAGAAGCAAAAGCTTTCGTGACTATGCAAAGGCACAGGGCTTATACCCAGAGGGCATCAACGTCCATTTGGTAGACCAAGCTGCCTTTGACGCCGTGGATACCTGTATTCGCCACATCGAGTCCTGCTTTGTAAGAACTAACGTCAAGGCAAGGGTGTGGAGACGCTTCACAGACGAAGATGAGAGGCATTATGCCTATGCTTGTCTAACGAGATACTCGGCTATTGGCCAAATCATGGGTGGCGGCGTGCCAGAGATCTCCACTGTGACTACCTCCCCCGAAACGGGTGCAAAGATAGCCTCGTACTTACATCGCGTCATTCGAGATGCACTCGATGGTAGCTGGCCAACCGTTATCAAGTCTCACTCTATGTCTTTGGACTCTACCTTGTATTCAGTGGTCGACAACGACACAGCTAAAGGCAAGACCAGACGCTATGTCAAAGTTGTCAGCTCAACTCGCAACAAACGCATCTCGCTACCCCTGTCTGGCATTTCTCGTGTGTCGGGGAATGTCAGGGTCGTACTTGATGAAGAGAACAAGCGGGCCTTCATTCACGTTAGCTACGACGTTGCAGCTCTAGCCAAGGCCACCGGCCCCGCCGTATCGCTCGACTGGGGAATCACCGAGGTCTGCACTGATGACTCGGGAGTTCATCATGGCGACGAGTATGGCCGAGCGCTTAGTTCCATGACTGAGCGCAGGCATAAGACCGGCAAGGCAAGGAACAAACTTCACGCTCTATCAAAGAGAGATGCTGGCTCCAGAAGAACCAAGCACATCTCACGAAATAACCTAGGGACCAAGAAACAAAAAGCTCGACTCAGGCGTGCAAAGGCACAACTACAGACAATTTCGGGCGCTGCAATCAAAGAAGTGGTCTACGGAGAGGGCAATCGCACCAGAGCTAATGGACGAGCTCCCCAACATCCATCACAACGGCCAAAAGAAATCATCACCGAAGATCTGTCTCACCTAGGGGGTAAGGCTAAGTCTAAGAAGATATCTCGACTCTGCTCATCGTGGGCAAGGGACGAGAACCAAGAACGCATTATGGTACATGCGCATGTCGGAACCTCCGGCATTAAAACGGTCAACGCGGCCTACACCAGCCAAACATCTCCTAATCCAACGTGTGGGTATGTCTCTTTCGACAACCGAAGCGGGGATGTGTTTCACTGTCGTAACCCCTATTGGGATTGCAATTGGCAGGGCGATGCAGATCACGTAGCCTCCATGAACATCAAATCAAGGATCCAAGATCACCAGATCGACCGGTTCACTCCCTACACGGAAGTGAGAAAGATTCTTGACGCGAGGTTCCTACGCTAAATGGAAAGCCGGAACATCCTCGAAGATGCCAAGGATAGCGCTCACGGCAGGACTCCAAGGATACCACGACAACGCGAGTTGGACGTGGGAGGTGTGCAACCACCGACTCGCCCTAGTTCTGTCCCCGTGGATGGGGCAGAACACGCAAAGGCGTCTGGAGAGCGAAAACAAAAGAGGTGCATATGAATGTATATGTATTTCGGAGCGGGTTGAAGAGAGACTCGATAAGCCTCTCTAGCTTCTAATTTAGCTTGTCGGTGTGAGTTTGTCAGAGCCCCTCTCGTGGCCTTCGAACAAACTCAGGTAAACTCATTTGAGGGTAATGACTATTTCCATAACTAACTTTCTTCTTGATTTTTCCGGACCTAGATAAATGAAGACAAAAATGCTGTTATTGGCTCGCCCTAGAGAGACGAAGGATCTCACTCCCAAGAAAGAGACTTTATATTTTGGCCTCTTAGATCCAAGGCAAATGACGATGAAGCGGCTCAAATGAGAGTAAAAGGGCTAAGAAACCTCTGGATGTTGACTCCAAAAGACCTCTGTTTTATTGGCCTTTATTTTATTGGCCTTTATCGGTGAGGGCTAGTTGCCAAATAGGATAAATAACTCTATTCTATTTGTGATTGTTTGGGCTGATCTTTGCCTCAAATCAAATTGCGAGAGAGCTAATCCCCACTCGGACTGGTTAGGTCGGGGTCATCTTCTTTATCCTTAGAGAGCATCTCAATATATGAACCTGGGCGAACTGAGAAAGCTCTCTTACTTGATCACCTTCAGGCGCTCCATGGCTTCAGAGATAATCTGTGGCCTCTTGCTGAAGGTCCACCTCAGGAGCTTTGATCCATCACTTGGTCTGGCGTAGAAGGTGGACGATGGAATAGCGACCACCTGTGCTTTGTGGGCTAGTTCCATGCAGTAATCGAGTGCATTTAGATCTGTCTTTGGTGAGATATCTGTGGTGACAAAGTAGGTTCCGTCCGATTTGATCGGATCTAGACCGAAATCTCGGAGACCGTCGATGAGAATCTCTCGAGATGGAGCCAATTGTGGCGCGATCATATCAGCGAAATAACGCCCTTTTGAAAGGGCGAATGCGATTGCTACCTGAAATGGCGCGCCATTTACGTAAGTTAGAAACTGTTTTGCTGTTCGGACTGCCCCAACGAGTTCGCTAGGTCCGGTAATCCATCCTATCTTCCACCCGGTAAATGAAAAGGTCTTGGCTCCGGAGGAGATTGTGAGGGTGCGTTGAGCCATTCCATCAAAGGTTGAAAGTGGATAGTGGGCTCCCCTGAAGATTATGTGTTCGTAGACTTCGTCTGTGATCGCCACAATGTCGTGTTCTATTACAACCCGGGCAATCTGACTTAATTCCTCACGAGAAAAGACTTTGCCTGTTGGATTGTGAGGCGAATTGATTAAGATTGCACGAGTTTTTGCTGTTATGGCATTACGGAGTTCTTCGGGGTTGAAGCTCCAATTTGGCCCAGAGAGGGTAACTGGAACGACTCGAGCACCGGCCATAGCGATTGTGGCCGAGTAAGAGTCGTAGGAAGGGTCAAAGACGATGACCTCATCTCCCACCTCACACAGGGCCAAAAAAGTAGCTGCTATCGCTTCGGTGGCACCTGCGGTAATCAAAACTTGATCGTTTGGATCAAGGTCAATAGAGTAGTAAAGCTTTTGATGCAGAGCTACCCCAGCGCGTAAATCGGCGATTCCAATGCCAGGAGGGTATTGGTTATGCCCCTGGTTTATGGCGTCAATGGCAGCTTTTGCTATTTCATGGGGGCCATCTGTATCTGGAAAGCCCTGGCCGAGGTTGATTGAGTTAGTCTCAATCGCTAGGTTTGACATGGTCGCAAAGATGGTGGTTCCAAAGCCCTGAAGGCGAGAGTTCAAATATGGAAGTCGCATTGACATTCCATGAATCTTATTCGTTGCGCCTTGCTAGCGTTGCCTAAATATAGAACGAAATGGTTCTGTAACGCTCAAAGTGTCGACGCGGTCTTCGCAGGAGGATTTTAGCCAGCCGACCTCGATGGTAATGTGGTAAATTTCAAATTGGCCAATATCTATAGACCACTTCGATGAGTTTTGGATTATCAGGATTAGGAGAGAGAATATCTATGGTTAAGTTGATTGCAATCTGGTCAAAACCTTTCGATGTCGATGGTTTTGAGGAGGATTATCTGTCGAATCACCTACCGATTGCCACCTCGATGGAGGGGCTAGTTTCAGCTGTCGGAGCCAAGGTCTTACTCGGCGAGGGATACAGAATTGCAGAGCTGACCTTTGAGTCGATGGAGTCTCTAGGTGCGATCATGGGTTCTGCATCGGGACAAAAGCTTAGTGAAGATTCAGATCGCCTTCAAAAGAAGTTTGGCGTGAAACTGACAACTTTGATAGCCGACTATTCCTAAGCGAGATCAAAGCTTGGTGGTGGTTTCAATTGGCGCTCGATGCGAGCCCTTTTGTAGCCACCAAAGAAAATTACCTAGTTAGTTACCCAGTTAGATTGATGGGACTTTTTAAACAACCGTTCCGTGATCTCCCCAGGGTGCGGGTCCCGAGCTTGATGTGGTTGCTGATGGGTCACAGTTTGAGCTTGGAGAACCTTTGCCTTTGCAACTGAGAGGATCTCTTTAGGTGTCGTTGTTGGGCGACATTTTTCCCAGCATTGGTAGGCGGTGGTGTGGCTTAGCTCTGGCTTATCTCCTTCTTGGGAAAGTTTAGGAGTTTGAGATAGATTCGCTTCGGTCATGAAGCTGTGACACTTAGATGGTTGCATCAAAATGCGACACTATGACGGAGGCGATTCCGATGGTGAGTATGGTAGGTGTGAGCGCTGAAATGCTATTAGTCAACTCGGCGACCATTATCATCAATGCGATTGGGATTCTTGCTATGCTGCCAAAGCAGGCACTCATTCCTACAATTACCCATGGTGTTGGAGAGAGCCCCATGGAGGGCACCAGGTGATGGAAGAGGCTCCAAAATGCACCACCTGTAAAGGTGCTAATTACCTTTCCGGGCCCAAAGGCTCCACCGGATCCGCCGCTTCCGATTGATAGCGAGGTTGCTATGATTCTAAGAAATGGAGTAGCAACGATTATCTATAAGGGAATCGAAGATATCTCTTTTTCATAGCGCAGCTTCTGTAACATAGCGCAGCTTCTGTAACATAGCGCAGCTTCTGTAACATAGCGCAGCTTCTGTAACATAGCGCAGCTTCTGTAACATAGCGCAGCTTCTGTAACATAGCGCAGCTTCTGTAACATAGCGCAGCTTCTGTAACATAGCGCAGCTTCTGTAACATAGCGCAGCTTCTGTAACATAGCGCAGCTTCTGTAACATAGCGCAGCTTTTGGATTCATCCATATCCGGTTCCCAATACCTCCGGGGCAATAAGTGCGAGTGATCCCACTAGTAATCCGCCAAGAGATGGGCGTAATATCCGGGAAAATGGCAGCTTCTTTGCAAGGGCAATTGTACGATAAAATACCTTCGAGTAGGCGCGATTCCTATCAAAGCACAGACGACACCGAAGATTGCGAAATATAAAAGAGAAATCGGTGAATTGACGAGATTTGATGCTGGAATGGAAAAGATTGGGTGGCAGCCCGTAGTGGTTCCAAAGATTGCATATGCGATTGACGATGAGATAAGACTAGGAATTATAGCGCTATATTCGAAGTCTTTGCGGTCGATTATCTCCGCCGCCATGATTGCTCCGCCAAGAGGTGCTTAAAAGATTGCACCAAGTCCAGAGCCCACGCCGATCGAGACAGCCAATCGAGCATCAGCCTCATTTAGGTTTAGGCTACGACTAGGGATCCAAAGCCAGCAGAGATCTGGGCCGTTGGTTCCTCTCGACCACCAAAGCAGCCACTACCAATTGTTTTGCAGATGCGATGATTTTTACGATTACGGTTCGAACCGCTATCGAGCGTGGATTGTGGTGTATGGCTGCATCGGTTCCGTAGCTCTCAGCCTCGGGCGCGAAACTAAAGACTATGAGACCTGAGATCAGTCGGCCTAATCCAACGATAAGGGGGATCAAAAACGGATGGATAAACGAGCTTGATCCTGAGTTGTTACCTTCTCCAGCTGGAGTGGGAATGGAGTATGACCACAGTTCTTTCAAGAAGATAAAGGTACCAAGCTTCAAAGCCTGATAGAAGACGATTGCACCTAAGCCCGAGACGACTCCCACTTAGACCGCAAGCATAAGTTGTCTGGCTAGTTGTGATTTAGAGTTGAACCATTTTGCAAGAGAGTTAGCGGGTATCGGGCTTTCTTTGAAGTCTGACAATGCAATGGTCCTTGAGTTTTTCGCTGTGTAAAGCTTATTGTGAAATAAGGATTTTGGGGTGGTTTTAGGGATTCGATTTACATATAGGAATCCTTGGCCTCTGTCATCTGGAATTTATTTGAGACTTTATAGTACTAGGTATGGGGTGTTTTTTTTATTTGCCTTATCGTCTGGCGTAATTTGATGTAAATTGTAGGACGAGCGAGATATCGGCTCAATATTGAATCGTATATTTGCTATTGCCTCTAACAATGGCCCCTTGTAATTACTGGGTGCGATCACTGGATGAATCCATATTCATAGTGCATAGACGATTCTGGTGGTTGCATTTATTGAGCGTAATTGACCTTAGTGATTTCAATAAAAAATAATGAAGTTGTCTATATCTAGGGGTTTGACGTAGTGAATGATTTGATTACATGAGCATTTCTAGAAACCGTATCAAGGAATGGTCATACTGACTAAAGCAGTGGATCGCGATTTAAACAGAGTTATATGGAAAAGTTGGCTTTTGACCAACATGGGCACTTTATTTTGGAGCGGCAGGCAGCTAGTTTATCTGTTTTCATTTGAGATTGCATGAATTTTGAAAAGTTGCAATATGGCATAGATATTAGATCCAACTCGGTTTGGATCGCGGCGGATGCGATTTTGAGAGATTTTAGATCAATTCAAAACATACTTATCAAGTTTCGTAAGTTTCGCCTTCACCGAGACCAGATTGGAGTTAATCCTTAGTAGAACAGATGTTCGATAAAGCTGTCTTGGTGGATATCTCAGGCTTTATGGTACGCTTCGCTTCAGAGGGAGCATGTGAAGATCATTTGATCAAATTGCTTATGCTATGAGGGATTTAGATGCCCAAAGTGTGACTCTGACCAATTTACTTTAGTAAGGCCAAATCATTTCAAGAAATGCAGCATCTCGAGCTCCACTTTTGTCAACGGCCATTTGAAAATGCATGAATATGGCCATTTGGCATGAATGAATATGGCCACGAAAATTGCATACAGGATGACCGCCTAGCGTGACGGCCCACTCTCGGGTCCCCCGGACCCGAGAGTGGGCACGCAAAGGCGGTCTGGCTATCACTTTTTGAGAAAAAAGAAGAATGAAGGCCCTTATCTTGGGGCATTATGGATTTATCCAGTTCCTAATGCCAAGAAAGGGCCCAAAGTGAAGGATAGCAAAGAATCCATGGAAATTATTGAGGCTTACGATCTTTTTGGATCGTATAACGGAGCAGCGCAGTTCGTTGGCTGTTCTCCTAATACCCCTAAAGAAGTATGTTCAAGCAAGAAATGCCGGACAACTGATACGACAGGGTCAATATGAGAGGCGTCCTAAGGCCACCGATAAGTACGCTGGCGTAATTGAGGAAGCCGTTGACAAGTCTAAGGCTAAGGTCCGGGCTAAGGCGATCCATGTCAGGCTGGTGGCGCTAGGTTATAACGGTTCAATTCGAAGCACTAGAAGAGCTGTAGCTACAGCCAAGGTCGCCTGGAGGAAATCTACGCAAAGAATCTTTTGGCCTTGGATTGCCGAGATGGGGAAATGGGCACAGTATGACTTTTCTTCATGGTCCTGTGATCGATGGGAAAAAGACCACACTCTTTCACTTCTATCTCCCTTTCTCTAAGGTGAGGATCGTTAAATGGATCCCGGATCAGTCACTGCCCAATGTGATTATGGCCTTAGATTACTGCTTTAGGTACATAGGGGGTATTCCGGCTTATGTACTCACCGACAACGCTAAGACTGCTGCGGTGAAGCATATCGCAGGGGTGGCTGTCATTAACCCCAAGATGGTCTCCTTCGCTAGTGCGTATGGCTTTAGTATCCAAACTTGCGTTGTCTATGATCCAGCATCAAAAGGTGGAGTAGAAGCTGCAGTTAGGGTGGCAAAAGAAGATATCTGCCCAAAAGACACCAACCTCGTTCAAAACTACAGGAACATCGCTGAACTTGAAGCTGCATGTGCCGCCTATACCACTTCTATCAACTCCGTTGTCCACTCAACCTCAGGCAAGATCCCATCAGTGGTACTTCAATCTGAGGCTATGACATTTCATAGCCTTCCTAAAGTGCCTTATCTCGGTGCTTATGGAGTGATGCGCAAGGTAGAGCCAAAGATGCCCATCGTTAGGTTCAACCACTGTGGTTACTCGGTACCAGCGAAATATCGTCGCGAAGTAGTCTATGTTCGCAGCGTTGGGGAAGAAGTGGTCATCGTAGCCCAGGAAGAAGCTGGTGGATATGTTAACGAAATAGCTCGCCATGCAAGAGGAGAAGCTTTCAGCTATGTCATTGACGATTCTCATAAGGAACCAGATCATCCCAATGGCCCACTTGTGAGGATGCCGATTCCGACCAATGAAACTCAGGCTAAGTTTCTTTCAATTACACCTGATGCTAGCCAATGGCTCATTAGGGCTTGTAATAGTGGAGCCAGCGGTATTGAAACCTCGATAGCAGATCTAGTGGGCTACGCCAATAATGAAGTCTCCTCTTCAATAATTGAGGAGTCACTTCGTCTTGGAGCCTTCAATCACTCGGTAATAGCTGATCTCTTGGTAATTCACAAAAGGTCAGCTCGTAGTGGAACTAAGGCCACTTCACCACAGAGTTCCAAACCACAGAGTTCTAATGGTGCATCTAGCTCACCACAGGGTCCCTATGGTGCATCTACTGACGCCTGGTCCAAACTTGCGGCGGTGTCATAATGGCCGATAATATAATCCAAGACGAGATCGAAGCTATGACCAAGCGTCTTAGGCTTCCTCATATTAGGCGGAGCTACTATGATTTAGCTCTTTCGGCCCGAGCACAGCGATGGGATCCCATGGAGATGATCCGGCTGCTATTGGAAATCGAGCTAAAAGGCAGAAATGCTTCTACGTTAGAGATTCGCCGCATAGCAGCGAATCTCCCCTCCAATCGAACCCTAGAGGGGTTTGACTCATCCATATCATCGATTCCAAATAGAACCATTATGGGATTGTCCAACTTGGAGTGGGTAAGACTAAAGAGAACTTACTGGTTCTTGGTCCTCCTGGAACGGGTAAGAGCTTTCTGGCGGAGGCACTTGCAAGTGCTGGAATCGAAGCAGGTTTCAGGGTAGCTTGGTACACCCCTGAAACTCTGTGTCGTTATATGGATATAGCTAAGGCCACTGACACCTTGGCGAAGATGATGCTCAAATTGATGAGAATGGATTTGATTGTCATTGACGACCTAGGAATACTTCCTATGAACTCTATGGAATCAGAGTCTCTCTATCGGGCGGTCGATGCTTGTTATGAGAAGACTTCAATGATTGTGACCTCGAATTACCCTATAGCGTCCTTCGACGAGATCATCACGCCTAGATCTCTCGCTGCAGCACTTGTTGATCGTCTGGCTCATCATGGCCATCTCATAGAAACCAAAGGAGACTCTATTCGCCTTAGCCAAGCTCTTTCGGGTAAAGGTGTGGTGCCACTATGAGCCAGAGACCAGCGTTAGATGATCCCTCCTATCACAACGATAGAGAGGCGTTAGATGATCCCTCTCTAAAGAAGTCCTGTCCTATCTGTGGAGGTCAATTTGTCTCAATCGGTCGACGCATCTATTGTTCGGCAACTTGTAAACATAGAGCCTATCGAAGACGCCATCAAGGATTGGTGAGCAATGCCATAGTTGGAATAAGTAAACCTCGTCGAAATATCAGTATCTATGAGTGTCCTTCTTGTGGAGTGCACGAACTCGGCATACAACGCTGTAGCGATTGTGGAGTCTTCATGACTCGCGTTGGCATTGGCGGGCTGTGCCCTCACTGCGACGAGCCTCTCGCAGTAGGCGAACTCATGGGAGAGATATAGAGATAACACTCTTAGAAACCCAGTAATAATCAAATAAGAGCCCAACCAAGGCCTAACATAGTCCTTGGTTGGGCTCTATCTATATAGGACTCTATCCGTGTAGTGCTCTATCTATATCGGCGACTATCAGGACGATTGATATATCCATTCGGTTTCTCGATTGATAGCTGCTGGTGCCCTACTGTCACCAGACTCGGAGAAATCTCCGTTCCTCATGAATCAAATGACCACACATGGATCTCACGCTTTAGACCCCACACTTTAGAGAACTAATGACGATATGTCTTAGCTCTTGACCAAAGAGAACCAACAAGGATAGCGAATCGTCACCATATAGACAAAGCCCACGGGATCCAACCCTTGTCGCGAATGTTCCACGATCTCATTGATTCGCCATGTCAACTGATTCGCCATGTCAACTTCATGCCCAAGAGCTGATGGGGCCAATTTGTTCGATTGCAAGCAAACCTATCGTCGCTCTATCGTCGCGTAACGGGCCATTGGGGTTCACGATGGAGCCTCTTGGTTGGCTTGGGTAACTTGCGGTGCCGTCAATACTCGCTAGTTCTCTAGAATCTAGAATCTAGAACCTCCACCTATCCAGGAACGTAATGGGGGTTATTGAGTTGTGGACGATTGCTACGCAAACGAAAGTTGAAATGTGGAAAACGCTTCGCGTTTACGCACAATCCAACGATCTTCGCCCACGAGGCTCTTTCAACCTGTAGCTACTACCCATAAAAAAGAATAATAAAGAGATCTTTTCCAAGTCGCCCTCAACGAAATCTCAACCCTATCTAAAAATCACACTGCGCCTCGATGGAGCACTTTCATCTAATCGACAATTAACTCCTCTTGGATGCAAGTTGGAGTAGTTAATAGACCTTTGCGACCAAAGGTTACATTATTTCACCTCCTCGACAAGAAATGCCCATAGAAGGACCGAATGAAATAGCTACTGTAATAGTAAAAAAAGCGGCCTCAGATAAACGCGAGCTGTGGTAAAATGTGCAAAAGTGATGGCCACTTGTATGCATTCTTCGTGTCCACCAACTTGCAGTTCTCAATGGCCAGTAACACACTTTTTCAATGTAAATCTTGTCGACGTCAAACTAGCGTTACCTCCGGGACTATCTTTCATCGAAGTCATATCTCTTTTTCCTAGTGGTTTTCTGCTATCTATCTATTGTCCAACGACAAGCGTGGTCTTTCAGCTACTACCTCCCCCAGCCATCAGAGCCCTTGCTAAATTCGTTCAAGTATCTTATTCGACTGGCTGGTTGATGCTAAATAAGCTACCTAAGGCAATAGCTGAGCGTAATGGCTGAGCGTAATGGCTGAGCGTACCGGCTGACCGAGATGGTTTATACAAACTTGGAGAAAACGCCTGAGTAGATGAGTTCTTTTTAGGTGGTGAGAGCCATGGCGAAGGCTAACGAGGAAAGGGAACAAAACAAACCAATGTTCTAATTGGAGTATCGATTAGCAATGGTGCTCCTACTCATTGCTTCATGGAAGTAATCAAAGATACCACTGCTAAATCACCCAAAGATGTTTTTGTGAGACGTTTAGATTCTAATACCAAGCTGATAAGTGATGGTAACCCAAGTTACGGGGTATGTGCTGAAAGACCTTGGACTAGCGCATTTTAGTCACTTTATCCAAAGACGAACAATCACATGTAACATTCAAATGGCTCAAGATCCTCAATTGTAAACTCCAAGAAATTTATCGACGGAACCTACCACGGACTCACCAAGAACATAAGCAACTTATGCCTCGAGGAATTCGCATACCGATTCAACGCAAGGCACTTTGAAATGTCCTTGGTAGAGCGACTTCTCAATACATGTGTGTTTGCGTCTCCACATCCGCTACTCCGCGAATCTGATTCCAAAATGGCTCTTGCTTACGAAACTTGATAAGTATGATTCAAAATGGCATCTCTTTAATGTGTGGTCAAGTGATTATATGGTCAAGAGCCAATAACAGATGTGATCGCATCCTCCAAAAGAGTCCGAGCTTGACTTCCAAGGGTCTCCAACTCTGGGGTTGACATGATCTTTAGTGGGTCCAACCCCGTGATTTGAATCCCCTCGGTAACTTCTTCTAATACAACATTGCAAGGTACGTAAAGCGCGACGGAGGTGTCGATCTCTAAAGCTTGGTTTATAAGTTTTGGATTGCAGGCGCCTAAGACTTTCATAGGGGGCCTCTGGACTCCTAGTTTCTCTTTTAATGTAGCAGATATGTCGATCTCAGTGAGAACGCCGAAACCTGATTTTGAGAGGGCAATACGCACCTCGGCCTCCACTTGCTCCATGGTTCCACGGACTATCTTTTGAAGTTCGGCCATCTTTTTCTGCTTTCGTTGAAGGTTTTTTGAAGCTTGCTTTACTAAACCAATCGTAGACCTCATTTATTCGAATAAAAAGTTTCACCTCAAACGGTGGGTTTGGCCGAAGTGCGCGGTTGAAAATAGTTAATACCAGTTAGTTAGTAATATTTCGAGATCAGGAGATGCCAGGCGGAAGAATCGCTTCAATCAAAAATGGCCCAACGCTGTCAAAGGAGTGGGTGATAGCTTTTGCGAGTTCGGATACGGTTCGAACTGTTAGCGACTCTACCCCCATTGCTTGGGCGAGTTGGCTAAAACTGATGGAAGGAGGTTTGAGCTCCAACATGGCTCGCGCGCTGGGACTGGACTCTAGCGCTCCGACCTTGGCCAATTCGAGTTCAAGGATGGCGTAGCTTTGGTTATTAAATAGGACCGTTGTAACGTTTAGCTTTTCGCGGGTTTGGCTCCAAAGCGCTTGAAATGTGTAGATCGCAGAACCATCAGCCTCAAGGCAAAGTACTCGAGAATTTGGGTCTGCTACGGCTGCTCCGGTCGCCAATGGAAGGCCCTGGCCAATTGCGCCTCCGGTCAAGGTCAGCCACCTGTGGGCAG
This sequence comes from Acidithrix sp. C25, assembly GCF_904848545.2. Taxonomy (NCBI): domain Bacteria; kingdom Bacillati; phylum Actinomycetota; class Acidimicrobiia; order Acidimicrobiales; family Acidimicrobiaceae; genus Acidithrix; species Acidithrix sp. C25. The sequence continues at coordinate 68,886 of NZ_CAJHCI020000007.1, forward strand.
GTGCGCCTTTGGTAAAGGATGGCAGAAAGAGACCTGAGGTATTTGATTCGTCAACTACTATCGTACCTTCCCTTAACAGCGCGCCTATGGTTTGGGCTGCTTTTGTTCCCGTAAGATCCCCGTCGGGAAGTTCTGGAGTTTGATAGGCAACCTTGGCAAGTGGGGTCTTTGCCCCTAAATAGTCACACAACGCGTCTAGCTTTTCTAACAAGTTTTCATTGGGAGCTATAAAATGGTGCACCGTCGCGTTCGCTGGAGCTAGTTGACTTGGTGTATTGGGATAGGCGAAGAAGGAGACGGGCTCGTTTGCGTCGATTGTGATTACGTGACTAGCGTTAGCAAGTTGTGCGACAGCCATTTCGCCCAGATATGCTAGGCGGTCGATGGAGAGAAGGTCCCCTCCGCGTTCGAGGACCGAGGGAAAAGTCTCTGCCAATATGGAGACATTGTATAGGGAAAGAATCTTTGAAATTGACCTAAGCCCCCCAGCGCTAAGTGCTTGGCCGCCTAGCAGCAGCATTGTTTCGTTGCCACGTTCTAGGAGTGCTTTCATCTCGGTAAAGCCGATCGTCTCGATTGTCTCGACCTCTTTGTTCCAAAGTTCCCTCCCAAAGTCCATCGATTTTTCTGGCGTGAGCTCATTCCAGCTGGCATCGGCTGGAACTATGACAGTCGCGATTCCACGTTGATCCATGGTCGCAGCTTGGAGGGCTAATTGTGCGGCCGGTTCTACTTGGTTCGGCGTTTTGGGCGTGACTACAAATTTTGAAAATGACTTTGCAATTCCTTCGATGTCACTAGTCAAGGGAGCGTCATAGGCTAAGTGGGTGGTTGCGTGATCGCCAACGACGTTAATTATCGGAGTCTTTGCTCTGCGTGCATTGTGGAAGTTGGCGAGAGCATTTCCCATGCCTGGGCCAAGATGAAGAAGGGTTGACGCAGGTCTTTTGGCGATTCTCCCATATCCGTCGGCGGCCCCACTGGCTACGCCTTCAAAGAGGCATAGAACGCCTCGCATCTTGGGTACCCTATCTAAAGCGGCCACAAAGTGCATCTCAGAGGTGCCTGGATTGGTAAAGCAGACCTCGACTTTGTTAGCTACAAGGGTGTTTAGGAGTGATTCGGCACCGTTCATTTAAAGGACCTTTCCCGGGTTTAGGATCCCGTTGGGATCGAATGCGTACTTTATTCGTCGCATTAGTTCTAGTTTTGTTGGATCTTCTAGATCCAGGAAATATGGACGTTTAGCAGTTCCGATACCGTGTTCAGCGGAGATAGCGCCACCTAAGTCGAGTCCAATTCGATAAAGTTTCGACATGATTGATCCTTTGATGGCATGGTCGTTTTCAAATATCGAGAGATGGATATTGCCATCGCCTGCGTGACCAACTGCGCTAATAATCGTTCCATATTCTTGGGCTATTAGGTCTATCTGATCCATGAAGTTTGGAATTTGTGCTCTTGGCACGACGATATCTACTATATCGGTCGCGCCAAGTTCTTTTGTAACCCAGAATGCTGCTTCTCGGACCCGTAAAAGGCGCAGTGCCTGACTTTTGGACAGCTCATAGACGTCCAGAGCCCCATTTTCAATCATTTGGTTTGATATGATCAGCTGTTGTTTTTCGAGGCCCTCTGGGTCTGCTTCTTCGAGCATGCAAATTAAATAGGCACGAGCCTCATCTTGGATGGCTTTTGGCAACCCTAAGTCGAGCCCTTCCCTAGATGCCATTACCTTCAACCCCACGGCATCTACGTATTCGAGTATTGAAGGTGTGCAATTGGATCTAAGTATTTCAGGTATAGCCACTGAGATAGACGAGAGTTTGTCAAAGGGGATCAGCAATGTCACTGAGGCCTGTGGTATTGGCGTAATGGCGACTATAACCTTCGTTACGAGGGCTAACGTTCCTTCGGATCCGATTACAAGTTGTGTTAGGTCATAGCCAGATGATGATTTGACGAATTTTCCACCGCTAGAAATTACATCCCCAGTTGCAGTCACAAATTCAACACCCAGGACGTTATGACGAGTTACGCCGTATTTGACAGCTCTCATTCCGCCCGCATTCGTAGCAACGTTACCACCTATGGTCGCGGACATTTCGCCAGGATATACCGGATAGACAAAGCCCACTTCGGCGAGGGATAACTCAAGTTGTTCCAGGGTTACCCCAGCTTCGAGAGTTGCAGTGTGGTTTTGAGTATCAATCTCTAGAATCTGATTCATTTTTTCGAACGAGATTACGATACCACCCTGAATTGGGAGCGCTCCTCCGCTAAGACCACTGCCACTTCCTCGAGCTGTAACTGGGACTTTGAGGTCGTTTGCTGTCGCGATGACTTGCGCGCATTCAAGAGTTGAGGTCACATATACCAGGCATCGAGGTGGAACTGGAGTCGTTCCAAGGCTCTCATCGTGGAAATAATCTATTGAGATCGCGTCTTCAACCATTAAGCAATCGTCTCTGAGTATCTCGCGGAGTTTCGTAACTAAAGGATCAATGGATTGCAAAGAGGCCATATCGGTAAATGTAACACGTACAGAGTCGAGTTTTCGCACGGAATCGTAATTTTGACTTCCAGCTCAGATCTATCTATCTTTGATGCTTATGGTTTGTTGGTTCGCTGAGATGCCCAGGTAATTGCCAGAGTCTATAGTTACTTCGATTTGTGAGATAGCGGCATGAGATGGGACTTTTTGGGATTTTGATACGCACAAGGCTCTTGGTGGAATGCCAAGAGCCTTGTGCGATAGATCAATCTATAACTTGAGGTATTGAATTCTTCTGTAAATCTTCTTTGTCTGGGAGTTCCATCTTTAATATGCAGATGGAAGGCAACCTCGGGCAAGTCCGAGGTTTGCTAGACCGCTAAGATCTCCGGTGGAGTAGGAAGTTACACCGTTGTCATAGGGGTACATTACATTCTGGGGGGAGCTGCTATGGTCCAAACCGATAGCATGGCCGAGTTCGTGAAGCAGGAGTGACTGTTGGGTTGATGACGATAGGTTCAACCAGCTTTCGTTGTTTAGCTCTACGATGCCAGATACGTAAAGTGTTATTCCTGATGAAGTTGTCTCTGCTACGGGACCGCCAAAGCCAAGGTAGTTCGGACTCAATTGGTAGGTGGAGCCGATTTGAGCCTGTAGGTGAGCAATTGATGGCCAACTAAAGAGGATTGAGCCATAGGGTAGCGAAGAATTTGAATAAGCCGTGGTGGTTTGTAGGGGTGCAAAGCTAAGGCCAGTGGCAGCGGCTACCTGAGCTAAGGCGTCTTGGACCATTGCCGTTGCAGAAGCTTGCTCGGCAGGTGTGGTTGGTCCTGCGGTGGGATCATCGGTCATATCTATATAAGGATGAATCACTTGGCAGGGGTTCCAGCGGACAGGAACCGCCGTAGGCGAATGTGAACTGGTGCCAATCTCAAACATCGGAGCCCACGTTGGGGGCAGGGCCGGAATGTTTTCATCGTTTGGTTCGGTTTGCCATATGGAGCCAAGTGTCGGATAGACACTGTTGTTAGACGTTAGGCCAAATGAATTCCAAGTTCCCGAAGGAAGGTTAGAAGGCATGCAATTGTTCTCGGTTGCTACGGTTTTGCAGTTGATCGGTGATGGCAGGACAACGGCTGTCGGCGTCAAGCTTACATTAGCTGGAGCTGGAGCTGGAGCTGGAGCTGGAGCGTTCGAGGAGCTAAAGGAGAAGGCTTGGCCAGTTTGAGTAACCACCCAATAGCCAGTTCCACCACTGGTTGGTGATATTCCCATAATGGGCGAAGATGCGCCAGCATTGGCAGCAGATCCATAAAAGCCCGCGTCACCAAAGGTGAAGATTCCACCATCAGCCGCCACTAACCAATAGCCCTTACCATCTGGGGTGGCGGCCATTCCCACGATAGGTCTATTTAACTTTAACGCCCCAGCGGATCCATAAAAGCCCGCGTCACCAAAGGTGAAGATTCCACCATCAGCCGCCACTAACCAATAGCCCTTACCATCTGGGGTGGCGGCCATTCCTACGATTGGGCTATTGAGAGCGATTCCGCCCGTAGATCCATAAAAGCCTGCGTCACCAAAGGTGAAGATTCCACCATCGGCCGCTAATAACCAATATCCTTTGCCATCTGGGGTGGCCACCATGGCCACTATCTTCCTGAAGAGGTGCATTCCGCCCGTAGATCCATAAAAGCCTGCGTCACCAAAGGTGAAGATTCCACCATCAGCCGCCACTAACCAATAGCCCTTACCATCTGGCGTAGCGGCAATGCCCACGACTGGTTGATTAAGCTTGGTACCTGACATGTCTCCATATGACGTTACTGCGCCATATGAGGAGACCTGGCCTTGGGCATTGGTGATCCAATATCCGGTACCATTTGGAGCAGGGGCGATTGAGACAGCTCCACTGATTGCGCTCGGATCGAGCATCCCCATGAGAGAAGTGTGTGTAATAGTAGTTTTTGCCGGTGCATTGCTAGTTGCGAACATGCCTACCAATGAGAGTGATGCCGTGGCGACCGCCACGCTAGCGATACGGAAGTTCGGTCGCTTCACTATATTTCGTGACTTTATTACGGAGAGTGAGGTTTTGCTCATGTATTCTATATCGCAACTTCTCATCTGTTCTTTAGGATTTTGGGAATTTTATTGGAGGCAGGGGTCATTTAGTGCCTTTGAACTGGTGTTATATTGCGTTTGGGAGATGACTGATTTTGGATTGGTTATGGAAGCTATGGTTTTTCATACAACCCAATGTGGTTTTAGTCGCGTTAGACTCTGGAATCTGAATGCTTTGAGTGGTCTATGTGGTTTTGCGCGTGACTTTTTACAAAAGCGTTGATTCTGGTACAATCGACGACTTTTTCGGGTGACTTCGATCGCTTTTTACGACGAAGATCGTTGCGCCTTGTTACTAGGTTCAGCAAGTTAGTGCAATTCAAAGTCGACTATGTCTAATGAGTCGATTCTCTTTTTGAAGATTAAGATCCGATTCATTGCTACCCTATGCCATTGCAGTTGCCAGTTGGGTGATGATTTTTCCTTACGGATCATTATTCAAATAAGAAGAATAACTCAGGAGGTAAATCTATAAATTTACCTATGATATGTACGCAAGGGCCATTGGGTGTGCCAGGAGTGTGGTCGATCGTCGAGATATCGATGCCCAAAGTATCGCAAGCTTCCTAATAGATTCCCAACTTTTGAGTAGCGCTCAAATTGCGACGCTTTTTTGACCCTAGTCGTGGCTTAGTCTTACTGCGGTTGGGTGAAGTCCCTAGGTGTAAGGGCAATGGTAGGTTTTATGATTTGGAAATGAAAGCACGTGGATTCATAAGGTTTAGTGTAAATGCGGTTTGAAGATCATAACGATTATGACTATCGCAATAATTGATTCACTTAATATTTGCGAGAACGTTGCACGTTGTATAGATTGATTTTTGGCAATGAAATTGCCTAAAAATTATGGTCGTCCTCTAAGTCGCTAGGTGGCTTATATTGGGTTACGGATCGCATGGCCCCAATCTTTTGAGAAGGTTCATGCTCCTTTATGTCTCCCATGAGTGCTCACATCGAAAGAAAACGGCACCAAGGAATAACCATGTCATTGGTCGGTTGTTGTTTTATTTTATGTAAAAAGGTCACTTATGGAGGCTAAATGAGCTAGGAGGCGAAGACTAGGTGTACTGGAGAGACGGTCCCCATGGCAGGAGTTGTCACGTCTCTCATTATCAATTGGCGAGGATCGACTCTATCCAGATGGTGATGTGAAAGCGGCGATTGCTGCGGCGCATCCCCGCAGCGCAGCGTCATCTCCTAATTCTGCTTTGGCTACTTCTACCTCTAGATAACTTGGCTTTAATTCTTGAAATGATTCCTCCACTAAGTTGAAGATGAAGTCTCCAGAGAGGATTACACCCCCGCCAAGGACAAGCGACTCTATGGAAAATAGATGAACCATGTTAGCAAGTGCTACTCCGACATTGTGTGCCATCTCTTTGACAATTAGTAAGGCATTTGGCTCGCCGGCTTGAGCGGCTACCACCAGTTGTTGGTTTGTGAGGCTGAGACCGGCCTCTTTCGCGGTTCGTGCTAGCGCGGTTCCCGAAGCTAGATATTCAACCGAGCCCCGACCATTTGCTAGCGCATCGGAGGCGTCTATAAAGCTGTGACCTAGTTCAGCTATGGAATATCGCGTTCGGATCAGCTTTTTATCTACGGTTACAGCGGCTCCAATACCAGTTGAAATGGTTACATATGACATGGATTCTTTAGTCCGACCAGCTCCAAAGTGCGCCTCGCCGATGGCTGCTAGGTCAGCATCATTCACCAACAAGACCTCGCGTCCGAGCAATTTGGCAATCTTTTCACCGCTTAGCTCCGGTATGAAGTTTTGTGGCAGATTTGGGGCAAAGATGGCTTTGGACTCGCGATAGTCAACCACCCCGGGTACACCAACGACAAAGGATTTTGCCTTTTTGGTTGGATCAAGTATGTCGGCTAACTTCGTAAAGCCCTCTTGGGCGCTAGCCAATGTGGCGGTAGGTAAAACTTGGTGAGCTAGCAGTTTGCCACTGGCATCGCAAAGTCCCATTCGAAAGTGCGTACCGCCAATGTCGGCACCAAGAATTAGCTCGTCGTTACTTTGATTCAAAGTTTCCACCTAGCCCTTTTGAAGCGTTGTTCTTTTGATATTTTTGGATTATTTTCTCTGTGGTATAGATTTTAGTGAAGGTACCAGCGATACGGACTTATGAGGGTCTCTAGTGCCTCGGGTGGGCCGTATGAGCCTTGCTCGTAGGCTAGGGGTCGGGGAGGATCCGATATCAACGGCGCAGAGGCTTCCCAAAGTGTCTCGATTCCTTCGGCCTCATTGAAGAGTGCTCGGTCGCCTATCATAACATCATGAATTAGACGTTCATACGCCTCTAGTTCGTAGGCGACATTGAAGTTGTCAAGAAAATTGAAGTTCAATGATGCGCTAGCGAGCGTTAATGACGGTCCAGGTTTTTTTGTCATAAAGTTGATTTCAATTGATCCAGGGTCGGCCATGTCGATAACGAGCTCATTTGGACTGCTGTGCTCGTTTGAAAGGCCTGATGTGTGGAATCTATTCAAATCTGGTACTTTGAATCCAAGAGTCAAGAGCCATCTTCCTGTTGCCATTGCCTTGCCAGTTCGCAAGTAAAAGGGTACTCCAGCCCAGCGGTCATTGTCTATCCATATTCGACAGGCAACAAAGGTCTCAACGCATGAATTTGGAGCTACGCCAGGTTGGTCAAGGTATCCGGCGTATTGGCCATAGATGACGTCATCTTTAGTAATCGGTCTCATGGCTTTAAAGAGGCTAGTTTTGGCTTTGTTTAGCGATATCCCATCTAAGCGCTCAGGCGGATCCATTGCCAGAAAACCTAAGACTTGGAAGAGGTGGGTTACCACCATGTCTCGGAACGCCCCAGTCTTTTCGTAGAAGGCGCCTCGGCCTTCGATCGTGAGAGTTTCTGGGATGTCTATTTGGACGTAGTCGATTGAGTCATGGTTCCAGGATGGCTCGAAAATCCCGTTCGCGAATCGAAGTGCCAGAATGTTTTGGACGGCCTCTTTCCCTAAGAAGTGGTCTATCCGGTAGACCGACTCCTCGTCGAATGATCGATGTATGGCCGAGTTGAGCTCCTTCGCGGTTGCGAGGTCTGATCCAAATGGCTTTTCTATCACCAATTGAGCTTCTTTGGCGATCCCACTCGCTCCTAGTGCATCGATAACCGGAATGAAGGCAGGGGGAGGTATCGCTAGATAAAGAATGGTTTTAGCGCCCTCGCTCAGCGCTGCCTTGTTGGCGTGAATGGCCTCTTGCAACTTGGAGAAGTCAGTGGTGTCAGCTGGGATATAAGAGATTTTTTTGGAGAAAATAGAGAAGGACTCCTCCTCGATCTCTTTTCTTCCAAAGTTGGCGAGTGATTCATGGACGTGAGTTTGAAATAATTGGGTTTCCATTTTGATCTCGGTCGGTGAGGTTCCGATAATTCGAAAGTCCTTGGGCATCAAACCCGCCAAGTACAGGTGGTAGAGGCCCGGTATGAGTTTGCGTTTAGCTAGATCCCCCATAGCCCCGAAGAGCACAAATAGAGCATCCGTGGTAGGTACTGTTTGGTCTGACACTTGGTCTTGTGGTTTCATCTTCTTTGCCCAATCGATCGAGGGGTTGAATGAAAATTTTGAAGCGTTATTGCAGCTTTTCAAATGCGGTTTTTGGCTCTTCGTCCTTGGTAGGTCGCTTCACATCTTCAATTTGAATGGTAGTTCATCTAAAAGGCTTGCAAGAACAAAGTCAGCACCAGCGGCTTTTAGGGTGTCTACATCATATTTATGGCTGGCAACCGCAATGCACTCGATTCCGGCTTCGTGTGCAGCGATTATATCATTTGGAGTATCGCCTATTGCGATGAATTCATCATGGGTTATCGATCCTCCGTATATGACATTGGCACGGCGCATGGCTAATATTGTCAATTCGGTTCGACTTGGGGAATCAGAGCCATATCCACCAAAGGAGAAGAATCGATTGAGCGAGGCTCTGTGGAGTTTTATGTGTGCGGCGGCTTCGAGGTTGCCAGTAACCAGGCCAAGTAGATACCCTTGTGCTATGAGTTTTGGCAGGAGATCTTCGACACCAGGAAGGACGTGATAGCCTTTGGAATCTTGAACGCTCTCGGTCAGATAGTGCATTCTTCGTTCTAAGAGTCGTGAAAATTCGGCCTTTGTTGGAGCTCGACCAATGACTGCTTCAAAGGTGCGACGAGCTACCTCTGGGTCGGTCATTCCAATGTCGCTATATCGATCGATTTGTGCGTCTATGTTATAGATTTCTTTGAACGCCATAGACCAAGAGGTAGAACCGGCACCATCTGTCACAATTAAAGTTCCATCGATATCGAATAAAATGGCTACTTTATCGCTTGTCATCGTCCTGCTTTCCGAGTTGGATAGACCAAGCCAAGTCCCTATTTGACCGGTAACTATTGAGCCGACTTTTCATTGTGGCCACCAAATCCCTTTCGCATCGCTGAAAGGATTTGATTTCCAAATCGATCTAGGTCTCGTGATGCAAATCGAGAGTAGAGCGCTGATGTTAGGACTGGAGCAGGAACTCCTTCTTCCACTGCTGCGAGAGCGGTCCAGCGACCTTCGCCGGAGTCTGATACCTTTCCGGAGAATTCACTGAGATCTGGCGATTCAGCCAGAGCTAAGGCGGTTAGATCCAAAAGCCAAGAGGCAATTACGCTGCCGCGACGCCATACTTCTGCGACGTCCGCTATGTTGATGTCAAATTGGTAATATTCTGGGTGATCCAATGGAGCTGTCTCAGCGTCGGCATCTCGCTGATGTTTTCCTATATTTGCATTTTTTAGAATGTTGAATCCCTCAGCATAGGCAGCCATAGCCCCGTATTCAATGCCGTTATGAACCATTTTTACGAAGTGGCCAGCTCCGTTTGGGCCGCAGTGGAGATATCCTTTTTCTGCTGCTGAGATCTCGCCGACTCGGGTAGCGCTTCTGGGAGCTGCATCATAGCCAGGTGCTATTGTTTCAAAGATTGGATTGAGGTGGTTTACTGTTTCTACCTCTCCTCCGATCATCAGGCAGTAGCCTCTCTCTAGGCCCCAGACGCCTCCTGATGTGCCTACGTCTACATAATGGATGCCCAATTCGAAGAGGCGATGAGCGCGATCGATATCGTCGCGATAGTAGGAGTTTCCTCCATCGATGATGATGTCGTCTTTTGTCATATGACTAGCCAACTCTTCGACAGTATCATGTGTAATCGAACCGGCAGGTACCATTATCCAAGCTGCTCTTGGTGTGGATAATTTAGATACGAAGTCAGCGATTGAATCTGCTCCGATCGCTCCCTCTTTGACTAGCTCATTTACCGCATCTGGATTGACGTCGTAAACGACAGCCTCATGTCCGTCGCGCATTAAGCGTCGAACCAGGTTTGCACCCATTCTGCCTAGTCCAACCATTCCAAGTTGCATAGTAATAATGCCTTTCGTTTAGCTGCTGATGAGTACCAAAATTAATTGTAGGTTCGGTACTCTAATTAGAAGTTTGGGAGTAGTGCGATGAGATAAGCCGCCTTAGTAGACGTTGACTTTACCCCAACTCTGTCATTTTCAAAGATGCGATGTGTCGTCTTTGTTACCTCATTGTTTTTGCGTACGACTCCTTTAGATGTAAGCCTATAGCGAATATGGGTTTTTTTTCCTAAATTTCGAGTCGAAGTGGTTCTCCGATAAAAACTATGGCTTGACCGAGGAGGATTTATCCCTAGATGTCTTATTAATTTGGTGATGGTCGCGGCCGGCGACAACTATTTATCGTATTAGATCGCTCATCAAGCGATGTGTTATGAGAGATAGACCTGATGAGCTTTGCTAATTGAACCTGTGATTCCAACGCATAAGAAATGAATCCTAAGATGCCGTGGATGGGTGAGTCTTTCGATGTTTATCGAAGTTGAAACGGTTGCAATTCGTGGATGGAATTAAAGGATAGGTTAACTCTTTTATAATCGGGTAACCTTTATCGGCCATTTTTTGTTTTAGGCGACCAGTGATATGGGCCAGGGTGAGATCTTATTTAGAGGCCGATTCAATCTATCCTTTGCTCTACTCTTCATCACTAAAGGAGATGGCGCGATAGATATGGCGCGATAGGACCGGAGTAAGTTGCTGTCTTCGAGGATGAAGCTAGATGGTAGCGCGCCTAGGTAGAACGGATCAAAAAATCGATGAGAGCCAAGATGATAGACCGGCCCCTAAAAGAGGAAGTGAGAGACCCTGTTAATCGCACCTTTCGGCGAAGCAAAGTAAAGTAAGGATGAATGAAAATGGCGTAAAGCTTGTTTTGCAAATCTGGCCATAGCCTATAGGCAAAGTACCACTGATTTTTGGAAAGCTTTGAACTCCTATCTTTCCAAAGCGGCTATGGATGAATTTTCGCTAGGGTGAACTGCGCTTGGCTAGCCCTAAGCAGCGGCGTGCGTCATGAATGAAAGAGGTTGTAAATCATGTAGAAGCTGATAACAATCACACTGCAATGCTACATAGATGATGGAGGTAGGCCCTCCGGGATCGCCTTTTGGGAGGAGATTCCAAACCACCGTACGGGGCATTAGCTAAAGACTGTTGTCCAAAGCGGTACGGAAAAGTTAGAGCAATGACTCTTTCAGGTATGAGTTAAGAAGACGAGTGAAAACAAACCACTGACGAAGCGTTCGAAATTGGTATGGATGATGTCGAAACCGAGGGACGTCGAACTTTCGGGACAACTTGGAGACTAACCCAATTAGTGCTCCTTGGGCATCCGGCGTGTAGGTGGCGTGAGCTTAACATCAGGCGTTTATGTGGAACATGAGAACCCAGTCCTAGACGTTCTTGGCTAAGGCCACATGGGCTAAGCCCAAAGATGAGGAAAAACCTACAAGTTGCAGATCAACAAGAGGGAAAGTACCAAATGCCTATGGATTGGGGGCGGACCATCCCGTAGTAGCTACGAAGTCCTTGTAATGAGGATGGAGCCAAGGGGATGGAGTAAACAGCAGATCTAGTTGTAATTGGCAAATGAACAACTTCTCAAGGTAAAAGTTGAGAGGGAGGGATCAAATGACAAGACCACGACAAGAAAAAGCTTTTGACAAAAGACAAGTACGTCGTACTTAAAGCATACAAAGAGGCAAAAGCCAATCGAGGAGCACCAGGGATTGATAAGCAGTCCATCTCAGTCTTTGAGATGGATCTAAAGAACAATCTCTACCAACTCTGGAATCGAATGGCTTCTGGAAGTTATTTTCCAGCGGCAACTAGATATGTCGAGATAGACAAGTCAGATGGCGGTAAAAGAATCCTAGGTATTCCAACCGTCAAAGATCGCATCGCCCAAGGGGTAGCTAAAGCCTACATAGAGCCAAGATTGGAAGAGGTCTTCCACGAAGACTCCTATGGTTACAGGCCGAATCGCTCAGCCCATGATGCCATTGAAAAAGCACGCAAGAGATGTTGGAAGTACGATTGGGTCATTGATCTAGATATCAAGGCCTTCTTCGACACAATAGATCATGAACTGCTGCTAAAAGCTGTCTCTATGCACGTATCAGAGCCATGGATAATTCTCTACATCAAACGTTGGTTGAAAGCTCCAATGCAAAACAAAGATGGACAACTAATAGATCGAGAGCAAGGATTACCCCAAGGCGGGGTGATTTCTCCGATTTTGGCGAATCTGTTCTTACATTACGCTTTTGACAAATGGATGGTAAAGAACTTACCCTATGCCCCGTTTGAACGATACGCGGATGACCTTTTGGTACATGTGAAAACAAAGAAACGAGCCGAAGAGATCCTAGAGGCTATAGGTCAGAGAATGACGCAGGTCAAGTTGGAGTTACATCCACAAAAGACCAAAATCGTCTATTGTAAGGACTCCAACCGTAAAGGAGAGTTCGAACAAATACGCTTTGACTTTCTAGGATTTACCTTTGCACCACGCTACGCCCGCAATAAGTTCAAGCAGCAGTTTAACAACTTCCTGCCAGCGGCTTCAGATAAAGCGGTAGAAGAAATGGGCAGAGAACTTAGGCGGTTTCGTATTCACCTCCAAACAGGCCAAACCATAGCCGAACTCGCCAGGCTTTACAACCCGGTGATCTTAGGCTGGATCAACTACTATGGACGCTTCTACAAATCCAGATTAGGCCAACTCCTCCGTCGTATCAATATCTATTTGATTAGATGGGCACGCAAAAAGTACAGGCGACTTAGCATACGAGCAAATGCTTGGAAATACCTATCTCAAATAGCCGAACGTGAACCCAATCTTTGGGCTCACTGGTCATTTGGGGTAATACCAAAAGTCGGTTCGCTAGGAGCCGTGTGAATTGAGAGGTTCACGCACGGTTCTGTGAGAGCGGGGAGGGGAAGTTCCTCCCCGCCACTCGACACTAGGTGATCTAACTAGATGAGTAAAGTTGTCATCTAGGGTGGCTAAGTTCCACTCTTTTAGGAGCAAGTTATTAGAAGGTCAAAGTCGTTTTGGGATTTTGGTGTAACTCAAAAACAGTGACCTTGGTCGGGAAGGCGGGATTTGAACCCGCGGCCTCAGCGTCCCGAACGCTGCGCGCTGCCAAGCTGCGCTACTTCCCGCCCGATCCACTACGGTTTGTTTCCGTCGTGAACAGATCTTTATTCTAAGGCAAATTAGCTAGCCTACGGTCGAAGTTCGATTGCTTATTTAGGTCTGATAGCCTCCTAGGTTGGACCTTCAGATCTAAATCAAAGCTGGAAGATCGCTCTAGTGTGTGATAGATATTGGTTTGTAGCTCTCGTCTTGGTATCCCTTGCCACTTAGAACAGCCTTAGCAGCATTTGTTAGTTTGATAGAGTCAAGTGGCTTGACGAGGAATCCCTCGGCTTTGGATCTTCGCGCTAGAAATACATCAGGACGGCGATCTATCAAAATAAGTACTGGAATGTGGGGAAGTCGACCACCTGACTCTTCTAAATGGAGTTCAAGGCACGTCGCCATCGCGCCCATGTTGGTTACTTGGAAGTCCAAAACGGCAAGGTCTGGTGCTGACTTATGACACGCCTCCAAGAATTCTTGCGAACTTGGGAAGGTGGTGATGTCTGAGGTGATGAATTCTAAAGCGGATACGACTTCGGTTAAAACTTGATTCGCGTCGCTCACTACGTAGATGTGGGCCATAGATAAAGATCCTAGCCGGAGATGTAGGTTGATGCAAAAGTGTGCTTGGATATAGAGGGTTTTTTGGCATCATATTAGATAGCGGGCCATTTGAGCAAGGTCTTCTAAGTTGGCAATATCTCGATTCAGCGTGGGGATTCTTATGATTCTCTCGGAGTTGAGTGCTGCAGAGATCTTTTGAATTTCCCGGTTCTCAAACTCCTTTAAAACCTTCATTTTTGAAAGATTGTCCTGAAGTTTGGCGAGATCATCCTTTGAAAGGCCTTCATTTTGATCAATGGGTTCACCTGGAATCGAAAAGTCGGGGGTCTCCCTATTTGAAATCAATCCAGAGAGACTAAATCCAAAACCAGTCAACTTTTCCCCGAATGTCATGCTTTCACTGATGGTGTCGCCTCGGGGGGCGGTAACTAGAACGAATGCTGTGGTTTGCTCATGAAGAAGTGACTGGACCGCCTCAGCCCGCGATCTAAAGCCGTCTTCCATGCCCTCGAAATCCTGAAAGAACGCAACGGCCTCATCGACAATCTCTGACCCAACGACACGCGATATGGTCCGTAGCACTGCCTTAGTGGCAAATGTGAGGGGTCGAAGAATTGCTGGGCCCGGTGTCATGATGAGCCGAAAGACCCGATTGTCGAGAAATGACATTAACCTGCGCGGAGCATCTAGAAAATCCAGGGCGTTATAGCTAGGGGGAGTGTCGACGATTAGGAGTTTGAATCTTGAGTCGTTGTGTAGTTCGAATAACTTCTCCATTGCCATGTACTCTTGGATTCCAGAGAGGTTTTTGGTTAGATTTTGGTAGACGCGATTCGACAGGATTTTGCCAGCTTGTTCTTTTGTCTTTGCGTACTTGACTATCAATTCATCAAAGGTTGCATCTGCGTCTAGCATTACCGCGAAGAGTCTTCCTGGTGAACTGGTTCCGATCTCAACTGGATCGTTTCCTATCGTCTCGATACCCAGGGCATCAGCAAGACGTCTGGCGGGGTCTATCGTTACAACACATGTGTCAATACCTGAAAGAGCTGACCCAATGGCTAATGCTGCAGAGTTTGACGTTTTACCTACACCGCCCGGCCCAGTCATTATGATGACAGTCTTTTCCCGAATCAGGCTGCTTAGTTTTGAGGTGTTGATGGCGATTGCATTTTTGTTCGCGTCCAAGATGACCTTCTATCTGACTGATGGCGAATTGAGCAAGCGAGCGAGCTCAACGATATGTTGAATCCGAATTTGTGTTGTGAACAAAAATGGCAACTGAATCGTATCGGTTTCATTTAGGGAGCGACCGAGTAATTCTAGATTGCGGACTTGCATGGCTGAACGCGATGCAATGTATTGATAGGCTGCAGCGATCGATGTAGACCTTGCGGAGGCCTCGAGCGTGGCCTTGGCTTCATCACTCAAGGAAGGAGGATTGATGACTTGATTTATAATTACCGGCCCAAGGTTTATCACCGAAAGGTCTCGCAGTCGTGAGATCGTCTCTATCGTCTCTAGAACCGGCGTCTCTTCGGCAAGGCTTACCATTATGAGTCGAGATCGACTTGGATCTTTAAGAAGTTCCTCTACCTCCTGGGATTGTGTCTTGAGTAATCCTACATTTGCGATATTACTGAGCCCCTTTGGGCTAGATAAAAAGGTCAAGAGGTGACCTGATGCTGGTGCATCTAGGACAATCGTGTCATATTCGCCCGAGCGTTCCATCTGTTTTAGCTTGGCCAGAATTAGTAGCTCTCTGATTCCAGGAACGGCTGTGGCTATTACTGATACAACTCCGCTTGAAATCAGCCTTCGTCCCATAGAGGCCATTCCATGGTCCTCTAGATACTCAATAAGTATCTCTTCAGGCCTTAGCTTTAGGATATCAAGGCGTAGATCATCGTTGAATGGCTCTGATTTTGATTGAAGAGCAACACTTAGCTCGGCTGTAATTGGGCTTTCGCCCAGACATACAAGAACTGTTTTTCGTTTGGCGAAAGCTGCGGCACTGGCGATCGTGGCAGCAAGTGTTGATTTGCCCACGCCGCCTTTACCCGCGACAATTAAGACCTTGGTCTTTTGGATCGTCTCGATCACTCTACTTCTCCATAATGGCCAAAGGGCGCGCCAGGGACCCCCACAATGCCGCTTTTAGGGCTATACCCAAATCTTGATAATTACTTAAGTAGCTTTTCTACGGTGGCAACTGGCGCCATCGAACAAATAGAACCCGGTTGGTTTTTATCAATCTTACAGATGCTTGCAATTATAAGGTTGGCCGATGGCAGAATGGCCTGATTGGTTACCGTTCCTGTAATGGTAAGGCTGCCAGCTATTGAGGCTCTCGAAAGACCGGCAAGAATTGCAGGCGAGTAGGCTGGTCCGCCCTCGATCAGCTGATTGCCATAGTCGATAAATGGGATACCAGTCGCAGTCGCAGTGTAAGGAGGTTTGTCGTATGTATTGAAGATATTATTTTGCGCTGTTGTTGGAGTTTGAAGTGTGGTGTAGCTTCCGTTGGATGGAATATTAGTTTGCATCTCGACGCTCTGGAAGTTGATATAGGGGCTTGAGTACGACGATCCATAGAAGCTGAAGGTTTGAGTGTTGGGATAGACGTCAGTGCTTGACGAGGACGTCGTATGCAGATTCTTGAAGGTTCCAAATTTTGATAGAGCAATTATGAGGGGCCAGCGTTGCGCTGCACAATAGGGGCAGTAGTCGGCGCCCATGTAAAGCACTACTGGTTTTGAATTACTGGTGAGTAGCGCGGTGTTCTTTACAGCATATGGAAGTGGAATTGAACTAGTGGGCACGGTTGCTGCTGCAAGTGCAGAGTTCGGCACCTTCGTTACAGCTGAAACAACTGCAGCTGGCGCAAGCGAGTTTGTCGCGGTCGCCGATGATGAACTTTTGTTTAGCTTGATTAAAATAAAGGTCGCAATGACTGCAACGATTACAACTAGGGCGGTAGCCGAATAGACCATACCCTTTTGTGATCCACTATTTTTCGCGGCGGTCACTTGACGTGAGGACTTCGTTGACTTTTTAGCTTTTTGTGCCATAAATTTTTTCAAGCTCCTTGTAGTAGCACGATAGCGCCGTCAATAACTCGCCCAGTGGCTTTGACTCTTGCCATTTAACCTAGTACCCTTTGGGTTTTTAAGAGATAATTCGAGGCATTTATCCACTTCAAATTGGTTGTCAATCAGAAAATCAAATGAAGTATTAGCGTTTTTTCAGCGCTGTTGGGCCGACGCTGCTCTATTGGAATTGGCGATTCGATCTAAAACTTCACCTGGGGGATTTCCTTTGATTTTTAGTGCATGGCAGTTGATGAGTGCCGGGTCGCTTCAGGACCGCTTCTGTTTAGGGCGCACCCTATCTCGCTGGCTATTAGGTTCACATTGTTTGAAATGTGAAGCTCAGGGTTACTTAAAATTTTAAAACCATTAAAAAACATCGTTATCAAGGTTGTAGCATGTGTCGATATCGGTTTTGAGAGACCCAGATTCTCATGGCCGATTTTTGCTTTAGGGTCTGGTTGTGGTTCGCTATCCATAGCAAGGGAGGTGAGTAGAGGTGGTGTTGGATTTGACGCGACAGAGTGTTAAGTCACAATCGATATTTCTGGATGGTTCCAAAGTTTCATTCTTGGACGTAGGAACAGGAGGAAATGTCTTAATGGTTCCAGGATGGTCTCTCTCTCCCCGGATCTATTGCGATAGCGTCTTAGAACTTGCTCGCCAAGGGTATCGGGTGGTTGTACCTGAGATCTACGGCGGCAGTTCAAAGATAAACCTCGACAACGGTCTTAGCTCCTTGAGTAATTTTGTTGCAAGGTTTGGCGAATTTGTTTTTGGCGGAGAGACCTTTAGTTTGATTGGTCACTCACTTGGTGGCGGCATCTCTACTTCTTTGGCCGCTAACCACCCTTTGCTTGTATCGAGACTGGTATTAATAAGTTCAGTTGGTCATCCCGACTGGATAGATCGCAAGGGTTTGAGCTCAACTCTTGGCAACCGTTCAATTAACGATTGGGCCGGAGCTTTTTTGGTAGATTTACGACGAACCAAGGAGCGTTCCTACCTGCCTCAGGTCATCGTAGAGGCGGTTGGTGAATTTGCTAAGAATCCCGCAAGAGTCGTAAAGTGTGCACTGATTGCAAAGGCAGTTGACCTAAGGGCTGAGATGGCCCAAATAAAGAGTCGCCAACTCCCTGTCCTTTGCATTTGGACCAAAGACGATGTTGTTATTCCACGTGAGAGTTTTTTGGGCTTGGTCGACGCTATTGGGGCCAGTTCTGTCGAACTTGATGGAACACATAGCTGGGCTTTCGAGGCGCCCATGCAATTTTCGGGGCTGATTAGTGGCTTTTTAGCGGATTAGAAGATAACTCTCAGCCTAACGGACCCATAGTTCAACCGCCCCTTAACTCGTTGCGAGAACTGTTCAATATTGCAATTTGACCTTTTGAGCTCCCTACTGTGATTTGAATGTTATGGGGATCGATATCAGTGTTGAAAAATGCCGAACATAAGTCCAAGACTTTCGCTTTGTTTGATCGGTTCTAAGGGTGAGTAACTTAGATCGAGTCGCTCTTACTGGGGAATATGACTACTTGGAGGAGCTCATTAGCTGTAATTTGAGCTATTTTTACAATTTTGAAGATGAATTACTATTTCCAACTATCAATTTGAAAGAATCTGAGGTGATATACGGACTAGGTTTATGGGTTATGGAGCCTCGTGATGCAGCAACTGTAATGCTAGTTAGGAATAGTGACAACTCTTCGGAAGGTCCAATTGAGGTCTTTATGCTCCGGCGTAATCTCAATCTTGACTTTGTCGGAGGTGCCTATGTCTTTCCTGGGGGAGCAGTGGATGAACTTGATCAAGCCATCGCCGACGATCAGGAATTGGCTGGACGCCCCGACCATAAGTCTGGCTCACTTCTGGGAACCAATGATGGAGGGGTCAAGTTTTGGGTCGCAGCAATAAGGGAGTGTTTCGAAGAAGCAGGAGTGCTGCTGGCGCGAAGAAGCGCTTCCGAGGGGGTGCTTTCACTCGTAGATGCAGGTGATCGCGCACTTTTTGATGGCTATCGTCAAGCGTTGAATCGAAAGGAGGCAACCTTTGAATCGATACTTCGCGCAGAGGGTTTGACTTTACTATCGGATTCAATCTTTTACTTTAGCCATTGGATAACTCCCGAAGGAGCTCCAAGGCGCTACGATACGCGTTTCTTTGTCGCTGTTGCTCCTCCAGATCAAGTTGCTTTGCACGACAATGGCGAGACCGTCGCTAATTGTTGGATCTCGCCAAATGACGCCTTAAATCGCCATCGCAATTCGGAGTTCGATTTGATCCTTCCAACGATCAAAAATTTGGAGGCTTTGGCAAGGTTCTCAAATGTGGCGGAGGTGATCAGTGCGGCCAGCGCCTTTGAAACCATCCCGACCGTTCTTCCTCGAATGGTGCCAGATGGTAACGGAGTTCGGATACTCCTCCCAGGAGATCAGGGATACGAAGAGGCACTTTCGGCGGAGTTCTCTCCGACTAGGCCATTGCCTGGGCGCCCTGGCGGTCCTGCAATTTAGAGCAAACAACAGCTTTTAGCGCGAAGTCCGAGACGAAGCTCCGAAGCTTCTTCTTCTATTGAGCTTTTGGTTTGCCTATATGGATTTTAGGATGATCGGTGGCACTGGCCAAGGCAAACTAGCGATCTCATCTAGGGAATTTACTCTTTTTTGTCGAGCTCTATCTTTTTTAGGAGTTGCTCAATTCTCGAAGTACAGCCGGACATCTCTTGAATTGGTGCAATTTCTGTCGTTAACTGTTTTGCGAACTTCCTCATCACTTCTACGGAATGGTCGGGGTCGTTCGAGGTCCACTTTGCTCGCATGTCATTTAAGTTCAGATCTGAATTTGCTTTGGAGATTGGAATTCTTGCCAATACCTCAATGTCCTTGGTAGCCATACTTGAGTCAAGGCCGCTCTTGCCAAATATTTCGTAACGTTGACCGTGGTCGCAAAGAAAATAGGCCATATTTTCTATGAAGCCGAGCACTGAGAGATTCCCCCGTTGAGCCATATCTAGCATGCGTATTGCAACTTCGTTGGCTGCGTCACTTGGGGTTGTGACGATTATGACCTGAGCTTGTGGCAGCATCCTTGAAAGGCCCATCTGAATATCTCCGGTACCTGGAGGCATGTCTATAAGCAAATAATCGATGTCACTCCAATCGACATCCTCTATGAAATGTTGGAAAGCGCGATTTAGAACCAATCCCCTCCACATTATCGCCGAAGTGGGGTCTTGAGAGAGAAATCCCATGGAGACCACCGAGATACTTCCATCGCCGAACTGTATCTTTAGAGGATCAATCTTCCATTGGTCTGTCGTC
Organism: Acidithrix sp. C25; assembly: GCF_904848545.2. Taxonomy (NCBI): domain Bacteria; kingdom Bacillati; phylum Actinomycetota; class Acidimicrobiia; order Acidimicrobiales; family Acidimicrobiaceae; genus Acidithrix; species Acidithrix sp. C25. The sequence goes on from NZ_CAJHCI020000007.1 coordinate 89,042, forward strand.
CCCGACGCCGAGACTTTAGCTTGCATTCCGAGTATCTTCGGTATCGAAAACCCCCATATGTCGGCGTCAAGAATCCCGATGCGATATCCAAGTTCTGCAAGACCGAGAGCCATTGCACTTGTGGTGGTGGATTTGCCTACGCCCCTTTGCCTGAAGCTATTGCGATTATTCTCGCATTGGAGGGAATTGAGTTATTGGGCGCATTTTTGCTTGCAGCCGAGCGAGCAAGTTGCATTGCCTTTGCCTTGTCGGCTTGAGACATAGCTATTACGTTGAACGATACCTTGGCGTTGGGAAGCAGTGTTGAGATCTTTGATGATATCTCTTTTTGAATCTGGCTTCTCAGTGGGCATGCGATCGTCGTCAGGGCAAGGTCGATCTTCACTTCTCCCTCTATGAGATCTATCCCTCCGATCATCCCGAGCTCAACGATTGAGACCTTTAATTCTGGGTCAATAATTGGACTAAGTGTCGCTCTTATTTGTGATGCAATCGTTTTGAATTCAAGGTTTTCTATCATTGCGCTGTTTGTGATCTCAATCGAATCTTCACGAGATGACATAATGAAAGTTCCTTCCAATTTAAGTTTGGTTCGCACCCTTGCATCAAAGCCGCTATAAATGTCTTCTACCAGCAATAGGTTCGTCTTATTTTAAGATCTTGGACTCTTTGGTCTTCTATGGATTCGCTGATTTACTCTGGACTTCTCTGGGTAGGTTGGTTCGGGCCGACCATTATCTTTTACTCAGAGCCTACCTATAGTGAAAAAGTATTGTCCTATTTCTCCTATCTGTGTAGAATAAATTATGAAATACAAATGAATTGGAATTTTTTTGGTAGTTCGCTGGTAGATACTGTTCTAAACAGGATCGAATCTTTGAAAGGACTGGTCATATGGCTTCAGCAAGCAGCATAAAGATTGGTAAGAGACCTTCGTCAATTTTGGTTACGCCAGACGCAGTGTCTAAAGTTGCCGAATTACTCGCAGAGGAAGATGGCGCAGAGGCGCTATTTCTGAGAATTGCAGTAAAGCCAGGCGGGTGTTCAGGTTTTTCATACGATATGTTTTTTGATTCTGAACTCGCTGATGACGATAACGTCAGCGAGTTTGATAATGTCAAGGTCGTAGTGGACTCTTCGTCTCTTTCGTTGATAAAGGGCGCAACGTTGGAGTATCGTGACGGTCTGCAAGGCGCGGGTTTTCACATTTCCAATCCGAATGCATCTAGAACTTGTGGATGTGGATCCTCGTTTTCCTAGTCAGCAAGGTCCTTTGGCTAATCTAGCTTCTCGTGTTTACGGTGAAACCTAGACGTTTTGTCTCTCGGGATTTATCTGGGAATATTTATCTGCGAATTAGAGCCGATCAGTGTGGCTGAAGTGTTCAGCTTAGCACTGTTTTGGCTCTATGGCTTTTTAGACTTAGAAGTGTTGATAGCCCTCACCTGGGATTGTGACAATGTGGAGCCAGGTGGCTCATTCGATAGGTCATATACCTGTTGAATATTGTCATTTTTGTGATCTTTATATTGGTGTTGTTGAAATTATCCGCCAGGGCGCCGATCTTTTTGCCTCATTACCAAAGAAGATCGCACTTAATCTAGCCGATCTCTTTTGCCAAATCTTTAGACCGAGCACACGATCGAACTAGTCTCAACCTAGAAGATTGAGATAACCGCATCTTTTGTCGAAGCAAGGCGTCCATGCGGACGCGGATTTGGGCGAGTCGTTTCAATGCTTCTAGGTAATTCTAAAGACTGTTGATAAGGTCGGATGTTTTGATCCGAGGGGCCTTAACAAAGGTTACTTTTGATGACGGCCAAAGCGATAGCCTACGCTTCGAACCGTTTCAATCATTGATTCGTGTTGCTCACCGAGTTTTGCTCGAAGGCGACGGATATGCACGTCGACTGTTCTTGCACCACCGTAATATTCATACCCCCACACCCTAGAGAGAAGGGTTTCTCTATCAAAAACTCGGCCAGGATGCGACGCCAAAAAGGTTAGAAGTTGATACTCCATATAAGTTAGATCTAACAATTTTCCGCTCACAGAGGCTTGATAGGTCTCCAAGTTGACTTTTAGAGGACCGTATTCAATTAGTTCTTGAGTCAAACCTCGGCCAGTTCTAAAGAAGAGTCTCTGGAGGCGAACTTGGAATTCTCTAGGATCAAGAGGTAACGTTACAAAATCGTCGAATAGATCTTCGCGCAGCTCAAGCTTGTCGAGGTTGGTCCTATCCACGATCAGCAGCAGCGGAGAAATCTGACGTTCTTTGGTTCGAAGGTGACGGCAGATGAAGAAGGCATCGTCGAGATTTTGATCCGCACATATGATTGCTCCAGACCATCCTTCTTCGGGCTCCAGTTGGGTAATTCGCGATATGAGGCCGACCGGTATAAATGGGTAGCCGCCCTCTTCTAGCGTTTTTACCACGTGAAAGGGTGCTGATTCGGGGTAAATAAGTAGTGGTTCCATCTACAACTGCTCTAAGTATCGGTCTAGTTCGAACTGAGATACGTGTGTCTTATAGTTAGACCATTCGTCTTTTTTGTTTCTAACGTACCATTCAAAGACGTGTTCGCCAAGGACTTCTCGCGCAAGGGATGATCGCTCCATCTCTCTTACAGCTTCGTCAAGGTTCCCAGGAAGAGATTCAATTCCAAGAGCATCCACTTCTTCGGTAGAGAGCTTGTAGAGATTGTCTTGGATTTGTGGGGCCAGTTCGTATTCTCCTTCAATGCCAGCCAAGCCAGCTCCTAGTATCGCCGCGAATGCTAGATAAGGATTTACGGCTGGGTCCAATGCCCGATATTCAATCCTTGTGGATTGTGAGTTGGTCGTCTTTGGTGTCGGAACTCTTACTAGAGCCGATCGATTATTGCGTGCCCAGGAGATGTAAACGGGTGCTTCGTATCCCACGACGAGACGCTTGTAGGAGTTGACCCATTGGTTTGTAATCGCGGTAATTTCAGGTGCGTGATGAAGGAGCCCGGCGATAAAGTGTTTTGCGACCTTTGATAAGCCAGTCTCGTCACGATCGTCGTAGAATGCATTTTTGTTATCCTTGAAGAGCGAAAAATGTGTATGCATTCCTGAACCTTGAACTCCAACGATCGGTTTTGGCATGAAGCTCGCCAAAACGCCGCTCGCCGCAGCAATCTCCTTGATGATAAGGCGGGAAGTCATAATGTTGTCTGCCATTGTGAGGGCATCTGTATAACGTAGGTCGATTTCGTGCTGACTTGGTGCGTCTTCATGTTGCGAATATTCGACTGGTATTCCCATATCTTCTAAGGCGAGGACGGTTCTTTTTCGAAGTTGCGAGGGAAGGTTCGAGACTGTAAGTTCAAAGTATGATCCCGAGTCCAAGGGCTTGGGGCCGTTGGATACGTCTTTGTCGAAATAGAAGAATTCGAGTTCGGGGGCTGCGAAGAATGAGTAACCTAAGCTGTGTGCATGATCCAAGGCCCTTCGGAGGGTATTTCTAGGACATCCTTCGAATGGGCTGCCATCGAGATTATAAATATCGCAGAAGACCTGTGCGACGGTTTGGTCCGATGGCAAAAGGCTAAAGGTAGTGGGGTCAGGTAAGGCGATCACGTCGCTCTCTTGAATTCGAGAGAATCCGTCGATAGCCGAACCGTCGAAGGTCATCCCTTCTTCGAGCGCGCTGGAGAGTTCTGCGGGAGTGATTTGAAAGCTTTTTGGAGTTCCCAGGATGTCGGAAAACCAAAGTTGGATGAAACCAACTTTCCTCTCTTCAACAGTCTTTAGGACGTACTCGATCTTTGATTGTTTGTCCGATTTAGTTGCCACATAGTTATTACTAGTAGATGGATTGCAACTTCCCGCTATTTGACCCCTTTATGGGTCTCTCAGTTAATATAGTATTTACAATTGGCCACTTTTTTTATAAATATGACTCAGTTTTGTTGCTTGACTATAACGGTTGCGGATTGGTTTTTGGTTGTGGGGCGCGCTCACCTGAGCATTGGCCCTAAGCCGCTAAATGTCGGCCAACCGATGCGACAAGTTTGTTGTCATAATTGAGGAGGCTGTTGGTAAACCCAAGGCCAGGCCTTCAACGTTGTAGATCCATGTCAGACTGGTTGTGGTAGGTGATAGCGGGTCTTTTCGCTTCTAGTACAGGATCCTCCCCCATGTGTTACTTGCCTCCGCCCCGATGATCGGGGTACCGTTGGCACTTGCTACCTGAAGAGCCGAGGAGCCCATTGTCTCATGCGTTTCCATTTCGGCCTCCGAGGCCAACTATGCATATTAAGCAGCCGATCTGCGGGAGTTTTGGATGGGCTATTTCGTTGGCGGGGCGACCGATGGGAGCGGTAGATGTTGGGCCGATGATGGCAAGCTGGTTCAACTTCGCTCCTGTGTTCTCATCCGCCAATGGACTTTGCCAACGACACTAAATTGGCCCACCACCAAAGATCATTTGCAAAGTCGAATCGGGATGCTGAGGAGGTCGAATGTGAGAACTGGCATCAAGGCGTAAAGAGTGCGATGAAATTGACCGGCCCAACAGATAATACTTTGGAGCGATAAATCTAATTTTATGAAGGGGTTTTAAATATGCACTGGTAGGTAACTCATGAACATAGTTGATCCAAATGCGTAAGGTCTTAGTTGTCGATAAATTGCTCGAGAAATTGAGACGTTCAAGAAACACCACAGCTTAATTTCAAAGATATGAATGAAACACCAAGCCAAGCAAGACAGGGCTATAACGAATATCAAAGCTTGCTCCCTCCAAAGATGAAGGAAATCGGCTTGTATCGAAGAGACTTCTTGGCGTTCCGGTAGTTATGTTTAGAATTGCTCCACTTGGTTACGCAAGTAAAAGAGCATTTTGATAACCTAGCTCAGAGGTGTCAGACCGTCTGCCAAACAAACGGATCGCTATCTTGAAATTGCGGTGACTGTCGTAGCCAAACCCCAGGGTGGAATTTTGGCTAGAGAATATAGATTCATTCACCGAGTTGATTTTTTCCTCCAGGAGTCCCCAGGGAACGTTGCGGTTGCCTGTCAAGAATTTGAGTAAGACTAATGCTTGGGTGCAACCGGTTGGCAAAAAACTGTCACTCCTGGTATCTATTTGGTCAGGATTGTCAGATAATGAGTAATTCTAGCTTTGGCGTAACAAGTTGTTTCAGGGAGATCCTCGCTCTTTCGTTTGAGACAGTGGATGTTGAAATTAATTTTGCGTCGTCTAATTTACCCCAATGCAACACCGTTTAGAAAGTAACACTTTGATATTGGTGTGTTCCTTTCCGAACGTCGGCGAATTGGAAGTTAGTTCAAGTGGCCTATTTGACCGCCATGTAAGTTTGACGACGTGAGCAAGTACCCAAGTTTCAATAGCTGAGAATCTTAGCGATAATAGAAATCTGCGCGATAGAAGTCTTACCGCCACCCATTCATTGCTCGACGATGCCTCCGTGTCACTGAAAGAGTTTTCGCCGCTGAGTTGTTGGATCGGTCACATCTCTTCCATCCAGCCGTGCCTATCTTCACTGATCCCGTGCTGGATATCGAGAAGTGACTTCCGTAGACGCATCGTAATGGGTCCAGCACCTCCATCACCTACAAGCCATGAGGACTTTGAAGACCTAACTTCGCCAATTGGAGCGATCACGGCCGCAGTTCCACAAGCAAATGCCTCGGTAATAGTCCCGCTAGCACATCTATCCCGCCATTCGTCTACTGAGAGGTCTATCTCGGCTGCTTGAAAGCCTGCGTCTGCGGCCAACTGAAGGATCGACAGCCTAGTAATTCCAGCGAGGAGTGTTCCCGTTAATCTCGGAGTCACTATACGTGTTTGGTCGCCAGATTGCTCCACGAAGAAGAGGTTCATGCCGCCCATCTCTTCGACCTGCGTTCTGGAGATTGCGTCGAGCCACACGACCTGATCACATCCTGCATCAAAAGCTTCGGCCTGAGCGAGTAGGCTCGCGGCGTAGTTTCCGGCGCATTTTGCCTCGCCGGTCCCTCCTGGGGCTGCTCTCACATATTCATGAGTAATCCAGACGCGTAGCGGGGTCGGCTCCGCGGAGAAGAACGGATCAGCAGGACTTGCGATCAAGATGTATTCATATTGATCCGACGGTCGCACTCCCAACATCGGCTCTGATGCGAACATGAGCGGACGAAGGTAAAGGCTCTGTCCGAGGTTTTTGGGCACCCAATCGCGATCCACATGCAAAAGAGCGCGGATCGAGCGTATAAACAAGTCATTCGGAAGTTGTGGCATTGATAGTCGTGTTGCTGAACGGTTAAAGCGGTTGGCATTCTCCATAGGTCTAAAGACGGCTATCGTGCCATTTGGCTGGCGATAGGCTTTCAACCCCTCGAAAATTGCTTGACCGTAATGTAGCACCATCGCTGTTGGGTCTAATACTATCGGACGATAAGGATGAAGTGATCCGGCGTCCCAGCCTCGCTGACGATCATATGAAATTGAAACCATGTGATCGGTGTGTATCCGCCCGAACCCCGGGCGAATTAAGTGGGAATTGCGCTCTTGCTCGCTGGCTCGCACTCCCAATTCGAACGAAAAGCCATGGACCAGATCGCTGGAATCTTGAGATGTTTTGGTCATGCCATCACGGAGCTTTGTGGCGATTTACGGTTGTGGTACATGAAAGATAGTCCTTTGTGCTGGGATCTCTCGATCGATTGGGTCGTTTCTATTTCTTAATATGCACAGTCGGGTCGCTCAAGTTGGTGAACCGCCGATAGCATTGAAGTCAGGCCAAAATCCTAAGATATCATCATATACAATTCCAGCCAGCCAAGTTGGCTTGAGGCCAAACAGTTGCAAACTAGATTTACCAAATGCAACTCCATGGAGGAATTCTGGCCATCGACCGCGCCATGGCGAATGCTAGTGGCCAATCGAACAACTTTTAACGATTTTAGGCTGGAAGCTTTCTATTGCGAAATGGATCGAAAACCATCGTCGATTTGTGATAGCGGACCTAATTACGGATTATAAATCAGAGGAGTTTCAACTGCGTGTCTTTTTTCCAACTCTAACGACGTTCCCTGAGCTCCGCGAGCCACTACGAACACCGTACCAAATCCGAGGGTAGGATTAAGAACCAGCAATAAGGTGGTCATTCAGTCGCCTTATGAGCGACGAAGCCTTCAGTCAGGGGTCCGCCAGCTAAGTGTAGAATATCGCCCACTACCTCGATCATCGGTTCCTTCCTGTCATCGACTAGCAGTGACGCGAATGCGTCAGCAAGGCGGTTTGCGAAGCCATCCGGTGCATCCATGAGGTGGCGTGCCATCCACTTGCTTACACCCAGCCACCGACATTCACTCAGTAAAGCGAGTCCCCGGCTTCTCTCAATAATTGACTCGCTATAAAGACAGTCTCAACATGGTCTGAAGTACCACGAAGATTCTCGAGCAGGTCGGTCAGCCGATACCGACGTCGAGCTCGATCCTCATTCGTCAAAGCGGCGGGGCCAGCATCGATAATTGCCCGGGCCTCTTCTTGTATTTCAGTCACTTCATAACCATTGCTTCGTGGCACATAGCCGTTCGCACTCATGTTGGCCAGCGTGCAGGTTCGCGATTGTGCATCCAGGCCATAGAAGCGCGTCAACGAGTCTCGTGAATGGACGAATAATTCAGTGATCCAACCGTGAGATCGAATCTTTTCCCGGTACGGAGCTGGAGGGCCGTCCAGAACCACAACGATGTCGAGGTCGGAAGTTGGGGTTCGGTGAGAGGTCAGCACGCTCTTCGACAAGAACGCCCCCCGACACTCTGGAAAGCGCTCATTGACGATTTGAGTAGCTGCAACGATCGGGTCGGCGGTTTCCATCTCTCAACAATACTTTAAAGGAGTTGTAACACAACAAATTAGTAAAAACTCATCAACTTTCGTAAGTTTCGACTCCACCGAGACCGCAATGGAGCTAATTCTTGGTAGGGCAGATGCTCGATTGAGGTGATACGGTGGATATCTCGGATGTTATGGTAGGTTTCTCTTAGCAAGAAGCATGCGAAGATCATTTGATCAAATTGCGATCAAAAGAGGGCATTAGATGCCCAAAGTGTGACTTCGATCAGTTGCCTTAATTAGACCAAGCCATTACAGGAAATACAGCATCTTGAGCTCTACTTTTTCAATGTAAATCGTGCCACTGTCAAACTTCAGTTACATCGAGGTCTATCTTTTATCGAAGTCGCATCTCTTTATCCCAGTGGTTCTTCGCTGCCTATTGTCCAACGACAAGCGTGGTCTTTCGGCCACCACCCTAGCTAAATTCGTCCGAGTCTCATATCCGACTGGCCGGTTAATGCTAATAAAGCAACGAAAGGCAATGGGCTAGGAGTAATGGGCTAGGAGTAATGGCTTATACAGACTTGGAGCAAACGTCTAGTTAGGTGAGTTCTTACTTCGTGGTGAGAGCCACAGCAAAGGCAGAAGAGGAAAAGTAACGACCCGCACCAATGTGTCCTAATGGAATGTCGATTAGCAATGGAGCAGAGGTCTAATTGTTTTTATAAAGGTTATCAAAGACACCACCGCCAAATCGCCCAAAGATGTTTATGCAAAGCCCCTAGATTTTGAGACGAAGCTGATATGCAATGGTAACCCCAGTTGTGAAGCATGTACTCAAAGAACTTGGGATAGCACATTCAGTTACTTATCAAAATACGATTCGTAACATGCAACATTTAATTGGATCAAGATCCTCAATTGGAAACTGTAAGAAATTAATCGACAGAACCTACCACGGACGCTGGGAACGTAAGCAACTTGTGCGTCGAGGAATTTCTATAACGATTCTACTGAAGGCAGGTTGAAAAATCCTTGGTCGAGCGACTTCTCTATAGATGCGTCTTTGATTCTCCCCATCCGCTACTCTGAGAGTCTGACTCCGAAATAGCTGTTGCTTGTGAAACTTGATAAGTATTAAGTGAAAGCCACCGACCTATAGTGTTTGGTTAATTTTGGGTGCATTGAGCTTATAGGGTTTAAGGCTGGGTGGTCATAAGGCAAGTTCGTAAATGTACTCTTGACCATCGACCTCGTCGTCTCGAACTCCCGTGATTACAAAACCCAACCTCTTTAAAACTCCAATTGAAGCAGAGTTGCCCGGCGAGACTGAAGCGAAGACGACGGCCGACCCTTGCAGCCGCGCCCAATCTGCTAATCCCCGAGCTGCCTCTACCGCGTATCCCTGTCTGCGATATCCAGACAGGATAGTGTAACCAATCTCAGTTTTACCAATGATCTCGGGAGGGCCATGAAAACCACAATGCCCGATGACTTCGCCATCTTCTTTGCGAACAATAATTCGAACACCCCATTCCTGGCTGGATGGTCGTGACTTCATCTGCTCGAGCTGTATATATAAGAAAGTCTCATCAGCTGATTCAAGGAACTCTTTGCAAAAAACAGTCCCTTGGATGCTTTGGGCACTCGCAATATCATGAGCGAGTAAGGATTCGATCGTTTCGGGATAGAGCGCCTCGAGGCGGAGCCTTGAAGTGATAATTGGTGCTGCTACCATATCAGAAAATCATATCATATAACGCGCCTTCATTTAGGATGATCTTGGCTAGACGGCTCTATTTGCCCAACCAGGTCTTTTAGATGCGAAAGTTTGCTCCTGAATCAATTTGGACAAAGATTCGAAGTCGATCAACCCCTTGTCTGATATCGCCTAACTTCTAGTTGATAGAACCTTATAATTTTGACTTTAGGTTTGCACGTTTAGCGAATTGATTCTATTTCGAGATAATTATCACAATTAGGGCCTAAACGACAGGTTGATCGATTTGAAATTAGCCCTAAGAGCTTTTGGATAAATTGCTGACAAATCAGTCGTTTGATGTTTTTTGGTAAGCGGTCTATAAATGTCGTTGCCGATAATTGTTTGTTGTCTTGGAAATAATTATTTCTGTTGGCTGCGCTGCCATAGGTGCGATATGTCTAGATAGTAAAGGGAACAATACCGTTTTGAATATCGACGGAGTTTGTTTTCAATGATAGCTAGTTCGAATATCTTTTCTAGTTGTTAGGACGAACCCATCACTTGCCCTCAAGTACCGATAGCAAAGATTGACGTAGGCGCACATGCCATGATCTCTTGCTCGCAAGTTTGCCTAGGAATCAATTCTAGGATCCAACGACTTAGCTGGGGTTGCCCAGAGAATCGCAATAGCTAGATTCTCAATGTCATCTCTTTTCCAGAGTTATTTTGTCGCACGTAACTTCATCTGCTAACTCATTGCAAGGATTACGACTTTTGGGTAGTAGCATTCCATCTGAGGTTCGAAGTATGTCAGATATTGAACTCGCCTCGATTCGGATCGGTATTTGTCAAATCAATCCGAAGGTGGGCGATTTAGAAGGTAATGCCAACTTGATAGTCGAAACGGCTAGGAAGGCACATTCGCTAGGTAGTCAAATTAGCGTCTTTCCGGAGTTGGCACTTTGTGGCTATCCGCCAGAAGATTTGCTTTTGAAGCCTTCATTCATAAGGGCGACCCGTGAGCATTTGAATGAGATTGCTAAAAGTGTCCCCGAATCTGTTCTGCTTATCGGTCATCCAGAAGAAGATGGGCGTCTCTATAATTCAGCCTCGTTTACCTTTGGCGGTGAGGTCTTTGAGAGTTACAGGAAGCGATTACTCCCAAATTACGCGGTCTTTGACGAGCAAAGATATTTTGTGGCAGCTAACTCACCTGTCAAGCTCTTTGAGATCTGTGGTGTCAAGGTGGGTGTCTCGATCTGTGAAGACATCTGGAGCCCGATAGGGCCAGCGCTAGATGAGGTTAGAGGTGGAGCAGAACTCATTTTAAATTTGAATGCATCTCCATTTTCTATCGGTCGACGCTGGCAGCGCGCAATGATGCTATCGGTTCGCTCGAGCGATCTGTCAACTCCGATAGTTTACGTGAATCTAGTTGGGGGCCAAGATGAACTCGTCTTTGATGGGGGATCTATGGCATTTGATCAAAGCGGATCCTTGATAGTGAGTGTCGAAGCCTTTGTCGAAAAGGTGGAAGTTGTCTCGATAGACCTAGTAGGTCGAGGTCGGAAGTTTCAACTAGATCCTAGGGGTCTAATGAGCGACCTTGATCCGGAAATCATCAAAGTGGTAGATAATCAGCCTTCGTTAGAGGTGCCATCCATTTACCCAAGTGACCAGAGTTCTTCCAATAATAACGCTGCATTATGGACACATCCAGCGCCTCGTTTTGACTTGAATTGGGTTGATTCTCTGGATAATTATGATCTCGGCGAGACGCTTTCGGCATTGATTTTGGGCCTTAGGGATTACGTAAATAAGAATGGATTTCGCTCGGTAGTCATGGGGCTATCGGGAGGTATAGATTCGTCATTGTGTGCAGCAATCTGTACCCTAGCGCTAGGAAAAGAGCGGACCTTTGGTATAGCGATGCCTTCGCGTTATAATGCGGGTTCATCTCTTGATGACGCGCAGATTTTGGCGGATAACTTGGGAATCGCGATGAATGTCGTCGCGATATCATCTCTTCATCAAGAGTTTCGAGGTGTATTGAAGGGCCTTTTGGGATCAGATCCCAAAGGTCTGACCGATGAGAATCTCCAAAGTAGAATTCGTGGAGTCCTACTGATGGCATACTCGAATGCAACCGGCGCAATGGTTATAACAACTGGCAATAAGTCTGAAATAGCCACTGGATATTCCACTCTTTATGGAGACAGCGCTGGTGGGTTTGCTTTGATAAAGGATTTGCCAAAGCTACTTGTATTCAGGTTGTGTAGATATATCAACGAGGTGGCATTTGGTCGCGAGGTCATTCCTGAGTCGGTGATCATAAAGCCTCCCAGCGCTGAGTTGCGTCCCGATCAGCTCGATCAAGACTCGCTTCCTCCTTATGAAGTGCTAGATCCAGTTTTAATGGCGTTGGTGGAGCGAGACATGACGACGAGCCAAATGGTCACAAGTGGATTTGATCCCGAATTGGTTTCTGAGATATCGACCTTGATCGATAGGAGCGAGTATAAAAGGCGCCAGGGTGCACCCGGGGTTCGAGTTACCCCGAGAGCGTTTGGCAAAGATCGGCGAATGCCTATAACCAATGGCTTTGACCAGCGACGCTATGGCCTCTGAATTGCTTTTTGACGAATAGAGGCATGCGTGGACTATGTATGAGATATGTGGGCTATGGATGAGATATGTGGTGATTGACTGGAATCAATTGGTTAGCATATGGTAAGTCAATCTAATCCGATAGGAATTTCGAGGGCTTTATCTCTTCCACGTCTCTTCCACGTCTCTTCCACGTCTCTTCCACGTCTCTTCCACGTCTCTTCCACGTCTCTTCCACCCTTCTGCTGGGCTGGGCGAAGCGATGTGGATTTGTTGGATCGTAATGTGATCGTGTGGGCGCTGTATCTACTTTTTTGTCACATTGGTCTTATTTTGAATCAGGATATTATTGTGAATGTTAGCTTTTGAGGTCGGTAGCCCAAGTCGACGCTAACCTATTTTCTAAATGGAGCATGATACTTATGGTTAGATACTGTTTCATTTCGAATTTGTCACGGTGCTTTGGGCTTTAGATTTGTTGAATATGATTTCAAGCCATGCTAAACCGTTATTGGGGGTGACCTAACTTCAAGGGTTCCTCACAAGTTAGGAGTAACTGATGAATCAGTGCCGAACTTGGAAAGGCAAATCGAGATATTTTGAAATGGATGGGGATCTTCAAAACTCAATGATTGCAATCTTAATGAGATAGTCGATATGGCGCACTTTTTACTGGATTAATCCAAGTCCCGATAATTGCACTGATGGATTTTTATCAATAGTAGGTAAAATTCTATCGATCAGTCAAAATGCCGTCGGACTTGAGATTCGGAAATAGTCGGCCAACTAGTTTGGTTTGAATTTTGTGAAGATATTTAATTTTCACACTGCTTTGGAAAAGGTGGGACTTGGTGGCCAAGGACCGGATTGATAAGGACGAAGAAGACCTCGTCAGGATGTATCTGACGGATATAGGTCAATATCCCCTTCTATCAAAAGATGACGAAGTAAGGCTAGCTAAGGATATCGAGCGTGGCGCTAAAGCTCAAAAAGAGCTTTCGTCCAGGTCTAAAGATATGCCTATCGAGCGTCGATCAAGCTTAAAAGTCGATATTACTATGGGTAATTCGGCAAAAAGAGCCTTTGTCCAGTCGAACCTACGGCTGGTGGTATCTATCGCCAAGAAGTATCAGGCCTCTGGACTGCCTCTTTTGGATCTAATTCAAGAGGGTAATTTAGGACTAATGCATGCAGTTGAGAAGTTCGACTGGCGTAAAGGTTTTAAGTTTTCCACCTATGCGACCTGGTGGATACGGCAAGCCATTACCAGAGGGATCGCTAACACTGGCCGGACTATACGACTTCCTGTTCATGCAGGAGATACGCTTTCTCGTGTTCAAAAAGCTTCAGCGCGTCTAGAGCTCAAACTGGGTTACCCACCTTCCTTGGCCCAGCTAGCTAAAGAGGTTGAAATAGATGAAATTAAGCTTTTGGATGCTCTTAAGTTTCGTGCCGAGCCTCTCTCACTCTCAGAGCCACTGAGGGATGATGGTGACGCGGAACTCGGAGACGTCGTGGAAGATCGCGCTGCGGAATCTCCATTTGAAGTCGCAGCGACGACGCTGTTACCAGTCGAGATTGCTCGATTGTTGGCACCTTTGGATGATCGTGAACGAGATATATTGAAGTTACGTTTTGGTCTTGACCGAGGTGAACCCAGGACTCTAGTAGAGGTGGGGGAGCATTTTAATTTGACACGCGAGCGAATTCGACAGATAGAAGCCCGAGCCATGTCAAAGCTTCGCCATCCTTCCTCGGATACAGGTGCGAGAGACTTGTTAACTCTTTAGTTGCTTAGTTACATGAAATTTCTTTGTCGTGGGTCGTTGGATTAAGATGCTGGTTTTCTTTGGCTCAAGTCGCCACTAAAGCCAGCATCTTATTTTTGTGGACCCTGCGAGGACGACTACATTGGCGCTAAAAGTGCAAGTTGTCGTGATTGGGCCAGAAGTCTGCCGCCGGGGTCGTAGATCTCGCCGTCTTCTTCTATGAATCCGCCGTTTGCTAATTGTGATTTGAACTTCACAAAGCAAAAGGCATCTTCATCTAGATCTAACGGATCACAATCGGAGCGAAAGTGAATCGTTAGATCTAGAGTTGGAACGGCGAAGTCCCCATCCAACTTCGTGAAGATGGATGGCAACCAAGCATCGCTATATGCCGCGAGAAGCAAGGAGTCTGTTTTTCTATTTTCACTTAGGCGAAGCCAACCACTGCTCTTAGCTAGTCTCCCACTGGGAAATGACTCTTTATCAGGAACCACCTTGGAGATATATCGTTCATGCATTTCGACCAGTCGACCTTCATTTACTCTTGAAGGTGCAATTTGATTCGGTCTGGGAGGCTCCCCTAGTTGAACGTCTTGAAAGAAAGGGCCGGGAAGGTTGATGGCGAATGCCCCGAATGCTTTGGCGACTACTCGTTCTCTTTGCCTCATAAGAGCGGTAATAAAGGTAGCTGATCTCCCTGATTTTTCAGTCTCTAGGGTTATTTCATATTCGCCTAATGATGGTGGGGAGAGATAATGGGTGGTGAGTGACCTAATCAAACGTGTGGGATCGTCGATCGTTTTGTTCATCGCAGACATAAGACACGCGGCGATGTATCCGCCGTTGGGGCCTCTTCCAGTTGACCATCCGGTTGCAATTTCTCCGAGAAACTTATTGTTTCCAATCGACGAAGCTTCTATATCTTTGTCAAATTTTGTTAGCACTCGAATCACCTAGCTCATTTAATCCACATTGGCTAGAAAAAGGATAGTAAATGAACTCGACCAAAAACTGCCAAAATACGTGTGGGCTGTGATGAAGGTAAAATTTCTACCTCGGACCCCGAGATTTTCAACGTAGATTTTAGAACTTTGGCCAGGAGTGATCGATTGCAGATAGAAAAGCACTATTCATTCTAACGAGGGGTCGAATTTGCTTATCACTTCGTGTAAAGTTCTACCTCGGAATGTAGGGGCCAAAAGTTTTGCCGCTAGGCGATAGTTTTGGATACAGTTTGATTCTTCAACCTTTGGTAGATGCCAACTTGGTTGATTTCTCTCAGCTTTGGGGGAATTTATAGTTTGCTTGCGTCGTTAGTTGCAATGCGAACTATTCGATTGCCCAATTAAATTGCTGGCATGAGTTGATTTGCATAAAGCACAAAGAATACCTAGATGGGCTATTCAATGTTTTGTGCTCCATAAGTTGGCAACATTTTAAAAGTATTCGGCAGTGAATTACAGATTTTATAGATAGAACGGTTTGGTACGGATGACTCCAACAACTTCTCAGGGTAGCGCTCGCTCAATGCGCCAACGCTTTAAAGGTAGATCGGAAAGTATTTCGACCCATAAGGGTTTGATTTTAACGATCGCCTGTGTGGCTCAGTTCATGGTGGTGCTCGATGTCTCGATTGTGAATGTCGCTCTACCGTCGATTCGTAACTCCTTGGGATTTAGTCAGGTTAACCTGCAGTGGATCCTAAATGCATATACCTTGAGTTTCGCGGGGCTTTTATTGCTCGGTGGCCGCCTGGTAGACATTATCGGTCGACGCAAAGTCTTCTTCAGCGGCATCTTTCTCTTTTCGGTGGCTTCGCTCGTTGGTGCTATCGCTACGTCACAAAGGGAGATCATCATTGCTCGAACGCTTCAAGGCGTCGGAGCAGCGATCCTTTCTCCATCGACATTGACGATTATTACTACAACCTTTGAAGAGGGCCGTGAACGAGCTAAAGCTTTGGGTGCCTGGAGTGCCGTAGCGGGCGCAGGTGGTGCTGCAGGTGCTCTCTTTGGCGGTATTTTGACTGATTACTTGAGCTGGAGATGGACCTTTCTCATCAATGTGCCAATCGGCATCTTCGAAGTCGTTCTGGCATGGATGTTTCTCTCTGAATTCAAGAGAAGCCAAGCAACAAAAGGAGCGCGCCTTGATGTTGTGGGTTCTGCCTTAATTACATTTGGCCTCACGGCGGTCGTCTATGGCCTAGTACAAGGGGGAAATCTAGGCTGGGCTAACGTTGAAACCCTCGTAGCGTTTGCTATTGGGGCAGCCTCGATGATGTTCTTTGTCTATTATGAAGCCAAAATCGCTGGAAGCCCAATCATTCCGCTCGCTATCTTTAGACATCGGGCTTTGAGTGTAGCCAATATTGCCATGTTCTTGGTAGGCGGCTCAATCTTTGCGAGCTGGTACTTCTTGTCGCTATTTATGCAGGAGATCCTCGGCTATTCCCCATTAAAGGCAGGTCTTGCCTTCGTACCTCAAACCTTGGCCATCATTACCGGTGCACAGATATCGTCTCGATTGATATCTAAGATCGGGTCGCGGCCACTTGTGATTGGTGGTCCGATAATAACTGCTATAGGTCTTTTGATGTTGGGTAACATCTCCCCAACTTCGAGCTATTTAGGATCTCTCTTTCTTCCAAGCATCTTGGTGACACTCGGGATGGGGCTTTGTTTCACTCCATTGGCCTTTTCCGCTACGACGGGAATCGATCGTCACCTCGCAGGATTGGCTTCAGGCGTTTTGAATACTGCTAGGCAGGTTGGAGGTGCGGTCGGGCTTGCGGGGCTCTCTTCGCTGGCTTTAGCGGTCACTAATTCGAATCTGAGCTCGCTAGCCTCAAATGTGCACGTGAGCCATCATGCCGCAGTTTTAATGGCTGCCTCCCATGGGTACGGTGTCGCCATGACAGCGTCAGCGGTAATTGCAGTATTCGCCTCGCTTTCCGCATTGATGCTACCGAAGTCGCCAAAGCGACTTGCTGAGGCGATTGACGAAGAGTTGATTCTTGGCTTTGAGGGCGCCTAGGCTAGATTGACGAGTAGGAATTGTTTTTTCAATCAGAAGTCGGGCGAATCTGGAGCTTGCTTTCGGATGGATGATCGTTTTTCGAACTTTAGTTATCGGGGTTTTGGAGTCGATGAGATAGGCGACCTAAAATAAAGAGAAACTAGGATTGATGAAATATTGTAAAACTATAGATGTATTGAAAGATTGAGGCTGTTTATGAAGAAGCTAATATTTGTAATTTTGCTTGCGGGCCTTGGAGCGCTTGCTGCCAAGAAACTTCGTGCCACTGCGTAGGCTAGATTCGTCTTTTTCGGCGGTGATCGCTTTGTCTCATAGATTCAAGGGACCAACGATATGAAGATATCTATTGGATGAGTTGTCTTGTGTCAAATTGATAGCAGGCGAACGATTCGAATATTTAATGTAAAAAAACTGGTGTCCGGTGGCCTTTTGGCTTGCCGGACACCTTGTTAATTTAGCTCATAACCCTAAAGCTCAATTACGGATCGACTATATCGATAGCTCGACCGCGCCAGAGACCTCTTTTTTAATCTGCCGCTGACAAAAGAATGGAACGAATCTGAGCAGACAAACGTCGTACTCGATAGAGCAGGTAGAAGCTTGAGGCCGCGACGGATGCGATTCCCAGGGTCAATGCTACAAGTGCGGTTGGTGTAGATGGTCGGACGCGTCCTTCACGAACTCGCACGGGATTGGTGAAACTGAGTATCTTCCAGGATCGATCTTTGGCAATTTTAGCTAAGACTCGATCTGGATTGACTACGACTGGATTTCCTACGGCTTCAAGCATTGGGAGGTCAGTGTATGAGTCGGAATAGGCGTACGATTCTTCTAGAGAAAATCCATATTCTTCGGCCAACTTTTGCATGGCTTCGGCCTTGTATGGGCCGTATGCATAGAACTCCATCTCCCCGGTGTATCTTCCGTCGGCGTCAACCTTTGATATAGTCGCGATTACACCGTCGACGGCGAGTCGTTCACCAAGGGGAACTACGATCTCGCTGGGCGATGCCGAAACAATGAATACAAGGTCCCCATTTTTTTTATGTTCTTCTATCAAGTCGAGGGCTTCTTTGAAGATAAGAGGCTCCACTATCTCGGTCATTGTCTCCGAAACGATTGCTGAGACCAATGACTTTTCCCAACCCTTGGTCAGAGAAAGAACTGTTTCTCTGAGCTTTTGAAGTTGTCGCTCGTTTGCCCCGGTGTATTTATACAAGACCTGGGCATAAGCGGAGCGCATAATGGTTCGGCGGGATAGTAACCCCTCTTTGTAGAAGGTCCTTCCAAAGGCGAGCATAGATGCTTTGGCAATTACAGTTTTATCAAGGTCAAAGAAGGCAGCTCTCACAATAACATCCTAGTTGCAACCTCTCTTTGGTGATTTGGTAAATTATTTGGTTGACTTTTATTTGGGCTAACGCCCAGGTCTCCATGAAGTGGGATTGCTAGTGGACGGTTCTATCATTCTTTGGTGACTTACCTTACTCTGAGGTTTGCAGATTAATGATCGCCTTGAGATTAGGATCCTTTGAGATTTCTCTTGCCTGCTAAGGAATCTGCGACAAGTCGTGTCAGTTCTAGGGCTCCGCGTTTTGATAGCGGCTCATTATTGTTTCCACACTTTGGGCTTACTATGCAAGAGGGACATCCTGTGGTGCAGGGACAGTTGACGAGAGTCTCAAGGGTAGAGGCCATTAAAGTAGCTTGGGCTTCGTAGGTGGCGTAAGAAATTCCAACTCCACCAGCGTAGCCATCGTAAATTGCCACAGCGCCGGAGATTTCGTCCAGATCAAGGCCGTTAGCAGAGCCTGGTGAGGCCACAAAGGAGACGCCTCCGACGTCCCATCGATCGCAGATTGAAACTATAGGAAGTATTCCAATGGCACAATGTTCCATGGCATGAAGGGCGCCTGGAAGGAGTTCGGTCTCAATATCAGAGGTGGCATCATCACTAAAGGAGATAAAGAATGCCTCAGTATCTAACTCTTTTGATGGAAGGCGATTTCGCTGAATGCCCAAGAGTGCTCCGGCCTCAGAGTAGGTCTCATATCCAAGGTGTGTTTCGGTGACGAAGAGGTCGGCTACGCCAATCCAAAGGCCAAGCGATGGAGAGGTAAGTAATCTCATCTTTGAAAATTGGTAGTTGGATTCGATGAGTGCTTTTGTGTAAATTTGATCTTCGGTCTTTTCGACGAAGATAAAGCTATTGTCATCGTCGATCGCTACGATCCTGAATCTTGCTCTGCGATGGCGATAGACCGCTCCAATAAAGGCGCTCGTTGGAATTTGATCTTCGTTTATCTCTTCTAGCACTTCACCAGTAGTGGTGATCATTCGGTATTTCCGACTTATGTAACCCCTGAGACCATAGTTTCTTGTTGGTTGCCTTGAACCTACATATTGATATCCCAACGGCGTCTTTATCAAGGTCGATTGGGCAACTAGTTGCTCGAGTGAATCGGTTACCTCTCTAATTCCATTTTCTCCCCTAAGGTAAGAACTCGCAGTGATCGACCTTTCTGAAGACGCTGCGATGAGCTGGTGGTGGCATACACTTTTATTGAAGGGGTTGATGGCCGCCCCCTCATTTTTACGTGTGATGATTTCGTGGGGATTTCTAGTTATCCAACGGTCTAATTGATCTGCGGAGGCGACCAAAACTATCATCCCGCCCGCCTTTGAAATTCGCTGAAAATCGCGCCGAAAACGAGCAATCGTGCCTGGAAATCCAACTAAAACTACTAGATCAAAGCGGGTCAGATCTCGAGCTAGGGCGGATGTGGCTACTGCGATCTTCACCCTGTCCACAAGGAGTCGCTCTTCTAGCTCGACTCTCAATTCCCCCAAGTATCCTCCTCGATAGAGAACGAGATCTTCTGCTGGAATGTTACTGGATGATTCGATTATGAAGTTGGAGATTAGCTCTGCCTTGAGTCGCGATGAGGTGATCACTGCCGTCTTTAGATTTGCCTGCCATCCGAGTCGAGCAAGTTTAGAGGCGATTGTAAGTGCAGAAGAAGGATCTACCTCGATATTTGGATCGATAAACCCAATTGAAATAGAGCCCGGTCGGTCAGGTGGTAGATAGATTTTGGCGAGTTGGTCGCCTCCACAGTCAAATAATTCACACGCAAATCGATCGGCGTCGCCTAATTCAATTCCGACCCCAACAAGGGAAATATCTCGGCCGAGATCTTTAGCCGCGAGTTCGAAGCGTTTTAGGATGTGAAAAAGGTTTGAACCTAAAAGACCACGAAACTCCACCATATCAAAGATCCATAGTGACGAAATCCGTTGGATAATACGATAGAGGCTGAACTGTTCAGGGAGAAGTTGTCTATGGATTGATTCGGGTGTCGCAATTATTAGATCGGCCCTTAGGCCATTTGTGGCGAGACTCTTTTGGGAATGTTTTTGCGATAGATCCAGAATCTCCAACGAAGCGTTCTTTGCCTTTAGGATCCGAAGCGTGCTTCTTGCACTTGATGCGCCCTCAACAAAGACCAAGATCGATTCGTTAGATCTCTTTGTGATTTGTATCGCATCTAGTAGGAGGTCTAATGCATCGGTAGTCTCAGAGCACTCTATGACGCTGAAGCGACTTTGACTAAGTGGACCGATCTGATTGATTGACTCTAGGATCTTTTCGGTTATCTCGGTGGCACCGCCTTGTTCATCGGTGGGAGTGTTCGATTCGATGACTATTTGCGTGCCTTGAGCGATCATCTCTTCAAGTAGTGAATAAGCCTTCTGTTGTGCAGCATCCAGAGATCCTCTAGCCATAATATCCTTAGCCATTTGCAGTTTTGGCTCTTGTGTTCCAAGAATATTTAAAGATTACGCCAAAATTTAAAGGTTCCCCAGAGGTGTTAGTTGGGACTTTTAATATTGCATTTTTGTCAGAAGTCAATTGGGTTATTCCACTTGATCTTTGTGCAAACCATGAATCTTTCAATCGATTCAAATCCCTACTTCGTCAAATTTTCTTGACGAAGTAGGGATGAAGTAGGGATTTAGGGTAAAGGTGGCAGTTTTTTTTTGGAGAGACTGGCATTGGTAAAAAACTCTAGAGCTTTGCAGCTAATTTGTTAATCTCTGCTAGCCCATGGGGGCGGTGCCGATCAAAATTGCCTTCAACTCTGCCTCGGAATCGATTGTCACGAGTGCTACAACTTCGTCGCCACAGCGAAATATCGTCTCTCCTCGAGGTACGATAATGCTGCCGTCGCGAATAATAGCGACGATCGAGGCCTCTTTGGGGAAAGCAAGCGTTGCTAGTTCAAAGTCATTGGCTGGAGAGTTATCTGCTAATGTAACTTCGACGAGGCGAGCACCACTCTTTTCAAAGGAGAGCAACCTTACAAGCGATCCTACTGATACTGCCTCTTCGACCAACGAAGAGAGAAGGTGAGGTGTTGAAACCGAGACGTCCACGCCCCATGTCTTATTGAAGAGCCAGTGGTTCTTTGGATTGTTCACACGCGCGACAACTCTGGGAACCATAAACTCCTGCTTTGCGAGGAGCGAGATGACAAGATTATCTTCGTCATCACCAGTCGCTGCTACTACGACGTCGGTATCTGCCAAGCCGGCGGCTTGAAGCGATGAAACTTCACATGCGTCGGCGACAGAGAATTTACATCCGATGTGATCTTTGAGTTTGGCTACTTCGTCACCGTTTTGTTCGATGACCATAACGTCGTGGCCAGCTTCAAAGAGATCTTGAGCGATGAACGCACCCACGCTTCCAGCACCTGCGATTACGACTTTCATTGCGTTTTTCCAATCTCGAAAAGCGCCTTGTCGAGGCCTTGAATCGATCCGCGTTCCACCATGAAATGAACTACGTCACCCTCTTGTGCGACCAGCTCATTATTGAAGAGCTTTGCAGAGGTTCCCCGTGTCAATAGAATCGGAAGGGCATTTGGTATTTCGGTTAGGTTTGTAAGACGATGGCCAGTCATGTGAAGCGGAAGGCCCCTCTCCAAAAGGACATATCCACCGTGTGGTTCTATCCAATCCGGCTGTGCATAGTCTTCGAAGAGGCGACGCATAGCTTGTTCTGTCGTCCAAGTAACCGTAGCTACCGTAGCGATCCCAAGTCGCTGATAGATCTCGGCTCTTTTGGGGTCGTAGATTCTGGCAACTACCTTTGGGACTTCAAAGGTCTCTTTTGCAATTCTTGCAGTCAATATATTTGAGTTGTCTCCACTTGTGACTGCCGCTAGTGCGTCGGCGCGATCTATCTCTGCTGCCTCGAGGCGCTCTCGGTCGAAACCGAGCCCCGTTATGGTCTTTCCGTTAAATGTCGGACTTAGCCGACGAAAGGCTGATGAGTTCTTGTCGATAATTACGGTTGAGTGGCCCTCGTAGGAGAGTCGTGCCGCTAATTCAGATCCGACGCGGCCACATCCTACAACAATTACATGCACGGTCTATCACCTAGTAATCTATTCTGGTCGCGTTGAGTATTTTAGAGATTCTGTGGCTAGATTCTAGACACAAAGACGCGACACAGTATAAATGCTATTTATTAAAATTGAGTTCGGAGGCTTTTTCCCTTGCCAGAAAGCAATCCAAAAGTTCCCCCCTTATCTAAAGGTGAAGAGGGACCAGCCGGTGACGGTCGTGGCGAACGTTTTCGCGGTGCGCGGAGTTTTGAATCGCAGCCAACTACTCTTGCGCCTTTGGGCTCTTATGATCTTCCAGAGTCGAGAATCTATCGCCTGAAAAATAAGTTCCTAGGCAAACCACTTGTCAACGAGGATTTAAAGGGAGAGCGACTCGGAAACTTTACCGCAATGGCGGTACTGTCATCTGATGTCATCTCATCTTCTGCTTATGCGACAGAAGAGATTTTGACGATTCTGGTACCGGTAATTGGCGTAGCTGCCTTTTCCATGGTTTTGCCGATATCAATCTTGATCTTGATAATTTTGGTAACGGTCGCTGCCTCGTATTTTCAGGTTATCAAAGCATATCCAAAGGCCGGTGGCGCCTATGTGGTAGCCCGTGACAACTTTGGACCACGAATTGCACAGATCGCCGCGGTCGCGATCATGATTGACTATACGATCACGGTAGCTGTGTCGGTTGCCGCTGGAGTCGATGCGATATCATCGGCGGTTCCAGCTCTAGCTCCATACAATCTTGAACTCTCGCTCTTATTTGTCCTAGTTCTTGCGTATGGAAATTTGCGCGGGATCAAAGAGGCCGGCCGGCTATTTGCCCTACCTGCGTATTTCTTTATCTTGAATATGTTTGTAATGTTGGGCTGGGGAATCTATAAGGCTCTAAGCGGACAGCTACACCCACTTTCAACCCACGTTCCAGGCGGCTATCACCTTGGTCATCCAGGATCGGGCCTTTTGATGGGCGCTTCACTATTTATCTTTCTTCAGGCCTTTGCCAATGGTGGCTCTGCGGTAACGGGTATTGAAGCCGTTTCAAATGGAGTTTCGCTCTTTAGGGCGCCTCAATGGAAAAATGCACAACGGGTGCTTATGTATATGGCTATTATCCTGGGAACTTTGTTCTTTGGTCTGTCAATTTTGGCTTCGTACATTCATCCAGTTCCAAGAATCTCTGGAACGCCTACCGTAATTTCCGTTATCGCTAAGACCGTGTATGGCTCTTCAACCTTTGGTACTGTCATGTACTACTTATTGCAGATTGGCACATATCTGATCCTTATATTCGCGGCGAATACAAGTTTTAATGGATTTCCATTTCTAGTCTCCTTTGCGGCAGAGGACTCGTTTTTGCCTCGACAATTTCTAAGGCGTGGCCACCGACTTTCATTTTCAAATGGGATTATTCTCCTTACGGTAATTGCTGAAGTTATTCTTATCGGAACTAATGCGAGCGTAAATGCACTAATCGGCCTCTACGCAATTGGAGTCTTTACCGGCTTTACGATGGCCGGAACGGGAATGCTAAAGCATCACCTCAGAGAGAAGGAGCCGGGTTACAAACGCGGCTTCGTTGTAAACCTCATTGCTTCAATCCTCTCCTTTATCGTGGTCATAGTCTTTCTGGTAACCAAATTTACCCAAGGCGCATGGGTTGTAGTTGTAGTTGGGCCAATCCTTGTTTATCTATTCATTCGTCTCAACCGTCAATATGTTGCTGAAGAAGAGCGCCTCGAAGGCGATGTCGCGCTCGCCTGTGAGGTGCCTGTTTTGCGAAAGCACAAGGTGATTCTCTTTGTGGAAGAGCTTGATTTAGCAACAGCTCGAGCACTTCAGTATGCACGAACTTTGGTTCCTGATGAGATTCGGGCAGTCCATATTGAGCTCGATGTCAAAGTGGCGAGGAAACTCGAGTCCGATTGGAGCCGTCTTGGTGTTCGAAGAATCGATTTGGAAGTTGTAGAGTGTTCCGATCGTCGGATACGTCGCGCCGCGCTTGATGTCGTTGCCGAAGCCGTCTCCCCTGGGGATGCTGAGGTTACTGCTCTTTTACCGCGACGCAGCTATCCGGGATTTTTTCGTCGAATCTTACACGATCGGACTGCGGATTCGATAGCTCGAGTTTTGAGCCAATTACCTCATGTAAATGCTACGATAATTCCTTTCCAGGTCAATTTGCCAGGCAAGGATCGCCTGCGCACGAGCCTTCGTCGTAAAAATGAGACTGAAAATGAGATCAAGCGAGCAGTGGGGAACACAAACACTTCGCCCACCTCCGATGTTCCCGGAGCGATTGCCATTGGGAGCGTTGTCTATCGACGTCCCGCAAAGGTGGTTGGCAGGGTAAAGTCAGTTCGCGTTCAATCTCTGGATTCAATTGCCTCGTTGGCGGTTCGTCTTGAGGACTCAAGTGGTGGACTTATGCTGGTCTTTCCTGGTAAACGCCGGGTGCCTGGCATAGAACCAGGTAAACGCCTAATAGCTCAAGGGACCGTAGGAGACATCGATGGGCACATAGCAATCATGAATCCAACCTTTGAACTTCTGGCATCTGAATCTGATGCCAGTGATTAAATAAAAAAAGTTGTTACGACTACAAGGTCCTAATCCGTAATGACCTTGTAGTTTTGTATTTGATAAAGTGCAATTGATTGAAACTTTGGTATTCGATCGCAGTAAATAGCGGTAGTTGACCGCAATTGCTCGTATGGTAATAGATCTGAGTCTGTTATGTGGGCACATTAAATATTGGGTAGGTTGAAGCAAACTGATGGCTAAGCCACTTGTAATCGTAGAATCTCCGGCTAAAGCTAAGACAATTTCGAAGTTTTTGGGATCAGAATTTCTTGTCGAGTCATCGATCGGCCACATACGAGACCTCCCAAAGAGTGCATCGGAGATTCCAGATTCGCTCAAGAAAGAGCCATGGGCTCGTTTAGGTGTAGACGTCGAAAATTCATTCAAGCCTCTCTATGTCATCTCTGACAAGAAAAAAGCTCACATCAAGCATTTAAAGTCACTTGTAAGCCAAGCGAGCGAAGTTCTTCTAGCAACAGACGAGGACCGTGAAGGTGAGTCGATAGCTTGGCATTTGGCTGAAGTTCTGGCTCCCAAGGTCCCGATTCGCCGAATGGTCTTTCATGAGATCACCAAAAGTGCGATATCTCAGGCGATTGAAAATACCAGAGACATCGACCAGCAGCTCGTCAGCGCTCAGGAGGCTAGACGGATATTAGATCGATTATATGGATACGAAGTCTCCCCGGTTCTCTGGAAAAAGATCAAACCCTCGCTCTCGGCGGGAAGAGTGCAGAGCGTGGCGACTCGAATTTTGGTGCAGCGAGAGCGCGAGAGGATGGCCTTCGTCTCTGCTGGTTATTTTTCGGTAATGGCTAATGCAACCAAGGCCAAGAGCGCATTCCGTGTTAATCTGATCGGTTTGGATTCGCTTCGAGTGGCAACAGGGCGAGACTTCTCTTCAGCTGGATCGATCGATCCAGCTCGAATTAAAAATGCTCCTCTTGTCGTCTTGGATGAGCCGTCTGCAATCTTGATCGCATCAGATTTGAAGAACAAAAGCCTTTTGGTTGAATCTGTCGAGCCCAAGCCCTATCGCCGAAGTCCTGCTCCGCCCTTTAGAACCTCAACGCTTCAACAGGAGGCCGGGCGGAAGCTCCGTTTTTCCTCGACTAGAACGATGTCGGCGGCCCAAAGGTTATACGAGGCCGGATTCATTACCTATATGCGAACGGACTCGACATACCTTGCCGATGCCGCCTTGGTTCAGACCCGCGAGATTGTAAAAGAGCTTTATGGAAATGAATTTGTTCCAGCTCGAGCCAGAGACTATAAAAATTCCGTGAAAAACGCCCAAGAGGCCCACGAGGCTATTCGTCCGGCTGGGGATCAGTGGCTAACACCGGCTCAGATTACATCTAGGGTATCTTCAGATGAAGCCCGTCTCTATGAGTTGATCTGGAAGAGAACGATAGCCTCACAGATGACAGATGCGACGGGTACATCCGTTTCGGTTCGGCTGAGTGCACCCTTAGCTTTGGACCAAAGTATAGGAAGTGACCAAGGCGCACGTTTGAATCCCACTCGCGCACTACTTTCTGCTAGCGGGCGAACCATCGATCACTTTGGCTTTCTGCGCGTCTATGTAGAAGATAGCGACGATGGCGATACATCTTCTGATGAAAATGACGTCATTCTTCCCCCTCTTGTTGAAGGTGAAGCGGTTCCCGTCCTAAGTACAAATTATGAAGGTCACACGACGAGCCCTCCGCCTCGATTTACAGAGGCCTCCCTCGTAAAGACGTTAGAGGAATATGGGGTAGGTAGGCCTAGCACCTATGCAAGTATTATCTCAACGATTCAAGATAGAGGTTATGCCTTCAAGCGGGGCAATACCCTCATTCCTTCGTTTGTAGCATTTTCCGTAGTTGCACTTTTGGAGCAATATTTCGGCGAACTTGTTGACTATAACTTCACTGCCGAACTTGAGAACTCATTGGACAAGATTGCCAATGGCGATATACCCGCGGTTCCGTACCTTCGTGACTTTTATTTCGGTGCAAATGATCAAGGTCTAAAATTCTTGGTAGATAGTCAACTTGACGCAATTGACCCTCGGGCTATTAACTCAATTTCAATAGGCGACGACGAAGAGGGAAATCCTATCGTAGTTCGCGTTGGTCGTTTCGGCCCCTATTTGAGCGTAGGCGACACAACGGCCCCAGTTCCCGATGGGATAGCGCCAGATGAGCTGACAACAAAACGAGCGATTGAATTGTTGGCTGCAGGCAGTGGCGATCGTTTTCTAGGTCTTCATCCGGAGATAGGCGATCCGATATTCGTCAAAGTAGGGCGTTTCGGCCCATTTATACAGTTGGGAGATCCCGAACTCCTACCCAAAGGTGAAAAGCCAAAGACGGGTTCTCTGTTTTCTACCATGACCCCAGAGACCGTGACTCTTGAAGATGCAGTTTCGATTCTCTCGCTTCCTCGAATTGTAGGGCGTGACCCAGAGACAGGCGATGACGTTGTGGTGTCGAATGGGAAGTTCGGCCCCTACGTCAAAAGAGGGCGTCTCTCTAGGAGTTTAACTAGTGAGTCGCAACTTCTATCTATTGGTCTGGAAGATGCTGTAGCTATCTTGGCTCAACCGGCTACGGGTCGCGGTAGACGAACTGCCACATCGATCGAACTTGGGGTCGATCCAGATGGACGATCAATCGTCCTTCGCTCGGGACGTTTTGGACCATATGTATCCGATGGAACTATCAATTGTACGGTAAAGCAGTTTGAAGTCGATGAGGGTCTAACCATGGAGCGGGCAGTCGAGCTTTTAGCCGAAAAGCGTGGGTCGATGCCCGAGGTTTCGAACGAAGATGGAGAAGGCGTAAAACCTAAAAAGCGCACAACTAGATCGACCGCTAAAGCCACATCGACCGCTAAAGGATCTACGAGATCTACCGGCGCAAGGGTTTCTGCTAGAGCGCCTCGCGCAACCACCCCAAAGACTCCCAAAAGTAAGAACTCCTAAGGATAAGGTCGTGGCCAAGGAGCTCAAGGGACGTTTTTTTGTTTTAGAAGGCCTAGACGGTGTTGGTAAATCCACCCAAACCCAACTTGTCTCTGAAGCGTTGCGCCAACGAGGGGTCGAGGTGGTTGAAACGCGTGAACCAGGTGGAACACCCCTAGGCGAGGCACTTCGGGATCTTATCTTTGGAAAATATAAGATAGGAGCTAGAGCGCTAGCCTTGGCGATGGCGAGTGCTCGTGCCCAACATTGTGAATCGGTGATCTTGCCGGCACTGGAACGTGGGGCTTGGGTCGTGTGCGACCGTTTTTCAGGGTCGTTCTTGGCTTATCAGGGATTTGGCTATGGGATTGACCTTGACAAGTTGATGCTTTTGGACTCCTTTGCCACCGACTCTCTGGTTCCAGAAATGGTCTTTTATATAATGGAACCGACGAATCGAGCAATGCGAGAGCTCTCTTCTTCGGATCGTTTTGAGGGTCAGGGACAGACCTTTCAGTCGCGTGTCAGGGATGGCTTTGGTCAACTTGCACTTAGATCTGGTTGGGTTTGCATAGACGGTGATGGTGAAGTCTTTGAGATTCGAGATCGGATTCTTAACGTTATTGACGGCCATAGATCGGATCCATAGGTGCTTATTTGTCAGATCTGTGACGTTGTTTCGTGAAAGTTACTAGCTTCGCCTAGAATTTTCCTTAGTAACTGTGGATAGTGATGGATTATGTCAGATTTTGAAAGCGATTCGCTCGTAATTTCGCCGGTATTGAAGTCGGTCTCTGTCCACCGTGATTTAGCACCTGTTTTAGGTGCTCACCTATCTCATCCGAATAATAGTTACCTTTTCTATGGTCCGCCTGGTAGCGGAAAAGAGCTTTGGGCTTTGGCCTTTGCGGCGGGACTTCTGTGTTCCAGCGGAGGGTGTGGAAGCTGTGGGATCTGTCTTGCGACCCTTGCACGGCGATCTCCGGATCTGAACTATTTTGAGAAGTTCAAGAGCTCGCTCTCGGTTGACACAATCCGCGATGACATAATCCGATTGGCTGTTTTGTCGCCAAACCAATCTTCTCGTAGGGTTGTCATCATCGAAGAGTTTGACAACATAGCAGAGGTAGCCCCTGTGCTCTTGAAAGTTATAGAAGAACCGCCGGCATCTACTGTCTTCATTATTGTGGCTCGCACCATCCACAAGGCCCTGGCCACAATCGCCTCTAGGTGTGTTCGGGTGGAGTTCTCGGGCCTTTTAGACCAGGAGGTCACTCAGTGGTTAGAAGATCAAGGACTGGGTTCTAAAGAGGCGAAGCTTACTTCATCCTTTGCTAGAGGAAATCTTGATTTAGCTCGAGATTTAGGTCTTGATGGAAGGTTGGAGAATCGCCTTGAGGCGTGGGGGGAGCCAGCTGGCAAACGCTACACAAATGCAAAAGAGCTGATTTTAGATGCGTCACGTGTAACCAATCTTATCGATAGCGTTACGGCTGATCTAAAAAAACAACAGGAGATAGAGCTTTCTAGCTTCAAGGCTACGAATCAAAAGAGTTCAGGAATGAAAGGGATCTTTAGGGAAGTCGAGAACGAACATAAGCGGATTTTGCGATTTAGACGGAAGGTTGAATTCGATGCAGGGATCTCTATATTTCTAGCATATTATCGTGGATCCCAATTTTTTGAAGGCGCAGACCCCGTCCAAGCAGCGGAAAACTATCAGAAAGTTGTTGACGCCTCGAGGACGACATTGCGCCAACTCAATGCCGGGGTTTCAGAAACCATTGCACTAGCTAGCCTTTTTGGCCAGAGACGCTAAATCGCTAAAAGTTCGCTATGATTAATACGGCGATAATGCCCGGGTAGCTCAGTCGGCAGAGCAGCTCACTCGTAATGAGCAGGTCAGGAGTTCGAATCTCCTCTCGGGCTCCAGGCCAGAGACTATTTTTACTCTTTTTACTTGACACCAGTACATAAAAAATACATAATTGTTTTGTGACAGGCCACAAGAAAGAGATACGACCGGGCGTCTGGAAACTGCGGGTAAGCGCCGGCCTCGATCCTGTGACGGGGCACGAAGCTGTTCGCATCTAGTTCGGCAGACATAAGTACTTATCAGTGTCGCACTGATGTATTGTACTTTAGGTCATGGGACAACTGGTACCTATCGCCATAGCAGCAAAAGAGCTTGGCGTGCATCCTGACACACTTCGGCGATGGGAAGTAGAGGGTCGCATAGTTCCAGCCGAGCGCACTGCTGGTGGCAGAAGACGCTACGACTTAGCCAAGATGCACCACCTCGCTCCACGCCAGAGACCATCAGCGAGAGCGACGATTGCCTATGCCAGGGTATCCACAAACCAACAGAAGGACGACCTGGTGCGCCAGGTGGCACTGCTCGAATCCTTCTGCGCGGCAAACGGGTGGATCTACGAGGTCATCTCCGATGTGGGATCAGGACTCAACTACCATAAGCGGGGACTCAAACAGCTTATCTCCAGGATCTGTTCAGGCGAGGTCGGTCGGCTTGTGCTTAGCCATAAGGATCGACTGCTTCGTTTTGGGTCAGAACTCGTCTTGTCCCTTTGTGAGCATTTCGGAGTTGAAGTCGTTATCATCAACGCTAGCGAGGATTCCACCTTTGGAGAAGACCTAGCAGACATGTCATCGAGATCGTAACCGTCTTCTCGGCCAGGTTGTGCGGGTCGAAAAGCAACAAGAACCAAAAAGTGATGGAAACACTCCAAGCGAAAGCCAGGGAGATCTCACCATGAGCGGTGTATCTGTGTGCTGGTGCTTAACTGAATGGTATTGAGGCTAAATCCATACCCCAGGCTAAAAAGAGGACCGTACGACTCGGAACGCTCCCTCTGTCCACACATAAGCGTGCGCAGATAGACGAGGCGCTCCGCAGTTACAGAGATGCCAAAGATCGTTTCTTGGTGGAGTTGGCTCCTATGGGGATGTGGAGTTTCCTCGATTCCAAGCGGGACTTCCGAGACGCTATGAAGAAGGCGGACGTCTACCCACAGGACGTCAACGTCCACTTGGTAGACCAGGCAGCCTTCGACGCTGTGGACACCTGGGTGCGCCACATCGAGTCAGTCCTGGCCATAGAAAACGTGAAGGCCAAGATCCATAAGCACTATAGAGACAACGAGATGCAGCAACATTTTGCCTATACCTGTCTCACTCGTTACGCATGGATCGGAGAAATCACACAAGGTAGAGTTCCTGCTATCAATTTGAAGGTACTTGTCGGCTTAGGAGGAAAGGAACGCGCCCAGGTTGTGCGTTACTTGCATCGGGTACTGCGTAAGGCACTCTCCAAGCACAAGAACCCGAGGGCACACGCGATGCGGTCGATGGCTCTGGCAGAAACCCTGTACGCGACATTCACCACGATGGCAATTCCCAAGAACCATACCTGTAACCCCGAAGACCGCAGGTGCAGGCAGCCCCATCTTTCGCAGTACGTGAAGATCATCGGAGCCAAGACCAATGCACGGATCGCACTTTCACTTGTTGGGGTCTCACGCGTGTCGGGCGACATCCGTCTCGTGGCGGAAAAGGGATCGAAGTGCGCAACGGTCCATGTTGTCTATGGCATCAAGGCCCCGGAGAAGGCGACCGGACCAATTGATGCCATCGACTGGGGTGTTACCGAGGTGTGCACGGACTCAAAAGGACACAAGCACGGGATCAGCCTCGGTGAGATCCTTGAAGAGTTCAGTGAAAAGAACAACGCAACAGGCAAGGTCCGAGGCAAAGCACATGCGAGGACCAGGTCTCTTCGCAAGGTAAACACCAAATCGAAGAAGGCCCCCAGGATAGCGAGGAACAACCTCGGCCACAAGAAGCAGGCTCGTCGACGTGAACGTGCCCAGGCCAGCGTACGCACGCTGTCGGGTCAGGCGACAAAAGAGGTTATCTACGGAAAAGGCAACCGGACCAGGGCGAGGGGTAAGGTTCCCCAAGACCCAACACAGCGCCCGCGCCTCCTCGCTACTGAAGACCTCTCGTACTTGCGCGGCAAGGCCAAGTCAAAGAAGATGTCTCGGATATGTTCCACATGGATGCGATCCGAGAACGAAGGTCGTATGGTGGTGCATACGAGCATCGGCGGTGTCGATGCCAAAACGGTAAACGCGGCCTACACCAGCCAAACGTGTCCCGAACCGACCTGGGGGTATGTCTCATCGGACAACCGCCAGGGGGACACGTTTCACTGGCGCAATCCATATTGGGATTGCAACTGGCAGGGTGATGCAGACCACGTAGCCGCCACGAACCTCAAATCCAGACTCACTGATCGACAGATCAGTGTCTTCACCGCCTACACCGAGGTGAAGGTGATCCAGAACGAGAGGTTCCGTAGCCGAAAGGAAAGCCGAGTTGGAGCACGTATCGTCCTTCAGGGGATCACCGGCAACGGTGTCCAGGGTGCGTGTATCGAAGACAGAGCTACCGCTCACGGCAGGACTCCAAGCAAACCACGAAGGCGCAAGCCCGTTGTGGAAGGTGGTAATGTTTTCGATGCCACCGACTCGCATAGTCCCGAGCACACGGTGTGAACGGGGGAGACTCAGCGGCTGGAGAGCGAAAATAAAAGGATACCTAGAAATGCCTAGGTTTTCTGGAGCGGATCAAGTAGATCTTAGCGGTCTTTCTGTGGGCAGAGAGAAAGCATTGGCAGAGATTCCAAACTTGCGTAGGAAGCTGAGCGGGTCAGGAAGTATACGAGAGTACTTAGAATATAATAAAGTTGTTATGTTTAGCAATATCTTAGGCAAAAACTCAGTGGGAGAGTATGGCAGAAACGCTGTGGTGCAAAGAAGCGGTAGCCGAATTCGAAACGCTGCCGGTCAGTGAGAAAAGAGCGATTGCAGATGCTCAAGTGAAATTAGAGACAATGGGTAGTGGACTACCCTTCCCCCATCAGAGTTCAATTCGGAAACTGACGGCCTGAGAGAGCTCCGACCAAGAGGAGGGAGAAGCCGTTGGCGGGTTTTTTACCGACGCGTAGGGCCTGAGCTGTTTGCAATCGGAGCGGTTGGACCGGAGGCCTCGGTGAGTCCGAAAGGTTTCCGACGGAGTGTTAGGTTGGCTGAGGAGCGTCTTAGCGGGTTTAAGGAGTACGGAGAATGATGGATAGGACACCAAAAGGAACAAAGACTGGCAAGGAGGTCTTAGAGGGTCTTCTCAAGGATCCCGAGTTTCAGGAGGAGTGGGAACGTACTGCCTTGGCGCGTGCCGTGGCGGTTCGAGTAATCGAGTACCGCGTGGAGCATGGCATTTCTCAGACGGAGTTGGGTAGAAGGCTCGGGATGCACCAACCTGCTATTGCGAGACTTGAAGAAGGAGAACACAACCCGAGTATAGATATGCTCAGACGACTTTCAGAGAAACTTGGGATTGACTTCAATATAAGCATCCATTTGGGATCGTTAGAAGTCGAGGGGTCAACGAAAGCATCAGCATGATTGCGGGCAGCCTGGCGAACTCTCCCAGGGATTCATAGGGTTTGGGAGTGCACACTCGCAGGTAAGTGTTTCGCGTTGGTCGCGGGTGGAAGCAAGTAGGGTACGCGTTATCAAGATCAGCGGCTTTAGGAAGCCTCACGGGTCTAAGCGAAAGAATATCAATGTCTTTGGCAAAGCTGGAAACCGCAATCTTGGAGGGTATTGCATCGAAACGACTGGATGAAATAAGGTTATAATTCCGCAGATTCTCGGTGAGAGTCAGGTCTTAGGCTCCATTACAGGTGGCGACCTTGTTGCGCGAATACGGATGCATATCGCACTCATGCACGCACTAGTGTCTGTAGCAAACAAACGCGTAGTTTTCCTTTAAGATGTAGCACACAAGTACCAGGAAAGAATTACGGAAAACATTGAAGCCCATTTACGGAAAGCCCACCTCTGACTTACAGTAGCCCGCTGCTTTGGAGTGCCGATGACCTACTCAAGTGGTCGACGGAGGTTTCAATGAGTCCAGGAAGATCGGGGGAGCTCCCGATCAAGGGTGAAGAGGGCCTTTATTATTCCCGTAAAAATCAGCACTACATAAATCAGTACATAATTTTTGTAAACAATAGCGTTCTTGGTTGTCCATATGTAGTTGGGACACCGCCTATGACATGCGTTTTTGTAATTTAAGGTTTCTTCTGATCTGATATAGACCTCACTCGTAATGAGCATGTCAGGAGTTCGAATCTCCTCTCGGGCTCCAGTCCAGAAGCCGTTTTTACTCTTTCCGATTGACACCAGTATAAGAAAATACATAATTATTTTGTGATAGCTGTGTCCTTGTGATCTTAATTCAATTAAATTCATTAATGTCCTGCCCTTCAGCATTTGATGACTCCTCCGTGGTTTTGAATGTTCCACAGACAAGTCTTACTGGAGGGTGGGTCAATTTAATGTTGCTGATCCTGGGTCAATTTAATGTTGCTGGCAACAGGAAGGTCAAGGCCCCATGGGCGTCGTCGTTGTTTACAGTCATTGACGGGTTAGGACACGTCTGGTTTCTGGGCTCGGGTGTCGGCGTATGGTCACTATCGATGGGTTGATAACTCACTTGCGGCCACCAAAAGCTTCGAAGCACCAAGGTGCGCCGAGTCTGTTGTGTTATACTTCATGGATGGGCGAATTCAACGTGTTGGGTGGTGAACTGGAGCCGTGCGGCACCGATCCGCTCACCGGCTTCTACCGGAATGGATGCTGTTCCACCGGACCTGAAGATCTGGGTAGCCACACTATCTGTGCCGTGGTAACAGCCGACTTCCTCGAACATCAGCGCAATATCGGCAACGATCTCGTCACTCCAGCTCCGCAGTATCGCTTCCCGGGCTTGATTCCCGGAGACCGCTGGTGCGTAACCGCGGCAAACTGGTTCCGGGCCCACCACGATGGTGCTGCGGCCTACGTGGTACTCGCATCCACCCACGAGCGCGTCCTGGACATCGTGCCGCTCGCCGTGCTGCAAGAGCATGCAGTCGACATTCCAGAAGGACCGGATTATCTCACGGGTTGACTATATTTGCTCGACTCGGCGCTGTTTTTCCCTCTTGAGAAGGACGGTTGATCTTCCGCAATCTGAGCCAGCCATACCCCAAACAGGCCGTGTCTGAACTGCTCCGGCAGAATAGAAAGGTCAATACCCAAACGGTTTGCATGGTGAATTTTGTCAAGCGCTCTAGTTCCCAACGTATCAGTGTCAGGGAATGATAAATCAGCGGCTATGGAAATCCCCGCACCCAGGATGAAGACATCCGGTGCCTCCTCGTCCCACGCACCTGTCAAGGTTGCGAATCCAGGTGACACCAACCGACTTCCTTATTATTAAAGCTACTTTAAATAGGACCTAGCTTCATCCGTTTCTTTCTTTCCCTGAGGCATCCTGAATTTGTAATGTTGCTGGTTCAAGATCATAACTTGAACCTTGGATTGCCAAGTTATCAAGCCGACGACTCCACCCATGTCGTGAAGGTAAACTCGTATTGCTTTGGCTTGGACTTACCTGGCTAATCACCATTATGCCGAATTGTATTACTGCCATTCTGGCAATAAGGTACACTCGAGGTTATGGAAACTGTAACTGTACATGGATCGGGAAGACTGACGGTACCAGCATCTGTAAGAAAGCAGCTTGGACTGACCGAGGGCACGGAGCTCGAGATCGAGGTGGACATGGAGCAAGAAGCCCTTGTCTTACGACGAGTCGTTTACCTAAGGTTAGAAGATGCTTGGGCGTACACTCCTGATCACCGTGAACTCATGGAGAGGGCACATCGAGATTCCAAAGAGGGCCGCGTCAAGAGACTTAGCGAAGAGGACCTGGAATCTCTAGGTAGCTGAGGAAGTGCTCCACGAATATCAATCTCTCGAATTTACAGAAACCTTCCTCCTGACGTTCGCGTCTCGGGATTTTACCCCCTCCGATCGCAAAACTTTCCTAAAAGCATTACGCCTTCTCGACGAAAACGAGAAACACCCTTCCGTCCGGGTGCATAAACTTGAAGGCGACCGAAGTGGATCATGGTCAGCGTCCGCGAGTGTTGTACTAAGACTAACGTTTGAGAGAGCAGACGATGGAACCAAGCGGTTACTAACTTGGTCAAAACACTATGACCGATAAATTTGGTCGGTAGTTGGGAAAATATTATCCTTGTACGCTAATAGTAGGTCACGATAGGTATTGCACGAAAGTACACTCGAATCGTTCCTGGTAAAAGCCCTGTAACTTATAACTGGCAGTCAAAAGGTGCACGTTTGCAGTTCTTTTTGGCGAAATTACAGCATGTAGCTTTTCAACGAGAATTCCCCGACACCACTCACCTGGTGCACCTGAGAGCATTTACGCGGTAAGCGGCAAGTTCTGTCTAGAACCAGGTTGGACTGCAAACTATGGTCAGGCACCGCTTGTCCGCACTCTTACCTAATACTTTGCCACCATCAACTATACGAATTTCCGAACATGCGCCGACGCTCATTGTCACAGCTAGCTCCACCAACATGGCGACCTCCTCGATGGCCAAGTATTAGGCAATCCAAGTGATTGCGTCGCCAATTTTCAAAGAAAAAACTGTAACACAGGTATCGGAGCCAGTGTCGCCCAGCTACCAAAGCCGATCTGGAAAGTGTAAAACAGGTGGTAAGGCCAATGTGTAACAGAGGTACCGAACTCTTACATTAGAAAAAACTCACAACTACCGACCAAACGAAAGTCAAAGATTGACGGGCTCCCCTAGAAATAGGCTTTTAGCTGGACATATGTAGCGAGTTCGGAGGGATTCGAACCCCTGGCGTTCTGATCCGTAGGTGCGCCGGGATAAACCGGTATGGAGGAAGAGATGAAAGAGCTCTACATCGAAGGTCTAGCGAACCACGATGACCCCGAGTCATGCGTCGGCGTCCGCGAGGACGCAGGCGAAGCGTTGACAGGGGCACGTGCAGGCCAGGCTATTGAGGCGCGTAATCAGAGAATTCGAGGTGCCGACGCTGTCTATGGAAGCGGAAGGCAACACCACCGCTAGCGCTATCGCAAGTTGCTTGTGGGCCCCGCGCGGTCAGAGAACCATGGCACCTACGGAACCTCCATGCGCGAGAACCGGGAGATCCCGCGCTCGCCAGTCGGGTTGATCACCCAGTGGGCCGCTCAGGAAAGGCTAAGGTCGTACGCCTGAGATGAACGAGCGCGGGAAGTCAGACAACCCCATATTACCTACGAAGCTGTCGAACAAAACCGGGGGACCGGTAGCGGAGGTAGTGGAGGAAAGGAGGTAGTGGAGGAAAGGGGGTTGGCCAAGGGGAACACGACCGACCTAACACGCCCCGGACTCAGAACCGGACCCACTTGCGGACAAGGTGTGTCAAACGGGCTGGATCGTGTGCGCGAAGTAGCAAGAAAGGACAAGCAAGCAAAGTTCACAGCACTTATTGCACCACATCGACTCAGACCGCCTGAAGGCCGCCTATTTAGCGATTAACCCGAAGGCTGCGCCATGAAATCGATAACGTGACATGGCACTCCTACGAAGAGAATCTGAGGGAGAACCTCGAAGATCTTCTTCAAAGGGTCCACAACGGTGCCTATCGGGCAAGCCCTTCTCGTAGGGTATACATACCAAAACCAGATGGACGACAACGCCCACTCGGTATCGCAACGCTGGAGGACAAAATCATCCAACGTTGGGTGGTGGAGGTGTTGAACGCTATATACGAGAAGACTTTCTCGGATTCTCCTACGGGTTCCGACCAGGACGTAGCCCCCACGATGCGCTTGATGCGCTGGCGGTCGGGATCTTAGAGAAAAAGGTGAACTGGATACTCGACGCTTATATCAGCGACTTCTTCTCCAAGTTGGATCGAACGTGGTTGAGGAAGTTTCTCGAGCATCGCATTGCGGATAAAAGAATCCTGCGACTGATCGACAAATGGTTGGCCGCAGGAGTCATCGAGGATGCGAAGTGCACAAAGACGACCGAAGGATCAGCACAAGGGGCATCGGTTTCACCATGCTCGCTAACGTGTACCTTCATTGTGTCTTTGACCGCTGGGTCCGACAGTGGAGATACAAGCATGCACGGAGCGACATGATCGTCTCGAGGTTTGCCGACGACTGTTGCCAGCAACCTATTTTTGACCCACCCCACCCATTCATGGTAGTGCGTTTGAGCAGATTGAGATATCGCTGGTTGTAGATTTTTGAATTCTCTTGGGTCAAAGTCCACTGCGATAACTGACATTTGCCACTGGGTTAAATCTTGACTGGTTGAATTGGATTGCTTGGAAAACTTATCCATTTAGGCGTTAGGACTTAGGCAAGGCACTGGTTGTCGTATATCCATGGATCAACTCGAGGCTCTATGGCTTCATAGTTATAGTCTTTGGCCCAAACGGTCATGATCCATAAGTATTGGTCTTCGAATTAATTGGATTGTTGGTTCTAGGACGTGGGGCTAATGCTACGGCAGCATCTTGATGATTAGGAAAGGAAGAACTTTTTGTTGATTTAGTAGTAGCTACGGGCTGTGGGTCTTGTTGACCAAGAGTCGCCGATTTCAACTCGGTAGGCGAAAGTTACAAATTTGACTACCTGTAATATTCTTGGTCCACAAATCCACAGTCCATTAGGACTTGTTGTAGTCATAGGATCTTAATATGTAATAGAAATATCTCAGAGTGCATTTTGGCAATCACTGATCACCTGTGATTGGGTTCTCAGCTTTGGAATGATCCTCTTGTTATCTCAAGGTCCATCCTCGATTCGACGGCAAATGTGTGGAATGCGACCCTTAGCTATCTTTTTCGATCGAGGGGCCAGAATGAGGTGCTTATCCAAAATGTCCTAAGACAAATGTCGACACAGGATGCTGAAGCGACCTAGCCCAGGAGATACCTCAGTTCCACGATGAATACTAATTGTACGTAGCATTCGAAGACGTAATGGAAGAGCACAGTGTATTAGATATATGATTTTGGCCATGGCCCGTTTCATTCAAAGTTGTGGAAAGTTCAGGGCGTCACATATTTCCAAAAGTGGAGCTGGCAGGTGGAAAAATTGCAGATTCTGATTTTGGGGTATCGTCTGTCTGGTACCCACCGGATGAGACTCCTCGCTGTCGGCTAGGCACTGCTGGCCGCCAGTTGTGGCACCACCAGTGGGAATACGCCTGCTGGTGAGTCTGTGGCGACCACGACCAGCAGAACTGCGTCTTCTGGGCTCAGTCTGAGTGTCTCTCCGGACACCGGTCTTGTCGGCGG
This sequence comes from Acidithrix sp. C25, assembly GCF_904848545.2. Classification (NCBI taxonomy): domain Bacteria; kingdom Bacillati; phylum Actinomycetota; class Acidimicrobiia; order Acidimicrobiales; family Acidimicrobiaceae; genus Acidithrix; species Acidithrix sp. C25. Next base: position 128,180 of record NZ_CAJHCI020000007.1, read on the forward strand.
TCAGCAGCTGCAGGTAGGCATATCCGGGTTCCCCCATGATGCCACTGTCATGGTCTACCAGTGCGCAAGTGCAGCATCGGCCACCAACTCGAATACGTGTAGTGGCTTTATCTACCTGTATACCGCAAGCAGTGGAGGTGCATCGGGGCTATTCATCGCGCAACCGTCGGTGGGTGGCGCACAGTCGAAATCGACGTGTCAGGATCAGTGCGTCTTGGTTGGCATGGTGATCAAGGAGGGCGCAGGAGTTCCTCCTAGCCCACCACCGATGGCTACGTCTCCGTTGTCATTCTCAACCACGGGGACGCAGGGCCTCAATGGTGCATCTCTACAGGACTTGAGCTGGATAAGTAGAACCGAGGGTTGGGCGATGGCCTCCCAGCCATGTGTCACAGGTTTGTGCGTCCGCCTCGAGCACACCACCGACGGTGGGGCGCATTGGCAGCCGCTACCGGATCCACCTGCCCTGGTCCAGGGCGGTCCAGTCAATTGTTCCAAAGCAGTCTGCGTAAGCCATGTACGTTTCGCGAGTTCAAAAATCGGGTACCTGTTTGGGCCTGGACTATTAATGACCACCGATGGAGGTCATACCTGGCAAGTGCAGCACGGCCTGAATGTGGAGACGTTGAAGGTATCGAGTGGCAGGGCGTACCGAATCGCTTACAGCCAGACGGGGTGTCCAGGTCCGTGCGCGCCAACCTTGCAAGAGTCAGAGCCTGGTTCCACCTCTTGGAAGACACTGATAAGCCAGCTCACCAGCCCGGACCGCAGCGCCACAGCGCAGATCGTCAGCTCTGGTTCAGCCATACTCGTTGCCCTATATGGCAGCTCCGCGGGACCGGTATTGGCGCAGGCTGTTGTCTACCGCTCAACCGACAACGGTGTTTCATGGCAGCCTATGAACGATCCATGTTCTGGTCTTGGCCCTAGCGGCAAAGGGCAAGAGGAGGACCTGATTGATCTGGCCGCAGCACCGCAAGGCCACTTTGCCGGCCTATGCAGTCCACATAGCGGGTTCGCCACTTTCGTAGTCAGCTCTGCCAATGACGGCCAATCCTGGAATATTGCCGGAATTCTGCCGAAGACGCAGGATCTGACCCAGATTGCTATGGTAAGTCCCTCTGTCATTGTCGTCTCCACTGGTTCAACCGGGGGCAGTGGAACTTTCACGGCCCGACTCCTGGTTTCGACTGACGTAGGCCAAAATTGGACTACCGCAGCCACCGATACGCAGCAGATCACTCAAATGGGTATTCCGGCTTGGCTGGGAGTCGAGACTTCACTGGTCGGTAGATGGATCAGTGGCCCCCACTCCATATGGAGGACCAATGATGGCGGACTGCACTGGACGAAAACCGCCTTCAGCTGAGTCCTATTGTTCGCCGATTCCCTAAACATTATTGCGCTGGTAGGTGTTGGTTTATCGTGCTCAACTCTCATGGCACGAAAGCGGGTATCGGGTCGCCTACGAAATCCGGTGCGGAAATCTAGGGCTAGTTGCCTAAACCCAGCGCAATCTCTAGAGCAGAGTTGAAGGCTTCTAAAGCCACAGGTCCGAGGCATCCACGTCTTCTTGTCAGCATGGTCTTTGGTAATGTGAAGATATTGTCGCAGTTTGTCGCTGATGTGTGAGAAAGTCCTTCTTCGCGACCAACCTCAACTTCAGCGACATGGCCTCGGTATTTCGAGGTCACCAGCACGCAAACTAGGTTGGTAAGGAGAGGAACTGCGGTATCTCTAGTTGCAATAACAACTGGGTGCCTACCCACTCCGGGTATTTCGGCATCCCAGATTTCCCCTCTGAAGATCACTTATTGCTTTCAATCGCTATCGTTGCCGAACTTATCCCCAACTTTGCGATCAGTTCCTGCTCGTCAGGGTCTATAGCCTCGTAGCGCTTCCGGTACGAATCCTTTATTGCCTCTTCAGAGTGATGGCTCAGCCATTCCCGTACAGCTCGAGATATTATCGCACCTCGGTTAGGAGCGACCCCACAAGCCACGGCATTGTCGATGGCTTGGACAACATCTTCGTCTAGGCGAGCTGTTATAGGCTGACTCATGAATACAAGTATACACATTGTACACACTGAATCCTCCAATGAATGAGAGAAATTACATATGGCGGGTGTGACGGTTGCAGTTCTCATAGATTTACGAACCGTGACGGATTAGCGTCCGTAACATTTTCGAAAAGGTTACAACTTTTAGGGCCATCTAACAGCGTAGGTTGAATCTGAGCTGGGCAATGGCACATGTGGTTAGAGCTTGATCGGTATATGCAGTGGCGGCGGCTTCAAAAGCTGGTTCGGCAATTGCTGCGCCTTGTTCAATTTCTGAGATGTAGGCCGGTCGCGCAAGTATGAGCGCCTCGGCAAATTCTTTATTGGTGTTGACTGCTTTGTGAATATCTCTTTTGAACATGTATGCAGGATTATCAGAAGTTGATGCGAAATTGCCTTTGTGAAGGTGGCATTGGGGCTGGAATAGGGGAGAAATTCAAAGACTCTAATGTGACCACACCTTTGCAGTTCTAAAACGCATAAAAATTAGAGGTGTCGTTTCATCGATAGCCCTTCAGAAAATACTGAGCATTTTCATCAAATAGGTTGCTTCAAGATGTCAACCGAAATAGCAAGAGTTTCACTTTGCTACGCTTTTGCGAGAAGCCCCTTTTAGAATGTTTTCCCCATAATATTTACCGAACCATTCCATGTGTCACTGCCAGAGAGGCTCGACTTCATTCCGTAAAAAATTCGACATATTAGGTTCACTGGCATTACAACAATTGAACGCCATGTGGGTCAACTTCCATAGACCTTGGAGACTCGCAACACGCTTATTAGTCCAACCGGAGCATGAGATACCTGTGTACTAGAAGGAAAGTCACCTATTCCACGTTGGCCCGCGGGAAATAATCTAACTTCAGTCGTTTTCTGATCAGCAATACAACCTGAAACGTTTATTGGCTTGGCGACCTCTATCGAAACTTGAAAGTTTCCAGTCTTCATATTGCCATTAGCAGCGGCCGAAAACAGCTTCTCACAGGAGCTTGAGTCATACCTAATGGAAAGCTTTCGACTAGTAGAGCCGCTCAGTTCCTGCCAATTAACTGACTCCACCACGCTAAGGGGCTCAATAGTTGGCCCTACAACCTTGCCTGCGCAGGGAAGCGGACCTTGATTCTTATAAACCACCGAATTGCTCTTTGAATTACCATTAATAATCACTGCAGTATATATCTGGTCTATTTCCGTATTTGGGCTTGCTTTCTGAGAGGAAACGCTCTGAGCTGGACAGCCAGTTGTACCTCCCCAGGCAATACCTATCCAAGCGGGCGTACCAGCAATTGCAGGTAACCCATGAGGCAGTGTCATAGAGCGGATCGTCGCTAACCCATATCCCAAGATGGCAATCTGATGGCTACCCTGGACAGCCGAAGCTGCTTTAAATATTGACTCTGACTCGCTCCAGGATATATTCGACTTTGCGTTTGCATTACCTTTTTGAATGGGTGATATTGAAAGGTTTCCCAAGGCAACCTTTTGGACATATAAAGTATTTGAAACCGCACTTCTGCTGGGTAATCCTGCTTTACTGGAGGCAGCCGTATTTCCACAGTCAGAAACCATAACACCTGGAACTAATAGCAGCAGAAAATAAAGTTTCAATGGCCATATTTTTCTATTCACTGGCACCGCAACAGGCCCTTTTCATCTCATCGCAGAATAGCCCCATTTCCCCCACTCTCTAAGCACTCGTTACAATCCCATTGAATCCCCGGTGAGACTGCAAAGTTCGGTCTGCAATTGGTTCAAATGTCATAGGATAAGTCCCCAAGCCCCCCACTGTTGGAAGTTCGATATATCGGATATTGGGAATTACCTAGAGCCCAGCCGTTCTTGCCCGGCGCAAATGCCATCGATAATATGCCCTGGTTTGCCAAAGTGGACGGCAGGGTGTAGCGAACAAATGAATGTCCACCATTAGAAGTGTGATAGAGATAATTACCGGCCCATACGTAACCGTCTTGAGTGCTCAGGAAATCAATCCCACCAATGGTTTGCCAATTTGTGACAAATTCATTCCAAGATTTTCCTCCGTTGGTTGAGTTATAGAGGTTCCACTCCATTTGGTAGACGTTCTTTGTCGGATTATTGGTAGCAGGAACCTTGGTTCCTCCCAATACCCACAGATCGTTTTTAGAAATTGGATCGACAACCAGTGGTCTAAAAGGAGTACTCACTTTATTCCAGCTAGTGCCCGCATTAGTTGTCCGGTCAATTGCCGCTGAACCGGCCGGACCATTATTGTTGGCAACGACAAAGCCCAAACTGGAATTGACAAACTTCCCTTGAAGCAAAGACCATCCCTTGGGAAGTGGAATCCGTCTCCAGTTCGTGCCACTGGTACTCTGATAGAGGCCACTAGTTCCAAGTGCCAAAAGCTTTTTTCTAAGGGGGTCAATTTCCGTAATTCCGGTAGGAGCATTGCCAAGTCTCTGCACTGAGCTGGTGTTACCTATTGTTGAAATCCCCTGACTAGGCGATAGCGCGTACAATCCGGTTGCACCTTCGAAGATGCTTTGCGCGCTATAGGGAGGATAGACAAGTGTCATCCGTCCTGAAGAATTGGTCTGCCAGAAATTGGAACATACTTATCAAATTTCGTAAGTTTCGCCTTCACCGAGACCAGATTGGAGCTAATCCTTAGTAGAACAGATGTTCTACTAAGGTGGCATGGTGGATATCTCAGGCTTTATGGTACGCTTCGCTTCAGAGGAAGCATGTGAAGATCATTTGATCAAATTGCTATTGCTATGAGGGATTTAGATGCCCAAAGTGTGACTCTGACCAGTTTACCTTAATCAGGCCAAACCATCGAAGAAATGCAGCATCTCGAGCTCCACTTTTTCAATGTAAATCTTGTCACCGTCAAACTAGCGTTACCTCCGGAACCATCTTCCATCGAAGCCATATCTCTTTATCCAAGTGGTTCTCCGCTATCTATCTATTGTCCAACGACAAGCGTGGTCTTTCGGCTACTACCATTGCTAAATTCGTTCAAGTATCTTATTCGACTGGCTGGTTGATGCTAAATAAGCTACGAAAAGCAATGGCTGACCGAAATGGTTTATATAAACTTGGAGGAAACGTCCAGGTAGATGAGTTCTTTTTAGGTGGTGAGAGCCATGGCGAAGGCAGAAGAGGAAAGGGAACAAAACAAACCAATGTCCTAATTGGAGTGTCGATTAGCAATGGTGCTCCTACTCATTGCTTCATGGAAGTAATCAAAGATACCACTGCTAAATCACCCAAAGATGTTTTTGTGAGACGTTTAGATTCCGATACCAAGCTGATAAGTGATGGTAACCCAAGTTACGGGGTATGTGCTGAAAGACCTTGGACTAGCGCATTCGATCACTCTATCCAAAGACGAACAAGCACATGTAACATTCAAATGGCTCAACATCCTGATAGGGAACTGCAAGAAATTTATCGACGGAACATACCACGGACGTGAGGAACATAAGCAACTTATGCCTCGAGGAATTCGCATACCGATTCAACCGAAGGCACTTTGAAATGTCCTTGGTAGAGCGACTTCTCAATACATGTGTGTTTGCGTCTCCACATCCGCTACTCCGCGAATCTGATTCCAAAATGGCTCTTGCTTACGAAACTTGATAAGTATGAATTGGAATTTGCTGTTACAAACGAAAAGTCTGTTCGGCTCCAGGCGGAAAAGCCCACCACATTGCGTAGAGAGTGAGCACTCATTGGAGTTTTGCTCATAAGGTTCCAAGTCAGCCCACCATTGTCGGTGGCATACATGCCGGAGCGTGCAAGTGCCATAAAGCCCAGTTGGGGTGAGATGAATTGAAGCTGCGTCACATAGCCAGTGGCAGGCATCACTCCGCTAGTAACTAGGGTCTGACTACTAGAGAATTTAGATTGAGCCGCCAGGCTCCAGCTTGATCCCCCATCTGTCGTTTTGTACAGATACTTATTCTCTGAGCCTGCTGAGGGTTGGATTCCAACCAGTAGCCATCCATCACTAGGTGAACTAAAACTAAACGATCCGTATGTAGCTGCGGAATAGAGCGGGGATGGAATGAGTGACCAACTTATGCCACCATTTACGGTCTTGTAGATTCCAGCTGAGTATGGCTGGGAGCTAGAACTGGGAGTGCGAAGCATGGCGAATCCGGTAGTTGGAGATAGAAACTTTATTGTTGAAATCGAACCGGCAAATATCTGATTCCAGGAGTTGCCACCATTTGTGGTTGAGTAAATATAGTTATTCGCTCCTCCATTGACCGGACGTGAAACGAGATAGCCGATTTTATTAGTGACGAAATCGATTGAAGAAACTGTACCTGGTACAGATGAAAGGTCTTTCCAGCTGGTACCTCCATTTTTGCTCAGCAAAATAGATGAGGTGGGACCCGAACCATTCTGCTGTGACACGTAAACAATCGATTTAGAGAGATAGAAAGCATCATTTACCTGCTGTGGAACGTTCTTCCCAGCCACGATCGACGAAGACTTGTTGGCCGATATTTGAAGGGTGCTTTCATGCTTTATGACGGCAGTGGTAGAGGTAGATGGATTCGGGGACGCTGCCGAAGTGCTACCGCATGCTGCGATTATCAGTCCAAAGCTGAGCAATAGTGCAGTCCCTGGCTCTCTTCGCATCAATACCTTCCTTGCTAAGTCGTTTTGTATGTTTTAGCTAAATTAGTCTTACCCGTGGATTTGATATTCCGGCGACGGTTCTAACTGTATGGGGTCCCGTCTCACTTCAGAAAGAGCTCACCTATTATCTCAGATTAACCTTCAATTGGACGAAGCAGGGTCTATGGATCAGTTGTTTAGATGGAGCGTTGGAGGCTTTTCTTCTTTTTCTTGATCGGTTTGGTTGCTTGTTTGCTGACTCCGGAGATCAAGTCTTTCAGAACCTCCACTTCGGCCTCTAATGCTCGGATGCCTTCTGGGCTTATTTCCACCATGGTCTGCGGTTTGCGCCCGGAATAGCCCTTCTCTACAATTACCAGACCGGCATTCTCAAGCACCTGGATATGTCTGCTGAGATTCCCATCTGTCAGTCCTGTTGACTGATGAAGGAGGCGAAAGTCTGCCCTTGATAGTTCATAAAGAACCGCAAGGATGGCGAGGCGACTTCGCTGATGTACTGCATCGGATAAGTTGATTACTGATTTTGGAGTTGTTGAGTCTGACATTGGTCATTCACCTTTAGGTTGATCGAGGCAATTTGGCTGGCGGTATTTGGTTTCTTCTGGCTCACCTAGACAACTAGCTGCAACAAGCGGCGGTCTTCTTCGCTTGTAAAGAAGTGCCGCTCCAGCAACGAGAACTAGTCCGGCAGCCATATCACTGATCGAGTCTGGAGGTATCCAGATATTGAGTCGGCTAAAGAACTCACTAGAGCATCTAGAGAGTGCGATTCCGACGAAGAAACTTAGTCCTGCAAATAGAGCAAGCATCTGACTGCGGGCTGCAAATCCAGCAATGCAGATAATCACCGCCACAGCTAAAAGGTGGGAAAGCTGACTTGGAAGACCCAATTGATCTGAAGCCAAAAGCACAAATACGCCGATAAGACCGGGAAGTAAGTAAGTGAGCGTAAAAGTCCGCAGACGACCACTGGAGTGCTGGCAAAGAATCGGAATAGTCAGGTGGCGTGATGGAAGCGATGTTAGGAAACCCCAACCAAACAGACGGAGCCAGAAGCCCCGTCCGTAAGGGCGGGGAGGTTCACCTGCTCCGGCCGAATAGAAAGGTCAATACCCAAACGGTTTGCTTGACTAATTTTGTCAAGTGCTCTAGTTCCCAATGTATCAGTGTCAGGGAATGATAAATCAACGGCTAAGGAAATCCCCGCACCCAGGATGAAGACATCCGGTGCCTCCTCGTCCCACGCACCTGTCGAGGTTGCGAATCCAGGTGACATCAACCGACTTCCTTACTACTAAACCTGGATCCACCGAAAATTTAGCCGATCGACTTTGATTTAGACATAGAAAAGGTGCTCTGAACATGTTGAATGATGTTTGAAGACACTTCAAATCTATCAGTTCAAGGAGCACCTTTTAGATGCGAGCATCTGCTAGTGCTTTAGAGTGTTTGATAGTCACCTTTGACGATTCGAACGCAGTTTCCAACAGTGGATTAATACTCCCTATCACCCTTGCTGAGAGACTTGGCCTTAGGGATCTCTTTGATTTACACATTGACCTAGAGGATCGTCCTGGACGAGCAAATGTTGGCAGAAAAGCTATGGCTATCGTCGCATCTATCTTGGCCGGTGGTGATTGCATTGATGACACTGCAATCCTTGAAAGCCCAAATGCACAAGTGATTCTTGGTCAGATAATGCCAGCACCATCTAGGTTTGGTGTCTTCTTGCGTAGTTTTGAGACCAGTGACATCGCAGATGTTGAACGAGTTGCAGCTTTGTTGCTAAAACGAGCCTGGCTAGCTGGAGCAGGTCCAGGTGATGAGCCGCTCACCATTGATGTTGATTCCACGATATGTCAGGTATATGGAAACAAAAAAGAAGGAGCTTACTTTGGTTATACCAACCTAAGGGGGTATCACCCACACCTAGCAGCAGTTGGTAAAACAGGTGACATTCTTGGAATAGTGACTCGTGAAGGCAATGCCAATACCGCTCGTGGTGCCGGGGAGTTTGTAACCCAGGTAATCAACAATGCCAGAGCCGCTGGAGCAACTGGTGAAATAACCATGCGTTTTGACTCTGGGTTCTACTCAAGAGCCGTAAGAGACACAGCCAGCCAAGGCAATGTTCGCTTTTGCATTACAACACGGATGTCAAAACGATTGAAGCAGGTTACTGCAGCCATACCAGAAGAAACATGGACTTCAATTCCTTATTGGCTTGAAGGTGGAGCTGATGTAGCCGAAGTTGAATACAGGGAAATACAGGGAAATATCGCGCATTTGCAAGAGATAGACAAGACGTTCGTCTTATCGTAGGAAGAACAAAGCCTACTCCAGGGTCTCAGCTGGCACTATTTAGTGACTATGACTATCACGCATTTATTACCGATCGACAAGGCGAAACGCTTTTCCTTGAGGCTGATCACCGAGCACATGCCCAGATCGAACTAGTCATCAAGGATCTCAAAGGAGGTTCTAGATGGAATCATGTTCCATCTAGATACATGAACGCTAATGCCGTTTGGTTGGCTCTGGTCTGGTTAGCTCTGGTCTGGTTAGTTATTTGTGTAACTACATAACCTGGCACGGTGCAACTGCACACAACCTGGCACGGTGCAACTGCACACAACCTGGCACGGTTCACTGCACGAATAGGTGCTATTACACAAACTGTTATCACCACACCAAAGCTTCGACGGTGTTACTTTCAGATCGCAGGACATATCACTCGTTCAGCTAGAAAAGTAATACTGCATCTTGAAGAACACTGGCACTATAAGGATAAGTTCTTAGAGGCTCTTGATCGGATCAGAAAGTTTGAGATCGCCATCACCTGAACATCTGGTTACCTAACACACTGAATATTACTTGAAGGAACTGCGCTAGAAGACAAGGGATTAGGTCGCTATACCCAAAATGAGATTTCACAATCTCAAAAATGACCAAACAGGCTCAACCACAAAGGGAATAGGTCATATTTGGCACTCTGAAACCAGATTTAAGCCATAGACCCTCCGTCAAACCTAAATCAGATCCTAAAAACCGACTTGGATTCACACCGAGGGGCTCAAGCTGGTCCATTTCTGTGGATTCAGGTTAAAGCTACGCTAGCTTGGATGCCGGGATAACTTTGGTCACAGTATAGGGGTCGAGCTTTCAGTCTTTAATTTAAGGTTGGAGACGCTTGGCGCTCAACCTTTTTATCTCGCACAAGGATCGCGCCAGCAACGCCCAAGCTAATCAGGAGACCGCCGATGATCGTTCCTTGGCTGATATGTTCACCGAGGATTACTGCTCCCAGGATGACTCCAGTCAATGGCTGGAACAGTAGCATCACGGCGCCTTTTGAAGCGTCAACGTGTTTGAAGCCCGAAACCCAAAGAAAGAAGGCAATGACCATGCCCATTATGGAGATATAGGCGACTTCGCCCCAACCTAAAAGGGTCGTTGGAAGTGGCGAGTTGGTGTTGGCGGCAGATATAAGGGCCAAAGGCAAACTGGTGATTGCTCCGACTGCCGACGCTAAGGCAACGACCGTGATTGCGTGGTAGCGATCGAGAAGGCGACGGCTCCAAATCGTATAGATCGACCAGGCAACCATGGCAATTAATAAAAGTACGATACCTTTGGTCGCTTGGCTACCTCCAGAGGGGGTTCCAAGGACGACTATCACTCCCACAAAGGCTATTGCAATGGCGATCCACCGCAATAGTGGAACGTGTTCTTTTAACACCAACACGCCCAACACTGCGATCAGGATAGGTGAGGATGCAGTGACCAGAGATCCAAGGCCCGCACCGGCATCGTGGGTTCCAGTAAATTGAAACCCGATAGAGATGGTAAATCCCACGAGGCCAACTCCAAAGAACGAAAGATAGTCTTCGCGCTGCACGTGCAACAGGCCACGCCTTTTTGCAATGGCGATTAGAACTATTGCAGCTAATAATTCCCTTAGTTCTAAAGCGACAAAGGGAGGAATTTGTCGCATTAGCGCATCGCTTGCTACGTACATCCCACCCCAAATTACAGATGCACTGGCAAGAGATACGAATCCACGTCGAGCGGGGGAATTAAACACGTCATCCATTCTAGAGCGAGGTTTTGGAACCAAATGGCGTAGTTGCTTGGGATAAAAATCCGGATTAGTCTTGGTGGGAAACCAATCAAGTCACCCAAGTCGTCTTTTGTCCTATGCGGATCAACTTTGAGTTTTGGCGGAATGTACACGACGGGATCCTTGGGATTTTGATAGTTGAGAAGAAATAAAGTGAGACCAAATTGCGAGAAATTAGCACTAGCTTCCAATAGTGGGAACTTTAAGGCTCAGGATCAGCTTTAATGTTTATTTGAGGATTTTTTAAAGGTGAGAGCGCCTTTATGAATTTTGGACGACCGGTACCTTTCACAGGATCTGCTTATAAAAGACCGTAGGATGTTTAACCATGGCAGAACAAATCAAGTTTGTTGAAGACGCGATGGGGTTTATGGACGCGTTATTTTCAGCAGCTTTACGTATGACGCGAAATGCGGCTGAAGCCGAAGATCTCGTTCAAGAAACTTACCTTAAAGCCTACAGGGGGTATGGTTCATTTCAAGAAGGCACGAATTTGAAGGCATGGCTCTATCGAATTCTGACAAATACATTTATCAACTCCTACAGAGCAAAAAAGAGACGACCAGACGAAAGTGATCTAGACGACGTAGAGGACCTATATCTATATCGTAGACTCGGAGGATTGGAGGCAGCCCAAGCAGGGCGCTCCGCCGAAGAGGAAGTGCTAGAGTCATTTACCGACGATGAGGTAAAGGCGGCGATTGAATCGCTTCCTGACCAGTTTCGTTTAGCCGTTTTATTGAGCGACGTGGAGGGTTTTTCCTACAAAGAGATAGCTGAAATTATGGATGTTCCAATTGGAACCGTAATGTCGAGGCTTCATCGTGGAAGAAAAGCGCTTCAAAAAGAGTTGTATCAGTTTGGTACGAATCGAGGATTGGTAGCAGGCCGAAGTGGGAATTAGTTTTAATAGCAACTCTATGATCGAGTGTCAAGAAGTGATATCTAGGTTGTATACATTTCTAGATGGGGAGCTCACGGAGGAGCGTCGCATTAAGATTCGTCATCACTTAGATGAGTGTTCACCGTGTCTAGAAGCCTTTGAATTTGAATCCGAGTTGAGACAGATGGTCGCCAATCGACTCCGAGATCGAGTGCCAGATAGCCTCCGGATAAGGATTTCTAATTTGATCGATTCGGAGCGAGGATCCGCCCGATAAAGGCGGAATATTTTTATTTAGTTTGAGTTAGTCCTAATATGGCAAATAGAACTGAAGCGGTGGGTGGAGCCCCGGCAAGCGGACTGTCGAGACCTTCTAAGGCATATCCAAAAGATCGGATATGCAAAGAGGTAAACTGCGACACAAAGTTATCCATATACAACAGTGGAAAGTTTTGTTACTCTCATCAGCCCCTTACAGTGCCGCGCACTAGGGGGCGTAAGATCAATTAGATAAGCCTCGTTGGCTCCTACGAGACTAGTTTAGGCAAAGCAACGGAGGTGCTAATTTGATAGCGTGGGATACGGCAGCCAAGGTTGCCAAAGGTCTAATTTCAACTTTTCCAAAAGAGGATAAGGTCGCGCTCGAGCGAATGAGCGATTCGTTATCCGATTTTGGAAGTCAAGCGCTTGATCTCGTTGAGAATGTGAGCGGGCTAACTCTTTTGGATAAGACTATTTCCGTAAGATGTACTACTCGATCCGAGTGGGTAGATTCAAATGTTTTGTCCATGGCTTCGCTAATGGATCCAATGTTGAATAAGTTTGCACCCAAGCTTCCAGGCGGTCTTTCAACCATTTCCGCCAACGCAGGTGCGGTTCAGTTTGGTCTCTTGTTTGGATGGATGTCCAAAAGGGTATTGGGACAATATGATGCGGCGCTCTTTGCCAACGTAAACCCTGACGAGAATACGACTGTGCCAATTTATATGGTTGGTTCTAACATATTGGATCTAGAGGCTAAATTTGGCTTCCCAAGAGCTCAATTTGAGCGATGGGTTCTGTTGCACGAGTTAACACACAAGGTCCAATTTGAATCTGTTAGCTGGATGAATAGTTATTATCGTTCACTGATATCTTCCTTGATTGACGGCGTCAACTTGGGTCCATCGGATCTTTTTGGGGCGATTGTACGCGTAGCAGAGGACATTAGAGTGGGTAGAAATCCCCTTGCCGAGGCGGGTTTAGCGGGAATCTTTGTCTCCGAAGAACAACGTAAGTCGCTCTCGAAGATAGGTGGCCTCATGAGCGTTCTCGAAGGACATGCCGATTTTGTAATGGCTCGTGCAGCAAGAGGGATAATTGAAGAGGCCGATCACTTCGAGGAGGTACTTCATGATCGACGTGAATCTCCGAACTTTGTTAGCAAAATCGTTTCGCAGCTCTATGGACTAGATGCCAAGGTGAAACAGTATGCGGCCGGAAGATCGTTCCTTGAAGCCATCGACGACGCAGCTGGCAGAGATGGCATCAAAACTCTGTTTATGGCGAGTGAAAATATGCCGACTTTGGATGAGATTTCTAGGCCAGATCGCTGGATGGAGCGAGTTTTGACGCCATTGGTCAAGTCCTGATTTTGATTTGATCTAGCCTTTTATCCGCCGTTTTTAGTTCGCCTTTCCTCACATCTCACACTGCTTGCATTAGCATGGTTGAGTTATGTCGATCGTATCGAGCCAAAGCCGAATTTTATCGCAAAGAGTCATTCGAATGGCAATCTCCCTTGAGGTTAAGCCCATCGATCAGATCTTGAAACGGTGTTTTTTCCCCGATCCATCGAATGGGATTTTGAATGTGGCAGTCTCGGGAGGCTCAGATTCGCTCTGTCTAGCCTCTTTGGCGGTCGCGGCGGGTCACAAGATCAAAATATGGCATTTGGATCACAAGATTAGGGACTCCTCTTTCGAAGAAGCACACTTTGTGAGCGAGTTTGCTGAGATGATTGGGGCTCAATTCCAACTGGTTGAAGTAAGCGTTAAAGGGCGATCCAATCTTGAAGCTCGTGCTCGCAACGAACGTAAAAGTGCATTTCCCCAGGGGATCGCGACGGGTCATACCATGGACGATCAAGCTGAAACGCTACTGCTAAATCTGCTCAGAGGAAGTGGGATGCGAGGCTTGAGCGCAATGGCGAGAGATCCGACTAAGCCTATATTAACGTTGAGGAAGTCCGAGACCATCGCTATTTGTTCTGCACTTCGACTAAATCCAGTTATAGATTCGTCTAATTTTTCACCTGATTTTTTACGGAACCGAATTCGAAATGAGGTCATTCCTCTATTGGCGCAAATTGCGCACCGTGACATAGTTCCGATTTTTGATAGAACCGCAACTCTTCTATTCGATGAAGATCGGTATCTAGATAGTCTTGCTCTTTGCCTTGATGTGACAAGTACAATAGCGCTTTGTGGTGCCGATTCAATTCTGAGGCGTCGAGCTCTGCGGTTGGAGATCGAACGGCGAACTGGATACCCGCCATCGTTAGCACAGATAGAGGAGCTAGAAGGTAAAGTTTTGGGACGTTTGGATTTTAGGATTCAATTGCCCCGGGGCTTGGAGATAGCGGGGCGTCGAGGAGTCATTGACTATAAGACGATTGAGTAGATTAAATCTGCGTTCAAATAGCCGAGACTCTTCTTTGCCTTGATCTTGAACTAATTAAGATTTATGGGCTCATTGCGTTGTAGCAGGTTCATAAAGCGACGAGACTCTCTAAGCAAAAGTATTCGGGATGGGGGTCCTTAGCTTTAGGCGATGAGTTTTCTCCTAAAGCGAGAGTTCCGCCAGAAAAATCAATGCGTAATTGTTGAATTCTTCTTCGAGATGTTGGGATTTGAGGATCTGAACAAGAGATCGTCCGCGGATATTGCCTAGGATCTTCTAGGATTAATCATTTATGATGAGCAGTTGGGATTTTTATGGTGTCCGGTCCTGAAGTGTGGAGTCGCAACGACCCCAATTTGGTTGGTGTTGTAGTCTCGCAGGAAGATTTGAATCGCCGCGTTCGAGAACTTGGTAAAGAGATCTCAGAGGTCTATAAAGGCAAGAATCTGCTTTTGATAGGGGTTCTCAAAGGAGCATTCCTATTTATGGCAGATCTGGCGCGCCAGATAGAAGTACCGGTGGAATTTGATTTCATGGCGGTCTCCTCTTACGGATCGGCTACGAAGACCTCGGGAATAGTTCGAATCTTAAAGGATCTAGATATCGATCTTACAGATCGCCATGTCCTGATCGTCGAAGATATTATTGATTCCGGCCTTACTTTGTCATATCTGATTCGTAATCTGAAGTTTCGTAATCCGGCCTCTTTGTCAGTCTGCGCTTTGTTGGTAAAAGAGGGTGTTGACGCGACCGAATTGGATCTTGGCTTTGTTGGATTTACAATTCCAAATGAATTTGTCGTTGGGTATGGTTTAGACGTCGCGGAGAAATATAGGAATTTGCCATATATTGCAACGCATAAGACCGATTGATTGTGGATCTATTTACTAAAAGCTCCAGGGTTGCTCTATGAGACGGTTAGGGGTTACCAGTGGATGTTAAACGTGTCGTTCAGGCGGCAGATGCATTTCTGGACGCCCTAGGGGTTCCCCTCGACGATGAGGCGCGTACTGCTACTGCCAGACGGGTAGGCGAGCTCTGGTGTGATTTGCTTTCAGGAGAGAGCGATGACCCATCACGATACCTAAACGGCGGATTTGGCGGTGAGTTCCATGAAATGATCGCAGTCAATGACATTACCTTTCATTCAGTGTGCGAACATCATTTGCTGCCATTTTACGGCAAAGTCAGCTTATGTTATCTTCCGGGAGAGGCAGGGTTGATCGCGGGTGCATCAAACCTGACCCGAGTCGTCGAAGTAGTTTCAAAACGCCTCCAAATTCAAGAGAGACTTTCAAGTCAGATTGCCCAGGCTATTGAAGATGGAATAGGTGCAGCCGGAGTTTTGGTAGTGGTGCGAGGTACTCATTTTTGCATGACAATGCGTGAGACTAAAGACACAGGTTCTTGCCTTGTGACTGTGGCATCCAGGGGAGTGTTAACCAGTAATAGCGATCTACGCCGTGAAGCTAGATCTCTTATCATGGATGATTTCCGATCTGACTCAGATGATCTTTAGCTTTTCACTTGGATTGGAATTGTGATTTTGCAAGGAAGTAACTCTGGCTCCTTTGTCGAGTTGTTTATGGAATTGGAAGAAGAGATCCGATGGTTGGTCAGAGCCATGGCTAAAGGTCAATTGAGGGGTGATTAAAGATGAAGTTAGTTATGGGCGTTGTAAATGTCACGCCCGACTCTTTTTCCGATGGTGGAGAGACCTTCGATACACAAAAGGCGATTTCTCGCGGGCTTTCTTTGGCTCAAGCCGGTGCAGATATCTTGGATATTGGCGGGGAATCTAGCCGTCCAGGGGCGCTTTCGATAGATGCTCGCGAAGAGATGAGACGGATAATTCCAGTCGTTGAGGCACTTAGCCCCATTGTGCGAGTCTCAGTTGATACCACCAAGGAGGAAGTGGCAAGGCGTGCCGTTTTGGCAGGTGCAACTTTGATCAACGACATTTCTTCAGGGCTAGCGCACGTGGCCGCAGATTTGGGGGTGGGATGGGTGGCCATGCACATGCAAGCTTCACCGGAGATAATGCAGCGCGATCCTCGCTATAGTGACGTCGTCTTCGAAGTTAGGAACTTTCTAATTGAACGCGGCGAATATGGGAGACGTCTAGGAATCTCCGAAGTGTGGATTGATCCAGGGATTGGCTTTGGCAAGACAATTGAGCATAATCTAGCCTTGCTGAGGGAGATTGACTTTCTTGCTGATTGTGACTTTCCGGTTCTGGTAGGCACCTCGCGTAAGACATTTATAGGAAAAGTAGCGGCGCGATATGAAGGTGAGATCCCCCCGCCAAAGGATCGTTTGGAGGGGTCGCTGGCCACCGCGGCATGGTGTTATCGCCACGGTGTATCAGCCATGAGGGTGCATGATGTCAAAGAGACCATCGATCTTTGTCGTCTTGCCGGCTACCGTTAATTGTTTATGACGAAAGGTACTAACAGCTCCTCTTTTGCCATTGAATTAGGAGTCGTTGAGGTCAGGGACTTAGTTGTAAGGGGAATTCACGGGTTGCTACCCTCGGAGCGCCTGACACCCCAGGACTTTTCCATCAGTCTCAAGATGAGGCTGAGCATCCAAGATGCGGCTCTTTATGACGATATCAGTGGCACCATAGACTATTCGCTAGCAGCGACGATAGTAGAAGAGATCGTCCAAGGGATGAGCTTTGATCTGGTCGAAAGGTTGGGTTACGTAATTGCCCTGACTTTGATGGAACGCTTCGATACTATCTTGTCGATTTGGGTCTTGGTCAAGAAACTGCGCCCACCTATGCCTTCTGATTTGGCCTATGTGGGTGTTGAGGTGACCCTGAACAGAAATGGAGAATCCGATTGACTTACTTTCTGTCCATGGGCTCCAATTTAGGAGATCGCAGGAAGTTTTTACGGTTGGGTTTGGATCAAATTCCCTTCCTCGTTGCCGTCTCTTCTTTGTATAGAAGCTCACCGATGCAAATGCGCGATGAGGCGGCGGAGTTTTACAATATCGCCGTTGAGATCGAGTGCGACATGGAACCTCATCTCTTGCTTGAGATGTTGCATCGAATCGAAGAAAGCGCAGGAAGAGTTCGACCCTATCCTAATGCTCCGCGATCTTTGGATATCGACATTATCTATTGGAGTGGCGGTGAGCTAAACGATAGTGATCTTGTGATTCCACACCCTAGAGCTCATGAGCGACTCTTTGTATTGGCGCCACTCTATGAGTTGTCGCCCGAGATTGCACTTAGGCTGGACCTCAAGGGGCGTTTTGACTTGTCGGCTACGATGGCAATTACCGACGATGAGCCGGCGATGGCAGATTCCTATGTGATTAGGTCTTCGGATTCGAGCTGGTATAGCTAGAGTCCTGGCGAACAATGATCCTTGTGTGCTATTTGGTTAAATCCAATTGATTTAGGTAGGCGATAAAGGTTGCAGGTAATAGACAATTGCGAAGAGCTCTTTGATTTTGCTCAGGAGAGCCGAGCCCAAGGCTTGAAGATCGGCTTTGTGCCGACAATGGGGGCGTTGCATCGAGGCCATCTTTCCTTGGTCTTGGCCGCTAAGCAAAAGTGCGACTTGGTTGTTGTCTCGGTCTTTGTGAATCCACTGCAGTTCAATAACCCTTTGGACTTTGAGCGCTATCCAAGAGATCTGGCACGCGACTTAAGTTTGCTTGAGAATTCTGGGGTTGCGCTGGTCTTTTCCCCAAGCGAAGATGAGATGCACCCAAAGCCAATGCAGATAGGTTTTAGAGTAGAGGGCATCTCTGAGGGCCTCGAAGGTAAGTTTCGGCCGGGTCACTTCGATGGCGTAGCCAATGTGGTTGGAAAGCTTTTCAATTGTATTGGTCCCGCAACGGCGTTCTTTGGCGAAAAAGATTACCAGCAGGTCAAGGTGATCAATCGGCTGGTGTGCGAGTTTCATTTTCCAATTGAGATTTTTGTGGTGCCAACCCTACGTGAAGTGGATGGTTTGGCTATGTCTTCGCGAAACCTTCTCTTGACGCCTCGAGCTAGGAATGCTGCAGCTGGAATATATGCTGCTTTTTCATTTGGCCGTGGCTTGGCGATTCAAAACGAACCTTCAGATGAGGTACTTGAATCGATGACTAATATTTTGATCGATCGCGCTGGGGGCGAAGGCGCCCAATGCAAGGTCGATTATGTTGCACATGTGCGAGGTGAGAGTCTCGAAGAGATATCGCTATTTGAAGATGGATCTCGCTTTTTTATAGCGGCGAGTTACGACGGAGTTCGTCTTATCGATAACATTGGGGTATTCGATAAGTAAGTTTTGGAGGCTAGGCGTCAGTGCTTCTCGTGATAGATGTTGGTAACTCCAACACCGTAATTGGAGTTTATGAGTCTCAAAGCCTCGTAATGGGTGAGGTAAAGGTTGGGCGGAGTGCTGATTTCGGCTTGACTCATCATTTCCGTGTCGCTACAGTCGCAGAGAAGACCGCGGATGAATACGCGCTCTTATTGGTGCAACTCCTAGGGATGAAAGGGCTCGATCGATTGAGCTCGATCAGTGGAGTTGTCATCTCCTCTACGGTTCCCTCGGTCACTCAGACCATGAGGGAGATGACGGATAATTGGTTCGGTGTCGTACCCTTGATAATTGGACCTGGAGTTAGGTCAGGCATGCCGATCTTGTACGATAACGCTAAAGAGGTTGGAGCTGACCGAATAGCAGATGCTGTGGCCGGAATGGATCTCTATGGTTCGCCACTTATAGTCGTTGACTTTGGGACAGCCACGACCTTTGATGCGGTCTCTGCCAAAGGAGAATATTTAGGGGGAGCAATCTGTCCGGGGGTTGAGATCTCCATGAATGCGCTGGTATCGAGGGCTGCGGCACTTAGAAAGGTCGAGTTGGTCGCTCCAAGGGGTGTCATTGGCAAATCCACCGTTGAATCGATCCAGTCCGGTGCTCTCTATGGCTTTGCTGCTCAAACCGATGGAATGGCCCGGCGCTTTAAAGCGGAGTTGGGTCAAGAGGCTAAAGTGATTGCAACCGGCGGTCTTGCAGTGGTGGTAGCGCCATATTGCGAAGAGGTGGATGCGGTGGAGCCATGGCTTACATTGCACGGACTGCGACTTTTATACGAGAAGAATTTCACACCGGTGCGTTGACGATTTTGCTCATTTGGCTCGTACGCGTTTTAGACTGGCAATTAAAGCTAGATGACAGTTAATTTTCGTATTCCAAAGGGGCTCCTGTGGCGCAGAATATCTCTGATATTGAGATTCCATATACTTTCGACCCCGACATGACGACAAAGCAAATTCGTGACACCTTCGGAGATATCGCCGATGGCGAGGTTACGACGCAACGCCACAGCCTAGCAGGGCGTGTAATGCTTCTTCGTAGACAAGGTAAGGTTGCATTTGCTGAACTGAGAGATCAGCATGGAGCAATCCAACTCTTTGCGCGATCGAATGATCTTGAGCGATTTGATGCTTTTGGCGATTTGAATTTGGGAGACTGGATCGGCGCTCGGGGTTTTGTAGGTAAGACCAAAAAGGGAGAACTTTCACTCTTTATAGATAGCTTTGTTTTGCTTGCAAGAGCGCAACGGAGCTTTGGCGATAAATGGCACGGAATTTCAGATGTAGATACTCGATATCGCCAGCGCTATGTGGATCTTTGGGCTAACCCAGAGACCCGAGTCGCACTGACTCGACGATTTCGCATGGTGTCGAAGATGAGACGTTACCTCGAGGACCTGAATTTTATAGAGGTAGAGACTCCTCTATTGCATCCAATTGCCGGAGGCGCTTTAGCTAAGCCATTCATAACTCACCACAACTCTCTAGACATGGAGTTATACCTTAGGATTGCTCCTGAGCTCTACCTAAAGCGATTGATCGTTGGTGGCTTCGATAAAGTTTTTGAAATTGGAAGGGTCTTTCGGAACGAGGGAATTTCTCCTCGTCATAACCCTGAATTTACCATGCTAGAACTTTACGAGGCATACGCGGACTATCAAGATATGATGACCTTGACTGAAAACTTGGTTGCCTATTTGGTATTTGATGCTTTTGGTACGACAAAGATTTCATATCAAGACAGAGAGATCGATTTTACAACGCCTTGGCGTAGAGCTACCTTAGAAGACCTAACGAGTGAATCTCTCGGGTATGAGATTTCGCTCGAGACCCCTATTGAAAAGCTCAAAGAGATCGCCGATGGACTTGGAATTGTGGGCGATAGCAAATGGGGTTCCGGGAAATATCTACTGGAGATATACGAGCGAACGACAGAGTCAAGCCTTTGGGATCCTGTTTTTGTTATGGACTTCCCCAGGGAGGTGTCACCACTTTCTAGGGACCACAGGTCCAAGGCGGATCGGGTCGAGCGCTTCGAAGCCATAGTAGCTGGGCGAGAGCTAGCAAACGCATTTTCTGAATTAAATGACCCGATCGAACAGAGAAGGCGTTTTGCCCATCAGGTTGAACTTGCTCAAGGCGGAGACGATGAGGCAATGAATATGGATGAAGACTATATTCGCGCCCTCGAATATGGCCTCCCTCCAACTGGAGGACTTGGAATTGGCATCGATCGTTTGGCGATGCTGCTGTGTGATGCCTCTCAGATTCGCGAAGTGATAGCTTTTCCGGCTCTGCGCAAGGAAACGCTATAGATCTACAAAAGACAAGCTCGGTCGTTTGGGATGACCTGATTGCGATCGAGTAGAGGTGATTTTGCCCTATCAAATCGATAGGGCAAAATTTATCCGGCGATGATCTCTAGCTGTGGTCTATTTTTGATCCTATATAGTCGGTCATTTATGTCGATGTAACCAGCCCGCACGAAGGCCGCAAGTGTCTTGTTGACTCGTTCTCTTGAAGCTCCGATTAGCCCCGCGAGTTCTTCTTGGGTGAGTGGAATTATGAACTCGTCTAAATTGGCTGCCAGCTCCAGGAGTCGTTTTGCGGTTCTACCGGTGACATCTAGGAACATTGCATCTGTGAGGGCGTCATCGGTTTGGCGTAGGCGATTCGCCAATAGCTCAAGGAGTGACCAGAGTAAGACGGGTCGATGCTCAATTGCGCTTCGTATCGGCGTGTAGGAGATGGCAGCCACCTCTGAGCGCTCAATTGCCCTTGCGGTAGCAGATCGTCCTTGTCCATCGAATAGGCCCAGTTCGCCAAAGAGATCTCCAGTTTCCATGATCGCCACCATGGACTCCTTGCGATCTAAAAATGCCTTCAAGATTGCGATTCTTCCAGAAGTTACTATGTAAAGCGAGTCGGCGAGATCATTTTCATGGAAGATTTCGTCCCCACGTTTGAGTTTGATACGTCGGTGGCTCGCTAGGACGAGTGCCATCGTTTGATTGTCTAGCGATCTAAAGAGCGATGTATTGGCTAGAAGCTCCACAATGTCCACAAAGACACGTTAGCGACTTTTTTCCGATTAAGGTGGCAAAAAAGAGTATATGATTGGATATCCTTGACGAATAGATGAAGTATTTGGGATCAAGGTGGAAATTTAGCTCTAAAATTAAGGGGTAAATCTATCTAGCTTCGGGAGAAATATGAAATTCGAGGTTGGCGACAAAGTTGTCTACCCCCACCACGGAGCTGCCATAATTCTAAAGCGCGAGGAGATGGACTTTCTTGGAGAAACCAAGGAGTACCTCGTACTAAAGTTAGCTTTTGGGGATCTGACATTGAAGGTCCCGGTTGATAAGGCCGAAGAAGTGGGAATCCGCGAGGTAATCAACGACGAAGAAGTTGAAGAGGTTTTTGCCGTTTTGAAGAAGAAAGACGCGCGTATGCCAACTAACTGGTCGCGTCGTTATAAGAACCACGTTGAAAAACTTAAATCCGGTGATATCTATCAAGTCGCCGAAGTCGTTAGGAACCTGACGATTCGTGATAACGATAAAGGTCTCAGTGCAGGGGAGAAGAGGATGCTCTCGAAGGCCCGCCAGATCTTAGTCTCTGAATTGACGTTCGCTCTAGGCGTTGCCGAGGCCGAAGCCGAGTCTAAGCTCGACGCAGCATTGGCCTAGAAGAGGCTGGCAAATGGCTCAAACTTCCACAAGGGGTGAAGTCTGGACCGTGGTTGTGGCAGGAGGATCTTCCTTACGGTTTGGTTCTCCAAAGATGCTTGAGCTGATTGAGGGAAAATCGGTTCTGGAGATCTCGATGGAACAGGCACGAAATAACTCGCATCGGGTGGTCTTGGTTGTGCCTGGGAACTTATTGGCTACCTTTGACTCTATGGCCGACATCGTCGTTAGCGGCGGTCCAAGCCGCAGTGCTTCGGTGAGTAATGGAGTCATGGCTGTTCCACAAAGCGCTAGGAGCATTCTTATTCATGATGGGGCTCGACCCCTAGCTAGTTCGCTTCTTTATCGTAGGGTAATAGCAAAGATTGACGATGGAGCTTTAGCGGTTGTTCCCGTTGTTCCAATCACGGACTCTCTCAAGTCAATTGACGACTTCGGGCACGTAAAATCTATTTCGCGCAGTGGTTTTTTTGGGGCACAAACACCACAAGGTTTTGATTTTAATAGTGCACGAGCAATTGCCCAGGCGACTTTGGATCAGACAGATGATATTTCAACGGCACAGGCACTTGGCTTGGAGGTCTCCTACGTAGAGGGTGAGACGACAAATATTAAGATCACGGTGCCTTCTGATTTGGTAGTGGCCAGAGCTCTCTATGACTACCTCCGACTAAAAGAATCAGGCGCCCAACCCGGAAGCTGAGAGGCGGTAATGGTGGATTTCTCAAAGTTGCGCATTGGTTCTGGGTATGATTTGCACCCGATTTCAGATGATCCAACACGCAAGTTTTACCTTGGAGGAGTGGAGATCTCCTCGGGCAGTGGGCCAATGGGCCACTCCGATGCAGACGTCGTCTGCCATGCAATAGCAGATGCCATTTTGGGGTTGGTCGGCCTTGGAGGTATCGGTGATCATTTTCTAGCTAGTGATCCACAGTGGAAGGATGCCAAGAGTACCTTGATGTTGGCGAGATGTCTTGATATGGTGACAGATCGTGGTGCGTATGTAATCAATGTGGATGTAACGGTTATCCTTCAAACACCTCGGATCTCGCCTTATAGAAGTATGATCGAGGGAGCATTGAGCGAGTTGTTGAAGGTCCCTGTATCTCTAAAGGCTAAGAGCCCTGAACACGTGGGTTCGCTCGGACGAAATGAGGCAGTGGTAGCCCAAGCTGTCGCTCTGGGGTATCTCAACCCCTAAATTCCACGAGGTCGAGACAATGCTATCTAGGACATTAGGATCTATCTAAATATTTTTTAATAAGCGAAACCTCTGGTTGGCGTCGCTTATTACTTTTTGGTTGTGTTGTAGCGCATGGCCATTAAGGACCATTTTCAAACATGGGCCCTATGGCTCCACTCAATCGTTAGGAAACTTAGAGTCAATGGCACAACGTAATAGACCTCCAGTAAACAGAGATCGTCGGGGCCGAGATCAACAATCTTTCGTTCAAAAACGACGCTCCTTGGGAGGTGAACAAGTCGAGGGACGTCAGGCCGTTCGAGAGTTGTTGATCGCCAAGCGGCGAACTGTCGAATACATCTGGATCGAAGAGACTGTAGAGCGAAAGGGTATAGTCACCGAGATTGTAGAGTTGGCGCTAAATCGTAGAATTCCGCTACTCACAGTCTCAAGACGCAAGTTCGAATCTGAGGTTAGATCTGAAGGTAGCCAAGGAATATTAGCAAAGGCGGCAGCACTTCGTGACGTTGATCTTGAGGATCTAGTCAATGGAGTGGAATCGCCGTTTTTGGTAGTTGTAGATGGAATTACAGACCCACACAACCTTGGCGCAGTTCTACGTTCTGCCGAGTTAGCAGGTGTAACCGGTATTGTTTTGCCACAACATCGTACTACGCATATAACCCCCACTGTAGCCAAAGCAGCAGCTGGAGCTGTTGAATACTTGAACTTTTCTTTGGTCTCTGGAGTCCCTAGTGCCCTTCGTAGCCTTGAAGAGCTGGGTGTTTTTAGAGCAGGACTTGATGTAAGAGGAAAATCCAGCGTATTTTCGATAAGTCCTATGGTGGTGGATAGACTAGCGCTAGTCTTGGGTTCAGAGGACAAAGGATTGTCGCGTTTGACATCTGAACGGTGCGACGAGTTGGTTCGAATTCCCCAGGCGGGTCGATTGGATTCTCTGAATGTGTCAGCGGCGGCCGCGATTTCACTTTTTGAGGTGGCCAGATTGAGGTCAGCCGCCACCCCCGGATAATCTGTTGATTGCCAAGGTATCGATTTGGGCGAGGGCGTGTCTTTTGCAGCCCTAGCCTTTGGTCGTCTGTTTTGATTTATTAATATCAATTCAAGCACTCTTTAATTCTCCACCAATGTAGAGATATTTTGGAACACGCGAACCCTTGAAGTCTTTTGGTGGGTCATTGTCGATACCTCCGAGGCGAAGAGGGGGGGATGTTGCTTTCTCGGCGTGGTTGATAGTCCCTTAGTCAACCTTAGATATCCCAAGCAGCTATGTGAAATTGAAAGTTCAGTCGTCGCTGTCCATCACTGAGCCTATAAGGTGGCCTTAGCGTGATGGCCTTGACTCTGAACTTTAGCGATCTAGTCTAAGGCCTATTTCTCATGCCATTGTTAAGCGGTTATGGCGGAGCCGTCAAGTCACTTGGTCATAGTTATTTTGGTCATAGTTATTTTGGTCAGAATTGTTTGGGTTGCGAGCCGAGGGTGGCATCTGCCCTGTTTAGTTGTCGGCCTCATTGGTTGAATGAGCCGGTGGTCGGACTCGAACCGACGACCTGACGATTACAAATCGCCTGCGCTACCAACTGCGCCACACCGGCATTGAGAAAAATATTCTAGCGTTAGGTGACCACTTTGGCTCCGTAGACATCAAAGTAAATTCTTTCCCTAAGGCCAACTCTTGGGTGATAGCGCCTTGGTGGCGTTGCGACTTTTGCTTTTATCGACCCAGCGTTATTCTTATCGTTTTCGGTTTGGCTTTAATATCTCTGGTTTGGCTGTCTAGTGTCTTTCAAATTACAGTATTGTTATTATTGAATATTCATTTTTAAATATGCTTATAAAGTTCGGTAAATCTGACTGTTTTTAATTTGACGGTGAAACAGGGGGAAGTAAATGGTTGATGGTAGGTTCCCCAACGACGAGATCTTCAAGAATCCGTTGGATCCCGGAAAAAGGCCGAAGCATCTTAGTCCTAACCCTTCTCGTTCCCGTTTGGGTAAGGTGGGAGTCTCCTCCGGATCAGCCGTTACAGGGGTAGCTATCTTGGCCTTTATAGCCCTTTTAGCCTTTGGCATACCCAATATTAACGCTTCGTCAAGTCGAACAACAACAACCAGCACCGTGCTGTCGGCCGCTCCACCTCTCCAACCTTCGCCTACGATTGTTTCCGCCTCCCCGTCGTCTTCGTCATCTAAATCGAGCGTTCAAAGTGGTACTTCATCGGTTTCCTCCGTAGCTGGAGGTGCCAAAGATTCTGCGCCTACGACCTTGCCACAGCATGCAACCACTTCTTCTCCAAGAGTTGCATCCTCCCCGACAACTACTGGAATTTTGGGCTCAACTCGAGGGGCATCATCGAGATCTACCTCTCCGACTACCTCTCCGACTACTTCTCTTGCGGCTGGGGTTAATCCGGCGAACGCCTTGATAACGGTAAGGGTTGCCAACGCAACATCGGTTGCGGGAGCAGCTGGTACGATAACTTCCAAGTTGGCGGCGCTTGGCTTTAATGTTTTAGCTCCCACAAATGCAGGAGCGTCAAATCTGAGCACAACTACGGTCTATTATTATTCGGGTTTTGTTGTAGCGGGTCAGGCTGTTGCTAGGATTTTGGGTCTTCCAGTCTCTGATGCCGTTCCATATTCGACCCAAGCTCCAATCGGCGCTGCAAGTCCTTCAGATATAAACGTTGTGTTAGGCTCAGACATTGCTGGATGACCTAGATGCGGTGCTTTTGGAATTTGCCAATGCATCAAGAACTGTGGGTGAGTCGGTAGGCTTTATCTTCGATTTCGATGGCACCTTGGCGCCTATTGTTGAATCGCCATCTAAGGCTCGAATGCACCCTCTCTTCGTCCCATTGCTGAGAAGGATAATTTCTTCGTATGATCTAGCAATTGTCTCGGGTAGGCCGATAGATTTTCTCCTCGAGCAGTTCAAATTTTTAGCTTCGCAAACGAGAAATTTTCGGGTTCGTCTCTTTGGCCACTATGGCTTTGAAAGTTCTGATTTAGAGGGTCTCTCGATTGAGCGTCGAGTGATCCCTGCTGGAGAATTGGAGAAACTAGAGGAATTTAGGAATCGATGGAAGCGCATGAGCTTCCCCGAAGTTGCCTTTGAGGATAAGGGAGTCTCTTTTGGTCTTCACTATCGAGGCGCCCCACAGATACGCCAGCCTTTGGGCGCATGGATCTCTCAAGAGCTCGCACAACTGCAAGGATTGATAATTCGTCCCGGCAAGATGGTCTTTGAAGTTGCTCCAGCATCAATGCCATCCAAAGAAGTCGTCGTAAATGAGTTGCTTAGCTTTACTCCGAGGGTTGTATTTAGTGGTGATGACTATGGAGATCTGGGAGTCTTTAGATTGCTACGCCTCGATAACTACTCGAAGCGATGCTTGTCTATCCTTGTGGCGAATGCAAGTGAGACCCCAGACGAATTGGCCGAGACGTGCGATTTAAAGACACAGTCGCCTGCTGAATTGGCTTTGGTTATCGATCGATTACTGGGGCTTTTGGACCAAAGCTAACTAGTCAAAAGCCCCAGGATGTTGTGATGGCTTTGCTTTTACCTAAGGTGCATTGAACCAATTGATCTGGTTAGAAAGCCACAACTGTGGATTGAACTCTAGGAATCGAGTTTTCAAATGCGAGTTGTGAGACTTTCTTTGTTCTTTGTTGAGCGCAAGCGACTGCGAGATTGCAAGAGCTGTCTCTTTGATATCGAATGGGTTGACGAGGGGGATGATCTCGGAAACGATCTCAGCAACTCCGGCGTTTTTGGAAAGGACCAGTACTCCATCGTGCTCGTTCAGTATTGTGCCCTCGCTTGCGACTAAGTTGAGGCCATCCCTGATTGGATTGACCAATAAGACGTCGTAGCTTCGAAGGATTGCTAACGATAGGGCAAAATTATCTTCCGAGAAAAGTACGATTGGGTCGCTCTCCAACTCTATCTTAAGCGGTCGTGCCAATTCACGGAGGTACTTATTGGCGCTTTCAACCTTTTCGTGGACCTCTCTGGCGTATTCGCCATAGTCAGGAATAGCCTCCCGGCTCGGGTAGCAGTTTGCAAAGTGCACTGTGGTAGCTAGAAGGTATGGATAGAACTTATACATCTCAACTATTGAATCGATTCCCCGGAGGATATTCTTGGATGGCTCCATCCTGTCTATTCGTGCAATTATTCTCCGTCCGTTAGCCAAGGCCCCTAATTTGTCTGCTGCCTCTTCAACTTGGGGCGTGTTGCCTAAGTTGACTATGTCGATAGCGTCGGTACCGAGTGGGTTAACCCAAGAATGTTTGGCCTGGTTGGCCCCAAAGGAACTTACGCAATCTAAGTAATTTTGCTGCCATTTGGCAGCATGAAAGCCAAGATGATCAAGGTTTGAAAGCGATTCTAGAATTTGTTTTGCTATCTCATTAGGAAGGACGTCAAGTTCAGACGGAGACGAAAATGGTGTATGTAAGAACATCGCCAGGGAGGAGTCAGGCCGAAGTGGTGCAAGAAAGTGTGCCACCATGAACATGTGGTAGTCCTGAAGGATAATCCGCGCTCCTTTTGGAGCGATTTCAGCGACACTTTTGGCAATTTCGCTGGAGTACTCGAGGTACTTTTTCCAACTTAAGTAAAAGACACTGTCGAAGGAGGGATTTCTTGAGGTTTGGAACATTCCATGGGTGAGATACCAAAGAACCTTATTGGAGATGTCGTTATAGGCGGCGTCGTAAACGTCAGGGGCTACTTCAATTGGCTCTAGCCCTTGCATGAATCTGCCAAAGAGACCATGGCTCTGTGCGTCGAGTTCGGCTTGGGATGAGATCGGAAAGCACCATTTTATGGCGCCATCTTGTGCCAGAGGGCTAAGCGCGCTCACAAGTCCGCCGCCGCCCCGTGAGAGAATAACATCCCCGCTGGGAGTGACTTTGGCCGAAGCGGGACCACGATTTGAAACGATAACTAATGGATCCATATCCCCTAAAAGCTAGTGCAATCACCACTCGATCCATTCGCAAATGCAATTGAGGTTCAATTTATTAAAAGCACGACACACTAGTGACTCGAACCACGAATGTCATTTTGGAATCGAATAGCCTTAGATGAGTGAAGGTTTTGATTCTTCCTGACAAGTTTCGTGGCACTTTGACTTCAGGTGACTTTATTGAAGTGGCGACAGCAGCTTTGACCCCACGCCATAGTGTGATCGCAAGGCAGATCTCCGATGGCGGGGAAGGACTTTTAGAGGCAGTTGGTGGTAGATCGCGCCCCTTGGTGGTAAGAGGTCCGCTAGGGAAAGATGTCGAATCCCGTTACCATCTGCTTCGAAATGGCGACGCAGTTGTTGAGATGGCACTGGCCTCAGGGCTGGCACTTATCGGCGGGGCAACAAAAAATGATCCTATTGCAGCTTCTACCTATGGGACAGGGCAGCTTATTAGGGCTGCGATCGAGGACGGTGCTACTCATATTGTGGTGGGCTGTGGTGGATCGGCAACAACCGATGGAGGCTGGGGCGCGCTTGTGGCGTTGGGGCCAAAGATCGATCTTCCAGGCTTGAAATTGACTGCGTTGGTTGACGTAGAGACGACTTTTTTGGATGCACCGGCTGACTTTGCTCCCCAAAAAGGGGCCACGCCTCTAGAGGTTCGGTTTTTGGAGCGACGTCAGCTGGCTATTGCCGGTCAACTTTTGGATCGATTCGGAAGAAGTCCCCTTGGTCTTCCCAAGACGGGCGCCGCAGGTGGGCTTGCTGGAATGCTCTATTGCGCCGGGGGTGACCTTGAACTTGGCTTTGATTACTTGAGCGAGCTTCTTGGCCTAGAGGAGCTGATATTGGAGGCAGACTTAGTCCTAACGGGCGAGGGGTGCTTGGACAATGAGAGTTTCAACGGCAAGGTGGTTGGGCGAATCATCGAGAGATGTACCTACCTGTCTCGCAGGATTGTAGTAGTCGTTGGAATGATTGCGAGTGATTTTGATCGCAATCATTTAAGTGAGGGCGTCGAACTTGTCTCTTTGGCAGAACGCTACGGCGAGGATCGATCTATTATCCATACCAAAGAATGCTTGAGAGATGCCATTGGCGCCGTCTCGTTAGACTAGCTCGCTTTTGAGGTTTTGGATCTAGGGTTTTATGCCATCTTTGATGTTTGTCTCAGCTCATTTGCGTGAATCGAGAGGCTTTTTAGATCGTTTTTGAGGCATCTTTCCATGGAGGTATAGTGTGCATCATTTGCCAAATCAGGCAGTAAACTATTTGGTCAAATAAAACTAAATGTCATCCAGAGCGGTTGAGGGACGGGCCCGAAGAAACCGCGGCAACCAGTGTTAATACCAGGTGCCAATGCCCGACCGATGAGGAGGTAGACGTACTTGTCATACGTAAAATCATTGACCTGTAAAGAGTGCGGTCAGAATTACGAGGCTAAGGCGTATCACGTATGTGAATTTTGCTTTGGACCTCTTGAGGTTAGTTACGACTACGATG
The DNA here is from genome assembly GCF_904848545.2 of Acidithrix sp. C25. Classification (NCBI taxonomy): domain Bacteria; kingdom Bacillati; phylum Actinomycetota; class Acidimicrobiia; order Acidimicrobiales; family Acidimicrobiaceae; genus Acidithrix; species Acidithrix sp. C25. The sequence goes on from NZ_CAJHCI020000007.1 coordinate 158,257, forward strand.
CGATCTCTCGTTCTATATCTCGTGAATCAATTGCAAGCGGACCGCTTTCGATTTGGCGCTATCGTGATCTTCTTCCCGTAGAGGGGAGCGACTATGTCTCATTAGGGGCAGGATTTACACCGCTGGTTCGAGCTGAACGTCTGGGGAGGGCCCTTGGCCTAGATGACCTTTGGATCAAGAATGACACCTTGAATCCGACTGGATCTTTCAAGGATCGTGTAGTTTCAGTTGCATTAACTAGAGCTCGAGAACTCGGATTAAAGGTCGCCGCCTGTGCGTCGACTGGAAATTTGGCTAACTCCGTAGCAGCGCACGCAGCCTGGGCGAATATGGACTCTTACGTCTTTGTGCCAGCCAATTTGGAGCGAGCTAAAATTATTACTACCGCCATCTACGGCGGCAACTTAATTGCAATTGATGGAAACTATGACGATGTAAATCGACTCTGTGCAGAGATTGCATCTGAAGTTCCAGATTGGGCTTTTGTCAATGTAAATGTTCGAACCTATTACTCTGAAGGCTCTAAAACTCTAGCCTTTGAAGTTGCAGAGCAGCTTGGCTGGCAAAGTCCTGACCATGTTGTTGTTCCGGTTGCATCTGGAAGTCAGCTGACAAAGATCCACAAGGGGTTCAACGAGCTCTATCGCGTAGGCCTCTTGGATAAGGAACCTAAGGTCAGGATATCTGGAGCTCAGGCCGCCGGGTGTTCACCGGTGGCATCGGCATTTGATCAAGGCGTGGATGTTATTCGCCCAGTGAAACCAGATACAATCGCTAAATCGCTAGCGATTGGTAATCCAGCAGATGGCTACTATGCGTTAGATATTGTGCGAAAGACCGGCGGAGCCTTTGGATCGGTAAGCGATGATGAAATTTTAGATGGTATCCGGCTTCTAGCACGAACTGAGGGAATCTTCGCAGAGACCGCAGGTGGTGTAACTATCGCGACGTTAGCCAAGTTGGTCAAGGCGGGCGTTGTGCAAAAGGGGGAAAAGACCGTTGCTTACGTGACAGGCAATGGCCTAAAGACTGTAGAGGCGTTGGCCCCCACGACGGGTCCCACCATCACAATTGGCCCCTCACTCGATGGGTTTTTTGATTTTTTAAATTCACAAAGAAGGAGCTCAAAATAATGGCTATTACGGTTCGTGTACCTACTCAACTTAGAAGTCTTACTAACGGTGTGTCAGAGGTAACAGTAAATGGCGAAAATGTAGGTGAAGCACTAGCCGATCTAGGAGATCAATTTCCGGGATTGAGTGATCGTATCTTTGATGATTCAGGTGCGATCCGGAGATTCGTCAATATCTTTTTGGCCGATGAAGATGTGCGATTTCTCGATGGCCCACAAACCAAGGTGAGCGATTCCCAAGTTATCTCAATAGTGCCAGCGGTGGCTGGCGGTGCTTTTTGACCTTGATTGTCAAGCATTGAGATTCAGATCGAGTTGCTTTGAGATTTGTGGCCTTGAGCGGCCTTGAGCGAAGAATTTCTGACTCTCTTGGGTGATTAAAGATCCAGGCACATGGAAGGTACCATGGTGATCCATAGTTCCTATCTCAGAACCTTCGGCGTTGTTATCAACTTTTTTAGGTAAGTTCCATGGTGGCAATGGGTGTCGCATGCCAGTGGTGTGGGTGAAGTTGTAAGCACCACTGGGATTTAGTCGGTTTTGCAGTGTCGGTTGCACATATCTAGATTTCAGAGGAAGTAGCGTTGGCGAGCTTTTATTAGAGAAAGCTACATTAAATTTTAATTAGCACTCTAGTATTGAGAGTGCTAAACGGTGACCCAATGGAGGGAGCAATAAATGCCAAAATTGATTGCTTTTGATGAAGAGGCTCGAAGAGCCCTAGAGAGCGGAATGAATCAGCTAGCTGATGCCGTACGTGTTACCCTTGGACCAAAGGGACGAAACGTTGTTCTCGAAAAGAAGTGGGGAGCTCCCACTATTACTAATGACGGCGTCTCTATTGCCAAGGAGATAGAGCTTGAGGATCCATATGAGAGAATCGGCGCTGAACTCGTAAAAGAAGTCGCCAAGAAGACCGACGATGTTGCCGGAGACGGAACTACCACGGCGACCGTGCTTGCATGGTCGATGGTACGTGAAGGTCTGCGAAATGTTGCTGCTGGCGCGAACCCAATGTCGCTCAAGCGAGGTATTGAGGAAGCTGTAGAAGCAGCTGTTATCTCTCTCAAGGCGCTTGCTCGCCAAAGCGAGTCCAAGAGCCAAATCGCACAGGTCGCATCGATCTCAGCTGCAGACAATGAAATCGGTGGCCTTATCTCTGAGGCGATCGATCGAGTTGGAAAAGATGGAGTCATCACGGTTGAAGAGTCTCAGACCTTCGGCATGGAGATGGATCTTGTAGAGGGTATGCGTTTTGATAAGGGCTATGTTTCGCCCTATTTCGTTACCGATCCAGAGACGATGACCGTCGCAATGGATAACCCCTATATCATGTTGGTTTCTTCGAAGATCTCTTCGGTTAGAGACCTTCTGCCCGTGCTTGAGAAGGTAATGCAGACCTCGCGCCCACTAGTCATCATCGCAGAAGATGTCGAAGGTGAAGCACTAGCAGCTCTAGTAGTGAACAAGATTCGCGGAACCTTCAAGTCAGTAGCGGTCAAGGCTCCAGGCTTTGGCGAACGACGTAAGGCTATGTTGCAAGACATAGCAATCCTTACGGGTGGTCAAGTGATCTCCGAAGAAGTTGGATTGAAGCTTGAGAATACAACTCTAGATCTTCTTGGTCATGCCAGACGAGTTGAAATCTCCAAGGATGAGACGACGATAATCGAAGGCTCAGGCTCAGAGGACGACATCAAGGGTCGTGTAAGCCAAATCAAGACAGAGATCGACAATACAGATTCTGACTACGATAGAGAGAAGCTGCAAGAGCGCTTAGCGAAGCTTTCGGGCGGCGTTGCAATCATCAAGGTAGGCGCCGCTACTGAAGTAGAGCTCAAAGAGAAGAAGCATCGCATTGAAGATGCGGTTTCTACTACAAAGGCTGCTATTGAAGAGGGCGTTGTTCCTGGCGGCGGCGTAGCCCTTCTAAGATCGCAAGTGGCTATTCTAGAGCGAGCTGAGAAGCTTGAAGGCGATGAAGCTACTGGTGCTCGAATCGTAGCAAAGGCTGTAGAAGAGCCATTGAAGCAGATCGCTATAAACGCTGGCCTCGAGGGTGGCGTAATAGTTGACAAGGTTAAGAACCTCAAGGGTGCCGAGGGGCTAAATGCGGCAACTGGAATTTACGAGGATCTCTTTGAGTCTGGTGTTATCGACGCCGTCAAGGTTACTCGTTCAGCTCTTCAAAACGCCGCTTCGATCGCCGCACTGTTCTTGACAACTGAAGCAGTTGTTGTAGACAAGCCAGAGCCAAAGGGTGCAGCAATGCCTCAAGGTGGCATGGAAGACTACTAGGAGTAGCTCAAGTGCTTTTTTGAGCGCTTCTTTATTCGAAATTACTTGATCTTTGTGGGTAGGAACTTGTTTGTTCCTACCCACAAAGTCTTTTTAACTTTGATTGATTTTTCAGCAGAATTACAGTAAATGCCACTATCTATTAGTGTGCAGGGTTGAGTATCGTTGAGTTATGATATTCGACACAAGGGTTTCGGAAAAGGTTGAATTTGTCCGACTATAGGATCCGCAAGGTGACAAAGAAGTTTTTGCCGCTACGGCCCCTATGGCGCCCACTGTTTGGCGTGGGTCTATTTGGCCTGGCCCCAGTAATATTGAGCGCATGTGGTTCTAGCTTTGGGTTCTATAACTTCAAAAGCGCGGCTGGCGCCGATATGTACTTTAAGGTTCCATCGAATTGGACCGACTTTGGACCAAGGCAAGTCTTTTCTACTACCCAGACGACGATCTCTCAAAGTCAACTGTCGGCTATCGAGACGGGTAACTGGGCGAATGTATTCACGGCGCAGAAAATTAGCAACATAGCCAATTTGAACGGTGTCTTTTCTAATCAGCCTTTTGGAATCAGCCAAGCCACAAAACTTTCTGCGAGCCAGCGAGACACCTTCTCATTGGCCGGTATGAGGAAGTTGTTGTTGCCAGTTGACCCGCTCTCTTCGAGTAATACATACTCTGGGGCAACATATTCGTCACAAAGTTATAGTGAATTTGTGACACCATCGGGAATGCGGGGGTCGAAGATGCTTGTTTACATAAAGCAAGCTGGGAAGCCCACCGCAGTGCTAGATCAGGTCGCCGAAGTTGATTCCGGAACAAATTGGGTCTACCTAATTGGCGTTGGATGCGATTTGACGTGTTACAAAGCTAATAAGGCAACGATCAATGTAATAGTTAACTCTTGGAATGTTAGGAGCTGAAATTGATGAGGCCAAAAAATGGTCGTCGAGGTATGGGTAATCCATACGATGACGATGACGATTTCGACTCGCCAGAGTACGTAGAGATGAAGACACGCCCCAAGATGGAGCTTTGGGACCGAATCAAGTTTCTTTTGATTTTAGGAATTCTGTTTTTGTTTCTAACTGTTGGGGCTTCTTCGGCGAATCCGCTAATGTCAACGTGGCAGTCGATAATCCATGAGGCTAACGCCGCTTGGTGGTTGGTTCTTTTATTTGCCATCGAAGGGATTCGACAACTTCACTACCTCGTGGCCGAGCAGTCCCCAGAATGGAACACCTTTTTTAGCCAAGTACTTTCTTCAGGAGTTCAGCGACGCAGCGCGAATATGAACGATTGGACTAAATATAGGATGAGCAGAGCCCTAAAATACATTGGGGTTCTAGCGATTCTCGATATCTTTCTAGCAGCTCATTACCACCTTTCGGTCTTTACTGCTCTGTTCCAAGCTCCAGCTGCTCTAGCCTCCTCTATGCCCTTGGTATTGCAATTGGCCTTCGGCTTCGTCTTTGTCATTCTTCAATTTGTAGGCCTCTTTTGGTTTCTCTCCAAGGGTGGAGTAGACGTCTATTTTCCGGGTGACGTAAAGACTCGTTTTTCTGACGTCTGGGGCCAAGATGCTGTTTTGGAGCGCATCAAAGAGAACATCATCTTTCTAAAAGATCCTGATGCTATAGAAGAAAAGGGTGGATACGTCCCAGGAGGTATCCTTTTATGGGGTCCGCCTGGAACCGGTAAGACCCTCATGGCTGAAGCGGTGGCCGGTGAGACCGAGAATCCCTTTGTCTTTGTAGACCCAGGAGCATTCATCAACATGTTTATGGGCGTAGGCGTGATGAAGGTCAAAGGCCTTTTTCGCAAACTGCGCCGATTGGCGGTACGTTACGGCGGGGTCGTTGTCTTCTTCGATGAAGCGGATTCCCTTGGTTCTAGAGGGTCGCTATCTGGTGTGCAGGGAAATGCAAGCAACAGACACTCTTTTTCGTCCCATGTAACGGCCTGTAATGGCAGCTCATACTTAAGTCCAGCCTCTCTAGCAGAAGTTTTGCGTTCTTATCAAGGCGATTCCATAGCAGACCAGCCAGATTCTAGGGGTCGGTTATCCAGATTTATTGCTGGCGCAGGTGGCATGGGTGGGGGTGGCATGGGTGGTTCCGGGACCCTTCAGGCCCTTCTGACTGAGATTTCAGGCCTCAAGAAGCCTCGTGGATTTTTTAATCGTACAGTACGACGGGCCTTTGGCCTAAAGCCCAAGGATCCGCCCAAGTATCGTATGTTGATTATGATGGCCACCAACATGCCTGAGTCTCTTGATGAGGCATTGCTTAGACCTGGGCGTATTGATCGAATATATCGAGTGGGTTATCCGTCTAAGGTCGGACGTATTAGAACATACAAAGGTTATCTTGAAAAGGTCAATCATGAACTTACTGAGGACGAGATCGATCGCTTGGCAACCATTACTCCATATGCCACCGGAGCTACGATCAAGGATTTGGTAAATGAGTCTTTGATTATTTCGATTCGCGATGGCAGGGATTCGATAACTTGGAGGGATGTCGTTCGAGCTAAGCAACTCAAGGAGTTCGGACCGCCTGACGATGTCGAGTATATCGAACGTGATCGCCATGCTGTGGCCATCCATGAGGCGTGTCACGCTGTAGCTGCCGTCAAGATTCGACAGCACCTAACTATTGATATTGCAACCATTGAAAAAGGAAGTAATTTCCTTGGTCTGGTCGCATCGATTCCACCAGAGGATCAGTTCACTCGTTGGAGAAGCGAATACGAAGCCGACATTATGGTCTCGCTAGCTTCGTTGGTCGGGGAGAGAATGTTCTTTGATGGCGATAACTCTTCGGGCGTCTCTGGAGACCTTGAGTCGGCTACAACCGTGGCGACACTCATGGAGGGCTATTGGGGAATGGGGTCGACGATCTCCTCTCACGCTATATCTCAAAAATCAGGGACCGGATCGGCACGGCCAGGGGGCAAGGGTTCCGGTAGGCGCGAAGGCAAGGATCTTCCAGTAATGCTTGGCGATCGTATAGAGGCTAAATTGGACGAACTCTACCGTCGGGTTCGGATTTTGCTCGAGGACAATAGGGATAAAGTTTTTTCTGTAGCCCATGCACTCGAGGCATACAAGACCGTTACAGGAGAGGACATCACCGCGATAATCGAAGGACGACGCGGTCCTTTGCTTGACGGATCGGTCTATGGTGACTCAGCCTTTATAGCCAAGTTGGAGCACTATCACAATGCTGTGTTAGCAGCTCATCGCGACCATAGGACTCCTGATGTAAGCCTTCCTATGCCGCCTAATACTGCGGCATTGATATCTGGCGATTCGACCCTTCTTGTTCAAGACTTTGCTCTTGATGTTGTTGCTCCAATGACTAAGCCTGAAGAGGCTTAGACGGTAAGTCAGTGTCATTTAGACGAAGCTACAGTATTTACATGGTGCGGACAGACGGTTTCGAGCTAGGTTTTCGAGTTACAAGGCACTTGGTCGCCCTGTTATTGCGGGTGACCAAGGTTATTTTATCGATCGCAATATTATAAGGAGACAGTTATGTCTGAAGTGGTCTTTCCGCCCCTAAGTTCCCAAGATGAATCGTTTAGCCCCAAGGAGGGCTGGTCTGTTTTGCATCTTTTTTGTAAAGGCACTGCAAACTTGGATTTCGCGAGCGTCATGGTAGCTCATAAGTCGGCTGTTGCCGATGGATATCAGATTATCCCCTTTGGCCTTTTGGGGCATAAGGCGCAGATTGGTTTTCTAGCACTAGGGCCTAGTTTTGTTCGACTAAAGGAGTTTCAACGTGATTTAGAGCGCTCTGGATTGTCTGTGGTGGACTCCTATGTCTCTATGACCGAGGTCTCTGAGTATGCGAGCGGCATGCCAAAGGATCGCAAGGAGCCCAGACTTCATCCACTCCTACCTCCGAGTGGGATGTACAATATTTGCTTTTATGGTATGTCGAAAAAGAGAGGCGAGAAGGATAACTGGTACTCCTTGTCATACGAGGAGCGCGAGCGAATGATGTTTGGTCATGGTGCATCTGGCAGAGCTTTTGCCGGTAGAGTCGTCCAGTTGGTTACTGGCTCCACGGGAGTGGATGACTATGAGTGGGGAGTGACCCTTTTTGGAGCTCGCCCCGACGATCTAAAGGAAGTTGTCTACACGATGCGCTTCGACGAAGCGTCTGCACTCTATGGCGAGTTTGGCCCATTTTACACCGGAGTGATCGGGGACATCGAGAGTGTCTTAGCCGCCTCTTTCTAGCCCTAGATAGTGGTTGATTTTTCCTTTTGCCCCTGGATTAGCACCCTAGGGGCAAATTTATTTAGAAAGTGGGTTTTGGGGCGTGGTTGATGAACTAGATAGTGCCCTTGATGTGCTAGAGGAGATTCTTCTAGCCATGGGGTCGGTTGTGGTCGGATTTTCGGGAGGAATTGATTCCACGTATCTTGGTGTCTTTGCGAATAAGGTGCTCGGCCCGGAGAACGTTCTCGTTGTAACTGCGGATTCACCCTCTTTGGCAAGAAGTGAGTTTGAAGAGGCTAAGTCACTAGCTCTGGAGCTAGGTCTATCTTTCGAGGCAGTCTTGACGAGGGAATTTGAGATGGCGGAATACCTAGTCAATGATGAATTGCGATGTTATTACTGCAAGTCAGCGCTAATGGATCGACTGGGTCCGATAGCTAAAAGTCGTGACGCAGTCGTTATTCTGGGCGTAAACGCTAGCGACGAGGGTGATTATCGGCCGGGCCAAATTGGAGCAAGAGAGGCCGGAGCCAGGTTTCCACTACTGGAGGCACGGATGTCTAAAGAGATGATTCGTCAGCACGCTCTTGCCCTGGGAATTCCTATTCATGATAAGCCAGCCTCTGCCTGTCTATCCTCTCGTGTACCATATGGTACTGCTATAACAATCGCAGTTCTTAGCCGGGTTGAGCGTGCTGAGCGGGAGCTTCGATTGCGGGGCTATCGTCAAGTAAGGGTCAGGGACTTTGACGAGACTGCGAGGATTGAGGTTGAAATAGAGATGATGCCACAGCTGATACAGGAGGCAGATGAAGTCGTTCGGGCCCTAAAGAAGCTGGGTTATCTCTACGTTACCTTGAGCTTAGAGGGGTTTGTTTCGGGAAATCTTAACCGAGCTATCGGTCGATAACAAATAAGGTGAGAGAAGCGACTCGTGACCGTTTAAGCTCTTGAATATGGCACATCAGCGCGTTAAATTGATCTACCCCCCTGGTCTGGTTACTCAGCCCGTATTGGCTCACTTGGCTTTGGATCACAGGGTCATGGCCGACATTAGAAGGGCCAACGTTGAAGACGGCACCGGTTGGTTGGTATGCGAGCTAGAAGGCGATGCTATCGACCTTACCTCTGGATTGGCATGGCTGGTTGAGATTGGCGTTGAGGTGGAATCCTTGGGTGACGTAGTCGAATCCTGATTCGTGGTCGGCTTTTACCTAGATGGGTTTCACAGACGTAGCCGTCGTTTCTTGGCATAGCCAATGGTCGCTTTAGATCGCTTTAGATCGCTTTAGAGTGGTTTTTATGGCATGCATGGTGCTGGTCTAATTGGCTGGGTCGGTGGATATCTTATTTTGCACCCACAACTCCAAGTTCAATTCCCAACTTCTTGCTATCGTGTAGTTATGACTGAAGTCTCGTGGATTAGGCAGAACCCGACAGCATTGGTGAATCCTTTGCTTATCGCGGCCTTTGAAGGGGAGGATGATCCGGCACGCGGTGGTTTCATGGCGCTGGCGTACATGAGAGATGCATTTGATGCTGTGAGAATTGCAGAAGTCGACGTCGATCGTTTCGTGGACTATGATTCAACACGCCCATTTATATCAACTACCGATGGGATCGACCGTCATATAGAATGGCCCAAGATTGAGATCTACCAAGGCAAGGATGTCTCGAGCAATCGCGATATTATCTTGGTTCATTTTTTGGAGCCTCGCGTTGAATGGCGTAGCTACTGTGCGTTGGTCGTGGATGTCATCAATACCTTTAATCCAAATGACACGATATTTTTGGGTGGCCAAATTGTGAATGCGCCACATACCTCGCCATCTGAAGTTTCGGTTCGATCAAATAGCCCTCGGCTGATGAGATCCTTGGGGTTGATGTCAGATAACTTCGTAGGTCCTACAACTATGATGGGCGCCGCCCAGATAATATTGGATGGCAAAGGTGCCTCTGTCGCTACCATGTGGTCATCTGTTCCTCATTATTTAGTACAGACGCCTTCACCCAAGGCCGCTCAGGCTTTGGTGGCAAAGATCGGCGAGCTTTTCCATCTCGCCCTTGATGCATCGGAGCTAGATGGGGCGGTTAGCGATTACGAAGATTCCATTACCAAATTGGTGGAATCCGACGATGAAGTATTTAATTATCTAGCCCGACTCGGAATTTCTGAGACCGATGATGACGAGGCTGACGAAGATGAATTTGCAGCCATGGATCCGACTGCATACGCCTCTGAAATGATTGATGAGGCCGAGAGCTATTTGCGTTATATCCTGCGTGATACGGATAGGTGATAGGTGATAGTTCGATTCATCTGGTGATGCAATTCGGGTGATGCAGCTCGGGTGCTAGATGGTCGAAGCGACCTTTTGGAAGATGGCTTGTTGCTGGAGCTATCTATCTTTGGGAGATGTGACTCTTTGTTCATGATTAGCAATGGTTCATAGATAGCCATGTAGCCATGGTTGATTATGAACTTCGTATTGGCTCTATTACTTTACTCTTCGCGCCAGAAGGGGGTTCTCACCGTGTCAAAATGGGTCTCATCTATAATTCCGTCTATTGCGCGAAAGGCCATAGGGATCCACGATTCAGGGCGAACCATTGGAGAAGGGAGGTTGTTACGAGAAAACCAACCAACGTCCCGGCATTCAAGAGGATGCGCCTTGAGCTCTCCTCCTATGCTTCGACAGTAGAACATAGTTGAATACAAGGGAACCGCGGTATATCCCCTTCGCATACCATCGATAATGGCTAAGACCCGAACTACCTCGATATCGATTCCAGTCTCCTCTTTGACTTCTTTTGTGGCTACTTCGGATGGCGAATATCCAACGTCAGCCCATCCAGTAGGGTATAGCCAAATTCCAGAATCTGACCTTTGGATAAGGAGGATCTCGCCCTTTTCGTTGCCGACGATCGTGGCGATTGCACTTTTGGGAGTTACGTAACCTGGAATTCCATCCCCTACGGATTGGAGCCAATGGTCAAAAATCTCATCACCGCTCGACTCGGGGTCTATACCAAGGCCACTGATTTGGGCGCAACTTCGTATCTCTGATGCAATCTTTAATATCTCTTCGAACCTCTCGATCTCATAAAGGCTTTTTGTAAAGCCGAGACCAGTCCGAGCTGATCCTCCGAGGGCTTCGGCCCATCGTAGCAATGTAGTTCTAGAAATATCCACAACTCAAAAACTACCAACGATTTTATAATTGCGGTCCAATAATTCCAGAGATCTCCAGATAGCGTCCCAACTAGGATTTTTGAATCGATACTGTCATTGACGACTTTTTACCATTCGATCTTGGGGCTCAAACGATTTAGGCTGGATCGCTCAAAAGCCATCTTTGGATAAAGCCACCCAGACGACTTATAAGATAAAGCAATAACCTCCAGTTTGATCAACCAGTCTCTATGCAAATGCTGTCGGCCAGGACCCAAAGGCCATTTATCCTTGCCCGCTGAATTGAAAACTACCTCTTTTGGTTCTAATCGTGGCAGAGATGGTTCATTCTTTTGTGGCAGTGGCACTGATTCTTGGAGCTTTGCTCAGCCATGGCTAGGTGTTCTCAATGAATGGATGGTTTTCATCTGAAATATGGTTTGGGCCCCTGTGGGATCTGAATGAAAAGTGTGGATCCTCATAGACAAGGAGAAATTTGCACCGAGGTAGTTTTCAATTTGAGATATTCCCGAGGTGCTATGACCGCCATTGGGACCGATTGCACAGGTGGTCGGTTAGATTTTGTAAACCAGATCGGCCATATTGCGGCCTTTGGATCTGGAGTGGTATTTGAAGTGTTGGACATCTCTTGGTCTGGCTACTTTAAATGGCATCAATCTATTGGATCTCTAGAGTGTCAGTCTCTGGCGCTAGAGAGTCTTATAGATGAGTAAGAGGCGCTAAGTTTGATTCAATGCGAGAGCGAATCGCTCCGAGAGAATCTAGAGATAGTAAGTGATTTACCAAGGTGGTAGTGGTGGCCGAAGATGTGATGATTGAGTTGGCGAGGTCAGCTGATGGTGAGACTCTAGCGTCGCTTAACGCTTTGATTCCTCAACTTTCTTCTTCGGCGAGGCCGCTCGAAGTTGGAGACCTAAAAAAGTTGATCGATGATGATAATATCTCGCTCCTTTTGGCCCGCGATCGCAACGGTGAAATATCCGGGACGTTGACGTTGGTAACCTTCTCGATCCCTACGGGTATTCGGGCCATCATTGAAGATGTGGTTGTGGATGGTCAAAAGCGTGGCATGTCGATTGGTGCCAAGTTGGTCGATTTTGCACTTGATCTTGCTCTCTCGTTGGGTGCAAAGACAGTTGACCTAACTTCGCGTCCGGATCGAGAGTCAGCAAATCGACTTTATCTCCGAAAGGGATTTCAGATCAGAGAAACCAATGTCTATCGTTTTTCTTTTTAATGATAAGGGCTGAATTTCAAGCATTATATTCAGAATAAACCTGCAGAATCCTAGAGTGTGATTCGACTAGGAGCTCTTAGTTGAATTTTGTGACGTTGTGTCTAGTGCGGTTGTGACTGGAAAATGCTGGGCTTTTGCCGCGGGATGAGGTTACGGCCAGTACTTGTTATCTCTGTTATTTGCCTCATAAAGGGTGCCCTGGCTAACATTGCGAAGGATTAACTACGTTGATGGCCAGGGGTTTCTTTGGCGCATTATGTCCATAGGCTTCAGTCGGAGTAGGGCCAATGATAAAGTGCCTAGGATAAGATAAGGGATAAATAATTCGCGTAATTTAGTGTCGAATACTTTGATAGATGAGACTAGATGTGTGTCAATATTATTGACCTATTTGTCTATTTGATTCGATAAAGTAACTTTTAGGTGGTGGATTTTGTCGCAAATGACCAAATTCTTGGGCGCCAAGAAGGTGCGGCTCGAATCAACTATATCTTTACTTAATGGGCTAGGTTGAAAAAGAGTGGGACCGCGTCTGCTGTAGATGGGTTAATGCAAGATTGTATTAACTGTTTTTAATTCGTCAACTTGCAGTAAAGATCGAATGCTGTTTGGGCGATTTTCTGATCGGGCCTTCTGCAACAATTTGCGCTATTGATTTTTTCTCAAAGAATGAAAGTTATCTCGATTTTGAGCCTAGGACTTCCCTTGGATGAGCCTTGGGTCATCGGCGATGGCTTTTAGTGCTTTAGATCCCTTTTTGATGGTCGGGCGGCTTTGCCAAAGCGAACTTTGACTTTTTGGTGAATCCTGACTCTAGGGGAGTCGGAATGGTATTTGCCGTAGAGTTATTCTGATTGGAATGTTCTTTCTCGCATCTTTCGCCACCCAGCGCTTTTTTGCTGCAGGCCATTGGATCTCATGGTTACAGGTAAAGGTACGACGATGCTTAATCAGCCGGTGGCTTGGTCATGAGGATTTTTGAGGAAAGAAGCTTAACTTGATTTAACGGGTCGCCATTTTGGCAAATAATATATTACTCTCAGGAAAGTTATGGTCGATAGATCCAAGAGCAAGCGCGTGGTAAGACGCATTGAACCAAGATCTTGGCATCCTTGTTCAAAGTGGATGACTGGGCGTTTTCACCTGATGCCGACTCCTTTTTTTTAAATGTTTTGTGACAAATTGGTCAAATGCGTCAAATGTGTTTAGTCTTAGGGGTGGACATCATACGGTAATTTGCAGAGTGATTCCAAACTTGTTTATACTCAAAAAAGTTTTGAGCATTTCCACGTAAAGAGTAAACGGAGGCCATTAGTCGTGCCAGAATCGATCACGATCACCGATAACCGCAGCGGTAAGTCGGTTGAGATCCCTATTGAAAACGGTGGAATATCTTCAGATGCTTGGCGAAGTATTCTTCCCGGTACTTGGTTTTTCGACGCTGGTTTGACCACTACGGCCATGACCGAGAGCGCGATAACCTACTTAGATGGCGACGGGGGAGTGTTGCGTTATCGCGGCTATCCAATTGAGCAATTAGCCGAAGAGTCAACTTATCTCGAGGTAGCGTATCTGTTGCTGAAGGGAGAACTCCCCAATAAAGTTCAATACGACGCCTGGGTGAATGATATTACCCATCACACATTTATTCATGAAAACGTTAGAAAGCGCTTTCTGGAAGGGTTCCATTACGATGCACACCCGATGGGTATGCTTGTCTCTGCGGTAGCCGCCCTGTCTACCTTCTACTCTGATGCCAAGGATATTCACAATCCTGAGGTGCGTGAGAAGCAGATCGTGCGCTTGATAGCAAAGATGCCAACTTTGGCGGCTGCAGCGCACCGTTTTAGCGTTGGAATGCCCTTCGTCTATCCAGATAACGAGCTTCCATTCCCAGCTAACTTCTTGTCCATGATGTGGAAGGTTGCGGAGCCGCATTACAAGGCGAACCCGGTTTTGGTAAGAGCGATTGACGTCTTGTTTATCCTTCACGCCGACCACGAGCAGAATTGTTCTACGACAGCGATGCGTACAGCAGGATCTGCCCATGCCGATCCATACTCCTCAGCTGCCGCAGCTTGTGCGGCTCTCTATGGCCCACGCCACGGCGGAGCCAACGAGGCGGTCGTGAGGATGCTTACCGAGATTGGCTCGATCGATAATGTCGACGCCTTTGTTGAATCCGTGAAAGCCGGTAAGACCCGTCTTCAAGGCTTTGGCCATCGTGTCTATAAGAACTATGATCCTCGTGCGAGGATTATCAAGAAGGTCGCCTATGACGTCTTTGAGGTAACGGGAAAGAACCCGCTTCTAGATATCGCATTGAAGTTGGAAGAGACTGCATTGAGCGATGATTATTTTATCTCGCGAAAGCTCTATCCAAATGTTGACTTTTATTCTGGTTTGATCTATCAGGCGATGGGCTTTCCAATTGACATGTTCCCAGTCCTTTTTGCTATTCCGCGAATTTCTGGGTGGCTTTCTCACTGGTCTGAGCTCTTGGACCAAGACGCTAAAATCGTTAGGCCACGCCAGCTCTATACGGGTGCTCCTGAGCGAAATTATGTAACTATTGAGCAGAGGTAGCCTCGAGCCAACTTGTTGATGTAGCCCTATTTGTGAGTTAAATGCTATAGGGCTCCTTGTCTTTGAAGGAGCCCTATAGTTTTAATTGCAACTATCGCTGGTCTTTTGGCGTTTTTAGGTGGATCGTGATTTAGAAGTCCTGAATCTCTTGATTTATGATTCGCACTAACCCTTCCTGAACCACAGAGACGACCAATCGACCATCGCTCGAGAAGATCTGACCGCGAGCGAGTCCTCGTGATCCAGAGGCGGTTGGGCTCTCCTGGTCGTACAAGAACCATTCATCGGCCCTAAATTGGCGGTGAAACCACATAGCATGATCGAGGCTCGCTACCATTACGCCAGGTTGATCCCAAGATACTTTATGTGGAAGCATCACTGAATCCAAAAGGGTCATATCTGAGGCGTAGGCTATCACGCATGCATGTAAAAGTGGGTCATCTGGAAGAGTTCCATCTGCACGTACCCATACCCTTTGATAGGGTTCGCGCTTTTCTTGGGTCTTGAACATGTT
Source organism: Acidithrix sp. C25 (assembly GCF_904848545.2). Classification (NCBI taxonomy): domain Bacteria; kingdom Bacillati; phylum Actinomycetota; class Acidimicrobiia; order Acidimicrobiales; family Acidimicrobiaceae; genus Acidithrix; species Acidithrix sp. C25. The sequence continues at coordinate 173,442 of NZ_CAJHCI020000007.1, forward strand.
TGGTTCGGTGATGTAGCGCTGGTCCAATGGCCGTGGCCTAGAGTACCACTCGCCCATCCTCTTGGCATATGGCGCCATCTTTTCTTTAAAGGTAGGCAGCGAAAGTGGATCTGGCACGTCGGGCATCTCGCTTTGATGATCGATTCCTGGCTCTTGAATATGAAAGGATGCAGAGAGGTTAAAGATCGCTTCCCCTCTTTGGAGAGCGATGACTCTTCGGGTCGTAAAGGACTTGCCATCACGAATTCTATCGACTAGGTAGACGATAGGGATTCTGGGATCGCCGGGCCTTAGAAAATAGGCATGTAAGGAGTGTACGTTTCCCTTAGAAACGGTTCGTCCTGCGGCCACAAGAGCTTGTCCAGCCACCTGTCCGCCAAAGACCCTCATTCTGTGCTCTTCGGGCGAATAGCCCCGAAAGATATTTTCTTCTATTTGGTCTAAATCAAGTAGCGTAATTAGCGCATCGAGAGAATCTGTCACACCTACATCTTTGCCTAAAAATCTGCAGCATCGGTCGGAATACTCAGAACATGGTGAGATTTTGCGCTTCAATAATTAATATTTTACAAAATGACTACTAAGTTTCGTAAGTTTTATCTGTACTGAAAGCAAAATGGAGCCTATCTTTACTGGAGGATATGATTGAAGAAGGCGGCAAGGTAGATATTTCTGGCACCTATGGAGCACTTCGCTTAGCAAGAAGCCGATAAAAGTTCATGAGATCAAATTGCAGTGGTAAGGGAGCTTTTGCCGCCTACCATATTTGCATCCACCGATATGACTTTCATCCATTCGCCTTATTTAACCCAAACTTGTACCACGCGTGCGGTATTTCGAATTTCATCACTTGACAGGGCGTCTATTAAATTGACACTTTCTATCTTTTATTCACTTTCAATTTAGAATATTGAGCGATCCACCTCCCTTGGGATGAGTAGATAGAGATCCTTTTGGAATCTTTTAAGCTGGCGTGTACGCAGCGGGTGAAATGTTCTTTTTTGTACTCCGTTTCATCGCAAGCGGATCGGCTACGAAGTTGGCAGGCGGGCCAAAGAGTTCTTCAAATGCGAGTTGAGGATGGCGCATTGCCTTACTCTGGCATCTGGTCAGCCTTTTGTTTAAACACTGGGATGTTGGCCAGTTCAGTGCGCTAACCACCGAGGAAATTTCCGGCATTGGACAAAGCCTATCCACATCAATAATTACTGATCGATGAATTCCAAAGGATTTCGTCGCCGTCACTTGAGGCTTTAGCTAACAAGAGGGAGACGAAGCTCTAGTCAACATCAAAGAAAAGGGACTAATTACGAAGGAGAGCCTCATCGGTAAAGTGGGAGCAATTACCAAAGAAAAAATTGAGGAGACCACAGGTCGCCTACTCTCAAGCTTCATAACTGCGCCAAGAGATGATTCATGCGAGGTGCTCAGTCTTTTGATAGGTATCTCTTTGGTCATTAGGAAGACAGATGGCCTACCCTCCTAACTGAGCGTCCGAAGGAACTTGTCTAACTTTTTCTAAGAGAAATTATCTAGTAAAGATAGCAGCACTTGCTTATGAGAGTAGGAAAGAGAGGCTTTGGGCAACCTAATTTTAGGAGTCAAAGACTCTTGGCGTAAGTTGAGCCATTGTTAGCGATTATCTTTATGGCCGTGATCATCGGAGTGCGTATGGATGAAGCCGTGATAACGTGAAGAGTTCCGGCTTTTGGAACCATGTAGCTACCTGCCCCATCTTGTACTTTACCGCTTTCAACGACAATCTGATAGGTCTTGCCAGCCTTTAGCCCATCCACTGTCAAGACCAACTGCGACCCCCATCCTCGCGGTTCAGCCACAATTGTTCCCACGGGTGAAGCCGCCTTATTGTTAGAGACGAGATTTACTACCATCGATGATGGAGAGGACGTTACTGTTGCAAGGTAAGACGGTGCCTTTGGTCTCAGGGCAAGCGTTGACAGCGAGACTACTGCAACTATCGAAGCTGCTATTGCTCCATATCTCATATTTCTATTTGACCTTCGCAACTTCGAAATCTCGACGAGAGCCAGATCACGGTCGACCTTAGATGATCGTTCTTCAATAGCCCTAGGTGGCACTATGAGTGCTACAGAAGCAGGTGTCGCTGAATGCGACCTTCGAATGATAGCGATTGTGGAGCGTATTTCACCTATCTCGCTCTGGCACTCAGTACAACTCATTAAGTGATCTTCGAGTTCAGGATTGCTTCCCGGCCCTTCTATCACATAGCCGCCAAGAGACTCTTTGAACTTGAGGTGTTCGTCCATCTGCACCTACCTCACCTCCTCGCCCATATTTTCTCGAGCCTTCTTCAAGCCATAATAAATGCGCGACTTGACTGTCCCAATTGGAACTTTCAAGATCTCACTTGCGTCGAACAACGATAGGCCCTCAACTACGACTAAATCAATAACTATGCGATGGTCGCTCGATAGAGCATCTAGTGCGTTATTGATCACGATACGGTCAACAACCATCGTATCTAGGTTGTAGAAGCCATCCAACTCTGTAGCATTGTCACCGTTACGACTATGGTTTGGGTCAGTATCGGTCGTGGCAGTCGAGACGTTTTCTTTACGTCTAAAGTTGTCCACCACTAAATTCCGGACCACCTTAAAGAGCCACGGTCGAGCGCTATCTTCATTTAATAGCGTTGGCGAACGTTGAAGTTGTGAGATCAATCTCACAAAACTCTCCTGAACGACGTCGAGAGCTTGACTGCGATCACCGCAGAGTGAGAATGCATATCCAACGAGATCATCTGAACATGACCTCCAAACTACATCCACCCGTTCTGATGCTAGCAATTGTTCCCCTAAACGTCTCGCAGAGTGCCGTATAAGAAAATAGAACACCCGTTGTGGAGATTAACCTCGAAACGGGTGTCCTATTTCAATCTAGCTAAAGATTTACGGTAAAATTGATTAGCCGACTACTGGGGCAGCCAGAACCATTCCACCAGTCGAACCCATGTAGCTTGCATCTCCGTAACTAAAGACGCCGCCATCTTGGGCAATTAGCCAATATCCGCCACCATACGGGGTTGCGAGTATGCCAACTATCGGCTGATTTAGCTTCATTGAGGCGGCCCCGCCATAGTAGCTTGCATCTCCGTAACTAAAGACGCCGCCATCTGCTGCGACCAACCAATAGCCTTTGCCATCTGGAGTAGAAGCAATGCCAACTATCGGCTGATTTAGCTTCATTGAGGCGGCCCCGCCATAGTAGCTTGCATCTCCGTAACTAAAGACGCCGCCATCTGCTGCGACCAACCAATAGCCTTTGCCATCTGGAGTAGAAGCAATGCCAACTATCGGCTGATTTAGCTTCATTGAGGCGGCCCCGCCATAGTAGCTTGCATCTCCGTAACTAAAGACGCCGCCATCTGCTGCGACCAACCAATAGCCTTTGCCATCTGGAGTAGAAGCAATGCCAACTATCGGCTTATTTAGCTTCATTGAGGCGGCCCCGCCATAGTAGCTTGCATCTCCGTAACTAAAGACGCCGCCATCTGCTGCGACCAACCAATAGCCTTTGCCATCTGGAGTAGAAGCAATGCCAACTATCGGCTTATTTAGCTTCATTGAGGCGGCCCCGCCATAGTACTGACTATTTCCAAAGTTAAATACTCCGCCATCGCTACTTGCAAATCGATACCCACCGGGAGTACTGCGAGTTACAAGTTCGTGGACACTGTTTTGAGTATCATTTAAGTAGTAGATAGCTAGCGAACCATCGCTTAAAGTGACAGCTTGGATTCCAAAGAGGCTGCCTGGTGGTTCGTTTGGAGCAACATTTCTCATGGCGTCAACCATTTTGGTCATGGGGTTGATCTCAACGATTGTATTGACTCCACCATTTGCAACTAGGAGGTCACCGTTGAGGGGGTTTATAGTAATCCCAACTGGCACATTCAAAGCACCGTTGCTAACAACCAAGCTTGTTGTGGGTGACGACGTCGATACCCCAGAAATTGCATAGACGCTGTTGTTATATGCATCAGTCGCATAGAGGGTGTCGTTGGCTTTGGAGTAGACGATCGCCGATGGCCCTAAATTTGTAGCCGACGAACTTGAACTTCCAGGGGCTGGTCCCCATGGAAGGCTGGCGAGAAGAGTAACTCTGTCCGCGCCAAAGTTTGGCGCGGTGAGGTTGGAGATAGAGTAGACCTTCCCGTCGTTGACATTACTCCAGTAAAAGACGGGAGATGACCCGTTGCCGTTGAATGCCTGACCCCATGGCCCGTTGAAGGAGTTGGTTACCTTATTGGATGCAGTGGTTTTGTTATTTATGGTTCCAGAACCATTGGTAGAAGCTAACGCTGCTCCGTTTGGGTTATTGTTGCCTAGAACGATTGATACGTCGCCGCTTGGCATCCCACTCGGAGTTGGACCAATATCACTCGTCCAAAGGGCCGCACCATTAGCGTTGAAGGCCAGCCCTGCTGTTCCAAAGAGCTGCCCTTGTGAAATGGTTGTCGTAACACCATTTCTAATCCGGACAATAGAACTGCCTGCTCCATTAGTACCGGCGCTGTTATTGAAATCGCTTACGATTACGTCGCCAGGTTGCCAAAGCGAATTTGAAGTAGGCACATAGTTTTGAGGTACGATAGCGATACCGTAAGGATTTGTATCGCCATTTGCCGAAATAGTTGAGCCAATATTTACATCAACTAGTGATGAAAGAATCGAGCTAGGTGAAGCCATTGTCGCAGATGCTATCTGTGGGGCAGCCACCAAAGTAGCTGCGCCTGAAATTAGCCCAGCGATAGATGTAAGGCCAGCTGCAGCAAGGGGCGGCATTAAGCCGAACCTCGAGACAGACCTAGCCCGCGTTGTTGAGTGTGGTTTTATTCTCATAGGCCAACAACGTCTTAGGTGGCCAAAAGGTTCAATCAATTTACGGATATTTTGCAAAATGCATTTCAACCTTTCTAACTCTTACCTCTGCTGAGACCAAAATGGTGCTGGACGTGATTGATCAGATATTCGATGAAGCTGGCAAGTGGATAGGTGAGGTCCTATGGCACTCTTAGATTTGTAAGAAGTACAAAGGATTTTTTGATTCGATTTCGATAAAAAATGGGCGTTAGTCACCTAAAGTGCGACTCCGGCCATATTGCCTCAGCTGAAGGTAGTCCGTTACCACAAACGCGACACCTCGATCGCCACACTTCAAACGTTTCTCAAGTCAAGTGTTGTGTGACGTCGGGGCTATCTTTCAAGAAAGTCATACCCCAATATCCGATAGACATCTTTGTCATCTTTCTGTCATCTAACAACAAGCGTGGTAGGTTGTCGACCCGACCTGCCAAATCCCTCCAAGTGGCGTCTTTTCCTGACTTTTCTTTATCCAATACTGGCTGGTTGACGCTAAGCAAGCTAGATATTGCAGTGGCAGAGAACCATTTATTGACAGGGACTTGGAGAAAATCCCATATGGGACCGGTACACAATTCCAAGATTAATTATTTCGGAATAGTTTTTGGCTCAAGTTACCGTTGCTATTCCTTTTGTGCCAGTGGGTGCGGGGCTTAGAATTCAAAAAGGTTTAATATCTACTTTTGCAATTGTCTTCTAGGTGGATGAGCTCTTGCCTTGAGGGATCAGTCGTAGGTGAAGACAGGGTAAAAAGGGCAAGAAAAGTGGCGACCCAAACCAATTTCCCCAGTGGCCTATGAATTAGCATTTGGGGTGGCGGTTGCTTTGCTATGTTCAGGTCACCCTAGGTACCTCTGCAAAATCACCTGAAGATGTTTTTGTCAAGGGTCGATATTTTCAAGACTATTTCTACACGAAGCCGACCAGCCTGATGCGATCTAAGGCGTGGTTAATGTTTTCAAAGAACTTGGATTTGCACAATGGGCTACTTTGTCAAAGGACGAATCGTTGCATGCAATAATTAGATGGAGCAGCACCTCAAATTGGAAATTACTAAAAATTTATCGTCAGACCGTCACGGACTGACCGCAAAAGAAGATATGCAAGTTACCCATTGGGGAATTTTAGATATCGCCCTAACCGATGGACAGCGAAACGTCATTGGTAGAGCGACTTGCAAAAAGATGTGGCTTTGTTGTCCTACAGCCATCAATCCTAGAACCAAACTCCAAGATGGTTCATACCTGTGAATCTTTATAAGGAGTTTTTCAATTCCAACTCTCCAACTCGTTACCTTCCTACCGCCGTGTTTAGGATATAAAGAGTTCATTTTGTCGTGAATTGTTTCACATTATCGCTATAGAAAATCGCAAAAGTTGTCGACTCTGATCTAGACTGATATTATTCATATATCTGTGGGCGCAAAAATGTGGTAATGGAATCTTGGGCCCGACGAGGTTTTATCGAAAGTGTTTAATTTGAAAAAGTTAAGTTCCCTGCTGCTTGAGGTTCGAGCATCCGGTAAATATGTAAAGGCGTTTCGATACGTTGTGACCTCTGGCGTCTCCGTAGTAGTTGCCCAGGTCGTTCTCTTTGTTTGCTTTGGTCTTACTCGACGTTTTAGCGCCACCACCTCAAATTTCATCGCAACTGGGGTTTCGGCAGTTCCTGCTTATTACATGAATCGCAATTGGGCGTGGGGTAAAAGCGGAAAGTCTCACTTTTGGCGCGAAGTCTTCCCTTTTTGGTTCTTGGCGTTTTTGGGCCTTGGTCTATCGATGGGTATGATCGCCCTGACCACAAGATTTGCTACCACTCATGGCTATACCCACTTTAAGACAGCAATTTTGGTAAATCTTGCTTCGATATTTGCCTTTGGAATTCTTTGGGTTGGCAAGTTCTTTATCTTTAATAAGTTTATGTTTACCAATGATGACATCAACTCGACCCTAGTTGCCAGTGGTGCCTTTGAAGCTGAAGCGGTCTGATCTGGTAAATTCGAAAGTTTTGGCGTTTGTTTTAAGGTTAGTTGATGGATGTTTTTGAAGCTGCAAAGCTAGTCGTTGGTATCGATACCAAGTCTTTCGAGGAAGCTAAAGCTAGGCAGTTGACCCTTACAAAGCCGCCTTATGCGCTTGGAGCCTTAGAAGATGTTGCGGCTCAAATTTGTGGAATCGCCTCATTGGTGCCGGCTAGAACTCCCTCTCGTGGAGCCCTGGCTATATTCGCCGGAGATCACGGTGTGCTAGAAGAGGGGATCTCTCCATGGCCAATGGAAGTGACTGCCCAGATGGTCGGAAACTTCCTAAGCGGAGGAGCCGCTGCCAATGTTCTGGCTAAGCGAACATCGACCAAGGTCCTAGTTGTCGACGTTGGAGTGGCTCTAGACCTTGTGCCAACAGAGGGTCTCATTATCCAGAAAGTTGCTAAGGGTACCTCCAACCTAGCTAAAGGTGCTGCTATGACAAGAGAACAAGCAGCCAAAGCAATTCAAGTTGGCTTTGATGTCGCCTGTGACTTAGTTTTAGATGGCCATGACATTCTAATCGCGGGCGATATGGGAATTGGGAATACAACCCCTTCAGCCGCGATTGTAGCCTTTATGGTCGGTGCCCCCGTGGCATCGGTGACGGGCTATGGTACTGGTATCTCTTCGGAGTTGTTTGAGAAGAAGGTTGCAATCATTGAGAGCGCAGTTTCTAGGACTGCTAGTTCGATAGATAGAAGTGACGTATTGGGAGTTCTAAGTTCGATCGGAGGCTTTGAACATGGCGCAACCGTTGGCTTTATAATCGGGGCTGCATTTTCAAAGGTTCCACTTGTATTAGATGGTGTGATATCAAATTCCTCTGCACTTCTTGCTCGTGAGTTGTCTCCTTTATCTCTCCAATATTGTTTTGCCGGTCATGCATCACGAGAAGTTGGAGCCAAGGTGGCTAATTCCGCGCTTGGCATGGAGCCTCTTTTGAATTTGGATCTTGCTTTGGGCGAAGGTTCAGGCGCACTCCTTGCGCTAGGACTGATTCAAGGTGCCACAGACCTCTTGGCGGATATGGCGACCTTTGATCAAGCCGGAGTTACCGAAAAGTAATCTTTGAAAAGTAATCTTTGAGCTTGGAGCGAAGCTATTTCTTGGCAGATCTTTAGGATAGGTGGATCGATCAAATGGCCGTTACCAATTCATTTATTTGACTAGATTTGGTTAGTCTTAGCTAGCAAGCTCAGCTGTAAGTTTTGCGCTGATGAGAGCGTCGATTCCATCTAGGAGATTTGGGGAGAGATCGCCCAAGTATCGCGAAACTGGGTTATTGAGAGAGAGTCCTATCTCGGCCGCTTCGTCGCAATATGTCCGTGCGATCTCGACGCTTTGTTCTAGCGCCCCAGATATTAGAATTTCGCGTCGCGCAAGGGAGAGTTCACCTAAACCAAAGGCACCTTGGCGGTTGGAATCTAGTAGCCGTCGCAATTTTGAGGATTCGCCTGCGTTTTCTAGGGCAATTATTGTTGGAAGTGTGTAGATTCCTTCAAGTAGATCTTGGCCAGGGGCTTTTCCGAGTTGGTCGTCAGAGCCTATAATGTCCAATACATCATCTCTTATCTGGTATACCATTCCAAAGAGATATCCGACTCGATCGAGTTTTTTAGCGACATCGTCCTCCAACCCGGCAGCTAACGCACCGATCTTGCAAGACGTTGCCATCAAAGAGGCGGTTTTCCCCGAGATAGCTGAGAAATATTCCTGTTGGGTCCGATTGGTTTCAAAGGCCGAGTTAACTTCGAGGATTTGGCCCTCACATAGTCGAGCTAAGGTGTCTGCAAGGAGTTCTGCTATCGATTGGCTAAGTCGAGCTGCGATGCCAGCTGCTCTTGCTAGAAGGAAGTCGCCAGCTACGATTGCTATGAGGTTTCCCCACTTTGCATTTACGCTGGTTACATTGCGACGGGTGGTTGCTTCGTCCATGACGTCGTCATGGTAGAGCGATGCCAAGTGTACTAGTTCAACCGCCACTCCGGCTAAGAGTATCGATTCATTAAGTTCACAACCGCCAGCGATCGCGGATGCCATCGCAAGGGTAGGTCGTATTCTTTTGCCACCAGCGTTTATTAGATGGGTGGCTACTTCGGATAGGCGAGGATCATCAGATGCGACAGATCGAGCTAGTAAAGCTTCGATTCGATCCATTTGAGCGGGATAGCCTTCTATAGGTATGTCGTAGAGTAAATGCACTGTATTCTAGGCTATGTGAAGTTAACCATAAAGTAGTAACGTGCGCGAAAAAAAAGCATTTAGTCCATTGTTTTAGTGACGAGATCGGGGTAATACTTCTCGTTGAAATGGATTATCTAGCAAAAGGTGTGTCAACTTTCACAGCAAAATGTTAGTTGATTGTTAACTGAGCTCTACTCTAGGTCGATAAAAGTTCGATACTTAGGTAGAAGGTGGTTCTCGGCGATGGCAAAGCTGTAGGTGCCCGGTGCGAATAGTGCGTTATTGTTGATTCATAGAGGATCTAATTTGGTAATTTGTTTGGCATTTTTAACCCTTTTGAGTCAGATCGAGGTTTTGATTGAAAAGATCTCCTCGATAGGGAAAGAAAACAGCCAAGTGAGTGTTTCAATACTTACGAATAGTTAATGAACAGGTCTGATATGGGTTTTAGCGAAATCGAAATTACAATTGATAGTGTTCTATCAGCCCTAGCGGGGAGGCAAAGTCTTGTTTGAAAGATTCACAGATAGAGCTAGACGAGTTTTAGTGCTTGCACAAGAAGAAGCTCGCCTTCTCAATCACAACTTCATTGGAACTGAGCACATCCTACTGGGCTTAATCCACGAGGGCGAAGGAGTGGCCGCAAAGGCACTCGAGTCCCTTGGGATATCTTTGGATGCTGTTAGATTTAAAGTCGAGGAGCTTATCGGCCCAGCAGCCGGCCCAGCAGCCGGTTCTCCGCCTTTTACCCCGAGGGCCAAGAAGGTTCTCGAGCTTTCACTTCGTGAGGCACTTCAACTCGGCCATAATTACATTGGCACCGAGCACATGCTTCTGGGATTGGTTCGAGAGGGCGAAGGTGTAGCCGCTCAGGTTCTAACCTCCCTTGGAGCCGATCTCTCGCGTGTTAGACAACAGGTCATACAGATCCTCTCTGGTTATCAGAATCGAGAGACCGCTGGAGCTAGCGTGGGCGGACAGACCTCTCAGGGCGAAAATTCAACGGGATCCCCAGTTCTAGATCAATTTGGCCGAAACTTGACGCAAATGGCTCGCGATAAGGAGTTGGACCCTGTAGTGGGTCGCGATAAAGAGATCGAACGTGTAATGCAGGTCTTATCGCGACGTACAAAAAATAACCCAGTTCTAATCGGAGAGCCTGGGGTCGGAAAGACTGCCATAGTAGAGGGTCTTGCCCAAAAGATAGTGGCTAACGACGTCCCAGACACTCTTAGAGGCAAGCAGCTTTACACTTTGGATCTTGGTTCATTGGTAGCAGGTAGCAGATATCGTGGTGACTTTGAAGAGCGTCTGAAGAAGGTTCTAAAAGAGATTAAGACCCGCAAGGACATCATTCTCTTTATCGACGAACTTCATACCTTGGTAGGTGCTGGTGCTGCAGAGGGGGCTATAGATGCCGCTTCGATTCTCAAGCCTATGCTTGCGCGTGGTGAGTTGCAGACGATAGGTGCTACAACCCTAGATGAGTATCGTAAGCATCTTGAGAAAGATGCTGCCCTAGAGCGACGTTTTCAGCCCATAAAGGTGGGAGAACCAGCCCTTGAGCACACCATTGAGATCTTGAAAGGTTTGAGAAATCGCTATGAATCCCATCACAATGTCACTATCACCGATCAAGCGATAGTAGCAGCTGCAAATTTGGCGGATCGTTATATTGCTGATCGTTTCCTTCCTGATAAGGCTATCGATCTAATCGATGAAGCCGGGAGCCGCCTGCGAATTCGTCGTATGTCGATGCCACCTGAGCTAAAGATTATCGAGGACGAGATAAATGGTCTAAAGCGTGACAAGGAGGCAGCAATCGAGCGTCAAGCATTTGATGACGCCAAGAGGATTGCCCTTCGTGAAAAGGAACGCCAAGAGGCAAAGACTGCGCTAGAGCTTGAATGGAAAGCCTCCGGTCAAGATCTCTTTGACATTGTCGATGAGGATGTAATAGCTGAAGTTCTTTCCAATTGGACAGGGATTCCGGTCTACAAGCTAACTGAAGCTGAGACAGCCAAGCTTTTGCGTATGGAAGACGAGTTGCACAAGAGGGTTATAGGCCAAAATGAGGCCATAAAGGCACTTTCTAAGGCGATTCGCAGAACTAGAGCAGGATTGAAGGATCCTAAGCGACCGAGCGGTTCCTTTATCTTTTTAGGGCCGACAGGCGTTGGAAAGACGGAGCTGGCTAAGACCTTAGCTGACTTTCTCTTTGGTGATCAAGATGCTTTGATTCAACTCGATATGAGCGAGTATATGGAAAAGCACACAGTTTCTAGGTTGGTTGGTTCGCCTCCAGGATATGTCGGTTATGACGAGGGTGGTCAATTGACGGAAGCTGTCAGACGAAAGCCGTTCTCCGTCGTCCTCTTCGATGAGGTAGAAAAGGCTCACCCTGATGTCTTCAATGCTCTTTTGCAGATCTTAGAGGATGGTCGTCTTACCGATTCGCAAGGGCGAACAGTTGACTTCAAAAATACCGTTTTGATTATGACTTCGAACCTTGGAACTGGCGATCTGCGCAAGTCCAGCGTCGGTTTTTCTAAATCAAGTGACGATGTGACCTATGAGATGATGAAGCGTCGAGTGAACGATGCTCTCAAGGCTCACTTCAAGCCTGAGTTTTTGAACCGTATTGACGACGTGATCGTCTTCCACGAGCTGACACAAGAAGAAGTTACAGAGATCGTTGATCTAATGATCATGCGTGTTCAGTCGCAGCTTGAGGCGATGGGAATTGGATTGGTCCTTACCCTTAGCGCGAAGGAATATGTGGGAAAGAAGGGTTACGATCCAGCACTTGGTGCCAGACCGTTGCGAAGAGCGCTCCAGAGGTTGATCGAAGATCCGCTATCTGAGAAGCTCCTTTGGAAGGAGTTCAACGCCGGCGATACTGCAGTTGTGGATGTCGAAGGTGATGAGTTGGTCTTTAGGAGAGTTGAGGGTCTACAACCGCCAGAGATCGAGCTAGCTGAAACTGGTTCTGGACAAGAACAGCAATAGATCATAGGTATTATTTAGGAACCGCTGAAATTGGCATCTTTATAGTTTGCATGGATCTTCAGATAAATCTTTGAGACCAAAAGATGAATTAGGATCTAAATTTTTGTCAGGTTTTCAATATGTTTAGATTGCTTCCCCTCTCACATCTGTGAGAGGGGAAGCTTTCTTTAAGATCTCTTTTGTAACTTCTTGAGAGTGAAAGGTCGCATTGGTTTTGGCCATTGGGTTACAACAAGCTGATAGCGTCTAAGGCAATGAAAGCTAATTCGAAAAACTCTCCCAAGTATGCATGTGGCGATTGCGGATCAGGATATGCGACTTGGCTTGGACAGTGCGGGGTCTGTGGGGGATGGAATACCATAGCACCCATAGTGCGGCCAAATAACATAAGTGGAGCCGACAAAAGAGTTTCGGTTGCTCCGAGTGTTCTTTCCCAGGTTGCAAATGGTCCGAGTGTTCGGATCTCTAGCGGACTGAGTGAATTTGATCGAGCGCTCTCTGGTGGAATTGTCATGGGTTCGACGACCTTAATCGGTGGCGAACCAGGAATCGGTAAGTCGACTTTGGCCCTAGTGGTTGCCAATTCAATTGGTAATGCTAATTTTCGAGTACTTTATGTAAGCGGTGAAGAGTCTGGCGCTCAAGTGGCAGGTCGTGCGAGCCGCATGGGCCTTGATTCAGGGGCAGTTGACTTTTTGCATGCCGTAGAGCTACAGGAGATTTTAGGGGTAGTCGCTAACTACGATCTGCTCATAGTGGACTCCATACAAGCTATTTACGACGGCGAGAATACAGGAATGGTTGGTTCGGTAATCAGGTCCGCCACTGTGCGACAACCCTAAATGAGCTTGCCAAGGCGAATGGGATATGTGTTTTGATTCTTGGCCACGTAACAAAGGATGGCTCGATAGCAGGTCCTAAGTTGCTTGAGCATCTGGTAGATGCCGTTTTCGTCCTTGAAGGTGAGAGAAGTGGGCAAGATCGCTCGATTCGTTGCGTGAAGAATCGCTTTGGTCGCGTCTCTGAGGTCGGTTATTTCAAGATGGTCAACCAGGGCCTTGTGGATGAGCCTGATCCTTCAGTAGCACAGCTTCAAGACAGACTAGAGGGTGCTAGCGGTTCTGTGATTAGTGCCATTCGAGATGGTCTTAGGGTGAGGTTGGTTGAAATCCAAGCCTTAGTTGTCCTCAATTCGCGTGAGATCCCAAAGCGAGCTTTTCTGGGTCTCAGTGGCCAACGATGCCAGGTGATAGTAGGTTTGATTGAACATTTCGCAAAGATTCGTCTCGACAAGTTCGATATCTTTGTTTCACTTACCGGAGGCGTTGTCTCGGACGATCCCGGATTGGACCTTGGCATAGCAACTGCCATTGTTTCGGGAGTTTTAGGTCTTGCACTACCCCAAAATGTTGGAGTATTGGGTGAATTGGGGTTGACGGGTGAAGTTCGGCGGGTGAGCGGCGACGCCGAGCGTATTACAGAACTACAGCGCCACGGCTTTGATCGATCGATAGTGCCGAGACTCGCTGAGGCGAGCCGTGGGGCAAGATCTGTAACAACCCTGAATGAAGCCTTAGCGTCGCTCTCTCTAATCAAGAATAAAAGCTCCACAAACCATTAGAATACTTGTACATGTTTTCTAAGACGGGGCCCGAAATATCATCTACGCTGGCGCTTGTATCGCCAGGTGCTCCTCTTCGTGATGGTTTGGATAGAATTCTGCAAGCCCGCATGGGAGCTTTGGTCGTCGTTGGAGATAGCGCTGACGTTCTTTCGATTTGTACGGGCGGATTTCTCTTAGACACCGAGTATTCCCCTCAGCGTCTCTATGAGCTTGCCAAGATGGACGGAGCCATAATTTTATCGGGGGATGCGCGCCGTATCGCTCGGGCCAATGTCCATTTGATGCCGGATCCAAAGGTTGTAACCTCTGAGACAGGAACGCGCCACCGCACAGCTGAAAGAGTCGCTAGAAGCCTTTCAATCCCGGTATTATCCGTCTCAGAGGAGCAGTCGGTAATAACAGCATATCGTGGTGATAAGCGCCATTCTCTGGCCTCAATAGGGGCTCTGCTCTCGAAATCGAATCAAGCACTAGCAACCTTGGAACGCTATGGACAACGCCTAGATGAGGTATTGGCACGACTGGATCAATCGGAATATACCAACCAAGTTCATTTTCGAGATGTGGTCCTTGTCTTACAAAGGTACGAGATGGTTCGACGGATTGCAGAGGAGATTGAGACATCCCTCGTCGAGCTTGGTGTCGATGGGCGCTTAGTCTCGCTCCAACTCAATGAACTTTCAAGTGGTTTTGAGCTTAACTATCGGGCGGTTATCGAAGACTATATGGGTGCTTGTTCTATTACTGAGGCCGATGCGGTAATAGAGTTTTTGGGATCAATGGAGACCGACGATCTCTTGATTCTTGAAAAGGTAGCCAAAGGCCTTCTTGGGATATCGCTGTGCGCAAAGGTCTGGGGTAACTTCGATCGTCGCGACCACAGGCTCGAAGAGAGCCAGGTCTCGGGACGAGGAATGAGAGTTATGGCAAAAGCCCAAGAGCTACCCGTTTCGGTTCGATATGCCATTTTAGATGGCTTTCCCGCCGGGAGAAGTCTTGCTGAAGCCTCGGTTGAAGATTTGGTAGAGATACCAGGAGTTAGTCAGATCTGGGCTAGAGCTGTGGTCGACATCTTTGCTGGCGAGGACCCCAAAGTCCATTAGTAATTTAGTAATAAAGTCCATTAGCGATTTACTTTCAGGGAGCTAGAGGTTATTGGCCCCGACCGTTGCATGAAGGCGTTGTGCTGCTTTTTGGCCTGACTCAATGCAAGACGGAAGACCGACGCCGTCGTATGCAGCTCCACAAATTTCGATAGCTCCGACCTTGGAAAGCTCTTCTCTCGCTGAGGCGACTAGCTGGGAGTGAAAAGGACGATATTGCGCAAGTGCATCCTTCCACCTAAAGACGACCGATTCTATCGGTGCAACTGTGGCACCTAAGACCTCCCCAACTTCTTGGCTGACAGCTCTAGTGAGATCTTCGTCGCTCATCGATTCGAACCTAGTATCTCGGTGGCGTCCAATCGAGACCTTTAGTATCTCAAGGCCTGAATTATCGAGGTGGCTCCACTTTCGACTTGCAAATGTGATTGCTGTGATGAGCCTATTGTTTATCTTGGGAACTAGGACGCCACTTCCTTTGAGAGGGGCTTTGAAGCTTCCCTTCTTGTAGGCCAATAGGACGATTCCCACTTGTGAGTAGTCGATTCTCCCAATTAGTTCTGCGACCGCTTGAGATACTCCACCAAGAAGTGTGGTGGCTTGAGGGGCTGGCAGCGCAAGGATTAGAGCATCGGCGCTCAACTCTTGTGCTATCTCTGAGTCGTTCTCGGTTGCAATTGCCGTTGATTTGGTTCTAACGTGAAATTTAATGCCATCGCTAGCCAGAGCTATAGCTTGAGTAGACGTCATTATGGTCGCTCCCTCTTTGAGAAGATGGGCGACACCTCCTTGAACTAAAGTTTCAAGGCCGCCTCCAAATGATGCGAAGGGTATCTCACTCTTTGTCCCATCGGCCGAAGGTTTAGGCGGTGCGATCTTTATTAGCGATTTTGCTAGCGAACGTCCACTTTGGCTGTTATAAGACTTTAAAAATGCAGGCGCTACTGAGGCGAGTCCCAAATACTTGGTGGAGCCGGCGTTGATCCCACCCACCATGGGGTCGACCAATAGTTCGTCAACTTCGTGGCCAAAGCGAGCACGGATTAGATGAGATATTGTGGCGTCATCACCGATCTTTGTCTTAGGGAGTACAAAGTCCAACCCTGCGCGAAGTCGACCTTTTAAGCTGAGCATCGATGCGCTACCCAGAAAGGCCCTGATATCGACTGGAACACCCAACATGATGCCCGAGGGCACATCATGAAGACGCCCTTTGGCGAAGATGGTTGCTGAGAAAGTGCTGGGTCGAACGACTTGATCGAGGATATTAAGTTTCTTGGCGAGGTCGATTCCGGCCTGGCTTCGGGTGAGGAAAGAATCGGGGCCAACGTCGATGGAAATGCCCGCGATCATCTTTGATCGGATCTTTCCACCACAGCGATCTTGAGCCTCTATTAGGGTAATTTTGGTAGGGTCGACTCCCAAAGAGATTAGCTCTATCGATGCTGCTATGCCGGTGATTCCGGCGCCAACTACAAGGTAGTTCACTTGATGTGTTCCTCCCTGTTGGCTAAAGTTGCGCTAGCCCTTTCGTTTTTTCGAATCTCTTCTCCGTTTTGATGGAGAAACTCCACAAGTTCAACAAGTTTTGTGGGGTCTGTTTCTGGAAGCACACCATGGCCAAGGTTGAAGACATATCCAGGTGCGAACGCTGAATCCATAAGCACTTGGCGTGCCTGTGAGATAATATTATCGACTGAAGTCAGACAGACTACTGGATCGAGGTTACCTTGAATCGCCACCTTGTCGCCGAGGCGTTTGGTTGCAGTTGTAATTTCGGTATTAGAGTCGAGGCCAACTGCACTTGCCCCAGCCTCTACGAAGAGTCCGAGCAGTTCAGAGGTATTGGTTCCAAATGAAATCATGGGAATGTTGAACTTTGAGAGTGATGAGAATATCTCTGAGGCACAGGGGGTAATAAATCGACGATACTCTCTAGGAGAGAGGGCGCCCACCCAAGAGTCAAAGAGCTGAATTGCATTTACTCCGGATTGAGCTTGGGCGCTGAGAAAGTCCACGGTAATCTCTGTCAAACGCCAAAGGAGTGATTCAAAGAGCTTTGGTTGGGTGTACATCATCTGCTTTGTCTTTATGAAATTTCGACTTGGCTTTCCCTCGATAAGGTAACTGGCTACAGTAAATGGACCTCCGGCGAAGCCGATTAGCGGGACTTCAAGCTCTTTTTTTAGAATCTCAATCGTCGAAAGGACATACCCGGTATCGGTTTTGGCATCAAAATTGGCTAGGCGCTTTAGATCTGATTCGCCTTCAAAAGGTCGATCGGTAGTTGGACCGGTACCTGGAATAATATCGATACCGAATCCGCAGGCATGGACCGGAACGATAATGTCCGAATACAATATTGCTGCGTCTACCCCGTATCTTTTTACCGGTTGCATGGTGATCTCGGCGGCGAGCGATGGGTTTGCGACTGCATCTAAGATCGAACCTACTCCCCGAATTGCTCGATACTCAGGTAGGGAACGTCCTGCTTGACGCATGAACCATACGGGAGTTTTTTCTGTTTTGCCAAGGCTAAGTGCCTGAATAAAGTTTGACTCGCTAAAGTCAGCCATTTGGCTGGTTGAATCCATCTGTATCTTGCCTTTTATGGGAAATTGGTGGTCGAAATTCAAAACACCCTCTAGAGAGCGAGTGCCATCAGAAAGTTTTGAAGAGCGCCTTCGATTTCTACGTCTTTAAATTATCTATCTTCGAAGAGATCCTGGCCATTTAGAACCATCTTCAATATTCTAGATGGCAAGGCCCAACAAGTGATAAATGATCCATGACATTTTGTTTGCCTATTCCTGTAGTTGCTCTTATCGGCCTGGCCTTGCCATCTAGAAGTCAGTGACTGATACTTTAAATGCTCAACTAGCCTTTAATGGCGCAATTATGACGGTGTTGTTGAAGGGGTTTCAAAGAGGTCATCTCTCCTCTTTTAGCGCGGGGCATTTATTTGAAAATCGGTTGCAGCTTGAGTTTTGGCTTTAAGACCCATGAGAGGATCAATTCGTTTGAATACTCATCCCGATCTCGCACGTGAGCGAGACTACATAAAAAGGGCCTATGAGCGTTTGGACGAGATCCGTGCCGGCCTCAATAGCACTCTTTCGGATGCTTTTGAGCAAGAGCGCGGTGGAACCCATCAGGCTCGTACGGAGCGAGACATGGTCGTACGAGCGACACTCGATCGCCTAGAACATCTAGAATTTGGCATCTTGGCGCTGTGCTTTGGCCGGATTGACAGGGATAAAGATATCATTGGCCCATCTGAAAGTTTTTATCTTGGGCGAGTCGCTGTCGCTGATTCTGACATGGAGCCCTTGGTAATCGATTGGCGGGCGCCGGTCGCGGAACCTTTTTATAGAGCAACTGCTCGAAATCCTATGGGTATTTCCCTAAGGCGCCACTTTGAAATTAAGGATCGAGAGCTGATCGCGATAGAAGATGAACTTCTAGGTGATCTTGATAGTTCTGGTGGCCAAGGGGTGGAACTTTCGGGGGCAGGTGCGCTCTTTAGCGCCATGGACCGTGTTCGAACTGGCCAAATGGGAGATATCGTTGCTACGATCCAGGCTGAGCAGGATGAGATTATTCGTGCCCCACTTCCTGGAGTTCTTGTCGTTCAGGGTGGCCCAGGTACTGGAAAGACGGCAGTCGCACTGCACCGTGCAGCCTATCTTTTGTATACCTATCGCGCGAGGCTTGAAAATCAGGGGGTTCTCGTAGTAGCTCCAAATGCCACATTTGCGCGTTATATCGAGCGCGTCTTGCCTTCGCTTGGTGAAACTGGTGTAGAGATTACAACGATCGCGAATCTTATTGACTTGAATGTGGAGCTTCGTCGGGCAAACGATCAAGAGGCCCTGATTAAATCGGACCAAAGGATGGTTTCGGTAATTTCTAAAGCAGTTTTAGATCGAGAGCGCCCGCTCTCTAAGGATCTATCTTTTTATCTTGGTTCGGTTCAGCTTTGGGTTACCAGAGAGATGTCGATGAAGGCTATACGCCAGGCCAGAAGGAGAACGGGAAGCCACAACGAGAGGGCAAAGATTGTCGAGGCAGTACTCTCCCGTCAGCTGGCCAAGATCTATATAGAGCTTACAACAAGGTTTCAAAGAGATGAACTAGCAAAGTTTAACGAAGAATCTCAAGCATACGACCAGGAGCATCAAGACCTGATTATTGAGGCAGTCGATCCCGAAGAAGACGACGAGGCCGTGATAGCAGAGGTCGTAGGATCCATAAAATCTGAGTCGGAATTTATTAGAATCGTTACCCGAATTTGGCCGCGTCTGACCTCGCTTGAATTGGTGAACGACCTTTTTGCTCACCCTGCATTGACCCGTTTGGCATCAAGAGGAGTCCTAAACGAGAAAGAGGTTGAGGTCTTGACCTCTTCTCACAAAAGAGGCTACTTCTCGAGGTTTGATCTTGCCCTGGCGGACGAAGCTTATGTGCATCTGGGTCCAGTTTTGAAACGAAAGGGCCATCAGTCTGAGGTCAATCGTTATGGCCATATAGTCGTCGACGAGGCGCAGGAACTTTCATACATGGAGGCGCGCGTTCTTGCGCGTCGATCAATTAGCTCTTCTATTACTTTGGTAGGTGATCTATCTCAGACGACATCAATCTATGGTCAACGGGATTGGAATTTGATAGTAGCGCCGCTGTGCGGCGCAATTTCAAAGTGGAACTATAACGAGCTCAGTATAAACTATCGCACTCCCATCGAGATCTCGGACCTCGCCTATCGCCTCTTTGATCCAACTTCCATGGGTCTCGCGCCCACGGTGTCGATTCGCTCTACAGGTGTTGAGCCCAAGATCATAGAGATATCTGGCAAAGTTGAAAGTGAATCGATCTGGCCTTGGGTTGAAGCTGCCGCCACTGAGATTGGTAGTGGACTAGTTGGAGTAGTGGTTCCCTCCAATTTTGAGCTATATGAAGATTTGGAAAATTGCAGAGCTCTATGGATGCAAGATCACCAAGAGTCAGCTTTAATTGAGATTAGGGAACTCGATTATGCCAAAGGTCTTGAATTCGATTGTGTCGTGATAGTTGAGCCCACTTGTTTGGTCAAAGATGAGGCATCGGCGGAAGCCGCCCTCTTTACAGCGATAACTCGTGCCACCAAGAGGTTAACGATTATCTATGGCGAATACGAGAGATCGAAATTGTTGGAATGGAAGATTATTGGAAGTTAACTGAAAGGCTGCTCTGATCAGGTCGATATGAAATTATTTGTAAGATTTGATAGGCATAAAGAGGTTTGATTGATTTAGTACGATTTTATTTTATAGAACAGAGATCCTGACTTTCGGGTTAGTCTAGATTCTGCAATACTGAACAAGATGTCAGCTTTAGGGGTGACTGTGGCCGTCTAGGTCAGTTTGAACGTATTTTACGGGTAAGAATGGGGTATATGTCTCAAACTATCGCTACGCGCAGTGGCGCTGAAAGCGAACCAATTCGCTTTAATCGTCCATCGATGCTTGGAATTGGCACGATGGTATGGTTGTCGTCAGAATTGATGTTCTTTTCGGGTCTGTTCGCTGCATATTTCACCTTGCGCTCCAACGCAACGGGACCATGGCCTCCTGGTGGCATCAAATTGGATGTCATTCAGTCGGGTATCTTTACAATAATTTTGGTTATGTCTTCGGTGACGATGCAAAAGGCTGTATTTGAGGCCGAGCATGGTCGCAGAAAGTCCGCTATTTGGTGGATCGTATTGACGATCACCATGGGCGGTTCATTCGTGGCCAACCAAGTTGTTGAGTGGACGCACGTTGCCTTTAGCGCATCCACGAACTCCTTTGGATCTTTGTTTTTCGTGATGACCGGCCTTCATGGTCTCCACGTCATTCTAGGTCTAGTGGCAATGATCTTTTTGATTGGCAGATTGGCTGGTCGAACAGACGATCCAGGCGCTCTGCCTGTTATCCAGTCGCTCAGTTACTATTGGCACTTTGTAGACATCGTATGGATTGCTCTATATGCCGTGCTTTTCTTGACTCATTAGGAGTGGCGAATGTCAATACGCAAGACCTCTAAGACGTTTCTGAAAAGAGCAGGTTTGATTCCAATTGCTGTTGGGACCTTGACTGTGGGTGGGAGCATTTTGGCCCTTTATCCTCAAGCTAGTTCAGCTCAATCAAATAACACTTCTCATCTTTCAAATAACGCTTCAAACTACGGTTATACCGGTTCGTATATCTATGGTTCTAAGACAGGTGGCGGATCATCCAATAGTGCTGCCATCACTAATTTGACTCTAAGCGCCTCCTCGATTCCATTGGGGAAGTCGCTCTTTCTGGAGAACTGCTCGAGCTGCCATGGCACTCAAGCCCAGGGAAGTTCCAGGGCGCCTAACCTTCAAGGCCTAGGTGCAGCGACTGTCGATTTTTGGGTCTCAACGGGGCGTATGCCCTTAGCTGATCCTACTATACAAGCTGTTCAGAAACCCTCTCGGTTTTCACGGAGTCAAACTCTCGCCATCGACGCATACGTAGCTTCACTATCGAGTGGTGGTCCGCTGATACCCAACGTAAATCTATCTCTTGCCAGTGAGTCCGCGGGCGCAACGTTGTTCTCTACGAACTGTGCCGCCTGTCATACCATTACTGGAGCTGGGGATGCGCTAGCTTCTGGGGTTTACGCCCCAAGCCTCTCGGTCGCAACTCCTACTCAGATCGCTGAAGCCATTCGAACTGGTCCAGGAAACATGCCTCGCTTTGGTCCTTTAACTCTGTCCAACCAACAGGTTGCCGATCTAGCAAAGTATGTTGGTTACCTCCAACATCCTAATGATCGAGGCGGAATTGCACTAGGGCATGTTGGCCCTGTTACCGAAGGTTTTGTTGGAATCCTTGTTGGACTTGGCTCTATCATGCTCGCAGGTTTTTGGATCGGAGGAAAGAACAAATGAGCAAGGTCGATAACGAATCCCCTACTCCCCCTGAGGTTGCCAATTCACAGGTGCCAGAGCGCTCAACAAGATCGATTGAGATCTTAGTGGCGGTGTGTTTTGTGATCTCGGTTTTGGCAACCGTTGGTTTAGCTGTTACCTACTGGCTTGGTGGACAACCCCAAGTTGAAGGTGGACTTTTATTTGCCACACTTGGTGGAATAGGCGTTGGAATGGTTGCTTGGGGAAAGTATCTAGTTCCACAAGGACCATATGTCCAGGAACGCGATACCATCAAGAGCGAGATCTTGGAGCGTCAAGCTCTCTTGGAAAGTCTTGATCGAGGTTCCAAGGCGGTCGGGCGTCGACCCTTCCTTGGAAAACTCATGGGAGCTTCGATAGCCCTCTTTGGGCTGATAAACCTGTTTCCTTTTCTGCGATCACTGGGTCCCGTACCTAAGAAAGCTTTGACGACTACACCTTGGAGGAAAGGGTCGGCAGTAGTTGGCCCAGACGGAAAGCAAGTTACCTCTTCTACCCTTGAGGTCGGTGGCGTTATGACTGTCTTTCCATCAAATGACGTAGGTGGGGCCATCTCACAAACCGTCTTGATCAGAGTGGGCACGGCAAACTGGACCACAAGACCGGGGCGCGAGACCTGGGGGCCACTGGGATATCTGGCCTTTTCCAAGGTATGTACTCATGCTGGTTGTCCCGTAGGACTATATGAGGAATTGACACAGCAGTTGCTCTGTCCCTGCCATCAGTCGTTGTTTGACGTTTTAACTGGAGCAACTCCAGTCTTTGGGCCCGCCCCACGTCCGCTTCCTCAGCTTCCGATTTATTTTGATTCAAACGGTAATATGCACGCACAGGCTGGTTATGACCAACCTGTAGGCCCCGGATATTGGGAGCGCCCATGATTACTCAAACTACAGATTGGTTTGATGAGCGTTTAGGAATTGCTAAGTTCACGAGGAAATCTCTAAATAAGATCTTCCCTGACCACTGGTCGTTCATGCTCGGTGAGATCGCGATGTACTCCTTTGTGATATTGCTATTCACAGGGGTATTCCTCACCTTCTTCTTTGTACCCTCTAGCAAGCTGATTACCTACCATGGCGCCTATCTCCCAGATCGAGGCCACAAAGTCTCGGAGGCATTTGCTTCAACTTTGAATATCTCATTCTCGGTTAGAGCGGGATTGGTAATGCGCCAGATGCACCACTGGGCCGCCAACGTATTTATAGCTGCGATAATCGTGCACGTATGTCGTATCTTTTTCACGGGTGCCTTCCGAAAGCCTCGAGAGATCAACTGGTTCGTTGGAACGGGACTATTGGTATTGGCAATTGTCAATGGATTCCTCGGCTACTCTTTGCCGGATGATTTGATCTCTGGAACTGGCCTTAGAATCGCCTATTCGATTGTTTTGAGCGTTCCGGTGGTCGGAAGTTACTTGGGATTCTTCTTGTTTGGTGGGACATTCCCTGGTAATGCCATCATCCCACGCTTTTATACATTGCATATTCTAATTATTCCGGGATTGATCATTGGACTGCTGACGGCACACTTGGCTATTATGTGGCATCAAAAGCACACTCAGTTCAAGGGTAAAGGAAAGACCAATCGAAATGTTGTAGGTGTGGCGATGTGGCCTGCATATGCATTTCAAGCTGGTGGATTTTTCTTTGTAACTGCGGCGGTCATTGCTGCGCTGGGTGGATTGGTCCAGATTAATCCGATTTGGCTCTACGGGCAGTACGTTCCCTATCGGGTCTCATATGCGGTTCAGCCAGACTGGTACATGGGTTGGTTGGATGGCGCTTTGCGACTGATGCCTTCTTGGGAGATACAGGCCTTTGGCCATATGATCCCTAATGTCTTTTTCCCAGCGGTTCTATTGCCGGGTATTACTTTCACACTTCTTGGTGCGTGGCCGATGATTGAGCGCAAGATCACCAAGGACTATGAAGAGCACCATTTGCTCGACAATCCGAGAGATGTGCCGTGGCGGACGTCGCTTGGAGTTGGAATATTGGCCTTTTACGTAGTGCTATTCTTTGCTAGCTCCACAGACGTCTTGGCTAATAGCTACAGCCTCTCGCTGAACTTTGTCCTGTGGGCCTTTAGAGTCCTGTTGTTCGTGGTTCCTCCTCTGGCGGCATTTGTCGCATACAAGGTTGCCTCCGAAACGGGTGCGGTATCGACTACGGGTCGACGCAAACGGATACTCATTATCTCTCGTTCGTCTGAGGGTGAGTTTTCCACTACTGAGACTGCGCTAAGAGCTCCAATGCACGAGGAAGTTATAGAGGAACTTCCTGAAGAGATTAGGTATCACGCCATCAAAGACGGTCATGAAGAGTTGGCTTCGGCGATTGCCGTTGGTGCCCCTTCTGGAGGATCAACGATCTCCACAAACGATGTCGACCTTGGACCGCTACAAAGCGGTGGGACGGGAGTCTATCAGATTCCTCGAACTCCAAGGGGTGGAACGGGCGACCCCCGAGGGCGCATTTCTAGGCGAGATAAAAGAGAATAAGAGACTACGGACATTCGTTCTAGAGTTGCTAAATTTAGCTTTTCGATTTAACAACTCTAGAACTATGGACGCTGAGATGCTATGAATAGTGAATTATAAGTTGCGAAATGAATATAAAAGGGTTTGGTTTGAACTGTGAATTCTTATAAGAGAGAATCAGCGTTCGATGAGACGTCAGAGGCTTTGGATGGTTCTGGGGTACCATTAAAACGTACGCGAACGCTTGGCACGTTGGCTTTGGGCGGGTTGATTCTTAGTGCGTGTGGTCCAACTTTTGGTGCCTTTCGAGGTGCTACCACCCAGGGTCAGAGTATGTTCCATCTGTACCAAGGGTTTTTCTACACTGCTATTGCCGTTGGCGCAATTACTTTTTCCGGCCTTTTGTATGTCGTTTTACGCTTTAGACGCAGGACCGATACAATTCCACACCAACGCCATTCGAACGTTCCAATTGAAGTGATCTATACTGTCATACCGACATTGATCGTGATTGCCCTTTTTGTCTTTACAGTTCGATCCGAGAATAAGATCACAGCGGTGAGTTCTACGCCGAATGTCTCTGTGAAGGTGACGGCTTTTCAATGGGGATGGCGATTTACATATGCAAATGGTGTAAGTATCGTCTCGCAAGGTGCGAACTATCCGCAATTGGTTTTACCCGAAACTGAGACTACCAAGATCACTCTGGTCTCCCAGGACGTGGTGCATGGATTTTATATTCCAGCATTTAATTTCTCGCGCTATGCGCTACCAGGGGTTACGAATTATTTTGACTTCAATCCGACGACGACAGGGACATTTGTGGGACGCTGTTCCCAGCTTTGTGGTCTGTACCACGGCGAGATGTTATTTAGTGTGCGGGTTGTAACTCCCGCTCAGTTCCAAAGTTGGCTTACACAGCAGAAGGCGGCAACGGCATGACGATAGCTGAGGAAAAAAGAGTTGATCATGGCTCCGATGACCATGGCCATAACGAGCCCAGAGGCATCTATCAATGGCTGACATCCACTGACCACAAGGTCATTGGTAAGAGCTATATGTATACTTCGTTGGTCTTTCTTTTGATCGCGGGTTCTATGGCGATGTTGATTCGCATTCAGCTCACCGGACCAAACAACCACTTTATCTCCCAACAGGCCTACAACGAGTTGTTTACGATTCACGGCTCGATAATGCTCTATCTATTTGCGGGTCCTTTTGCCTTTGGTGGATTTGCAAACTTCATACTCCCACTGCAAATAGGTGCACCAGATATGGCATTTCCACGATTGAATGCTCTCTCTTACTGGCTGTATCTGACCGGTGGAACGACGATGTTGCTGGGGTTCTTTACAGCTGGTGGTGCTGCTGCCTTTGGGTGGGTGGCATATGCTCCTCTTTCGAGTTATACTAACGCTCCAGGAGTTGGCCCGGATCTCTGGATTATAGCGATTGCGCTTACGGGTTTTTCTGGTATCTTCACTGCAGTCAATCTGATCACTACCGCGTTCTATCTTCGAGCGCCGGGTATGACGATGTTTCGTCTGCCTATCTTCACTTGGAATATGATCGTGACCGGAATGCTGATTCTTATCGCTTTTCCGATTTTGACCGCAGCAATGATAATGCTCTATGCTGACCGTCACCTTGGTACTCACTTCTTCACGGTGGCTGGCGGAGGATCTCCTGTTATGTGGCAGAACTTGTTTTGGTTCTTTGGCCATCCGGAGGTTTACATCTTAGCGCTGCCTTATTTTGGAATCGTATCTGAGATTATTCCCGTCTTTTCTCGTAAGCCTGTCTTTGGCTACAAAGGACTTGTCTTTGCGACTTTATCTATAGCTGCTCTCTCCACAGGGGTATGGGCACACCATATGTTCACTACGGGTACGGTTCTGCTCCCCTTCTTCTCGGCGTTGTCTCTTTTGATTGCGGTGCCCACGGGTATAAAGGTCTTTACCTGGCTCGGAACAATGTGGGGTGGAAATATTGCCTTTGATACTCCTATGTTATGGGTTATTGGATTTATCGTAACTTTCGTAATGGGTGGAATTACTGGAGTCATGCTCGCATCTCCGCCGATTGACTTTGCAGTTCACGATACCTATTTTGTGGTTGCCCACTTCCATCAGGTTCTTGCAGGCACAGCGGTCTTTGCCGGTTTTGCTGGTTTTTATTATTGGTATCCAAAGCTGACGGGGCGTATGCTTCGCGAGAGACTGGGCAAAGCCCAATTTTGGCTAGCCTTTATTGGGTTTGGACTTACATTTATACCGCAATATCTGATCGGACTGCGGGGAATGCCACGACGCGTACCTGTCTATCTAGTTAGCGATCATGTAACCTTTCTTAATCGGGTCTCGACCTTTGGGGCAGCCCTTACCTTTCTCTCCTTCGTTGTGTGGTTGGTAAATCTCTATGTCTCCTGGAAAAAGCCGGTGAAGGCGAGTGGAAACCCATGGGATGGCCACACTCTTGAGTGGGCAACAACTTCTCCGCCGGCACATCATAACTTCACCTCAATCCCTCCGATTCGATCCCAGAGGCCGGTTTGGGATGCTAATCATCCCGAGTATGCCGATTATCTCGAAAGTCACGACCCCAAGGGTTCGAAGTCTTCAGAAAGGACGAAGAAGCAATGAAGGTAGAATTTCGAATTTACCTAGGGATTGGGCTTTTTGTCCTCGTAATAACTACCATCTATCTCTTTTGGGCTAGAGAATATGGTGGTGCCACCATGCTGTTTGGCACCGCAGGTCTAGGAATTATGCCAGCCCTTTATATGGGTTGGTGGCGGAAGCGGATGGATCCTCGTCCTGAGGATTCTAAGGATGCTACGATCGCCGAGAGCCAAGGAACTATCGGAACCTTTCCAGGTCATACGATTTGGCCATTTGTGCTCGGTATGGGTGTCTTTTTTAGTGCACTATCCTTGGCCTTTGGAGCCTGGACCCTAGTTATAGGTGGAGCGCTCTTGATCTTTGCAGCTACCTCGGTCGTGCTTGAGTCAAGGCGGGGCGGGCTAGTGTAGCCCTAACTGGAGATTGCTCACGGGCTTTTAGGTTTTTCTTTTATGTCCGCCTTTTGATTGGGCGATTGACAAGTGAGAGGCTAAGGACATACGTCCTTAGCCTCTCATCATATTCAAAGTTGTTTTAGGTTATCATTACTATGTGTCTTTTATTACAAATAACCTTTTGACCTTGAGCGGCTGGACTGCCATTGCATTGATCTTTCTTTTGCCGGCATTGGAGTCTTCGGTATTTCTTGGTTTTATCGTTCCAGGGGAGACAGCAGTACTAGTCGGTGGTGTCTTGGCTTATGAGCACCATATCTCTCTATGGGCTGCACTATTAGCCTCGGTCATGGGAGCGATAATCGGTGATTCAATTGGATACTTCGTTGGCAGGAAGTTTGGACGACGAATCCTGGCTTCGAAATACGGTCGGTTTGTAAAAGCTCGCCATATTAAACTGGCCGAAGACTTTATCGCCCGCAGGGGAGGACTGAGCATATTTATTGGTCGATATGCTGCCACGCTTCGAGCGATAGTTCCTGGTCTAGCTGGAATGACGGGTATGCGCTATAAGACCTTCGCGATCTTTAATGTCTTAGGCGGAGCTACTTGGGCTATCTTATTTTCGCTAGCTGGATATTTAGCGGGAGCGAGTTTTCATCGCGTACAATCGATTTCAGGGATTGCGGGTTATGTCCTCATGGCCTTGATACTAGTGATTTTGGTCGTTGCTTACCTGCTAAAGCGGCGCGTTGGCAGGAAAATGCTGGGGGCCGAAGCCATTTTCGTCGGTCGGCCAGACGATGGCGAAGAGAGATCTAGCGAGGCGGAATAGGCGGCTTCGGCGAAGGAGAGTTGAGCAGATAGAGGGTATATCTTAGATTTCTGTTCTTGGTCGACATCTCCTTTGAGGTACGTTTGGTGTGATTTTGGAGTGCCTTCGATGGCGCCGTTAGCTCAATGTGAAGCGCACGCGTCTGAAACCCTTGCCTTTGTTTTCGATCTTGGTTATCGTCATTTGGCCAATTTTGGAGGTGGAGGTTACGTGGGTTCCTCCGTCGGCTTGGGTGTCTAGACCGACAATATCTACTATCCGAATGATCTCTAGCTCCGGCGGTAGCAAGTTGGTGGCTGTCCTTATGATGTTGGGAATCGAAAGAGCGATTTCGCGGGGTTGGCGTGAGGTTAGAATCTGGTGGTCCTCAAGAATTTCGCGACTACATGTCTCCTCTAGCGTCTCCTTGAAGCCCGTAGGTATTTCAGTTAAATTAAAGTCGGCGCGAGCCGATAGTGGTTCCATGTTGCCACCAGTTACCAAGGCTCCAAAGTCACGGAAGATGACGCCTGACAGTAGGTGTAACGCTGAGTGAGTGCGCATAAGAGCTAACCGACGTGGAGCATTGATGCGAGCGGTCACTGTCATGTTGACTTGTGGTAAGGGGTCCCCTAGGGCTGGGATCAATCTGAGGTCGTTCTCTTTTTGGACGCCGATTATTGAAGTGGTCTTGTCCTCGAAGGTTAGCGTGCCCTCGTCTGGAGGTTGTCCACCACCGCCGGGATAAAAAGCGGAACGATCAAGTACTATACCTTCTGGAGTTGCTTGGAGCACCTTGGCCTCGAACTCCAATAGATCAGGGTCTGATAGCTCCAGGCGGATTGTTCGGCCAATTCTATCTTCGTAGTCGCTCATAACTCTTCAATCTTAGCCCACAGGGTTGATTACAAGAGAGGTTGTGGACTGGTTGCACTCGCTCATTGGGGTTTTGTTATCTATGATTTTGGTTTAGTTCGTCGCTTTAGCCGCTCCATCAGAAATGGAACTGTATATCGTCTAAATGCGGCGATCTGGTCCATGGGCCTACCGGCCCGAATCGAATTGGGAATCATCCCTAAAGCTTCTAAGGGGTGCTCTGATAGCAATTGACCTATTATTAGGCGGTGTTGATGCCAGATTCGAAGTTCTCTCAGCAACTGTGGATCTAGATCTTGGCTTTGAGATTCCCTGAGCATTATCTGATCTGCCTTGCGCGCCAGTTTGCGAAGGTCTTTTGATACACCTTGGGGGCTATCCCTGTAAAAGACCAACGGTGCTCCGAGGACAAGAGAGTATCTATCTTTAGTAGCTCTAAGCCACATGTCCCAATCTTCGGCGGAGTCCAGTTCTGAATCGAAGCCATTGATTGACCTAGCGAGTTCTCTTTTCATCATTACAGTGGAGGTCTGGAATCGATTTAGAATTGCAATATCTTCTGCAAAATATCTTCTTTGTGATTTGATATGGTCGTCGAGCTTGGATATCTCTCTAGACCAATCAGTTGCAATTATTTGAAGATCGGGATTTTGTCTGGATGCCTCTATCTGTAATTCGAGTTTTTTTGGGTGCCAGATGTCATCGCCATCTAGAAAGGCTAACCAACTTTCACTGGCTAGTTCTATCCCATGATTTCGTGCTTTGGAGGGTCCACCATTTTCACGAAAAGCAATTTGAATTTCGCCAGAATAGCTATTTATTATCTCTTTTGAGCCGTCGCTTGAACCGTCATCTACGACAATAATCTCTTGGGGCTTGAAGCTCTGAGCTAGGACTGACTCAATTGCTGGGCCGATCGTTCCTTTTGAATTATAGGAGGTCACTATGGCCGATATAGATTCTTGATCGCTGGCTGGATTAGGCATGAGCGCAGTTGTCGCTTTGTGAGAGCTGCGATGTTGAATTGAAGTCGCTCTTGTTTTTTGCGGCAAGCAACCTAGCTGCCCTTGCCACCTCTTCTCGGTCGTCGAGGTGAGAGGTGGTTTCGCCGATTCTGATCGTTGTCTCGTGGCCGCGTCCCACAATTACTACTCCGTCGCTTTCGCATGCATTCATGACGGCATATTCGATTGCGCTGGACCGTGAGAGTTCGATGTGGACCTTTTGTGGGGGCATATCGAGAGTTCCAAGAAGTAGTTGTGTGATGATCGCTTCTGGGTCTTCATTGCCTGGGTTATCTGTGGTTAGTATGGCGCAATCGGCACTTGCTAGGGCAGCACCGAGACTTGGTCGTTTTAGGCGATCTCTGCCACCTCTGGCGCCTCCAACCGCAAAGACCTTGCCATTGGGTGGAAGGAGCGAGCGCACCGTTGAGATCAGATTTGCTATGGAGTCTGGGGTGTGAGCGTAGTCAACGACGACCATTGAGGGTTGGCCGGCCTCAACCAATTGGAATCGACCATCGACAGAAGAACATTGTGAGATTCCTTGGATGACTACCTCCGCAGGAGCGCCAAGTTCGGTGGCGGCGATGAAGGCGGCTGTAGCATTTAGGGCATTTATTGAACCAACGATATGGGTTGAGAGATCGAAGATTGAGTCCTTATGGATCAATGAAAATTTAGTGCCATCGGTGCTTACTTTGGTGTTTTCTATTCGATAGTCAGCATCGGCTGAAGTGCCAAAAGTTACCCTCGGCACTTGGACCTGGTGAGCTAGGCGGCGTCCCCATGTGTCGTCGATGTTTATGATCACAAAGCCGCAACGGTTTGCTTCAAAGAGCCTGGACTTTGCATAGTAATATTGCTCCATCGTTCCGTGGTAGTCAAGGTGCTCGGGGGATAGGTTGGTGAAGATTCCTATTCGAAACGACGTGCCTTCGATGCGCATTTGGTCAATGCCATGCGAAGAGACCTCCATGGATACGGTTTCTACATCGTTTTCAACCATTTCGGCCAAGACCGCCTGTAGATCAGGGGCCTCTGGTGTTGTGTAGGTGGAGCCATAGCGCTTATTTGCCGATCGAACTTCTATGGTGCCGATTACCCCAGTGCGGATTCCGCTTGCCGATAGCGCTGAATCTAAAAGGAAAGATGTTGTTGTCTTACCGTTAGTACCAGTAATCCCAACCAAGTTGATCTTTTTGGATGGGTTGTCATAGATTGCACAGGAGATAATACCTAGGTTTTGGCGAACCGATGGAACTATGAGGATTGAGATCTCCTCAAGTAAAGAGATCGTATCTAGATTTGCCTGTGCGACGACTATTCCAACCGCCCCCATGTTCAGTGCGGTTTGGATAAAGTTATAGCCGTTTTGGTTTGAACCTTTCATCGCAGCGAAAACAAAGCCTGGTTCGACCTTGCGTGAATCGTGTGATATCCCATGCACGACCTGATCACTACCGATAAGTCTTGCTCCATCAATCAGAGCTGCTATTTCGGAGAGTAGAATTGCCACTTATTGCGCTTCCGACTAGATCAAGCTTATACTTCAATCTAGCCTATTGTCTGAATTTAAAATTAGCTGAAAATCTCGTCATTTGAGACTTATATGATGGATTCGATTCGCATAAGTGGCTATTTCGTCCATTTTTTTGATGCTATTGGCTCTCTTTATCGATAAAAGCCCATCGATAGGTGGATGTGCTTGGTGGCGAGTCGCAATTTTTCCATAAGTTGATAGATGATTTTTCGTGGATCCACAAAGGAAGCCTAATTAGCAGTCGCATAAGTATTAGGGGTGGAAGGGTTTGTCTCACAGGGTCAAGCTCTTTTGTCTTCCCATATTTGTTGTGACAAATAAGACCCCAAATTTATTGTAATGCCAACTGTTCCTTATTGAAGAATCGATGTTTTCTTCACCTCTAGAGTCTTGCCTAAAAGTCAAGGCATTGACCTTTAGGCAAGGCCGTCATAGAAATGCGGTACAAGGATTCGTGGCGGTGGATGATTATTTGTTACCAGGTTAAGAGAATTGATGAAGCCAGACAAGAGTTAAATCTCCGTCATCCGCACAATGGGCATAGCTCATTTTCTGCGAGCAATATGGTTTGTTTTTTAGATGGCACATTTCACATGGACTAGGCGCTTTAGATAGAGAGCGTACCTAGTTCTTTCTGTGTGAGGGCGGCCGGGCCGTTCTAAGGTTAGCCCATTTTCGTGTTGGAGGATTTGGGTCTATCTTCTTTTGTCAAGGGATTTGGCTGCCTTTGGTCTCTAATAGAGTCTGAACTGCCGATAATTCTGAGCGGTTATGGCTTGACTTTTCATTGAGAGAGAGTTCTTTATAGCCAGCGATCGACCTTTGGGCGATGGTTGGCTGTAAAGGCGACGATGGCTAAATTTCAAGTTCGCATGGAGATTTCTTTGCCGATTCAAAAGGCTAATGCGGCTTCGAAGATAGTTCTCCAGTAAAAACAATCAATGGTTGACTTTTTGGCTAAGACAATATGTAGTTGTTTTATCTCAGAGAAGCGGGTAACTATTAATTCACTGGTTGTGTCTGTTTTTGATGATGACCGAGATGGTGAGGCGCCTGATAGGCCTGCATCTACAACTAAGGCGAAAAAGGTTCTTGAGCTGACCGCACGCGCTGCGAGAGGACTGGGCCACGATTGGATCGTCACGGAGCATCTGTCGCTTGGACTAATTATTCAGGGGACCTCGCTCGCTGGGGAGATCTTGTTGGAAGTCGGTGTTACGCGTGGACGGGCCGAGTCGGTTGTCATAAGGGTAATTACTCAGGAGCGTCAATTTCATCAAAGGCCAGGTGAATCTGATATAGCGCTTAGCTGAGAGTCCAAATAAAAATACGATAGAGGTTGAAATTGATGGCAAGGTGTTGCTTAGGTCGGAGTTCACTCAAGCAATGGTGTATATTTTTTATATCTTGATCGCAATTTGGCAAGGATCGTTTCTCCATCTGTAAATCTGGCTTTTAAAACAACGACTTGCCTACAAATAGGGGACTCTTCGATTTATTTTGTGAAGATCAGGGCAAGAGGCCAATAGCGGAGTGGAATGGTTGGAATTGATTTATGAATTGAAAAATTGCTGATTTTAATTTGTGGAGCTCTACTAAGTAAATTGGCGCAATTGACTTAATGGATGAGAGTGCGCCCTCGGCAGGATTCGAACCTGCGCCACCGGCTCCGGAGGCCGGTGCTCTATCCCCTGAGCTACGAGGGCAATCGTAATAGTCCTTGGAGTATCTCTTTTCAATCCTAATGGCTTCGTGACTTGGACTTGAGCCTTTTTGCAATCTCCCGTAGAGATCTTAAAGACCAGATCAACGACTTGTTTTGATATTGATCTGCTTCAAGAGGCATTTAGGGTTGTGCCATTTGGTTGAGATAGGACCAAAATTCTCGCTAGGATCCTAGTTTTTTGGCGATTATCTTGAGGCGCACGTAGTCGATAGATTTGTTTGGTAACTTCTCAGCCACTTCTTGGATAATCTTTTTTTGATCTATTGATTCGTATTTGGCAATCTGATCTTTTAATACGATTGTTCGAAGAAAGGTCTCGAGCTCGTCCTTGTTCTTTAGATAAAGTGGATCTTCCTCCAGAACTACAGATTCCGGAGAAAGACCAGCGGCTTGGAGATTGTCTATAGCATCAGCCACTGACGAAAAGTTCCAAATCTCTTTTGCATCTGCGCTCGTTTTAGAGACCTCTTCATAGCAAGCTATGACTTGAGCGATATTTGTCTCCCCACCACAGTCAGCCACTAGAGGGCAATCGTCTTTTAGGATCGCGGCGATATTTTTAAAAAGAGTGAGATGATCGTGAATCCAGTGAAATGCAGCAACGCTAATTGCTCCATCGCAGCTATTTGGCAGTCCAAATGGCGACAATAGGTCGGCCTCAATAACTTCAAAGGTGCCAGGGTGGTCCTTTAGCTGCTCTCTTAGGGTCGCTAGCATCGCCCGGGATCGCTCGACCATTATGACTTTTCCCTTTGGTAGAAGTTTGGCTAGGGCAAATGAATCTCGACCAGTCCCGGCTCCTAGGTCTGCAATGGTCTCATTCCCAGCTAAGTCGAGGTGGCCTATAGCTTTTTTGCCCCAATTCAAATGGGGTAGTTCTAGGGTCGAGTAGGTCTTTGAATCCCAGTCATTTAACAAATAAGTTACCGCCTTTTGCTTTTTTACAAGGATAACATCCAAGTGTGGTCACCGGATGCACCTCGACAAATAACGCTTTTTTGTCATCGGGGTTCGATCTTCGTAAAAGAGGCAATTTCCTAATAGGATGATTTTTTAGATGTTTAGGAGAAGACCGCTTTGTTAAGGATTAAAGACCATCTAAGAGGACTCGTTGTTCAGGCGTTGGGCGACCTCGGAGTCGACCTTTCCACCGTAAATTTTGATGTCACAGAACCCGCTCGGGCGGAATTTGGAGAGTTCGCCACTAATGCAGCCATGGTGGGCGCCAAGGTATTGGGAACCAACCCCCGAGATTTAGCCAGCAGACTTGTGGAACAGATTCTCAACTCAT
This sequence comes from Acidithrix sp. C25, assembly GCF_904848545.2. Taxonomy (NCBI): domain Bacteria; kingdom Bacillati; phylum Actinomycetota; class Acidimicrobiia; order Acidimicrobiales; family Acidimicrobiaceae; genus Acidithrix; species Acidithrix sp. C25. Next base: position 207,999 of record NZ_CAJHCI020000007.1, read on the forward strand.
CAAGCCCATATCTTAGGGGAGCTGAACTAGCGGGACCAGGTTTTGTCAATTTTCGACTCAACAACAGCTGGCTCTATGAGGACGTGAGCGCTGCTTTATCTATGGGGGTTGATGGCTATGGACGAAGCGATATCGGCAAGGGTAAAAGACTTCTCCTAGAGTTTGTATCGGCTAACCCAACGGGGCCACTTCATCTTGGAAACGGGTGGTGGGCTTCCTATGGAGACTCTTTGGGACGACTCCTTGCCTTCGTGAACTATGACGTATCGACTGAGTATTACGTAAATGACACAGGGGGACAGATTCGCGCACTAGGTGAATCTCTGTTGGCGCTCGCAAAAGGGGAGGCGGTTCCCGAGGGGGATATAGCGGGGAGTACGTCTCCACATTGGCTAGAGGCTACGATGGCGACCTCAATGATGTCACTGCCGCTGGTAAGTTCGCATCCGACAAGATCCTAGTAATGATCAAAGAGAGTTTGTCGGATTTGGGGATTACCTTTGATACCTGGTATTCCCAGGCCTCGATTGAAGAGTCTGGAGCTGTTGGCGAAGTAGTTGAGCTTTTGAAGGCAAATGGCGCCATAGAGATTCAAGATGGTAAGTCGGTCTTTATGGCGACTCGTTATGGAGACAATCGTGATCGATTCTTGACAAAGGCAAACGGAGACTATACCTATTTAGCTGGCGATATTGCTTATCACTATGACAAACTTGTCCGCCGAGGCTTTGACTATGCGATTGATATCTTTGGAGCTGACCATCAGGGCCAAGTCCCGAGTCTCCTTGGGGCGATGAGTGCGTTAGGTTGTGAGTCGTCGCGCCTTGAAATACTCCTTGGTCAGATGGTCTCTCTCCAAAGAGGGGATGAGGTTGTCAAGTTTTCAAAGCGAAAAGGTAACGTTGTGGATCTTCAAGAGGTGACCAAAGAGATTGGCGCTAGCGCGATGCGGCTTTTGTCGTTACAGACTTCAATCGATCGCTCTAGCGTAGTTGATTTGGCAGTGGTGACCTCTAAGTCAATGGACAACCCTGTCTACTACATCCAATATGCGCATGCTCGAATGGCTGCGATAGAGAGGATGCGCATTGAGCGAGAGATTCCAGAGCCACAGATAGAAGATGTCGATCTTTCGTTATTAGTGCACCCCCGAGAGTTGGAGCTTCTCAAGATACAATCTCGCCTAGATGAAGTGGTCTCGATAGCTGCTACAGAGCGAGCTCCCTACAAGATTGTAACTTGGCTGCGGGACTTCGCAGGAGCCTTCCACGGCTTCTATCACGATTGCTCTGTCTTGGGGGACGGGCCGGAGTTGACTCAAGCACGCCTATGCATGGTGCGGGGCGCTCAGGTCGCTATCAAGGTAGCTCTTTCATTAGTTGGAGTCGAGGCTCTGGAGCGGATGTAGCTAGATTCTAAAGGTGCCTTGGTCCAATCTGGCGAAGTTACTTTTATTGGCGATGGCCAAATATATATGGTTTGAAATTAATTTGAATGGATAGAGTCTGATGACCAATTCGACCGCGATCTCACCGCATCTCTTGCCTTCAGGCTGTTCGATTCGTGAAGATGGAAGGGTGGAGATGCATGGTGTGGCGCTCCTAGATATAGCCAAGGAGTTTGGTACCCCTTGCTTTGTCTACGACTTAGATCACATCAAAGCTCGCGCGAATGAAGCTAGGGGTGCTGCTCCTTGGACTGTAGCTTATGCCTCTAAGGCATTTCTATGTCGAGAGCTCGTGAGAGTCTTGGATCGAATGGGCTTGTCGATGGATGTGGCCTCGGGAGGCGAACTCGCGGTGGTCATCTCTGGAGGTCTCGATCCAGGGCGAATTATATTTCATGGCAACAATAAGTCGCAGTTGGAACTGAGCGAGGCAATTGACTACGGAGTTGGGTTGGTCGTGGTCGATTCCATGACGGAGCTTGAGCGACTCGAGTCAATTTGTCGAAGCCGGGGTGTTGTGGCGCGGATCCTGATTCGCATAACCCCTGGAGTAGAGGCACACACCCATGAATTCGTCATGACTGGTCAGGAAGATACCAAATTTGGCTTCTCTCTCAAATCAGGAGAGGCCGAACAAGCGATCGAGAGGTCGATCCGATCTGACTTTCTTGACTTTGTTGGAATCCATGCACACATTGGGTCTCAGATATTTTTACTGGATTCGTACTACAAAGAGGTGGAGGCGCTCTCGGGGATCATCGAACGCTACCAACCCGCTACAGTGAATCTAGGTGGTGGCCTCGGTGTCGCGTACCTTGGTGATGAACTAACACCGACATTTGACGAGTGGGCGAGGGTCCTCTATGGCGCCTTGAGCGATCTTAGGGTTGATTCAAAGACGCAGATAATCGTTGAGCCCGGCCGTTCTTTGATCGCATCCTCGGCCCTAACCCTATATCGGGTCGGAACGATCAAGGTTTTGCCTGGTCTTAGAACATATGTATCTGTGGATGGCGGAATGAGTGATAACCCTCGCCCTGTCCTGTATGACAGCGGATATGAAGCATTTATGCCAGGCTATGGGAGCGCTATCAGGGATAGCTGCGTAACCATCGTCGGAAAGCATTGTGAGAGCGGTGATGTCTTGATTAGGAATGCCTGGTTGCCAAGGACTTTGGCGGAAGGCGATATCATCGCAACTCCTGTTACTGGCGCATATGGATATTCCATGGCTTCAAATTACAATAGAGTTCCACGCCCCCCAGTCGTCTTTGTCGATAGCGATGGCCCGCGACTTGCAATTCGCGGAGAGACCTACGAGGATCTGCTTCGACTCGAGATTTAGTTTTGTTACTCGGAGGGAAGCTCCTATCTTCTTGGGCGTTACTTGTCACTATGCCTAGAGATCGATTTTGGCCCGTTGGGTATCGCTCTTAGGAGAAGGCTAACCATGCTCTAGAGCTTTGGCGATTATGATTTTTCACCAGTAGGAGCGAAATTGTTGCTAATTAATAAAATTTCATCGATCAGGCGGTGAGTCAAATTCCAGTACGTATAGGTCTTCTTGGCTGTGGAAACGTTGGAGCAGAGCTTCTGAAGTTGCTTACCAGAGATAGTGAATTGATTCACTCTCAAACAGGTGAACGATTCGTTGTTACTGCCGTGGCCGTTCGGGACTTAAATCGGCCACGTCCCGATTACGTCGATCGTGAACTGCTTACAGATCGTCCTGAGGACGTAGTCGCCTCCAGTGATGTGGATATCGTTGTCGAAGTTATGGGGGGAATCTCTCCTACGAGAGAGTTGATTGAAAAGGCACTTTTGAGTGGCAAGACGGTTGTGACTGCCAATAAGGCGCTTTTGGCAGTGGTTGGAGCTGAACTCACACAGATCGCAAATAGTGTAGGTCGAGATATCTTTTTTGAAGCAGCGGTAGCTGGCGGAATTCCTCTGATACGCTCGCTTAGAGTCAGCTTGGCTGGCGAGCGAGTTAGACGTATCGCTGGAATTGTCAATGGCACTACAAACTTCATTCTTTCAGCGATGTCTGACTCTGACTTGAGTTATGAAGATGCATTGGCGCTGGCGATGGAGGCTGGATATGCAGAGGCTGATCCATCTGCTGACGTCGAAGGTGACGACGCTCGGGCCAAAGCGGCAATTTTAGCGACTGTGGCGTTTGGTCGGCTGGTTCGCTTTGAGGATGTGTATCGAGAGGGAATTACCAAGATAACCTCTATGGATATCGACTTTGCTAAGCGACATGGTTTTGAGATCAAGCTTTTGGCTATCTGTGAGGTGCTGGATCAGCCTGGCGACTCATCGCAAAAGATTGCAGTTCGAGTCCATCCTTCCCTCGTTCCTAAGGATCACCCCCTTGCACTGGTCAGAGATTCGTTCAACGCGGTATTTGTCACCGGAGAAGCGGTTGGCGAGCTGATGTTTTATGGCCGAGGAGCCGGAGGGCTTCCAACTGCAAGCGCGGTTTTAGGCGATGTGATCGATGCGGCCCATAATTTACGATACGGCGTTACTGAAAGGCAACTCGATAGAGAACCAGCACATCTCGTCTCTATTCATGAGATGGAGAATCGTTTTTATATAGCTGTGGATGTTGTGGACAAGCCAGGCGTTTTAGCTGGGGTTGCTTCCCTCTTTGGAGAGAACAACGTCTCAATTCGTTCTATGGAGCAGCTAGATATGAACGAAGAAGCAAGACTGGTCTTTATTACTCATATGGCTCCAGAGAGCGCTATAAATGCGACGTTAGAAGGAATTAGGAGCCTGGATTCGGTACGTCGGGTTGCAGGGTTTATTCGAGTCTTTGATCCTAGCTAGGTAGCCAGTAAGCTTCTAAAACTTAATTTGATCGATGGCGAAGGCCAAAAGGGTGTGAAATGCAAAGTTCGACGGGAAAATTGTCCTCATCTTCTCTCAATTGGAGAGGGCTGATAAATGAATATCGGCACTTTCTTCCGGTTGCTCCAGATGTAGAGGTGGTTACCCTTGGAGAGGGGGCAACTCCGCTGATTTATGCGCCAGTTCTCTCGGGGATGACAAATGCAAGTGTCTATCTTAAATTTGAGGGAGCCAATCCAACTGGGTCATTCAAGGATCGCGGAATGACAATGGCTATTACTAAGGCCAAAGAAGCTGGATCGAAGGCAGTCGTATGTGCCTCGACTGGCAATACTTCCGCCTCGGCGGCTGCTTATGCTGCCAAAGCTGATATGTCTTGTCTTGTCCTTATTCCAGCTGGCTACATTGCCCTTGGAAAACTCGCTCAGGCCTTGATCTATGGAGCAAAGGTGATCCAGATTAAAGGGAACTTTGATCGAGCGCTCGAGATCGTTCGAGAACTTGGCGAGACTAAGGCGATAACTGTCGTGAACTCGATCAATCCATTTCGAATTGAGGGCCAAAAGACCGGCGCCTTTGAAGTGATCGATCAACTTGGTTTTGCCCCGGACTATCATTTCATACCCGTAGGAAATGCTGGCAATATAACTGCATATTGGCGTGGCTATAAAGAGTATGAAAAGGCTGGCCTAAGTCACTCGTTGCCTAAGATGATTGGCGTGCAGGCTGCAGGCGCTGCGCCAATCGTTCTAGGCCATCCAGTTTTGGAGCCCAATACCATAGCCACTGCGATTCGAATTGGAAATCCAGCCTCATGGGAGCAGGCTCTTGCTGCCCGCGATGAATCTGGCGGAGATATTTTTGCCGCCACCGACGAGGAGATACTTGCTGCATATCGCCTTTTGGCCAGTCGCGAATCCATCTTTTGCGAACCAGCCTCCGCTGCATCGGTAGCTGGTCTATTGAAGTCTAAGGTGCCAGCGGGTGCCAGGGTTGTTTGTGTTCTGACCGGAAATGGTTTGAAGGATCCCGATACTGCGATCTCACAAATTCAGGTACCTACAGCATTGGATGCAACTATTGAGGCAATTTCAGAAGCTGTAGGTATCTAGTATTCTTGAACTGAGTTTTTCCCATGAAGACCTAGTCAAAGATTAAAAGACTGATCGACCAAGAAGGCCCCACTGTCACTTAGGAGTACAGCTGAAGTGGTAAACCAATAAGATTTCGGGATATTTGCCATAGGGGTTGGACTCGGTGGGTCTTCCTTGATTAAATGGTGACGATTTGCTATCTATCTTCACTATGGCCACGAAGGAGACATATCGTCAATTAGTTGTCTAAATTGTGGGGTCTCAGGAGTGTTCAATCCAAAATAGCGAAATTGCTCCGATTCTGGTGGTGCTAAGGCACCAAAGACCATCAACCGAGAGACTGAACAGATGCGCCAATCGCTTATAACATTTACCTCTCGCGACACGATGGAGCGACCAAAGTTATGGTCAACTTGATGAAGGTGACCATAGCGTGTTGTGTTTTTATTTGACTTGCTTGTACAGCTTCACACATTCGTACACTCCTTGTCGGTGGAAAGTAAATGCTGTCAGGTCTTTGCCTCTTATTCAACCTTCGCACAAACTGTTGCATCTAAGCAAAGCAACCTATCTCTGACCAATGAAAACCTTTTCCAAATGATAGAATTTTGAATTGTTCGTTTGTTTCGCAGAGCCAGGGTGCTCGGATGAACTAAAAATATTCCCCACTTTTCCTCCCAGAAGATGGTTTTTTCAGAAACTGTGTTATATTCAATAAATAGTAAGTGTTCCTGATTTGGAACGACTCCCGGTTTTACCGAGCCGTCTTTGGCGGCTGTCGAATCAGTCACTAAGCTCCTTTGTCCTAAACGGACAGTTCAATTGGTTTTTCAAGCGACATTGGAACACGCACTTTTTATGTTTAGACGTCAGAGCTAAGAGAACTAATACGACAAATATCTCTTGCCTGACGAATGTGAATTGAGGTTTCATATATGACAACCCCTACTATCTCCGATAAGGCCGTTTTGGAGAAGAAGAAAAATGATGAGCTCATCGGAATAGCGAATTCGTTGGGACTTTCTCCATCTCCAAGAAGCAAAAAGGCTGAATTGGTTGAGCTAATAGTGTCGACGGTAGTTGTCTCCCAGCCGGTAGGTTCTCCCTCATCTGATCAAGGTTCCACCTCACAGTCGCCCCAGGAACAGGCTAATAGGCCTGCGAGGCCCCGAGCGGGTATGGCAAGCAGGAGGGCCCCGGTTGCTGAATTATCTGATGGCGATCTGTTTTCTTCTACTGAGCCAAAGCAAGAGAAGGCGTCGACGACATCAGTTGTAGGTGATTCAGAGGATTCTGTGGATCAAAGTCGTAATGCACGACTAATTCGCTCGAAACGACCGGCGAATGCAGTAGTGGAGACGGCTCCAGTTTGGAACGACGATCTCGTAAAGACGACTGTATCGCCTCTGGTAAAGTTCGAACCAGTCGCGATTCTACCTCCAATCGTGGTTGAGCTTGATCCAGCTACCGCTCCGTCACGTAACCACAATCGCACTAACTCGAATCCTCAGCAGCCTCGCCGCCGTGGAAACGATAATCGCACAAGTGGTCAAGATCGGTCGGCCAACGAAGGTGATAGTGAAAGCAATTCACCGCTCGAGGAGGTCGTCCTTGGTGAAGTGGCACCACGTGAGAGCCAAAGGGAGTCCAATGGCCGCGAGAGTTTTGCTCGAGAGGGTTTTTCGCGCGATAACCAAAGCCGCGATAACCAAAGCCGCGATAACCAAAGCCGCGATAACCAAAGCCGCGATAACCAAAGCCGCGATAACCAAAGCCGCGATAACCAAAGCCGCGATAACCAAAGCCGCGATAACCAAAATAGAAATGATGGTCAGAGGAACGATTCAAATCGCTCGATGGATTCAGACCGTGGCGGCGATCGGGACATTGATGCCAATTCAACCAGGCGTCGCGAAAAGCGTCGCAATGGCAGGACTAACCCGAGACAAGAAGGGCGAGATGGCGAGACCAGGGGGTCTGTTGATGCTTCGAATGCAGAGTTAACCGATTTTTCTGGTTTGTTAGACTTGCGCGACGAAGGTTTCGGGTTTATCCGGGCTAATGGCTACCTACCTTCGCCAAAGGACGTCTATGTCTCTGTAAACCTAGTTCGAAAGTACTCCCTCAGGCGAGGTGACATGCTCGAAGGTGGTGCTCGAAGCGCGATAGGATCTGAAAAGTATCCAGCTCTAGTTCGCCTCGATACGGTAAATCGTCTTGATCCAGATGAGGCGAAGCTGAGGGCAAAGTTTGAAGAACTTACCCCTCTCTTTCCAGATGATCGGCTAAAACTTGAATCCTCGATTGACCCCCTCAATGTTACTGCTCGGATTATTGATCTCATAGCGCCTATCGGCAAGGGTCAAAGAGGGCTGATAGTCTCCCCTCCAAAGGCCGGCAAGACTACGATAATGAAGGAGATCGCCCATTGTATCGAGGCGAATAATCCTGACGTATATCTAATGGTTCTACTCGTTGACGAGAGGCCTGAAGAGGTCACTGATATGCGTCGATCTGTGCGTGGTGAGGTCGTCTCCTCTACCTTTGATAGACCATCAGAGGAACACGTAGCCGTAGTCGAATTAGCCATTGAGAAGGCTAAGCGAATGGTTGAAATGAAGCGCGATGTCGTTATCATTTTGGATGGTATAACTAGGCTCACCCGAGCCTACAACCTTGCTCTTCCTGCGACCGGTCGTATAATGTCAGGTGGAGTTGACTCAGGTGCGATCTATCCTCCGAAGAAGTTTTTTGGTGCGGCAAGAAATGTTGAAGAGGGTGGAAGTCTCACCATCTTGGCGACTGCTTTAGTGGAGACCGGATCCAGGATGGACGAAGTTATCTTTGAGGAGTTCAAAGGGACCGGTAATATGGAGCTACGTTTGGATCGCCGCTTGGCAGAACGGCGAATATATCCAGCAATTGATGTAATTTCATCTTCGACGCGTCATGAGGAACTCCTCTTTCAGCGAGATCAACTAAATCAAGTCTGGAAGCTGCGCCGAGTTCTCAATGCTCTTTCATCTGAAGGATCGAGTGCTCCGGGCCTTGAATTGCTAATCGACAAGATCAAGCAAACCAAGTCGAATAACGACTTTCTGGCTGAGATCGCTAAGAGTCCAGGGGCATAGGAGGAGTCACTTTTGTTGGTAATGAAGTCCTGGACCCTAAAGCTAAGGTTTTTTGATTTCTCCCACTATACTCCTTAAGGCTATGAAACCGGAAATACACCCTCATTACGCTGACGCACAGGTTGTGTGTTCATGCGGCAACACCTTTACAACTAAGTCAACCAAAGATTCAATGCACGTTGAACTCTGCAATGAATGCCACCCGTTTTATACGGGCAAGCAGAAGCTTGTAGACACCGGAGGCCGCGTAGAGCGCTTCCAGCGTCGATATGGTGTTCGTCGGGGTCAGACACCTGTTACAGCTGAGTAAGTGACTCTTTATTAGGGTCAAATTGCGCTCAAGGGAGATAAGTCCATCGTGCAAGGTAACAATGTTTCGGCCTTGGCCCTTGCATCCATTGCACGATCTGTGGCCAACAAGCTTGGCTATTCAAGTATCACGGGCGATGTATCGCAATTTATTAATAGTTCAAAGATAGCCGGAGTCGCCAGTGGCGACTCCTTGGTTATTGTAGTGGGTGGCCGTATTAAATTTGATGCCACCGCTTTGGTGGTCGCATCGCATAGAAGCTTTGTTCGACGGCTAGAGATAGTATTTTTAGATCTTGGGGCTCAACGTTTTGATCGCCAGACTATCACACTTGCGGCGGGTTCGCTTCGTGCTCAGATGAGTGGCTTTGACCTAGATGTGCAATTTTATCAAGGCAGATCGATCGAATCTATTCACCCGATCGATTGCCTTACACTGCTGGAAGCACGAGACTTTACCGACTTAGAGCTGTCATTTGTCCCAGAGGACTTTCGCAGGGACGTCTCGATTCGTTTTGGCGAGAGATACCTAGAGTTTGAGGGTATCCCTTATGCCAGGATAGATGCAATAACTAACGAGATCTATCCAGGAGTCTCCTTTGCAGAGGCTCAATTGATCGAAGAGGTCAATAACTATGATTGGAATTTGAACCGAATATTGAGTTCATGCCGTGATGTAATTGCACGAGACCGGCGCTCTGGTGGTTTTAGAGAAGTTGCGACAGCTCTAAGTTCGCGGTGGCTGGCATCTCGTATGTGTTCGGAACCGAGCGATTTTGCAATGGTCTCGTTTCGACGAATTGACTTTCATCTAGCAGGCCACGAAGGCGTGGACCCGTTTGGCGACTTGGAAGCTATCAAGTCGGGGTTTTTTGGCCAGGGTCGGGATCCTGTAGATTTTTTAGTCGGAGTCAATGCCCAAGGAGACGCTGAACTATTTGCGATTAGCGCGTCGATGGACATATCTGTTCTTGCCAAGCTGCTTCAAGCGGCCGCTTCGATTCGCTCTTTATATGGCGATTTGAGCCTTAACCTTGTCGTAACTGTAGAGTTAGTTAAGGTTGGCGTCTTCTTTGACTTATTAAAATTATCCAAGGTGAAGGTAACACTTTGGCAAATCTTGGCTTCTTGGCGAGAGAAGCTTGAAGTGGAAGTGGTGGATTTTGGAATACAGTGATCGGGTTGCGAGCCTCGAACGAGAATATGAGAACGTCGTAGTAGAGCTTGGCGATCCCTCTGTCTATGGAGATCAGAAGCGCTTCAAAGAGTTGAGCCGTCGCCACAAAGAGCTAGAGGCGATAGTCCTTACCTATAGAAAGCTCAACTCCATAAAGGAAGATATCGATTCAGCACGAGAGATAATTCAGATCTCAGAGGCCGACGAGCTTAGCGCCATGGAAGACGAGTTGAAAAACCTCGAAGGCCAACAACGAAATCTAGAGGAGGAGCTTGAGCTCTTACTCTTGCCTAGAGATGCCAACGATGGCAAGAACGTTATTTTAGAGATTCGCGGAGCTGAAGGAGGCGAAGAGGCAAACCTCTTCGCAAAGGATCTCCTCGATATGTATCTCCGATTTTCTGATCGCATGGGTTGGAAGGTGGAAGTGCTAGGGGCTGACCCGTCTGAGCGTGGAGGGTATAACGAGGCAGCGCTTTTGGTCAAAGGTGAAGATGCTTGGCGCCGACTAAAGCATGAAGGTGGCCCGCACCGAGTGCAAAGGGTGCCAGTTACCGAGTCCCAAGGCAGGATCCACACTTCATCGGCGACAGTTACAGTTCTCCCAGAGGCCGATGAGGTCGATGTCCATATTGATCCAAATGACCTGAGAATCGATGTCTATCGTTCAACCGGTCCTGGTGGACAGAGCGTCAATACAACCGATTCTGCAGTTCGAATTACTCACCTTCCTTCTGGAATGGTGGTTGCCATGCAGGATGAGAAGAGCCAGATTCAAAATCGCGCTAAGGCCCTCCAGGTGTTGCGTGCTCGACTGCTGAAGATGGAGCAAGACAAGCAAGCTGAGGCGCTTTCAAGTGCCAGAAAGAGTCAAGTTGGCGGTGGTGGTCGAAGTGAGAAGATCCGCACCTACAACTTCAAGGAGAATAGGGTAACCGATCACCGTATTGGGCTGACCTTGTACAAGTTGGATAGGATCTTGCTTGGTGAATTGGACGAAGTCTCTGATGCTCTTCTTATCGACGAACGCTCTAAGCAACTTTCGGGTAATGAGGGGTAGTAATCCTCCTCGGTATCGTTGATCCCTATACCTTATCGATGGGCCTTAGCTGCTAGGTGAATGTTTTGAAATTGATTGATCTTGCGCGGCACTACAGCGATCTCTTTGATGGATTGACGCCTTCTATATGGGTTATCTCTGCAGTGGCACATATTCAATACGAAGATGTTGTTTCTGGTGAGATCGAGTCGAATGGCGCAATAGAGAAAGAAGTTAGAGACCGTTCAGCGCGCTATGTCGGCGGCGAACCTCTGCAATACGTGATTGGATCGTGGCCATTTGGATCTCTTGAACTTAAATGTGATCGACGGGCCTTGATTCCACGGCCTGAGACCGAATATCTCCTTGAGGTGATATTGGATCGTTTTCTGCCAAAATTAATTCATTCAGTTTTAGATCTGGGCACGGGTACTGGAGCGATCGGACTGGCTCTTGGAGCCTCAGGCAGATGCGAAGAGGTTGTATTGGTCGATTATTCCAATGATGCGCTTGAGCTCGCTCGGGAAAATTTGGAACTGAATCGAGAATTGATTCGAGCCAGCGTCGCCTTCGAACAAGGCTCTTGGTACGAGGCGCTAAGTGGCCGGGAGTTCGAACGATTCGACATGATTGTCTCTAATCCACCCTATATCGCGACTTCAGAGTTGGATCTTTTAGATCCACGGGTGAGAATGGAACCCCACCTTGCGCTGGATGGAGGTGGTACCGGAATGGTTGAAATAGAGACAATCGTCGCCGGTGCCCCTCAATTTCTGGCTCCAGATGGGATCTTAATTCTTGAGATTGGGGAATCACAAGGGGAGCTTGCTTGCTCGTTGGCCAATCGCGCTGGTTTTCGATCTGTGAGAATCGAGCGTGACCTTGTCGGCAAGGATAGATACCTTATAGCTTCTTGACCTGGTCTCCGTGATTTATTTAGGATGATTAGATCAGCCCTATTACTACTTTGGCGCACGCCTTGATTTGTAAATTAAAGTTTGGCACTTATGGGCATTTAGATCGATCTAGAGTCATCCGAGTTCCATCTCAAAAGTTGGCCGGTCTCGGTCTATTTCACTTACTTTTGGACCAGTGGTGTTTACGATATTGATGAAGATCCGCTGTAGAAGCTCCACTCCTTCGTAGGGCACTTTATCGATAAAGAGTTCCTTGACTATGGAGTTATAAAGGGGCGACGTGTTTTCGTAGATGGCCATCCCTCTTTCGGTTAGAACTGCGATTTGTGACCTGCGGTCATTTGACGACGATTTACGCTCCACCCATCCAGAGGTTTCGAGACGTCCAATAAGATGGCTCAGCCGACTCCTTGAAAATTGGGTATGTGCTGCTAACTCGGTCATACTCTTGCCAGATCCGTTGGATTCAGCCAATAGGGAGATTACGATGAATCCGCTGTGAGTTATTCCCGATGCTGCTTGCAGGCCGGCATCTATGTAGGCGTCAAGCAGAAGATTGGCTCTCATGAATGCGCGCCAAGTCATTGATTCGCGCTCGCTTACTATCAGGTCTGTTGTCAAAATGCCTCCTCCATGGCTCAGCGATTGCGACTCGAATCACCTATGACTATTTGGGTTGATAATTCTTTCAAGTCGATAAAGCTCTCCTAGTTGGGACCTCTCGAGGGGTAAAAGCTGCTCAAAAGGGTCCAACAATTGAAGTAGTCGACCGATATCGTATCCCCCTTGAACTTAGGGATGATTATTTGGGTAATTCTCTAATTATAAGGCCGCCTTTTTGCTCTTCTGGTTTGCTGGATCGATTATTCAAGTTAAGATTCCTATGAATTTAGGGATTGGTTTTTTGATTTCATGGAAGGTGAGGGGAGTCAGAACCGAAAAATTGGTGCTTAACATTGCGGCTAAAGACCGCGAGGATTCTATTTGATTTAGGACAATCGGCAGTTGAAAATAGATTTTGAAGAGGTGCGATTGAACAAGCAGGCTGATTCAAAGGACTAATTTCTATGCCAATCGCAAGAGATACAAGGTGTAGTGTCGCTCGATATCTTTTAATGTGGCTAAATCATTCTTTTATTGCGTTGTCGGTGGCCCATTAACAGGTGCCAACATCGAGATCTTTTGCTGACCTCCCTATGAATTTGAAAAGGGGAAGACGACATTTTTGGTACTTGAGTTTTTAGGAGGTCGGGCTATGATTTTCTGAGCTGCTTGAAAGATCGCGTCTAGCGGGCGGCCGATAAAGGTTGGTTGGTCGTACTCGGTGGAGCTTGAATAGTTGAGCCTGCCCATTTGGCGTTGGAAGCGGTTTATTGCACTTAGTGGGTCACTATTGATTCAAGGGAGAATTGGCCCGATTTCAAGATTTGAGTAGATGTGCGATTGTATCGATGGTGTCGACTATAACGTCTGTTTCGCTCAATAGTACGGCAATTGGTGAGTCGATCTTTGCGAGGTCCTTCCTGTTTCTCCTTGTTTTTTCTAGGTCGCTAAACAGCGCGATTTGAATGGACCTGAGGTCGGGGAAGACGACTGTGGCTGCGTTTTGATCTCTTATGCGCGCGATAATTATCCCAAGTGCTTCATCTATTGCGTTCGCGAGTTCCAAAAGGGTAGGGAGATTGAGATCTGAATTGGGAGCGCTGACGCGTAGCGCCAGAGAACTCCATGCGAGCTGATCTGCACCAGAGATGATACTCGCTGCGATATTTGGTTGGATCTGAGCTGGTTTTTTTGGTTCGAAGAGCCAGCGCTCCATAGAGGCATCTGCATTGGATCGGGACAGTCGTGCCTCTAGTCGAGCGCTTTGAATCGCTCCTCGATCTTCATCCGAGGCCCTTTGCCAGTAATTTAGGACCCGTTGAAGGTATATTCCGTGGCTGGATAGAACAGTTGCTAACATTTCAGGGACGAAATCGCGCTCCCAGGTGGGAAAGACGAGATAGACAATTATTGCTATCACAACGCCTCCGAGGGTGTAAAGCGCTCTTTCGCCAGCGAGTGCCGTGTCCGGCTGCCCTGTAAAAGATAAAAGAGAAACGATCAGTGCTCCCATTAATCCGCTAAATAGCGTATAATTTGCGCCAAGTACACTAACTGAAAGTGCATATAGAATCACTGATATGAGGGCTAGCTCACTAGGTGATGGCGAAGTGAGCGCAATCAAAAGGGTTAGTAAAGTCACCCCCAGAACCGTTCCTAGACTTCTTGAAATACCATAGGTGACAGTTGTATAGAAGTCAGATTTTAGAACGAGTGCTAGCGTAACTATTAACCAATAGCCATGACCAATTGGGGAGATGTGAGAAAGCGACTGCGCTATTACTAATGCTCCGGCGAGACGGACGCCATGTCTCAGTGGGCCAGATGTCGGTGTTAAATTGGCACGCAGAGTGGAGAGTGAGGATAAGAGGGAGACGGTACTAGCTCTTAGCCATCGAGGGCTGGGCGAAGTTGGTGCTTTTCCGACAGGGCTATAGGGGATCAAGGTCATTCCAGAGGCTGCTTTGGCCAATCTTACAGAACGCCTAACTTGGCCGGTAAGCGAGTTCGCGATTCTGATGGATTCGCTAATTTGAGCGTTTAGCCAGGGTTGTTGACTTGCAGCCAGAGACTCGTCTAGCTTTTCCATGATTCTTCCGATTCGCCCACGAGGTAATTCTGGTGATCGAGCCTGGGCAATCGCACCTGAGATCACAGAGAGAATGGAGCCAACAATTTCTAGAAGTTCACCCACCAGGGCTGAAGCGGCTTCGCCCTCGAGGTCATCTAACCTTATTCGAGCACGGGCCAGACTTGTGAGCTCGGTTCGAAGGCGATCTGTTACATCTGCTAGTTGTCGATAGGCTGCCATCTCTGATCGCCCACCAAAGGGCTTGGGATCAGTTAGGATCGCTCGAATATCGGTTGAGAGTTGCAGTCTGTTCATTGTAATTGGTGTAGCACCAAGATCGCTGGAGTATTTTGATAACGAGTTGAAGACATCAGACAATGCTTTTCGTTCTACCGGAAAGCGCGAAACTGGCCAAATAATTGCGACAAGGACCGCCTGAAGAACTCCACCAGAAAAGATCCATAACGATTGCATTAGGGCGGCTTTTGGAGTTAGCACAATTTGGCTAAAGAGGGCGAAGCCGACAATTGATTGTACGCCAACGGTGGTCGCGCTTGCACCAAGTGCACTAAGTAGTCCTGCTAGAAGACCCAGTAAAGCAATAACCAAGAGGTCGATACCTACAGTTCGACCAATTGTCGAACCTAGGAATGCAACTATTGCCATACCCAGACTTACTGCAAGCATTACGTTAATTCGACTGCGGTAGGTGCCTTGCAGCGAGGCCATTCCGGCAATTAGTGCGCCAATAGCCATTGTTACGCCGCCAAGCACATGTTTAGTTAATATTGCGACGGCCAGTGGAATAGCCATCCCAACTGCTGCTCTAAGTCCAGTTCCTGGTGAGAACTTGCTCGAGTCGAATCTTCTAATCTCGTTTACAATAGAAATGCTGCCGCTCCTTTGGCTGGATCAATAACTGTCCGTGGTGATGAGCTCGGGTTTGGGCTGTTAGTCGCATTTGTAATTTTAATTTCACAGCGTTGTTTTGGCAGCCAACGATTTGATTAATTGATTTGTCGATACTCAGAATGGGGTAAGTATTATGGTAAAAATGCTACCATTGGCATAATCTTTAAACGACGTGATGGATATATGCTCGGCAACATCGAGAGATTACCAGTATAAGCATTTAGCCAGTTTAGGATTTCCACTGCTCTAAATCTGCTCTCGAAGGGTTGTCACTCAGCGTAGAATTCGGCAGGACCTTTTGGAGGCAATGTCTCGAATGCCATAGCGGTCGTACTTGTCCCTTTGGATTTGACACTCCTGCTAGTGACCCCATAATGAGCAAGCACGCTTTGGCCCTGTAATAGAGATTGCGATTGCAAAGCAGGCATCTCGAGACAAAGTGGAGATATGTTATCGTTCCCTTAGACACCTTCGCCCTCCCGTTGACTTCATTGTCTGGCTTCGAGGAGGTAGCAAGTTCGGGAGTTGACGAGAAATTGTGCCATCTTACCCAACCATCGTACCCTAGGAGCAGGCAAATCTCACTCGGGAAGATCTGAAGCATAAGAGGCTCTAAGGTGATGATAATCGTTATGACACATAGGATCAATTCCTTGCCAAAGATATCCAACGCCGAGGTGATTGAGGCTCTCGGGGCAATTTGAATAGTCGTTTTGATAGCTGCGTCTTTGTCTCTTAGATGTCATGTGAGCGGGATTCACCGGGTAAATCAGCTATGATGTTGTCTGACGCGCCTGTAGCTTAACGGATAGAGCATCTGACTTCGGATCAGACGGTTGGGGGTTCGAATCCCTCCGGGCGCGCAATTCGTCCCTTATTAAGGTTTCTTCACTTTGTTTTAGTGAATCTTTTCCCGTTGTCGCAATGATTTAGATGAGTCTCCCCGCTGCAACAATGAATAATGAGGGTTAGCCTTCTGAGAAGAGTGAAATGTTGTCGGTGAGATCCAGTTTCCGCTCCCTCGTGCTCTTCGGGTGCTCTTAAGTTAGTTCTGCGCGGTTTTATTCAGGTTTGGGATAACCTTTCTAGCTTTCTCAATACTTGATTTGCTAGGGTTACTTCTCCAGTTGAAGTAGTTGCTTGCACTCCGGTTGTGCGAGACGGATAGTCCTTTCAGCTATGTCTTGTGAGCCGTATTTGTTTGATAGACATTTAGGGACGCAAGGTAAGTTGTGTGAATCACAGTTCCTATATAATGAATGTTCAAGGTTAGACGTAGTTTCCAGTTTGCTTTTCAATTTCATTCGACTAAGCAACGGCTACCGCGACCGCTGTTCCTTCTCGTAGGCCATATCCGTCGTTGGTATTTGTAATTTCCTATCTTCTTCCTGTTCGGAGCGATCCTCATTTAGCGATGGATCATCGATGAATATGGCCGTGACTTGTTTCAAAAGGAGGATCGGTAGTCTGTGATTTTTACATAATTCACCCCATGATTGGTTAGCGTTATCGCATTACCTCGGTGAAATCGTAATGATTATTGCGGGGATATTTCGATTTGTAATTTTTTATGTATCGCGAAAAGATAGATTCTTCCAAATGGCTGTAGTTCGTTGGGCATTCTACTCGCATGGGGGGCACAAATAACGTTGTCCGGTCCTGTCCCACGATGCCCTGTGCTGCGTTCACGACTATCGAAGATTGCTTTCACCATCCAATGACGCGGTAATTTTTGGACCGAAAGCGCGCAGAATTTGAGTATCAAATTTGGTTGGTCCGGTTCATGGATGTACTGAGACTTTGAGTTACTCCAAGATGGACAAGGTTCATGGCTTGGGTTGAAACTTCCATTTAGAAGAGATCAATGTGACATTAGGTGCAATATTTATCTTTGGAATACGTTTATTCTTCCTTTGGAGAGAGCCATTGGCAATTTTATCTATGGCTGGAAGAGATAAAATTACGTAGAAATTTAGTGGACTCGCCCGCATACAGTCCATGGATAAGCTTTTAAGGTTCTATAACCTTAATTGTTTTTGGTGTTTGCCTGGACCCGGTAGTAAATGATAACTTCAAATCTAAATTGATTCTCACACGTCGTTCACTGTCTCTTACTGTTAGGGCGAGCATAATGAGAGTGGCTAGGAAATTTGCTAGTCGAATCTTTTGAGGATCGATTCGTCTTTGTGGCCTAGACCCCTGTGTGGATAGAGGTTTGATAAATGAAAGATATGAAAAACGGACAAGCGCCCAGAGCGCACGGCTTTAATCGGCTTGGAAGCTCCATGAAGCGACGGCCATTTGTTTTTCTAGTAGGTGGAGCTGCTTTAGGAGCAGTTGGCCTTTTTGCGGGACCAACCATTGGGATACAGCTCGCTTCTTCGACAGCTACAACTGTCGGAACTTCTTCGCTAACTCCCAATGTCGCCGCCGACCAAGCTGCAACTAACTGGGCTAATACCAATGCTCCTGGGACAGGGCAGGTCGTTATTGTAAAGACCGAGTCAGATACCGAAGGGGCATTAAACACACCGGTCTTTGATGTGAAATTGATTGCGGCCAACGCAAACACATATTCAATTACCGTTCAGGCATCCAACGATGCTATATTGTCGGCGCATCTGGCTGAAAATTCGATATCGCCAACTAGCTCTACAGTTGCGCCAACTAGCTCTACAGTTGCGCCAACTAGCTCTACAGTTGCGCCAACTAGCTCTACAGTTGCGCCAACTAGCTCTACAGTTGCGCCAACTAGCTCTACAGTTGCGCCAACTAGCTCTACAGTTGCGCCAACTAGCTCTACAGTTGCGCCAACTAGCTCTACAGTTGCGCCAAGTTTGCTATCTACAATTTCGGGAGCGGACCAGGCAGCGACAAGTTGGGTAAATGCTAACGCACCAGGTGCAGGATCTGTTCAAATTATAAAAACTGAGCCGGATACCGAAGGCTCATCACATATACCTGTTTTTGATGTCAATGTAATTGGTGGGAATGGGCACGAATATGCCGTTACCGTAGCACAAGCCAATGATGCTGTGATCAACGCACATCTCACAGAGAGTCAACCTAAGGTTTTTACATCTGTAGATAAGAGCAAGACCTCTAGTAGTGATCACTGATTATTTTGGTTCCATGACTGAATCAAAGCGTTATCCTTGCGGGGCAGAGCTTTAGCTCGACAATTCAAGTGGACTAAGAGAGCCCAAGGACCGGTCGTGATCGGTTCCTTGAGCTCTCTTTTTTAACAGAGGATATATTCGGAGCCTCTGTTTCGTGGCGTGACCGTGGCAAAGAAGCTCATCTGAAGGTCGATTCGAGGTCTCAGAAAATTCGATCAAAGTATTTTAAGACGATGCTCTTCGAAGATGATCGGCGAAGTAAATGGTGCGGATAAAAGCACAATCTGGCGAACCCTGAGGTGACAAACCTTGAAGATGAGTGATAATCTTGTATGAAGCCGTTAGTATAAAATCCGGAATCCTTGGCGAATGAGAAGAATTGTTCGGAAGCCGCAAGTGGGCTTCATCGTGAATAACGTATGATTGTGGATAAAGTAGGAATCTACTCAAATCTTAAGTCAAATCTGCCCGATGAACTGGGGTTAATCTTTGGCATGAGCGATTCTAGGCTCTAAAATCGCGTACGGCGTCACCAGCAATTGTGACCACGTTTCTGCAGAATTACCACCGTTTGCCAAAGATAGAACGTCGTCTAACCCAGTTGGATCCGGTCTGGGTGATTGCTTATGTAGAAAATTACGCGATCAAAAAACATTCGTCGCTAATTTTCACCTCGACTTTCTGCCACCGACCACCTCGACATATTTGCGTAGTGCGTCGATCTGCAGGCGTTTGATGTCGCCATGGTCGATCGGTGAGACGCGATATGGGCAATCCCAGAAGCCTCACGTAGCTCGCGAGGATACGACCGGACTTCCTCTAGCATTCGTTTTTGTGAGCGTCCCGTCAACCGCAAGGTTGACGGGACGCCTTGCGGGTAGGTTTTGCAAACTGATATCACCTCTTCCAACTTCTCGATTTATCTCCCGCCACAAGTAGAACTATATGTCTTTTGAGCTTGAAGCCGAAGAGAATCCTCAACTCGCAAATGATCCCTAGAGTCCGGCCTTACCTCTCGCATGCCCTTTTGATATGGTGTTTTTACGGTATCGACCAATGGGCTTTCAAGCTTTTGGTCTCGACCACACAGTAGCAATCACCGGTTTTCAAATGTTCCATTCAAGGTAGTTGAGCCAGGATCTCACGAATTTGAGATTCACTTCCCAGATGTGGTTAGTCCGCAACGTATAGGGTTTAGAAGCCAAGGGTTTTTAGGATTTGTCAAATAAAGTGGCGCTTCTGTGAAGATTCGATAGCAACCGTTAGGCGCGATACTCGTCCCTCCCTAGGAGCTAATAAGTTTAGGTATGAGCGCGAGCAGAAATAGAGATGGCGCGTCTAACAGGGGGAATGTTTTTAGTTAGATTACGAGTGGAGGTGAGCGGACTCGAACCGCCGACTTCTACGATGCGAACGTAGCGCTCTTCCAACTGAGCTACACCCCCGTTATTTACTTATTTAGCTTAGTAGTAACCAACTTTAAGAGGATCCCCTTTTTGGAGTTGGCCCTCTAGCTCAAAGTAGCTAACATCCTCATTTAGTGCCTGTCTTGACAGATATGGAGCTCTTTGCGGACTATCTTCACGTGGCGAGCGAGGAGCCGGCGACGGATATTGAAGTTGGGCGTTCTGCCGGCGATAATGGGATCCTTTGCGGTTTCGCTTGATTGAAAGTAGAGCCAAGATGTAAACGATTACCAGTGCCAAGACTCCGACAAATCCTAAAAGTGCAAAAAATGAGGCAGAAATTACAAGAGCTAGGGTCATCAATAGCAGTGCTGTCAAGAGTGCGAAAAGCGTACGAGTTCTTCGCTCAACTGCGGTGATCGGATGATTTCTCACGGTTGAGTCAGTGGCGCTTTGTGTCAGGACCCTATGAGGCTGATGATTATGGCTATGAAGGTGGGTTTGTCGCATGTAAAGGGTGTGAGTCGTGGAATAATTATCTTCACCGTTATGCAGTGTTGAGGTCCTGCCAAGTACTAGCAATTGTTCGTGAAATTGTGATACTGAGGTTACGACGCCTCTATTATGCACTTTTACAGCGCTAATTGTAACTAGGGCAATAAACCACCCTGAAAGTACCAAAATAATATTCATTTTCAGCCTTTTAGGAATTCCTCGTTAACCTAATAAATTACACTAGTGTAATTTATTAGGTTTGTCCATCTCTATTTTGGAATTAGCCTTTAATTGACGTTAAAAAAGCGGATCTGCGAGCTTATCGTGGCCGGGTCGTTTCCAGGTTCCAGATTTCCCGCCCACCTTCTCCCAAAGAGCGAGATCTGTTATGGTCATCGATCGATCTATGGACTTGCACATGTCATAGATCGTTAGCGCAGCGATAGAACACGCCGTCATGGCCTCCATCTCAACTCCGGTTCGATCGATCGTCTCAACCTGGGCCTCAACCTCTACGAAGTCGTCTCCAATAAGAAAGTTTACGTAGATGGACCCTACCAAGAGTGGATGACAAAGGGGTATTAGGTCCGAAGTTCGTTTTGCTGCTTGAATCCCGGCGATTCGTGCCGCACCGAGCACGTCACCCTTATTTATTGCGTTACTGGCAACTTTAGCCGTTGTCTCAGCCTCCATCACAACCCGGCAGCGCGCAACCGCTCGTCGGTGTGTTGGCTCCTTGGGTGTGACGTCTACCATGCGAGCGCGTCCAAGTGGGTCTAGATGGGTCAATCCGGAGTCTGTCATAGGGGTTAAGCCTAGATCGTATTTTTGCACTGTGATGCCTTAGCGCGATCTTTGCGCGATTTTATCCCCCGATTTGGCTCATTGAACGATTGGGACGTAAGAAGTTGACGTTGCCGATCTGGTGCCCTGCCCATTTGAGACCCACAGCTCGTTCCATTTCCGCAGCCAATTCGTCGTCACTGCCTCCGCGTCGCATGATCTCACGAAGATCGTATTCCTCGATAGCAAAGAGACAAGTTCGAAACTGTCCTTCGGCTGTAATGCGAACTCTGTCGCAACTCTCACAAAATGGTTCTGTTACAGTTGGGATTACCCCAAACTCGTGGTTGGTATCTCCTAAGCGATATCGGCTAGCAGGGTCTGAACCGTTGTTTATCTTTGTCAATGAGTATTTGCTAGCTATAATGTCGACTATCTCATCGGAGGGCACTACCTTATTTTCAGACCAAGCGTCGTCTGCATCAAGAGGCATAAATTCAATGAAGCGTGGTGTGACACCCAGATCTACTCCAAATTCGATGAAATCAAGTATTTCGTCGTCATTAATTCCCCTCATTACTACCACGTTTAGTTTTACGGGATCGAATCCAACGGCTTTTGCAGCTTGAATTCCACCTATTACTTTTAGTAGCTGGTCGCGTCGGGTAACTTGAGCGAATTTTTTCCGGTCCAAAGTGTCAAGGGATATATTGATTCTGTTCAACCCAGCTTTTTTTAGATCTTCAGCCAAAGTGGAGAGTGTGGCCCCATTGGTCGTCATTGCGATATCGACTGGTTTTGAAGTAAGCGGATTTCGCAAGGACGAAAGCTTTTCCACAAGGAGTGGAAGTTGTGCGCGAACTGTCGGTTCTCCGCCTGTCAAGCGGATCCCGTCGAAGCCGTATCTTTCGACTCCAATTCGTGCAATTCTAACGATCTCTTCGAAGGTGAGCACATCTTCTCGACGTACCCACTGCATCCCCTCGGCAGGCATACAGTAGAGGCACCTAAAGTTGCATCGATCGGTAATTGAAATTCTTAGATCTTTTACGACCCTTCCGAATGAGTCCACCAAAGCTTTTTCCTGCATAGTATTCAAAGCCTATCACTATGGTTGGAATTCGGAGTGTGTTTGGTTGGTTCTGGCACTATTCGCATAACACTCTGAAATGCTCCAATGAGCCCTTTTAATTTCTTGTAAAGTGTGTTAATCTTCTCATGACATGCTTACACCCGAGGAACTCGCCACTATTGAAGCATTCATGGCGAAGACTGAAAACATCGACGAATATAAGCGGGCGCTGGCAGTTCTCACCCTTGAAGATGGGAGTCCCCTCAACAGGACAGGCCTCTCTGTCAAGCATGTACAGCGAATTCGACGGTCATTCCGCGGCGTTGGCACTGAGGCATTCAAGGACAAGCGCCATAACAACGCTCCGGTACTTCTCTCAAAGTCTCAAAGAGATGAAGTGGCAATCATGCTCACGACTACAACTCCCAATGACCACGGCTATAGCAGTTCCCCGTTTTGGTCAACACGGATCCTGGCTACAGTACTCAAGCGCAGATACGGTGTTCTCTATGCCTCTAGGACTAGCTATTACGTTCTGTTTCGGGAAAGTAAGTTCAGCTTCCATCTGCCGGGCAAACAGTACGAGAAGGCTGATCCACAAGCGGTAGCTGAATGGAAAGACGAGCAGCAAGAACGTCTGAAAGAGGCATTCTCTGATCCAGATACGGTGATTCTCTGTGAAGACGAGATGGTTCTCACTCAGGCGACAACTACTCAGAAAGTGTGGATACCGAAAGGAACCACACCAGCTGTAATTGAGACCAATGGAACCAGAATGAACCGGAGCATCTATAGGTTTTTGAACCTCAAGACAGGCAAGGAGCATGCATTTGCAACAGAGCGCCAGACTATGCATGAAACAGCGGCCATACTGCTGGCGATCCGCAAGATCTACCCAAGAGAGAAGATTCTGCTTATATGGGATGGGGCAGGATGGCACAGAGGGAGCGTCGCTCAAGAGGCAATTAGGGAGCATCACATCGAAGCAGTCCATTTCCCTCCGTATTCTCCGCAACTCAATCCCCAGGAACACGTTTGGAAGCAAGGGCGCTCTGCTGTAACCCACAATCGCTTCATTCCCAAGATTGAACCAGTCACAAAGGAATTAGTCGACTATCTCAACACGACGACATTCCCATACTCTTTGCTTGATTTCAAGGAGCAAGTCATAGTGTGAGCTCTATAGATGTAACTTTCGTTTCTCTTTGAGGGTTCTATTTGAGTTGAATGTGTCGTTTCTCTAAAGAGCACTAAGAGGTAATACTTCGACCTCTTGGTCTTTGAGGAATCCATCTCCGTCTTCGACGATGATAAGAGAATTTGCTTTCGACATCTCATGGAGCATGTGTGAACCTTGTTTGTCAAGAGGCTTTACTGCTAGGGCTCCACTGTTATTTACATGTAGATTCGAACGTACAAAGTGTCTTTTACCGTCAGGGGTTCGCTTGTAAGCGCCGGTGGCTTTTGCTAAAACTGGCCGAGGGAGCGGCTCTAGATCTCCTTGCATCTTTCGAAGCGCGGGTTTGACCAATAGCTCGAAGCTGACTAACGCGGAGACGGGGTTGCCGGGTAAACCGAAGAATGGAGTGTTGTCGATTTTTCCAAACGCAAAGGGCTTGGCTGGTCGTATCGCGATTTGCATCCACTGAGCTTTTCCATTTGACAGTTCGTTTAAGATTGCTTTGGTGTAGTCGAAATCTCCTACACTGACGCCGCCAGAGGTTATTATGACGTCTACCTCTTTGGCTGCGTCTAAAAATGCCTTGCGTAGATCCTCTGGTCTATCTTTCACGATTCCTAGATCGAGGACGTTGGCGCCGCTTGAGGATGCAATTGCAAGTAGGGAATGACGATTTGAATCTCGTATCTTTCCGTAGGTTAGGGCCTGTCCGACCTCGGCGAGTTCGTCTCCGGTCGAGATCACGCCAATTTTGATTCGGCGAAAGGCTGGCACTTTCGCAAATCCCACAGATGCTAATACACCTATATGAGCTGGGGTTAATCGGGTATTTGATTCAAAGAGCCGAGTTCCAATTGCTATGTCTGAACCTTTGCGTCGTATGTTGTCACCCGGCGCAATTCGACAAGAAATAGTCGCCATAATATCGCTAGCAACGACATCTTCTATCATTACCACGGCCGAACAATTTGATGGTATTGGTGCGCCCGTCATGATTCGAACGCATGTACCCGGGGCAATCTCTACCTTGTCTGGGCTACCGGCGGCAATGGTGGCTGCGATTCTTACCTCGATGCTCCCTGAGAGGTTTAGACGATCTATCTCCTCTGATCTAATGGCTATTCCGTCGACTGCTGTGTTGTCAAATGGGGGAATTTCTTCCATGGCCTCAAGCGAACCCGAGGTAATGAGTCCGTTTGCTTCGTCGATAGGAATTGCCATTGCCCGTGAGGTATCAATATTTGACAATACGTACTGCTGTGCCTGTGTTAAGGGGATCATTCTCTTTGAACCTAACTAGATATTTCCTTTTATATACCTACGTTAGATTCAAAATGGAAATTTAAGGCGAGTGCGTACAGGCTAAAGAAGTGCGGTCACTCTTAATGGTCTCCATGGTGGCGATCCGATCTTGGGAATCTGGGCGCCAGGGGTTTCACTTGGATGATTGCGCCTTGGTTGGGGTGGTGACTAAGGCCAAAAATTGATCCCAAGCCTATTTAGCCGATGCCCGTATGGGGGAGTTTGCAAGGGTGATTTTACCCGAGGCGTGATCTGTTGGTTGATGAATCTTTATTGTAGGTTTGCCGGTACTTCTTTAATCTCTTTGTGGCCACGATGAGATTTTGAGTAGTTGTTGAGACTGTGCTTTGAGTATCTTGGCGAATTGGTAGTAGATTCGACGGCACTTGTAACTAGAAGGCTTGAGTTTCGATTTTTGCAAGATTTGCCCTAAAGATCTGACTCAGAATAAGTTTGTTGGGTTTTATGGTTACGGGTAGGGCGTCGGTTGAGAATCAATATTTAGACGGTTTACTTAAAATAATTGCTTCTGACGGATTTTCGGTTCTACAGGATATTTGTGGAATCATGCATAGCAATTACCATATCAGCTATAGTATCGGTGGCTAAATCAGACAGAACTTATATGAGTTTGCGATCTAGATCAATCTTTATATCGAGCAGGTCTTGGCACATTTCACGTAATTTTGGATCATTGGCAACCACGTTTGCAAGAATTTCTCTGAATGGACCCGAGAGGTCGCTGCGATCTAGTGCAGTTTCGACCGTTGCCCTCAGGTAATCCAATTTATTTCCGATGTCGTATCGTTTTTCCGAGGTGATGAGGCCATAGATTGCCTGCCATCCAAGAAGAATTTGAATTGCATCAGTTAATTGGATTTCACCAGCAAAGCCCGGATTTGTCTCTGAAAGCGCATCGAAGATTTCCGGAGTGAATATATATCTTCCAGTAACCGCTAGGTTGCTAGGTGCATCCTCTACGGTAGGTTTTTCAACTATTTTTGATATTCTAGCAAAATTTGGAGTCACGAATTCAGGCACAGCGCATCCATAAAGACGTATGTCGGCTTTTGGTACCTCGCGAAGGGCAATTACAGAACGACCGTTTCGATAAAATTGTGACAGCATGTCAGGTAATAGGGTAGAGTCCGACGCTGCAATATCATCAGCCAAAAGAACGACAAAGGGCTCGCTTCCAACGTGAGCTTTAGCAGCTAGTACTGCATGTCCGAGACCTCGTGGATCCCCTTGTCGAACATAGTGAATCTCGGCTAGGTGGTTGATTTTACGAATTTCCGCCAGTTCTTTAGTTCTGTTGCCTTCTTCTAGGTAGTACTCAAGCTCAAATGATCGATCAAAATGATCTTCGATCGATCGTTTTGATCTGCCGGTAACAATTAGGATGTCGTCTAAACCTGCTGCGAGTGCCTCTTCGACTACGTATTGTATTGAGGGCTTGTCGACTACGGGAAGCATTTCTTTAGGTTGAGCTTTGGTCGCCGGAAGAAATCTTGTGCCGAGGCCAGCGGCTGGTATCACGGCTTTGCGAACTTGTTTCAATTTGAGTATTACCTCTCCCCTGGTGAGGTAGCCTCCGGGTTGTCGGTTGGGTCGCATTTTGACAACCCGGCGACTATAGCTATTGATTATATAATCTTAATCCTTAAAATGCAATTGCTAGTGTGAGATTTGTAGAATTAGAAGACTCCAATCCTAGATTTATCTATTCTTTAGATTAGCTTTAAGGCGGGGAGAATCACCATAGGATGCCCAATAAAGACGGCGCTTTTAACCTTTTGATCGCGATGATCTGACTTTGACTACTTTTGAAGTGGGTTAATCTTTTTAGTGCAGAGGTTTCGCGTCAGTTGCAATCTTTCCGGCACCGAAGAGATTTTGTTCTATCACTTTGTTTTATCGTCGAAGTCATGCGTACGAACTTAAGGCCAAACCATACTAAAATTAGCACTCAGATATATTGAGTGCTAATCGTGAAAGACCTTTAGATTTAGGAGTAAAAGTGCCAAAGTATGAATACCTCTGCAAGTCTTGTGGCAATAACTTCGAGGTGACTCAATCCTTTACGGACGATTCCTTGACGGTGTGTGAGATTTGTGGCGGAGAACTTCGCAAGGTTTTTGGAAGCATAGGAATTGCCTTCAAGGGAAGTGGATTCTACCGAAACGATTCCAAATCCACTTCGAGTTCTATTAGACCGCCCGCTTCAACTGGTGAAGCTACTCCAGCTGCGCCAACCACATCAGAGTCGGCGGCTCCAGCAGCGACAACAGAGAAGAAGTCGGCACCGGAAAGTTCGCCGGCGCCTGCCTCTCCATCTAACGCGTCCTAACCACCAAGTATTACTCTGGGACCACGACCCCAAGATATGTAGTGCCAACTCCAATTGAGTAATACCGACAGGCGATTGCGGACGCCCAATAGGGTCAAAAGGTGTAGAGCTAACCATGCGAGCCATGCGGTAGATCCCGTGAGTTTCATTCCATTCGTTAGTTCGGCGACTGCTGCATTTCTTCCAATAGTGGCCATCGTCCCTTTGTTGCGATAGACAAACTGTGTGGTCGGCATTGAAGTGATTAAGGCCTGGATCATCTTGGCAACGTGCGTGCCTGTCTGTATTGCGGGCTGAGCTAGTTGCGGAACTAGGCTTCCGTCTGACTCTAGGGTTGCAGCTATGTCGCCAACCGCGAAGATATTTTCATGGCCTACGACCCTAAGGTCATCGCCAACCTCAAAGCGCCCTTGTCTGCCTTGGGGCAGCCCTAAATCTGAGAACTGTTTTGAAACCCCAACACCTGCACTCCAGATGACCAGTCGAGAGTCGATGAATTCGCCGTTGGCAAGGTGAACTCCAGCATCGGTTACGCTTTTCACTTCAGTGTTGAGGCGGACTTCGACGCCACGACCTTTCAGCTCAGCTGAGGCGTACTTTGAGAGCTCTGGCGAGAAGGCGCCTAGGAGTCGCTCTCTAGCTTCAATTAGGATCACTCGAGCTTGGGCGGGATCTAGCGATGGATAGTCTGTTCTAAATGCGCGCAGCTTCAATTCGGCAAGGGCACCTGCCATCTCGACGCCGGTCGCACCTCCACCAATGACGATTGTGGTCATTGCATTTCCTTTGATGCCCTGGGATGCTGCCCGTTCAAAGAGAGAGAAGACTTTGTTTCGCACCGCGAGCGCTTCGTCGAGGGTGTAGATGCCGTGGCAGTGCTCTTCTGCGCCGGGAATTCCGAAGAAGTTTGTAGTTGCCCCCATCGCTAAAACAAGAAAGTCATAGGGTACCCGCGCTCCGTCCACTAGGGAAATTTCGTTTGCAGCACTGTCAATACCCGCCAACATCCCTTGTCGAAAGGTTACGCCTTTTTGTTTTCTTAGAAGAGTCCTGATAGGAAATGCTACATCTCCCGGATTTAGGCCAGCGGTCGCGACTTGGTATAGTAGCGGTTGAAATGTGGCAAAGTTGTGCTTGTCTATTAAAGTAATCTCTACATCTTGGTGGGCCAGAGCCGACATTGTGGCTAGTCCACCAAATCCAGCTCCAACAATTACAACGCGTGTCATATCTGAATCCTTTGTGATTGTTCCTAGGTTGAAAGGGCTAAATATTTGAAGTTGGCGTAATTTTGGATGATTCCCAGAGATGTCTAGAAGTTGACCTCTTGTTATTTTACTTGGAATTTGAGACTTGCTTTGTCGAATTGACCAACGGAAATATTTAATTAATACGAATAATCCAATTAAATTCATCGAGCATGGATGGCTATCCCATGAAAGGCACCATCCTGATGGCTCTTATGGCTCTATTGACATAGATGTGGGTCCAAGGTACCACTAAAGCAAGTGATAATCCCAGTACACATCTAGTGTCCTTAGTCATAAATTCATTTAACTAAGGAATTAATCCCTATTTTTAGTGTTTTACCTATACAGAGGTACATTTCACTACACTTAGGAGAGTAATGGAAAAGAAGATTGGTCGACCGGCATTCAAGGTTGTTCTTTCAGACAACGATAGAAAGTTTCTAGAGGGCGTACTTCGTGCTACTACCTCGCCTCAGTCTCATGTAACTCGTGCCAAGATTGCCCTTGGAGCAGCTGATGGCCTTAGCCAGGATGAGATCATTGAATTGTCCAGTGTCTCAGGCTTTACTGTCTCTAAGTAGAGGAAGAGATTCTCTCTCTTTGGGTATCGGTTCTATCTGATGCTCCACGAAGTGGAACCCCAAGTGACTATTCCGATTCTCTGGACCACTATTGGCAGAATTTTTGGACTATAGCACCAGTATCTTTGGACCAGACTTTCCTGATCCCTCAAACCTATTTCTAAGTTACCTCAATTCTGGTGGACGTCAGGCTAGAAGGTCCCTTAATTAATGCCTAAATGGCTCGTTTTCTGATATTTATTTGTCCATAGTCCTCCCGCTGTTGGATTAGAAAGTTGTCTTTTACTTTTCTGAGGATTACGGACCACTCTAAGCCAGGAGTAGCACAAAGGGTAACTGGTTCCTAAACTACGTATTGGAATCAAACCCCTTTAGTTCGAATTCAATGGAGCTAAAAACATAACTTTCAGATCCAATTACGGGACTGCTTATTTCTTTGGATCCAAAGAAACGCTCGAGGGGAGTTCTTGAATTCTAAGCAACCATTTTGAGTAAATGCGTTGCTGTCGAATACGCCAAAACGGTTATTTCGCAATGACCCCTGTGGTAAAGGACTGGTAAAGAGTTTTGGAATACTCAGGTGTCCAAAAAAGCGGCTAATCACGTCATCAACCACAACACCGCCAGGCTTATAGTTGGTGATGTGAGGGGTATCGAGAAAGATACCAAAGTAAAACGGCGCATAAGTCGCCATGGCCGCCAACAACTATCCCAGTGGTCAAGAGGAGTACAGGAGCGATATCTGCAAGAAAAGACCAAGCTAGAGATAGAACACCTAAACGAGTCTTACTCTAGCCAAACCTGTCCAGCGTGTTCAAGGCGCAACCGACCATGAGGTCGGCACTACCGATGCAAGAACCCTAACTGTGGGTTCAGCTGTCATCGAGACGCCCTAGGAGCAATAAATATTCTCCAGAAGGCGATATACAACGAGTACTCTCCAATTGGACTAGATACAACAATCCGAGTCACGTATCTTCGAGCTGAAAAGCGTTGGTCACCCAATCAACGCAAGTCACACCAAAAGGTGCAGTGCCACAAGGCCAGAGCCCGAAGTGGTGCCCAGAACCGGGCCTTGTCTGAGCTATCTCAGACTAGCAAGCCGAAACTAGCAAACTCATCTACTAGTGCTAATTCATTAGCACTAGACCAGTCGGTAGCGGTGGCATGATGCAAGCGATGTCAGGTAACTCCAACCAAACGGCGAGGTCAGAAGCCCCGTCTGTAAGGGCGGGGAGGTTCACTGTCTCGAATGTGTCGTGGGTGCTAATGGCTCGATGGTACTATTCGCGACTTCCACTTTCGCGGCGGATCAAACCAATCGATTGTAAGGCTTGCGCCGCTCAGTGCTAATAGGAATTGGCTTGAATCGTTCCAGGGAGCATCGCCAAGGTCGCAATAAGATGAGCCGATGGCGGTCTCGACATGTGAATCACTACCAGCTCCTGTGGAAACTGAGGTTTTGGTGGCAATGCTTTGAGCTTTTTGGTTGAACCCGTTAGGACTCCACCTAGAGTTGCCGATTTCAATAATGTCAATCATTTTCTCGTTGGCAAGCATAGATAGTGTTTCATAGGTGAGAGAGGTTCTTCCTTGATCACCTGGGTGAGGAACGTAAACTAGTCCACCTTGGTCCCTAATCATCTTGGATGCGGTTCTGGCATCTAGGCCCGGAGGTATTTTTTTTTCGATGAAGAGGCCAATAAGCTCGCCCTCCTTGACCCGAAATTCTTGACCTATGATGATCGTGTCCCCGAGGCGTTCTCGAAGGTTCAATGCGCCCTCAATGGTAAGGTGGTCGGTTACGGCCACCTTATCCAAATTTGAGGATTGGAAGGCCTCTATATATTCTTCGTAGGTGGTGGTTGAATCCCCGGAACGATGAGTATGTGTGTGGAGGTCTATCTTCAACGGCTAAACCTAGGAGCCGCTTAGGTTTATGTTGCCAATTGCTAAAGTTACTCCAGCAGCACCACTCGGTCGTATCGTTAAATCTGAGCCAATCGATCGAATATCAAGGAGCATCTTTTGTAGGTTGGATGCAATCGTAAACTCTTTGATCGGCTCCTTTAATTCGCCGTCGTGGATTCTAATTCCCTCTGCACCAACTGAGAAATCTCCGCTTACTGGGTTGACGCCAGAATGAATTCCTGATACCGATTGAATTAGGACACCATCGGTTATTTCAGAGACGATCTCTTCCTTGGATCTTTCTCCGGGCTCTATGTAGGGAGCTCTGGGGCCCGGAGAGCAGGAGCCCGCGATGCCACCTCGAATAGCAGAGCCAGTGGGCGCCACGCCTTCTTTGCGAGCGGTATAGCTATCGTAGAGGTATCCCTTGAGACTTCCATTTTTGATCAGAAGGTTTTGCCTGGACGCGAGACCTTCGTCGTCGTATTTTGCCGATGAAAAGAATCGTGGATCCGAAGGATCGTCGATTAGGTTCAATCTGCTATTTGCAACATTTTCGCCAACTCTTCCTGAAAAGATTGATCGACCTTTTTGAACTGCCTCTGCGGAGAGGGTGCTGGAGATGATGCCAATAAATGAGGATGAGATATCTGGTTCGAAGACCGCAATCAGATTCGAAGACTTGGGCTTTTTCGCGCCAAGCATTCGTGTGGATTTATAAGCTGCCTCTTGGGCTGCGTATTCTAAGTCGATACCCGCAAAGTCCCTCGAGGCGTGGAGGCCAAAGCCAGTCTGGGTCTCGTCGTCCTGCATAGCTAGGGCGTATGCCCAAAGCCAACAGTAGGTTTGTTGGGTGTAGCTTGCTATGCCTTTTGAATTTACGATAGCGCTCTCTACGCTAACGTCTCCGTAGTTCGATGAATTGAGGGATTTGATGCGACGATCTTTGGAAAGCGTTACCTTCTCAAGCTCAAGGGCAAGGGATATCTTATTTTCAGTTGGTGTATTTGTGATGTCGACCGACCATAGGTTGAGCTTGGGACCATCGACTCCGTCGGGTTCGGCGATCCCCGCGAAAGGATCTTGTGAAGCAAACCGGGAATTATCCCGGGCCTCTTCTAGGGCTCTTTTGAGGTCGTCGTCTTCGAGGGTTCCAGCATATGAAATTCCGACTCTTTTATCCCGGATGACACGAATACCGATTCCTGATGATTCAGATGTGGTAAGCGATTCAATCTCTGAATTGTAGACGCGTATGGAGGTCTCGCGCTCCCAGATTGCATATGCCTCTATCTCTTCGCCACCAAAGGCCATATCGGCAATTCGTTGGCCAATTTTAATTAGATCAGGCACCCGCGGTTCCTCCTACCGTAACAGCTTTAATCCTTAGTGTTGGCTGTCCGCAGCCAACCGGGACACTTTGCCCATCTTTCCCACAGGTTCCAGGTACTATCGAGAAGTCGTTGGCAACGGCATCGATGTTCGCCAGAACTTCTGGTCCGTTTCCAATTAAATTCGCCTCTCGCAACGGGGCGGTTATGCGACCATCTTCAATTAGGTATGCCTCTGTCATTCCAAAGACGAAGTCTCCAGTTGCGGTATTTACTTGGCCGCCACCTAGTTGCGAGACGTAGATGCCGTATTCAGTATCGGCTATGATCTCTTGCGGTGTTGACTCGCCAGGCATGAGATAAGTATTTGTCATTCTAACCATTGGTAGATGGGCGTAACTTTGACGGCGTCCGTTTCCTGAAGAGTCTCGCTTGGTTCTGTCGCCTTGGGTTTGATCCCACATGTAATCGACCAAGACGCCATCTTGGATCAAGGTGTTCTTTGAGGAGATATGACCTTCGTCGTCGTGATGGAAGGTACCCCATTGATCGGTTACGGTTCCATCGTCTAGGAGCGTTACCAATGGACTTGCAACGCTACGACCTATTTTTCCTGCATATACAGATGACTCTTTGAGAACGTGGTCAGCCTCAAGACCGTGACCACACGCTTCGTGGAAGAGGACTCCGCCACCTAAGCCATTTAGGACGACTGGTACTTGTCCGGATGGTGCGGGCCGTGCGGAAAGTTTTAAGATCGCTCGATTAGCAGCTTTGAGCGCCATCTGCTCGATATCTAGATCTTGAAAGATTTCGAACCCCTTGGTCATGGCAACGGTTTCATAACCCCCCTGCATCCCTGTGTCTCCTAATGCAATTGCGGAGATTGAGATTCGAGTTCTTATCTGCTCTTCTTCAACGAAGACGCCATCTGAATTGGCGACCAAAAATCTCCTTAACGAGTCGGAGTATGACGCCCCAACTTGTCGAATGGCCGAACCTGCTGAACGAGCTGCATCATTGAGGTGTTTTAGAAGTTCGATTTTGCGATCTTTTGCTATCGTCATAGGAAGGTTTTTGAGCGGATCGATTGGTGAAAAGACTCGCTCTTGCAGTGCCATTATTTGTCTTGACTTCGAGCTATTTTGCGCAAGCGAAGATGCTGCTTGCGCGGCGCGTAATAGGCCATTCTCGTTTAGATCTGCTGTATGAGCAAAGCCGGTTGTGTCACCATAGCGAACTCTAATTCCGGCTCCTCGAGCTGTACCGGATGAAAGTTCTTCGACGATCGCGTCATCAAGGGATGCCGAAAAGGTGGTCTTTTCTTCTACGAAGATCTCTGCGAAGTCACCACCTCGACTTAGCGCGGATCGGATAACCTTTTCCACGAGATTGGACTCAATCATGAACCATACTCCCAATTTGTTTCGACTATTAATTTAACTTAATCTAGGCGATCTATAGATTAAAACGCTGTTCTAAAGTGGTATCTTGCCATTGCTGGTCTATGGCTGTCGATCGACGATTACTTGGACACTCGCTAAACAATGGTTTTGGCATATACTTCAAGTAAGGTTAACTCAACTAAGCTTGCGACGATTTTCGAGCTAATTGATTGAAGGGGATCGGTAGGGTTGGAGTTTCCCGTCAGTGAATCGAGAGGCGTCTGTAGATTCCAATCAGCCTAAACGATAGAATAAGTCAGTTCTCAACTCCTAAAGTGCGGAAATCTAATGGGTGAAGACCATCTCGAGGGAAAAAATTCAGCAGTTTCAACTATCTCGCAAACATCCATAAAGCGGGCATTCCCTTATCTTCGTTACGTATCGACCTTGGTAATGTTTTATGTTTTGGTTACAAAAGTGGACTGGACCCGAATTGAGCAGATTGGCAGGCGCGGCTTTAGCCTCATAGCCTTTGCCTTTGTTGTTACGCTCGTGGGAATTGCCGTCTCTGTGGTCCGCTGGCACCGAGTTCTAGCCGCACTGGATGTAAAGTCGCGATTTAGGGATCTTATTGAGTTGCAGCTTGCAGGAATGTTCGCTGGCAATTTTTTGCCCTCCACTGTTGGTGGCGACGTGATCCGTGCGAAGTGGCTTGGGTCGGTTTCCAAGGCATCCTCTGACTCTGTGGCATCGGTGGTTCTGGAAAGATTAACTGGTTGGTTGGTGTTGCCGCTACTGGTTCTTTTTGGCGTAGCTAGCGACCCTAGTATGCTACAACTTGGTTCAGTCTCTCAAATGATTATGGTTATAGCATTTGTTACTTTGGTGGCTCTTTTTGTTTTGGTTAGGCTATCCATATTAAAGTGGCAGTTCCCCGTCGCTTCTAAGTTGCGTTTTTTAAATGGTGTAATGTCTTCGATATCCAAGGGTCTCGGAAGGTTTCGCGAGAATCCCACAGAGTTTTTACGCCTTATTGGATGGGCATTTTTATATCAAATATGTGTCGTTGCTGCTAGTATCTTCGCGGCTTCGGCGCTTTCTATCTCCATTGGATGGCGGGCACTATTTGTTTTGGTACCCACCATTGCCATGTTGCAAGTTCTACCACTAACTATTGGCGGCCTTGGCGTTCGAGAGGGTGCTTTGGTTCTTATGCTGCACCCACTGGGAATTCGATCGGCCCCTGCTATTGAGTTTGGTCTTTTGGTCTACGCTATAAATATCGCTGCTTCGCTCTTTGGGGCTCCTAGCTTTGCAATGGGTTCAAAGCGACTCGTACAAAGGCGAGCAGACAACCCTTAGCTGCTCGTTCTCGGATTCGATAGCGATGTATTGAGATTTGCGGTAGATTTGGTCAGCGCATCTGGCTCTTTCGAATGAATCAAATGCAAAAGATTACTGTCTTTGATGGTCCGGCCTTATGATCCATTTAGCTGTGGGTCTAGGATGGCTCGCGTTTTACCGCTGAACCAAGGGTGATTACCTGAGCCTTTAAAATCGACTTTGAATAAGATTAGGTGTGCATTTACTTAGACCGATATCTTGGACGTTTTCGATAAGTTCTAATAAAAGAGCTTTCCGGCCCTGAAATGAGACCACTTTGGAAGTTTAGAACATTCTTTAGTGTTATCTATGTCTGTAAATCTATCGACTGGCTCTTGCTTTTTCAATTGTGTAGGTTAGGCGAGTTCAGATTTTGATCGTGATAGCTGTCGAAGTGTTTCGATAGTTTGATTGAAAGGTCGATGATTCGTTGCGTTTTTCTTGATCTCTAACTTTGGCATGCGAAGGTTTAGATGCTAATTTTGGGAATTTTTGGATTTAGTGATAATTATTCTGATTTTAGAAATAATTTATGGGTGTTTGTTGGCTCAATAAGATGCGATCTATGTTCGGTCTATTTTTGCAGGTTCCTGCTGTGTATTTGCACATGTTGTTAGGTGGTCGATTCGAAGTGAAAGAAAAAACTAAACTAGGCGCTAGGAAAGTGTTTTGACTAAGGAGATGCAGTTGGATCGAGCTCCGGCAGGTTTGCGAACAATTGCCCAATTGGTTGATCGACGCTTGACAAAACTTTTTGACGACGAAAAGCCAAGGTGGGAGCGCGTTGACGACGGATTGATCGTTCCTTTTGAAGCACTTGAGAAGATGGTTGCCTCGGGCGGGAAGAGGCTTCGACCTGCTTTTTGTTACTACGGATACTTGGGCTCCGGAGGATATGGAGACGCTCCTATTCTAGTGGATCTTTTAACTTCTCTTGAGTTGCTACATACTTTTGCCCTATTGCACGACGATATTATGGACGGCTCTTCTACTAGACGTGGCTCATCGACTGTTCATGAGCGATTTATCGAAGAGCATAGGATATCTTCTTACAGAGGTGAGAGTCGACGCTTCGGCGAGGGTATCGGGATCTTGATAGGTGATTTAGCATTTGTCTATGCAGATATGATGATGGAAGCCGCGCCACTTGCGACCCGCAAGATCTACTCTGAACTCCGACTTGAAGTAAATATTGGACAGTACCTTGACCTTATTGGAACTGCCAAAGGTAGGCCGACTGTCGAATCGGCGCAGAAGGTAAGCATCTATAAATCCGGGAAATACACGATCGAGCGACCACTTCAGATAGGCGCCTCTTTGGCCGGGGCATCTTTAGACCAGATGGAGGAACTGTCACGTTTTGGGCTTCCTCTCGGTGAAGCTTTCCAGCTCAAAGACGACCTATTGGGTATCTTTGGCGATAGCACCATAACTGGTAAGCCTGTCGGTGATGACTTGAGGGAAGGTAAGCCAACCACCCTGGTCGCGATGACCATGGACCGCCTGACTGGTCTCGCAAAATCAGAGTTTGAAAGACTGTTTGCCCTTGATCTACCGAATGAGAGCCAGATCCTCGCGATGATGGAGATGATTGAGGATTGCGGATCAAAGGCGATGGTTGAGGATCGAGTCGAGATGCTTGTTGAATCGTCTTTGTTGGCTTTAGACGAGTGCTACCTTTTGGATTCGGCAAAGGCTGACCTAAGAGACCTCGCCGTCTTTATCGCCTCGCGAACTCTCTAGTCTAAGATTAAGGATAGCGATATGAGAATTGCCGTAATTGGCGCAGGATTAGGGGGCCTATCCGCTGCAAGTTATCTTAGGCGGGACGGCTATGAGGTAACTGTTTTTGATAGTGCGGATCGAGTGGGGGGCCGCAGTGGCCTCTTTGCCTCTAATGGTTTCTCTATTGACACCGGACCTTCTGTTCTTACGATGTTAAATCTTTTATCAGATGTCTTCAATGCCAATGGCGCTAACTTATCTGATGAACTTGAACTCATCAAGCTTGACCCAATGTATCGTGCAAATTTTGAGGACGAAGCGGGGCCATCCGGTGGCGGCGTGATATCGGTACGTGCTGGCCAGGAGGCGATGAGACAAGAGATTCGAAGTGTCGCTGGTTCTAAGGATGCAGCTGCATTCGATAGGTTTTGCGCCTATCTAAGAAAGCTATATGCTCTTGAGGTCGAGAACTTTATTGACCGTAATTTTGATTCACCTCTAGATTTCTTGAACCCACTTATGCCAGGGCTGCGCCTT
Source organism: Acidithrix sp. C25 (assembly GCF_904848545.2). NCBI lineage: Bacteria > Bacillati > Actinomycetota > Acidimicrobiia > Acidimicrobiales > Acidimicrobiaceae > Acidithrix > Acidithrix sp. C25. The sequence continues at coordinate 245,368 of NZ_CAJHCI020000007.1, forward strand.
ATTCAAATGGGGGCCTTTGGACGACTTGCTCCGCTCGTTGAACGGTATTTTGACGATCCTAGACTTCAGAAGCTCTTTTCTTTCCAGTCTCTTTATGCAGGTCTTTCTCCTTATGATGCCCTGGCCGTCTATGCGGTAATTACTTATATGGATACGATCGAGGGTGTGTACTTTCCTAAAGGAGGAATGAGTGCGATTCCTCAAGCCCTCGCGAAGGTTGCTAAGGCGAATGGAGTGGAGTTTCGTCTCAATTCAAAGGTTTCGCGCATTCTGAGATCAATGGGATCGCGTGGAAGTGTTGTTGGGATTGAACTTGAAGATGGCGAGCGCTTTAGCGCTGATGCGGTAGTGGCCAACGGTGAATTGCCGGGTGTCTACAGAGATTTATTGGGCGGGGAGCAGGCCCCACGCGTATCACGCAAGGGGGAGTATTCACCATCTGCTCTTTTACTTTTGATGGGTATCGATGGTAAACCGAGCGTGGAGCACGCTCATCATAATATCTATTTTGGTAAAAAGTGGAAAGAGTCCTTTGATTCGCTTCTCAAGAGTGGAACGAGAATGGAGAGCCCATCTATTCTGGTGACAATTCCTACTCACAGTGATCCAACTTTAGCACCGGACGGTTCCTCGATAGTCTACGCCTTAGAACCCGTCCCGAATCTTGATGGCAAGATTGATTGGCGATATGAGCGAGACATAGCAATTTCTGACTTTAAAGCGCGTTTAGCTCACAGAGGTATTCTTGGAGCAGGGACCTCGAATATTGTGCTTGAGAAGGCGATAGACCCTCTGGATTGGCAAGCTATGGGAATGGAGAGAGGAACCCCATTTTCTCTTTCGCATCGTTTCTTTCAAACTGGACCGTTTCGTCCGAATAATTACGACAAGAGAATCCCCGGCCTTTATTTTGTTGGATCGTCTACTGTGCCCGGGGTGGGTGTTCCTATGGTTTTGATCTCTGGAAAGTTAGTTGCTCAAAGAATCGGCAAGGCAACTAGATGGTGACCCAACGGGAACTAGATGGCTCCTATGAGCGATGCAGATCTCTAAATATGCGCTTTGGTAAATCGTATTACTATTCCACTTTTCTACTTCCTCAGGCGATGAGGCGACATATACATGCGCTTTATGGCTTTTGTCGATATGCAGACGATATCGTTGACGATCTCGGAGATGTCCCAATTTCTGACCGGGAGAGTGCCCTGGGGGCCTTCGTGGGGCGCTTTTTCAGCGATGTAAAGGTTGGTTTTTCAAATGATCCAATATTGATGGCTGTCGTAGACACGGTTCTTCGTTTTGAAATCGATCTTGATCTTTTTAGTAAATTTGCCGAATCGATGAGGCTGGACTTTTCCAAATTCAGATACGAGACTTATGAAGACCTTTTGACCTACATGGAAGGCTCTGCTGCCGTTATAGGTGAGATGACATTACCAGTTTTGGAGCCATCGTCTAAATACGCCCGAAAGCCGGCTAGGGATCTAGGCTTTGCTTTTCAGCTGACAAACTTTTTGAGAGATGTCTCAGAGGACTTACAGCGTGGAAGAATCTATATTCCGCTTGAAGATATTGAGCAGTTTAAGGCCATGAGCGCTTTTGAGACCAGACGATCTGATTTTGAATTTAGAGAATTGATGCAATTTGAGATCGCCCGAAATAGGGAAATCTATGAGCAGTCCCGTCTGGGGGATCGTTTTTTGCCGCCTCGTTCTGCGGCCTGCGTAGCTGGCGCACGAGAACTTTATTCAGGAATCTTAGAAGAGATTGAATTAGTCAACTTCGATGTATTTGGGAGTCGTGTGAGTGTTGCCCCATGGAAGAAGTTCAGAGTAGCCATTGGCGCGATTGTTGGCTAGTACCGCATCCGCCCTTGCTCGAACTGACTTTGGGACTATTGGGAATAGCATTCCGTAGGGTTCGCCATTGTAGAGGTGGTGGATCTGGTGGGCGTATCTTAGGGGTTCTAGGAATGAAATGGTGGGCACATTGAAGAGCCTCTTATGGATGTAGATGTCATGCATGAATGCATAAGCCGCTCCATAGATGGTAATTCCAATGCCAACTGGAACAAGGATTGAAAATTTTGACGTTGTTGTTCCAAGCGCTATAGCTGCGATGGTAAAAGCGGCAAAGGCTACGGGATAAGCGTCGTTTGCCTCGATCTTTTTAAGGCGAGTTTGATGATGGCTGGCGTGAAGAATCCAACCAAAGCCATGCATTATTAGCCGATGGGCCAAATATGCGATCGGCTCCATCAGAAAGAATGTTGCGATTACAATTGAAACTTTGAAGAGCATGTGGACCTCTTTAGGTTATCTCTAATATATCAGTATAGAGAATCTAAAGATCTAGTTGGAGCAATGCCAGCTAGGGAGTGGTTCTAGAGCACTTATATCTCAAGGTCAGCAGCTATCTGTCTTCTCTTCTCTTTGTCTTAGGCGTTCCCAAATGCTCAAGACCGCTGAGACAAGCGCAAAGCCGTAGAGGAAGTCCTCGATGGGGATGGAAAATGGTATTCGTAAGCCGGAGAAGTGGTTGGGATTATATATGACAATTGGGGCTGAGGTTTTTGTGAGCCAGCCATCGGTCGGGATTTGAAATAGTACGACAATTAAAATTGTGATCCAGAACTCTTTTTTGAAGTAGATCCGGCCTTTCATAACAAAGAGTTCAAAGATTATCGAAAGAGCCACGGCGGCCAGTGCGCCAATGGTGTATGCATGCATGGATCTAGCGCCTCGTTGGTCTTTTTTGTCTTGGCTCTAGCAGCACGTGGACGGCCTCATATGTCAAAAGTGCGCAAATTGGTATGATCAAGAAAAATAGGAGCTCCTCCAGGGGAAGTTTGCCTGGAAGGGTGACGCCGCTTACGTAGCGCTTGGCATAATGCCACCAATTGGCATGGATGGAGTAGATGTCGAAAAGCGAGAAAAGTAGCGCGATAGGTATTAATGAGATTGCCAGTCTGAGCGGCTTGCGGTAGACCTTAGCCCCAATGACGAGTTCCAGTGGCAACGTACCTATGAGGCAGAGCGCTAACACGATTAAGTATTGTAGGTGGTTGATCGACTTCATCTCGAGTCTGTTTTCTGATTCGAAGGCACGCGGGTTTGTCAAATTCCTTATAAAAGCTAACCCAATATTACTAATGGTAGTGCTCAATGTGACTTGATATTGATAAGGTTGGCCCCTATGGCTAAAGCATGGCTATAGCAAGTCAAACTTTGCGCGTCAAGGCGAGCGAAATGGGAAGACCTTTCAACTAGAAATTTGTAGGTGGCCAAGTGTTACCTAGTTCAAGTATTACCCAGTTAAAGCGATCTCACCTCTTATTTGAATCCGAGTTAGGAAAGGTGAGGCATGGTCCAAAGCGGGAACCTTGTCGATTGCTTGTGAGGAAGTTTTGTGCTTTCGTATTTCAAGGGGAGGGATAAAGTCGAACGATCCCATGAGTACTGCTAGCGGCGTTTGGATTAAAGAAGTAAAGTGCCTTTAGTCTAATGATTAATGAATGACCATAAAGCGAAGGTAATAGTTCGATTTGTTTGCTAAATCACGCCAATTGATCCTCGCGCCTCTGATAACGGGCCTAGTTGCGGTTGTTTTGGTAGCATTGGTCCGTTTTGGAAATGATACTGCAGCGCATCTCTACCTAACAGCTCTTTTTGCAAAGTACCATCGCCTTATTTTTTGGGATAATTTTTGGTATTTTGGCAAGTTCCAATTTCTTGGCTACTCCTACATCTACTACCCCCTAGCGGCATTTACGACCACATGGCTACCACCAATCCTTGGTTTGATGGCGATCTCTGGAGTGGTCTCCTCTTTTTGTTTAAAGCTAAAGGCGATCTCTTGGAATGGAGTAGATCCTGATCGACCTGGCTTCCTTGGTAGTTACTTTGGCACGATCTCCACTGCCGTGGCTATTGGTGTTCCGGCGGGTGCGTTAATTCTTACTGGGGCATACCCGTTTTTGACATCGCTGGCTTTTGCGTCATTTGCTATAGTCGCCATGAATAAGCGCTCCTGGGTCTCATATTGTCTTTTTTTGATTTTGGCTGGTGCTACTTCGCCATTGGTTCTTGTTTGGATTTTGGTTGGCGTCACTTTTAGTGCCGTTAGATTCCTCACTAAGGAGTCGGCAAATTATCATCCAATAAAAGTTGCCGGTTTGGGGTCAGCTTGGCTCCGTGCCAAGAAGGCCTTGGGGGTCTTACTTGGTTCGTCAATCACTCGCATTGGCATGGGGCTACCACTTTTAGGGCTTTTTGGCGACTATGAGATTTCAAAGTACTTTGGGATCGGTGGCAAGTATCCATTTTTTGGCTCTGACTTAGGGCTGGTTCTTGGTTTTTCCCTGATTCTCTTGGTTGTTGTGAACGTGTTTGTGGACGATGGAGAGCGCGCCCCCATTGTCATCCCTACCCTTTTGTACATGGCGGGTTCGCTTATTTTGTTCACCGTGTCGACAACGTTAGGTGGGAATATTGCTCGTGTGGGTGAAATCTCACCGATTTTGATTGCCGTCTTGTATCTTTTCTCAAAGGGTTCCACAAGGGGTCCTAAAAGCAGGAAAGTACGATTGGCGGTTTTTGCGCTCCTATATCTTTTGGGCGTTGGGTGGGAATTTATCTCAATCGAAGCTCCGATCTTTGATCCAAGTGCCGCTTGGCTGACAAATAGCTCCAATTGGAGTGGCCTTGTTCGTGTGCTCAAAGCTTCGTACCCTGGGCAAAGGGTAGAATATGTCGACTCTCTTTTGCATGAGGGCTCATATTTTCTAGCTAATAGTCAGATTCCCCTGGCACGGGGGTGGTTCCGGCAAAGCGACTTCAATCAGAATGAGATTTTTTATGGTGTGAGATTGACTTCACGAGAGTACAAAGATTGGCTTTGTAGCAATCAAGTTCGGGCGGTGATTTTGCCTCCGGCCCCCTATGACTATAGTTCGCAACGGGAGGCTCAGATCGTAGCATCACCTTCTACTTACCTTGTTAATCCAATAAAAATTGGAGAGTTCAAGGTCTTTGAAGTGGCTGGTTGTCCTTCGGCGCCACTTCAAATTCGCTCAATCGGAGTAACTACAATTTCAGTCTCTATTGCTAAAGCTGGATCGTATCTATTGCCAATAAATTTCTCGCCATTTGAATCAGCGGTCGGCGCAAAGATTGCAAGAGCAAAGGGAGGTAGGGCCGAGATCTCGGTATCAAAGGGAGGCAATTACCTCATTATGACTGGTTATTGAGAGACTGTGTTGAAATTTCCGTGATAACTAAACGAAAGTTTCCATTTCGAGATGGACTTGCACCTGGCCAGCTTCGACTTGAATCGCCTTTGGTAACCACCATCATCTGATGGAGATGATGGTGGTAGATGCTCTTTAGTAGATTTGATATCTCTGATTACCAGGGGTTTTGGATCCTTTGAAAGAGCGCTCTATGGCGATCCGGCGGAGGATGGCAATGGGATTGTCTTTTTAGCGGCTTGTTTTCTGGCGACGAAGTCGTCTATTCGTTGGTTTGGGGCGAGATCTTCGCTAGGGATTTTTCCTCATCGTATGAGTGCATTTCGATAAACTGTCTTCAAAGACGGACTGGCCGCTAGCGCTAACTGAATTGGTTCTGCGGTCTTAGGCACGAGATTCTGGCTCTTTGGGTTTGCGTGGCGGTTAGGCGCCGGTCGTTCGCGTGAACCCAAAGCGCCGTAATGCAAGGATTGCAAGGAGGACCGACAAGGGCTTTGCTCCTTACAATCTAACAAGCAATCTGAGGGATCGAATCTTGAACTGCCTTGGGAGAGTTTTGCTCTTTTGAGGGCTCTATTTCTAACTCTTTCTGTCTATATAGCAACCCACTCTGGAACTCCACTCTGCATGGTTTCAATTCATAGTCTCATTTTTGGCCATTGTTTGAAAGATTTGATTTTTTTACGCCTTCTCATCGTGCTCTGGGCTATTTTGCCATGGGTACCACTGTCTGGCGGTCGAGCGGATCATCCATCGGCTATCTTTGTTTTCGCGGGCAACTAGGTGGACCCATGCTCCATTGAAGAGTTGCTGAAGGATTTGGTTGGCATCGATGACTTGTTCGATTCGTTCAATGGGCGCCTCTACCAAGGTGAGAAGACGCATCGGTTCGTGGTAGGCCATGTCTTGATCAAAGAGTGATTGACGTGTTAGGCCAACCATCAAGTCGCCGCCCGCACCAAGTATAACTCCCGTATCTCCAACGACGTTGTGGGCTACCTTGTCTCCTGCGGAGAAGGTGGCTGCATCGACACTAGAAAAGTAGTATTGCGCATTTATCCAGTGCGCAACCACCATTGGGGCCGTGAGAATCGCTGTGAGTAAAGTACCGTCGGGGTCGATGCTTGCATTATAGGAGTGAAGAAAGGTACGGCGATTTAGATCCAGACCCGCAGTCGTCGATCGAGGTCCTATAATCATTGCGGCATTACGAGCTAAGCCCCACTCCGGAGTAATCTGTGCCCAATCGCTAGCCCGACGTGCTACGTGGGCCGTACCTCCTCCGGCCGGTGCCCCAGGTAAGGATCTAACACGTTCTTGAGCTAGTTTTTCTCCTGCTTGGATGAGCGCCTGTTTCAGCGACTCTATCTCGCTCTTGTGCGTTAGTGTCGCATTTTGGGTGTCGAGTAGAGTTACCAAATCGATCGATGTGTCGTGCTCGCCTGCGATGAATATGGTTGAATCTGGGATTGCAATGCCGCGTCCAGTCAATCCTGTACGCACGTCGCTGGTGTTTAGGATAGTAGCAAAGATGCGAGCGCTGTTGGCTCCGCGGTTACCACCGCACGCACCACAGTGAAAAGCTGAGAAGAAGGCGTTGTTTTCGGTGCTACTTCCATGGCCACATACCAGCACTATCGGAGCGAAGTTGCCTATTAGACCTATTGCTCTAAGGGTATTTTCGGCCATATTGACTTGTTCGTCGATCGTAAAACTTTCGTTTCTATCGCCTATTTCTATGTGAGTTGAGATCGGTCCCGAACGTTGTCCTCTAGCAAATGAGCGAATAGATGCATACCCTCTTGGACTAATAGTACGTGCAATTGCGATTGCACCGGCTGCAACTCCTGTTGCTTCCGCAAGTACGTAGGCCGAGGTGGCTCCATGGCGAGTCCTCTCAAAAGCGGAATAACTCGCCCTTTCGACCTCTGATATTGCCATTCTTCTTTTTAGAGAACTGCCATTATCTTGATTGGGAACTTCGTAGCTTGAGATAGTCGGCTGCAACAGAACAGGGCTTAATGGGATCGGTGTGGATTCTCCAAATGCGGCGAAGTTGGCTGGGATGCCAAAGAAACCTGCAAAGCCATATGTTTCGATTTCTCCGGCTATATCAGTTGCTTCAAGCTGGCGACGGATTCCTTCTGATCTGACGTCAATACAGAAGATAGCCTGTACGCTCGCCGTCGTGGGTTCATTGGAGAATTCTGAGGAGCTTTCGCAGCTCGATTTCGATTCGATGATCGTCAAAAGCTCATCGCGGTAGTGGTTCTCATAAGCACGTAAGATGACAGCGCTCTGGCGGTCCGGTGAAAGTTGGGATAGGGCTTCCCAGCCGGATCTGTTTGAATTATCCTTCGTCGTCGCTCTTTTCCTCTTTGGTTCATGGGTCAGAGGAGGGCAAGATGCGTTGGTTTTTACCGAGGTGATCTCTGTGGTTTTCAAGGCATTAGCCACAACCGCTTCGTAGACAAGTCCTACGGCAAGCAGGCTATCCAAGTAGAGTTTCGGCCCCGGATGTGATGGATCGGCCCATTGTGAGCGCCACTTTGCATGTCCTGCCCAACCCAATAGCCGAGTTAGGGTGAGCCGAAATAACTGTATGTGTAGCTCTTGAGGAGCCTTGAGATCTTCTAGCGCTTTTGTAATTGCTATTAGTGGAGTCTCTCCGAAGGCTCCTAAGGATTTGTGTTCCTTTTTCCCTACGATTTTTCGCGCTGCCGGATCGATAACGACGTGTCGCCTCCAATAGTCGTAGAAGCCATTTTCGGCATTTTTATCGGAGGCAGTTAAAAAAGAAGCACACCACTTTGCCATCTCTTCTTCTATCATTGTGGAAAGTTGAGTACCGTGGATGTGATCGATGAGTTGACTCGGAAGGACCATTTCGAGGGGTTCAATCTCTTTCTGGTATTGTTCGGCCAAGATATTCGCCTCTATAGTTGCTTCGTCGATATCCTTCGAGATGAGACGAGACTGCTTTATTGCTAAGTCAGCCAGACTCTCGGGGAGGTACCCGTCAATACCGAGGTATTGACGGGCGTAGCGAATGGCGCCATGAAACCCCAGGTCGCGAAGGTCCCATAGGGGATTTACGGCGACGAAATTCGTCAATGGCCATATGGGTGCGAGCACTTCTGCGGCTTGTTCTATCTCTTTGATAAGCGAGAGGGGCTTGGAATTTTGAACACGCTCTTTTTTCATGCTGCTGCTTCTTCTTTTTCGATGGAACTTTCGGATTGCATCAAGATTCGTTGGTATTGTCGTCGGCTTGTCTTTGGCGGCGAAACTTTGGCCCAGGTATTTGGGATGTGGTAAAAGCCATGGCGGCTAATACTGCCGAAGTTTATTGACCACACTCGAAGGTGACGTTCGAGTGTGGGTATTGTGCTAAGGCGTTCCAATCCCAAGGCCACTCCGAGGGCGACTATGAGCCACCATGGTGAAAGCGCTCCAGAGGGAACAACCGCCAAAGAGGATGACATCCAACGATCAAGACCACCGAGGATCGCTCCATAGGCCGCTGAACCAAGGAGAGTCGCCCCTGCAATGGTCACAATGAGTTTTGGTTTGCCAGCTAGGTTCCGGGCAGCGTTTGATATAGCAACGTAGATGGTGCAAGCAACGAATCCGAGCAAAATGAGACCTCCTCGATGACCCGATGCTCCGGGATAAGCAGCCGAAACTGCGACCAAGGCACCCAGAGCTGCGATGGCTTTTGTCTTTATGGGCGGGTGATTTGCTTTGGCTGGCGCGTTGTGGCCGCTAGGCTTTCCAATCGCTGAAGGTGAATTTAGAAATCGAGAAGCTTTGTATGTGCCATGTCCCAGGAGATGCATGAGTGTGGCTAGGTTTGCACCGATAGTCGCTTCACTAATCATAAATCCCATCTGGGAGATGGTAGAGATGGTGAGTTCGCCTTTTATGTCGCTGCGAAAGCGGATCGCTAGAGCTGCAACTATTGCGGTTATGGTGACGATGGCAAAGGCGAGAGCGGTTACCAAGTTCGATGACTCTGCGAGTACACCTATTCGTAGTAGTAAGATGCCACCTCCATTTACCACTCCAGCGTGAAGTAGAGCGCTGACAGGCGTGGGTGCGTTGACTGTTGGTGGCATCCAACGAGCCGCTGGACCTTGAGCGCTTCGAATGAGGATGGCCACCATCAAAAGCGCGCCAACTGGCAGAGCCTCGCCTCCGAGTGCAGTTAGGGCCTCGTGTTGTGCGCTAAGGCTTGTGATGTTGAGATTTCCTACACGGTTGAGCACAAGAAGCACAGCACCCACCATAGCGATCGCCCCTATGGAAAAGTAAGTCAAAGTGCGTCGAAGGGCTTCAGCTACTCCAGGAAGTTCTCGACGGTAAAAGAGCAGGGCAAGAAAGGATGCATCCGCTATGATCCATGCACAAGATAGTACCGCGAGAGTGGTTGCCGTTGCAACGGCTATCGAGGAGGCAATTAGCACCTGGGACGCGACAAAGTACCGTCTATTGAGCAGGTCTTGCTGGAGAAAGCGCAATGAAAATGTTGATACGATAGCGCCGATCGTAGCGATGAAGATCATCAGGACGGCACTAAGACGATTTGATGCGAAGTAAGGGTGCTTTGTTATAGGAATCAGAGAGATGTGAGAGAATATATTAGCGCCAGTGGATACCTTGACCATAACCAATAGGGCACACGCTACAACTAACCAGGCGGCCCATACGCTCAATCGCGCTACCCAACGACGAGGTACGAGACACAGCACGCCTGCGGCGAAAAGTGGTAGCACGACAGTGGCTGTTGAGCCATTTAGAGCTATTCCAGTATCCAACTCTTTAACCTCCGTTTGTGGCGATATTTAATCAATTACATAGATTATATATACGAAAAGTAATTCATGAAACAAATATCGTATAATTTCAATAAACCCTTGTGTTGACGTAGGTGGTTACCTGTCAGCGTCGACGAGCGCGTTGGTGACGATGGTAAAAATGCTGAGAGGTTGGATTTCGATCCGTGTTGATTGCCACTTCCTGCGCATGAGTTAGTCTCACCTTGGCAAGGGTCTACGGAGCAGAACTGCTATTGTGCTTCTGACCTTATTTATTGGCACGTCAGCGCATTTGTCCGAGTGATTTTTGCCTGGATTAATTTGTAGCAGATTGATCTGTGGTGTCAAATTCGCAACGGAAGGATATGGGCTAGATGGTCTAGTGTTGGAATGGCTGAAGCCTGAAGCTGCTGGCTTTAGTCTTCGTAGTTTTGTTCGTCTTTACCATCAGACAAAGGAGATCCAGGCCCACCAAAATTGCGGGTTTAGCATGGGCATAAGTTTTTGGCCGACTGAAATTGCCCAAGATTCATCCCTGATGCCGGTTTCATCGTTCGGAGATCGAGCAAGCGGTTGGAGTTTGCTTAAATTTTTACTGACTTGGCTGGTGTTTATCGAGTCGTCGCTAGTTTTATTTCGTCAAAAGACGTGTCAAGAATCACTATATGTGGCTAATTACTACAAATAATTCCATATGGTTCCGCATAACTTCTAGACTTGGTTTATCGTTGATAGCAATGTTCATCTACATGAGAATCGCAGGAATGTCGGTTTGTTGCATGATGTTCAATAATGCGAAACACCGTTGAAATTGGAAACTGTTTCAACTATGGGGTTTAGCTAAGGTGCAGCGTCGACGATCGACGACGACTGCGGAGGTGAGCTTTGACAGTTCTTGAGAATATAGATGGTCCTTCAGATCTGAAACGCTTGACAAGCGGTGAACTGATTAGACTTTGCGCGGAGATTCGAGAGTTTATAGTTGATAAGGTCAAGGTAACAGGTGGCCATCTCGGTTCGAACCTTGGAGCGGTTGAACTAACCGTAGCAATTCATTTATCCTTTGAATCCCCAAAGGACGTCGTTCTCTTTGACACGGGCCATCAGGCATACGTCCATAAGATCCTCACAGGTCGACGTGACATGTTCGACACTTTGAGACAGGAGGGTGGTCTTTCTGGATATCCAAGCCGAAGTGAATCAGAGCATGATTGGATTGAGAATTCACATGCATCTACGGCTCTTAGCTACGCTCATGGTTTAGCATGTGCCATGAATTTAGGTCGCGGTCCACTGGTTGGAACCTCCGATGCTCAAGTCGCTTCGGATCCAACTCGTTATGTGGTCGCTGTCGTTGGTGATGGCGCTCTTACGGGAGGACTAGCGTATGAGGCGCTAAATAATATTGGCCACGGAAATAAGAAAGTGATCATAATCTGGAACGATAATGGTCGAAGTTATGCACCAACCATCTCAAGGTTATCTTCATCAATTACAAAGATACGACTCAACCCAACCTATATTCAAGCTAGAGGTCGCATTCGCCAGATCCTTAGCGAATTCCCACGGGTGGGCTCTATAGCATCCTCTGGCATAGTTGGCTTGACTACGGCGCTTCGTGAGGCAATTGAGCCTCGCGTCTTTTTTGAAGCTTTGGGAGTCCGCTATACTGGGCCGATCGATGGCCACGATATCTCTGCGATGGGGTATGCCTTAGCTGGTGCCAAGGAGTGGGATGGCCCAATCGTAGTTCACGTCATGACACACAAGGGCCATGGATATGGTCCAGCCGAGCAGGATGAAGTGCAGTGTCTGCACGATCTCAAGGTTGCCCCTCTCGTCGCGATAAAGAATCGAGAGTCTTTTACCGATGCCTTTTCTGAGAAATTGATTGAGATCGCATCGCATCGTTCAGAGATCGTTGCGATTACGGCTGCCATGCCAGGGCCAACCGGTTTATTGAAATTTGAAGCTAACTTTCCAGAGCGTTTTTTTGATGTTGGTATAGCTGAAGCGCATGCGGTTACTAGTGCGGCCGGGATGGCGATGGGTGGGCTACGTCCAGTGGTAGCGATTTATTCGACTTTTATAGCTCGCGCCTTCGATCAAGTAAATCTTGACGTCTCGCTCCACAATCTTCCAGTCGTCTTTATCTTAGATAGGGCTGGCATCACAGGCGATGATGGCCCAAGTCATCATGGTCTGTTGGACATGGTAGAGATGTTGGCAATACCAAATCTAACGATCTTTGCGCCATCGGGTACAGATGCACTTCGGAGTGCCCTTGAAGCGTCTTTGAACCTTTCGGGACCTGCGGTTATTCGATTTCCAAAGACTACTGGAGTCACGACGCTCGATGGTTTGCTTCCTCCCTTAGATCCGTTTGCAGCTCATAAATTATGCGGCGGCAATGGCTCTATTGCGATTGTTGGGGTTGGAAAGATGGCTGAGTTTGCGCTTGAAGCTGCGAACCTTCTTGAGGACCAAGGTCTAGATGTGACAGCTTGGGATCCTCGCATCATTAAGCCTCTGTGCTCTAAAATGATGCGAGAACTTACTAGTATGACCCATGTATTTGTTGTTGAAGACGGATTTGTTCCTGGTGGAGTGGGCTCTCATCTCTCGTATCAACTCAACCAGAGCCAACTAGTAGATCCGACCGAGGTGGTCCAATTGGGCGTCCCGATTGGATTCATAAAGCAGGGGAAACCCAACGATATACTAGCTCGCTTAGGGCTGGATGGTATTGGCATCGCAAAGAGTGTTATGGCGCATCTAAACCACAATCAAATCGCATAGTTACTTTAGATTTGAGCTATAGATGAACTTCGAGGTGCTCTTGGCTTTCGGCAATCAAGCTACTTCTGCACTTATTTTTTCAGCGGTTAGCGGCTCGATAGCCTTTGCACCTTTGAAGCCCGGGGAAGCTACTGCCTTTGATACTTCAAAGAAGGTCGGCTTTGAAGCCAAGGTGTAGGTAGAGATTTCACTTAGGAGTTTATCTGACTCGCCTTTGGAATCTATTTCCCCGTTGATCCACTCCCCAAGGAGATCTTGCGGGACAAAGCAGGGCATTCTGTCGTGGATACCAGAGATGGTTTCATTTGCATCGCGAGTTAAAATAACGAATGAGAGCAACCCAGTGGTTCTATCTGGAACCTCGAGGCCTGCCAGTAAAGAGATGTCATTCGAATCGAGACGAATGAAGAATGGGATCTTTTTGCCATTTGAGGTCAGCCATTCGAAATAGCCATTTATAGGTATCGCAATTCGGCGATTTCGAAGCGCTTTTGAAAAGGAAGCCTTTTCATTGGCAGTTTCAGAGCGCGCATTGATTATTAGTTTTGTTCTAGCTGGAGTTCCAAAGGTAAAATTGGCTCCAAACGTTTCAAAACCAAGATAGGACACTTCGGTTTTTGCGCCCTTTATAACAATAGCCCGCTCGCTTGGTGCGAGGTTAAAGTTCTCATTTGCCGCGATTTCGACGAGAGATTCGTCTTTGACTATTTTGCCAATTTGTGGACTTTGATATTTTGAGATAATTTCTGAGATAGATATATTCTGAGTAAACCTGCCGCACATTTAAAAAGCCACCTTAGATTCTAATACCCTAACCCTAGCCGTAATAGTTGGAGTTTGGTGGGAAATCGTATCATTAGCTGACTTTGGAAGAATTATTCCCGGTTTTTGGGCTGTAGTCTGTCGAGATTGAGGCTATCCATGCGGAGAATGTTCAGGTTTTGATGGCGTAGAGAACTAATGACTTTCCAATTGATGGATCAAGAACCCTTTTCTCGAAGGTATCTAAGCGCTCGAGTCGGCCAGACATTTGCTTGATCAATAGATCTTGGTATCTTCGAATCGGCGATAAATTGGTTTTTTCTAACCCCAGCAGTGTCTTTAGCCACCAGTAAGGTGAGTGAAGACCATGTGCATATGAGACCATAACTACATCCAAGTTAGCTTGTGCGATTCGTTGGAGAAGTTGGCGTTTTCGGTAGATCCTTATGTGTCCACCCTTGACGCTATGGTACTCCTTGGAGAAGATCCAGTTTAATAATTCCGGCATCGCTCGAGGTACTGAGATCGCGATCATTCCGCCGGCCTTTGTGACCCGGTTTATCTCTCTTAGGACGACATGGTCTTCTTGAATGTGCTCGAGGATCTCCGAGACGATCACTATATCAAATGAGTTGTCATGGAAGGGGAGACCCCTGGCGTCACTCACAGCCAGTGAGAGAATCTTGGGTGATGTGTCGTCTTTGATGTCTAGATAAGCCAACGTCTCGTCCAGGGCCGCTGGAATTGTTTGAAGTGGAGTTGGGTCGATTTCAACACTTACTACGCTGGCTCCGCGAATTATGGCTTCGATACTGTGTCGACCCGCTCCAGCACCTAGGTCGAGGACCGATTTTGTACGCAGATCGCCAAAACGATCAAAGTCGAATGTCTTCATGAAATTTCGCCTGTCGCATCCTCAAGATGTAATGGTTCATTGAAGTTGACCTTTAAAACATTGGGCGATGGTATGGGGTCTTTGCTTCTTGCAATAGCGAGATTATATTGTTCAACGGTGGCAATAGCTGCGCTCTTCCAGGAGTAGTTTGCTAGAACCCGAAGACGACCATGGTGTGAAAGTGATGCCCCAAGTTCGCTTGAGTCAAAGATCATCGAGATTGAGTCTGCTAGTGATTCTGGATTCCTGGCCTTGGCAATTAGGCCTGCTACCCCATTTTCACCTACCACTTCTGGTAAGGCGCCGCCATCGGTGGTGACAAGGGGTGTTCCACAGGCCATGGCCTCAACGGCCGGGAGAGAAAATCCTTCATACACGCTTGGTACACACGCCACCTGGGATGTAGAATAGCACCGCACCATCTCCTCGTGAGTCACCTTGCCGACAAATTCTACATGACCGCCAATGCCAAGCTCTTTTACGAGTTGATGTACTTCGCTATTGGATTTGCGTGCTCCCAGTACCTTTAGAGTCACGTCAGGATAGTTAATACTTAGGATTTTTACAGCTTCCACAAGGTATTTGAGCCCTTTTAGTACGACGTCCGCACTAGCTGTGGTTACGATTTGGTGTGGTATCGGTGTTATTCCATCAATGGGTCTAAAGACTGTGGTGTCTACGCCTATCGGAATAACGGTAATCTTTTCGGGATCTAGTTTCATCCCTGTCACCATGTCATTTTTTGATGCCGTGGAAACTGTAATTATTGATTCATATCGTCTTGCGACTTCGCATTGAAAGCGAACGAAACCGTACCAGCGCCTCGCTCCTAACTTGGCAAGCATTCCCTTGGCACCTTTTATATCAAGTGTGCGGTCCACCGTGATTGGATGGTGGATAGAAGTCACGCTAGGAACATTGTCAAAGGACAGTCCCAGTAACGACCAGTTTAGGGACTGGTTATCGTGGATGACGTCAAATTCCCCAATGCGTCGACGAATCTGACGGGCTGCTCTGTAGCCAAAGACTCTTGGTTCGGGAAATGAGCCAGTTGACATCAATGCAAACTCTATTAAGTCGAACATGGACTTGAACTCCGTGAGTTTGGGAACTCTAAAAGGATCTGGCTCACGATAAAGGTCGAGAGAGGGGAGTTTGACGAGCTCAACCCGTTCGTCTAGATGAGGATATGGAGGTCCTGAAAATACTGTAACTTTGTGGCCCAAGTCGCAGAGCGCCGCCGTTATATATTTTGTGTAGACACCTTGACCACCTGAGAAAGGATTTCCTCGATATACGCAGAATGCAATTCGTAGAGATCGCGATAGATCATCCGCCAATGTGAAACCAACCTAAAACTGTCTGCCCCATAAGTACTAAAGACAGACTAGACACGCCAACAACCGTGGCAGTCGCAACACCTCTGAATATACGGCCATTAGCCGCGTCTCCGAGTATGGACCGCTTGTTTGCTAACTTTAATATGAATACCAAGATAACTGGAGTCACTAAACCTTGGAGCACTTGGGAAAAGACTAGAAGTTTGATTAGACTGCCCGGGACTAGGGCTACAGCTGCTCCAATTGCAATTTGAACTGTGAAGATACCGAGAAAGACGGGGGCGTCCTTTAACGATCGAGAGACCGAACGTTCAAATCCAGCTGCCTCTGCGATGGCGTAGGAGGTGGATAGGGGAACTACAGCAGCAGCAAGGGCCGAAGCACCAAAGAGGCCAGCTGCAAAGATGTAAATATCTGCGGCCCCTGCTACAGGACGAAGGGCCCGTGCCGCTTGAGAGGCAGAGGTGAGTGGTCCACTGCCCCCAATTGCAGCAGCTGTAGCAATGATCATAAACATGGAGATGATATTCGCGAAGATTGCCCCGCCGACGGCATCAAAACGCTCCAATGGATAGTCGTCCGGGCTTACCCCTCGGTCGACCACTCCCGATGCAGCATATAGCTGCATATAGGGCGAGATGGTGGTGCCAATGAGAGCTACTGCTAGGTAGATGTAATTCTTGGAAAGGACGAAATGTGGAATTACTAGATTGGTGGCTATTTGGCCAAATTTAGGGTGACTAAGGAAGGCCGCAATTGGATATGCAAGAAATGCGAGCGACATAAACAGAAAGATTCTCTCAGCGTATCGATATGAACCTAGAAGTACCAGCGACCAGACACCGACTGCTGCGATTGGAACTGAGATATATCGAGAGACCCCAAATAGCTCCAGAGATGCGCCAATCCCAGCAAATTCTGAGACTACAAGGCCGAGATTGGTTACAACTAAGGCGACAATGGCCAGAAAGGTGAGACGGATTGAGAACTGTTCCCGAATGAGGCTTGCTAATCCCTTGCCCGAAAATGTGCCAAGGCGTGCCGACATCTCTTGGACCACAACAAGGCCGACTGTTACCAATAACATAAAGAAGAGGGTCTTGTAGGCAAATTGAGAGCCAGCCGATGCGTAGGTGATAACTCCGCCGGCGTCGTTTCCAGCGTTTGCAGCGATTAATCCGGGGCCAGCAGCTCCGAGGTAGGCGATAATTCCAAACTTTTTCTTGGTGCTGAACCGAGGCTCCTCACCAGAATCATTCTTTCGTGGCTCTTGCATTTAATTAACTCATATTCAATTGTGTGAATACTCACGGCTATCAAATAACAAATGCACAGAATGTCTCCTTGTGATATCGGTTAGTGCCGATCTTTTAGTAATCATGTGTTTAAGGGGTAATTTAGAGCTTCGGAATGGTTTTATGGGTGCAAGCAATTAAGAGAGTAACCGAGGGAAGCGTCCTTTGGATCGATCTGGCAAAATCGCATCAACCAGATCATCCGCTAGGATTCGACCCAAAGTCTTCCCCTCCTCGACTACGACCACAGAGGAGCGCCTAGTCTCAATTAGTGCTTCAGCAATCGCATCAAGGTCGTCGTTAGGGTCGACAGTCACGCATTTTGATTCGCGAACTAGCGTAGCAATCTGGTCGTTTCTATTTGAGACCATAAGCAGCTCGAAGATCGATACGTCGGCGCAGAAGTTTCCATCTTCGTCAAATACTACAACGCCATCTAGGTCGCCACCGTGGTCTGAAAGGTCGCGCAATTGGTCGATTACCTCGCTTATGGTGGCCGCTTCGTGGACCTCAAGAACCAGACTGGTCATGATTCCGCCAGCGGTCTTTTCGTCGTAGGAAATAAGCTCTTTCAAATCCGCGGCTACGTCAGGTTCGAGGAGGTCGAGCAGTTCATCTCGTTCATCTTCGTCAAGATCTCGAAGAACATCAACCGCTTCGTCTGGCTCCATATTTGCCACGAGGTCGGCGGCTATATCTGGTTCGGTATTTCGAATGAAGGATTCGATCTGTTCAGCATCCATCTCCTCAAGGGCATCTGCGATCGCTTCAACACCAAGTGCCTCGATTAACCCACTGCGCTCTCTTCGTCCTAAATCTTCTAGCAGGTCTGCTAGTTCGGCCGGGCGCAGCCGCTTTATTCCTCCGTTGGCTCGGGCTGCACGTAACTTCATCTCGCCACTAGTTTCATCGAAAGCTGCGACATCGGACCAATCGATTACTCGTATTGGGTTGGCCCTTGCTCGAATTCTCTGAGGCGCCATACGTCGAAAGAGAGCATTCACTCCAACTTCGACACCAACCAGCCTAAGTTTCCCCAGTGCGTTTGCTAGATAGAGTTCGCTTGCACGAATAACTTGGATTCCTTCTACGTCGACCAGCTGGTGGTCTAGGATCTCCTCCATCAGAAGTACTTCGTTGTTGCGCTTTGAAAAATCCCGCAGATCTACTTTAGAGCTTCGAAGCGCTATGGATTTGGTTTCAAAGATCTCCACTTTGTCAATATCAACGAAGGTACGTTGACGTCCCACCCTAACGATTAGACCCGTAATTGGTGGATAGTCAATTTCTGGAGACCATCGAGCGACGATGTCGACCAAAACGCCAATATCACCACCACTTTGATTGCGAACGGTAATTCCAAGCAACCCAGATAGCGGCATTATTGCTGCGCGTATTTCCGAAATGGCAAGGATTCTTCGAGCTCTTGAAACTCTGATTCTTGAAATCCGAACCGGCGAAGGAATCTGTACCTTGTAGGCCATGATTTAACCCCTTATACTAGAAATATCTAATAGATAGGGACGTCATCACCGCTCCGATGTGGCTCGTAACCTTAGTGGGTTGCAACTAGCGCTACCAGACCGACAGTGACGTCATAAAGACGAATTTTTCTCCGGTACTCGGGGGTTCACTAGAATTCATGACATCACCTCCATATTTCAAACAGATCAACTACGCAGAGTCAGACCTCGGTGGAGGCCCGTGCTTACCCACCGTTAACTTCTATGCCAAAGAAAACCTTGTGACGTTATGCCAAACTAAACGATAGGGCGTAAATTACTACTCCTTAAAGCGTAGCTGTATAATCGCAGCTCTTGGTGTTGAAAAAGCGAATTGTCTCAACAATTTACTCTTAATTTACGCAATATTATCTTTACCACTATGGTTTTTTAGCGCGAATTATTCCAGCTTCGGAAACAATCCTGATCGCCTCGATCTCAACGAATCCAGCGTTTGAAAGGAGGGTTACCCAAGAAGCTTGGCTTATAGGTTTTTCTTGAAAACGAAAGAGGTACCTGAATCCGTTCTTTGCAATTCTCCAGTATCCGCCGGGGCCTTTGGACATCATTGTTTTGACTTTGTCCATTATTACCGCGCGGTCTTCTGCGGTAGCACCACGTCCGAACATCATGTCGCCGAAGATAAGCTCTCCGCCAGAGTGGAGCCATCGGAATGCATCGTGGACAAAACTCTGTTTCTCTTTGTCACTTAAGTGGTGCAGCACGTAATTTGAACAGACTAGACCAACGGTACCGTTAGTAACTCCATATTGCTGAACAGAGCCAACCACTGCTTGTACGTTTTTGATCTTTTGACTTTCGAGTTTTTCATTCAAGAGGTCGATCATCTTCGGTGCGATATCGAGTGCAAGAACTGATTTTGTCTTTGTTGCTAGGGGTATGGAAAGCTGACCCGAACCGCATCCAAGATCGATCGCAAACTCTAAAGGTCGATCTCCAATGAGTTCAATCATCTCGTCAACTACCCGTTGTAGTCCAGGATTTTGCATTTCGTCCCAGCTGGTGGCGCGTCGTGACCAGACGACCCGCTGAAGATAGAGACCTGCCTTTTGCATAATTGAAGACAATTTTTACTCTTTCAAACTTGGCACGAACATAAGACAATCGCCGTAAAACGTATCTTTGTTGGGCTCAAGTGGAAGTCTCTTTAGCGCCAACAGCATTAACGGCTTATGACATATTAGTTGGAGGGAGTGAAAACGAAGTGAGAAATAGATTCTAGTCAAACCCTAAGGTCAAATTATTACAGTTTTGCCCCATCGAGGTGGAGGTTTATCGCCCTGGCTTATTTTGATTACGAAGTAGGTGGGACAGTTTGAAGTCGAATATCGATTATCGGTAGCGACAATGAGATATTGTATGAAAATTTCGGAAATAAAATTTCAGAAAGGATGAATTTGGTTATAGTTTTACGGTAGTGGCGACTTTTGAACGATAATTCATGACCTATTTACGCCAATTTATGGTTGGCGTAGCACGTAGAAAGTTTTTATATAGATATTATTTAGTGCTATATTCTTATATTTGATCCGGTAATTGATGAGAATAATTGATATATTGCCTTAATTTTTTATATGGACCGCTGATTGTTCCTGACGAATTTTTATGTCTACTTTTTGCTTTCACCTTCTGATCTAGGTAAGCAACTCGCCTTGGCGGTGCTGGTTACGAATATAGATGGTATTTTGGCCACAAATAACCTGGTGTAGCGAGTAGTTTAGAGCGCTAAAGAGCGGGGCATGTACCTTATAATTTTGCTCGTGGCTACTTGTCGAAGGATGATTTTATAGTTGGGCTTTATTATCTAATCACCTGCAGATGGGCTATAATATTTTGCTAAATAAAAATTAGCTTGCTCATATAAATTTTTAAAAATGTAATACCCGTCATTTATTAGTGAACTCGCTTTTAGATGCGGGTGGCGTTTGCTTTGTGGCGATGATATATAACAGCCAAGAGTCCCGCCGTTAGGGTTGCTACCCCTCCAACTAAGATCCCCGAGCGCCCTCCAAAATGACCAGAGATATAGCCGATCAATGGAGCTCCGATTGGTGTTGATCCAAGGAATGCGACGCCATAAAGTGACATGACCCTACCTCTCATCTCAGGAAGTGATGTCATCTGCAAGAGCGAATTTGCGGTTGAGAGAAAGACGATCGACGCGGCACCAGTAAGAGCTGTTGCAATCAGTGCCAATGGGAATGATGGCATTTCGGACATCAATATCATTAGCACTCCGAAAGCCAACGTTGCAGCCACTAGGAGCTTTTGTGAGACCTTGGCATAAGTTGCCGCTCCTAATCCTCCTACCACTGCGCCTAGACCAAGACTCGCCGTGATAAGTGCATATGAGCCTGCTCCGAGGTGAAAGGTATCCGTGGTGAAAAGCGGCAGGGACACTTGAAATTCATACGCGAGAGTTCCGACGATCACCATCATCAAAAGGGGGATCGCAAGTGAGGGTGTTTTGGCGACGTAGGAAAATCCTTCTCGCAGCTGGCCGGATTTTGAGGTGGCTCGTGTGGCTGGCATAAGTTCTGATGTGCGCAACATGATCAACATTGCAATTACCGCGAGAAAGCTAATGGCGTTTAGGATGAAGTTTGGTCCGACTCCTAAGCTGTAGATGACAGCCCCAGCAATCGATGGTCCGATTACGCGGGCGGAGTTCATGACCACTGAGTTGAGGCTTACCGCATTTGGAAGATCTTTGGGTCCTACCATTTCGATGACGAAAGTCTGTCGAGCGGGCATATCGAGTGTATTTACCAGTCCAACAAGGGCTGCTGCTACAAAGATCATCCAGAGTTGCACCAGGCGAAACTCTACCAATAGGCCAAGAGCAAGCGCGAGGAGCGCAAAAGCGCTCTGGGTTCCAATTAGGAGTTTGCGCTTGTTGGCACGGTCAACGTATACTCCAGCAAGGGGACCTAGCAGTAGCGTTGGAAGGAAGTTGGCCGCTGAAACTAGGCCAAGAACCACCCCTGACTTTGACAGTTGAAGAACCAACCACGATTGCGCGATCATCTGCATCCACGTGCCGGAGTTTGAGACTACTTGACCTATGAAATAGAGGCGATAGTTGCGGTTTGAGAGTGCAGAGAAAGTAGCGAGTTTGGCTCGAGGAGGTTTTTGTTTTATAGCATCGTCTTCTGTATGGGTTTTATGGTCTTCTGGGTCAGAGTTATCTGACGCCTTGGAATATTTTTTAGATATCTGGCTCATTATAAAATCTTTTCGTAATATTAATTTATCTCTTAGGGGCGGGGTGGATGATTCTTTGGTGAAACTCATTCCAAGATTGAGAGTCCCTGGTGTCTCTTTCTCCTACGTGAGTTCCGACCACGATATCTTGTTGGTGACTAGTCGATTTGAACTTTTGTTTGATATCACTATTCGCTAATTAGGAAGGGTATATGTTCTTTGGAATTTTCGTTGGACTTTGCTCCGGCTATGCCAGCTATCGACCTCAGTGGCTTTTCCGGAAGCATTAGAGCTAAGGCGATTGCTATAGCGCTAAATGGAATAGCCCACAGAAAGACCACGTGAAGGCTTTTGACAAATGCGTCAATTACCCCGATATGTATCCGAGTCGGAAGTTTTGCGAGTTGTGCTGGTGAGCCTCCCATCACTGCTGCAGTTGCGCTAGATGTACCCGCAGCAGAACCCATGGTACGAGCGAGATTGAACGAGAGCCGATTGATGAGGATATTCCCAAAGAATGAGGTCCCAATTGCACCGCCCATCGTTCTAAAGAAGGTGACGGCGGAAGTGGCTGTTCCTAGATCTTTGATGTCGACCGAATTTTGAGTTGCAAGGATGATGACTTGAACCGAAAGGCCAAGTCCTAATCCCGTTATGGTCATGTAAATACTCTCAATCCAATACTGAGTATTGGCCTCAAAGAGTGAAAGAAGATAGAATCCGCTAGCAAGTAGGATCGAGCCAATGATGGGGAAGATCTTGTATTTTCCAACTCGTGTGATTATTTGGCCAGATCCGACTGAACCAAGTACTATTCCAAGAGTTAACGGAATAAGCATTAGGCCAGATCGCGTCGCTGATACCCCTCTGACGATCTGCATATATTCAGGAAGAAATATCACAGCGCCAAACAGCGCAAAACCGGATAGGAATCCTATGGATGACGAGACTGAAAAGACTTTGTCTTTGAATAGTCGAAGTGGAAGAATCGGCTCCGGGGCTCTATTTTCTTGGAAGATAAAGGCCAAAGTCAGAGCTATGGTAGCTGCGGCTAATGAAATAATCATGGGCGAGGTCCAAGAGTAGGTGACTCCGCCCCAAACGGTCAAAAGTAATGCGGTAGTTACCGCGGCGGTGATGAGGCCAGATCCTAAGAAATCGATTTTGTGAGGCATTCTGCGAACTGGCAATTTCAGGACATATGAAGTAACCACAAGGGCGAAGATCCCGATGGGGACATTTACGTAAAATATCCATCGCCATGAGATCTGGTCGGTCAAAAATCCTCCGACCAAGGGTCCAAAGACGCTCGCGCTTGCAAATACTGCTCCGGTGTAGCCTTGGTATTTTCCCCTCTCGCGAGGAGGCACGATATCGCCAATGATGGATAGAACCATGGCGAATAGCCCACCACCACCGACTCCTTGAATTGCCCGAAAAGCTATTAGCTCTCCCATATTTTGACTAAGTCCAGACAAGACTGAGCCCACTAGAAAGATGACGATTGCAAATTGAAAGAGTGCTTTTCTCCCATATAAGTCAGAGATCTTGCCATAAAGCGGAGTGACCGCAGTCGAAGAGAGCAGATAGGCGGTGACTACCCAGGATAGGTGTTGAAGTCCACCTAGATCTCCTACGATTGTGGGTAATGCCGTTGATACTATTGTCTGATCTAGTGCCGCAAGAAGCATTCCTAACAAAAGACCGCTCAGTGCCAAAAGTATTTGGCGATGAGTCAGAGGGGTCGAGCCATGGGTTTGATCTAAAGGCTCGGCTTTCGACTCTTTGTCCATCGCTTTTTTTGTCTCCTTCGGGAAATTCAGCGGTCAACTTCTCTGCAGAACTTGATAGTTGCATGCAACACACAACTATCAACTCTACTTCGGGCATTAGCTATTCCGGGTTTAGTATCGCCTCATCAAAAACTTCGATTTCGATGAATGCCCATAGCTTTGCTAGGATTCTTTGTCCATAAGATTGCATGGACGTCGACGCTTTACTATTAGCAGCGTCTGGTTTTGCGTCAACTCTATTTGGGTTGAGGTTCGCTGGAGCTGTGCAATAAATTTTCAAAGATGCCAGGCAAAGATTTAGGTGAATATAGATGCGAGAACCTCTAGAGCGGGCAGGTGCCGAAAGTTCAAAGAAGTTGCTGCTTTATGTTCAGCGATTCATGGCTGTATTCTCAGGGTTTGGTAGCAAATCTCTCCCAATCTAGGGCTTTTAGGTCGCTCCCTTCCCCTTCCACCTTTGGTGTCTTTCGCTCTTTGTTTAGAAATCGTCTCTAAAACCTTGTATCTATTGACTGGTGTATAGAGTCGTTCCGAAGGCATCTGGTAGGTTTTTCGTATTTCTACTAGACTATTTTATTTAATAATGCTTACAGATCTAGAAATCAAAACTACTGCGAAATGGATAAGTGAAGTTCAACTTCGTAACGGTTTAATCCCTTGGTATTCCGGGGGTCATATCGATCCGTGGAATCATATTGAAGCTGTGATCGCCCTAGGCATGGCGGGTTTTGATGAAAGTGCAATAAAGGGTGTTGACTCACTTTTTTCACTCCAAAATCGTGATGGCTCCTTTTGCCACTATTACCTAACCAATGGCGTAAAGGAGCCAAATCGCGATCCAAATGTGATCAGCTACTGTGCCCTGGGGTTACTTGCGCTACATTCGTGCATTGAAAACCTCGATGTAGAGCGGTACTTTCCATTCGTTGAGCGTGCACTTGACTATGTCGTCATGTACCAACGTGATGATGGAAGTTTCCCGATGATGATTACTCCTGAGGGGCTATGTCATCCCAAGTCGCTTTTGGCTGGCAGTTGTTCGATTCTCAACTCTCTCGAGGCAGGAAGTTTTTTGGCAGGAATAGTCGATATCGAAAAGCCTGAGTGGAAACGTGCTCACGAGAGTCTTGGTGATTTTATATATTCGAGCGACTCACGTGTCGTGGCAGACAAATCATCCTGGGCGATGGATTGGTACTATCCCTACTTGGCAAATATTCCGCGATTTGGAGGCCAAGGCTTAGGGCTCGGCCCTCATCGTGAAATCGGTCGATTTTTCGTGTCTGGCTCAGGAGTTAGATGCATCTCTGGGCGAGATTGGTTTACGGCTGCCGAGACCGCCGAGGCCTCGATCGCATTTTCACTCAGCGGAATGAATGAGGCGGCAACGGAGATTTTCTGGACAACAAATCGTTTCAGAGGCGAGGATGGCTCCTACTTAACCGGACTGGTGTATCCTAGTCAAGCTAGTTATCCTCATGAAGAGAGGTCCACATATACCGCGGCAGCGGTGATAATCGCAAACGATGTCATATCTAGCGGTATCTTTGGAAGCCTAGGAGAATTCTTTATAGAGCGTTGGCTCAGGCGCCATCATCGATGATCTTTTTCAGGATTCTAAGCGATCCCTCGGACGAGATCTCTTGGTAGGTAGCGCTCTCTAAGGCATGTTGAAAGATCTCAAATGGTGGTCTTCCCCCATCCTTTGGGTCAGGGAATACATCATGGATTGCCAACGTGCCACCTAGTCCCAACAGAGGTGAATAACTTTGAAAGTCACTCCATTGGGTTTTTTCGTCGTGCCCTCCGTCTAGAAAGATAAAGTCCACAGGGTGCTTTATAAATTTGGCGGCGTTGCGCGAATCCCCCAAAACTGCCATTACATATTTATTTAGGTTAGTTACTCGCATCGCGGCCCGAAATCTTCCAAGGGTGTCTAGATCGTTCGAGACTGGATCCACTAAAGTCCAGTCGTGGCTCTCCCAATCCGGGCCATTTTCAATGGACCCTTTATGGTGATCGATTGTAACCACTAAGGACTTAGATAGTGAAGCCGCGTACCCAAGATAGATGGTCGATAGGCCACAATAGGTCCCAATCTCGATTCCTAGGCTGTTTGGCGATGCTAACGCCTTGCTAGCCCAGTAGCACAGTGCCTCACCCTCTGAAGTTGGCATAAAGCCTTTTACCCATAGAGCAAGATCTAAAAGTTCGGCGGGAAGGCTCAATCGATACTTCATTTGGCTCCTTTTAGTGCGGAGTAAGTTTTTATGCTGTATGTAAATATATAAGGACCGCTGTGCTTCGGTGTTTTGAGAATGAATAATTGCCTTGTTGCTTATTCTTGGAATCGAAATTGGTTTGACCTTCTTGGCGTCTTTGGCCGCCAGTGCGACTCTAGGGATCCATGTCCATCAAATTGGAGTCATCACTGACTATCTGATGGTTCAAATTAGACAACCTTCTAGGGTTGCAACCCTTTGCATGAGGTCACTGATGAAGTGTGGGAGCGGGTGTTTGCTGTCAATGTTGATGGCATGTTCCGCCTGACCCGCGCCGTGATTGCGCTCACATGCTCGGCGCCGGCGCCGGATCGATAGTTAATATCCCATCAGAGGCTGGTCTGCGAGGGTTTGCCGCTGGCCTTGCCTATACCGCCTCAAAACACGCTGTAGTTGGCCTGACCCGTAGTTGCGCTTTTATGTATTGGCCATCGGGTCTTCGTTTCAACGCGGTCGCACCTGGGCCGGTTGCGACGAACATAGAGGCTTCGTTCGCATCTGAGCTTGGTCAATCCCGCATCGCTAATGCAATGGCTGCGATGCCTCCGATTGCGCAAGCGACGCAGTTTGCTGCCTTGATTACCTTTTTGCTGAGCGATGATGCTACGAATGTAAATGGTGCAATTGTACCCTCAGATGGGGGATGGCCAAGCCTTTAAAGACCACCTCCTTCCGATCTTTTTTAGCGTCAAGTCGTGCGCGCGATTTTGGTTTTATGGGCTATTTGAACGGCAGATTCCTAAATAGATTCCTAAAAGGGTCTCTCCGGTACATCCCTTTTAGGAATCTGTTTTTCGCTTTTGTATGTCAAGTTTAGGGTCACCTTTGAGGTGATTCAATATGGGTTCGCAACTGGTCGAACGACTATCTCTTTTGATTGGCGGAGAGTTTTTCTGGTTTACTCTGGTGATCTAGCTCTGGCTCGTTGATTGTGATTGGAAAAGTCAAGGTGAACTTGGAGCCAACTTGATATCTTGATTCAACATCGATACGCCCACCTATGTTGAGGGCAGCTTGCCTGGCTATAGAGAGGCCAAGTCCGGAACCACCACTGGCGCGATCTCTTGCGTTGTCTATTCGGTAGAGACGATCAAATATTTTATGGATATTCTCTTTCTTGATTCCGATTCCATTATCTGTTACCGAGATCGAGTATTCGTTTTGCGAGGCGCGCTTCCCCTCGATTACTACAGCTTTTTTAGTGGTTGAATATCTGATTGCATTGCTGGTGAAGTTGTCGATTATCATCTCGATTAATCGTTTGTCCTGGGCAATCTCACGCGGTTGATAGGATATCTCAAGCGAAATTTCTTTTTCTTTAGCGCGATTTTGGAACCGCCCTTTTAGATTATGCGAGAGTTCAATCGAATTGAAGTGCGTCTGGGTTGCCGCTTTCGTCACCTCCAAATGATCTAAGGAGCGTAGGTCTTCTAGTAAAAAATGTATCCTCTTTACCTCGTCGGTAATTAGCTCGATGGCTTCAGTCTGTTCTTTTGGTTCTGATATGGTTTTATCGGCAATTGCTATGGCCAAACCTGTAGCAGCATTGATAGGAGTCGCAATTTCGTGGGCTAGGTCCGAAAGAAATCGACGCTGTTCTTGGTCGGAGCGCTCTAGTGATTTTGCCATTTGATCGAAGGCACTTACTAAGGCGTCGAACTCAGACGGCAGGGTGTTTTGAAGGCGCGCGGACAGGTCCCCAGATTCAATTCTTTGGGCAACTCTTGATGTCTCTTTGACTGATCCACCTATCGCTCTTTCGATAATAGAGGTGACCCAGAATGCGCCAATGAGTACTCCAACGATTACTATCGCTGACACTGTGGTTATTTCAACCGATAGGGGTGTAGGGTTTGACTTTGGCGCGATGACTGTGACGTCTAAAGAGGGTCCTATTCTGGCGAAAGAGACCCTTGAACCATAATTCATTGATCCAGGGGTTGCAAATAATCGAACTCCATCTCGGTAGATTGAGAAATCAAATCCGGGTGAGGCCCGATAAATTTCATTGAATGCGTGAGAGTTCAAGCCGTTAGTGGCAAGTTCATATACCGATCGTGAGATTGAGCGAGCCGCGTTCTTTAGGTAGAGGCGTTGGTCGCTTCGTTCGAGTTGCATTGCCAAGATGAAGCTTCCAATGATGCCAATTGCGCCAGTTAAAAAGAGTACTGCCAACACTCTGGACCTAATTGACTTTACTTTATATTTGGGCAAAGCTGCTCCTTTGGATTACTTTATCGAATCGAATCTCAGTATCTTGGGTTCATCTCTCATCAAGTCGGTAACCAACGCCTCGCAGTGATGTGATGTTCGCGGCTCCATTTAGTTTCTTCCTGAGAGAGGCGACATACACATCGATGGTTTTTTCCGTGATGAAGGTAGTTCCGCTCCGAAATACATATACATTCATATGCACCTCTTTTGTTTTCGCTCTCCAGACGCCTTTGCGTGTTCTGCCCCATCCACGGGGGCAGAACTAGGGCGAGTCGGTGGTTGCACACCTCCCACGTCCAACTCGCGTTGTCGTGGTATCGTTGGAGTCCTGCCGTGAGCGCTATCCTTGGCATCTTCGAGGATGTTCCGGCTTTCCATTTAGCGTAGGAACCTCGCGTCAAGAATCTTTCTCACTTCCGTGTAGGGAGTGAACCGGTCGATCTGGTGATCTTGGATCCTTGATTTGATGTTCATGGAGGCTACGTGATCTGCATCGCCCTGCCAATTGCAATCCCAATAAGGGTTACGACAGTGAAACACATCCCCGCTTCGGTTGTCGAAAGAGACATACCCACACGTTGGATTAGGAGATGTTTGGCTGGTGTAGGCCGCGTTGACCGTTTTAATGCCGGAACCTCCGACATGCGCATGTACCATAATGCGTTCTTGGTTCTCGTCCCTTGCCCACGATGAGCAGAGTCGAGATATCTTCTTAGACTTAGCCTTACCCCCTAGGTGAGACAGATCTTCGGTGATGATTTCTTTTGGCCGTTGTGATGGATGTTGGGGAGCTCGTCCATTAGCTCTGGTGCGATTGCCCTCTCCGTAGACCACTTCTTTGATTGCAGCGCCCGAAATTGTCTGTAGTTGTGCCTTTGCACGCCTGAGTCGAGCTTTTTGTTTCTTGGTCCCTAGGTTATTTCGTGAGATGTGCTTGGTTCTTCTGGAGCCAGCACCTCTCTTTGATAGAGCGTGAAGTTTGTTCCTTGCCTTGGCGGTCTTATGCCTGCGCTTAGTCATGGAACTATAGAGCTCGGCCATACTCGTCGCCATGATGAACTCCCGAGTCATCAGTGCAGACCTCGGTGATTCCCCAGTCGAGCGATACAGCGGGGCCGGTGGCCTTGGCTAGAGCTGCAACGTCGTAGCTAACGTGAATGAAGGCCCGCTTGTTCTCTTCATCAAGTACGACCCTGACATTCCCCGACACACGAGAAATGCCAGACAGGGGTAGCGAGATGCGTTTGTTGCGAGTTGAGCTGACAACTTTGACATAGCGTCTGGTCTTGCCTTTAGCTGTGTCGTTGTCGACCACTGAATACAAGGTAGAGTCCAAAGACATCGAGTGAGACTTGATAACGGTTGGCCAGCTACCATCGAGTGCATCTCGAATGACGCGATGTAAGTACGAGGCTATCTTTGCACCCGTTTCGGGGGAGGTAGTCACAGTGGAGATCTCTGGCACGCCGCCACCCATGATTTGGCCAATAGCCGAGTATCTCGTTAGACAAGCATAGGCATAATGCCTCTCATCTTCGTCTGTGAAGCGTCTCCACACCCTTGCCTTGACGTTAGCTCTTACAAAGCAGGACTCGATGTGGCGAATACAGGTATCCACGGCGTCAAAGGCAGCTTGGTCTACCAAATGGACGTTGATGCCCTCTGGGTATAAGCCCTGTGCCTTTGCATAGTCACGAAAGCTTTTGCTTCTATCAAGCAGCCTCCATAGGCTAGTCTGGCGCAGATGAGCTACGAAGACGCGCTTTGCGTCGCTATAGTGCCCAATCACAGAGCGCGTCTCGTCATACTTGTTCTTGTTCAGTGGCAACGTGGCTAGACGTACCGTGCGCTTCATAATGCTAACCATAGAGTGAGGCTCGGACATCGGATCATGGAGTTACCTCTTTGGCCACCTCTTGAAGCCGTTCCATAACCTTTTTGTTTTTATGGTTACGCGATCCATATAGCCAGCCCGAGAAGACGGTTACGATTTCAATGACATCGTTTGTCAGATCTTCTTCAAAGGTTGAATCCTCGCTAGCGTTGATAATGATTACTTCGACTCCAAAATGCTCACAAAGAGACAAAACAAGCTCTGACCCAAAACGAAGCAGTCTGTCCTTGTGACTGAGCACCAGCCGATCTACCTCGCCGGAGCAAATCCAAGAGATAAGCACTTTTAGTCCACGCTTATGGTAGTTGAGTCCTGACCCTACATCGGAGATGACCTCATAGCTCCACCCGTTTGCGGCGCAATAGCTCTCTAGGAGAGCCACCTGGCGAACCAAGTCGTCTTTTTGAGCGTTGGTTGACACGCGGGCATAGGCGATGGTAGCTCTGGTGGATGGAGCTTTATGAGAGTAATAGCACGAAGCTTAGATAGGTCATAACGCCTTCTGCCTCCTTGTGTGCGTATAGGAGGATCGATACGTCCTTCTGCTTGTCATCACCGTAGCGTCACGGGGTGTACCCCAAGCTCCTGTGCTGGCACCCCAATAGGCACTAACCTCGTCATATAGGCATTATAGTAAACTTCGTTCAAGAGTGCTCAGCTGGAGAGTAGCAGTAGCGAGCCCCATGCTGCCAAAAGTAGCGCTTCTCTGGTGAAGACCTTTCCTGGCGAGGAGGCGAGTTTGTAGAGTAGGTCGAATTCGCGCTTTGAGAGGTCGATCTCAGAATCGTCAACTGTGGTTCGCCGGGAATTGGGGTTAATCGACAATTTTGCCATTGTTATGGTTGGTGCGCCAACTTCGAAATCGTGAAATGTTCCATTGAAGCGCCGAAGATGGGCTCGCACTCTTGCTACGACTTCAGGCGCCGAAAAAGGTTTGGTGACATAGTCATCCGCTCCAATTTCAAGGCCAGTGATCTTTGAAGATTCCTCTCCTTTTGCTGTAACTAAGATAAGCGGTATATCTGTTATTGTTCTAAGTTCTCTAACTAGGGCAAATCCATCTGCGCCAGGCATCATAACGTCGATAAGAGCTATGTTGATTTGGTATTGATCAAAGAGCGCTCTAGCGCTTGTGGAATCTCCGGCCTCGACGACATTGAAACCTTCTTTGGTGAAGTAGCTCCTCAAAAGTCGACGAAGTGGATATTCGTCGTCGACGATCAAAATTGTAGTAGTTTCTTCCATGAGTTGATTCCTAAGAGGAGAGCGCGTCAATCGTGTTGGAACGTATGAACTTTTGAATAGAGAGTGCTCTTTTAGCCCGACCTATTTTGATTCCTATTTGAGTTATTTGAGATTTTTAGATCCAAACAAGAGACAGTAGTCTCTTGTTTGGATCTAGATCTTCATAGAGAGTTTTCCAAAAACCACCAGAGCGAAAGATATCAGATCAGGAAGTATCGATTCTCTGCTTCTCCCCAATGAGTTTTATTGCTTCATTGGGGAGTTTGCCTTACACATCATGACCTTGATTTTTGTAGCCCAAGACCCCATATTGATTATCTGTAAAATTAGGGCTTTGGTTTCAGGTCAAATCCTCAAAAGAGCTGTTTTGGATGATCTGTTACTATGGTCCGCCATGTTGGTTTCGCTATAGTTGCGATCGAAGGCGATTCGAGAGAGCAAGGTTGGCCTCGAAGCGCTCCCGTATCTGAAGTAGCTTTTTCCCAGTCTCAGGGATCCGGACGTTAGCTAGAAAGTTACGGACTTCATTTGCTCGATTTGAGATCTCTGGACTATAGAGAACGGCCATTCCTTCTATCATCCTTGAGATTGTGCTTTCAGGAAAGCGGCTTGCAAGGGCTTCATAGTTATTCGCCACGAAGTCGAATGCAATTGGCCCAGATGTGGCGCCGGCGAGCATTTTAGAGATTGTAAAGGGAGCGTCCTGACTTCTAATTTCGCTTAGAGACATTCCCAAAGTCCTCTCTATCAAGGGAAGTTCGGTGAACTCTGAAAGAGCTGAAAGATAGCGCTGTTCTTCGATTGGGTCACTTGGGTGTCGATATTTGTCTAAGACGAAGGCGTAATCGGCTTCGTCTCCATTGGCCGCAATGATTCGAAGGATGCTTTGGGCCAACGAGGGTTCCATTGTGGCTTCGCCTGACATCTCTGACCTGAAGGTGCTTTGGGCAAATTCAATAACTTCTGGATCTTTGACAAGTGTTCCTAGGACCGAAATGATTTGAGAGCGTAGGACTCCAGTTGTTTCAGGTTCGTCGTCGGCTGGGTTGAAGCCCAAAACCTGCAATAGAGGCCTAAATAATGCTCCTGCGATATCTCCTATCCATTCGCTTTTTTCACTTCCAAGTGCCTTTGACGCGACTTCGAGACCTTGTGCCACGACTGCCCAAACGGGAGATTCGAGGAAGGGCCCCTGCCCGCCGAGAGCATTGGCCACATCCAAGAACCCAAGATAGTCGATCTTGGCTGCGACGACTTGAGCCCAAGAGTCCGAGATCAAATTAAACCTCTCGAGCTCCTCCAGTTTATGAATCTGTGGAATGATTTCTTGGATCAACTCTTGAGAATAAGCAACACGATAATACCCGTCGCCCTTAGCGTTTATGATGGTCGGCACGCTTGAAGAGTCGGCGATCTTAGCTCTTGTAGTATCGAGTAGATATGTGTTTAGTTCGTCGGAATCATCTAGGTTGCGGAACGTGAGCGGTACCGACCAGATCTCTCCAATTGCTGAACCTTCTGGCTTGCCGGGAATAAAGGAAAACGGCTCCTGCTCGACAATGAGGTCGGTTCCTTCCTTTTTGAGAGTCACGAGAGGAAATCCGCCCTGAAATACCCATGAGTCCATCAAAGACCTTACTGGCGCGTGCGTTGACTCCTCGAGAGCATCCCAAAGATCGGTGGTTTCCGCATTGGCATAACTATATTTGCGAAGATAGCTTGAAACTCCGGCTCGGGTTGGCTCGGTTCCGAGATAGCGTTCAAGCATTCTTAGGACGCTTCCGCCTTTTTCATAGGTTAAGATGTCGAACATACCTTGACAATCCGATGGATGCGCAACTGGGTACTCTATCGGTCGTGTTGCATGTAACGAATCAGTAGTCTGGGCCGTCGAACGGTATATGCCGAAGGTGTTCCATTTTTTCCAAGCTGGATCAAAGTGATCAGTACAGAGAGTTTCCATATAGGTCGCAAAGGCTTCGTTCAGCCAGATGCCATTCCACCACTTCATCGTAACGAGATCCCCGAACCACATATGAGCTATCTCGTGTGAGATCACATCTACGATACGCTCTTTTTCTGGTTGTGAAGCGTTTGCACTATCGACTATTAGCAACGACTCTCGAAAGGTGACTGCTCCAATATTTTCCATAGCGCCGAAGGCAAAGTCTGGTATGGCTATGAGGTCCAATTTTGATGCTGGATAGGCGATTCCGAAGAAGTCCGAAAAGAATTCAACGGCGTGGGCGGCGGCTTCAACTGCAAATGTGGTGAGATGAGACCATCCTGGACGGTGAATGATTCGAATTGGTATGCCACGAACCTCTCGTGGCGTGGTCGCCTCTAGAGGTCCAACTACAAACGCTACTAGATAGCTCGATATTGGTATTGTTGGCTCGAAATTTACCAGCTTCTTCCCCGAAGCGAGCATAACACTAGAGACCTCCGCACCGTTGGAAATCGCTATGTGTTCTGGCTCGACTTCGAGGGAGATCTCAAAGATCGCTTTCATCTCAGGCTCGTCAAAGCATGGGAATGCGCGACGTGCGTCAGTTGCTTCAAATTGAGTCGTGGCGATTTCAACGATTTGGTCTTCATCGTTACGATAGGTACTCTTATAAAAGCCAGCGAGGCGATCGTTAAGGATGCCAGTAAAGTTCATTGCTATGGCGAAGGCACCACTGGGTAATTCCTGTTCCAAATCAAGATTGGCCATCTCGTTTTCGGTATCGTAAGTGATATTTGCGTTGTACGTGCCAGATGGATCTGTAATAGTGGCGGTTTCTATTACCAGTTCGATAGCGTTGATTCGAATTGACGAAAATGCTTCAGCGGCTTCACATTTTATCTCTAGGCTTCCTCTGAAAGTTGCATCTTTGAGATTTGGTGCGATATGGAGTTTGTAATGAAGCGGATGAATTGTTTTTGAAAGGCGATAGTTCTCGGTTGTCACTTGCCCTAACGTAGTAGATTTTTTTCACTTTGGCCCCACTCTGGACAAAACTTTTTCAGCCATGAACCATCACAAACGCCTCTAAAAGTGTCTACCCCTCAGCTGGATCTGCCTTAAATGCAGGAACCTTTGGAAGACGGGGTGTGGGCTGTGACATAGATTACAATCTGATTTCCGGTTCTCTTTGGGGTGCGAATTTAGCTAAAGGGATTGTGGGAATGGCGTCTTTGTATTTTTTTTGAAAAATAGCAGAGGCCTCTAAGTTTGGTTGATCTGAGAGACGGTTGATCTGAGAGACGGTTGATATGCACATTGCTGTCGCCAACGACGAGATTTAGGGGATTTGATTGGGTCTTTCTTTGTGTGATGGTCGCATTTTAGATTTGTCAACAGTATTCGCAATGGGCTTGGCCGTAGTCGTCAAACTATTAGTCTCTCGAGGGCAAGTTAGCCCTTTTTCTCTTTTTAATAGTCTCGAACGATTGAATCGGTGTTCGCCAAATGGAAGGCGCAGAGTTGTTCTTTCGTGGAACCTCTTTTATCGGTCGATCGGATGCCGTTCTCTTTTTTGATATTGATGAGATTTCAGTGATCATGGGGAACGAGGCTCCCTAACGACGACGTTAGCGTTGTTGCCTAGGTCGTTCGATCTCTTAATGTTGCTTTCCATTCCGACGATGTCTCCTTTGGTCTTGCGTTCATTTGTTGGCTCTAGTCCTATCTGGCTGCCGAGACATCTAAGGTGGAATCTTACAAAACGCAGATCTATGGGACCGAAATAATGGTTCGGATATGATTCAGAAACGGCATAGGCTCAAAAAATGGCAGTGGTAGGCATAGGACATGCGATTATTGATCTTTTCGTTCAAGCAGAGGTCGAACTAATCTCGGAATTAGGGTTAGATCCTGGTTCGATGACCTTGATCGATGATTCAACTTCTAGGGAAGTTTTGGCACATCTTTCTGTTCTGAAGGCTTCCTCTGGAGGCTCGGCGGCAAATACCCTGGCTGGGGTTTCGAGTCTTGGTGGTGCAACGTATTTTGTCGGTGCCCTTGGAAATGATCAGTTCGCTAATAACTATCGTGATGATCTAGAGGATGTAGGGATTGTATTTATCGACAATTCCTTGGACTTGGGCGCCTCCAATACCGGCCATTGCATTGTAATTGTAACTCCCGATGGGCAAAGGACGATGCTAACCCACCTTGGTGCCTCGATTCATGTTTTGGATTCAGTGCCCAACATTGACCTTGGCCACGATGCAATTGTCTGCTATGTGGAGGGCTATCTTCTGGATTCACCATCTGGTGGCCAGAATATCGAGGCCATGTTTTCGAAAGAAATAGCAGGGGTAGAGTACGCATTTTCACTTTCAGATCGAACCTTAGTCCAAAGACGCAAGCCCCAGATCTGGGAGCTGATTAAAGGCGGTGGAATCTCGATTTTATTTGGCAATGAAGATGAATTTCTTGAATTGTGCGATTCGAACGATCTATTAGGTGCCGTAGAGAAAGTCGGTGCTTATGTTGGCGAAGGAGCGATCACCCTTGGTGCTAAAGGTTCTTTTGTATTCTCTCGCGATCAAGAACCTATAGTAGTACCAGCGGCCCAAATAGAAGTAGTGGACACCACCGGAGCCGGCGATCTATTTGCTGCAGGCTACTTGTTTGCTCGTGAAAAGGGGTACCCTTCTTACGAACGAGCAAGGATGGGTAATATCTGTGCTTCTGAGGTAATCTCACACTTTGGCGCTCGTCCGCTCGTGGAATTGAGTACTTTGGTAGCCAAGGCATTTTAGGTAACCCAGTCAATTCGTCACCATGGAAAGAGGCGCTGGCACCTGATACAGAGTGATCGGAGGTATTTTGATCTATCTGTATTAGGTATTGGCGGTCATGGATAGATCTTTGCTATGAGGAGTTTTTGGATACTTCCTGGTGTGTAATGCTTACTGTATTCCCGAATTTAGAGCGCGCAAAACTAGAGTACTGTGGTTGTGAGTCATCTTATAGCTAGAGATGCCGCTTCCAGATTGGTCATGGGTGTGATGTTTTAGGTCTTGGTGGTCGAACCTCTTTACTTCGCCACTTCGACGCTAAATACCACGAGAAACCATGAGGCTCTAAAGGCGGCTAGTGTCGGTGTTGGCTCCAGGCGACTGCCTGGGTCATGGTAACTTCAAAACCTAGAGCTTCTATTCGGCTAGCTAGTTTCTGAGCTTGGATAGCTGGGTCACAACGACGATCAAAGTAGTCGGCTCCTGGGTCTACATACAAGGTGCCATTGGTGAGTAGATGCCATAAAAGTATCTAATATGGAGTGGGCAACAGCGACTGGCGCTTTATTAGCTCCTCTGCGTTTAGCGATACGAAGATACTGGGTTAAATAGCTGGGTTGAGTAGTATGTGCCCTTCGTACGTGCGGCTGCTCTAGCCGCCTCAATCAAGATTCGTCTCAGCCATGGGACACCATGACGTGTACCAGCTGGCCTTTTCTTTACCAGCTGACTCATAACTCGCCGGTGCGACCCCAGCCCATGCACACAGGTGACTAAGAAGTTGGAAACCTCGACATGTCACCCCCTGTTTCAGCGATGATCACCTGGGCCGTGGTCTGTGATGTACCGGGTATAGAACACAAGATGGCCACCGCTGGATTAAAATCCTCTAGACCATCACAGATCTCCTGGGTTAGCTCTGTGATGGTCTTATCACAGAAGTCAATGTGGGCGATGATCTTACCGACACAAAAGAGCGTGATGATCATCAAAGGTTCCAGCTAGTGCCTCTTCTAGCTGTGAGATCTTACTTCGCATCTCGGACTTGGCCATCTGGGCTAGGACCACAGGGTCACGTGTTCCTGAGATAAGTGCCTCGATGATCTCCCTCGACGATGCGCTCCATATAGCTGAAGCTACCGAGGTGATCTTGATGTTGAGCATCTTGGAACACCTTGCCTAGGCGTTGAATCTCCTTGGTAGGTGTGTCGACTTGGCTCTTGCGATAGCGGGTCAAGTCACGTAATGCACGAATCTCAGATGGAGGCACCATTGAAGGTCTCACCATCCCATGCCTTGCAACATCGCCTAGCCACTCAGCATCGGAGAGATCGGTCTTTCGTTCTGGTACGTTCTTGGTGCGTTGGGCGTTACAGAGCCACAAGTCAATCCCTCCAAGGCGTAGTACACCGGCTTGGGGAAGATGTCGGTTGCCTCCATCGCTATCGTTGTTAGTTCTGCCTCGGATAAGAACGATGCCAATTGGACCAGACCTGCGGAGTGTCGTTGGAGTGGTTACCTTGGTTAGCTCAATATCGGTGGAATCACCTATCCGAGTGTATGTCACCACCGTATCGCGGTGGATATCAAGACCAGCGACTCTGTCTCTAATCTGTTCCATTGTGCTAACCGCACTAATTGTTTATTAGTGGAGGTTGTAGGGATCAGGCCAAGGTAAAGCGGAATCTGGAGTACGTGCTCGTAGCGACATTCTTTGGTTCTCAACGGTCCACCACCAAACTTATAACGCGCTCATGGCTGCAAGAAAGGACGGTGACTACTCCCGAGGGCCTTCATCGCTAGCATTACATGCTTCAGCGGTGTTGCCAACGTCATAAGAACTTATTCAGGTTGTTTTTCTTCTGGTCTTTGGCTCATCTCGATTTTGTAGTTCTCATAGATTCCTTGGAGTGCCACCATGGTTTGATCTTTTGAGAAGAAAATATGCGCGCCAGCCATTATCGCCTCCTGCTTGATCGGAGCAGTATTCGCGGTCGAAAATGCCACTAAAAGGGTCTTTGGGTGGTTTTTTGATATCTTTTTTATTGCACTCAAACCGTCGATGATAGGCATGCGGATGTCCGTCATGGCAATGTCAGGGGCGGTGCTATCGCACATCTCGATTAGTTCAGCACCATTCTTTGCGGCGCCAACGACAATCAATTGAGGATAGTTCGAAATGGCATGGATGAGGGCCTCTCGATATTCGTCGGAATCGTCAGCAATTACTATGCGCATTTGTTGGAGTGCCTTCACGATAAAACTCTATTTGGACTATTCAAGTATTGTCGACGATTGGCATAACTGCCTGACGTTACTGCTATCGGCATGGTAGTCAAATATTACTATCTCATTTAAATCTTTCTATGCAATATGTGTTAGATAATCAAATGAGCGACTGATTGTTTGTGAATTTCTGGAGGCATGTAATTCTTGAGAACCAAAAGCGTAAATTATTCAAGTGCAAAAATTGTCCTAAACGATTAGTGGGCCATCAAGGTTAAAGGAGTTGCATTTAGAAACCGATTAACAGGTAGAGCATACAGATAATTTTTTTAGATGCCATAGTAGTTGCGTGGTGTTTTGACGTAGATGGATTTAGCGATGGTAGAAAGAGCGCTTTGTAAGGAGATCTGGGGAGGCAACTGTCGAGAGGTCGTACTGTATCCACTATTTCGATGTGTATATGGACACTCTCCAAGTAAATCGGATCTTCCCACGGCAAGCCATACTGTGGTTGTTGATTGGGATGGGGAAACTGCTACGGTGGACGTAGCCAATCTGATTCGGACGGTTCTAAGCCCTTTTATAGGTGAAAAATTAATCGCAAAGCTTCTTGAAAACTTGGAGATTGATGCGATATTGGCTCGGGATATAGCACAAGCTCCAAACCTACCCTTTGAGCGCTTCTTGGATTGTTTGAACTTTCGTCAAATTCCGCGCCGCTCGTTGGAGTTGATGGTACACGAGATGCTCTCTTTGCTGGAAGTATCTCCCAAGGTTTCATGGCTTAGCGGTTATTCTAAAAATGAAGTTCCAGATACTTTATGGGAGATAATTAGTAACGGAGAGAATGAAGCTGTAATTGGTCCGGTCCCTGACTCTGTTGCGGATTCTAACCTAGAAAAGCTTGCAGAACTTATCGGTGACCCTGTCTTTCACCACAGTCTGATCGTCGAGATTTGTAGGCGGTCGCTCCCTAAGACGCTCGCGGATGCGGCATATGAGCGATTTAGAGTCTCTCCTAATGTGGATAAATGGGATCTTAGAGAGTCTCATGAGCTGATTTTGGACACTTATGGAAGCTAGTTTGAAAGTACAGGAGCGACATTTGTGAGAGTTCCATCGCCTAGCAGTGGAATGGTAGCCCTAAAGGAGATGAACGTTCCCTTTAGATCACCCATTGACTCTATTATTTCGACGAGAGTCATCTCTGGCGCGTTATCTCTGTCTTCTTCGATCGGATGTTTCGTGGCGATATTCCACTGTATCTGCCTTTCGAAGAGCGTCTCCTTTCTGAGATCTTTTTCGGTTTTGAAGATCAGTTGCATCGACAGCTGGCCTCCTATCGATTCGATCGAATCTACCAAAAGCGGTATGCCGAGGTGGCCGGCTTGACTATGGCGCCGCGGTCCATTTCCAATTAGATGTTGAGCCATACTCTTCAAGTTAGCTATATCAGGTTCGCTAACTTGATTTACCGAATGAATAGTCATTTCTGATTTAGAGGCAACTACTGAAAGGTCAATTGGACCTCCACGCGATCCTTTTAGGGCGTTGGATGCAAACTCTTGGACGCACCTAAATCCCAAAAGCAAGGTGGGCTCAGAGTGAGAGTCGCGATTTTTTAGTTCGGAGAGTTCGACGACGGCGTTGATTCTCGATTCGGTCCCAAGCTCTAGAGACGAAATATGCTCTTTAACTGCTTGCTCAAAGTCGGATCGAGCAAGCCCAGGGGATAGAGAGTGGCGATCATATTTCGCATCCACTCTGTCGCTCGATCAATCAAGGAGACTACGGGATCGCTAGATAATTGTTCGACGCCGTATCCTCCCATTTGAAGACGTAGCTTCGCCGCAGCTAAGAGCTGAAGTGGATTGTCATGGATTGCTTCGGCTACCTCGCGACGCTCTCTAAATTGAGCGTCGAGAAGTGCTGTTTTTCGTTGAATGTCGAGCTCCTTGAGAATCCCTTGGCGCATTGATTCGATTGAGTTAGATAGTGACTCGATCTCTCGTACTCCATGAAGTGATACAGGGGTTGAGAGGTTACCGTTGGCCACTGTGTCGGCTTCGCTCTGGAGTTTTCGCATGGGTGTGATGATCATCAGCCAGAACATCGTTCCCAGGGTAAGAATAATTACCAGTGAAACGATTGCCGCTACCGCAACTGTGGTGCGGAGGTCGTCTAATGCAACAGTTGCAGCATTCCGCAGAGTATCTTCTGTTGTGATAGTCGATGAATTTAGTGTGGCAATTCTGTTTCTTAGGGCATCAAAAGTTGCTTGATCGGATTGAAGGCTGGCCTGTATCGCTGACTTTAATCCCGATTCTTCGAGAGAAGGTACAATTTCATGGAGCGTAGCGGAGATTTCCCATGATGTTCCAGCGAGTTGAACCGCATGCAATTGTTTGTCCAAAAGACCATAGGGGCCAAGCGCCGAGTCAAGGATCTTATAAGCTGCAGTCACCTGTTTTGTTCCCGAGACAAAAGGGGCTAAAAATGAAGTATCCCCAGTAAGCACATAGCCACGCAAACCAGTCTCTTGGTTTAAGTATCCGATTAGAAGCTGAGCCTCGGCGTTTTCAGCTGGATGGAAAAACTTCAGCGATGAGTTGGCGACATTTGCTTCGTTTGAGACGGCGGCAAAGATTGCACTTGCATTTACTAATGCGGCTACGCTCAGCAGGAGTCCCGCAAGGAGAAATATCGCAGAAAAAGAAAGTCGTGATCGTTTTATTCTAACTTTGGTGATCATCGAAGTTACTTCCTTGGGTAATGAAGAGTGGGCGATTGAGTTTCGCATGGACCTAATTTGTATGTCGGTCGTCTCGAGCTAAGTCAAGGTGCGAATTGACAGAGATCTCTTATGTGACCTTCAATGTTTGTGTATAGTTGTGTTGTTTAGGTCGTCAATTTGATACTATCTCTCGCGAACTTTAACCTTTGTAGTCATTTTGACTATTCCGCAGAAGTTTTCGGCTTTTTATGCAGTTATTGGTTTTATACTCCAAGTCTAAAGCACCATTAGTTGTAGGGATATGTTTGATCGGGTGCGATTTGAATATGGTATCGCGGCTTCGGGGAGTGCGACTGGCGGTGCCGTATGTTGTTGGTGACTTTAGGTTTTTTGGGGGCGGGCGTTACAGCACTCTTATTTTGGGCTCAAAGCCTATCCTAATCAAGTGATTTGACGATGACTTTATAGTCTTTGAAATTAGGAAGTAAATTCGAAGACTTCTCCTCAGAGTTTTTGTCAGGTTGCTCTAAAAACTTTTCACAGACGTCAATTTTGCAAACAGCGATCGACGATGACCAGATGGGCTATGTTTACGGAGGCCTTTATTGATACTAGGTGAATCCATTCAGATATTGATCGTAGAAGACCACACGGTCTTTGCTGAAACTATGTCGATGGCACTTTCGGCACAGTCTGATATGAATGTGGTAGGTGTGGCTAAAGATGGCTCAGAGGCAGCCTCGATGTTGAGAAGTTATCATTGCGATGTGGTTCTTATGGACATGCGCCTCGGTGAAGACGAAGGACTGGATGTTATTGAACGCCTTAGGCTGCTGAATGGCGAAGTGGCCATACTCGTTTTAACTGCTGTTAGAGATGCTCGTAGCGCTGCATTTGCAGTCTCGCATGGCGCTGCTGGATTCTTGACTAAGGATATGCCCCTGAGCGACGTCATCCGTGGTATCCGCGACTCCGTGAGAGGGCGATCCGTAATGGAGCCTTCGATGGCTACTGAGGTTTTGAGTATCCTGTCGGGGCGGCGTCAGCGTGTTGGTGATAATTTGACCAAGAGAGAGATCGAAGTCCTTCACATGTTAGATGCTGGTAATTCGGCTGCGGAAATTGCTGGATCTTTGAATATCTCTTTAAATACAGCTAGAAATCATATCGCAAGGATAATCTCCAAGTTGGAGTGTCATTCGATGCTCGAGGCCGTTTCTACTGCACGCAGAGAGGGAATAATCGACTAGGCCGCTTTGAATAAGGTGTTTGGTTGAAATGGTTATTTGATGAAGTTGGGATCTGCAAGTTTGATCTAGCATGGTAGCGGTGTAACTTTCAAGACCAAAGGCAAAGATGGCTAATAAGTGGCTAGAACAACGTGTTATAGGCTACGCTCACCAAGGTGGAGCTTTCGAGGCGCCGGCCTCGACCTTTTACGCAATGGACAATGCAATAAAATTGGGTATGACTGGGCTGGAATTAGATATCCACAGAAGCGCTGATGGCGTTTTGATAGTTATGCACGATGAAAGTGTTGATAGAACTTCTTCAGGGGAGGGTCGAGTCTCGGATCTAACTTGGGAAGAGCTCTCAGCCCTAGATAACAGTTACTGGTTTGTCCCCGACTCAATGGAGGCAAATAGCGTTGGTCATCCACCTAAAGACTATGTCTATAGAGGTCTTGCGCCCGAGAATCCGGAATTCGGAATTGCTCTATTTTCGGAGATTCTGGAGCGATACAAAGATGTCTATATCAATGTCGACATAAAACAAGCCTCTCCAAATTCGCTTCCCTACGAGACGCAGGTAGTCGACGAGATCGTTGCTGGTGGAGCAATCGATCGAGTCATGGTTGCCTCCTTTAGGGATTCCTCTCTTTTTGCAGTTCGAAAGTATAACTCTGAAATATCCACATCGGCGGGGCCGGGTGAAGTTTCGGAGTTTTATTTTGCGCTTTTGAATTCGTTCAAAAGCGCAGTTGCAGTAGCACTTGCGGTGCCCTATGTCGCTTTCCAGATTCCGCACTTTTACGGCGAGATTGAACTTGCTACCAAGGAATTCATCGATGCAGCACATGCAGCGGACAAGGCGGTGCATGTTTGGACAATTAATGATCCTGCGGAGGTAGAACTTCTTCTCGAGAGAGGCGCGGATGGGATTATTTCGGATTGCCCGAGCGTTGTGAGCAAAGTTATACCAAGGAAGTGATCTCTTGGCGGCTGATCCTATTGCGAGCAATAGTTAGCTTGGGTTGAAGTCGATTGAATTGACATTTTTAATTTCTGTTTTTCTTTGTTCATGGTTGGCCCATGAACTAGGCAGAATCATATTTGGTACCTTGTGCAGAACAAGGTTTTTGGCAATTTGCCTCGTTTTTCAGGAAGAAATAATCAAGTGAGAGTACTGATAGCGATGTCGGGTGGGGTTGACTCTTCTGTTGCTGCGTTGATGATGAAAAATGCGGGACATGAAGTTGTTGGCGCCACAATGAAGTTGTGGGGTGGAGTTAGCGATTCGGGTTGTTGCTCTGTCTCGGATGTGGCAGACGCTCGAATGGTGGCTGGACGAATTGGAATAGACCACCATGTCTTTAATTTTACAGAAGAGTTTGAATCTAATGTAGTTGACCACTACGTTAAGTCTTATTCAAGTGGATTGACTCCAAATCCTTGCATAGAGTGTAACCGGAAGATTAAATTTGACTTATTTATCGATCGAGCGCTACGTCTTGGATTCGATATGGTGGCAACTGGCCATTATGCAAGGGTAGAGGAACGAGTAGACGGATTTCATCTTTTGCGCGGTATCGATCCGAAAAAGGATCAATCCTATGTGATCTCTATGCTAAATCAACAGCGCTTAGGTCGATTGATTCTTCCGATTGGAGATTTTCCTAAAGAGCAGGTTCGAGAGATTGCTAAGGATGCTGGTCTTATCACGGCTAGTAAGCCTGACTCCCAAGATGTCTGTTTTATTGCCTCCACCACTTCAAGAGTTGAGTTTCTCTCTAAGCGAACAGCTGTCCATGAAGGTGTAATTGTCGACTCAGATACTGGGAGCGAACTCGGTAAGGTTGAAGCTATTGAGACAGTGACGATTGGGCAGCGGCGGGGATTGGGAACCGTGGGCGACTCGAAACGTCGATACGTGATAGAGGTGCGTAACGACGAGCGAAAGATCGTCATGGGGACGCTTGATGATACCTACGCGTCGATGCTTCACTTTGGAGATCTTGCCACGACTCTAGGGCCAATCGAGGAGGGATCTCATGTGATGATTCAGACTTCTTCGCACGGTTACGTTAAAGGCGGCACCTTTTGGCTTGATAGGGTAGAGCTAGATGAACCCATTCGTAAGGTCGCCCCCGGTCAAACCGTCGCCTTTTATAGGGATGATGAGGTGTTGGGAAGTGGGGTTGTGAGATGAGGCTGGGTCAGTAAATTTCTCTTTTTATCTC
The DNA here is from genome assembly GCF_904848545.2 of Acidithrix sp. C25. Lineage (NCBI taxonomy): Bacteria > Bacillati > Actinomycetota > Acidimicrobiia > Acidimicrobiales > Acidimicrobiaceae > Acidithrix > Acidithrix sp. C25. The sequence continues at coordinate 289,830 of NZ_CAJHCI020000007.1, forward strand.
TTCTTTGGGGTGCGCCGAGGCAAATTCTGTCACCACTTTTCCACTGCTACCAACTTTGCCATAGGGATTTTTGAAATTAGGCAATTTGGCAGTCTGATATCGGATTGGATTTGCCAGTGGCTAACCAAAGTGGGTTAGTTCCAAAGTGGGTTTGTCAAGCGCAATGAGTTTTTATGGCAATCTGGCTCGATTCGGATGCAGATTTTTTGAGATAATGATCTAATAGTTGATCTATTTTTATTTGGACCTGGGAGTGGATGCAATGAACTTCGAAGCCGCAGATGAGATCGAGGCGTCTTTGTTGATGAGGCGTCTTGAGTCTCAAATTCGCCAATGGGATCTTTCCTACTACGTTTTAGACACCAGCATGGTTTCGGACTATGACTACGATCTAGCGTTTTCTCAGCTTCGAGATCTAGAGGAGAGGTTCCCGCTGCTTCGAAGCGATACCTCTCCGACTGCGAAAGTTTCAGGTCTGGCTCACGAGCTCTTTAGATCGGTTACTCATGCGATTCCAATGCAAAGTTTGGACAACGTCTTTTCGATCGAGGAGCTCGGTGGCTGGGTAGAAAGAACCCTCAAAACACTTCGAGAGGTCGATGAAACTAAGAGCCCGAAGTTTTGCTTTGAGTTGAAGATAGATGGTCTAGCAATGGCACTTTCCTATCGGCAAGGTGTCTTGGTAAAAGCAGCGACCCGGGGCGATGGGACGATGGGGGAGGATGTCACTGCAAATGTTTTGACTATCGATGCAATCCCAAAGACGCTTGGACCCCACAGGAATGATATAGATCTTGAAGTGCGTGGTGAGATTTACATGCCATTATCTTCTTTTGATCACCATAACGAGATGGCGCTAAAGGCTAGATCGGATGAATCTCTCTCGCCAAGTGAGAAGCCCAAAGTCTTTGCCAATCCAAGGAATGCCGCAGCGGGCTCCCTAAGAGTCAAAGATCCCAGGGTAACCAGAAGCCGCAATTTGAGTTTTTTTGCCTACCAAATTGCTTACTCATCGAACGCCCACTTTGAAAGTCATTTCGATTCTCTTGGATATCTGAGAGAACTTGGATTTCCTACAAATCCCAATACGACTAGAGCTAAAGATTTAGAAGAGATTGCCCAACTCATAACTCGATGGTCAAGTGGTCGTGAAACAATAGATTACGAGATCGATGGTGCAGTCTTGAAGATCGATTCTATCGAGGATCGAGAACTGCTTGGATCAACTTCAAGGGCACCTCGTTGGGCTATCGCTTATAAGTACCCACCAGTGGAACGCCATACAAAATTGGAGCGCATCCTTGTCTCGATTGGAAAGACCGGTCGCGCCACCCCTTTTGCGCAACTGCAGCCCGTGGTGGTTGGAGGGTCGGAGGTAGGATTAGCAACCTTGCACAACGAAGATCAGGTCGTACTAAAGGACCTGCGCGAAGGTGATACGGTAATTGTACGCAAGGCTGGCGACGTCATACCCGAGGTCTTGGGAGTGGTTCTAAGCGAGAGAGCTGCAGGTTCTTCTCCTTGGAAGTTTCCAGAGCTTTGCCCGGAATGCGGGGGTGAGCTCGTTCGCTATGAGACAGAGGTGGATCGCTACTGCACGAATTATCTTTGTCCAGCTCAGGCTGTAGCTCGCATGACGCACTTTGCTTCTCGGTCTGGGATGGATATCGAGGGCCTTGGGGAGTCGATAATCTCGCGACTTTATCGACAAGGACTTCTACTAGATGTATCTGATATCTATCGTCTGACAGCTGGGCAACTTCTGTCACTGGAGCGATTTGGCGAAAAGAGTGCAAGTGCACTTATAGATTCGATTGAAAAGTCAAAGGAACCGCCCCTTGCAAGGTTCTTGGTTTCGCTAACAATTCGCCATGTTGGCCAGGTGGCCAGTGAGGCCCTTGCTGACTATTTTGGAAGCTTGGAGAAGCTGAGAGGGGCTAGGGCATCGGAGATTTCAACGATTGAAGGAATTGGACCCACCATAGCCGCGGGAGTTGAATCTTATTTTAATGATCCGCGACAGCAGGGGCTCCTTGATTCATTGATTGAACTGGGGGTGCGACCAAGGTCAACGCAGAGGCCATCGAACCAAGCTACCTCCTCCTCGAGCTCTGGTCCTTTTGCCAATCGTGTCTTTGTGGTGAGTGGAACTTTACGGGGTTTTAGCCGGGACGAGGCTGAACAAGCAATAAAATTTGGTGGCGGTAAGGCGGTCTCAAGCGTCTCGAAAAAAACCACAGCTCTCATAGTTGGTGCTGACCCGGGAGCATCTAAGGTCTCCAAAGCACGTGAACTGAATATACCCGTGAAAGATGAAGATTTCTTCGTGGCGCTGCTTAATGGCGAACAATTGCTTTGGGACCTATAATAGAACTTTAGATATTTTGCTTATCGCTAAATCCCCCCTTATTTTGGTGAATTCCATCTAGAATCATCAAGGAATTGGCTTTTATGTGTCAAATTTTTTTCAAGAGGTTATCGATCTAGATGGTTGCGTTTGAAGCGGCTAAGTGAGCACATTGGTGCGGTTCTTTTAGATAGGTATGTACTGGTCGATTTAGTCGGCCAAGGTGGGTCAGGAGTGGTTTACGCCGCTAAGGACCTAACCTTAGGTCGCCGGGTCGCCGTTAAGCTTTTGCATGAAGGTTTGAGCTCGGATGCTGCCTTTATAAAGCGATTTCACGCTGAAGCCAAGGCAGCAGCTTCCTTGAATCATCCCAGTATCGTTAGGGTCTTTGACTCTGGCGAAGAGCATGGCGCTCCTTTTTTAGTCTTTGAATTTTTAGGTGGCGGCACTCTTAGGGATTATTTGGACTCGGGAGTCCAACTTTCAATCCCGCAAGCCGCTCGAATTTCGCTTGAGATTGCCCAAGCGTTGGCTTATGCCCATAATCGGGGATATGTTCATCGTGACATAAAACCCTCAAACCTGCTCTTTGACGATGAAGGCAGAATAAGAGTCGCCGACTTTGGAATAGCTCGAGCCTTAGCTGAGGCTGCATGGACTGAACCAGTTGGAGTGGTCATTGGAACCGCGAGGTATGCCTCTCCAGAGCAGGCTCGAGGAGAGCAATGTTTTCAAGAGGGGGATATCTATTCTTTTGCTCTTGTGATTATTGAAGCGATAACAGGAGAACTTCCTTTTTTGTCGGATACCACCTTTGCTACGGTTATGGCAAGGACCAAGGAAAGTATCGTCGTTCCGGATTCGCTTGGTCCATTACGCAATCTCGTCAGCGAGATGGGTTCTTTGGGCGTCAAGGATCGCCCATCTGCAGCTTCAGTAGTTGAGCGATTGGCGGTTATCGCCAGAGAACTTCCAATACCAGATCCGCTTGATTTGACGTCTTGGACGCCATCAAAGAATGCTTTTGACCCGCCTACTACTGTTTCGCGTATACCACCTGTCATTGTGCCTAGTAGCGCTGTTGGAATTGACCTTGAGGGGGCATTAAACCCAGAACATGGCGTTTTGGATTCTAAATTTGTGCCGCCGAGTCCATCTAACGATTTTTTGAGGTCCGTGGAGTTAGCGAATGCTAAAGGTGAGTTTTTCGATCAAGATGAGCACCTTCTAATTCCAGAAGAAACCACGCTAGCTTTGAGTGGGACAAGCGCGAAAACTTCTAGTGCTCCAGTGGACCAAAAGGCTCATTCTGATAGTGAGAGTGGTCTAGGGGAACTGCATTGGTTTGAAGCGCTACAAGCCGATGCGGATAGCACCTTAACCGTTGGCCAAGTCGGGGCTGTAGCGGGTCAAACTTTAATTGAATCAAACCAAGAAACGAGAGGCCCTAGAGAGGACTCTCAGTCCGACGGGGTAAAGGTATCGAAAAGGCTCAAGAAATCGAAGGGTGAAGGAAGTGATGCCACGGGATCGTCGCAAAAGCGTCGTTCGGTTTTCAAGCGCAGTGCTGTTTTGCTTGGCATCCTCGCGCTTGTTGTGGCGGTGCTAATCGTAGCTATAAGCGCTCTCTCTTCTCCGGCAAAGTTTTCCATTCCAAATGTCATTGGCAAGGCTGCATCTGTGGCTCAAGGCAGTATTACTAAAGCGGGCGGCGTGGCATCTACTTCTGCCTCGGTTTATGACCCCTCTATCCCAAAGGGTGACGTGGTATCTCAATTTCCATCGCCTGGGTCTCTGGTTGTAAAAGGTGTCAAGGTAAATCTCACCATTTCGCTGGGGCCACCTTTGGTAGCAGTTCCAAATGTAGTAGGTGATCCGCTTCAGAGTTCTATTGATACACTCACCTCTAACCATTTGAGCTACACCACCTCTAGCTCATATTCTGAAACCGTCCCTACGGGTGATGTTATCTCCCAATCTATTACCGGAACCAAGGTCGTACAAGGTTCTAAGGTGGCACTTGTAATTTCAAAAGGTCCGGTGCCGCGTATTGTGCCGAACTTGGTTGGGCAAAGCCTTGCGGCGGCAAAGTCGACACTTGGAAGTCAGGGTCTCAACTTGACATCCCAGGTGGCCTATTCGAATTCGGTCCCATCGGGTTCAATAATTTCACAGAATATTCCAGCGGGCAATAGCGTCGCAAGGGGCAGTACGCTTTCGGTTGTGGTCTCACAGGGTCCACACTTAGTTAGTGTCCCTGATTTGACAGGAATGACACTTTCGCAAGCTCAGGCAGCCCTAGCCGGCGTCGGATTGAGCGTTGGTTCGGTATATGCGCCCAAGGGAAGTATCGTTATAATTCTTCAGAATCCGCTGGCTAGCACCTCGGTGCTTTATGGGTCAACCGTCGATATCTATGGAATCAAGATGTGAACTAAGTCCGTTACCGTAACTTTCTAACGACGAAGACAAAAAGTGGGGCTATTTGCCGAGTCTATGGTCGCACTTTTGGAAGTGGGCCGTTTTGTAGATGCTCTATTCGCGTTGGTTGCTGGTGATGGCTTAGTTGGATCTTTGGATTTAGGTGGTCTTTCTTGTTTTGATCAGCTTGGCGATGGGTTAGATTGCAAAGCTTCGCCACTTATGCAATTTTTTTATTTGGAAATCGCAAGTAGTGGCTCTTTGTCCGCCAAAATATCTATAGTTGCAAAGTGAACTCCACATATAACCGCTAAATCTTCCAAATTAATCGTTTTCCCAGCTTGGGGCATATCTCTCCTTTGGAAAGAATGTTGAAAAAGCCCCCCCCGGTGATATGAACTGCGACTATTTCTTTTAGGGCGGCATTTAGTTTTTTAGAGTTTTTTCAATATAGATGGAATCGCTGGGGCTGGCGGCTTAGCCAGAGCAATGGCTAAGCCGAGTGGTTTTTGCATCTGTGGCAATCCTGAATTGGTATTATGACAAGAGATCGATTAAGATTTTATCGTTTCGATTTTTTTTCATTTATACGTCTTAGTAGTTGTCCTATTGGAATTATTTGGTAGTTTTATCTTGTCCGTTTAGAACCTTTCTGTTCGTGGGTGCGTGATTTTCATGCAAGCAAGTAACGCGGCGGTATCTCGTTGGCGAATTTGTGTGGATCTTCTTTTGGGAGCAGGAATCTTTGGTTGACTTAGACGGCCTCTCAGATGTGGTGCAGATAGAGGGTCTAAGTATTCGATACGGTGACCTTCTTGCGGTGTCGGATGTAACTTTTAGCGTCTCCCGCGGCGAGCTCTTTGGCCTTATTGGGCCAAATGGCGCTGGAAAGACATCTATTCTCGAGACGATCGCCGGGTTGCGGCGGGCGGTCTCTTCAAGTGGATCAATCTCGACCTTCGGATTTGACCCGTTAACTCAACAAAAGAATTTAAAGGCCATGGTGGCTATTCAGCTACAGGACTCCGCCTTTCCGAGTCGTGTGACAGTAGGCGACATGTGCACACTTTATGAGAGCATCTATAACGCTCGGGACGCTAGCGATTCCTTGTTGGAAGAATTTGGGCTTGCGGATCGACGAAGTAGCTTGGTTAGCTCATTATCCGGTGGCCTTCGACAGCGATTGGCGCTTGTTTTGACCCAGGTGGGTTTTGCTCAACTTCTACTCCTCGATGAGCTGACTACCGGTCTAGATCCAGAGCAAAGGCGTGCTACGTGGAAGATCATTCGTCGCCTGGCTACATCTGGCAAAACCATCGTTTTGACGTCTCATTATATGGATGAGGTGGAAGCTCTTTGTTCTAGGGTCGGAGTTTTGCATGGAGGTCGCCTTGTATTTTTGGGGACTCCAAAAGAACTTGTTTCCACATATGGTGGATCTCCACAAATCGAGGTAGATACGACGTTGATGAATGAGGCTCAGGTCCAACAACTCTTAGATTTGGGAGACCCCCAAGATGTAACAGCGACCGATACTCGGGCGACTTTTCGGACTTTTACCCCCGAAATGGCTGAAAGAATCATTTTATGGATTGGCGCTAAAGGATTTTCGCCAGCGATCGCGCACTTTAGATCGCCCAATCTTGAGGAAGCTTATCTCGCGCTTATCGAAAGTTGCGACAAGGCAAGGAAGCAGACAAGTGTTTAGAGGAATACTTTGGTTTGAAACCAAGCGGATGGCGCGGAACTTTGTTCCTGTCTTCTTTGCCCTTGTTTTTCCGGTCATGATGCTGTCGATCTTTGGTGGAATCTATGGGAGCACTCCGTCGGCTCGTTTCGGGGGTCGGGGGGTTGTCGACAGCTCTGTACCGGCGTATCTTGTGTTGGTTATAAGCGTCACAGGTTTGATGAGTTTTCCCCTTGGACTTGGTGAATACCGTGAACGTGGTGTGTTGAAGCGCTTTTCCTCGACGCCGGCTCGGTCGTCCTCATTTCTACTAGCACAGGGTATCGTAAACTTGGTACTGACCATCGGGGGAGTAATTCTCCTCGTTTTGACTGGCTTGATATTCTTTGGCCTTCATCTGCCAAAGAATATTGTCACGACAATATTTGCTCTTATATTGGTCATGCTCGGGGTCTACTCGGTCGGTGCCTTGATCGCAGCTTTAGCGCGAACCGAACGTCAGGCGATTGTCATCGCCAATTTGGTTTACTTCCCGGTTATTTTTCTCTCGGGAGTGACAATTCCATTGGCTATCTTTCCATCGATAATGATAAAAATTAGCGACTTCATTCCCTTTACCTACGGAGTTAAGTTACTTCAGTCACAATGGCTGGGAACCAGCACAAACCTAGGCGTGGATCTGTCGGTTATCTCTGCGACGATTTTGCTAGGAGCCTTTGTCGCCATTCGAGCATTTCGTTGGGAATAGTTGATTTCAGAGATGGCTTTTATCCCACGGTCCTTCGCAAAGTCCATCATCTGAGGCAGTCACCGAAGGCCGACAGAATCAACTCGGTAGTCATCTGAGGCTCGATTTCCCTGAGTTGACTTCCACTCCTTCCTTCTGGCACGTGTTTTCTGTTTCGATGGCGCGCTGAACCAGCGTGACGGTGTAAAGGTGCTGTGTTGGTGGGAGCTTGGTGGCTACATGCCGAGTAGTGCGAGCGGCCTGGCATGCTCGCGTGATGCCCACCTGAGGCCTCGTGCAGCGTTTGTTTCTCCAGCGTGACGAAGAACAGCAATTGCGAGGTTGTGGAATGAGGCGAGGCTACGTGGCGCAGAGCCAGTTCTCACCTGCGATCTGTCCTTCTCCCAGGTGACATTTCGGACCCAATGCAGTCCGTTTTCTATCTCCCAGTGACCCCGAACGATCTTTGCTATCCGATCCGCACCTGCTTCAGCTGATGTCAGGCTCGTCACGTAGAAAGAAGTCTCAGTCGAGACCATGTGGTCTTTGAGATCAGCTACCTGGCTGAGACATTCCGCTGTCCATCCATAGTGAGGGTCACAGAGAAACCCCAAAAACAAAGCTATTGATCCTTGGTAAGATCTGATTGTCGAATGTGACTAGTTGCCTTGGGCAATCCAGGCATCTAACTGTTGAGACTGCCACTCCCAGGGCCAGGTTTCGCAGTAGTCACCGAATCGCCTTACCACTCGTTTACGACTTCGAATCATAGAAGGAGATAGTCGACGCGCCATATGCTGACATCGCCATCCCTACAACATTGCATCAAATAACATCGGCTCTACGCGCAGTGGCGTTCCAGCACCCACCAAAACCAATGCAGCCGAACCAGACGGACGTCTCATTCGCGCTCCTCCCTGTTGTGGCATCAGATACAGCATTATGTACTCTAACCCAACTTATTAGATGCATCATTATTGCATCTAACTGACTACAGGTGTTATATAGCCATTCCCACCAGCGCTTTGGTGCGCGATGGACAAACTCCTATAGAACTGCTTAAAACTGTTTTCCCAGGTGGGAACTAATCACGAACCATGCTGAATGATGCATCAGACCTAACATTGCTCATTTTGCGGATAGTAGCATCCGATGGTGGAACATACCGCTTGTGCACCGGGTGGAACTTGGCACCAAGGCGAGCAAGGGCTTCTTGTGGGCAGTCAGCTGCCCATTCACCGATTGCAGTCAGACTTCGACAAGCCAGCGACTGTTGCACACGCTGCGACAGCTAAGACGCTTGAGGGGCTGTGACGCACACCTCGTGGTTTGCGATGGTCACAGATCTGGCTGAGACGAGCGAGGAGACCACTGTCACCTTCGAAGTTCACGTTATTTAGGTTGATCAAAGGTGCCTTCCTTCGCGGAGTAGATGAAATCGCTGGATGGTCGAACTCACCAGACAAGATCGAGAGAGCGTCACGCCTGAGTAGACGGGCGAGACAGAGTTTCTGTTTGCCATGATGGACGTAGCGACCAGAGACCCTGCCATAGCCGAGGGTAGTTCCTAATACCGTGAAGTTAGATGCAAGATAACAAGTTCCGCGGTGACGGGATGGATCGACGAAGGTCTCGACCAAGAACACTGGGTGGCCCCAACGCTGCTCATAATCGTCACTCAACCTCTTGAGACAACGAGATAGTACTGCTGAGGCGACGTTAGCCTGTCTTCCAGCAGGCAGAATACAGAATCTCTGATTGTTGGTCACGTAGCGCAATCGCTTGAAATGTATCTCATCACTCCAGCCAACAAAGCTATCTCGTGGACGACATGCAAGCGCAGCAGCTCCGAAGCCAACCAGTGCCAGCCATTCCCCGTCTGGGGATAGCGCTACATAGCGCATCGTTTCACCTACGAGACGGTGACCGAGCCAGTGATGCTCATCGAGACCAGCATCGAAACGGGCCTGCTCGCTCAGAAGTATAGGACGAACGCTTATCCGGCCCACATCGATTGGCGGTTCTTGCATCCTCTATTTCTAACAGCTACTGAAACAAAACGTCAATCCTGTTGTGTCAGGCCAGGTAAAGCGACATTCAGCTGGACTTTGCAATGGCCATGGCTTTTATCCGTATCCGTTGGAAATAGCTCGCAAGAACCAACGATTTTTCCCAACGGAGAAAAAGCCCAATCAAATGTCTAATTTTTCGTAATAAATTCCAGCATTCCCTCTGTGATTATCTCTGAATCGTAGTCCAGTGTAGCGACGTGAAACGACTTTTCCAGAACTACCCTTGTTACGTTTTGGGCATTATCGCGGAGGTATTCGCCTGATTCAACTGCAACTACATGGTCTTGTATCGAACTAAATAGCAAGATCGGTATGGCAATCTCACTTACCTTGGGCGAGAGTTCCTTTGCCGCTTCGAATAGAGACTTAGCTGCTCGCACTGGTGCCCCTGGATATGATGCTTCCTCCATCTCTGGATTTGCTATGTCCGAGCCAATGGCTGGAAAAACTTCTAGACCACTTTCTAAAACTTGATCGATCAAGTCGAAGAAGTCCGGCGGTGGAGGTAGGACCAGTGGATTTACAAGTACCATTGCCTTTACTCGGCGATTGCGCAATGCGAGATCAAGAGAGAGGGTACCTCCCATCGAGATGCCAACCACATAGATCGCCTCGTTCTCTTCGCCTAGGCCTTGAGCTGCTTGGTCAACATCTCTGAGATAGTCTTCGTATCTAGTCTCGAGCATATCTTCTAAGACGGTACCGTGGCCCGAAAGGAGTGGAACGCTTACGGTATGGCCAGCGTTAGCAGCTGCAATATATTGAGGCAAAAAGGTTTGAGGTGAGCCAGTGAAGCCATGAATGAACAGCACCTTCTTTGAATCTGGGCCTCCGTCGACAAAGAAGGGCTGCCGATGGTCATTGGGTATATCAAATTGTGGTGTCATTTCTCTCCTTTGCAAGACTTTAGATATCTCGCAATTGAACCTTTTGTTTTTCGGTCCGTAAATTTATTTTCGGATCTATCTACAAATTTCTACCTTAGCCGATAGCGGCTATTGAAGATTGAGGATTTTCTTATGGCTGATACAAATAGTCGATCAATTTTTGCTCAAGGTTCTGCTCTCGTTTTATAGACGTGCCCTTACTGGGTTTTTGCAAGGAATACACTTTGTGATCTCACGGCCATGAGATTGTACCGCGAAACTAAGGACGATGCCCTTTGGCGTGTAGCATTTGGATTTTGGCTATCTGCGTTGTCTTAGGTTGATGAAAAGGGTGACAGGCCGATTGCTATCTGTCGCTTATCGGCTAATTTCACTGATCTGCATTGAATCCTTTTGAAGTTGCGGCGAGATTTCAATAGACCTGAAGGAAAGCGGCGATATGTAGCAACTTTAAAGCTTGTAACTAACATGTAGTGCAATTGCCGATGGAGGTTTTTAGATCGTGGAAAAGTATCCGTTTTTGTCACCCGAGTGGATCGAGAGAGTCCGCGATATCCGCCAGGCCTATAGCGAGCAAAGCGATACGCCTTCGGTGGATGTAGCAATTCGGATGAACCAGATTGTAACCGATGTCCCATTTGGCAATAGTGAAGTCAAGATCTATATCGACTCTTCGGAAGGCTTTATCGACATAGAGTTGGGCGAACTTGAAGATGCAGAAATTACGATTCGAATCGACTATGAAACGGCAAAGTCGATCTTTGTGGATCTCGACTTTCAGGTTGCAATGACAGCTTTTATGGCTGGAAAGATCAGGGTGACCGGCGACTTCACTAAGTTGATAGCTTTGCAAAGTGCTTTTTCTCCTGAATCCCTTTCTCCTAATGAAATTGTGGCCAAGATAAAGGACTTGACTTCCTAGGGCAACCATCAAGACTTCCAGCGCCTTTGACACGGTGAGATCTATTCTCCGTTCAAGGTTCAAGGTTCAAGGTTCAAGGCTCAAGGGGTAAATAGGTATTTGAGACTCTATAAGGATCGTTTCTGTTTGGATGATTTAATCCGGGAATTTTTTTTGCACTATGGTAAGTTGCGTTGAATTTGAGATTTGCTTCTTATCAAAGTCCTAAGAGTGATCGATCAGTCGATCGATTACAGAGCTGATAGACCTAGTCTGTAAGACATGTCAGCAGATAAGATATCGAGCAATGAAACGCGCCATATTGCGCACTTAGCCAGACTGGCCTTGTCTGAGGCTGAGATCGAGGACTTCACCGGACAGCTAGCGGCAATCTTGGAGCACGCTAAAGATATCGAAAGCTTAAATCTTGATGATGTCGCTCCAACTCGCCATGCGCTCCCGATTAAAAATGTTATGCGTAGCGATGAAGTCCGCAAAAGTGTAAATCGCGAAGAGGTCCTTAGAATGGCGCCAGAAACCCAAGCCAATATGTTCTTGGTTCCAAAGATTATCGGAGAGGACTAACCAGTAAAAGTGGAAATTATCGAATTAGGCGCTGTTGAAATAGCCAAAGCTGTCAAGTCAGGTGAATTGAGTGCTCTTGAGGTTGTCTCAGCTCATTTGAGTGAGATAAATGAGCATGACGGCGATGTCGGTGCCTTTTTATTGGTTATGGCGGATCGAGCGATCGAACGGGCCAAAGAGATCGACAAACGACGCTCCGGCGGCGAAGAACTTGGAGCTCTTGCTGGTGTGCCTGTTGCACTAAAAGACAATATGGTTCTTCAAGGAGTGGAAACGACGTGTGCCTCAAAGATTTTGAGTGGTTGGGAGCCACCATATACCGCCACCGTGATCGAAAAGCTAATCAGTCAGGGTGCAATTCCTATCGGTAAGACCAATTTGGATGAGTTCGCAATGGGTTCATCGACTGAGAACTCGGCCTACTTTCCTACTCGTAATCCTGTCAAACTTGACCGAGTTCCAGGTGGATCGTCAGGTGGTAGCGCTGCAAGCGTCGCTTCTAGATTCGCACCAATAGCCATTGGTTCTGATACTGGGGGTTCGATACGTCAGCCGGCATCCTTATGCGGGGTTGTTGGCGTAAAGCCAACTTATGGGTTGGTTTCTCGTTATGGATTGATTGCATTTGCCTCGTCGTTGGATCAGATCGGTCCTTTTGCCAAGAGCGTTGACGATGCGAGTCTTGTCTTATCTGTAATCGCTGGCCATGACGGTATGGATTCGACATCGAGTCGAACCGCAACTTACGAGCATGCGCCCAACGAAAGCGATATCTCATCATTGCGAATTGGAGTTATCCAGGAGATGATGAGCGACGTTTCAAATGATGTGCTTGGCGTCTTTAATCAAAGCCTTGATGCGCTCAGAAGTTGCGGAGCCAAGGTGGAGACTGTGTCCATCCCTGCCGTTAGATATGGACTGTCGTCGTATTACCTGATCGCCCCCGCAGAGGCATCTTCAAACTTAGCACGTTTTGATGGGGTTCGTTATGGGCTTCGAGTTACAGGCGCAGATATGAATGAGACCTATGGCCTGAGCCGAGAAGCGGGTTTTGGCCCAGAGGTGAAGCGGCGCATAATGCTGGGAACCTATGCGCTTTCGGCCGGATACTACGACGCACTATATGGTAAGGCCCAGAAGGTGAGAACCTTGATTGTGAGCGAGTTTGCTCGCGCATATAGTGACTTTGACGTCCTTGTCTCTCCGACCTCGCCTACAGTTGCCTTTGGCTTTGGTGACAAGAGCGACCCACTTTCGATGTACATGTCCGATGTATGCACAATTCCGTCTAATTTAGCTGGTCATCCAGCGATGAGCGTCCCATTTGGTGGCGGAGCAGATGGCCTGCCAGTTGGGGTTCAGATTCTCGCTCCAGCCCTTTCAGAGAGAGTGATGTTCCAGGTTGCTCGCGCATTAGAAGGCGCATCGACCTACATGGCCAAGCCTCAATGGGCGCATTGACAAAGATCTGTTTAAGTGGTTTATTACAGGAACAGTATAGGGATGAATTATGGCAATTGAAGATGAATATATAATTACCATTGGACTCGAAGTCCACTGTGAACTAAAGACGAATACCAAACTATTTTGCGGATGTGCCAATCAATTTGGCTCAGAGCCAAACACGAATATATGTCCTGTGTGCCTAGGGCTCCCTGGTTCTTTACCGGTGATTAATGAGCGCGCGGTTGAATATGCCATTCGTATCGGTTCGGCTCTTTCATGTGAGATTAGACCGTCTGTATTTCATCGCAAGAACTATTTCTATCCGGATATGCCAAAGGACTATCAAGTTTCTCAGTACGATGAGCCAATTTGCGTAAATGGAAAGTTGGAACTCCCGTCGTTTTCCAAGACTGTGCGAATCGAACGGGCGCATATGGAAGAAGATACTGGAAAGACGACACATGTTGGGACTTCTGGTCGAATACATGGGGCTGATTTTTCATTGGTGGACTACAACCGAGCTGGAATTCCTCTGGTGGAGATCGTTTCGGCTCCTGATCTCTCAAGCGCAGATGAAGCTCGAGAATATGTCTCTGAACTTCGGGCTATCTTAGTTTCCACAAAGGCAAGTGATGGCAAGATGGAAGAGGGCTCGCTGCGTGTGGATGCAAATGTCTCGGTAAGGCCCCTGGGCACCGAGAAATTGGGCACCAGATGCGAGATTAAGAATTTAAATTCCCTTCGATCACTCGGTCGAGCGATCAATTACGAAGCTCGGCGTCAAATGGAGGCTTTGTCTGCTGGTCAATCGATACGACAGGAGACTCGCCATTGGAATGAGGACCAAGGGGTTACCTCTGCACTTCGCTCCAAAGAAGAGGCCTATGACTATCGTTATTTCCCAGAGCCCGATCTAACGCCATTGGATCCAGATATGGATGAGGTGGCTACGATAGCGCGGGCCCTTGGGATCCTTCCACCGGCACGGAGGCTGCGATTGAGGGAACTACTAGATGGAGAGCTTACGAGAAGTGAGCTGGAGCAGGTTCAAACCTGTGTCAAGTTTGATTTGGATGAGCATGTGCTGGATGCTGTGAGAACTGGGGTACCAGCGCGCCTTGCTTTAGCACGGGGCTCGAATGAGCTTGCATCTTATGTAAATCAAGCCACTGTAGACTCTTTCGAAGTCGCGGAGTTTCCCCGTGGCAAATTCATTGAAGTTATTTCGCTTGAAAGTCAAGGTAAGGTCTCATCCACCCAGGCGAAGACACTTTTGTCTCGAATCGCTTCGAACCATAACGAAGAAGTGTCGGCCCTTATCGAGGAACTCGGATATAAGGCAGCCTCTCAAGATGAGATTTCGGAACTCCTCGATAGGTTGATCAGTGAAAATTCAATGGAATGGGAACGACTTTGCGCTGGAGAGAATCAGCTGGCGGGGTTTTTTATTGGAAAAGCAATGAAGATTACCAACGGTAAGGTCAACGGAAAGACCTTAGCCTCGGAGATGGCAGCCCGTCGATTGGGCTAAAGTGCGGGTCCGCTTTGCATCTTTGGCCCTGATGATAGTGCCATGGGGAAGCGGTAGCGTTGAAAAAAGTGCACGCAGAAATGATCATTGATTTGGTATTGGTCTCTTTAAAAACTTTGTTAGGGTGACTTTTTGGAAATTTGGATGCTATTCGAATAACCTATTAGTGCAGTAAGAAAATCTACGAGATGGATAGACGGTGGTTTGCATGTCAGGATCAATGAAGCCAAGATCAGGCGACGTTACGGATGGCTTTCGTCGAGCCCCGGCTCGAGCGATGTTACGAGCCGTCGGTATGGGTGATCAAGACTGGGATAAGCCCCAAATTGGGGTGGCCTCTTCATGGAACGAGGTTACTCCATGTAATATGCCTTTAGACGTTTTAGCCAAGAGTGCCAAGCAAGGAGTCCTTTCCGCGGGCGGTTTTCCATTGGAGTTTAATACCATCGCTGTCTCTGATGGAATTTCAATGGGCCATGAAGGCATGCATGCCAGCTTGGTCTCTCGAGAGGTGATAACCGATAGCGTTGAGACCGTTATGCACGCTGAACGATTCGACGGTATGGTGACTTTAGCTGGTTGTGACAAGTCGCTGCCCGGTATGTTGATGGCTGCTGCTCGCTTAGACCTCCCAACTGTATTTTTATACGGTGGAACTATCATGCCAGGAATCCACAAGGGTGAGGCGATCGATATAGTTACCGTCTTCGAAGCGGTCGGAGCCCGCGCGGCCGGAGCGCTCAGCGATGAAGAGTTGGCTCTTATTGAATCTGAAGCATGTCCAACTATTGGTTCATGTGCAGGTATGTTCACCGCAAACACAATGGCATCGGTTGCGGAGGCGCTAGGGATGGCGCTTCCTGGATCATCGTCGGCTCCAGCCATCGATTCACGACGGTCGGATTACGCCTTTCAATCTGGAGAGGCCGTTGTCGCTTTGCTGGAGCGAGGAATTCGCCCTCGACAGATAATGTCAAAGGCAGCATTCGAGAATGCAATCGCCCTCGTCATGGCTCTTGGTGGGTCCACCAACGCCGTTCTTCACCTGTTGGCGATTGCCTATGAGGCCCGAGTTGACTTGACCTTGGCTGACTTTAATCGCATTGCCGCGCGTACCCCACACATCGCCGATACTAAGCCACATGGAAAGTATCACATGAGTGATCTCGATCAAATCGGCGGAGTTCCTGTTGTGATGGCGCATCTATTAGAGGCCGGTCTTTTAAATGGTGACTGTATGACTGTTACGGGAAAGACCATAGCGGAGAACTTGGCGCAGATCAACCCGCCTCAGCCAGATGGCAAAGTCGTGCATAGTCTCTCTTCGCCGCTTCATGAGATTGGCGGAATCGCCATTCTTAGCGGTTCTTTAGCTCCCTTGGGTTCAGTCGTCAAAGTCGCAGGTATCGACCAGTTCACCTTTGACGGTACGGCTGCGGTATTCGATGGGGAAGAAAAGGCGCTGGATGCGATTTTAGCTGGTGAGATCAGGCCAAATACCGTTTTGGTAATTCGATACGAGGGGCCTAAGGGCGGTCCTGGCATGCGCGAGATGTTAGCGGTTACCGGTGCGCTAAAAGGTGCTGGAAGAGGTGGCGATTGTGCGCTGGTAACCGATGGTCGCTTTAGTGGTGGAACGCACGGTTTTTGTATCGGTCACGTAGCGCCTGAGGCTCTAGACGGTGGTCCGATTGCAATTGTGCAAAATGGTGATCGAATAACTATAGACGTGAATACAAAGACGATCGATCTTCATTTGACTAAAGACGAGATGGAGCGCCGTTTTGCCAACGTCAAGGCTCCGATGCCCAGATACACATCTGGAGTGTTGGCAAAGTATGCCAAGTTGGTCCAGGGTGCAGAGATCGGTGCCGTCACGAATTTCTTTTCGTAATCGGTGATATCTAAGTAGTTAGCAGGCCTTCTGGCCCTCGAAAGGGTGATATCTTGAGTGGCCAGAAGGTGCTAAAGCTTTGATTGGGTGGACTGATTATATAGATTTGATTTGACGAATGGTTGAATGGGTATTAGGATATAGGGCAATGAAATTATCTGCCTTCTTTGAAGTAGTACTTGTAGTCTTGTAGCGCCGAAGCACTGCTTCAAGGCGCTACTTAACCTCCCAACAGGGAGGTTTTTTTATACCTCAAATTGACTATTGAAATGATTGCAGCGTGAGTTTACGGGACGAAGGATGACAATAAGATGAAATTAACAGGTGCACAAGCATTAGTCAAGAGTCTTGAGATGCAGGGCGTCGACGTCGTTTTTGGCCTACCTGGCGGGGCGATTTTGCCAGTGTACGATCCTATTATAGACTCACCAATTCGTCATATCTTGGTCCGTCATGAGCAAGGCGCTGGCCATATGGCCGAAGGGTATGCTCAGGCAACTAACCGACCGGGCGTCGCGATTGTTACATCTGGACCTGCCGCGACCAACATAGTAACGCCACTTGCGGATGCATATATGGATTCGATTCCCATGGTGGTAATAACTGGTCAGGTGGCGACCTCTTCGATTGGGACTGATGCCTTTCAAGAGGCAGATACGACTGGCATCACCATGAGTATTACAAAGCACAACTGGCTCGTAAAAGATGCGAATGAGATTCCAGAGACCATAGCTCAAGCATTCCATGTGGCTACGACTGGCCGCCCGGGTCCCGTCTTAGTGGATCTCCCCAAGGACGTTGCTAACCAGATGATGGATTGGTACTGGCCAGAGACGATCGACTTGCCTGGCTATCGTCCTAATACCAAGGGGCACCCACGCTCTATAGCGGCTGCTGCTCGAATGATCAAAGAGGCCAAGGCTCCGGTTTTCTATATTGGCGGTGGATGTATCAGGGCTAATGCAACAAGTGCGCTATTTTCACTTGTCGAAAAGACTCAGATTCCCGTTGTTACGACCTTGATGGGTCGCGGAGCGTTCCCCGACGAGCATCCCCTATGTCTCGGTATGCCTGGTATGCATGGCAACTACACTGCCATAACGTCGATGCAAAAGGCTGACTTGCTGATCACGCTCGGCGCGAGGTTTGACGATAGGGTAACCGGGAAGGTCTCTGGCTTTGCACCAAATGCCAAGGTTATCCACGTCGACATTGACCCTGCCGAACTTGGTAAGGTGCGTAGAGCCGATATCCCAATCGTTGGTGACGTAAAGCTGGTCATTCAAGAGCTCATCGAGGCACTCGATCGAGGCGAAGCAGGTGAGATGCAAGCTCAAGATATCTCTGCTTGGATTTCTCAGATTCGTCAGTGGCAAGAAAAGTATCCGCTTGCATATGAAAAAGATCCAGCCGATGGCTCGCTAAAGCCGCAGTACGTTGTTGAGACCTTATCGTCACTGGCTCCTCCAGGAACAATTCTGGCTTCAGGCGTAGGACAGCATCAGATGTGGGGATCGCAGTATTGGAAGTTTAATGATGCAAACACCTGGATCAATTCAGGAGGCCTTGGAACGATGGGATTTGCAATACCCGCGGCCATAGGTGCAAAGGTAGGACGACCAGACAAGATGGTTTGGGCAGTAGATGGAGATGGGTGTTTTCAAATGACGGCCCAAGAGTTGGTGACCGCCTCTGCCGAGCGAATTCCTGTAAAGATTGCACTTTTGAATAACGCCTATCTTGGCATGGTGCGTCAGTGGCAAGAGATGTTTTACGATCAAAGATATTCCGAGGTTTATCTCTCTCCAGACCTACCAGACTACGTCAAATGGGCAGAGGCTATGGGGTGCGTTGGCATTCGAGTCGAATCTCCTGAAGAGGTGGCCCCTGCGATTGAAAAGGCGAATGAGATCGATGACCGATCTGTGGTTATCGAATTTAGGACAGATTGGCGCGAGAAGGTCTTCCCGATGGTCCCCTCGGGTTCGACCAACGATGAAGTTTTTCTTGGACCTATGTTTGAAGGGAAGTAGATGACCGTTTCAGGACCTAACCTTATTCCAATGAGTTTACCTGGTGGAAAAAGCGCCAATGAGATAGATCACCATGTTCTATCGGTACTGGTGGAGAATAAAGCGGGAGTTTTGGCGCGGGTGGCACAGCTGTTTTCACGCCGCGGCTATAACATCTATTCGCTTGCTGTAGCGCCGACCGACGATCAGAGATTCTCACGGTTGACCATTGTTGTAGATTTGGAGTCGGTAACGCTAGAGCAGATCACCAAGCAGCTCCATAAATTGATTAATGTTATCAAAATTACAGAGATCGATCCCCGAGACTCTGTTGAGCAGGAGTTGTTGCTTGCTGTGGTGGCAGCGGACACTCAAAGTAGATCGCAAATACTCGAGTTGGCTGGAATCTTTGGTGCGAAAGTGTTGGACGTTGGTCTTGAACGTCTTACACTAGCCTTGGCAGATACTCCGGAAAAACTGGATGACTTTAGCGAACTGATTAAAGTATTCGGAATAGTAGAAGTACAGCGAACTGGCCGAGTTGCCTTAACAAAGCTGACTCGTTCGAGTTCGCGCGGTGGAATTTCAAAGGGAAAGGCAAGCTAGCCAGATGGCTGAAATGTTTTACGAAGCCGATGCAAATCCTTCTTTGCTTCTAGGCAAAAAAGTAGCGGTTATCGGATATGGATCACAAGGTCACGCACATGCGCTGAACTTGGCTGATTCAGGTGTTGAAGTTGTAGTTGGCCTCCGGGAAGGATCTTCGTCGGTAGTCAAGGCAAAGGATGCGGGGCTCACCACGATGAGCGTTAGTGATGCAAGTGCATGGGCTGACGTAGTAATGTTGCTCGCCCCCGACACCGCTCAAAAGAAGATCTACGACGAAGAGATCGCCCCGAATCTAAAGGACGGTGACGCTCTTTTATTTGCCCATGGCTTCAATATTCGCTATGAGCAGATTCAACCGGCGCCAGGAATAGATGTTGCAATGGTCGCACCAAAAGGGCCTGGCCATCTTCTTCGTCGGACCTATGCCGAAGGCGGAGGCATCCCTTCGTTGATTGCAGTTCATCAAGACGCCACAACAAATGCACGTGAGCTGGCACTTTCTTATGCGCATCACATAGGATCGACTAAGGCGGGCGTGTTGGAAACAACATTTTCTGAAGAGACAGAGACCGACCTCTTTGGCGAACAGACCGTACTTTGTGGTGGGCTTTCTGCGTTAGTAACTGCTGGTTTTGAGACCTTGGTCGAGGCTGGATATCAACCTGAGTCGGCATATTTTGAATGTCTGCACGAGCTTAAGCTGATTGTGGATCTTTTGTATCAGGATGGTCTCTCCGGAATGTGGTTCTCCGTATCTGAGACCGCTGAGTGGGGTGGTTTGAAGATCGGTCCTCGCGTAATCTCTTCGGGCGTGAAGGCCGAGATGAAGAAGGTTTTGGATGAGATTCGTTCTGGTCAATTTGCAGACGAATGGATCGCAGAGAACGAGAATGGCCAGAAGCACTTCAACGAGTTGCGTAGCGCCGCTGCGAATCATCCAATTGAAGAAGTTGGAAGACAACTTCGTAATATGATGCCGTTCCTAGCGAATTCTTCGAATATTCGCGACGTTTCTGGCGGCTAGATTCCTTGGCAAATCAAGAAAGGGAATTGCTGCGCGAGCTTTCATCTGCGCGGCGTTCCCACTTCCTAGAAAACAATGACAAGTTGGCGGTGATCGTGAAGGGATACTTCGTGATCATCGTCGCTGCACTTTTGGTTGATATTATCTCAACATCATCGACCTATTTCGTTCCTACCTCGTCTGACATCGCTTTTTTCCATTCGAATGCCAACAACTACGGAACCGCCTTATTCTTATTTATTTTATTTCTAGGCGCAATGCTAGGAACTCGGGGCGGTCCTCTCACGGTTCATCGTCCAGAGATGCGGATGGTCTTTTTGTCGGACGTGGGTCGAGAGCGGCTATTGAGACAAAAAGCCATTCGAACCCTTTTTCACTATGGTTACATAGGAGCAGCTGGCGGCGGTGGCGTTGGTGTTGCGCTGCACGCTCTTTCGCATCACCAAGCAGCTACACCGGCTATTGACTTTGGAATCTTTGGAATTGCGTGTGGCTTTGCCTATGCCGGCATGGCGCTTTTATCTGTGAGTTTTTCACTCAGTGGGATCAAGGGATATGCACTTGGGTTAGTATTGATATTGGTTGGAGTGGTCCCTATTCTCTCGGGTTCCACCTCTCCTATCGCCGTTTTGGGCGGACCATTAAAGGCAATGTCTCCGACGGATCTGCAAAATATGGTCGTGCTCGCGACAGGCTTAGTGATTGGGATATTAGGGGTGCTTCGACTTCCGAAGGCAGATCTGGAGCCCATAGAACGTCACTCTGAGCTAATTTCGCGCCTCCGCTTTGCAATTGGAATGCGAGACGTAAGAAGCATTATTGGCATATCAAGATCTTTGGGTGAGAACGGTTATGTTGGGCGCAGATTGCCTAAAATCGCTGAAGCTTTATTTCGTACACCGAAGTCAACACCTTCGCTTCGCTCGTTGTCGAATATTTACAACTGGTCCATCAAGAGGTATATTCGTCTTTTCATCTTGAATTTGTCAGTCGTTTTCATCATTGCAAACGCCTGGCTGCATTCAGTGATTTTATTTTTCGTGGCAGTGCCGCTTTGTTTTGTAATGGGCCTCGAGTTGTCTGATTCAGTTGGTTCGTTGGTTGACAAGGCTGATAGGTTTGTGAACTATCCAGTTGAAGATGGATGGTTATTGAATCGATCTACGATGCTGCCAGCAGCAATCGCAATTGTATTGACTTTGGTCTCTGATGTAATCGTTTACTTTTTGGTTTCCGGTACGACATTTAGCATTTTGTTGCCCCTGAGCGTTGCGATGGCGATTACCAGCGTCTTCGGAGGTGCTGTAGCCCAGGTTCGAAGTGGCAAAGGTCAAGATGTATCGGCCTTTGTGCTGGTACCAGAGGTGCAGGCCTTCAAGTTTTTCATTGAGCTAATTCCTGTAATAATTGCCAATGCCTGGATAGTGGCTGCAATAAATGCCCACGGCGCGTTGGCCCATCATTCGTCTGCATCAAGTGCAGCACTTTCGGCGTCATCTTTTGTGCTTATTGCTCCCTTGGCGGGTTGGGCATGGATAGGCGGACAGAAAATTTTGAAAGCGGAGTAGTTCTAAGTGGCAAAGAATACAGAGGCCAAGAAGTCAGATATAGTCCTCTCGGTCAAGAATGTCGACAAGAAGTTTGACGATATCCCTATTTTAAAGGGAGTCACTTTCGACATCAAGCGAGGTTCTATTTGTTGCCTTGTAGGTATGAACGGCGCAGGTAAAACTACTTTAGTCAAAGCCATTGCAGGTCTTGTCTCTCCCGATAGCGGATCTATTGACATTTTGGGTGCTAAGGGGGGCAGTCGTCAAGCTAGGGCGGTAACGTCGGTGGTCTTTGACGAACCGGCACTCTATTCCGACTTAACTGTGATGGAGCATTTGAGTTTCGCCGCTCGCCTTTCGGGATTTATGGATTATCAGGAACGAGCCGATCAGCTTTTGGAAGAGTTTGCGATTCAAGAACTTGGCCAGCGCCTTCCAAGGGGATTTTCGAGGGGGCAACGGCAAAAGACTGCTCTTTCGATGGGGCTAGTTCGGTCATTTAAGCTCTTGGTTTTAGATGAGCCATATGCGGGACTTGATGCCTCTGGAAAGAAGGCACTCCTAGCAATTCTCGGTGATGCGGCTACCTCTGGTGCTGCGGTTCTAATAGCTACACATGCGCCCGAGTTATTGGCTA
The DNA here is from genome assembly GCF_904848545.2 of Acidithrix sp. C25. Taxonomy (NCBI): domain Bacteria; kingdom Bacillati; phylum Actinomycetota; class Acidimicrobiia; order Acidimicrobiales; family Acidimicrobiaceae; genus Acidithrix; species Acidithrix sp. C25. The sequence continues at coordinate 312,160 of NZ_CAJHCI020000007.1, forward strand.
TTGCTAACCAGATGGTGACAATTAGCGATGGTAAAGTTTCCTATGTTGGAAAGCCCGATATTGGCAGAATTGATAGCTAAGAGGGTTACGGGAGACTCTCTTTTTACGGGTGGCAGAGTGCTTATAAGGGTTACGCCACTTGATGGTGGATTGTTTTATTGCCGCGGGGTAGCAATCGCTAAATTATCTGGCTTGGGATGATAAATTTCATGATCTTTTTCAAGTAAGTGCCTCAATATGGCGATAATTTGGTTGTTACATAAATGCAACAACACCGAAAGTAAGCCATGACCTTTGAGATCGGTGCAATAAAGGTGAGATTGTCACCGTCGAGCGTAGTTGCATTGGGTGGAACTGTCGTTTTGATAGCCTTCGCCCTAGATCTCTTTGGCCCGGTTGAGCGCTTTGTGCCAGTTTTTGTCGCCGTCGTTTCAACGATTTTTGTAGCAGTTGGTATTCTTAGGTTTAGACCATCCCCCAATTGGAATTGGTGGATGATCTTTGGCGCGCTCTGGTTATTCATTGCTGGGGGCACCCTTAGTTCGCTTCTGGGCACACTGGGGAATTTGACACCTTCGCGTTCCCTCGTACCCGATTTAATTATTATTCCAGGGTATATCATTCTTGCAGCTGGCCTCATGCGACTCTCAGGCGGGAAGCGCTATGACCGAGGTAAGACCGTTGATGCCATTTTGGATGGATTGATGGCTGGACTATCGGTTTTGGCTGTTGCGTGGGTCTTTCTGATTGAACCACTAGGTGCGAGCCGAGGAATTTCTATCTCAATAAGACTTGCTCTAGTTGCATATCCGCCGATGTCGTCGATTCTTTTGATATTGGTCCTTCGCATTGCATTTACGAGTGATGTCCGACGATCTGTCGCCTACTGGCTCTTACTTGGCGCATTCTCGATGATGTTCTTGGGTGACAGTTTGTATATGTTTGTAGACGCGGATCTACTACACTTGCCACTGTCAATTTTGGGACTCCCATACGGGGGCGCATACGTTTTAGCGAGTTGTTGCGCTCTCTCGCCCTCTATGAGGCGACTTTCAATCTCGGATTCACACCGTGGTAAGGGTTATCAACGTATTCAGTTCAGCTTGATTACTCTTTCCTTGGCCACCCCAGCGTTTTTGATCTTCGGTCAACAGTCGGTCTCTTTCTCCGATCGAGTAGTAGTCTTTGTGGTTGACATAGGCCTTGTCGGCGCGGCAACGACACGGGTTTTGCGCGCAATGTCGGTTGCACGGCGCTCCGAAGACCAGTTGGCCCACGTAGCCGCTTACGATGCATTGACTGGTCTTCCCAATCGACGACTTTTGTCGGAGGAACTAGCCCGAATTTTGGAGGATTCCGCGTCGAAGTCTTCGTTCGTTGCATTGATATTCGTGGACCTAGATCAGTTCAAATTGATAAACGACTCCTTTGGTCACACCTTTGGGGATCTGTTGCTCATTGGCGTAGCACAACGGTTGCGGTTGCGGGTTCGCCAAAGCGATCTAGTTGCCCGCCTTGGTGGCGATGAGTTTTTGATCGTTCTAAAAGATGTCCCAGATGCTGCAGTGGCTACGGCGGTCGCCGCTGATTTGCGGGATTTCCTGCGTGAACCATTTTTAGTCAATGGTCTGAAGTTCTTTGTGACTGGAAGCTTTGGAATCGCCCTTACCTCACCCAATGACTCTCTTGACACCGAAGCCCTTTTGAGAAGCGCAGATACGGCAATGTTTCAAGCCAAGATGGCGGGGCGGGATACTTTTAGGGTATTTGACTCTTCGATGCAGACTGAAGTTACAAGGCGACTCGAATTGAAGTACGACTTGCGCAGAGCCATTGAGCTCGATCAATTATTTTTGGTATATCAGCCAATTATTGCTACGAGGACTGGACGAGTCGAAGGGGTAGAAGCGCTAATTAGGTGGAATCATCCGAGACATGGTCTAATTTCGCCGACGGACTTCATACCCATTGCCGAAGAGTCTGGAATGATCTTAGAGATCGGTGCTTGGGTGCTCGATATAGCACTAGATCGCTTCACCTCGTTGAATAGGGAAATGAGCTTGGACGACGACTTTTACGTCTCGGTCAATCTCTCAGTCGGACAGTTGATCGATAGTAATTTAGCTATTCGAGTTCATGATGCCCTTGTCCGCCATAAGGTCGAGGGCCGTAGCCTGTGTATTGAGCTTACCGAGTCGATGGTTATGGAGAACCTTGATAACTCCTTTGCTATTTTGCTTGCGCTGAAGGAGCTTGGGGTTCGTCTTGCGATAGATGATTTTGGCTCTGGCTATTCGTCTCTGGCATATTTGACTAAATTTCCAGTTGATAAACTCAAGATCGATAAATCCTTTATCGACTCTATGGTCTCTTTGGACTCTCCAGACGCAAGGCTTATAGGGTCGATCGTCGCAATGGCGAAATCTCTGGGGATGTCAACCATAGCAGAGGGCGTCGAGACACTGATTCAAGCCCAGCGGATTTTTCAACTTGGCTGTGACTCTATTCAGGGTTTTTATCTATCAAGGCCTGTTGAAGCCGCGGATCTTCATTTGACAATTGGCGACTTAGAACGAGCGAGCAATCTTTTTTTCGCCTTCGACGTTTGAATTTCGATCTTTTTCCAACTCTCGAAGGTTGATGACTTCACCTTCAGCGGGGTAGTGCTTCTGGATTGAAAAAAACTGTTTTCTAAAGGAATCTATCGAGAGCTCCTCTACTGTCGGTGAAGGTCCTCCAGGGCTGAATATGCTCTCGTGAAGGTCGGGCTTGTAGGCCCAAAGTCTTTGTTGCCATTTGGATAGTTGACACCAGACTGGATGCGAAGCCTCTGAACCTAGATATGCCTTTGGTTCAAGATCCTCAAAGCGCGACCAAGTCCCACCAAATTGCCAGTTGCCAAATCTAAATAGACGATCATCTAAGATGGCGATCGTCCAGTCAACACCACAGCTTTGAGAAGCTGTCACATATGCACGGTAGAGGCTTATGGCAATTAGACCAGGAGCTGCTCTGCCTTGAAATTGACGATGAACGGAAAGGGTCGCGATATCCCAAAAGTTATTTAGAGGCATTTTCTCGCCTTGGCGAATCTTTAATGCTACAGGCTCAATTCCCCAGTGAGCAGAGATGTCGTCAAGGCTCTTTGATCCAGTGCCGCTTTCTGAGGGCAGAATTATCCTCATCGATGCAACGGGAAGTGAAAGCGAATGGTTGATCACGCATAGGAAGATGGAGCGATCTAGATATGGATAGTATTCAGTATTTAGCTGATCACTTGTGTTGCCATAGGTATCGAGAAAGACCTGCTCTTCGACGGATTTGGCTAGATGGACACCTGGGTGATCGCCTGAAAAAGCATATATACCAAAAGCTCTTGATGAATTGGGATCGATGACGGTTTTAGCTATTTCGCCGATCTCGTAGGCGCCTATTTTAATTTCTTTTCTGGAATCCAAGCTAGTGTCCTAATAATGAGAAAAGGTCCATTGTGATGATGGTTGTTCGCCTTGTCCAAGGAAGGAGGGCGAGGCTTGGATATTGCAAAGTGAGATCACCCATAAATTGACAAGCTCAGAAGCGGTCTGCGAGACCGATTTATCATCATCTCGTCAAGAGATGGAAGTTTGGGAGGCGCAGACCAGCGGCGCCCTATTGAATAAAATGTTGCGCGACAGTCGGCCTTTCTTTGACTAAATTTGGTAGCTACTTAATTATTATAGCTTGAAAATACAAGCAAGATGATCCGCTCTTCATCTCGTCGCCACTTGGTAAATAGGGCCATCGCGCCACTGGCAATCTCCTTCCATCTATCTAGGAACCGGTGGCCAGTGTTCGTGTAGAACTTCAAAAAATTGTTCAAAGTCGGCTTTTTAAATAGTTTGTCTATGGTTTTTAGCCGTTGTAATGAGGGATCAAAAAGCCAGGTCTTGCCTAAGAGACCTAACGGATCGCAGGAGTGTAAAGGAGCTATATTGGCACTTCGAAAGCACATGCGTCTAAAGATATGAGCAATTGCCTTTGAGTACCTATCACACACATTCGAAGGCGTGTTCAATTACTGGGCGCGCTGGTAATTTGAGGTTACTTCAAAAGTCGAATCACCAAGAGTTGTGTAGATCTAATGATTCACGCGCTGTTTCGCGAAAGTGAGTAAGGAGGTCTCTATTGGCTAGTTGGCACTTTGATCTTTTAGAGTGACATGGGATAGAGACAGGGAAGTTTTTGGTCTGTGTCTGGCAGTCTATGTCTGGAAGACGACAACGAGCCAAGACTACCTTTGGTGTGGTCTTGGCTCGTAAGTTCAGGTTTCTACTCGGCCGCGGGTTTGGCCTTGAAGAGTGCTTTGGTCGATCCGAAAGTTTGTTGTTTGTCTTATGGTCCAACTTCTGGAGTAGTGGCCTTGCGGGCGTTAGCTCTTGCTAGGCGATTGACAGCATTTAGGTATGCCCGTGCAGATGCTTCTACCACATCAGTCGATATGCCTTTACCAGATACCTTGATTCCGTCGGATTCAAGTTGAACAACTACGTCGCCAATTGCATCGACGCCACCTGTGACTGAAGAGACGGAAAAGCCAATTAGGTTGGCCTTGGTTCCAGTAGCGAGCTGAATGGCTTTACCTGCTGCATCTATCATTCCGTTACCTTCGGACGAGGCCTCAACTTTGCCGTTTTCGCTAGAGAGAACGACCTTCGCTATTGGAGTCCCGACGGTACCACCGGAGACATGGAGCTCTTCAAGGCTATAAACGTCAGTCGCGACAGTCCCTAATTCTTCAGCGACGATGGCTTCAAGATCTGCTTCGGTGATATCGAGCTTTCGATCCGCGAGTTCCTTGAAACGCGCGAATGCGGCATTGAGGGCATCTCCAACTATTGTGATTCCCATCTTCGAGAGTGTGTCGGCAAACGCATGCCTTCCTGAATGCTTGCCGAGTACGATCTGCGAACCTTTTTGGCCAACCGACTCTGCGTCAATGATCTCGTATGTGCTTCGGTCCTTGAGAACGCCATGTTGGTGAATGCCAGACTCATGGGTAAAGGCATTTCGACCAACCACAGCCTTGTTGTACTGTAGTGGATATCCAGTTAGACGAGATACGAGCCTTGAGGTCCTTGCGATCTCCTCGGTTTTAACTTGACTATAAATTCCAGGAAATTGGTCGCCGCGTATCTTGAGTGCCATGACGACTTCTTCAAGTGCTGCATTGCCAGCGCGCTCTCCAAGTCCGTTTACACACACTTCAACCTGACGGGCTCCTGCTGCTACGCCAGCGAGAGAGTTGGCTGTCGCTAAGCCCAAATCGTTGTGGCAGTGCGTTGAAATTACATAGTCGCCGCTTACGTTTTTACGCACATAAGCTATCAGCGCACCAAAGTCCCATGGAATTCCATAACCAACCGTGTCTGGGACGTTGAGAGTATTCGCTCCTGAATCCACGGCTGCCTGAAGAACTTCGATCATAAAGTCCAGTGGCGTACGGGTAGCATCTTGAGGAGAGAACTCAACGTCGTTGGTGTGCTCTTTAGCCCTTGCTACGCCCGATCGGGTTTCGCTAAGTACTTGGGCTTCGTTCATCTTGAGCATATTCTCCATATGGACGGGTGACGTTGAGATGAAAACGTGAATGCGTGCTTGTTGAGCATGCTTTAGGGCTTCCCAGCATCTATCGACGTCCGAGAGATGGGTCCGTGAGAGTGCTGCGATTACAGGCCCTTGAATGCGTGATGCAATTAGGGATACAGCTTCGAAGTCACCCTGACTAGAAACGGGAAATCCTGCTTCGATATAATCGACGTTGAGCCTTGCTAGCTGTTCTGCAATCTCGAGTTTCTCTGTAGCGTCAAGTGAAATTCCTGGAGATTGTTCGCCGTCTCTCAAAGTCGTATCGAAGATTATCAGTTTTTCTGCATCTTGGCTCATTGCCGTATTCGCCTTTCGTTTTGTTTCAATTTCTTACCTAGTGCTAAACACTCACCAGAAAATAAAAAACCTCCGTGTTCAAAAACGAACACAGAGGCTGTAGCGGTGCTTCGATTGTCGAAGACCGCGCTCAGGTTAGGGATAGGAGATAAGAAAATTGGGAAACCATTAATGGCAATGATAGTCGAACTTTTTTATTCCTAGCGCTTGAATAGCACTTAGTTTATTAAAATATCTCGCTTCAAAGACAAGGAAATCGTAGCTTTGAGCCCTTTTATCGGATTTGACTCAAGGAGTCATGTCGAGGTTAGGTTGTTTTTTCGCGCTCGATTGAGTCAAATTCCTCGTCGCGATGGCAGCTGAGAAACGAGAGGTCATTTTGCAGGCTGGCTTTTTGATCGTTTGGATTTTTCTTTCGGACCAGATCTTAATTAGGCGCTAAATAATAGTTATTTTCCAAGGAGCGCCATGAAAGGGATTTTCATTGATGGCCATTGGCGCTTTGGAAACACTAAGGAGTGAGATCGGTGACTGATCTCTCTCCATGTGATTTTGAGTTCTAAATATTGCCATCGTGAGAGCACAGAAGTCGGTGTCTCTGATCGATCTTTGATGTTCGAGGTTGCTAAATAATTTTGTCACTAGATCCGGCTCTTTGCCATCCCTTTTGATGTGTGCAAAGCGGCAGCCATGAACTCGTTGGAAGATGCAATTCAAAAAGTACAGGCAAGGCACTTTAGATCTCATGTCGCTAGGCGATGTTTATTCGATGGGAGTTTTGGGTATGTGGTAGTGTTCATTTGCTAGGTATCAAATCCGATTAGGCCACACATGATGCGAAGACAAAGCGCTGTGGGCACAGAAGATTTAGGATAACCCAGAATTTAGCGAAACCTTCTGGTGGGCTATTGTTGTCGTTAGCTGGCCCGCTAAAGGTGAACTTAATCCAAGGGGTCGATAGAGGGGCCGGGAGTAGTCGGTGACACAATTTTGTGGAGGTGTTCGAGCTGTAATGTGGGCTCGGATCTCGAGTTATTTAGGATTAATTTAAGGCGTAGAAGGGGCCGTGGTACGACTTCTACGCCTTAAATTATGGTTACCTTTGTCAAGGTAGCAGTGATCGCTAAGTGGGACTCATGCGTCGCTGTTACCTTTTTAGCAGGAGACGCTTCGAGCGTATATGATTCCTGGAGCTGACTTTATCTGAGCAAGGATCTCGGCAGTGGGCTCAACGTTGGTCGAGAGAATCATTAGGGCGGTCTTGCCGTCATGTGATGGGCCTACAGCCATCGAAGAGATTGAATATCCGGCATTCCCGAGAATTGTCGCGACTACGCCGATCTTTCCAGGCTCATCGTCGTTGCGAACAACGAGCATATTTTGAGCAGGTGGAATTTCTACCCTATGGGAGTCAACTGCTACGATCCTTGGATCCTTATTTGGTCCAGTGACTGTGGCTGAAACGCTATGGCTGCCGCTAGAGAGTGTAAGTAGGCTAACGTAATCTTTTGCTTGTTCACTAAAGGACTCTTTCACCTCTAGACCACGCTCTTTTGCAAGTGCCGGAGCGTTTACATAAGAGACAGGTTCGTTGGTGCCAGCACCGAAGATTCCCTTGAGTGCTGATAGCGAAAGCAAACGAGTATCTCCGCTTGCCAAAAGTCCCTGATACTCGATGGTAAGTGTATCAGGAAGACTACCTTCTAGGGTGGAGATGAATCGGCCTAGAGATTCAGCTAGGGGTAGGTATGCCTTTACATTTTCTGGAACTTCGGCGGCATTGACATTGACAGCAAAGGGAACGAAGTCTCCGGCAAGGGCAAGCTTCAATTGCTCAGCAATTGTGACGCCCGCTTTGTCTTGTGCCTCTGAGGTGCTCGCTCCAAGGTGTGGGGTGACAACCACATTTTTGAGAGTAAAGAGTGGTGATGTGGTGCAGGGCTCAGTTCCAAAGACATCTAAAGCAGCCCCTGCAATTCGGTTCTCAGAGAGTGCCTCAAATAGTGCATCCTCGTTTACGATTCCGCCTCGAGCAACATTGATCACTCGTGCGGTTGGCTTGGCCTTGGCGAGCATCTCCTTGCCTATGATTCCAATTGTCTCTTTGCTCTTTGGAAGGTGAATCGTTATGAAGTCAGATCGTTCCATGAGGCTATCGAGGTCTACTAACTCTACACCCATCTGACGAGCGCGATCGCTAGATACGTAGGGGTCATAGGCTATGAGCTTCATCCCAAAGGCTAAGGCTCGTTGGGCTACGAGTGCACCTATTCTGCCGAGTCCAACTACTCCCAAAACCTTGCCAAAGAGTTCGACCCCTTCCCACTTGGATCGTTCCCACTTACCTGCTACTAATGCCGAATGGGCCTGGGGAATGTTCCTTGCTTGAGCCAAGATGAGCGCCACTGTCAATTCCGCAGCGGAAAGGATATTTGATTGAGGTGCATTTACGACCATTACTCCACGTTTGGTCGAGTAATCTACGTCTACGTTATCCAAACCAATTCCGGCTCGTCCGACTACAAGAAGATCGCTCCCAGCGTCGATCACTTCGGCGGTTACCTTGGTGGCCGAGCGAATTATTAGTCCGGCTGCTCCTTTGATCGCCTCGAGAAGTTCTTGGGGCGAGAGTCTTAGTTGGATGTCTACTTCGTGGCCGTCTGCACGGAGCAGGTCGAGCCCGCTATCGGCTATTTCTTCGGTTACCAGTATTCTGGCCATCGTTCTCCTCAAAGCTATCGGGAAAATGGTAATTCGAATCTTATTTGAGACCGACATCAAGCATCGATTCTCTTATTGGAATTCGTACCCTCAAGCCTAGTTGTAGGCGCCAAAAATGTGGTGTTGCTCTTTTTGACCATCCATTTGAATCGCTGTGGCAATTCTAAGGCCCGTCGGCTAGCGTTTTTAGATGGCTCAAAACTCTGTGGATCTTGTTATTATTGGTGCTGGTCTATCGGGCTTAGTTGCGGCTTCTGAGCTTTCCGGAGATATTGATCTGGTTGTTGTGGATAAAGCGAGGTCTCCTGGTGGGCGGTTGGCTACTCGGCGAATCGGAGATGCGACTTTCGATCATGGGGCTCAATTTTTTACCGTACGCTCCCAGGAATTCGCCAATGAGGTCACCAAATGGAGTAATCGTTCCATCTCCAAGGTATGGACTTATGGTTTTCAGGGCGAGTCAGACGGTCACCCCCGATACATAGGAGTGCACGGAATGAACTCCATTGCTAAAGACTTAGCGACGGGGATTCGCATGGATCTTCAGAATGCCGTATCGTCTATTACATATGAGGACTCAAAGTTTCACATACATGGTCACCCACACGACTATTTTGCAAAGCAATTGGTAATTGCAATCCCGTGCCCTTCGGCGATCGAGATAACTAAAGACCTGCCTTCATCAAGCGTCACGATAATTAGGGATAGTCTTGGCTTTATTGCTTATAACCCAACGATAAGTGGTCTATTTGTGATGATGGATGATGGTGACTTTGGGCCGATCCAGCCTATTCAACGCCCTAATTCAAAGGTGAACTTCTTGGCGGACAATAAGCAAAAGGGGATATCTGCCAAAAATGCGCTGACTCTTCATTTAGGCGACGAGATCTCGCTCGAACTTTTTTACGGTAATTACTCTCAAGGAGAGATTGAATCAATTTTGAGGGAGAATTTATTTGAATTGATTGGCGAGGTTCCTATCTCCGAAATGCAAGTAAAGAGCTGGAGGTACGCCTCGCCGATATCGATCTATCCAGAAGCGGTTATGGATCTTGGCCGAATTGGAGGATCGGGAGCGCTTCCGTTGATATTTTCCGGTGATGGCTATGGAAGTTCAAAAGTCGAAGGTGCTTATCTGTCGGGATTGAGAGCAGCAGCGGCAGTAAGGGAATATCTTGGCTAATTTGCTTTAGCTTAGGTGCTGCATCTTTGGTTTTAGAATCGTTGATTTTAGGACAGTTGTCAATCGGCACCTAGCATTAATCTTAGTTGGTCTACGAGCCACCTGGATGAGCTATCTGCAAGTACGGGATGAAAGAACCACATGAAAGTGGATGCCTGCGACCCAAAGTTGTCTTGGTTGATAGGAGCGAGGGTTGATTGGCGGATAATATTTTGTAGAATTTGCCTAGGTGTTAGTGCTTGGGTTTTTAGTTTTGCAATACGGGACACCTTGGCAATTGCTGGTAAATACCTATTTAAGGGATATTTGGATGCAGATTCGGTTGGACGCCACACCTGCTTCAAAAACTCCTAGCTACAGAGGCTATTGCCTAATGGGCTTCGAATCGCATTCCAACCAGACAGGTCTATGGTGCTAGACAGTTCATGGGACTAGCACCGAGCAATTGGAGGCAAGTCCCATAGCAATAGTGCAGGGGCCTTGCTTTGAAAACTCGGATTTGGGTTGGTAATTCATGCTAGGCGAAGACCAATCCAAATCCGAAATTTATCTATTGGGCTGATTCGCTAACTAATTTAGCGATACGGGAGATGCCAATCTCAAGGTCATTGTCGGAGAGGGCATATGAAAGCCTAAAGTACCCCGGAGTTCCAAATGCTTCACCGGGAACAACTGCTACCTTTGCCTGATCTAGAATGACCGAGGCCAATTCGGACGTTGACGAAGGTCTAACTCCACCAAAGTCGCGACCTAAAAGTCCACTTACATCGGGATAGACATAAAAAGCACCCTTTGGTAGAGGGCAGTTAATTCCAGGTACCTCTGAGAGTAGGCTAGTTATTAGCTTTCGTCGTCGGTCAAAGGCCTCTCTCATGATGGATACAGGGCCTTGATCTCCAATTAGCGCCTCAATAGCTGCTCTTTGTGAGATGTTTGCAACGTTGGAAGTGGATTGAGATTGAAGATTGATTGCGGCAGCGACGATATCGGGCGCTCCAATCATCCAACCGACACGCCATCCGGTCATAGCGTAAGTCTTCGCGACACCGTTGACTATTACTATCTTGTCGAGGCCGCGCGGATCGTGGTTTGCAATTGATTCGGCTTTGATGCCGTCATAGGTTAGGTGCTCGTAGATCTCATCCGCCAAGATCCAAAGGTCTTTATCCGCGCAGAATTGAGCGATCTCCTTGGTCTCCTCTGGGCTATAAACACTACCTGTTGGGTTAGAAGGAGAGACGAAGAGGAATAATTTTGTACGAGGTGTGACATATTTCTCAATGGTTGCTGGCGATACCTTAAACTCTGATTCTAAGGTTGTTGGAACGGCGATAGGAGTTCCCCCAGCAAGCTTCACTGCCTCGGGGTAGGTCGTCCAATAGGGCTCAGGAATCAGCACTTCATCGCCTGGATCCAGGAGAGTTGCAAATGCGTTGTAGATGGCGTGCTTGCCTCCGTTGGTTACCAAAGTCTGATTTGTTGTGATCTCCACCTGGGAGTCGCGAGCTGTTTTTGTAACGATTGCTGCACGTAATTCCGGTAATCCAGCCGTTGGAGTATAACGATGATTTTTAACATCTGCACATGCTTTAGCTGCGGCCTCTACGATGGAAGCCGGAGTAGGAAAGTCTGGTTCTCCAGCGCCGAAACCGATGATGTCAACACCGGAGGCTTTGAGAGCTTTAGCTTTCGCGTCGATGGCTAGCGTCGCGGATTCGGCTACGGAGCCAATCCGTCGTGAGACCCTGGGCTTACCCTCTGACATCACATCTACCCCCTAAGGTGAGAACTGCGCAACTATGAGCGAGAAAAAAGTTAACACAGATATCCTAATCCCTTCGGAGCTGCTTCCTAAGGATGGTCGTTTCGGTTCTGGACCTTCTAAGGTTCGTCGAGAAGCCGTCGAAGCCCTCCTTGCACGTTCGGGCGACTTCTTGGGAACGTCGCATCGTCAAAAAACTGTAAAGTCTGTCGTCGGTGAGCTCCGCCGAGGACTCTCTGACCTCTTTATCCTTCCGGACGGTTATGAAGTCGTACTTGGCAATGGCGGCTCTACCTACTTTTGGGATACTGCCGTATTTTCATTGATTGAAAGAAAGAGCCAGCACCTATCTTTCGGCGAATTCTCGGCGAAATTTGCAGCCTCGGCAAAGGCTGCTCCCTTTATAGAAGATCCGATGATTATCAAGTCGGAGCCAGGCACCCATCCCGAGGCGGTCGCCGATTCATCTATCGACCTCTATGGACTTACTCACAACGAGACCTCCACTGGCGTGGCAATGACGATTAATCGACCGATTGGTGCTAAAGGTTTGGTCGCCGTCGACGCTACTTCCGGAGCCGCTGGTCTTGCGGTTGACCCGCTTGAGTTCGATTGTTATTATTTTGCGCCTCAAAAGGCATTTGCCTCAGATGGTGGCCTTTGGTTTGCGTTGATGTCGCCGGCTGCTGTCGAGCGTGTTGGCGAGATCAAAGCAAGTGGACGCTATATTCCTCCGGCATTGGATCTGAGTATTGCAATTGACAACTCTCGACTTGATCAAACCTATAACACACCAGCACTCGCGACGATCTTTCTTATGAACAACCAAGTTCAATGGATGTTGGCAAATGGTGGGATTGACTTTACGACCAAGAGGTGTGCAACCTCCTCAGCGACTTTATATAGCTGGGCTGAGGCATCTTCGTATGCTACTCCGTTTGTACAAGACGAAGAGATGCGATCCAAAGTTGTTGTGACAATTGATTTGGACGATGCTATCGATGCGACCGTGGTTGCAAGCACGCTCAGGAAGAATGGTGTCGTTGACACCGAGCCATACAGGAAGCTTGGTCGCAACCAGCTCCGAGTAGCGGTCTTTCCAGCCGTGGAGCCCGCAGATGTTGAAGCTCTGGTTGCTTGTATCGACTATGTGGTGGAGAATCTCTAAAAGTGAAGTTGAACCCCCGCCTCGAGCTCTTTTTGCTTGGGGGACTATGGGGGCTCTCCTACGTTCTTATCGAGGTCGGGCTGAGAGATTTCAGTCCGGCCGTGGTGGTATTTGGGAGGCTCCTAGGAGGCTCCCTTGTACTTTTAGTCGCCTTGATCTTTTCAGAAAAGCCCTTCATAAAATCAGGAAGCAGACGAAAGTTCTGGCTTTTGATGCCGATCCAAGCTTTGGTTGCCTCTGCGCTTCCATACCTTGCAATCTCCTACGGTGAAACTAAGACATCGACTGCAATTGCTGGAATGCTAAATGCGGCGACGCCACTTTTTACAGTTGTTTTCGTCAAGTTGACGTCTTCGTCTGAGGTTGTAGGTCGACGTAAGGGCGTTGGTGTAGTCTTGGGGCTAGTCGGCGTCGCTCTAATACTTTCCCCTTGGAATTCAAATGGCCACTCTAGTGCGCAACTTGTTGGAGACCTTGTCGTATTGTTGGCGTCAATCTCTTATGCCTTGGGCTTTGTCTATACCAAGAGATATCTAGGCGCTTTGAGTGCAACACCTATCATGGTGGCTTTCGCCCAAATCTCCATTGCCGGTGCAATTTCGATTCTCTACTTACCCTTCTTTCACGCCCCTCGGCATCCGAGTGGATCAGCGGTTGAGGGATTTTTGGCTATAGTAGTTTTAGGTTTTGTCCAAACCGGTCTTGCAACACTGATGTACCATCGTGTTGTGCGAGAACTTGGCGCTACGGCTTCTTCGGTCGTCTCTTATATAGTCCCGCTTGTAGCCGTAGCGGCAGGAGTGGTGTTACTAGGCGACCACCTGTCTGGATCTTTTCTAGCCGGTGCTGGAGTGGTTTTGATCTCAGTCGTAATGGTCGCCGGTGGCTTTAAAGTTAAACGAGACGCGGCAACCAAGCTGCCCTAGAGTTTTCGTAGGTCGTAATGCGACCTTCGTTCTCCAGTGTGATTCCAATATCGTCAAGGCCCTCTAAAAATCGATAGCGGGTAAAGTCATTTAGTGGAAAAGACTCTTTAATCCCTAGCTCATCGACGCTTACTTCGCGTGATTCTATGTTTACTTCGATTATCAAATTCGGGTTGGCTACCGCAGCACTTTGAATCGTTGCAACTGTCTTTGCGTCCAATACGACCGGTACCAATCCTGCTTTAGTCGAGTTGTTGAAGAAGATATCACCAAAACGCGCTGATATAACTGCACTAAAGCCGTAGTCCGTCAGAGCCCAGACCGCATGTTCTCTGGATGATCCTGTTCCAAAATTGGGACCGGCAACCAAGATAGTTGCATTGGCGTATCGTGGATCGTTGAGAATAAAGGTCGGATCTTCTCGCCACTCTCCAAAGAGGCCGGCGCCAAAACCAGTTCGCTCGACCCGCTTGAGCCAATCGGAAGGGATAATTTGATCTGTGTCTACGTCGCTGCGTTCAAGAGGAAGCGCGCTTCCCGAAAAGACATTTATCTTTTTCACTCCTGTAAACCTCTCTTAATGCATAATTGTCGTTCCAGCTGTGTTTGATTTACCATCAAGCACAGCTGGAACTTTGGATAAATGATGAAATTAATTTTTCACTAGATCACTTGGAGCGCCAAAGTGGCCAAGTATTGCAGTAGCGGCGGCTACCTCTGGCGAGACTAGGTGGGTCCGACCTCCTTTTCCTTGGCGTCCCTCGAAGTTTCGATTCGAAGTTGACGCCGATCGCTCGCCGGGTGAGAGTTGGTCGGGGTTCATTCCAAGGCACATGGAGCACCCAGCTTCGCGCCATTCAAATCCAGCTTGGGAAAAGATTTTATCGAGGCCCTCAGCTTCTGCTTGAGCTTTTACGAGGTGAGATCCAGGAACGACCATAGCCCGCAGACTTGATTTGACGGTTCTTCCATCTACAACTGCAGCAGCAGCCCTTAGGTCTTCGATTCGTGAGTTTGTGCAAGATCCTATAAACACGGTATCTACTCGGATATCTTTGATAGCTGTTCCTGCTGTGAGACCCATGTAAGTGAGTGCTCGGGAGGCAGCCTCTTGGTTTGATGCTTCGGCGAAGGAGGCTGGATCGGGCACGATGCCATCGATTGGGGCTACTTGTGCTGGATTAGTGCCCCATGATACGAATGGTACGAGCTTTGTCGCATCTATGTGGACGACTTTGTCAAAGACTGCGTCGTCGTCGGTAGCCAAGGTCGACCAATATTGTATTGCGGCCTCTAAGTCATCGCCTTTGGGTGCATATGGACGTCCAGCAACATATTCAAAGGTAGTTTGGTCGGGTGCTATCATCCCCGCACGTGCGCCAGCTTCAATCGACATATTACAGATGGTCATACGAGCCTCCATTGAGAGTGCTCTAATTGCGGATCCGCGGTACTCTATGACGTAACCAATTCCGCCTCCGGTTCCAATGGTTCCGATGATCGCTAAGATCAGGTCCTTTGCGCTTACGCCGGGGGGAAGTTCCCCGTCCACTTCGATCGCCATGGTTCCAGGTCGAGATTGTGGCAGGGTCTGTGTTGCCAAAACATGTTCCACCTCGGAAGTCCCGATTCCAAAGGCTAATGCTCCAAAAGCACCATGGGTTGCGGTGTGACTATCACCACAGACGATAGTCATTCCTGGAAGCGTGAGACCTTTTTCTGGTCCAATTACGTGGACAATACCTTGATTTTTATTGCCCATCGGATATAGGGTTATGCCGAATTCGTCGCAGTTTGAGCTCAGCACCTCTAATTGCCGCCTAGAGATGGGATCAGCCACCGGTTTATCTATATCTTTAGTTGGGACATTATGGTCAGCGGTTGCAACTGTTAGGTCCGGCCTTCTTGGCTTTCTGCCGGCAAGTCTAAGACCGTCGAAAGCCTGCGGAGAGGTTACCTCATGTATTAGGTGGAGATCGATATAGAGTAAGTCGGGACTTTCTTCGCCACTATGGACCAAGTGTGCATCCCATACCTTTTCAGATAGAGTCTTTCCAGTCAATTCGACCTTCCTTAAAACTACGGTGTATGTGTAAGTGCTCAAGCCGAAACACTTTTCTTAGAGATGCTAGCGACGGACTAACATCGTTTTGGTTCTGCCAATGCCCCACTAGGCGGTACTATATGGGACTCGATGACAAGAAAACCTATCAAAGTGTTCGACACGCGGGCCTTGCTCAACGATTTTGTTTGTATAAAGACTACATCGAATGAGATGATCCGGCCATAGTGATTCTCTCAAAAGATTTTCACGGCGAGAAAAGCCCCAGATGTGTCGAGGAGATAGCGATGACCTTGGATGTTCTGTCCTTTTGCAAGTATCCAGAGTCCATGGATTTTAGAGGGTGACTTCGATGGCCCATAGCTGTGGGGATATGGCTCTTGTGAAAGTCTGATGGGACTGGTAAGAACTTGGTCCATCGCGAGGTCTTCCTCGAGAGCTCTTGCTGGCTGCTGGTAGTGTTTTGGCCTAAGGCATCTTTTGGTTTCAATCCTGTTTCGCTAAATGTCGGCTAGCGTTAATTATGTGGCTCAAACATTGACAAGACAAGCATATGAACGGCTCCTAGCAGAGCGCGACGAGCTATCGACACGTGGTCGTATTGAAATAGCAAAAGTTATAGAAGATGCTAGGGCATTGGGCGATCTACGTGAAAATGGGGATTACCATGCGGCTAAAGATACCCAAGGGAAGATGGAAGCTCGAATTCGATTGATCGATTCCATCCTTGAGGATGCCATAATTATCGATGATGAAGCTGTCTTTGACGTTGTCGGTATCGGATGCGTGCTCACCTTGCGGTACGTTGGAGATGAAGATACGGAGTCCTATTTTTATGGATCAATTGAAGAAAAGAGACCAGGTCTAGCATCTTTGTCTCCAAGCAGTCCATTGGGTAAAGTACTTCAGGGCAAACAAAAGGGAAGTGTTGTCACCTATCAGGCTCCTGGTGGAACGCTTGAGGTGGAGATTGTGGATATTGGATCTTAGGCTGGCGTAAAGCGACTTTTGAAGTGCGGTGTCGGTCTTTCCGGTCGGCTAAATTGGTTTATCTAAGTCGGTTTATCTGCCTATCGAAGCCATTATCTATCTATCTGACGCATGGAAAGCAGTTGCATTGACCGTTTTTAGTTGCTTTTTACAATTTTTCCATTGACTTTGCCTTTGGGAGTATTGCAATGAATGGCCGTCAAAGGGAAAATTTTAGATTTTGCCTTAAAAATTCTTGAATTCCCAATGGGGCTAAGTGGACTTGGCTATCTTGTCCTGCTAATGTTTACCTATTATAAATCTCTCCCTAATAAGGAATGTGGTCTTAGTGGTCACTATATTTGCACGATTCGTAGTAATTATTTGAACGCTTGTGGCTCAGTATCGCTGAGGTGCAAGCGTTAGAGGCCGGTCACAAACGTGGGCGGTCTTTTTTATTGGTATAGCTACGAATGGACGTGGGGATCTTCTGGACCATCGGTGTGCTCTTCAAAGAATGGACTTTTGCATGTATAACATTGCGCTTATTGGTGGGGACGGTATCGGCCCCGAAGTTGTGGAACAAGCGATGAAGGTAATTGACGCTACTGGCGTCAAGACTTCAAGTACTTCATATGACCTTGGAGCGTCGCGATATATTCGGACCAAAGAGGTACTTCCAGATTCGGTTTTAGATGAGTTGCGCACTTTTGATGCGATTCTTCTTGGGGCCGTTGGGCCTGCAATTGGCTCAAAAGAGGTTCCGTCTGGAACTCTCGAGCGCGGTCTTTTGCTCAAGTTGCGTTTCGAATTGGATCTTTATATCAATTTGAGACCGTTTGTGACGCCTCCAAGTGGTGCCAATCCAGCCTTCGAGACGGTTGACTTTGTAGTGATTCGAGAAAATACCGAGGGTACTTATGCTGGCGAAGGCGGTTTTCTTCGAAAGGGCACACCAAATGAAGTTGCCACTCAGGGTTCGGTAAACACTCGTTTTGGTGTTGAGAGGGCGATCCGCTTTGCATTTGAGTTGGCGAATTCGCGCCCTGCGAAGAACCTTACTCTGGTTCATAAGACAAATGTTTTGACTTTTTCTGGAGATCTTTGGCAACGAACCTTCGATGCTGTGGCGCTGGAGTTCCCTGGCGTTTCCACTTCCTATAATCACGTTGACGCTGCCTGTATCTACATGGTTGAGTCTCCAAGTCGTTATGACGTTATCGTAACCGATAACCTTTTTGGAGATATCTTGACCGACTTGGCTGGAGCTATCTCTGGAGGCATAGGACATGCCGCTTCAGCTAACTTGAATCCTGCTCGTACCGGTCCTTCTTTGTTTGAGCCTGTCCATGGTGCGGCTCATGACATAGTGGGAACTGGCAAGGCGAATCCAATTGCGGCAATTCGCTCGGGAGCGTTGATGCTTGACTTTCTCGGTGAGAGCCAAGGCGCCAATAAGATTTTTTCAGTACTTTCAGATTTTGCGCCAGAAAGTGGCGCCACTACATCTCAAATTGGGGATGCGATAGCAGAGAGGGTTTCAAATGCCAATTGAAAAGAGCCAGTTTATATGGATGAACGGTGAGATGGTCGGATGGGATGAAGCAAACGTTCATGTCCTAACTCACGGATTACACTACGGTTCCGGTGTGTTTGAAGGCATCAGGGCCTATCAAACTCCTAATGGCCCTGCGGTCTTCCGCCTGAACGACCATGTGAATCGTCTCTTTGAATCTGCCCATATCTTTATGATTGACATTCCATTTTCTACCGAGACGATAACCGAAGCGATCAAAGCTATCGTGCGCGAGAATAATTTAGAGGAGTGCTACATTCGACCAATCGTCTACTTGGGCTATGGCGAGATGGGCCTAAATCCTCTTACTTGTAAGGCGGATGTTTCGGTTGCTGCATGGAAGTGGGGGACATACCTAGGTGAAGATGGTGTCACCAAGGGGATTCGCTTGA
This sequence comes from Acidithrix sp. C25, assembly GCF_904848545.2. Classification (NCBI taxonomy): domain Bacteria; kingdom Bacillati; phylum Actinomycetota; class Acidimicrobiia; order Acidimicrobiales; family Acidimicrobiaceae; genus Acidithrix; species Acidithrix sp. C25. Next base: position 330,844 of record NZ_CAJHCI020000007.1, read on the forward strand.
AAGTGAGTTCCTGGGTGCGACATAACCCGAACTCTCTTCCTCCAGCGGCCAAGGGAACTGGTATGTATATGAACTCTTCCCTCGCAAAGGTTGAAGCGGTAAAGGCCGGCTACGACGAGGCGATTTTGCTCTCTCCTCAGGGCTATGTCTCTGAGTGCACAGGTGAGAACGTCTTTGTAGTGCGCAAAGGGAGAGTTTTCACACCTCCAACTTCTGCTGGTGCGCTTGAGGGTATTACTCAATCGACGGTAAGTGCTCTGGCGCAAGAGTTGGGCTACAAGGTCGAGGTCGAAAACATTCTTCGCTCAGACCTTTACACTGCGCAAGAGATCTTTGTCTGTGGAACCGCCGCAGAAGTTACCCCAGCAGTTTCGGTCGACGATCGTATGGTGGGCGACGGTAAGCCCGGAGTATTTACGAAAGCCATTCAGGCCGCCTACTATGCTGCGGTCCACGGCGAGAACGACAGACACCCAGAGTGGCTTGACTATGTCGGCTGAGATTGACTTTGCGGTTCCTGAAAGTGTAGAGATCTACGATACGACACTTCGTGATGGCTCGCAACAAGAGGGAATCTCATTAACTGTCGATGATAAGCTTCGAGTCGCAGAGGCTCTAGATGACCTTGGGGTGAAATATATCGAAGGGGGTTGGCCTGGGGCCAACCCTAAAGATATCGAATTCTTCCATCGTGCTCCGCGGGAGATTCGCTTTGGGAATGCAACTCTCGTGGCATTCGGGTCAACTATGAGACCAGGCGGTGACGTTAATAGCGATGATACCCTAAGGAATATGTTGGATGCTAATACCGAAGCGGTATGCATGGTAGCTAAGTCTTGGGACTATCACGTAAAAGAGGCGCTTCGAACTACTTTGGACGAGGCGCTACGTATGGCGGAAGAGTCCGTTCGCTACCTAGTGGAGCGCGATCGACGGGTGTTTTTCGATGCAGAGCATTTTTTTGATGGATATAAAAATAATCCACAATTTGCGATGGCGGTTTTAAGAGCTGCTCAAAATGGTGGTGCCTCCACCTTGGTTTTATGTGATACCAATGGAGGATCCTTGCCATTTGAAGTTGAACGGATCGTGCGGGAAGTGAAATCTAGCTTTCCTACACAGATTGGCGTTCATTTTCACAATGATTCTGGATGTGCTACGGCAAATGCGCTCACCTCAGTTGGCCTTGGAGCTACCCACGTCCAGGGCTGCATAAATGGTTATGGAGAAAGAACTGGCAATACCGATCTGTCGGTAGCAATCCCTAACCTAACTCTAAAGATGGGCATCGAGACGATCCCGCGTGAGAAGATAGCAATTATTACATCGGTTTCACGCCACTTGGCTGAAGTCATAAATATCGCGACTGATCCTCAGAAGCCTTACGTTGGAACCTCGTCGTTTACACATAAGGCCGGCCTTCATGTCAGTGCTATAGCACGACGAAAGGACGCATACGAGCACATCGCTCCAGAGTTAGTAGGCAATGGAACGAGATTTGTAGTTTCAGAGATGGCAGGTCGTTCGACCGTAGCTATCAAGGCTAGCGAATTAGGGATAGATCTCACTAAAGAGCAGATCGCCACTGTTCTTGAGCACCTAAAGACCTTGGAGCACCAAGGTTTTCATTTTGAGACAGCTGATGGTTCGATGGAACTACTTTTGCGAAGGGCGACCGGCTGGAATCAAAACTTCTTTGAGGTCGAGTCCTTTAGAGTAATTGACGATTTTAGGGATAATTCAGAACAACTTACTGAGGCAACTGTAAAACTTTGGGCAAACGGAGAGAGACTTATTGCCACCGGTGAAGGAAACGGTCCTGTGAATGCCTTGGATGGTGCGCTACGAAGGGCATTGACTCCGCTTTACTCGGGATTGAACTCGATACATTTGACCGACTTTAAAGTTCGAGTTTTGGATTCAAGCAGCGGAACCGGAGCCAAGGTTCGTGTTTTAATCGATTCATCGGATGAAGTGGGATCTTGGACCACAATTGGGGTTTCGCCAAATGTAATCGATGCCTCCTGGCAGGCTCTGGTTGATTCAATTGTCATTGGTTTGTTAAGGACTCAGCAAGGGTAGCTCTTTTTATCTATCACTTGGGACTAAGTCTCGATCAGTGTTTTGACAGCTTGAGGCTATGATCTTCGATTTAAAATGAGACAAATCGGTTGTCGGTTTGCGAGCTGCAGTTAAAGCAGTTAGCCTTGTAGATTGTTATTTGATTCGATGAAGAGGTTTTAGTGACTCAGCCAGATTACGTTCCCGTCGCTTCTGGAACACAATTGAGAAAATTTGATGAGCTATCTAACCCTGGAAGCTGGATGAGCGATCGTGTAGCAGAACTCCCTCCAAATCCTCATTCCGCAGTAGAGCAGGGAGTTCTTCTGGGTACACCAGGTCCTGATAGTGGTTTTGCTATAAAGTTGGCAAGATACGAACTGGCCAAAATTTCCTTGGATGAAAATGAGCATCATGAAGATGTGGAAAAGGCCGTTACTTCAGTTGCCATCAAGCGTTCAGCACTTTACTCGAGAGCTCCGGTTATTCACGATGTCAGGTTTGCCCTAAAACTATTTGGCTATGGAGAGGAACTTTCTCCACCAGTGGAGCTTGTTGAATTTCGAAAGAAGGCTTTTTCCGGGGTGGCTCACGACTATTTCAAAGTGCGTCGCCTTTTGGACCTAATTCCAGTTGCAACTCTATCTCTATCTGTCGATGAGATAGATGTCGCTAAATGGGATCAGTACCTTCTCTCTTGAGCTTGATTCGCCTACCTCTTTCCAAGTCGTAATCTCTAATAGTCGGTGGATTTCGAAGGTATATTGTATGAAACTTGCTAGAGTGACCGCTTGTGGAGTCAAGATTTGAGATTAGTAGTGCTTCTGTCGCAGAGATCCGAAGAAGTATTGAAGCGAAAGTGATCTCATACGATGAGGCGCTTTCGACTGCTTTTGATCGGATGGGACAACTTGATAAAGAAGGACCGAAATTAAATGCCCTTTTATCTCTTGTTGAAGTTGATGAAGTTCATCTTCAACAAGAGAGATCGAAGCCTCTTAGCGGAATTGCATTTTTAGCAAAAGATAATATTGATACCCAAGACCTTCCTACGACGGCCGGTTCGCTAGCCTTTGAGGGTTTGCCGGCCTCTAGCGATGCTCCAATTATTACCTTGATGCGGTCGCTGGGGGCCACTTTGATTGGAAAGACCAATCTTTCTGAGTGGTCAAACTTCAGAGGCATCTACTCGGCTAGTGGCTGGTCGGGTGTTGGGGGTCAGACTCGAAACCCTCACAGACTCGATCGTAGCCCGGGTGGGTCATCTTCTGGATCTGCAGTTGCGGTCGCAGCTGGGTATGTGCCGATTGCTCTCGGAACTGAAACCGACGGATCTATTATTTGTCCGGCATCGGTCAATGGCGTGGTGGGCTTTAAGCCCACCCATGGGATCTTGCCGACAGAAGGCGTAGTGCCTATTTCTCGAACTCAGGACACCCTCGGCATCTTCGCTCGCTCAGTTTTGGATGTAGAGATTGTCTATAGTGCGTTGATCGATAAGTTGGGTAAGGGAGCGCTCTTTGGCGAAGGTAGTGCAAGCACGAATTTGTCGGCCAGACCACAACCCACACCATTTCGAATAGGCGTGCCTAGAGCAGGGTTTTTTGGATATAGTCCAAAGTCAGACCTGGTATTTGAGGATGTGCTCATTGCACTAGGCGAGGCCGGAATTCTTGTGATAGACGATATCGCAACCCGAGCAGGAAGCGATCTTTCGTTCAACATTGGCCATGAGTTGTTGGTTTTGCGATGGGAGATGAAGCAAGAGCTCGGTAAATATTTGAGTGCAAGAGGTGTCGAGGGCCGTTCTAGCTTGGAGGAGATCGTCGACTTTAACAGAGATAATTCCTCGAGAGAGATGAGTTTTTTCGGGCAAGAACATTTTCTTGCCGCCTGTGAAATGGACGATTCCTACCGTAGCGATTACGAGGTTGCTCGCTCTACAAATTTGGGACATACTAGAGGTGAAATTCGCAAGACTCTAATCAATGGTGATGTGGATTTTTTGCTAGTTCCGTCTATGGGACCTGCGTGGCTTATTGATCATATTTGTGGAGACGTGATAGCAGGAAGTGGCTATTCGTTAGCTGCAATAGCGGGCCTCCCTTCCATCAACATTCCAATCGGAGATGTCTTTGGTCTTCCAGTTGGAATGACGCTTTTTGGTGACGCCTATAGTGACCTGCATCTACTTAGGGTAGCCTCGCGGATCCAGGAGATCTTGTCCGTGAAATTGTTGCCTGGATTTTCAACTTCATCGGGGCTTTAGTCTGGCATTTTTCTGGTGCCGCCGATCCTTTTTCGGTTAGTTTTTTTGTCTTTAGCAATTGGAGAGTGGTGACATGGCACCGAGAGTTCCATTCTTGATGAGTGTGCGCACTAAGTTGTCAATTCAACGATTAGGATATTTATCCGCTGCGCTCGTAGCTTAATGGATAGAGCATCTGACTACGGATCAGAAGGTTGGGGGTTCGACTCCCTCCGAGCGCGCGATCTTCCTCAATTGGCGATCCTGCCCTATCGCTGATCTCATAGGGCGATAAATTTAAACCAATGTAAATCCTGACTTTTGCTAGGGATAATCGTTATGAGACTCTGTTCTTCTTGGGTCCGCATCGCAGCAATAAGAGATCCTTGGTCTAAATCGCTACGCATGAGATCAGGCGGGTAGGATGCAATCGGAGCAGTCGGATCCGACACCGTCGTTGTCATTTTGAATGCCCTGGAGTTGATCCAGTTAGGCTGACTTGTTTCATTCATAGAGCGTACGTAGTGTTTAGAATTTCGAATCACCCTTCCTGTACCAAATGGCGACGATCCTATGTGGTACATAGATACCCTTCGACTCTGTGTGAATGAAGAGAATCATCGAATTGAACTCTAAGTTGCAAACCCGAACTAGAGAAACTCTCTTCTTCGGTTATCGATAGCATCCAGTTGGAGAGAGTTCGAGGCGTCAGGTCATCCATACAATCTCCACTTTTGCGCGAGGTCTCCATCGGTGCGCGTCGTTCCTGTTCGTTACGTGGCTGACATAGGCCGCTGTCGTAATCAAGGGGCATTGTCTTTTTGCGGTTTTGCCGTCTCACGCGTGCGTATAATTAGTTCTCGATCGTCACCGAAACTAAGGTGATCGTCACCGATACTTGAGACTGTCTCCATTTGCTTTCGTTGGTCGCGTCCCTAGCGATACAGTGAATCTTCGACGTTTGTGAACTCTAAAGATACCTACTTCTTTTTCGCTACGAACAGAATCAATTACCTAAGTGGCCGCCGTTTCCTTCAACTTTAATGAGGAGCTTCTTATGTCGATTACCATAGTGACACCTGATAATTCGCACCGTCTGCTCAATTGCTAGGTGTTTTCTAAATCTGAGTAACTTCAAAAGGAACAATTGAGCCGTCAAATAGCCAAATTCCCGACGCACATTGACGCTAAGTGCTTAGAAGTTTTTATAAGACGGCTCAGGCGAGCTTGGATAATAAAGAAAAAATTAGTTTCGGAAGTGTTCGGGACGCTCCCTGGGTGCCTGGGATAGCGCCTCGGTGACACCTTCGATTCCAAGGTCAGCGCCATAGACGGGAGTTCCTGGTTGTTGTCGCCACGATTCTGCTAATGGACCAGCATCTACAGCATCGAAGCCCAACTCATCAATGAGTGCTATGACCATCTTTTTAGCAGCTTGGTCGTCACCTGCAACTGGCAATGCTATGCGACCAGGTGTCCCCGCAGGGAGGTGGCGATCCAAGAGATGTTGTGAGTAGATCCCGTTAAATGCCTTGATCACGCTATGGCCAAGGTGGCGCTCGACCCAAACGCTTTCAGGTTCTCCATCTTCTATCTCGGCTATCAGCCCATCGCGCTCTTTTGGATAGTAGTTTCCAGTGTCAATCACCGCAACGGCTTTGGGTACGTTTTGAAAGAGTGTCGGTGGTAGGTCTGGAATCCGCTTCTGTGGGATCGTTACGATGATAAGTTCTGCATCTGAAACGGCCTCGCTGGGGCTGCAAGCTAGTGCTCCAGTTTCTCCGGCAAGCTGACTCAGCGTTTCAGGTCCACGAGAGTTTGCAACTTTTACTACATGGCCGAGGGCGCTTAGCCTTTTAGTAAGGTTGCCACCAATATTTCCTGCGCCGATGATGCCTATTCTCATTTGGTACTCCCTTTAAGTGCTTTCAGTATTTCCAGCGTTATTCACCTGGTCATTATTCCGAATCGATCTCGCAGTTGCATCTTCTCGGAGTGGTTAGTCTGTGTCGAATTGATCTCGCCGTTTTCTTTTGTTCGGTCAGGATCTAGGAAAAAGATAGATTTTCCCCTCTGGTTAGTCCTTGTGTGATAGCTGGTTTGGCTGTCGACCCGTTGATGGTTGTCTCGAGGTTGAAGGTCAGATTGCTCATCGACATTTTGGCTGCTTTGAGGTTAATATTTTTACTTTCCGATCTCGGATTTGAATTGTGGATACGTAATTGACGCTGGAAGTGCTGCTTTGGGAGATTACGACTTCGAGGGAGTTCAAATGGCTAGGATGTTGATGTCTGAGCTTTATTGAAGCTGTCAGGAAAACCGATATTATATCTTCAGTTTGCGACTTGTAAATCTGTGGATTAAAATAATGAAGAAGTTCTATTTGTCTTTTCCCCAAAAACGATCAAAGTAGATCGTTGAGGGCTTGCTTTCATGGATAGGAAGGGACACTTAGGCATGAGGGGCGGATATTTTTATGGGTGCAAGTCCAAGCGCATCGTTTTCAGTAACAATACGAGTCGAGATAGCAAATGCACGACTTGTCGGAGTTGTAACCGCGAATATAAGTGAAGCCGGTGGCGCGATAACAGCTCTTGATATGATTGAACCCGGTCCTGAGACGCTGGTAGTCGACATCACAGTGAACGCTGAAGACGAGGTGCATTCCACAAAGCTACGGGATCTGGTTGATTCGATTCCAGGAGTTACGGTTCGTGCAATGAGCGATCGGACTCTTCTGCTTCACCTAGGTGGAGTTCTGGGAACTATGTCTAAAGTCCCGCTCAAGACCAGAGAAGATCTCTCAATGGCCTATACCCCAGGTGTAGCTCGGGTCTGTCTGGCAATTGCGAAGGATCCTAGTGCGGCAAGGAATCTTACGATAAAGCGAAATTCGGTGGCGGTTGTCACCGATGGATCAGCGGTTCTTGGCCTTGGTAATTTGGGTCCGGCTGCTGCTCTGCCAGTGATGGAAGGCAAAGCAGTTCTCTTTAAGCGATTTGCCGACGTCGATGCTTGGCCAATTTGTTTGGCGAGCCAAGATGTGGATGAGATAGTTCGAGCGGTTGAACTTATTGCGCCTGTCTTTGGCGGGATAAATCTTGAAGATATCTCTGCTCCTAGATGCTTTGAAGTTGAACGTCGACTTCGTGAATCGCTCGACATTCCTGTTTTTCACGACGATCAGCACGGTACGGCAATTGTAGTCCTCGCGGCCATTCTGAATGCCCTGAAGGTTGTGGGCAAGAAACTCAAAGATGCCAAGATCGTTGTTGTTGGCATTGGTGCGGCTGGTGTGGCGATATCTACCCTTCTCTTGGCCGAAGGGGTGGGAGATCTGATAGCAGTTGATAGAACAGGGATCTTGGATCCATCTGATAAAAACTTAGACGAACAGCGCTTGCATATAGCAAGGGCCTCTAATCCAAATAGAGTCACAGGGGATCTATCCGATGCAATTGTCGGTGCTGATGCGATAATTGGAGTCTCGGGTAAGGGTTCGATTCAAGAATCTCATCTTTTGAAGATGGCAAGCTCTCCAATAGTATTCGCTCTGGCAAATCCGGATCCGGAGATCGATCCAGTTATCGCCCGGAGACACGCAGCAATAGTGGCTACTGGTCGCAGTGACGAGCCGAATCAAATTAATAATGTGCTTGTCTTTCCCGGATTTTTCCGGGGACTATTGGATGTTGGAGCGCGTTCAATTACTCCTCAAATGGAGATCGCGGCGGCACGAGCGCTGGCGGGGATAGTCGGTGACGAGGAGCTCTCGGCTGCTTATATCGTTCCGACGGTCTTCAACCCAGCCGTCACTAAGGCGATAGCAGATGCGATTCGATCGACGGTTCGACCAGAACACAGCGTCGTTCATCGCCAAAGTTGATGCTTTTTGTTCTTGGTTGGTGTTGCATATTCTTCTGGATTGATCCACGATTGATGGACTTTGAGCCGATTTGAGCCGAGAGCTGAATCTAGCATAATATTCAAGGCTTCGACAACCATAGCGGTGGATGACAACATGTCATTATCCTTGGGGCGGAAATATAATCGGTTTTTGGATGACTGGGAGTTGGCCATAACGAAGTCTCAGTGTGCTTTATCGATTAACAACTATCGTACTAGTTGATGAGAAGCCAATTTGTTTTGATTTGCTATTTACTGTAGTGCGAAGCCTCGACTTTGAAGGCGTTAGGTGCGGCTAGCTCTCTGTTAGTTCGTTCAACGTAAAGTCTCCGTTAGGGGAGTCCCTGTGACGAGCGATTATGTGGACATCGATTCCTTGGTTGCCTGCGTTATCCATTATTTTGGTGAGTATGGAGTTTCCAAGGCGTCTTTTCCATTTATTTTGACGAGTAGCGCCGAGTACGATCTGGGTTACCTTGGCGCTTAGGGCAAATTCAACAATTCCCTTTGCTACGTCGTCCTCGTAGAGGTCTTGCCATCTGGCATCAAGTTTTTCGCACTCGTTTTTTAGGACGTCTAGGTCGCTGCCATTAAGATTTGCGTCTGCGGACTTGATGTGAACCACCATTAGTTGTGTTTTGGCTCTCTGGGCCATCCTGGCCGCGCGATGTAGCACGAACGATGATTCAGGCGCACCGCTCACCGCCACCATGATTCTCTCTGAGGTCTCCCATCGCCCGGGTATTTTGATCTTTCGCAGATAGTCAAGCATCTCTTCCTCGGTTTCGTCGGCGACGAATCTGAGAGCAATGTCTCGTAGTGCTGAAAGATTTTCGAATTTGAAGAAGTGGGTGAGTGCGGATTCAATCTTTTCTTGGGGGTAAATATTGCCATGTAGGAGGCGGCGTCGAAGCGACTCTGGCGAGGAATCTACTAATTCGATCTGGTCGGCGTTTCTTACCACCCAGTCTGGAACTCGCTCTGCAACTTTGGCACCAACGATCTCCTCGACAGCGGCTGCGATTGATTCAAGGTGCTGGATATTAACTGTAGTAATCACGGAGATTCCGGATTTTAGAAGAATCAGTATGTCTTGGTAGCGTTTTTCGTTTGTGGAGGATTCAGGCACATTGGTGTGCGCCAACTCATCCACCAAGACAACTTCAGGCGCTCTAGCTAATATGGCGTCTAAATCCATTTCTTGAAAGGTGCTACCCCTATAAGAGATGGTTTTTCTCGGTATGATCTCAAAGTCGAGGGTTTTCTCTAAGGTAAAGGGACGCTTATGCGTTTCAACGAATCCCACCACCACGTCGGCCCCTCGGCTTTTCCTGCGAATGCCTTCTTCGAGCATGGCTACTGTTTTACCGACTCCCGCTGCTGCGCCAAGATAGATTCTGAACTTTCCTGCAGGCTCTACGAAGGAATTTTCTGTATCCGTATCGGAAAACGGCGTTTTCTCCATCTCGATCGTCTCCTTGTTGAAAATTTCAATTGTAGATAATTGACTCATTGCGAAAGGTTCTCTGGTCGACAATACCACGGTTGATCGAACAAGAGCGCAAACCCCGTCTGGAAGGGCGGGGTCGAGCGACCTTTATTGCGCTCCCAAAATAAAACCATCACACCCTCGGCGTATAATATAGGTATGAGTATTCGTGAGGCATTGTACCCATAAGAACAGGAACTGCCCGTTCTTGTTCGGCACTGCCTCGATGCTCGCCATGTTCAGATGCTCGCCATGTTCAGATGCTCGCCATGTATGGAACCTAGCTCCAGAACAACGCAATCTATGGAAACCAAAGAGAGCCCAGAAGATTATCTACAATACCTAAGCGCACGAAGTAGCTCGATTCTCCAAGGAAACCTGGCTCAACGAAGAATCGTCTATTGTCTACCTAGACACAGCCAGAGCGACCCAGTGAAGCGCACCACCACGCCTAAAGCTGCCTAAGCAGCTTAGGAAGCCCTTTCCGTAAGGGCGCGCGGGGAGGATGTCATTGTAAGACCGTTGTTCATGTATTAGGATCACTATGTGGCATATGATTCATCTAAAGAATTTGCCAGGGGCATCGGCGGCGTCTTAGTAGCAACGATTATCTTTGGCGTGCCTCTGTTTTTTATTCGAGGCTCTATCAGCGTTGCTACATCAGCCTTGGTCTTTGTTGTTCCGGTGGTAATCGGGACCGTAATTGGTGGCTTTAGGGTAGGGGTTATTGGCGCTGCCATTGGGTTTTTGGTCTATGACTTCTTTTTCATACCCCCTTTTTACACCCTGTCGGTCGGTGCTGATCAAAACTGGATTGCACTTGGCGTCTACGTGGTGGTTGTTTTGGTTGTTTCGCGAGTGGTATCTAATCTTGGCGAGGCGAGGGCGATCTCGTTGCGAGAGAGTTCGATCAACCTTCGGCTGTTTGAGCTTTCACAGATGCTTATCGGCGACAAGTCTTTGTCGGACCTAGCTAATTCGATCGCACTAAACCTCTGTGACGCTTTTATCTTGGAGTTCGTAGTAATATTAGTCGAAAATTCGGGAGCCCTAGAGCCCATTGCAGTGGTTGGGAAGATTGATGTTGCGATTCTCCTGGAGCAGTTTAAGGCCGATAACGACCATTTGATGCAGAATTTGGATCTTGGACCTAACAGTGAGTTGAACGTCGATAGGTTATTCGCGATTGCGCTCACTGTCCAAGCTAAACCAGTTGGGATTCTGGTTGTGAAATTTAAATCTGCCAAGCGAGAGGACCTTAGAATTCTAAATACCTTTGCGAATCAAGCCGGTCTGGCGTTGAACCATGCCCGCTTGGCCCAAGAGGCAAAGCACGCGCGTATGATGGCTGAGTCGCAGAGGTGGCAACGTGCACTCTTGGGTACCGTTTCGCACGACCTGAGGACCCCTCTGACAGCAATAAAAGCATCTATTTCCAACCTAAGAGATCCATGTCTAGAGATTGAAGCTGCTGATCGAGATGAGCTTTTTAGAATGATTGAAGCCCAAGCGGACCGCCTCAGTCGTCTTGTTGTGAATCTGTTGGATATGTCACGTCTAGAGGCTGGTGCGTTAGAGCCAAGATTTTCCCCAGTCGAGATCGATGTTCTAATCGAAGAGGGAATCGACTCTCTTATGCTCACAGGTGAATTGAAGGAATCGATCGAGATTTTCATTTCACCCGAGGTGCCCGATGTTATGGCAGATCACACTTTAGTGGCTCAAGTGGTGGGAAATCTACTCGATAATGCGATTCGCCATTCTCCAGCTAATAGTGTAGTTGACGTGGCAGCCCGTCTTCAAGATGGTCGAGTCTTGATCGAGATACGCGATCGGGGTCCTGGAGTTGACAAAGAGGACGAGTCGGCGATCTTTCGCATGTTTGAACAGCGACTAAACGGGGGGCGGGCAGGTATCGGCCTGGCAATTGCTAAGGCATTTGTAGAAGCCCACGGTGAGAGAATCTCTGTGCGGAACGCTCCAGATGGCGGAGCCATATTTTTCTTTACCTTAGCGATAGCACCAATGGAGACGATCCATGAACTCTAACCCATCGATACTCGTGATCGATGATGATCCAGCTCTAAGAAAAGTTTTAGAGATTGGTTTGAGCGGAAGGGGTTATCGGGTGAGGCTCGTGGGCGAAGGCCATCTCGGAGTCATGTCGGTCATAGACAGTCCACCGGATGCGGTTATCTTGGATCTTGGATTGCCAGATCAAGATGGTGTTGAAGTTTGCAGTACGATCCGAAGTTTTAGTGACGTTCCTATTATTGTGCTCTCTGCTGTTCATGATGAGCTCAAAAAGGTAGCTGCCCTAGACAATGGAGCCGATGACTATGTGACTAAGCCATTTGGCATGGCCGAACTTGCCGCTCGATTGAGGGTCTCTCTTCGTCACCGTCAGATCAGAGGAAACTTTGATGATGCTTTTTCGTCCATCGAGATTGGAAATATTTTAATTGACTTTGCCGCCTCGCAGGTGCAGGTAAAAGGCGTTGAGATCGACTTGACGCAAAAGGAGTTCGCCCTGCTTTCAGCTTTAGCTCGCAACGTCGGGAGAATCTACACCCATCGGCAACTCCTCAACGACGTTTGGGGTGAAGGATATTTTGATGAAATTAACTATTTGAGAGTTTATGTAAATAGACTTCGTCAAAAACTCGGTCAAGATGGCTCTTTGATCCGAACCAGAGCCGGAATCGGATATCAGATGGTGGAATCTGATGATGATAGCAATGGAATTAATTAATTATTGATATCTAGAGCCCTGCCTTTTAGGGACCATTAACACTCCATTCCTTATCATTAGCTCCTATGGTTGATCTTTATTTTTTAGCGTCGATGGTCGTGACTGCGGTAGTTTTCATTCTTGCCGTAAAAGGACTGGAGAACGCATGAGTGTAAATCTTGTACTTCTGGTTGGATCCATAGCTATCTTTGGCTATCTTTGCTATGCCCTTTGGCGTCCGGAGCGATTTTAATGAATATCGCACTTACTATTTTGGCACTTTTGATTGTCCTTGGAATTTCCTGGAGGTATCTTGGCTCTTATTTAGAGGCGGTTTTTGAAGGCCGGGTTAAATTTCTCTCCTTTATCGAGCGTCGGTTTTACAAATTATTAGGTGTCGATCCCGAGGCAGAGCAAAGCTGGCAGAGCTATGCCCGGTCCTTGATTATCTTTAGCGTTCTTTCGATTGCATTTTGCTATGGGATTCTTCGTCTTCAAGCACACCTGCCCCTGAACCAGTCGCATCTGCCTGGCGTTCCACCAGCACTTGCCTGGAACACTGCTGTTTCGTTTATTACGAATACGAACTGGCAGAACTACGCCGGTGAAACCACAATGACCTATCTGTCGCAGATGATGGCTTTGGTCGTTCCGCAATTTACCTCGGCTGCCGTTGGCATTGCTGCGGCTATTGCGCTGTCTCGTGGATTTTCTCGTAAATTGTCTAAGACTATCGGTAACTTTTGGGTGGACATAACCCGTGTAATAATTTATGTGCTTTTGCCGGTAGCCTTCATTGCAGCGATTGTCTTTATGGGCCAGGGTGCCGTTCAGACCTTTTCTCATTCGGTTACCATTCGAAATGCGGCAACTGGGTTCAAGCAGACAATTCCGTTGGGACCAGTCGCTTCCCTGGAGACAATCAAGCAATTTGGCACCAATGGTGGTGGCTACTTCAATGCTAACGGCGCGCATCCATTTGAAGATCCGACTGCCATGACTGCGTTTTTGTCGGTAGTTCTGATCTTGGCTATTCCCGTCTCCTTGACTTACACCTTTGGCAAAATGATCAAGCGCAAGCGTACCGGATTGCTGCTTCTAGCAACCATGGCGTTTTTCTTCTTTGTGAGTCTCGGCGTTGCGACGGTGGCGGAAAAGGCTCCATCGCCTGTTATGTCAGCAGCGACCCACGGGCAGGTAGTCCATGCTTTTGAGGGTAAAGAGTCTCGGTTTGGTATCTTTGATTCGGTTCTTTACGACGTGGCTTCCACCCAAACCTCTACAGGAAGCATCAATTCCCAGCTGGATTCATATTCACCGGTTGGAGGCGCAGTTGCTCTAGGCGGAATGATGCTTGGAGAGGTCTCTCCGGGTGGTGTTGGAAGCGGTCTATATACGATTCTTGCCTTTGCCATTGTCACGGTCTTCATTGCTGGATTGATGGTTGGGCGTACGCCAGAATTTCTCGGTAAAAAGATTCAAGCTAAGGAGATCAAACTCGCCAGCATAGCTGTTTTGATAATGCCGATTGTGGTGCTTGTGGCAACAGCAATCGCAGTTTCTGTACCAGCTGGTCGGGCGGGTCCCCTAAATGCGGGTCCCCACGGATTTAGTGAGATCTTATATGCCATTACGTCCCAGGGGAATAATAACGGATCGGCCTTTGGTGGATTATCTGGGAACACCGCCTTTTATAACATCATCGGTGGAGTGGTGATGTTGCTTGGACGTTTTGGTGTGATGATCCCCGTCTTGGCACTATCAGGCTCTCTTGCGGCAGCTCCGATCGTCGGCGAGACCGATGGAACTCTAAAGACGGATTCATTTCTCTTTGGATCATTACTTGTAGGAGTGATCGTGATCGTAGGCGCCCTGAGCTTTTTCCCAGTTCTATCGCTCGGTCCTATTGCTGAAGCATTGTCACATGGAAGGCTTTTCTAGTGGAAACTACGACCAAGGGGCCAGAAGCCTCTTCAAAAGAGAAAAAAACAGCTGGTAAAGGAATCATCGACAAGGCGATCCTTCGAGATGCCCTAAAGGGAGCATTTACTAAGCTGCATCCAAAGGTACAAGTTCGCAACCCGGTTATGTTCGTGGTGGCGGTTGGAACTGTGATCTCGATCTATGAGAGCATAAAATCACCTTCAATCTTTACTATCTCGGTTACGGCATGGCTTGCGTTGACAGTTCTTTTTGCCAACTTCGCTGAGGCGGTGGCAGAGGGACGCGGGAAAGCCCAGGCAAATACCCTTCGCTCGATGCAAACCCACACTGATGCTCGACGCATCGATGATAAAGGGGTTGAGACTCGAGTAAGCACTGCTGAATTGCGACGAGGTGATTTTGTCGTTTGTGAAGCCGGAGATGTGATCCCGTCTGACGGTGAGATCGTCGAAGGTGTCGCGAGTGTCGACGAGTCCGCAATTACAGGCGAATCGGCGCCGGTTATCAGAGAATCAGGAGGCGATCGGTCGGCGGTAACGGGAGGCACCTTGGTCTTGTCAGACCGAATAGTGGTTGAAATTACGGCCGAGAAGGGCAAGACTTTTCTTGATCGGATGATCTCACTGGTGGAAGGCGCTTCGCGTCAAAAGACGCCGAATGAGATAGCGCTTACTATTTTGCTTGCTGCGTTGACTATCATTTTTATCCCGGTAACTGTTACCCTTTATAGCTTTGCAAGTTTTGGACATGCCACTGTATCGGTAGTCGTTCTTGTCGCGTTGACAGTCTGTCTCATTCCAACTACGATTGGCGCGCTGTTATCAGCTATCGGAATCGCTGGAATGGATCGGCTAGTTCAAAAAAACGTACTTGCCACTTCAGGTCGAGCCGTCGAAGCCGCCGGTGATGTCTCTACGTTATTGTTAGATAAGACCGGAACTATAACTCTAGGTAACCGAATGGCTGCCAACTTTTATCCAATGGACGGCGTCGACGAGCAGGAGCTAGCTCTAGCTGCCCAGTTGTCTTCGCTTGCTGATTCAACGCCAGAGGGTAGATCGATAGTAGTTCTTGCCAAGGAGAAGTTTGGCATTAGAGGACAGACCATGGGGGACAATCATATCTTTGTTCCGTTCTCGGCTTACACGAGGATGTCAGGAGTTGATATCGGGGACCGAATGGTTCGTAAAGGTGCTACCGAAGCGGTTAAAGCATTTGCGGTTAGTCGCGGCGGAACAGTAACACCCCAGGTGGACCAGTTGTCCGATCGAGTCTCGAGCCATGGTGGAACGCCGCTTTTGGTCTTGGATGGAAACAGAATTCTCGGAGTTATCGAGCTCAAGGATACAGTAAAAGATGGGATTAAAGAGCGCTTTGCCCAGCTAAGGGCGATGGGCATCCGCACAGTAATGATTACTGGGGATAACCCAATTACCGCTGCGGCAATAGCAGCAGAGGCAGGTGTGGATAGCTTTTTAGCCGAGGCTACGCCTGAGCGTAAGATGGAGTTGATAATCTCAGAACAGGCTGGCGGAAAGCTTGTAGCGATGACTGGTGACGGGACTAATGATGCACCAGCGCTCGCTAAAGCCGACGTAGGTGTGGCCATGAATAGCGGAACCAATGCCGCTAAAGAGGCCGGCAACATGGTGGATCTTGATTCAAATCCGACCAAGCTCATCGACATAGTTGAAATTGGAAAGCAGCTTTTGATAACTCGAGGTGCGCTCACTACCTTTTCGATTGCGAATGATGTAGCAAAATATTTCGCTATCATTCCGGCTCTCTTTGTGGCTCGTTTCCCGGGACTGAAGGCCCTGAATATCATGGCTCTTCACTCACCGACCTCAGCTGTTTTATCTGCTGTGATCTTTAATGCCATTATTATCATCGTGCTCATTCCATTGGCGTTACGTGGAGTTCGATTCAAGCCAGCGAGTGCCTCGCACCTCCTTCGAAGAAATGTGATGATCTATGGCGTGGGTGGATTGATACTTCCATTCATTGGTATCAAGTTGATCGATTTGATCTTAGTTTTTACGAGGTTGTACTAGATGTTGAATGCAGTTCGTCGTTCTGTTATTTTCTTGATCGCCTTTGGGGTTCTTCTGGGGCTTATTTATCCTGTTAGTTTGGCCCTGATAGGAAGTGGACTTTTTGGCTCGAAGGTTACCGGTCAGATCCAAAGCAGTGGCTCACCCCTTATAGGACAGAGCTTTACTGGCCCTACTTGGTTCCATGGAAGACTTGGGAGCTACAATGCGATGGCAAGTGGGGGTACCAACTATGGCCCACGTTCGATCCTTCTGCGCAAGGAGGTGTCAGCGGCCTACGCCTTCTATCACTCTCATGGGGTCAATCCGACATCGCAGCTGGTTACATCCTCTGCTAGCGGTCTCGATCCTTCCATCTCAGTTAATTCTGCCTTGGTGCAGATACCTATGGTGTCAGCGGCCCGAGGCATTGCACCGTCGGCACTTAGGCGATTGATCCTGAGTCAGCAAAGTGGGCGTGACTTTGGATTCTTGGGAGAGAACACGGTCAATGTGTTACGTCTGAATCAATCTCTTCTAAAGCTGGCCAAATAGCATCCATAACACGGGATGAGACTCAGCCATTTTGAAGGGCTTATGTAGATCTAAAAAAGCAGCAGCGTGGTGACCTTGTAATTTGAGAGATCCACGCTACTGCTTTAGCAATGATAAAGCTTGGGCGTATCTTATAGCTGGGTGTAAGATCAAGATATGGAATTTGATCGAGTGGTTCGAACTACCGCAAGCGTAAGGGAGTTTGAAGATCGAGATGTAAGCGACGCCGATCTTTATGAGCTTTTAGAGCTAGCACGTTTCGCGCCCAGTGGTGGAAACCGTCAGGGATGGACGGTCCTTGTAATTAAAGATCGACAACTTCGCGAGAGTATTCGAGACTTATACGTTGAGGGTTGGGCTGAATACCAGGCTCACCAAAGGGTAGGTAAAGTACCTTTTGCCCCGATCGAGAATAGAAAATGGACTAAACCGGCAGTCGATTTGAGCATCGCCTTTGAGACACGTACACCTTTTTACTTTAGTGATAACTTAGATAAGGTACCGGTTCTTTTGGCAGTTTTTGTAGATATGGGTGCGCTTGCGGTTCTAGATAATGGCCTCGACCGCCAAAGCATCGTCGGTGGAGCCAGCGTCTATCCATTTGCCTATAACATCCTCCTAGCTGCGAATGCAAAAGGAATCGGAGGAGTTTTGACTACTACGCTATGTCGGCGTGAAGACCAAGTTGCTCGCCTTGTAAATATGCCAGGTTCATATGGGCTAGCCGCGCTCATTGCGCTTGGATATCCAAAGAAGAAGTTGACGAGCCTAAAGAGAGCTCCTGTAGAAGAGTTTACCTTTGTCGATCGATTTGATGGCGATCCCTTTAGATGAGTGAGCAATTCAACGTTATGGATTTAGGTAATCTCTGAAATAGGGGAAAGCTACTGTTGATCTATTGCTTGATAATCTTTGGCTCTTATAAAATACTTTGCCGATATCGATGGTCCATAGTGAGTTTGATCCAATTGCAACTTACTTCATCGATATCAAATAGCCACTTCAATCACTTCTAGATGCCTTCAATCGAGGCTGTTGGTTTCAGGAGACTGCATTTGTCTAGATAGTGCCAGCGTTATAGCTTATGATAGAGCCTTTAATGCTCAATAGAGCGGCTCTCGAGGTTGAGATTTTGATTTTCTGAGGGTCTCTATTCGTCTATTGAACTTTTAAGTTCAGATTTGATGATTTGCCTTTCGGTAATACGCTTGAAAAAACTCGAGCCAAGCACGTCAAATCCTATGGGTTGGCTCGACAGGAGGGAACTAGCATCGATTTTTAGACTCCACGCTGAAGTATATTGCTAAATCGTTTTTGATTAATTGTTACAATTCGCGAACCGGTCTAATTCTCGTTGAGTTTTGAGATCCTAGATCTATTCAGTAATTTTGGATCTATTGATGGAGTCCGACTGTGGATTGTCTCTGAGACTGGCGATTCGTTACCCACGATCGTTCTTGGTGCCATAGCGAAAGGGCCATTGAACTGGTGTTGGATGGCATAAAAATGATCCTTGAAGCGACGTTTCGAACTTTAATTTATCCTTAAGTCGCCTGGTTCTTGGAAGCGCCTTCGCGCTGGAACTTCATTTGGATCTCTTGGTGAACTGTTTGACTTCTTTTAGGTAGGCTCTAATAATTTATTAACATAGATCGCATATATTCGAGAATGTCGCTCAGTGGCATTCCATGTGCTTGAATTCTTTGCTTTAGTTAGCGCTAAGACCAAGGGTAGGTTTTGTTGTGAGCCGACTATTGAGAGCTGCTTCCTCGTTAGGTGTTGGCAAGTTTGTCTTTGCATAAATCACTACCATATCTGGGGTGAAAGATGATTCGGATGGTATGGGTCTGTGTTGGGTCGACTTGGAGAGCTGACGATTTGAGCTCTTTGATAAGTAATGCTTTGAGGAGTGTTGGCTAGCTCAGGAAAGTTGAATTATAAACCAGGTTGAGAGTGTCGATAATATGGCAGTCGCTTTCGGGTTAGTTTGACACTTGAATCTCTTGTGCTGATTTATTTGTGGCTAATTGTTCGAGCGGGGATTGTACGACATATGCTTTCGATCTGCGGGGACGTGTTTTAGGGCACTGGTTGCAGGTTATTTAGTTAAATTCACTTCTAGAGGATAAGTTCGCGATTTACGAGATATTTAGAGGTTCACTATTAGGACAAACTGACGAAGTTCATGGTGATAGGCGGAACGTAAAAGAAGGTAGATTCCCCGGATATATCTATGACATAATAGTTTGTTTTTTCGTTTTGCCACTTGCAATGATAGCTAACTATTGGCCCGTCATCGTGGGCACCAAAAGCTTGATAACAAATACCAATTGGCCTCAAGGGCCAGCGTTTGTGGGGGACCCTACTGCTGGTGGCCCTATAACTCAACCGATGGAAAGAGCAGTAACCCACGCTTGGGCGCATTTGCATCTACCTTTGATCTTGCCTTATCAGGGCTATGGTCTCAACTTGGCTGGAAACCAAGGGTCTCCCTGGTTCTTTCCCGAGATCCTGATTCATCTGCTATTTCCGTCTAATCCATCTCTCTGGCTTATACTCTGCCTCAACTTGTGTGCCATTGGCACATATTTACTATGTAGAGAGTTTGACTTAGGTAGGTTGCCATCCGCTTTGGGCGCATTGTTAGTTTGCATGAGCGGACCAATAGTTTCGAACTTGAACCTCGATATGTTTAACCCATTTATGGATTCGCTTTTCTTAGTGCTGGCAATCTCGCGAGTGATTCGCGCAAGGGGCAATCGAAGGGTTGGATGGCTACTGATTTTAGCCTTTTTGGTAAGCCAGTTATTTTTGTCGGGCTTCGATGAAGTGGTTCCACTTCTGGCCATCATGATCTTTTTTTTCATGATTGCGCTTTTGACAAAAAACGGGTATAAACTGCGCCATTCCATGGGGCTGGTAACTGCGATAATAATTAGCTGCATCCTTGGTTTGGTCGGATCGGCAATAGCTACCGCTTCTTTGTATGGTGCCATTTCAACGAGTGCTGCACTCCAGTCACCAAATGGATGGAAGCATCACTCGCCTATTTCATGGCTTGTAACTTTAGTGGATCCATGGTTCTTTGGGAAAGGCGTGATAGGCGGAATCTATCAGGGTACCTTTGCTGAGTGGGCGTGGGGAAACCCTATTCTCTGGTCACTGGCGGCTCTTGGAACAGTCGCAATTATCAAGGATTTGGTTTTATCCAGGGGGAAGTACCAACTCTGGCATCGAATTATTCTCGGCTTTGCACTCTTTGGCTTTCTGGCAGACTTCAACTTTGCCTATGTCGATGCACTATTTTCACTACCGATCCTACGGCTTATAGCACTTCCTAGGTTTTTGCCCTTTATGTGGTGGTTGCCGCTTGTGGTTCTTGCGGCGATCGGCTTTGAAGCTATTCGATCGGCAACTCAATTGGTAAGGGTATGTGGTTTTATATTTCCTTTGCTTTTTTATGTAGCTCTCGATCTATTCATACATGTGCAGGGCTCCAGGGCCTTTCCTGTTTTGACGGCTCCAGTTGTGGCCGCTTTTTCCAGTCAATTCATCTTCTATATTTTTTGTTTAGTTGGTTTAGTGATTGTTGTTCTTTTTGATCGTTTGGCTTGGTCGGAGATTTCTCTTGCTGGTTTGGTTGTCGTCTCTCTCTTTGTTTACCTTCCTAGGAATTTTTTTCCGACTCCTCAGGCCGTGGCGATGTCAGCGCCTATCGCGCGAGTCATCAAGAGCTCCAAATTTTCACATGCAATTTTTCTAGCGCCAGGTGATCTGCTTCTGCCTTCGGTCCTTGCGATGAATGACCTTTCAAGTATTCAAGGTTTGGGAATCTTTTTTCCTAAGGGATATGTAAATACTCTTAAATTGGAATTTGGAAATGCCCCGACGCACTCGTCGCTATCCCCGTTGTGGCCACTGGCGCCTTCGCTATATAACGTGGCAATAGACTATGGATCGCTGAAGTCTTTGAATCTGATGGGCGTCGGTGGTCTGATCCTAGGACAGAAGATGGCCACCTCCTATGAAGTGGTGGATAGTTCCCTTCCTGCCCCTTTTGGTAAGAATCGACAGGTTACAAGTGCACTTAGTGCGCTTCTAGGGGTTTACTATTCACGACCAGATTTGGGCGCGGCTTTTAATTTGGATTCGAGATCTATTTCGTTGTTGAAATGGGCGACGGGAATCTCAAGTGGCGATTCATCGTATTCGCGGCTTCACCCTAATCGAGAGATCTATTTGAAGGTGCTATCCCAAGAACAGAGCGATCCCAAGATCTCTCTCTTTACCTCTATTGACGTAGCTTCTCAATGGCAATATGGAGGATCCGTGACCTTCAATGGCGTTTGAAAGTTTATCTACTATTCGACTATATCGAATTTAAGTAGTCAACTCTTTGTGCCGACCGAGATTCGTCCTAGCGGCAATTCAAAGGCGCATCCGCTTATCTCAGGAGACACAACTGCATATGTTACCCAAAATGAGATCTCAAGAAATCATCTACCCAAAAGCCAGACAAATCAAGATCTGATTTTAACGTCGATTCATAAAGATACAGATCAAACCGTCGAATCGTTGGTGGCGAAAAGGCAGGGTTTCGTGGTTCTCTTCGATCAGGTTATGCCAGGTGAGCATGCTTTCGATAATGGAGTTCCAATTCCACTGATCACTACAGATGGTTTTTTAACGGGTCTTGTCTTACATAAGGGTGTAAATCACATTGTTTTGAATTACGTATCCCCATGGGTGATGGTAATTTTTTGGTTGGATCTTTCCTTGAATCTAATCCTGATTCTTGCTGGTGGCTATCTCGTTTTGTTCAAAAGATTCTTAATTGGTCGGCATCTTTTTTAGCAGCTGGATATTTTATCGTCAAAATTCCAAGACAGATAACCCGATGGGCGGATAATCGTCTCTATGCCAGCGGGCGGTCTGATTTTCGATCTTTATTTCTGTCATTTTGATCTATGAATTGCTTGAGTAATCAAGCTAAATATATTAGATCCCTTTGTAAATTTCGTGTTTTTGTTCACCTGAACTAGATGATTTTTATTTGCGTTTATTTAATTTCGGGTATGTGTCTAAAAATAGTTTAATTTGGAGGATCTTGTGGTTTTGTTTTGTCTGGCGGTTTTGCCCCTACGGCCCGGAAGGCAAAGTATTTTGGATCTGTGGCTTGATCTTCTTTTCGACATGGCTCCTGATAGGGATTATCAGTGGCGATTGACTGCTAGATGGCCAAGTCCTTTGATCGTTGGACTTTGAGGCTGATCATGTGATGGTGGCAATTGCAATTTGGTCCAGTGGGGGTATTCTAACTTTTACTGTGATAGATTCTTAAAAATGGCGACGTAATGACTGACTTGTCGTAGTGTTAAAGAGATGACATCGATTAGGGGTTCATTGTGCAATATTCATCTTCATTTATAATTTCTGCACTTGCTGAGACTTGGAACTCCCTTGGGGGTTATTGCCGTGAGTTAGGTGAAGAACAATGGATTGCGTTGTCGAACTGTCCAGGCTGGAGCGTAGGGGATATTCTTTCGCATATCGTAGGTACCGAAAGGAGTCTTCTCGGAGATCAAACTCCAGTGATGGACGACGATCAAGTTGGGTCGCACGTTAAAAATGAGATCGGAAGATCCAATGAGGCCTGGATAAAGTCACTAAGGTCTAAGTCCTCAGCCGAAATCTTAGATCAGTTTGAAAGTTGCGTCACCAAACGCTTAGAGGTGCTCGGTTCTATGACCGAGGAGGAGTTTTCGAAAGAGAGCTGGACGCCGATTGGCAAAGGTACCTATCGAGACTTTATGGTCATTCGGGTGATGGATTGTTTTGTCCATGAACAAGATATTCGAATATCCAGTGGCGGATCCTTTCTTGCACACGATAGATCAGGAAAGATTTCATATGATCAATTGGTCTCGGGTCTAGGATTTGTAGTTGGTAAGAAAGTCAAGGCCAAAGAGGGCACTCAAGTCCGCTTTGAGATAGAAGTTAACCCTGGTAATGTTGATACTATTAGGATTTTGATTCGCGATGGTCGCGCTGTGGTCGCGCGAGATGATGCCAAAGAGATCGATGACGCCTCGTTGACCATGACCTTTGAGGCATTTGTCTTTGCCGCTGCAGGACGCCTCAATGCCCATAGTTATTTAGAAGATGGAAGCGTAAAGATCGGTAGCGATAGTGAACTTGGGACGGCGGTCTATCAGAATTTAGGTTTTTTGATATGATCCATTCCACAATTGGTGA
Source organism: Acidithrix sp. C25 (assembly GCF_904848545.2). Lineage (NCBI taxonomy): Bacteria > Bacillati > Actinomycetota > Acidimicrobiia > Acidimicrobiales > Acidimicrobiaceae > Acidithrix > Acidithrix sp. C25. The sequence goes on from NZ_CAJHCI020000007.1 coordinate 354,066, forward strand.
CGGTGGCTTTGGTGATATTGCCTTTGTAGATTTGGTTCTCACCTAAATTTTGTCAATTGAGAACGCTAAGGAGAAAAGTGAAGGCATCGGAGATAGAACGTGTCGAATTTTTTTACGACCCAATGTGCCCATTTGCCTTTGCAACATCTCTTTGGATGCGGGAGGTCGCCCATCACTATGGATTATCGATCGACTTTCGATTTTTTTCTTTAGAAGAGATCAATTTGGAGAAGGGCAAGAAGCACCCCTGGGAGCGTGATTGGTCTTTTGGATTCTCCCTGATGAAGGTGGCAGCACTCGCTAAAAAGTTAGATCCTAAATTGGCTGATGACTTTTACTTTGAGGTTGGCTCCGCAATACATCTCAGGGGTGAACCTATTCACACCCTGGAAGCTGCTACTCGGTTCGCAGGGAAGGTGGGGATTGACTCCGAGCTTGTGCTTTCATCTATCCATTCTCAAGAGGCAATCGACATAGTGCGAAAAGATCATGATTTTGTACGTGAGGCCCACGGCGCATTTGGCGTGCCTACCATTACCTTCAATGGTGACCATACCTTCTTTGGGCCAGTCGTATTTCCCCCGCCCAAAGGTCAAAAGGCTCTCGATCTCCTTGATATGGTGTGTCTGTTTGTCTCTGTTGACAATCTCTATGAACTCAAGAAGCCGCGCAATGCTAGCGATGACGCTGAACTCGCACAGAGGCTAAAGCCCTATCTCTCGGCCCGAGTATGGAAGAGCATCTAAAGCTACATCGGTGAGTTGGCATGTTTTGCCATGCGGATACTCTCTTTTTTGGCTATAATTAGTTCCAGCGCCAAAGCTATGGATTTGCGCGTATCTCTGGGTTCGATGACTTCGTCGACAAAGCCCCGTTCGGCAGCTATGTATGGAGTGAGATATCTAGCCTGATAATCCTCCTGATACTGGGCTCTTTCTTGGTTGGTTGCTCGTCTCATTAGTATTTGGGCTGCCCCTTGTGCGCCCATAACGGCGATTTCAGCCGATGGCCATGCGAACACTACGTCTGAACCCATTCCCTTGGAATCCATCACGATGTAAGCACCCCCATATGCTTTTCTTAAAATCAGGCATATCCTCGGAACTCCGCAAGCTGCATATGAAAAGGCAAGTTCGGCGCCATGGCGAATCATTCCTCGCCATTCGACGTCTTTCCCCGGCAGAAAACCTGGGGTATCCTCCAATGATATTAGCGGTAGGTTAAAGGCATCGCAGAATCTTACGAACCGAGCACCTTTTTGTGAGGCTGGAATGTCTAAGGTGCCAGCGAGGACTCGTGGTTGATTGGCTAGTATTCCTACAGCATGACCGCCTATTCGAGCTATCCCCGTAACTAGCTGGGGTGCCCAAAGTGGACGAAGTTCGAGAAAATATTCGTCGTCAACGATTTCAGAGATTATGTCCCTAACGTCGTATGATCCAGTGGGCGAGTTAGGGATCAACGATGTCAAAGAGTCGCATAATCGCCCGACTGGGTCATTCGTTTCAATCACTTGGGAGACGTAGTTTGTAGAACGTGGAAGAATTGAAAGAATCTCTTCCACCTGTTCTTTCATCTCCTGCATGTTCTGGGCTTCAAGATGGCTAACTCCAGTTTTGGTGGCTAGTGTGTAGGAGCCACCAAGGTCAACGGCAGCGACTTCAACACCTGTGTATCCTTTTACCATCTCTGGACCAGAGACAAAGGCATAGGAGTCCGGTGTGGAGATCACAATGTCAGCCAGACCAAGCAATAGTGCGGGTCCGCTAACTGCAGGGCCAAATAGTCCGGCTAAGATTGGCACAACGCCAGAGGCTGCCGCGAGTTCCCTAGCGGCTCGCCCCCAACCATTTAGTGCAGCAATTCCGTCATGTATTGACGCTCCAGATGTCGATAGATAAAGAACAATTGGGAGCTCGTTTTTAACTGCTACTTTGATTGCGTTAGCGATCTTGATGCCGTCTTCTTGGGTTAGGGCTCCTCTGTTTGGCGCTGGAATAGATGAGATAACCATTGCCGGCCTACCTGCTATGGTTTCGATCCCAGTTACGGTGCTTCCGGGAATTCTAATTCCTAATCCGAATTGTGGTTGGGACCGAGATGTCTCATTTCTATCCAAGATCATTCGTCTTTGTCCTTGCCTGTTCTTTTAGTTTTCAAAAAATGAAACTTATTTAACGAGATTCTAGGCCATCTGAAGCGAACCGGAATCTGTCATTTTGAATTGGTCTATCAAGTCTTGTATCGCCGTTTTGACCTTCAGGCTAGCTTGGAGCTCATTATTGCTTGACTGGCAAGTCGTCCGGACTTCAATGCTCCATCGATGGATGGATTCTGGAGATAGTCGCCAGCTAGAAAAGTTCTTTGAGATACATTCAAAAAGTATGGGTCGCCAACGTTTCCAGAGCTAAAAACTACAGGTAAAGCGTCTTTGATTTCGTAGCTTCTTATGTGGCTAAGCTCGTTTTTTTCAATTCCTAGGACTATAGCAATCTGATCACTTATTACATCTGGGTCCATATCTGGCTTTAGGGTAGATGCCGAGATTAGATGGACACCTTTTGGTGCATAGCTTTTTGAAATCGCATCGAGTTGAACTACGGTTGCCAAATCTATCTCGGGCATTCGTGGTATTACTACGGTTGGCTCATTTGAAAGTTCTATCTCGGTTGCAAAATAGTGGCACGCAACGCTTCGATAGTTCACCTTGGCGTTGTTGCCCAGAAGAAGGTTTGCTTGATCTGGTTTTGTAGCGACTACCACAAAGTCATGGGGACGCTCGCTTCCATCTTCTAGGGTAATCGATCGGTCCGACACGGATCTTACCTTTGAGTTGAGATGGATATCTTCTGGTTCGATATTTGATGCGATCTGACTTGGTATCTCAGCCATTCCAGTATCTGGAATTACGCTATGGCCAGTTAGAAAGTTTGAAAGAGTGAATAATAACATTCGGTAGGAGGTGCTGAGGTCGTCCTCTAAAAAGACACCCTTGAAGAATGGTCTGAAATATCGGTTGATTACCGAGGCGGAGACGCCAGCTTTTTGTAGATAACCAAGCGAAGACTGCTCTTTCATGTAGAAGTAAGAGTCCCGCCGCCCTTTGAGAAGGTCAAAGGCGATTTTCGCAAGGGGATATAACTCTCCAATCGAAAAGGATTTGACCAGATTGACTGCATCGATAAGATCCCGGGATGATTCGGGAAACTTCATCAACTCCTGAGAACCATTCGAATCTACGAAGTGGACACCTTTGGTAAATGGTTTTAGGTTGATTTTAGAGGGATCAACAATTCTGCGAAAGTCAGGATATGAATCTATTAGGATTTGAAAGCCGCGATCTAAGTAAAAACCCTCTACTGAATCTGTGGCTACAATTCCTCCGATCCGGTCGCTTGCCTCGAAGATCGAGATATCGAAGCCATTTTGTTTGAGGTAGAAGCCGGCAGACAGCCCAGCCAAACCACCTCCAACGATTGAAATCTTTTTACTGATCACGCTCAAACATCCTAAATTTACTCTTGGCTCTATTTCTGGTTCTTTTAAGAGGTTAGCCTAGGGTGGGAAAATGCCTTTTTGACTCTCGAGTCAACAGAGAGTAATTCTCTCATGAGCTAGAGACGCTAATCCAAAAGGCGACACTGGGCCAAGAAAATATCCCATATTCTTTTGTGGCGAGATTGATTTGTCGATGTAATTATTGATGTGAGTGCCTAGGGGTGCTTTTGGTCTTCCAAGGTTTAGTTAATACTTGGTCGTTACAATGGCTATATTGCCAAAGTAACTAAGCTCCATTAGCGCAGAAGCCTTGAGACTTTGCCTCTGGTGGTCTCTTTAGAGAGTGATGAATTGCATTCCTTGAAGACAAATAATTCGGCGCGATCATCCAATGGGATTCGTGGTTTGAAGTCGAATCGTCGAGCTCGACGGATTCTTGGTTCGGCCTTTGCCATTGGGGTTTTGGCCTTTGGTGTCTATGTAATCAGTGGGCAGTCTGGCGAACTTGGGGGCTCTCTCGAGCTGATTGAGTCTGCGCAGTGGCCATATATAGTTCTAGCGATCTTCGCAGAAGGTGCTTCCGTGCTGGCCTTTGGCATCTTTACGATTTTGCTTTTACGAACCCGTCTTTTACGAACTGGCTTTTTCCATCCTGTAGCGATCTCGATAGCTACGACCACCATCAACAATTGCGTTCCTGGAGGCACGGCCTTTTCTTCGATCTACAGTTTTCGTGAATATCGCCAAATGGGGGCCGATTCGATCTTCGATAGTTGGGTGATAATCTCCACCAATCTTCTTTCAGGCGCTGGATTGGCTGTTCTTGCTTTGATCGGAGTCTTTGATTCGATTAGAAGTTCGGAGTTCTTGGATCTCATTTTGGTAATTCCTGGAGTGTTGGTCGTAATGGTTGGCCTCTCTTGGCTGATATCTTCACCCTCGATTTTGATAAAGATAATTAGACCATCTCTGGGGTTGACATACAGACTTATTCGCCTACCAAGAGGAGGCATAGGGGAAGTAGATGCGCTCTGTCAATCCTTTCAAGAGACGCGGCCAACGCTGAGACGAGTCTTACTGGCGACATTTGTTGCAACCTTGAATTGGGTGTTTGATGCGAGTGTTCTCGTGCTTGCATACTATGCCATCAATCAATCGATTCCCTGGCGAGGCTTGCTTCTCGCCTACGGTGCAGGACAGCTGGCAGCGAATTTGCCGATTACACCGGGCGGACTAGGAGTGGTGGAGGGGAGTCTTTCCATAGCGCTAGTCGCCTATGGGGGCGCTCAAGAGTCGGCGGTAGCAGCGGTTTTGATCTATCGCTTGATAAGCTTTTGGATGACGATTCCAATTGGCTGGGGCGCATACCTTTGGACTTCCTTTGCACGGCGGCGAAGTTCAACTCCAATAGCTGAATCTTTGCCCGTTGAAATTTTAAATGGTGATCTAAATGAGAGTTAGATTTCAAGTTGGCTCTAAGGCGCGGCTTCTTGGAGCGGCAAGTTTACTTTCTTTAGCTTTGCTTTTGTCATCCTGTGGGGGTGCATCGGCTGGGTTGGGCACGTCTTCTGCATCGTGTTTTGTGGCGTTACCGGCCTCATTTCATGTGGCGGGTAAAAATGCGCACCTCTTAGGGGTCAAACTTCTCCCATACAATATCGTGAGGCGGTTTGAGAAAAGTCTTGGCAAGGGTGCAGGATCTCACGTCTGCGTTGTTGCTTTTCAACTTCCAGATGCAAATTCGAAGTTCTCTATAGTAAAGGAGAAAGATCGAGTTCTTGGAAATTTCGAAATCGTAATCTATACCTTGGCGCAATCTAAAGTTCTAGCTATCCGACATCCAAAGTCGCTTCCTTATAAGTTTGCCCATTCATTTTCGTTTCTAATTTAACGCTCATATGCCCGGTTGAAGGTATGACGGCAATTGGCTAGAACTGAGCACTCCTAGATATGGTGACTATTGATTAGGTATCTGTCGTGAGTTAAAAGCGCCTAGCAAATTAGTTGACCTTAGGGCTTTAAAGTTTTTAACTCTCGTTTTTGTATCAATGGGCCATAATGGGCTGGGCCTATGATTTGGCTTAGCCATGTGGGTGCTTGGCCCCGAATTGACTGATTGAGTTGTCAACCACCTCTTTAAAATCTAATTCTGGGGGCAACGGGCCAGCAAAAGAATGGTATGTTCATGCAGTGGATCGATTTGATTACGCCTTGGTGTGAAGTGGTCGTTCGAACCACAAGGGATTGAGAATTTCCTTTGGGGTAGATCTTTGAAAGAGTGCCGGAAGTTCTTGAATTTTTTAGGAAAGTAGTAGAAGTTGTCTATAAGCAAGAATAAGGGGCGTGCTATTGCCAAGCTTATTGTGGCAACGCTAGTTCTTGTTGTAACCATATCCCTGGGAATCTCAGGTTATGGAACGGTTCCATCTCTTGGAAATACATTTAATCCTTTTCTAGGGGTTTGGACTATGGCCAATAATGCAAAACCTCCTGTTACGCAGACGCTTCGCCTCCCCGGATTGAACTCGGCCGTAACTGTAGCATTTGATGCCAACGGAGTACCCACCATAAATGCCAGTTCTGACCATGATCTCTTTGAAGCAATGGGTTATATTCATGCCCACTTTCGTCTTTTTGAGATGGATCTACTCCGCAGAGAGGCTTCGGGAACTCTGACTCAGATAGTTGGCAACAGCGCTCTGTCCAACGATGAACTTGAGCTGACCTTGGGATTGAATCGAACCGCTGCAGCTGAGTGGAAGAAGATAGGGAGCAAGTCGGCTTTGGGCAAGGATTTGCTTGCCTATGCCGCGGGGGTCAATTATCAAATTTCGCAGTTCAAGTCCAATCGCAACCTGCCTGCGCAATTCAAACTTCTGAAGTACACCCCAGCAAATTGGACGCCGATCGATTCGCTCTTGATTGAAGGGGATTTGACCCAGGTTTTAGATTTCAATGTAACCTCAATCGACTATCAGTTATTAGAGAAGTCATTGGGCTACACCAAGACAATGGCGCTCTTTCCAGTGGTAGCAAACAACCCTCAGGCACCGTATGATTTGGGACCATATAAGAAGGCACCACTCTCGCCGATTACACAGGTCATTCCTGGGACAACCCCAAATTCGACAGGTCGAGCTATCGCGGCTAAGACGGTCATGAACAAACCTAAGAAGCGATCGTCGGTCAAGCTTTCAGCTACTTCTTTGAAAAATGTGGATCTATCGATTCTCAATTGGGTCAATTCGTCCCAGCCCTTACTCAAAAGTGTTGGCGGCAACTCGAATAATTGGGTTGTGGACTCCACTAAGTCGGCTAATGGACATGCGATGATCGCCGGAGATCCGCATTTGCACCAGTCTTTGCCCTCGGTTTGGTATCAGATGGTTGCATCTTCTCCCACTATTGATATCTCCGGCGTTGGAATTCCAGGTCTGCCGGGAATTTTAATTGGTCATAATAAAAATATTGCCTGGAGCTTAACTAATACCCAAAATCAAGCAACCTTTTTTTATCAAGAGGTGACATCGCCAAGTCGACCCGGTGAGTATTTCTGGAAATCCAAGTGGCGAAAGATGAATGTAATTAATTACAAGATTCCACTTAGGGGTGGTGGCTACAAGAGTTACCAAGTTCGTCTGACTGTACACGGTCCGATACTCTCAAAATTTGGCATTTCAGATTCGGTCTATTGGACGGGTGCACTTCCCTCGGGAGATCTAAGCGCCATGATTGGTGTCTGGAGATCTAGCAACTTTAGTCAATTTCGCAATTCACTCAAGACTTGGCTCGCCCCCACACAGAACTTTGCTTACGCAGATGTCCATGGGAATATAGGAATTGTGGCTCCTGGCATCTATCCTCAGGTGAAAGCGGCGAGACCTTGGCTGCCTCTCTCTGGAAATGGCTCAAACGATGTAGTGGGTACTATACCTTATTCCCAAGTTCCAATGGTCTATGATCCACCTACGCACTTTGCATTTTCGGCCAATCAGCGCGAGGTTACCTCAAAGTATCCATATTACATAGGAACCTCAGCTAACTTTTTTTCCAACGGATTTAGAGCTCGCACCATAAAGAAAGTTCTGTCAAGTACGAAAAAAGTGACGATGGCTCAAATGGAGGCACTCCAGTCGAACAACGTTGATTTACTTGCTAGTGAGATTGTGCCGCTGATTAAGGGTGCTGTTGCTTCTTCGAATCCAAGTGGCGCATTCACACTATCGCCACTCTACAAACAGTATTTGTCGAGTCTTGAGAAGTGGAATTATTCGATGGACACGACTTCTTCTGCGGCAACGATTTGGTGGTACTTCCTCCAGAATTACATGACAGATACCTTTGGAGGGTTATGGTCTCGTTCTGGAGTACCAACGGCCAAGGATCCAAATTTAGTAGTGGGAACTCCCTCGACTGCACTTGTCGAAGATATAGAGGCTGCTTCTTTACACCCTTCCTCTACGGGAATATTTAATACCTCGATTACTTCGGGCCAGAGCAGGAACAAGATCATCTTCAAAGCTTTCGTCCAGACCGTGACGCAGCTTGACAAGGCCTATGGCAGTTCTTTGTCAGCTATCGAGTGGGGAAAGGTTCATAAACGCGAGTTCGTCTCATTGGCTCAAGTAAAGCAGTTCTCTTATGGGCCGTTCCCAGGCGCAGGTGACTCCTGGACTGTAGATGCAGCCGATGGGAACCTATTGAGCACTGCCGGTCCGAGTTGGCGAATGGTCGGCGAATTGGGAGTTAAGTTCGTTGGTATTATTCCAGGTGGCCAAAGCGAGAATCCTATATCACCGCTATATTCCAACCAGGCTTTAGCGTGGCGTCAAGGTCGTTATCTGCCAATGGTTCCAACCTCTGCGAGCTCGGCGATAGCGCTTTGGACGCTTCGATGACCACTATGTTCGCATTTTATTGGAAGGTAGTTCAATGATTGATCCATCCATAGTCCAGAAAAAGTCATCAAAGCTGCAATATCTGATTGTCGGAACTTTGACGGCAGTGATGGTTCTTATATCAATCTCGGGCCTTTGGGGGCTGACAATAGTGCTGGGCCTGATCTTTGGGTTGGTCAAGCTACGTCGTGGATATCGCTATCTGATCTACGCATCGACAGTCTCATTTCTTTTGGAGATGCTCTTTAAGGCTTTGATGGGGCTTGACGTTATTGGCAACGCAAGGGCAGTAGCTGAACTTGTTGGGTTAGGCTCCTTGTTTATTATTCCTTTTGTTATCTCTATTTTGGTTGGGGTGATCTTCGTTTCGGCTGGGTACTTTTTTGGCCACTCGATTAGGGCCTTTTTTTTAGAGGTGACCCGCTGGAGCTTCTTGCAGCGATGAATGATTTTTTCAATTGCTTGTGTAGTTCCAAAGGAATTCACAGGCTTTGGAGATATGATAATTTTTATTCAATAGATAAGGAGCAAAGATGCGAATCGCTAAATTTGCCGGAATTGGTGCGGCTGCACTAGTAGCTATATTGGCTATAAATTGGGTACTTCATCTCATGACATCGCTATTTTTTGGCTTTGTACTGGTGGTTGTAGTGGTTGGCGCTGGATTTTTTGTCTCAAAGACGAGAAGAGGATCTTCTAAGGGGTCCAGAAACATTTAATATTTTTGCAATGCTTGCCATCAGGCTAAATTACCAAAAGTCCTAATGTGGTGTCAGAGATGCCTAGTGTCTCGATAGCCTTAGTCCTTGCCTCAATTGCAAGGTCAAGGGCGTCATTTATATCCATACCCATCGGAAGCAATAGATCCGATGGCATTGCCTCAGGGCTCATGGTTCGAAGGCTAGACAGCCTGGCCCCTCCGGCCACGCTCCTTGAGAGTGGATCGGTCGCGATTTGAAAATCACGATGGTGAGCGATCGCTGCTATTACGTCAGGCGAAAAGTGGAGGCGTTTCATCAGTTCTGCTGCTAAATGGCAGTGGTCTATGCCGAAGAGTTCTATCTCCATTGACTTTATCTTTTGTATGGTTCGGGCATTTGCGGTGTTTTTGCATTCTGATAGGATAACTTCGTATCCGCTTGGATCGATGTGGGCCATGACGATCTCTCCCGCATTGTGGAGCAGTCCAGCGCTGAATGCACTTGTAGAGTCCTCTCGATAGCGTCTAGCGAGGTTAGAAGATCCATAAGCTACGCTCAAAGCATTAGACCAGTCTGACCATTTTAGAGGTGCTACGTGGTCAACGATGGTCATTGCCGACAAGGCTTCCAGCGTGGATAGCCCCAGGCGACAGATGGCAGTCGGAAGGTGATTGGTGGCGTTGGCTCTTTTGTAGTGCGGAGAGTTCGCCATTGAAATTAGTTGTCTCGAAAACGAAGGGTCTTCCTCGATAGCCGAAGCTATTTCACCGACCGAGATATCAGTGTCTAGGAGCAGTTCAAGCACGGCTGCCCCAGTGCTTTCACTGGAAGTAACGTTGTCAAATTGATCGATTAGTTCATCGAGTGATGGCGGCACATCGAACTCCTTGTTGGGTTGCTTCAAATTTTTCCTATGATCTAATCGTCATCCAAGCGTCTTCAAATTAATTTTTTTTTGACTCTTTTGTCAGCATTTATGGGCCATCGACCGATGATGATGGTACGCTCGGGTCAATAACATTTTGACTGTTTGTCTAAATCGAACAGCGCTCCCTTCGAGAGTCTGTTACAGGATGGTTTCTGCAGTAGCAAATTACCAAAGCTGGCCCGTATCGATTGCGAATTTGTTATTTTTGTTCCTGCTAGATGAAGGTAACGGGTAGTTGAGCAGGGCCTATTTGGAAGATTGCTGTGCTTTGGCACGAGCTTTCGGGCGAAAGTGTATTTGAGTGTTGTTTGACTCCCGGCATCGCCATCTCGCTTGCTGAGCGCAAAGACAACTTGGGCAGATTTTAAGATCGGTGATTTTCGCATTGATTAGCTCAAGGTGACTTGTTCTAGAGAATCTACTTTGATGAATAGATTTTTTATTCGAAAAGCGCCATCTTTTCAATCGAGCACCAGATAGATGCGTGCCTGGAACTCGTTTTTTAAGAAGAAAAGGGCCACCTCTTAGACGACGATAGTTAAATTGATCGAATCCCTTCATCTTTATCTGGACCCATTGGTTCGCATCTTTGGGGTTGGCTGTTTAGCACCGGTTGACCCCGACTCGCCGTGAATATCGATCGATGGTTTTTGCTATGCTCGGCAGTTGCCAAAAAGTCTTTATTTATAAGATTATGCCTACACTTATGACCGATTGGTCGGTTAGAGGTGGCTCTGATTGAGGAGATTTTATCGATTTCTACATAGGAATATGTTTCATTGCGTGTATTTAGGAGGAGTTTTTCTTGCTACATTTCGCTTCAACCTAAGAACTAGTATCTAATTACTGACCTAATAATTACTTTTTAGTTTTAGGTATTTTTGCTTTTAGCAATTATCAAGATTGGTTTGCTTGTTACTATTTTCTAGATTATTAGACATTATGGTTTGCTAGTTTATTTGGGACGGAGGCGATATTGGGTTCATAAGCCATTTGTGTTGACTTTAAATCGGTTAGATAGGTTAGCTTGTTGGCCATGGTGACGCCAGACTTTGCTGAATATCGAAATGATAATGTGCCCGTCCGGCCCCTTTTGCTATCTTGATATCTTTTTGTATGCAACGTCGGCGACGTCAAAGAGCTTTTAAACTTTCGATTTTGTGTTCAATAAAAAGGATTCATGACCGAGAGCGCGCCAAATATATATGCTGCCTTTACTGTATGGTATATTTGTTCATCTTCAATGTAGCACCGCAAAATTACCCCAAAGCCAAATTGCACGAGAATTGATTTAGAGGTTTAAGCCGCTAAGAAGTTCGACATGGTCCGATATATGACCGATCATTTTGAATCATGTCATTTGAAGATGGCTTTGAACAAATCCTTTTGGAGGCCAAGGCATTTATTATTCCGCCTAAATTTTTAGTGACTTTTATTCGGGAGTTCCGTGGATGACAAACTTTTTTTGATGTATATGGTTTTAATATCATTTATGAAACTGCTTTATTTGCCGATAAATTCACATATGGAGTTGGGTCTTCAAAGTCTCGGTAGTTCCGATGTTCGTTGTAAGAAAGTTGTATTTTTGGGATTAATTTTGGAATGCGATGAAGTTAGACCGTAAGGTTTGGTTGACAATGAACAAATGGATAGTTTTGCACATGCGCATATGGACCAGACGGCCGTGAGTAATGAATCGATACTGGCGCGTCAGCCTATATTTGATCGACTCCTTGAAGTTGTTGGGTATGAATTGTTGTTTCGGGGGAGGCTGAAAGGAAGCCCTATGGCTTCTCAAGACAAAGGGGACCTAATGACGGCTCAATTGATGGTCGATGCTTTTGTCCTGGGAATCGAACGGATTACCGGTGAGGCACTTTTGTTTCTCAACGCCGATCATCGCATCATAGCAGGGGAGGTGCCTATAGTTTTCCCCCCGGATCGTACTGTGCTCGAGATCCCTCGGACAATTCTACAAGACGATGAATTGGCTATAGCGTTACGTAGACTTTCGAACGAAGGTTTTTTACTAGCTCTAGATGATTTTGAGTGGTTCGATGGTGTAGAGAAGCTCCTGGAGGTTGTGGATTTTATTAAGGTGGATATTCAAAGGTGGAGTGATGACGAGATTACAGAGCTGATTAGGGTAGCTAAAAGATTCCATATCAATACCATCGCCTTAAAGGTGGAGACCTGGGAAGAACTAGAGAGATTCACTGAAATGGGTTTTAGCTTTTTTCAGGGTTATGTCCTTTCGAGGCCCCAGCTAATTGAAGGAAGGACTCTTGCTCCAGCGAATCTTACCAATATTCGTCTAGCAGCGGAACTCAATAAACCCGCTTCGACTTTAGATGAGGTTGCGTGCATTGTCCAGAGAGATCCGGCCTTAGCCTATAGGGTTCTTCAAGGTGCGAGCGAAGGATCATTTTACGGTATGAAGCGATCGATTAGATCTCTAAATGAGGCGATTGCTTTGCTGGGCTGGAGAAGGTTGCAGACCTGGGTTACCTTGATGCTTTTGGTGGAGCCCGCGAACATACCCGATCAGCGTATTGCGACTGCGCTTATTAGAGCTCGCCTTTGCGAGCAACTAGCAATCTTCGTAGATCCAGAGCTAGCCAATGCTGCATATACAACTGGTCTGCTTTCAAGTCTCGACCTTTTGCTGGGGGTGCCGGTGCAGGAGGTCCTGGCTGGTCTGCCGATTGATCCAGAGGTTGCTTCAGCAGCTCTATTCCTTGAGGGTGATCTGGGCAAGATTTTGGCTGAGGCAGAATTTCTCCAGCTCGGATTCTTGGGCAGCGGCGAACTCGAGGATGATTTTGCTAGCCAACACAATATCCCTATCTCAAAGTTGCAACTGGTCTATTTAGATGCTGTAGAGTGGGGCGACCAGATGACGAGGGCGCTGGTCTCCTCCCTTTTAGCGTGAGACGGGCAAGATCGGCGACCGCTTTGGAGATAGCGATGGTTTGGGACGAGCCTTTTGTGCCATCGAAAGTCATTCATGGAATTCAATAATCAGTTTTTATCGTTTATTGATAATCCTGCTGGTATTCATTTCTCTCCGGGACGTATGATTCCGAGTTCGTAGGCCATTACGACGGCTTGAACACGATCCCTAAGACCGAGTTTAGCTAAAAGGTGAGATACGTGACTTTTTACTGTGGTTTCAGAGACAAAAAGTCTTTCCGCAACTTCTGAATTCGACATTCCTTGCGCTAGAAGTTTTAGGACTTCCATCTCACGAGCGCTTAGACCTTCTATCGCACGATTTGCAATCACTTCATCTTGTTGGGGGACTCGGACCATTTCAAGGACCAATCGGGTTATCTCTGGAGCTAGGGCGGCATCTCCAGCAGCTACTGCTCGAACAGATCTCACTAATTCTTGGGGAGTGGCATCCTTTAAAAGGAAGCCACTTGCACCTGCACGAAGTGCGCCTATGACGTATTCATCAAGATTGAAGGTAGTAAGAATTAGAACTTTGGTATCTTTTATTTGCCGTGTTGCCTTGAGGCCGTCCAAAATGGGCATTCTTATGTCCATGAGTGCAATATCTGGATGATATGTTTCGCACAACGATACCGCCGTGGCTCCGTCACCAGCCTCTGCGACAACCTTGATATCTTCCTGGGCCTCTAAGATCATCCTAAATCCCGACCGCATGAGGGGCTGATCGTCTGCTATGACCACTTTAATCAACTTGTTCTCCCTTTTTGGAAAGTGGAATCTGAGCTTCGACTCGAAAGATATCATCGGATGCATATCCTGCATCGAGAGAGCCGTTGAACAGGTTTACACGTTCTTTCATTCCAGCGATTCCATGGCCATCGCCCCCTAGGTGGTGGCGAAACGGTCCGTAGTTTTCTATTGTTATGGCAAGTTCCTTGCCTCGATATTCGACCTCTACAAAACCACTTACTCCGATACCGTACTTTACGATATTGGTTAGAGATTCTTGGACTACCCGGAAGACCGTTGTTCCTAGGGTCTCTGATAAATCTATCGCTTGGCCCTTTATTCGATAGTTGATCGCGTAACCGGCATCGTTCGCTCGGCTAACTAGAGCTTCTATCTCGTGTATTCCGGGTGCTGGCGAGAGAGGTAGTATTGAATTTTCTCGGTCATTTCGAAGTACATTGAGCATGCGGCGCATCTCAGACATAGCTCCTCGCCCGGTATCTGCAAGCTGATCAAGCGAATCCCTAAGTGGAGATGCAGGCGGTAGCGACTCCCTGATCGCACCTGCTTGGACTATCATTAGCGAGACGTGATGAGCTACTACATCGTGGAGGTCTCGGGCGATTCTAACCCTCTCATCATTTACAGCTTGAGCGGCTAAAAGCTCTCTTTCTCTTTCTAGCTGCGCCGATCTGTCTCGAAGTTCTTTAACGTAGGCTTGATTTGTCCCAATCCAAAGTCCAAATGATGAAACCGGAACAACGATTGAGAGTGCGGCTAAGGCGCCTCTTACCAAATAGTGACCAATGCCTAGTGCTACCGAATCAATAAAATATGCCACGGTAACTACCGCAGCCATCACGATGATCTTCTTTGGTGGCTTAAGGACCGAAAAGGCGAAGATTCCAATAAGAAGTGGAATTGGATAGACCGTCTGGTATTGAGATGATCGTTCTATTACTGTAAAGATTAAGACGATGGCCACCGTAAAAGTTGGCCATCGTCGAGATAGCGAAAGTAGGGCAATGCCGATCAACCCCGCCATTGAGTAGATGACTACCACAGTTTGCTTAGTGGAGGGCACCGATCCAAGCTCGTGAAACATAATTGCGACGTTCACGATCATCAAAAAGGCGATCAAAGCGCCGAAAGCGATTGTCGATCGGCGCTTTCCATTCCCAATGAGGTAGGGCGATCTAGATAAGATCTTGTCGGTTGAAATTCCCATTGTTTAAGATGCTAGGCATCCATTCTGACAGTTCGCACCGCGCCTAGCCCCAGCACGACTGCTGACCATACTATAAGAACTATCACGGCTGTTATAACGCCTTCATTGATTGGAACCGAAAATGGTCCGCCTCGAGCCGAGTTGAGCGCATGTTGAGCAACCAAAGGTAGCGCCTTCCTGGATGACCCAAGAAAAGTGATCGCTGCAATTAGTCGTTGAGCAAAGAGTACCCAAACTAACAGAACCCCAACTGTGATGGATCGTGAGAGTGTGAGGCTCGCAAAGCCGAGCGAGAGGGTGAGATAAAAGATCGTCACCGCAATTGTCACTATTGCATTCCTAAAGAAGTCACCGGCTGTTGGGTTGGGAAGATTACCGTGGAAGATAATCGTTCCAACTATACCCAAGGCGAGGGCGGCGATGAGAAATGGCAGGTAAAACAGAATTGCTCCAGCCACTCGAGCTAAATAGAGCGAAGTCCTGGATCGTCCACTTGCCACAAGATCACGAAATACCCCCGAGCTTTCGTCGCTTGATCCGGCATATGCCCCGATGATAATCGCTGCAGTCGAACCTATGAAGGTTAGAATCGTGATTAGGTTATGGAAATTGCTGGTCCCACCAGCTGGGCCATGTGAAGTCGAGTTGTAGAGGTGTAGCCCCTCTGCGACTGCGAAGTCGACGATGACAACGCCAACCGTGAGGAGTAGAGCAGTTAAAAATTGCCCTCGGTTCCGACGAAGTTTAAGTACCTCCGAGGAGACCATCTTTCTTAGAAACCACATTTGTTAATCTTTCTTTCTAGTGAATTCCCATATTTGAGGTAATCGACAGGAACTCGTCTTCGAGAGTCTTGCGAGTCGGTGAGAATTTTTCTACTAATACGCCCGCCAATACCAGATCCGAGTTGACCTGCGATGGCTTTACCTCGGGGTTGAGCTCAAATTTCAGTTGGTTTTTCCCAACTAACTCGACGCTCGAAACATAGGAGAGGCGGGAGAGTACGCTAAGGGCACCTTCGCTGTCTCCGACCTCTATCTCAACTTCGCCCGATGGATTTCCGAACATCTCGGAGAGATTTCCCTGGCGGATGATTTGCCCTTGGTCCACGATTGAGACAGCATCACACGTCTTTTCAATCTCATCAAGTAGGTGAGAAGAGATGACAACCGTTCTGCCCTCGCCAACAAATGCTCGAATCAGAAGTCTAAATTCCATTATTCCAGCAGGATCCAGGCCGTTCATTGGCTCATCTAGAATCAAGAGCTCGGGGTCAGTCAATAGGCATCGAGCAATTCCTAGACGTTGTCGCATCCCCAATGAATACGACTTAACCTTGTCTTTTGATCGTTCGCCCAGGCCGACCCGTTCGAGCGATTCCCCGATTCGTTTCTCCGCTTCGGGTCCGCGGACTGCTGCAGCGATGCGTAGGTTTTCTAGCGCTGTCATATATTCGTGGAACCGAGGTTCCTCTACGATTGCTCCAACCTTAGCAAGTGCCAGAGAGCGGTGTTCGGGGACTTTTTCGCCTAGCATCCACATCTGCCCGGATGTGGATGGCGTAAGACCAAGCAGCATCCTTATCAGAGTGGTCTTTCCTGCGCCATTGGGGCCAAGATAGCCAAAGGCGACGCCTCTAGGTATCGTAAGATCAACGGAGTTAACTGCGATCTTGTCACCATATTTTTTAGTGAGACCTTCAGTTCTCACTGCAAAGTTGTTTTCCATGTTAGATAAGTAAAGTCGCCATTTTTGATTCGACCAATGATCCAAGGGATGATTTCAGGGCTCATCCGAAAGTTGTGGTTCGATAAGTTGTGGTTCGATAAGTTGTGGTTCGATAAGTTGTGGTTCTACCAGGCTTTTCGATAGTCCTCGCTCACTCTTAGATGACCATAGATGACCATAGATGAATAGTTCGTGCCCCTAGGCGGGCAGACATGGTAACTCCGGCATCTTTGTTTACCCCAGGTTCTGGCCTATTAGATCTAAACAAGTCGATGCGAATTGGAGATGGCCAAAGAAAACAGAATCGGCCTTGTGGCATCTCCCCTTTGCAATTGGCTCTTGTTCTTGTTAGTTGGAATCGCAGTGCTAAAAGGTGGTCTACAACTTTTGGATGACAGACAAATCGTTCTTAGAGAGATCTAAATGGCGATCGGTGATTCTTGCTATCACTTCTGTCGATTTATTGTTAGTGGTGATTTAGCATGATTTTGTTTAGTTGAACATCCATGTAGTAGTTCAGAGTCAATAGAGTTGGTTTGAGGTGGTCTGAGTTGACTTCCTTCAAATCACCTAGTGATCATTTTCTCGTCTCGCCAAGGCAAAGATTATTGTAACTCCGGAAATTATTTTGAACCTAATATAGTTTTGTTATTTGAAGTAATTAATGATTAGACATACATCTTTCAACTCAAGACCTTTGGACGAATGGCCAAGTAGGCCCCTTTGGGGTTGAGTGAAGTTGGAATATTACCAAAAAGAGAGGGAAATAAGTTTTGCCCGAGGGAAACAATCTTTCAGGAAATCCTTTTGAGGGTGAGACTGAACGCGATGCTAGGCCGTTCGAGCTTCTGTCTAGGATGTCGGGCGTGTTGAAAACTCTTCGGGATACCAACATAAAAGAGATAGTAGGAGATGTTCCAGAACCTTCGCCTCGTCACATTATTGCACTCTCTCATATCGTGATATTCCAGCCAATCTCAGTCTCTGACCTAGCGGTACATCTTCACGTCTCTTTGGCTACCACTTCGAATCTGGTGAGCCAATTGAGCAATGGAGGGCTGGTGGATCGAACTGAAGACCCCAACGATCATAGACGGACGTTGGTAACGCTTTCTAAGGATAAAGGAACTGTAGCTGCACAATTGATTCATCAGCGAATGGAACCGATCATAGGCGGCATCAACAAGATGGGAAATGATCGATTTCGAATGTTATGTGAACTTTTGGATGAACTTTTGGAAGGGATAGAGTCGAATCCACGCAATCCTACGGTGTTGGATCGGGAGGTGGAGACTTGACAATCCAGGGTAGATAGTTGTTTTTGGATTATCGATTATTCGCCAAATTTTAGAGTGAGTCATCATTTGCTAATAGGAGTAATATGCAAAAATTTTTTAGAGGCTTAGGCCATTTTTCGGTAAAGTATCGATGGTTTATCATTGTCTTTTGGATCGCTGGCACTTTTGCATCGATTCAGTTCTTGCCGTCGCTTGGTTCGGTGGTTACCAATTCCAATAGGGCATTTCTTGCATCTAGCTCTCCCTCGATACAGGCCGCTAATTTAGCGTCGCCATTTCTAAACTCCAACGACTCCCAGGTCATAGTGGTTGCACAGACTAGTCAAAGTAAACTTTCCCCAACAGATAGGGCTGCATTTGTTGCCGTTCTGGCTTCGATGAAAAAGGAGCCGACAGTACTTTCGGTTAAGGTGGCAGGGGTTTCGCCTGACCAACGTGCTATCCAGGGAGTGATAATCTCAAAGACTGGTCCATTTGGTGCCACGGGTCTAAAGACACTAGTGGGCAACCTGCGTTCTGCCATCAAGGCAACACCTGTCCCGAGTGACCTTTCTGTTCACTTGGCAGGACAGACAGCGGTTACTGTTGATTCAAACTCCGGTAACAGCGCTGGTCCAAGCAATGCTCAGAACTACTCAGTTCTGCTGGTTGTAGTTATTCTTCTCATTGTCTTTCGTGCTGTGTTGGCTCCGTTTGTAACCCTGCTTCCAGCTGTATTCGTAGTACTAGCTGGAGGTCCAATTATCGCGGAGGCCTCCAAAGCTGGATTTACGGTATCATTTGTCACCCAGCTTCTCTTTATTATTTTGATCATCGGTGCCGGAACTGATTACGGTCTTTTCTTGGTCTTTAGAGTGCGGGAAGAGCTTCGTCGCGGACTAGAGCCTAAAGCTGCCGTATCTAGGGCGCTTGAGAAAGTCGGAGAATCTATTACCTTCTCTTCGGCGACGGTTATCGCAGCGCTTTTGTCCTTGGTGACTGCCTCTTTTGGCTTCTATCGGGGCCTCGGCTGGCCGCTAGCTATCGGCGTTGCTCTGATGCTGATCGCAGGCCTTACTCTATTGCCAGCGATTTTAGCGGTTCTGGGTCGCGCCGTCTTTTGGCCAACCTCGACTCGTCCTGGAGAACCAAAAGTAGGACTCTGGGGACGGATTGCAGCGAGGGTTGTAACTAGGCCTGTAACTACATTGATCATAGGTCTCGTTATCTTTGGTTCTTTGGCGGTTGCATCATTTGGCAATTCGCCATCTGGGTTTGCCTCGGCAAGCACCGCTCCTAAGGGCTCTGACTCTTACTATGGTACTCAAATCCTAAACAAGGAGTTCCCTTCATCGAGCTTCAATCCGACGGAGGTAATCTTCAAGTTCAAGAGATCGGTTTGGTCAAATCTATCCAATATAGAGGCTATGCAAACCGATCTTTCGCACCAGTCGACCTTAAAGTCTGTGTTTGGTCCCTTCAATGTGTTAGCTACCAAATTTAGCGCAAGCCAGCTAAGTGCACTGAATGCACAGTTGGGTTCACCAGCTGGACTGCCAGCCATAGAACCGGCAAACCTATCAATTCCTCCGAAGGTATATCAGGCGTATCGTAGCGAGTATCAGTTCATCTCCAAAGATGGAAGAACCATTTTATTCGTAACAAGTCTGAGCGCTGGAAATGCAGCTTCGACCGCTGCGCTGAATGCTACACCGTTGATTCGCTCTCAGGTGGGAGCGGTTGCGAATAAGTTCGGGGCTGAAAAATATGGAGTTGCTGGTCTAGCTCCAGCGGCATACGATATTGCATCTTCGTCGAGTTCGGATCTTGTCAAGATTGTTCCAGTGGTCATCATCATTATTGGTGTTCTGCTAGCTTTAGTTCTACGAAGTGGTGTGGCGCCTCTTTATCTGATGATCTCCGTCATTCTCTCGTATCTTGCCGCACTTGGGGCTGACGTTATTGTCTTTATCTACTTCGGCGGAAATAGCGGACTCAACTTTGTCTTACCCTTCCTATTATTCCTCTTCCTATTAGCACTGGGAGAGGACTATAACATCTTGGTTATGACAAGAATCCGCGAAGAGGCCCAACATAGAGATCTTCGCTCTGCAGTGAAGGTCGCCCTAAATGCTACTGGGTCGACTGTGACATCGGCGGGAATGGTCCTAGCTGGTACCTTTGCGGTTTTGGCTCTCGCCCAACTAGGAAATTCCCAGGTAGAAGAGATTGGCTTTGGCCTTGCTCTTGGAATCGTTATGGATACCTTTTTGGTCCGAACTCTCTTGGTCCCTAGTGTTGTGGTCCTTTTGGGTCATTGGAATTGGTGGCCATCTCATCTTTTCAAGGAATCACACTCTGACCTCGAGGCTGCTAGGTGGGAGGCTGAGCAAGCTGAAATGGATAACCCAAATGAACCAAGCGGCGATGTGACTATCGGCGTGAAGTAAGTTAGCTCTTTGACCAATAGTCTCGGCTTTGTTGCTCATTGGATGATGCGATGGAGCCGAGACTATTTTCATCTCAAAAAGGCGGGATTTTTGTCGAATCGGCACTTGTTCTGAACCGTTTTCGGCCCTATCTGTTGTTTGCTAGAGTCTAGTCATAGCGACTTTTAAGAGCCGATTCCCTGGTCCTATTAGAGCTTCACTCCGATAAGAAATCGCATCGCTCGGCCAAATCTCTGAGTTAATCGTTTAATATGTCATGAAGGGCCTCGAAGGACATTCCCTAGAAAGGACGTCATGTCAGGAAGTGTAACCACACGAGTAATCGGTTCAATTGCAGAGGTACTAATTACTAATCCTGAGCGCAAAAATGCGATATCGCAGGATATGTGGGGTCAACTCGACGATAGTATCCGCCTCGTTGACTCGAATGATTACGTCAAAGTGGTCATAGTACATGGTGGCGATGGCAACTTTGTGGCCGGTGCTGACATCTCTGAATTTAAAGACCTGCGTCAAAGTGGCCAAAGCTCGCATACCTACGATGAAAATACCGAGAAGGCACTTTTGCGTCTTCGTAGGACCTCTAAGGTGACCATCGCTTTGATAGAGGGATATTGTATCGGAGGGGGTGTCTCAATCGCTGTAGCTTGTGACTTTAGAATTGGAGCAGCTAATTCGATCTACCAAGTTCCCCCAGCTCGTTTGGGAATTTCCTACCCCCTTGGTTCGCTCTCGCGCTTGGTTGAATTGGTTGGTCCGACTAATGCCAAGTGGATGATCTTTACCGCGGCTCGCCTAAGTGCAGTCGAAGCGGAGTCGATCGGACTCATTAGGAGCGTCGCTTCGGAAGCGATTTGGGAATATGTAGATGATCTTGCTCGCCAGATTTCCGAGAATGCACCCTTATCTATTATGGCTACTAAGCGAGTGATTGAGGCGCTTAGTAATGGCGGCGACTCTGTGGCTGATGTGGCGAACGAGATGAGCGAAAAGACACTCTCATCGAGAGATTATCTAGAGGCGCTAGAGGCTTTTTCTCAGAAGCGACAGCCAAAGTTCGAAGGACGTTAGATATCTTGGGCCATTTTTCTTAGCTCTTTTGATAAGACTTTGCCCATCGCGTTTTTAGGAAGAGCATCTATTGCGATAAAGTCTTTTGGAACCTTATAAGGTGCTAATTGAGCTTTTAGAAGATCTACCAGATCTGAGGTTTTCAGTGGGAGGCTCCTCCAAACTATGAATGCCACTACTTCCTCGCCCCATATCTCACTTTGACGTCCGACCACTGCTACCTCTGCTATTTGTGGGAGAGCGCGCAACTGATCCTCGACCTCTCGTGGGTAAACATTAAATCCGCCGGTGATAATGAGATCCTTTAGGCGAGCATCGATAATTAGATAATCATCTTCATCAAACCTTCCGACGTCGCCGGTCGCAAACCAGCCGTTGGCAAAAGATTTTGCTGTAGCTTCTTCTTGACCGAGGTACCCCTGAAAGACGTTGGGACCCTTGAGCCAAATCTCACCTCGGTTATCGATTCCAACGCTGACTCCACATAGCGGTTTGCCTACGCTACCGGCCTTTCTAGCTCCGTCGAATGGATTGGAGGTGTTCATCACGGTCTCTGTCATTCCGTATCGCTCCAGGGGAGGTTGTCCCATTACTTGGTCTATTTTGGCGAATGTTTGTGGGGAGAGCGGGGCAGATCCTGAAACTATAAGTCTGAACTTTGAAAAGTTACTTGATCGAGAGTCTCCAACTAATCGTCCATAGATCGTTGGTACTCCAAAAAAGAGCGAGGGCCGATGGGCCGAGATAGCGCTAAAGACCGCTTCTAGATCAAATTTTTCTTCTAGTACAATCGACGATCCAACTACCATTGAACCGATCAACCCCACTCCTAGACCGTGCATATGGAATAGGGGTAAGGTTAGGAGTAGCCGATCGGACGACTTCCAATCCCATGCCACAGATAGCCCTTGTATCGAGGAGATGAGATTGCTGTGACTCAAAAGTGCGCCCTTGGGGTTACCTGTTGTTCCTGAGGTATATGCACATAGGGCTATATCAGAAGGACTGCCACTACAGGGAAGGGTCGTTTGTCCATCTACATTTATTTTCCCATACGGAGACTCGCCTTCATAAAGGCTGGACTGATCCGTGCCTCGTCTATTGATTTCATCGTAGGTGATTAGAGATATGGAGCTATTCGTGGTCGGAAGGTGCGATCCAGGGCCAATATATGGATCTTTGTCAAAGCGGAGTTTGGTGATGAACTCCAGATTGGGTTGATCAATTGCATCGCAGGCGAATAGGGCGGGACGCACGTCTTTCAAGATGTAAGTGAGCTCTCGTTCTGTGTAGTTGGGGTTTATCGGAACGACTACCAATCTCAGAATTTGGGCTGCAAGAAAGGTCGTGGCAAAAGAAACTGAACCTCGTCCGCTGAGGGCAATTCTTGATCCAGGCGTCAAATCGAAGGTCGAACTTAGCATCTTGGCCTGACCTTGTGCAATTTGATAGAATTGAGCCCCACTTAACCAGCCAGTTCTGGCTGAATGGATGAAGTTCGAATGGTTTTGCTTTAGGTTGAGCTCGCTTATCGAAGCGATAGTTAGATCGAGTGGGTCAAAACGGGTTTCATTGGTGACTATCTTGATAAAGGATGGAGATCCGTCGTTATTGAGTGGTGGCACTTCTTTATTTTAGTTAGGCACCATTTGAGGACGTGATCAATCTGCCTATTATTGATTGACTGGTATATTTTGATCTGGCAGAACGAAGGTGCCATCTTGAATGAACCGGCAATTGATATGCCCTTGCATCATTGGCCCGTTGAGCACTGGGCCAAGAACTGTGCTCTGTGGCGCTCTGGTAAATCAAGGCCTCTTGCATTGGCGGCCTTTGGGGTTATAGAAAGGGATCGGCCGAGGTCTCTTTGGTAAGGGTCAGACCTCTGGTGCTAAAGCGGAAAATCTTAAATAGAGTTGGTGAAATTTTGCCTTTTGAACCATTGTCGAGATTCCACGAGATAGCCATCTTTGCGAGTAGTGCCCTCTGACAAATATGGCTTGTGCGTCTCTATATTGCGGATTATTCCAAATGACCTAGAGATATTTGTGAGCCAAGTGGTGACGTTTGTGGCTAAATTTCAAAGAGGCTGGGGGTCTCAAACAAAGGCCGAACGAGAGAGAACTCAAGTTCTTGGTGCTCGAGCCATTTGTAGCTGATGATCCTGTTACATGTTCGGCAAAAAAGAGAGATTGACTTGTATGAAAGCCATAAAGATCGCCTCCAAAGTTTGAATGTTAGAGGCGATCTTTATGGAGATTTTGAATTTGGTAGTCTTAGATCAACGCCGCGGCTTCGCTTAGAACGCCCCTTAGGATTCCGACTATGTCGTCTATCTCCGACCTACCTATGACTAGTGGAGGCGATAGTTGGATGACGGGATCACCTCTATCATCGGCTCGACAGATCAAGCCTTCCTCAAAGAGCCTTGGCGTCAGAAGGCCACGAAGCAGTCGTTCTGATTCGTCGTCGCTAAAGGTCTCCTTGGATGATCGATCCTTGACGAGTTCGATTCCGTAGAAGTATCCAGTTCCTCGGATGTCACCTACGATAGAGATATCTCGCAACCCTTCAAGAGATTCCCTAAAGTATCCCTCGTTGGCTAGTACATTTCCTAGGAGGTTTTCGCGCTCGAAGATGTCAAGATTGGCTAGCGCAACAGCACTTGATACTGGGTGACCAGCGAATGTAAAGCCATGTAAGAAGGTATTGGTCTCCTTTAGATAAGGCTCGATAATTCGATCGGAAGCTATTAGAGCGCCGATTGGAGAATACCCCGATGTCATACCTTTGGCGACAGTGATCATATCAGGTACAAAGTTGTATTTTTGCGATCCGAAGTAGTGGCCCAGACGACCAAAACCGCAGATTACTTCGTCGGCTACCAGTAGCACATCGTATTTGTCGCAGATTTCTCGAACCCGATCGAAGTATCCATCGGGTGGCGTGAAGCATCCTCCGGCATTTTGAACCGGCTCAAGAAAGACAGCAGCTATTGTATCTGCCCCTTCGTAGTTGATCATTCGCTCAATGTCGTCAGCGCAGTGAAGAGTACATGCAGGTGAATTCGCACAATCGACACAACGGTAGCGATTTGTGTTGGCCACCTTGAAGGTGCCGGGTATTAGTGGTTCAAAATCAGCTTTTATGCCGGCTAAACCAGTGATAGAGAGCGCTCCCATAGTGGTGCCATGGTAAGAGATGTTTCGGGAGATAACCTTGGTCTTTTTTGGTTTGCCGGTTAGTTTGAAGTATTGCCGAGCCAGCTTGAAGGCGGTTTCGACAGCTTCACCGCCGCCCGTGGTGAAAAAGACGCGATTTAGATCTCCAGGAGTCAACGAAGCTAACCTTTCGGCAAGTTCAATCGCTGGAGCGTGTGCGTAACTCCATATGGGGAAGTAGGCAAGTTCGCTAGCTTGTTTGGCCGCCGCTTCGGCAAGTTCGTGACGACCGTGTCCTGCTTGAACCACAAAAAGACCAGCCAAACCATCGATATAGCGCTTCCCATGGGAGTCCCAAACGTAGCCGCCTTCTCCCTTTACCATGATGGGAATTTCTGCTTCGTTATAGGAGGAGAGACGTGTAAAGTGCATCCAAAGATGACGGCGCGCCATTTCGGATAGCTTGTCGGAATCGAATTTACTGTAATTATTTTTATCGTTCATCTTGCACCCCAGGCATATGATTGTTTTTCCAGTCTCAAATAGACAAACGTTTCCAGCGACGAGACGCCGGGAACGTTTCGAATGGTGTCATTGAGGATTTCCATCAGGTGGGCATCGTCTTCGCAGACGACCTCAGCGAGCAAGTCGTACCGACCTGCACAAACTACTACGTAGTCAACCTCCTTTATTTTTGCAATTGTCTCTGATACTTTTCGAAGGTCTCCATCGGCTCTTATACCAATCATCGCTTGGCGTGTAAAACCAACCGAAAGAGGGTCTGTCACAGCCACGATCTGCATTACATTTTGGTCGATAAGGCGCTGAACTCTTTGGCGAACGGCTGCCTCTGAAAGGCCAACCTCTTTCGCAAGAGTTGCATAGGAACGGCGACCGTCAATCTGTAGAAGTTCAATCAGCTGTTTTGATTTGTCGTCTAAGGTAAAAAGTCCTCGACTGTCATTTCTTAAAGGTTCCACATTTCTTGTTATGGGCGCTACTGCTCCCCCGCCGCCTCTCACCGGGCGTAATGCTCGTTCCACTTTGATTACTCCAAAAGATATAAGTTCATGGAAAGATATGATTCCAACAGTTCTGTGCGCAATTGTATCGCGAATTGTTCTTGGAAAAAGATCGTTACGAAGGATTCTTACATTTTTGGTATGCGTATTCTAGCGATTCCGAAAATTTCTGTCCATTTTTATGCGTTTTCCATACTTCGACCGCGTTTTCAATGTAGTTTAGGCAGTGGATCATTGATGATACGACGGAGTCGGTGCCCATTTGGTTACGGATCGGTTGATTTATTTTTCTCGGCGGCAGCAGTGGTGGATATTTGTGGTTGTGAACAATACGATTCCTACCGCGGAGCTGTTGGCTTGAGTTAGAGGTTATTCCAATTTACCGTATTTGAATGTGCTGGTGGATCTGGCTTTATTTCATGTGATTGCTTTCTGGTGGTGTCTTTGATGGTTAGGGGAGTTGAATGCGAGTCCTAGTGATAGGTGCTGGTGGCGTTGGGGAAGCGATTGTAAAGATTTCTTCCAAGTTCGAAAGCTTTAGTTTTATTTGTGTCGCGGATATCGATGAGGACAGGGCGCGATACGTTGCACGACAGACCAATCTTGATGACTCCGCGGTTGCCTATAGCAAATTAGACGCGAGTTCTGTGACGGAGATAGTGGCTTTGGCCTCTGCTTTTGAGATAGATGCGATTATGAACGCCTGTGACCCGCGTTTTGTAATGCCGATCTTTGATGCTGCATACGAGTATGGATGTACTTATGTCGATATGGCAATGTCGCTCTCTAAGCCACATCCGAGCGATCCCTATTCTAAGTGCGGCGTAATGCTGGGGGATGCGCAATTTGAAAAGGCTAACCTCTGGGAGGAGAAGGGGCTACTTGCTTTAGTTGGCGTTGGCGTCGAACCCGGACTGAGCGACATCTTCGCGGCGTATGCGAGCAAGCATCTTTTCTCACAGATCGACGAGATAGGGGTGAGAGATGGAGCGAATTTGGTAGTGGAGGGGTACGACTTTGCTCCGACATTTTCAATATGGACGACGATTGAAGAGTGCCTCAACCCCCCTTTGATCTACGAAGCAAATAAAGGTTTTTACACAACGGAGCCATTTTCTGAGGCAGAGGTCTTTGACTTCCCTGGCGGAATTGGCCCAGTCGAATGTGTGAACGTAGAGCATGAAGAGGTTGTGTTGATTCCAAAATGGCTCAAAGCAAATCGAGTTACCTTCAAATATGGCCTTGGCGATGAGTTCATATCAGTCCTAAAGACCCTTCATAAACTTGGGCTGGATAACGCGCAAAAGATAACAGTGGGTGAAGTCTCAGTCTCTCCTCGCGATGTCGTAGGTGCATGTTTGCCCAATCCAATAGATTTAGGTCCAATGATGCATGGAAAGACTTGTGCAGGGACGTATGTAAGTGGTCTCGATAAGGACTCTAAAGCTAGGGCAGTATATCTTTACCACGTCGTGGACAATGACGAGACGATGGCGAAATGGGGATGCCAAGCAGTCGTATGGCAGACAGCGATAAACCCCGTAATAGCACTGGAGCTAATTTCTAGTGGGGTATGGGCCGCGAGGGGAGTTCTAGGACCGGAGGCATTTGACCCTGATCCATTCCTAGATTCCCTGGTAAAACATGAATCGCCGTGGGGGATGCGTGAGGAGATTGTCTAATTAAATGTTGTTTTTTTAGGTGATATTACAGGAAATTCAAACTATAACAGGAACGACTTACTCCCAGGATTAGCTGGTCTTGGGGTATAATTCGAATCAATTAGGAACAAGGAGCGCAAATTGAGCGAGTCTAAGGAAACTATCAGGAACTTTATTGCGGGCAAAGAGGTCGATGCTCGCTCTGGTTCCACCTCAGATATTATTGATCCATCAACAGGTGCGGTTTATGCCAGTGCACCCCTCTCTGACGCAAGCGATATTGAGCTCGCCTGTCAGGCTGCGGCAAGTGCGTTTGAAGAATGGGGGCAGACGACGCCCTCGGAGCGATCCTTGGCGCTTTTTAGGATTGCCGATGCCCTAGAGGCGAATGCTAAGGAGCTTGTTGAGATTGAATCCCGTAATACAGGCAAGCCCATTGGCTTGACTATTTCGGAAGAGATTCCTCCGATGGTCGATCAGATTCGCTTCTTCGCCGCAGCAGCTCGTAATCTTGAGGGTCGCTCAGCAGCGGAGTATATGCGTGACCATACCTCGATGATCAGGCGCGAGCCCATAGGAGTATGTGCGAGTGTTACTCCATGGAACTATCCAATGATGATGGCGGTCTGGAAGTGGGCGCCTGCTCTGGCTGCAGGAAATACCATGGTTTTGAAGCCATCGGATACCACACCGATGTCAGCGCTCTTTATGGCCAAGGTCATGTCAGAGTTTCTTCCGGCGGGAGTATTCAATGTGGTTTGTGGCGAACGCGATACGGGGAGGGCTCTTATCGAGAACAAGATACCGCAGATGGTATCTATTACCGGTTCGGTCCGTGCAGGCATAGAGGTAGCCCAGACGGCTGCTAGAGATCTAAAGCGAGTCCATCTGGAGTTAGGCGGAAATGCACCTGTAATAGTCTTTGACGATGCCGATGTCGAGAAAGCTGCCCAAGGGATCGCTATTGCCGGCTATTTCAATGCTGGACAGGACTGTACTGCTGCGGCACGTGTGATGGTGGGATCTAAGGTTTATGGTGACTTTGTGGCCGCATTGACTGAAGCCGCTAAGGCAACTAAGGTCGGCAAGCCTGCTGACGAAGCTGACTTTGGTCCTTTGAATAACTCAAATCAGCTCTCTAGAGTGATGGGACTGCTTGAGCGATTACCAGATCATGCCCAAGTTGAAACTGGCGGCGAAAGGGTTGGCCAGGACGGATACTTTTTGACTCCAACGGTAGTTAGTGGCCTTTTGCAGAGAGATGAGATCGTTCAATCTGAGATCTTTGGACCAGTAATTACAGTTCAAAAGTTTTCCGATGAAGCCGAAGCCTTAAAATCTGCTAATGATGTTGAGTACGGACTTGCATCGTCAGTTTGGACCAAGGATCACGGTACGGCCATGCGAATGGCTAAGTCGCTGAATTTTGGAGCAGTATGGATCAATACGCACATTCCTCTTGTTGCCGAGATGCCACATGGAGGTTTCAAGCACTCCGGGTACGGAAAAGACCTGTCAATGTATGGTTTTGAGGACTATACGAGGATCAAGCACGTCATGAGCTATATAGGAGGATAGACCCTGCTTGGCCATAAAATCAGGGCCGAAAGAGTTTTGGGCTATGAATTTTCCAGATGGGTCTTTACTCGAAATTTAGTCCTTTATCAAGATGGCATTTCTGGAACTCTGGGATCGTCTAACCTCACGCACAAAAATCCTATCTGAATGAGGTGATCTTTGAACTTACTTCGTGGTGTAACACTCCAATTGGAGTGTTACACCACGAACCTCTAGTTGGGCTGTTTCGAATGCCGTAAGCTATTCCTATAATGGCCCCTAAATATGGTCTGTAAATATAGCCAGTTGGAAACCTTTGATTGTCAGGGAATGCCACAAATACGAGGTCGGCCCTAGCGGAATCGATGAAGAGTGCCGATAGGCAAAAGATTTCTACAGATCTCTATTTCGCGACAGCTGAACTCCTTAGATGGCTTTGGAGATGTGAAAATCAATGGAGATGTGGCTGTCGTCGAGTTCAAGAGCCTCCTAATTGGTTCGGCCAATTACTTTTTGGATTTAAGCGATAAACCTTCGATAGCGTCGAGCTTATTATGCCACTCTTGCACCAGTGCAAGAGTAGTTCCTGCCGCTAATTTTGCTGACGAAGAG
Source organism: Acidithrix sp. C25 (assembly GCF_904848545.2). Classification (NCBI taxonomy): domain Bacteria; kingdom Bacillati; phylum Actinomycetota; class Acidimicrobiia; order Acidimicrobiales; family Acidimicrobiaceae; genus Acidithrix; species Acidithrix sp. C25. The sequence continues at coordinate 383,542 of NZ_CAJHCI020000007.1, forward strand.
ATTGAGCTTTAGCCATTGGCTTTTGTTATCTCTGGATTTTTCCTACCATCGATAAAACCCGTCATATCTCCATTGGATCGGGAGGAAAAGATGGTTCGGCTGGCGATTAGATAGTTTGTGACCCATGAGTGTAAAGTCACAGTTTTCGCAGCGTCAAAGGCGATCTCTGGAGCAACTCCAACAATCCTAATCAATAGATTGCTCTGCATGGGTGGAAATATAACGCCGGTTTCTGGCGATTCAATAGTTGCAAAGTCCTCTTCGACCCAATCTCTTCGTCGGAGATGAGAGTGATGGCATCGCTTGGTTTCGAATCTAGGGTAAGGTTGACGCTCGGAACTTTATTTGCGTTCGAGTGGAGTTCCACCAATTTTACAAAGGTACCAAAGGCTGATTGGGATGGTGCTCTGTCGAATTTTAGGTAGAAGTGAGCGGATGCATCGAGTGTGAGTAAACCTTAGCGTGCCTGTGTCAAAATCTTGCCCATGGCCGCCCCTTGGAATGATGCTCGATGAAGTGTCAATGATCCTAAAGTTGGAGTTGGCCCTGTCGTGCTTTGTCGCCTCACGCTAGATTTCTGTGAACAATACAAAGGCCGCCCTTGGCCTCTTGAGGGTTGCCTGGCTCGCTCGGACATTGTTTTAGCTATTACTTGGTTTCGCCCACGGTCCATGGGCGACTCTGATTGCAACGAGGAGATAAGTTCGACCTTGTCTCAGGCGGGATGGACCCTGGGATTTTGACAATGAGCGACCGTGAAGAGTTTTCGCGGTCGCTCATTGTCGATCTTCTCTATCAAGGGAGCATAAGTTAGAGATTTGCTTTGATAGCAGCTTCAAATGCAGCGAGTGCCTGCGCAACTTGGCTCTCATTGATGATCAGAGGTGGCATCCACCGAATGACGTTATTGTAGGTACCGGCATTCATAAGGATTACTTTGCCATTTTCGCGTGCGTGTCTGAGAATTTGATTGACAAGTTCACCGTTTGGTAACCCAGTTGCTGGGTCGACAATCGTGCAACCTAACATAATTCCAAGGCCACGTACGTCGTTTATGATTTCATACTGAGCTTTGAGTTCTTCTAAACCTGATCTAAGTTGAGCACCTCTTGCCACCACATTTTCAAGAAATCCTTCAGATCTCAGGATGTCAATTGTTGCCAGTGCTGCGGCGGCGCCTATTGGATTTCCTCCGTAGGTTCCTCCGTGGCTGCCTACGGGCCAACGTTCCATGATTTCATAGGATGAGCCTATCGCCGAGAATGGAAACCCAGAGGCGATACCTTTGGCCATTACCATAATGTCTGGCTCTATCCCGTAGTGCTCGAGTGCAAACATCTTGCCGGTGCGCCCAAAACCTGACTGAACTTCGTCAGCGACAAAGAGAATACCCTTTGCTTTGGCTCGCTCATATAATCCTTGGACGAAGGCCTTGGGCGCCGGGCGATACCCTCCCTCGCCTTGTACTAGTTCAACAACTACGGCAGCGGTTTCGCTCGGGGCGGTCTGTGTTGCTAGCAAAAGATCGAAGTTATCGAGGGCCCTCTTGACTGCTGCCGCTTCGTCAAGGCCACTGGTGCTTGGATCGGGAAACTCTGATACGAACACTCCCGATGGAAAAGGAGCATAACCAGCTTTGTAACCAGTTTTTGCCGTCGTCATAGCCATGGTTTGAGCAGTTCGACCGTGAAATGACCCTTGAAATACGATTATGTGGGGCTTTTTGGTCGCTGCTTTGGCTAGTTTGACTGAACCTTCGGTAGCTTCAGCTCCGGAATTGGAAAAGAAAAAGGTATCGATCGATTGAGGCGTTATTTCATTTAACTTTTCAGCTAATGGCTCAAGAAGGTCGTGCTTGTAGATGTTCACTTGCGCGTGTATGAAGCGGGCGGCTTGATTAGTAATCGCTTCCACGACCTTGGGGTGACAGTGGCCGGTCGAAGTTACAGCAATGCCAGCTGTAAAGTCTAAGTATTCTTCACCACTTTGGGTTTTAACTGTCGCCCCAGAGCCGCTAACAACGTCTAGCCCCGTTAGTTGGGACCACACTGGTGACAGATGAGATCTTTGAGTCATCTTTGTTTCTCCTTTTGTCTTATGCCACCATGGTGGCAATTTTGTTGAAGGCGTACTAGGGGCCATCGATCAAAATGCTTTATATTTTCGAAACCGTTTAGGGTTCGGCCTAGAGGGTAATTGGTCTGATCTTTAGTTCATTGGCCGGTAAGTCGATTGAGAATCGTCGCCGTTAATGGTTGAGGGAGTCCTTGATTTTCGTATTTGTCTGACTGAGCTGCTGCCCATAAGCCAGCGTTTACACCTAGGTATCTAAGTGGTTCCATCTCCCATTTTCTTGCTTTGTGATTTACGATACAGAGTTCGCTTAGATCGCTTTTTTTATTGAGAATAAGATCCGAAAGTGTCCTGCCAGCGAGGTTGGATGTAGTGACACCGTCACCTACGTAGCCTCCAAGGCTCGCAATACCTCGTCCTAGGTCGAAACGAACAAATGAAAAAAAGTCGCGGGGAACGCCCAGCGGACCACCCCATTGGTATTGGATTTTGGTAGCGCGCAATGATGGGAAGAGCTCAATTAATGCCGATTTTAGGTTGTCAAAGACGTCACTTTGATAATCAAACTTAGGTGAAATGGTTGATTTAAAGTGATAGGGAGCTCCGCGACCACCAAAGACAATTCGATTGTCGGCACTTCTTTGGCCATAGACGATCAGATTGCGTTCGTCGGCGAAGGTTTCACAGTCCCCAAGGCCGATCTCGGCGAATTGCTGGTCGGAAAGGCGTTCTGTTGCAATCATAAGCGAGTATATGGGCGTTGTCACTCGAGATTGCCCAGATAGGAGTGATCGGTATCCCTCGAGGGCATCGATTGCCACTTCGCACTTTATCCCTCGGCCATTCACTTGAAGGTCATGTGGACCAATCTTTGTCACCAGTGATTGTTCATAGATTTGAACGCCCATTCCAAGTACTACTTGTGCTAGGCCTCGAGCTAGTTTTGCTGGGTGAATTCGAGCACATTGTTTCGTAAATGCGCCGCCTAAAGTGTCGGTCGCATTGAGGCGTTTTTGTGCTTGAGCGCCATCGAGCAGTTGTACGTCTTCGCCAAATCCGAAGTTTTGCTCAGATTGAACGAATGCCGAGGCACGATCGAGCTGAGCCTTATTGCGTGCCACCATAATGGTGCCGCCCTTGTGAAAGTCGGCTTCTATGCCTTCGCTTTGAGTGACCTTGCCGATCTCGTCGATCGAGTCATTGAGAGACCGATATAGGGCGATTGCTGACTGTCGACCGTATCGATCTTCAATGGCTTGTTTAGATGAGGCGAATAAGCCCGAAGCCCAGCCCCCATTTCTTCCAGAGGCGCCAAAGCCAGCGAATTTTGCCTCAAAGATCGCGATTCTCAATGAAGGATCGGCTTTTTTGAGGTAATAGGCGCTCCAGAGACCGCTATAGCCTCCACCAGCAATTCCAATGTCTATCGTCAAGTCCTTGTTGATGGGATTTGTGGGAACGATTGGATCAAGTTGCGCGAGCCAAAGACTCTTTGGCGAAGGCCAAGTTAGCATTTATTGACCTTAAAATCCTAAAGATTCTGAGACGGCCTTATAGACGATCTTGCCCTTGGAGACATTTAGTGCCCCAGCGAGTCGTTCTGAAGCAGGGTCCCTAGCAAGGTCTACCAGTCGCGGTGCAACGGCAGCGCTAAGTGCCCTCGACGATGTGCGCGGGTATTGGCCAGGTACGTTAGTTACGCAGTAGTGGACCACTCCGGAATCGACAAAGGTTGGATGAGATAGAGAGGTCGGACGTGAGGTCTCGATGCAGCCTCCTTGATCGATTGCAAGGTCGACGGCCACTGAACCTGGCTTCATTGATTCAATGTGTTCCCGAGTGATCAATTTAGGTGCTTTTGCACCTGGCACGAGAGCAGCGCCTACGACAAGGTCGGCGTTTTTCACAACTTCAGCTATCGCCATTTCGGACGATGCCAAAGATGCGGTAATTGTCCCTTGTTGTTGTAGCTCGTGAAGTCTGGCTAGATCAATATCAACCCCTGTGACTTCGGCATCCATTCCGCGAGCTCCTCGAGCAGCCATAGTTCCAGCTACTCCCATTCCTACCACGACAACGCGCGCCGGAAGAACACCAGCCGATCCGCCAAGAAGAGTTCCTGAACCGCTCGCTAGGTAATATGCACCCATGATTGCAGCCGCCCGGCCTGCAACTTCGCTCATTGGAGCTAACAAAGGAAGGCCCTTAGGATATGAGAGAGTCTCAAATGCAAATGCTTCTACTCCAGAGGACATTAGAGCACGCGCAAGGTCTGGTTCTGCAGCCAAATGTAGGTAGGCAAATAGGTGAAGACCTTCACGGAAGTACCCCCACTCACTGGGCTGGGGTTCTTTTACCTTGCAAACTAGATCGGATTCCCAAACGTCGGCTGCCGTAGGAACAATTTTTGCTCCGACTGCTTGGTAGTCTTCATTGGTGAAGCCAGCGCCAACTCCCCCATCTTGCTGGATACGGACTTCGAAGCCAGCCGATATTGCCATCTTGACCGCAGATGGCTCAAGCGCAATCCTTCGTTCGCCGTCTTTTGTTTCGGCTGGAATTCCGATTGTGCGAATCATATTCATCCCCTTGACGAATCGTCACCATGGAAGGCTCTGACGATTATGTACCTGTTATTAGTGTCGACGAAGAGGGTGCGCGCTGATGCGCAACGCTTTACGTCTCAACTTAATCAAGGCTACACCAAGTGATGTTTCAGAATTATGAAGATAGGCGCGGCTGGTCGCCTACGATATTGGAATTAAATACAAAAGGGATTTCAAAAATTGTCTTTAATTAGAATTTACTCCCCAAGGCAGTTACCTAAGGTCTGGCCCTATTATGGAGGATTAAAGAGGCGTCTAAGGGAGTCGGAAACCAAGATGGACGACGGTATTATTAGCCCATCTTGGTTGGTTCATCTAATTTTTAAGGAGAGTTCCTAGGTCTGACTTAGCCGTTTATCGGTCCATCTCCGTTAACTAGGCTCGAAGGAGCACGGCCACTTCGATGGGCTAGAAATTCACTTGCAATGGCAACTGCAGTTTCTGCGGGTGTCTTAGCGCCAATGTCAAGTCCTATAGGTCCATAGATCATCGACACTTTGCTGGGAGCAACACCTAATTTTATGAGTGCTTCGTTTCGAATCGATTGGGTATGCCTAGACCCAAGTGCGCCGACGTAAGCCCCGTTGATCTCCAACAGCTTTGCACACAAGGGAACTCCAATGGCGTGGTCATGACTCAAGACAATTAGCGCATCGTTGGCTCCGAAACCCGAAATTATATCCATTGCGGTCTCGACCGTATCCGTTATACGGGAGGTGATATTCAAAAGAGAAAGCTGCGCAGCAATGGCCCTAGCTAGCTCAGAGTCACCGATGATGGCAGCGGTAGAGGGTGGAGAAAAGACTTCAAAGTGAAGCTCTAACCCCTCGATAGTCTCGGTGGTAGAGACAGACCTACGGTGTGTAACTAATTCTACAAGGCGCTCAGATGTCTTAGCATGGGCAGGAGTTTTTTGAAAGTCGTCGTCGAATCGAGCCTTTTCATTGAGTTGCGCCATTCCCAAGGTAACTACCGAGTCATCTGCGATTTGTGAAACCACGCCAACGACATCTCGTTTGGATATGGCAAGGATTGACTCCAGCAAAATCCCATTGATAGGCTGAAGAGCGACTCTTGCGCTACCTCCACATGCGAGACCCGCTGCGACTGCATCGCGATCACCGAGATCGATATTCTTGAGAATTCCCTTGGATGAAGTCGCAACGAGGTGCCGTGCAGCCTCTTCGATTTCGCGATCCATCGATCCAAACATTAGAGATCCCAGCTTCAAACGCGAGCCAAGGGCAAGAAACTCTCCGGATGTCCGTCCTCCGAAACCACTCATAGATATAATTCGCGCCAGAGCAACCGGGCTCTTGGCATTCTCGTCAATAATAGATCGGGCGATTAGATGCTGTTCCAATGGTTTACTCCTGAATTGCTGGGTCGGTCATGAGCATATACGCCTTGAAGTTTTAGGGGTTTAGGTTATCCATGATCAGCTCTTTGAGCTCTTTTGCGATGCGAAGTGATACTGGCCCAATGGCGTTGTGTAGAGGTGTTTCATCGACGTGGGTGATGGATTGAGCATCTCTTAGGGTTGAGGCAAGGAAGGCTTCGGAGGTGCGACTTGAGACCAAGGTTGAGATAGGGACGTCCATCTCTTTTGCGCCAAGATATTCAATTATAAGATCTCTTGTAACGCCAGCCAAGCATCCCGATTCAAGGGTAGGGGTAATCAACTGCCCATCAACCACGAGAAAGATATTAGAACCTGATCCTTCGCATAGGTCGCCCTTTGTGTTTGCAAAGATGACTTCGTTCGATCCCTGTGAAAGCGCCCAATCGAGCGCTACTACATTTTCTGCATAGGATGTTGTCTTTAGCCCCGAAAGAACGCCTCGTTCGTTTCTGGGCCATGGAGCTATCGATACCCTGGCAGTCCGTGATAGTGGAGCGAGTGGACTTGCCGCCACTACCAAGAGCGGGGATGCGTCTTTATCTCGGTCGGAACCAAGTGGCCCATTTCCAGCGGTGTAGGTCACTCTTACCTTTCCAAATGAGATCTCATCCTTGGCCACTACCTCAAAGATAGCTCTTTCAATTTCGTCTAAATCTGGAGGTGCGAGTCGTATTCCCGCGACTGACCGAGCTAGCCGCTGCAGGTGGCGTCGTACGGCAAAGGGGGTTCCATCGTAGACCGCTAGCGTCTCAAAGACTCCATCGCCGGTTACCAGTCCATGGTCATGAGCTGAAACTGCAGCATCATTCGTTTCAAAAAGTCGACCGTTGATGTACGTGTGGCTCATGGGAGTCTCTGCTTTCTAAATCGGGATCCTCAGGCGATTCTATTATTGCGATAGATGGTGATTAACAACTCTAGCTGACGCGAGATAGCGCGGTCTGTCGTTGGAGAGTAATTGATATCTGTGAAGTTTATCGAAGCCCGAATTCGCCTTGTTGGGAGGCTTTGGTGGGATCTGAGTGCTACGAGCTAAGGTGGCGGTCAGGTGAGCTATCTTTCAATAGCTAAAAATGAGCCGTAGTCTCACCGATCTAGAATTCGATCCATAGTTCTAAGCCACATTGTTGTGTTTTTTCATTTCAAGGTAGGACGACCTAAAGGCGCAGTATAGAATGTTCTCCTACACGCGAGGCCCCATCGTCTAGCGGTCTAGGACATCACCCTCTCACGGTGAAGACACGGGTTCGAACCCCGTTGGGGCTGCCACTATTGCCAATATTTGGATTATCTTGAATGATTCAGAGCGCCAATCTATCGAGCTTCATTGATGCCATTTTCGCCCGTGCCATCACTAAAGGCGGCTCTGTGGTTTGGCGAAGGTCAAATCTCTGATCTCTTTAAATGTCACTCGACCAAATGTTACTCGCCAGGACTACCACACTTTGGTTACCACACTTTGGCAATTTCACCAGTTCGTTCTTGGGTGGAGCATGAGTGGAATCTGCATACGTTTCGACACGTATTTTAGATAATCTCTACTATTGGAAGGACTCTAATTATTGGAGAGACTTTGATCGTGCTGACTTTTTGTAATATCACCTTGTAATATCACCTTGTAATATCACCTTGTAATATCACCTTGTAATGTTTGTCTTTGCAAGTCCAAGACCTAGGTATTTGGCCAAAGTTAGATTGGCCAAAGTCAAAAGCTCGGGGGGGAGGACTCGAACCCCCAATAGCAGGGCCAGAACCTGCTGTGTTGCCGATTACACCACCCCCGAAAGGCTTTTAAACAATCTAATGGCCAAACACTAGCTTCCGTGTCTGAGAACGCTAAGGAATTTGAATCCCACTAATTTTGCCATCTCAATTGCGACGGCCTCACGCAAGTAATAGGTTATCGATGACAGACCGCGTATGGGTGAGGTTCGTGTAGGCGACGATATGTCCGAGATCCCAAGCTGAGAAGCGATTAGGTAGACCCGATATTCATGGAATGGATCGGAGACAAATATTGCATTAGTGGCGCCGAAAGATTTGAGCGTTTTGCTGACTGCCACCATTGTCTGGTAGGTGTCATTTCCGGTAGCGTCGGCGATAATATTTGCAGGCGGTATCCCGAGCGAGATTAGATAGGTTCTACCGACACCGGCTTCGGTGTAGAGGTCCCCGTTCTGAGAGCCACCGGTGGTGATTATGGTGGTCGCGAATCCTTGTCTGTATAAGAGTGCCGCATGGTCCAGTCGTGCTTTTAGAACGTTTGAAGGGGTTCCGTTAAATTCTGCGGCACCTAAAACTACTTCAATCTTTGCTTTTTGAATGAAGTCATGGTTTCCGAAGGTGTAAATTTTCCCCAATAGAACCAAGAAGATTATGAGTGGAACTCCAACAATCAAAAAAAGTAGGTAAAGGACGGATTTTTTTGCAGTAGTGCTTTTCATCTTTATCTTTAATTTAGTGAGCCACTCTGGGATGGCTTCATCTTTAGATCTGTGCGTTTAGCCGATCGAGAACCACTGACTTTCCCAGGGTTGACCAGGTCTCAAAGAGCGGAAGTCCAACCTTTGTCCCAGTAGTTGCAACCCTAATTGGCGCTTGAAGCTTTCTAAGGGGAATATCCAGAAAGCTAGAGCAAGATCTGACGGCTAGTTCGATCGTTCCGGCTTCGAAGGGGTCGGCCTCGCTTAGCGCTTTAATCACAGCCTCAATTATCTTTTGTGCATTTGGGTTGTCTTTAATCTCTTTTTGCAGCGCTCCATCGTCGAAGGTAAGTTCTTCTTCGAAGATTGGCCGAATCAATTCACTTACTTCAGCGAGCAACGAGACTCGTTCCTTAGCGAGTGCGGCCACTGCCATAAATTTTTCAAGGTCCTCTTTAGACCCCGTCCACCAGGTATTTTGTTCAATAAATGGAATAGACAGTTCCATGAATTCCACGTTGTCGAGTGCACGAATGTAGACCCCATTGAAATGGGCAAGTTTTTTTTCATCAAAGAACGAGGGGGAGTGACCGACATTTGCCATGTCAAATGCGTCTACCATCTCTGAGACGGTCATGAATTCTCTATCTTCTTTTGGACTCCAGCCCAGGAGTGCTAAGTAATTTAACATTGCCGGAGCTATTATTCCCTGTTTGCGATAGTCCTCAACGGCGACTCGATCACGTCTCTTTGAAAGTTTTTGCCTTTTCTCGTTGACCAATACGGGAACGTGTCCAAAGGTTGGAGGTTGTTTCTCTAGAGCTTGAAAGACCAAGATTGCCTTAGGTGTATTTGGGAGGTGCTCTTCAGCTCTAACCACATGAGTTATTTCCATGTCGATGTCGTCCACAACGTTTGCTAGCACAAAGAGTGGGGCGCCTGAGGATTTTACCAGAATAAAGTCTTCGATATGGTTGTGGTCAAAGACGACTTCGCCTCGGACTAGGTCAATAAATCTAGTTTCTCCAGGTTTGGGCACTTTGAACCTAAGCGCACCACCGCTATCTGTACCAAGTCCGCGATCTCTGCAAAAACCATCGTAGCCAGGGGTTGAACCTGCCTCTTTATTTCTTGCGTCGATCTCATCGCGGCTGCATAGGCAATAATAAGCAAAGCCATTTTCAAATAGTTCATTGGCCGCATTTAGATAAAGGTGGAGTCTTTGACTTTGGCGATACGGCCCTTCGTCCCAGGTAATTCCTAACCACGAAAGTGCGTCACAAATGCCATCGACCCACTCTTCCTTATTGCGTTCTGAGTCTGTATCTTCAATTCTAAGAACGAATGTTCCCGAAGAGTTTTTGGCGAGCATCCAATTGTAAAATGCCGTTCGCGCTCCTCCTACGTGGAAGTAGCCTGTGGGCGATGGGGCGAATCTAACTTTCATATAACAATCTGAACTTTCGATGTGGCGAGCCATTTCTTTGTCTGGACGTTGGATGGGTGTCCAAGCGTTGTTGTCGAGTTAGTCAGGCTTGGTCCTGACAAAAGATGGCGCGTGCTTACTACCATAAGCTTAGGCGAATGAGAGGTCTTTTCAATTGACGATTTAACCATGTCTTGGGTTCAAGCCTGACTGAGGTGAGATAATGAGAAGATAAGGTTGAGAAAAACAGATTGTGGAGTGAGAAATGAACGGATCGATATTAGGTACGCGAGTTATTCGTCTAGAGGACCCTGAACTGCTGAAGGGCAGGGCCACATATGTCGACAACCTAGAGCACCCCGGTGCACTCTATTGCTACTTCGTTCGCTCAACTGTAGCTGCGGCCAAGATCGCCTCTTTAGATGTCGCAAGGGCGAAAGAACTTCCAGGTGTTAGGGCCGTCTTGGTTGCTTCAGACTATGACATTGAACCTTTTGTACCTTTCTTTCCCCTCAATGAGCACCTAAAGCGTCCGGTTTTAGCTAGTGGAGTCGTGAAGTTTGTAGGTGATCCGATTGCAATGATTATTGCTGCCGATAGGTCAACTGCGGTCGATGCATCTGAACTGGTCGAAGTGGAGTATGAGCCCTTGGATGCTGTTGTCGACATGGAAGATGCTCTGAGTATCAATGCCCGTCAGATTGATCCGGAGGTTGCCAGAAATCTTGTTGCTTCAGTTGTAGGTGGCAATATCGATAATCCTCTCAATGGTGCCGAAGTAGTCGTACGGGGTAGATTCGAGAATCAACGGATGTCGGTTGCTCCTATGGAGCCGAACTCCATTGCTGTCAATCCAGATGGAGATGGCGACGAGGGGATCACGGTTTGGGTGTCAACACAGATGCCACACGTCATACAGACAAAGTTGTCTTCGATTTTGAGCATTCCAAAGGACTCTCTAAGAGTAATTACCCCGAATGTCGGCGGCGGTTTTGGCGGCAAGGCCGGTGTCATCCAAGAACACGTAGCTGTCGTGGGCGCCTCTTTGATGTTGGGCATACCACTTCGATGGATGGAAGAGCGAGGTGAGAACCTGATCTCGATGCAAGGAAGAGGTCAAGTTCAATACGTCGAGATGGCGATCTCTAGGGATGGACTAATTCTTGGACTTGATGCTCGAATGGTGGGCGATGCAGGCGCCTATGGCGGCTTCGGCGGCGGCTTAGTAGCTGGTTCGACCCGTTCGATGGCTCAAGGGGTCTACTCGATACCAAAGATTCGCTACAAAGCAGCAGTAGCCTCCACGAATACTCCCCCAATTGGAGCACTTCGAGGAGCAGGAAGACCTGAAGCGACTGCGTTTCTGGAGCGAATTGTGGACATGGCGGCGGCTGAGATCTCGATGGATCCGATTGAATTTCGTCGAAAGAATTTAATCTCTTCCACCTCTTTTCCGTACCAGAGCGTGATGGGACCACTCTATGATTCAGGAAACTTTGTTAAAGCTCTTGATGCCGTGGCCGAGGTCTCCAAATACCAAGATTTGCGTCGCGAGCAATTACGACGTCGGCAAGCTGGCGAGACTGTGGTGCTTGGAATTGGGGTTAGCTGTTATGTGGAAGTGACTGCTGGCGGTGGCGCTTCGGAGTACGGTGCCGTCGACATCACTCCCGATGGAGGGGCAGAGATTAGGGTTGGAACCTCGGGCCATGGCCAGGGTCATCCAACTACCTTTTCTATGTTGGTTGCAGATACCTTGAAGATACCCCTTGAAAAGATCAAATTTATCCAAAGTGACACCAAAGAGGTTCCCAGAGGCGGTGGCACAGGCGGATCTCGTTCACTGCAGCTAGGCGGTTCTGCTGTAAACGCGGCAGCTCTTCAGGTCTTAGATGTCGCTAAGAATTTAGCGGCGTCACATTTTGAAGCTAGCGTTGATGATATTATCGTCAGCCAAGAGGGAACGATAGGCGTTGCGGGAAGTCCCAGCCACTTTTTGTCGTGGACAGATTTGATGGACGTTGCCAAGCAAGCCGGTGTTGAGCTCGCATACAGGGGAGACTTTAATCAAGCCGGAGCAACTTTTCCCTTTGGGGCGCATGTGAGCGTGGTTGAAGTTGATCTGGAGACTGGCCTTGTTAGGCCGATATCACACTTTGCTGTGGACGATTGTGGGCGTGTTTTGAACCCTCTAGTGGTTGAGGGGCAACAACATGGTGGAATTGCACAAGGCATAGGACAGGCCCTTTATGAAAAGGTTTACTTTGACGCTTATGGCAATCCCCTAAACAGTTCATTTGCAGAATATCTCGTTCCATCGGCTGCGGAGATGCCAAATTTTGTTGCCTCGAATACCGAGACACCGTCTCCTTTGAACCCGCTGGGTGCTAAAGGCATCGGTGAGTCTGCAACGGTTGGGTCAACACCAGCGGTACAAAATGCGGTTGTGGATGCCCTCTCACACCTTGGAGTTCGACATATCGATATGCCCATGACTCCCGAAAGAGTTTGGCAGGCAATTTCACAAGGAAGCAACGGGCCATTATGGTCAGAACCGCCCTCTATCTTTAGCGAGATTAAAAAGTCGGATTCTGGCTCGGCTCCAGAAGAGGTTGATATCTAGTCCTGCGGTTTTAGATAGTCTTTGAACAGCAGTTTTGATAATTTAAGATTTTTGACTTGTCTCCTTGGTCTACCTCTTGGGTAAACCAAGGAGACTTCGATCTTTTAGTGGTGTTTTTGCTCTGCTCAAGGATTTGCCAGGCTATTAGCTAGTTCAGGCTTTCTCTGAGCTAGCTAATAGGTTTGTCGAATTTACTTTTTTTTGTAGTCGTAAAAGCCTCGACCAGACTTTCTACCCATTAGGCCAGCTTCGACCATTCGCAACAACAGGGGTGGCGGAGCGTATAGGGGCTCTTTGAACTCTTGATAGAGTGAATCGGCAACTGCCATAGTGGTGTCCAGGCCGATTAGGTCACAAAGTGCTAGGGGCCCCATTGGATGAGCGCAACCCTCAACCATTCCGGCATCGATATCCTCTGCTGTGGCAAATCCAGATTCCATCATCCTAATTGCAGAGAGAATGTAAGGAATCAGCAGCGCGTTTACGATGAATCCGGCTCGGTCCTTTGACCTAATCACTCGTTTGCCTAGCGTATTCTTAGCAAAATTGGTAGCCGATATAGCGGTTTCATCAGAGGTTAAAAGTGAAGTGACAAGTTCGACTAGTGGAAGTACCGGCACTGGGTTGAAAAAATGGATTCCAATGACCTGTTGGGGTCGTGACGTGGCGACGCCGAGTTTCATTATCGGTATCGATGAGGTGTTTGAAGCCAAGATAGCCGTTGGCGACTCTACGACCTTATCTAAGATCGTGAAGATGTCAATCTTGGCCGATTCATTCTCAACTATCGCTTCGACCACAAGGTCCCGATCAAAGTGCGCTGAAAGATCGGTCTCAAAATGTAACTTAGCTAGGGTCGCTTCAACGTCACTTGCTGAGATCTTTCCGTTTTTCGCGGCACGCGATAATGAGGATTCAATTCGGCTTTTGCCGCGCGTCAATGACGCTTGGTCTGCCTCTGTTATCATAACGTCTAATCCTCGACGTGCCGCTACTTCGGCGATGCCTGAGCCCATGAGGCCGCAGCCAACTACGCCTATTTTCTCCATATCTTTTTTATTTCCCTTCGAAGTGTCTAAAAGTATCTGTGGTCTAGGTGTTTGGGCGATTTATCCCAGAATCTTTTTAGCAACTACCACTCTTTGGATTTGGTTCGTTCCCTCGTAGATTTGCGTTATCTTTGCGTCGCGCAAGAATCGTTCCATTGGAAAGTCAGTCGTATATCCGTAGCCTCCCAATAGCTGAAGTGCATCGACAACTACGGACATAGAAGTGTCTGATGCAAACATCTTGGCCATAGCACCTATCTTTGAGAGCTCGTTTTCTGGGTCAGAATCGATCAACGAACAGGCTCGATAGACCAAGCCTCGCGCAGCTTCGATCTTAGTTGCCATATCTGCGACCATGAATTGAAGGCCCTGAAATTCTGCGATTGGATGGCCGAATTGATTTCTTGATTTTAAATATTGGGCGGCATAATCGAGCGCACCCTGAGCTATTCCTACGGCTTGGGCCCCAATAGTTGGTCGCGAACGATCTAGCGTTCCCATTGCAATGTAGAAGCCTTGTCCTTCATCACCTATTCTGTTTTCAACGGGGACCCTTACGTCTTCGAAGATGACCTCACCGGTGGGAGAACCACGCATCCCAAGTTTGTGCTCCAACTTGGCAACTTTTACGCCCCATTTCGCTTCTACAACAAATGCTGAGATCCCGCGATGTCCTTTAGTGGAGTCGGTTTTGGCAAATACGGTATAGGTATCTGAGATTCCGGCATTGGTTATCCAATATTTTGCACCATTTAAGATGTAAAAGTCACCATCGCGAACCGCTGTTGTCTTCATCGATGCTACATCGGACCCCGCATCTGCCTCCGACAGTGCATATGATGCCTGAGCCTTGCCCGATGCTACGCTAGGAAGGTATTTTTCTTTTAGATACTTTGATCCCCAGTTGATAACTGGAATCATTCCTAGTTTAGAAATCAACATCGTAAGCGATGTGGAGCCACATACTCGCGCAAGCTCCTCCACCATTATCGCTTGGGTTACGTGGTCGGCGCCACTACCTCCATACTCTGATGGAACGCCCAATGATGGAAGTTCCATGGTTAGACACTCTTTGTAAGAGTTCCATGGAAAGGTCTCGCTTTTGTCAACTTCAACTGCATGGGGTGCAATTTTTGCTTCGGCAAATTCTCTCATTATTGAGGCGAACTGCCGCTGTTCTTCGTTTAATTGAAATACACTCACAACATTAATCTTGCCACTTAATCGGATCCGAAACAAAATTGGTAGAAATTTTCGACAATAGCGCTCCAGGTAGTTGCAAATCGTTTGATTCAAAACATCTTTTATCGATTCGTAGTAACATCTCTAGATAAGAGGTAGGTGCTGCGAGCCGATTAGGTGGCGATAGATGCGATCGCATCTTTGCTAGATCCAGATCGGAAGTTTTAAAGCACTACCGTAAAATCGGAGCCTTTGATAACGGGAGCATGAATGTCAGTAATGGATCGATCCACCGAAGTAGATCAGGATCAAGTGAATTTGGTTAAGGAAAAGCTTGATCTGCTTTTGACAGAATTTCCTCCAGAAAAAACTTCTGCTCGTGATTTTTGGGGCGCTCAATACGACCTTGGGTTGGCTTGGGTTCATTTCCCAATAGGCCTAGGGGGTCTCGGGGTATCTCCAGCCTTAGGAGAGATGGTCGCATCTACCCTAAGAGCTCGTGGCATCCCTAATAATTTCGCTCGCAATCCCATCGGAATCGGAATGGGAGCTCCGACACTAGCAACTCACGCATCGGTGGAGTTGGCGTCAAAGCTTCTCCGCCCCATGTTTACGTGTGAGCATATTTGGTGTCAACTCTTTTCGGAGCCTAACGCCGGAAGCGACGTAGCGTCACTTTCGACAAAGGCTGAGCGAGATGGTGACGAGTGGATTATCTCAGGCCAAAAAGTTTGGACGACTTTGGCTCACGTCGCTCGTTGGGGCATGATTGTGGCCCGCACGGATCCAAGCGTTCCAAAACATGCAGGAATGACCTATTTTGTGGTAGATATGGAGTCTGACGGGGTTGAAGTCCGACCACTTCGCCAGATGACTGGAGAGGCGGAGTTCAACGAGGTCTACTTTAATAACGTTCGAATCCCGGATTCTCAGCGCCTAGGCGATGTGGGTAGAGGTTGGAATGTCGCTATCACAACCTTGATGAATGAGCGAGTTTCAATTGGCGGAAACGTTATGCCAAGGGGATCAGGTGCAATATCTGAGGCCCTGAAGGTGTGGGGTGATTCAAGCAATAAAACCAGCGGCCATCGAGATGAATTGATACGGCTCTGGGTGGAGGCTGAGGTCAATCGGCTCACCAATATAAGAGCTGCCCAACTTCGAAGAGCGGGAAATCCAGGGCCAGAGGGTTCGGTGGCTAAGTTGGCTTATGCGGAGCTTAATCAAAGGATCTATTCATTTACCATGAATCTTTTGGGTGCAGGTGGCCTTGAATATTCGAGTTACGAGATGATTCGTCCAGACTTTTCTGGTGTGAATATGAGAAGCGAACGGGATCTTCCAAAGATATTTCTGCGTTCGCGCGCTAATTCAATCGAAGGTGGCACTTCTGAGATTATGCGCAATATCTTGGCCGAGAGGGTTCTAGGCCTTCCGGGTGACCCTCGGGTGGACAAAGATATCCCCTGGAGCGAAGTGCCTAAAAACTAACTTATTCCGTAGACCTCGCATCTATTTAGAGACGTTGGCATCAAATTTCGCGGCTCCTATCGATACGCTTGAATGGAGCAGCGAGTAGCAACTGATATAAATTAAATAGAAAAAGGCCACGAAATCTTAGATTTCGTGGCCTTTTTCTATTTAGAAATCAATTAATCGTTTTTTGACTTCTTCGAGAAGCCGTCAAAAAACAAGTTCTGATGCTATAGTTAGTTTCTGCTCTTGTTGGAACGTAATCTAGATCGTTCTTGCATTGAAAGAGCAACCTTTCGCAATCGAACCGACTTAGGAGTCACTTCAATGCATTCGTCTTCAATTATGAATTCAAGTGCGGCTTCTAGGGTCACTGGCCGTGCAGGAGTCAGGCGAACTAGTTCTTCCGCAGTGGAGGATCGAACGTTTGTCAACTTCTTTTCCTTGGTGGGGTTGACGTCCATGTCGTCTTGGCGTGAGTTTTCGCCGACGATCATACCTTCGTAGACGTCCTCGGTCGGAGAGACAAAGAGCGATCCGCGCTCTTGTAGATTCAACAGCGCATAGGAAGTGGCGACTCCAGTTCTATCGGCGATCATTGAGCCGCTTAGGCGGCTTCTGATTTCGCCAAACCATGGTTCGTAGCGATCGAATGCATGGTGGATCTGTGCCGTGCCCTTGGTCTGGGTTAGAATCTCCGTTCGAATGCCTATCAATCCACGAGATGGTACTGAATAGATCATCCTTATCCAACCGGTTCCGTGGTTTATCATCTCTGCCAAAGTTGCCTTGCGGGTTGCGAGGATCTGTGTCAGAGGCCCAAGGAAATCTTCAGGTGAATCAATCTCAAGCTGTTCGACCGGCTCGTGAACTTTTCCATCGACGATCTTTGTGATTACTTGTGGCTTTCCAACTGTCAGCTCGAAACCTTCGCGGCGCATTATCTCGATCAAGATGGCGAGAGCCAATTCGCCACGACCTTGGACCTCCCAAGTGTCGGGTCGTTCAGTGTTGAGAACTCGAAGCGAGACGTTTCCGATCAATTCCTGATCTAGTCGGTTCTTTATGAGACGAGCAGTTACCTTGGTGCCTTCGCGTCCAGCAAGTGGCGCCGTATTAACACCTATTGTCATGGATATAGATGGTTCATCCACTAGAAGGAGAGGTAATGCGACTGGGTTTTCAAGATTAGCTAGAGTCTCGCCTATTGTAATGTCTGGAATTCCAGCGATTGCTACAATTTCACCAGGTCCGGCTGTTTCAGCGGAGCTACGTTCTAGCGCGTTCGTGATGAAGAGCTCTGAGATCTTTACCCTTTGATTGGTGCCATCCCGGCGGCACCAGATCACATTTTCACCCCTTGACATCCTACCGTTTATGATTCGACAAATTGCAAGGCGACCTAGATATGGACTTGCGTCAATGTTGGTAACTAGAGCTTGGAGGACTTCGTCTGAGTCATACGTTGGAGGAGCAACGCGTGCAACGATAGTCTCAAAGAGGGGTATGAGGTTTTCCCCTAGAGTGTCTGGCTCTGGAGTTGCCCATCCGTTTTTACCGGAGGCATATAAAATTGGAAAGTCGATCTGTTCTTCGGTGGCATCTAGGTCTAAAAAGAGCTCATAGACCTCGTCTAGAACTTCCTTCACGCGTGCATCTGGTCGGTCTACTTTGTTGAGGACCAATATCATCGGCAGATGCTTTGCGAGTGCTTTTCTAAGCACAAATCGAGTCTGAGGAAGGGGCCCTTCGGCGGCATCGACTAAGAGTAAGGCGCCGTCGACCATTGCGAGTGCTCTTTCAACTTCGCCGCCAAAATCGGCGTGACCTGGCGTGTCGACGATGTTTATCTTGGTCTCACGAAAGGTGATGGCTGTTTGCTTTGCGAGAATGGTAATTCCCTTTTCGCGCTCTAAATCCATCGAGTCCATGACGCGGTCGGTCAGCTCAGCGCGCTCGCTAAATGCGCCGCTTTGTCGCAACATTGCATCGACAAGTGTTGTTTTGCCGTGGTCGACGTGGGCAATTATGGCAATGTTACGTAAATCGTTTCTTATAGGCACAAAGAACTCCGGGAAGCTATATTAGGAGAGAATGGGGGAGTCGGTAGACCTTTTGGGTCAATTAACCTAGGTTAGCATAATAGGAAATCTCGCCTTTCCTGTAGATTCCGTGGTCACAGCGGTGGGGCTGCGAGAGGTTTTGGTAGTGACCTTCTATTGATCTATAGGTGCAGTGCGCTGAAATTCTCGTTCTACGTCGTCCCAAGTGAAACTGGGGCCGGAGGATCCAGACTCCTCATCTTTTGCAGCTCTTGCCAGAATTATTGCAGCTATTGACCAGAAAACTATGATCGAAATTATTTTTACTGTTCCCCCTGCTAACTGCTGGTCGGCAAGTGGGCTAATTCCTATCTTTTTGGCTTCATGCGAATATGGATTGTACATCGAATGCCTTGCGAAGATCAAGACAATGGCGGGGAAGGTAGGTAGCAGTGATTGAACGAACAAGAAGGCAACTCTTGCGATCGACCCAAGACCTCTCAGGCCAGGAAGAAGATTGAGAGCCGTAAACCACATCATCGCCGCACCAACACATTCAGCCATGTGGAAGAGATTCCAATATAAAGCCGAAGAGGTCTCCCAGGAGACTACCGATGGGACCATTGAGGCAATTACAACGCTGGAAAATGCGATGGTCGAGATTATGGGGTTGGTGGCAATTGAAGCAAGGCGATCAAGTTGGCGAGATCGCGTAATTTCGGCATAAAACCACTTTGGCAGACCCAATAAGACTAAAGGTAGGGCGGCCAGCAGAAGAATTGAATTTGAGACAAGGTAGACAAAGAGGGAGTAGTGACGCGCTAAATCTCCAATTGGCCAGCTCAGGGCTATAAAGCCAAGTGCGATGCCCGAATAGAAACTAAGTACCTTTCGACGCGATGTATGCGTTAGTGCAATAAGGGTGAGGTTGGAACCTCGTGGGATTTTATTAGTGGAGGCGCGCTTTTGTCGCTTCCAAGTAGCTACTGTAAGCGACACTGGATAGAAGATAGCTAAAAACAGTGTTAGGGCAAATACAAAGAGATGGAATGTGAATGTCAAAGGGTTGTGCTTTATCATCTCGATCCAAGTTCACTCGCTAAGTACGATAGAAGCAGGGCTTGTTCCCATCTATGAACATTAAATAATTACCTTGGAATAAGATGATACATCATATGGTCCGCTAGTAACCCGTAGTTGATTTGGTCTTTAAATCCAGGGGACAAATTAAGGTTTTGTCAACGCCTATCGAAATGACATGGTTAACTCCGGTGGAATTCTCCAGGGCGTGAACTAGAAGATTATAATCCCGAAAATTCGAATGTTAGACATGGCGCCCTGTTGGCTTTTCCTAAATTGCTAAGTTATGAATTGATGGTTAGCGAATTTCATGAGAAGTTGGAAGTTTAGACTCTGAGAGTTCGGAGATCCTGCAATCGTTAGGTGTGCTTTTGATCTCCCAAGGGGTCAAGTGAGTTGGCATTTTTTTGCCTGTCGATAGTACAGCAAGTTTAGACGTCGTAAAATGAGGCTTTTAGGTTTCATAAAAAGAGCGGTTTATGGGGATTTATTTAAAGGGTAATTGTGGCATCTGTACCCATTTGGAAAATATGTTAATTACTTGATTGCAACTCATCCTGGACCTGGGCCAAAAGGAGTTGTCCTAAGAGCTACCAATCCCTTCTCAAATGGTGTAAAAGTATCGTACCAAGCTTTGAATTGTTTGGTAGCATCAATTGATAATGAGCACTTCAGACCCTTTGAGCAGACTTTTAAATCTATATCTTTTGTTATCCAATGCAAGTCGGCCGCTCTCTCTGGCTGAGATCACCGATCACATAGGTGGCTTTCCCGACTCACCCGAAGCACGACGGCAGGCTTTTGAACGCGCTAAGCGAGACTTAAAAGCGCTAGGACTTCCAATCACTACGGTCGCTCATCCACAAACTAGTGGCGATGCCTACTTGGTAACTAAAAAGGAAGAGGCTCGAATTGCACCGATGCTTAATTTAGATGAGGCTTTCGCGTTGGCCGGTGCCATGGCCTCGGTGCAGTTTGGCAACGAGAGTGGGCTCGATTCAGCGAGAAAACTGGGCTGCGTTTGGGAGGGTGAGCGGATTGAGTTGGCCTATGTCCCTAGAGTTCCTCTCGTTTCACAGTTTTTTGAGGCAATCCAACGTTATCGAGTGGTGAGGGCGAGATATCACAACATCGAGCGGCGTCTTCTTCCATTTGGAGTCTTGTTTCGTTGGGGCACTTGGTACTTGATCGCCAGAGAAGAAGGCCAATTGCTCGTTAAGAGTTTTCGAATTGAGAACTTTGATCCTGATATAGAGATTACCTCCGAGGAATTCGACCCCGGAGATCGCGTAGATGTCTCTACTGTGCTTCCCGAAAGTCCGACGTCGGTTCGATGGGAAGATGAAGAGATCGTCGAGCTGGAGTTTCCTCAAGAGATTTTGAGCATTGTAATCGACAGGTTGCCTCAATTGGTTGTAAATACAATCGACAATAAAACGGTGCACGCCTCGGCTGCGATCTCTGGATTTGGTGCATTTGTCTCGATTTTGATCGAATTTGGTGATCAGGTTGAGTTGGTAGCTCCACCACGTGCTAGAGGGAGAGCCTTCGATCTGCTAAGCCGTTCGCTGGAGTTTCAAACAGTAGTTTTAGAAGAAGAGACTGAATACATAGAGGAATATCAAAGTCTCATCGCCGCCGAATTGTCACCGTCCACCAAGAAGGCTGGACGTGAATCTGGAACTTCAAAGTTCAAAAGGATAATGTCGCTTTTGCCCTGGTTGTATCGAAACCCAAATACTACAACTCAAGAGATCTCCTTATTGTTTGGAATTCCCGAGTCGGCAGTTGGTGGACTTCTAGAGACAGTGGCCTGTTGTGGTCTGCCACCTTTTACGCCAGATCAACTGATAGAGATTATCGTTGATGGCGATGAGATCACTGCCCGCATCTCTGAAGACTTTGCTAGCGGTCTAAGGTTGGGTGCTACCGACCTTTTTGTTGCAGCTTTGAGCGCCAAGTTGGCCTTAGCCCATGGGGATTTTGTTGGTCAAAAGGAACTTACCAGTGCAATAGGCAAGATATTTGATGTCTTTGGGCTCGATAGCGATCTCAGCGACTCCTTGGTCTTAGACGTAGAGGGTACCAGAAATCTCACAGAGATCCGTAGGGCTCAAGGCGATAAGAAGTCGCTTAGATTTGGATACTTTTCTTTGACCAATCAAGCTTTTTCAGAGCGACATGTCGATCCATTGCGCCTCTTTGTGCGTGATGGCCATTGGTATTTACTTGGATGGTGTCACAGCTCTGAGGCTTTGAAGACTTTCCGATTGGATCGTGTGGCGGAGGTGGTCGTTCTTGACGAGGCGATTTCCGTTTTTCCAACCGACGAGGAGTTGAATGCAACAGACTTTAATTTCGGGTCGGATCAAGACGTCGATAGCGTTCTTTTAGTCATAGACTCCAATAGTTCATGGAGGATCGCAAGGATTCCTCATCGAACAATTCAAAGTACGCGTAATCCAAGTTATCTAGTTGCCGAAGTTAACATAGTCTCGAAGATCTGGTTGAGGAATTTCGTAGCTTCTTCCGTGGGTGACGTAAAGGTTATCTTTCCCAATGAGGTTGTCGCTGGTTTACGAGACGCTCTGTTCAAACTGCGCGGTCGCTTTGGTTGATAGCGTGTGGCTTGGTCTTTTATACCAGCGATTCATCCCGTGCATGGGTATTTTTTTGAAACCACGGTCAATTCATGGTAAATGAACTGATTGTATTGATATTAGGATACCTCTAAGGTTCCGAGACGCCTCGGCTACGAGGTCCAAAGTGAAGCATTTGAGTAATTTCGCATTTGTGGAGATCTTGAGGTTGGTGGTATGGATCATCAGTTTTGGATCGGCCTTGAAGTTAACCCGATGGAGATTTTTTAGGAGTTTGAGTTGAGAGATAGAAGCATTTATTGTGAAACCGTCAATTTCCCCGGATTCAATGGTGACATTATTGAAGGATATTTGGCTAAATCCGTAGGTGAAACTTCGACAGGTTCAGTAGTTGTGATTCATCACATGCCTGGTTATGATCGAGAGACGAAGGCGATAGCGCGGCGAATAGCTGATATGGGTTTTAACGCCCTTTGCCCAAATCTACACTACAGAGATGCTCCGAAGGCGCAAAGTGATGACGCAGCAGCAGCCAGTCGTGCCAACGGCGGAGTTCCCGACGATCGCTTGATTGGCGACGTCGCAGGGGCAAGCGAGTATTTGCGATCGCTCGATAATTCCAGTGGCACCATGGGTGTAATAGGTTATTGCTCGGGTGGTCGTCAAGCATTTCTCGCGGCTTGCAACCTTGACTTTGATGCAGTTGTAGATTGTTATGGCGCATTCGTTGTAAATTCGCCTGCTCCAGAGTTTCCAATTCGCGTTCTTCCCGTGGCGGACCAAGCTGCAAATCTTAGCGGTGCGTTGTTGGGTTTATTTGGGATCGAAGACACCTTCCCCTCTCCCGATGAAGTAAAGGAACTTGAGAGAATCTTGACATCTCTTGATAAGGTCCATGAGTTTCACACCTTTGAAAATGCCGGTCATGGATTTTTCGCTGCCGACCGTCCCAGCTATCGTATAGAAGCGGCAAATAAAGGATGGGTTTTGGTTGAAGAGTTCTTCAATCGAATGCTTTAGGAGGTTCGCAGATGTGTACCTATATAGTTGAGACTATACCTGCGAAGGGTAGCGCTAAGAGTACAAAGGGGTGGATCGACGTCGATCGAGCGACGGTCTCGTTTGACCACCCGGTACATGCCATGACGCCGCATACGTTGAATATTGATGTTACGAATTCTAAGATGGATGCATCCTATCGAGTCGCCCTCGAGCTGGATGCAAATAGTGCTCGAAATTTAGCCAATACAATCTTGGCAGTACTTGAGGAAGCCCCGCTCGCGCTACAACAGTAACTTAGATCGATCTGTGTTCGTGGTAGGCACCTCAATTCAAATGAGCCGGAGGCTAACCAACCGCTAGGGCATCTCGCGGTTGGGGCCTTTTGTCTTCTGGTAGGAGTTGTAAGCGAATCGGCTCTGAGTGGGCTTTTGTGGATAATCTCTATTTTAAATTACATATCTCGGGCTTGGCTTAGGGTACGCTTGTGGTTTAGCTTTTCGTGTGCGACGTTGTCAGATTGTGCGTTGGCTCTATTGAAGATCCCATTTGGTTTATTTGTATAGATGTTAAGACTTTGGCTCCTTTGGATTTTCGAGTCGGCTTGTGTTGTATTATTGAGATGGCGGCTTTGATTTAACGGCCATTGAGACTAAAACGCTCCTGGAAAAACCACTAGATATTCATACGCCCTATGGCCTATTGAAGTCCTTATTTGTTAGATAATTGGCAATTGCCCAAGGTAACGATCGTTATTCGTGCGGGGTGGTTTTGATGCCAATTATCGTTTCGGGTCGGGCTGCTTGTGACTTTGGATATTTTGAGAGGGAAAGCCGTGCCCTCTCTACAACAGGCGCTGGATCTATTTGTTTGGAACCTACGGCTATGGTGGGTCACGGTCTATCGAAAGTGCCCAACTCAATTTTTGAAAGTGAAGGCAATTTTTCAATCGGATGGCATGATCCGAAGCTAGATCGAAGAAAATATAAGGCCTTCGAGGTGATAGTTCCGGCCCCAAAGTGGACTTCTGTGGCGCTGGGGATCTCGGATCTTACCACGCAGGGTGCACTCATAAGTGCGCATAGGAGCGCGGTTGCCACTGTCTTCCAGGAGATCACCGCTAACTATCTCTATATAAAGCGGACCGTTCAAGGAGTACAATCCTACGAACAGGTCAAGGGGTGTGGCATTGACTTTGTGCATTTGATCTCAAGGTCGTGCGATCCACACCTGCATTCGCACCTTTTGATTGCAAACTCCGCTCTAGATTCAAGTGGCACCCCTAGAGCTTTGATGGCAGATGGCATTCAATATGCATCCGACTCTCTGGAGGTGCTTTATTTGAGTACCTTTGAGAGTGCTCTGAGCCGAGATCCTAGCCTTGATTTGCAACGAGTGGATTTTGATAGATTGGTTGTCGATTCCAAGCTATTGGCTACGTCGGGGATCTTTTCGGGACGCTCAAATCAAATAGATACTTATTCGACGCAGCGTGGATTTCGTTCGAGATCGGCTCGAAAGGTTGCGGCATTTGCCACAAAGAACGAGAAGCCCCCCGAGATCTCGTTCGATCTGATGGTGGATAACTGGAAGAATGCTGCCACGGCTCAGCTCGGCATAATTCGACAAAAGAACTTTTTCTCCATGGAGATGCCAAAGATTTCTCCACCGAGGGGTTATTTCCAAAGTGATATTGACGATGTCATCTCCCGGATAGACGGTCGAATTACCCGTGACGGTTTGGATATGACGTCGTTGATGGGAAAGTTCTACTACAGAAAGGGTGAATTGGAGATCCAAAAAGCTTCTGAGCTTAGCTATATCTTCGACTTCCATATCCCAAGGTATTCAGATCAAGCCTTTATTGAACTCTCTCGAGATACCTTTTCTTCTTTTACCTTAGATAAGAAGATGGAGATCGGAGATTCCATTTTGGAAGTTGGCCAAAATCATGGTGGCCTACCGGTGAGCGCTCGTATATATGACGCAAAGGCGCTAAATGGTGCCATTTCATCTGGCTTAGATCCTTCTAATGAAGTGCGGAAATGGTCTTTTATTCCACTTCAAGGTGATGCAGCCGGTGTGATAACCCTAGATAACGCGTTACGAGAAGCCAAAGCGTCGTCGATGACAATTTATTCATTTGAGGATGACTTTGGAGTAGGTCCAAAGATCCTCGGTGAGCAAGTCGTCTCCTGTATAAGAAGGATCGGGGTTGATGATCTTGAGGTGATAAAGAGGGGGACTTTATTGCTCTCGACAAGAATTGAGCCGGGACACTTGGAGGCGATCTTCGATGCGATCGATAAGGGATCACAACTAACGATCCTGCAAGTGGACCAGCGTCGCTCGAGTGAGCTCTCGGGACTTAGCATAGGTAGGGGATCGAATTGGCGACGTTTTTTGAGCCAGATGGATGCCAATTCGATGGATGACAACACTTTGGAGCTATCAAAGTCGCACCATCGAATGCTAAATTCAAAAGCGGTCGCTCTCAACTTTGAAATAGGTGGTTCATCGGTCGTCTATTATCCTAGTCTTGGCGCCCTCGTCGAAGAGACTTCGACAAGGGTTGCTGGCTATGTCTACGACAACACTATCGTTGCCTCGGAGAGAGGTAGATCTGCGCCGTTACCAAAGGTCATTGAAGTAGGAAATAGATACAACTTGGATACCTTATCCAAGTTGACCTGGCAAAAGATTCAAGAGATGGGAGACCACGACCACTTGGAGAGCGCATCGCTGGTGCGTCAGATCAAAAATCACTCTGCGAATGAGCCTCTTCTGTCCTACCAAGAGGTCTGCTCGGTTCATTCTTATAGCCAAGAAGCTAAAACAAAAGAATGTGCTATGCCTCCGGGATATGCCACATTGGGGTACTTTACGCACTCAGACTTACAACGGATGTACTCCAGGAACAGTGATCTTAGTCAGACTATCGATAGTCAAGCGGGGCTGGAGCATTCTGATTCTAATTATGAATTGCGAGAAGCCACCGGCGATGGCCAGCGCTATTATCTCACCGATCCCATCTCCAAGTCGATCCCTAGTCGAGATAGTGAGCTGATGTCAAGAAGGATACTTAGTGGCGTTGGAGTCTTTTCTAAAAGCGGCTATCTTCCTCGTGCGAAAGGCTTTTATGAAGGAATTACAACTGTCAATTTGTTGCCAAATGATAGTCAAAATCTTGTGGCCTGGTCGTCAAAGCCGAATCATAAGGAGTTGAGCATCGGAGACCTATTCGAAATTAACCATGCCAGGATCGCTCTGTCTGGTGATACGGATGGCAGCAATGGGTTTATTATTAGAGATGAAATGCTCATCGAAATGAATCATCGTCTTCACGATGTGATCTTATCTAAAGCAGCTATACCACTTATTGACGACGATTTTGATGGCAATAAGATGCTTGATGACCAGAGTCGTACCGGCGTTCGTCTTGATAAGATCCTTAGCTTGGTTGAACATTCGCTCAACGATGAGGGAAAACAAACTCACCAATATTCGCATAGCACACAGAGAATGCTAAAAAATTCACGTCGCTTATTGACGATGCAAATTAGATATAATGAAGAAAAAATGGAGGAGGATTTAGCCGATGATTACATGCATAATAGTTCAAGATTTAAGGTGCGAAATCAGCGTCTTAGCTCCATTGGACGAAGGTCGAATTCAACACTAGGGATTTAGCTCTTATGCCGTCGAAAATATGAAAATGCTTTCCTGTAATGTGTAGCGTCGCCGCGGCCTTGATAAAAAGGATAAAGTTCGATATATTTTAGTTGCTCGATGCTCAGATTAACTTGTGTGATGATCGAGCCTCTAGCGTGTAAATTTGTGCGACCCCGGATGGGTCGCTC
This sequence comes from Acidithrix sp. C25, assembly GCF_904848545.2. Lineage (NCBI taxonomy): Bacteria > Bacillati > Actinomycetota > Acidimicrobiia > Acidimicrobiales > Acidimicrobiaceae > Acidithrix > Acidithrix sp. C25. Next base: position 410,380 of record NZ_CAJHCI020000007.1, read on the forward strand.
GGTTGAGGGGGACCAAAAGTTGCTTATTCAAATGAATGTCTTAGATTATCTCGAGCGTGCCGCTCAGGTCTATCCTGATCGCATAGCGATAGTGGACGAGCCCAATGTTGCAAGTTCGATGGGAAACGTAACTTACGGAAGCCTCTATAAAAGAGCTAGAAATATGGCAAAAGTCCTAGAGGATATGGGCATAACCCAGGGGGAAAGGGTAGCTATATTTTCTCCCAATGCTGGCAAGATGATCACAGCACTTTATGGAGTTAGCGGGTACGGTAGAATTTTAGTACCTATCAACTTTAGGTTGACCGTTGAAGAGGTTTCCTACATAGTGGAACATTCAGGTTCTTCTATTTTGTTGATTGACCCCGAGTATGAGGAGCTTCTAGCGGGAGTTCAGGTGAAGTCTAAGATCATCTTGGACGGAGTTCAAGATGAGCAACTCTTTAGAGAGCTCCCAGATGACGCTGTGGGTCCGACCCCATGGAAAGCAGACGAGTCATTTACATGCTCGATAAACTACACCTCAGGTACAACTGCCCGACCGAAGGGAGTTCAAGTAACCCATAGGAATATGTGGATGAACTCGGCAATCTTTGGTTGGCATGCCATGGTTGATGACAACGATGTATACCTTCACACGTTGCCTCTTTTCCATGTGAATGGTTGGGGGATGCCTTATGCGATCACCGGTATGGGTGGAAAACATATAGTCCTTCGAAAGGTTGACGGCGAGGATATTCTTTCTCGCATTGAAGAATACGGCGTCACTCTAATGTGCGGAGCACCTGCTGTGTGGGCTGCAGTTTTGACGGCTGCCGAGAAGAGGCGCGCAAATGGGGTTGACATTCCTGGACGTGGACTTGTCCGGATTGTTACTGCTGGTGCGCCACCTCCATCTAGGACGATTGAACGAATCGAGGTCGAGCTTGGATGGAAGTTTATGCAAATCTATGGCTTGACAGAGACATCGCCGGTTCTCACTTTCAATAGTCACCGTTTTGAATGGAATGATAAGCCAATCAGCGAGCGGGCAAAGTTGCTCTCTAGAGCAGGTGCGCCTGTCATTGGCACCAGTCTCCATATCGATCAGAACGGCGAGGTTCTTGTAAAGGGTAATCAGGTCTTTGAAGGATATTGGGAAAATCCCCAGGCCACCGGAGATGCCCTGGAAGGTGGTTGGTTCCACACCGGAGACGGCGGCTATATAGAGGATGGCTATCTAACGATCTCTGATCGCAAGAAGGACGTGATTATAACAGGTGGGGAAAACGTGTCGTCAATCGAGGTTGAGGATGCAGTCTTTCAGCATCCCGAGGTTCTAGAGGTTGCGGTCATTGGCGTTCCGGATGAGAAGTGGGGGGAGACCATCAAGGCTCTCGTCGTCTTGAGGCCGGATTCTCAAGTTACCGAGAACGAAATAATTGAGTTTTGTCGAACCAAGATGGCACACTTCAAATGCCCAACGACAGTTGAATTTCGAGGCGAACTTGCTCGGACTGCCACTGGTAAGCTTCAAAAGTTCAAGCTTCGAGCCCCTTATTGGGAAGGCAAGTCTCGTCTTGTGAATTAATACCGAATGAGATCATAAGGTATAGTTTTGTAAGTGGTATGGCCACAAGCAACTAGGCAATTGATTTTAGAGATTCGATAACTATGAATTGATTGGAATGGGCTGATTTGGCTCATTCCAATCAATTTTGATTTTCATTTAGAATTCTGTCACAGTGGTATCGCGATAGCGATCAAGTCTTGATAGAGTCTTGTAAAGCTGCTTTGTAGAATGGGCGGAGTTCTTTTTGGTTGCGGTACACCTCCGCGGTAGCTGTTATCTTCTAAGTCGCGTTTTTGCATCTGCATCATAGGCACGGAATGACTCTACCAACTTTTAATCTCGAATTAGGTGAGGTTGCCTAGCGGAATATCGTAATCTTGAAAGGCGCAATGTGCCAATGCCCTCTTCGAACATGAAATCCTCGTTATTTCAAAGCGCTAATTAGCTAATAATCAAGCCTATCGAAACTATGTCATGGCCATAGAGGCTAGGTTTTGATTGAACCGTAAAACTTTTAAACGTCAGATATTGCAGGGGCAAATACCAAAAGATCAAGAGCGAAGTTGCGGCGCACTTTATGCTATTGAACTTTTGGATGTGCTGTTTCCTTAGAGCAGTCGTTGATAGTCATGGATTCGGACTACAGCTTGACCTTTAGATATCGTTGATAATATGGAATTCTTCGCCTAGTGAAACCCCTGCTTTGTCTCCCACTTTTTCGGCCATTGCAAAGACAAGTTTCTCAAAGCGAGTAACTTCATCTGTGGATTCGCCAGCTATTTCCATCGATGTTTCGTGTTGGGATTCGTGACACATTAAGGCATCTATCTTTGCTTGAACATACTCGGGAGTGAGTGGCTCGATATAATTGGGTTCGTCTGCCTCAAAGAGCAGTAGATGCGAAGGCCGATGATGGCTTCCTAACTCCTTTAGAAAGTGGGGATCACGAGCTGCCACTACCGCATCGGTAACGATAAAGCCGGTGTTTCTATGGTCAGGGTGAAGACGATAGCGCTTCCATGGATCGTGGGAGATTATGGTCTCTGGTTTATATTTGCGAATTAGGCTCGTCACCTGTGCGATCCGCCGTGCGGTGGGCGTTAGTTCGCCGTCGATGGCATCGAGAAACTCTACTATTCCATTTGATGTGAGTTTATCGATTGCGCGGTGCTGTTCTTTTTGACGACGGACCGCAAGCAAGTGCTGGTTTATCTCTGGGTCCCAGGTTCCTTTTGCTCCATCAGTCATGATTACAAAGATGATTTGGGCACCTTGAGCTGACCACTTGGCCAAGGTGGCACCCGCGCCGAACTCGATGTCGTCAGGGTGTGCGCCAATGGCCATAGTTATAGCTGGTCTTTTTATCACAGTTTCGATCTCAGGCCTATTTCGAAGATACGTTGACGTCAAGGTTTTCTCGCTTTCTGAGTTTTAGAATTAGAACTTAATCATCATTTATGGCCAAGAACTGACAGTATCGTTTGAATGCGCTCGTGCAAATCAGATGGTAGTTTTGGATCGTCGCGTATAAGTTTTCCAAGGGAGACGATATCGCCTTGGGTGTCTATGTCATAACAGGGGTAAATGCGTTGTAAAACTTCGCATTTTGCGCCACTTTCTTCAATAAGTGCCCTGTGGGAAGCCAGTGAAGATCGACCGTATGAGAGCTGAATCGATAGCGGTAGGTCAAAGGCCATTACATTGGTTCCCTCATGATTGCGATCCGTAATGATCGCAAAGTCTCCATGGCCAAGAACGTCTAGAACGTCTTGGTGTCGGAGTAATGGTATATCTCCGAGCACAATTGCACATCGACGATAGCCCTGTTTATATAGCAGATTAGTTGCCCCTCGAAGAGTGGTATTGAGATCTCCATTGTCTTTGAGGGTCGAAACACCCAAAGAAGTCGCCCAAGCTTCAACTCCAAGATCGCTAGAGATCACGAACCTTTCAATGGGAGATGCGGCATCGAGAATGTATTTGGCGATTATACGTATTATTTCGGCTTTAGATTGATAAGGAATAGGGCCAAGTCGAGTTTTGCCGTTCGCGAATGATCTAATAGGGATTATTACTGCGAGGCCACTGAGTTGATTTTCTTCATTTGGATTTGCTAGGGCCATATTTTCTTCACAATCTTCGAGCATATGCTGCTCGAATGCCACCGCGAACCCCGCAATGCCATACCATTAATGTTATCGAAGAGGAGTGCGCCTTGGGCTTGGACGAACTGCCAGTAAGACTCGTGGAGATGTTGCGGGAACGCGGGGTCCGTGACAGCGACATTCTCAATGCCTTAGAAGACGGCTCGATTCACTTTCTTGCTGTAGATCAGTTGTTAGGGCCGCCATCTAGCAGAATCTCTGCGAATCAAATTGCAAAAGCAACGGGCGTCGAGGTCTTGGTTTTGCGGAGATTATGGCGAGCACTGGGTTTTAGGGATTTTACGAACGACGAGATGGTCTTTACTGAACTCGATTTGCAGGCTGCTCACTCACTAAAAATTCTTTTAGGTGAAGGTGAGCTGCCTCGTGAAATAGCTCTTCAGCTTGCTCGTGTAATGGGATCTTCGATGGCGCGCTTTGCTGAAGCCGAAATCGTCTCATCCTCTGCCTTTGGAGCGCTGGGGGATGAATTTGGTGAAGTGGACCCGATATCCTTAGCGGATCGCTTTACTCGCTATAGCGCCAATGTAGTGCCAGCTGTGCCTCAATTGCTTGTCTATACCTGGCTGCGCCACCTGCATGCGGCGTCGCGTCGGGCGATGCTTGCCTTTGATAACGGAGCACAGAATGTGGCTGTCGTCGAGCTGGCTATTGGCTTTGTAGATTTGGTGGGTTTTACGGTTATCTCTCAGCAACTTAGCAATGAAGAACTTGCGAAAGTGGTGGGTCGATTTGAGCAGGTTAGTTTTGACAGCGTAACAAATGCTGGTGGTAGAATAGTCAAGATGATAGGCGACGAGGTTATGTTTGTCGCAGAGGACCCAATGGCGGCATGTGAAATTGGGCTTAGACTTGCGGCTGAATATCGCAGAGATTCGCTGCTCTCTGAGGTGCGTGCTGGAATAGCCTTCGGAGAGATGCTCTCTCAGGACGGAGATTACTATGGCCCTATAGTAAATACCGCTAGTCGGATCGTAAATATAGCGGCGCCAGGTACGGTTTTGATAACCCGAGAGGTTGCTGATCATGTTCGAGATGAAGGCGATTTTGTCTTGCGGGCACTGCAACCTCGATATCTCAAGGATATTGGATCTGTTGAGCTTTACGTCATTAGGGATAGTGGGCCGACTTCCAAGGTTGCCTTGTCGAGTTTGTGAATCAGGTTGACTTCATAGACTCCATCTGATCGGTATTTGGAGGTCGAAAGGGTCGTGTGTGATAGATCTCACTACTGGTAGATATTTGGATGGATTGAATGACTCGGATCTTGTAATTGGGGTCGACGAAGTGGGTCGTGGTTCTTGGGCTGGGCCGCTGAGCGTTGGCGTTGTCGGTATCTCAGCTGGGGAGTTACGGGCTCTTTTGCAGGGTGACCCGCTAATTGGGTTGATTGATGATTCAAAAGTGTTGTCGCCATCGAAACGCGAGATAGCTAATGAGGCGATTTTGGAGGTCTTTTTCGGATCAGTTGGGTCGTGTAGCGCTAATGAATGTGACCTATACGGGATCTCGAGAGCACTATCCCTTGCAACATCGCGTGCATTGGAGTCGTTGGGGAAGAGGCCAAAGCTCATTCTTTTGGATGGCAGGGTGGACTTCGTGGTCTCGCCGGGATGTCGAGTAGTTCCTCTTGTAAAAGGTGATTCCCGATCTCTTTTGATCGGCGCTGCAAGCATTGTGGCCAAAGTCAATCGAGACCGGTACATGGTAGTTATCGACGATCAGTACCCATTTTGGTCTTTTTGGAGAAACAAGGGCTATCCTTCGATACAACATCGTAGGTCATTGAGGGTCTATGGACTGTCGGCGATACATAGAGTTAGCTGGAGTTATGTGGCAACTATGAAACTTCAATGTGATTGGTCGCCGCTTGGTACCTCTCGGGAAGATCACCTACTTGAAGGCTAAGGACCCAAACGATTAATTTTACCTAGGGCATACTTTTCATCTATATGGCTTCAGTGGTGGGCCCTAGATGGACGTCGGTAACGATATTATCTCCTGTCGGATCGCGGATTTGAATTTTAAATTACCAACGTGGCACTGCTGTTGCGCGTTCCAGCCCTAAGGAGATTTTGGGTGATTTTATCTTCGGAAGTCTCAGATGAGAATCGATAAGGGTAATTGCAATTAACGAGTCATTATTTGGTCTGCGACCTTCTTGGATGTGAAATTGACAATAGATTGATATGAGATTGGATCTGTGTCGGTTTGCCAATTGTGGTGTTTTGGGCATAGAGTTGTGAGGTCGGAAGAGTTTTGCTCTTTTGACTTATTTTTGTGGTTTGGGACCACTTACTTAGGAGGTGATTGCGACGTCTAAAAATTTTGACGTCGTCGTGATAGGGGGTGGCCCAGGAGGCTACGCAGCAGCGCTATACGGTGCGAGCGCCGGTTTGAGCGTATGCGTAGTCGAAAAGGAAAAAGTTGGTGGGACATGCCTTCATCGAGGTTGCATACCAGCCAAAGAGTTCCTAGAGAGTGCCGCCGTTTTTCGCGCCGTAGAGTCAGCTAAGGAGTTCGGGGTTCTTACGACACCGCCTTCGATCGACTTCTCAATAACACAGAATCGCAAACAGAGAGTCGTAGATCAGCTCTGGAAAGGTCTTTCCGGCCTTATGAAAGGTCGGAAAATCGAAATCATCGAGGGCTTTGGTGCTTACATTGGTGACGGTAAGGTAGAGATCGACGGTGGCGAGATTGTCACTGGGGATTCTATTATCTTGGCGGCGGGTTCCGTTCCTCGTACGATACCTGGCTTTGAAATAGACGGAGAAGTCATTATTACCTCGGACGAAGTTCTGGCAATGTCTGAGCTGCCCGAGAGCGTGGCGATTATAGGTGGCGGAGCCATCGGTTGCGAATTTGCGTCAATGATGTCAGATCTCGGCGTTAAGGTAACTATTTTGGAGGCCATGCCCACTCTGCTTGCGGGATGTGATAAAGATGTTGCAGATGTCGTTGTTAGATCCTTCAGGAAGCGTGGGATCGCAATGCACACCGGAGTGGCCGTCACTGGACATGCTCCCGGGGAGAAGGGGACCAACCTCTTCTTCGGAGACGGAAGTAGCGTCCATGTCGACAAGGTTATCGTCTCAGTGGGTCGACGTCCATTTAGCGAGAAGCTTCTTGGAGGCAACTCATCTGTAAATCTTGATCAAAGAGGATTTGTCCAAACGGATGAATATATGAGGACCTCTGAGGAAGGTGTTTTTGCAATTGGCGACTTAGTGGCTACTGCACAACTTGCTCACGTGGGCTTTGCTGAGGCCATAGTAGCAATCAAGACCATTCTTGGAGAGCGCACGATACCTGTAGACTACGTCAATGTACCATGGTGTATCTATACACACCCAGAAGTAGCCTTCGCGGGATTGACAGAGGAAGCGGCTAGAAATGCCGGTTACGATGTCATCGTCAAGAAGGACCCATTCGGAGGCAACTCACGTGCTCGGATTATAGGTGAAACCGAGGGCGTTGTGAAAGTTGTTGCGGAAAAGCGCGCCGATGGAAGCGCAGGACGTATCCTTGGGGTTCACATGGCTGGCCCATGGGTAACAGAGCAACTGGGGATGGGTTATTTGGCTGTCAACTGGGAAGCAACAGCTGAAGAAATTGCACACTTTATTCAACCGCACCCAACATTGTCCGAGACATTCGGCGAAACGGTAATAGCTTTAACAGGAAGGGGTCTACACGTTGGCTGAGATCTTAATGCCACAGCTTGGCGAAACAGTTACAGAAGGCACAATTACAAAGTGGCTAAAAAAAGTTGGTGATAAAATTGCCATCGACGAGGTGCTCTTTGAGGTTTCGACAGATAAAGTCGATTCGGAAGTACCATCTACGGCCAGCGGTTATCTAACTTCGATCTTGGCTGAAGAGGGAGACACCGTAGCGGTAGGAACTATTTTGGCAATCGTTGGAGAATCCAGCGAGGCTCCTGCTCCGGCTCCTGCTCCAGCTCCGGCTCCGGCTCCTGCTCCAGCTCCAGCTCCGGCTCCAGCCCCAGCTCCAGCTCCAGCCCCAGCCCCTGCTCCGGCTCCAGCCCCAGCCCCAGCCCCTGCCCCAGCCCCAGCCCCAGCTCCTGTGGCCGTGCTAGGAAATGTCGAGGGATTGGTTCTCTCTCCAGTTGTGCGACGCTTGATTGATGAAAATTCATTGGACGTTTCGCTTATCAAGGGATCTGGTGCAGGAGGTCGAATTACTAGATCTGACGTTCTGGACTATTTGGATCAAGTCGCTCGGTCGCAATCAGCTCCGGCTGCACCGGCTGCACCGGCTGCACCGGCTGCACCGGCTGCACCGGCTGCACCGGCTTGGGTAGCTGCACCAGCTCCAGCGCCGCGTCTTCCGGAGACTATTTCTCAGGTACCTCAGATCGTAAATCGCCAGCCAATTCATGCTGACGTTTTCCCGCCTGCTACCGCTGGAGCTCGAGATGAGATTATTCCGTTTAATAATATTCGACGACGCACAGCAGAGCATATGGTTCGATCTAAGGCCACATCTGCTCACACGTTAGTTGCTATCGAGGTTGACTTCGAAGCGGTAGATCGAGTTCGTGCATCGCTCAAGGAGGCCTTCAAGCGAGAAGAGGGATTCTCTCTAACCTATCTTCCTTTTGTCGCAAGGGCGACAGTGGAGGCATTGCGCACCTTTCCTCGGTTGAATGCATCTGTGGGCGATGATGAACTGATCGTCCATCATGATCGGAATCTTTCAATAGCGGTAGATCTTGATCTTGAGGGTCTGATAGCGCCAGTTATTCATGGAGCTGATCAAAAGAGACTTACAGGGCTAGCTAGAGATATCAAAGATTTGGCGACTCGAGCTCGAACTAAGAGATTGAGTGCTGATGATTTGGCTGGTGGTACTTTTACAATCACCAACCCTGGTCCCTATGGAACCTTTATGACGGCTCCGATCATCAATCAGCCACAAGTAGCAATTCTCTCAACCGATGGTGTCAAGCGTAAACCCGTAGTGATTACCCTTCCAGATGGATCTGAGAGCATAGCGATTCACTCGGTTGGCATTCTTGCGCTTACCTTTGACCATAGGGTAATTGATGGAGCCTACGCGGCTGCATATCTAGCGCGAATGAAAGAGATCATTGAGACTTGGAATTGGGCTCAAGAGTTCTAATTTTTTAGAACGCTCCCTATTGGGTATAGAAGGGCAAGTTTCAGTCTGTTGATTCGGGGGTGTGGATCACTGACCTTAGGTCAGTGATCCACACCCTTGCTAAATTTTAAAAGTAAATCTAATTTTGAAGATGGAGTTGTAGATGTTAGAGGTTCGTTGGTTGTCGAAGGTGGCTTATCGGGATGCTTATACCCTTCAACACGGCTTATTTGACTCTGGGAAAGCTCAGCATCTACTACTGTTGGAGCATAATCACGTCTATACCCTGGGCGTTAGGGCTGATATCTCCAATATTCTTGTAGACCCCAAACAAGTTGGGGCTGAAATGGTTAGGGTTGACAGGGGCGGAGACGTCACCTACCATGGCCCGGGTCAGCTCGTTGGCTATACAATTTTAGATGTAGCTACGGAGCAAAATTCAACCCCTAATTTTGTCGCGAAGATTGAAGATTTGATAATCGCAACTCTAGATAAATTTTCAATTGTAGGACAGCGAAACCCTGGCTTTCCGGGTGTATGGACGATCTCTAAGGATGGTAGTCTCAGAAAGATTGCGGCTATCGGGGTTCGAATCTCTAGGGGACGTTCGATGCATGGCTTCGCGTTGAACGTAACTACAGATTTGGAGATGTTTTCTAACATTGTTCCGTGTGGTATCAGCGAATACGGGGTTACCTCGATGCAAGCCGAGGGTAGTGTCTGTCAAGTGGAAGACGTTGTTGGCGTGGTGGCATCTTTGGCGCCTAAAATCTTTGGTTTTTCTGAGGCATCTTTCTACGGAGCTTCTTCGTCTGATGGCTATTCAATGCAAGATCCAAACTTGGTGGATTCAATCATTAAGGTGGCACCCAAGGTTGATGCCATGGCGGAGTCTCGCTCTCTAGATAGAAGACTGGCGAGCGCTGGCGTTGGGACCGCAGAGGGAATTTCGATTTCAAAGACCAAACCTGAATGGATTAAACTTCGGACCAAGATGGGTTCGGAGTATCAGGAACTCAAGGAAACCATGAGGGGCCTAAATCTGGTAACTGTCTGCGAGGAGGCCGGTTGTCCCAATATTTATGAATGTTGGAGTCAAGGGACCGCGACGTTCATGATCAATGGCGAAGACTGTACTCGAGCATGTGGATTTTGCCTCGTCAAGACCGATCGGCCGCTACCGCTCGATCTTGACGAACCCCGAAGGGTTGCTTTGGCCGTTGAAAAGATGGGCCTTGATTTTGCCGTCGTTACTGCCGTGGCTAGGGATGATCTTAGTGACGGGGGAGCAATTGGTTTTGTTGAGACGATAAACCAGATTCGACGACTTGGTCGAGATATCGGGGTCGAGGTTTTGATCTCTGACTGCAAGGGCGACGAAGACGCTCTAAGTGCCATCTATAAGGCAGCTCCCGATGTATTGAATCACAATATTGAGACCGTTCTTCGTCTCCAGCGGGCTGTGCGACCCCAAGCGAGCTACGCGCGCAGTTTGTCGGTTCTCTCAGGTGCCGTAAAGGCTGGTTTGGTTACTAAATCAGGGATTATCGTAGGGATGGGCGAGACGATGGATGAGCTCAAGGCGACCCTTAGGGATTTGGCTAGCGTTGGAGTCTCGATTGTAACTATTGGGCAATATTTGAGACCGACCAGAAAGCACCTTCCAGTTTCGAAGTGGTATACGCCCAAAGAATTCGCCGAGCTGAAATCATATGGGGAAGCATTGGGGATCCGACACGTCGAATCTTCGCCAAATACTAGGTCGTCTTATCACGCCAAGGAGGCGGGACTTGGTATCAAGGTCTAGCTGGATGATGGGACCTACATCTGTTTTTTGCTGACTCTCGTCTATGTAAGACGGGGTCAACACTCTCTTTTTGGCTAGATTTTGCGGATATGTCACATGGGTAGATCTCAAAGATGGACGATCTCACTCGGAATTGCATAGGATTTGAATTTGTGATCTTGACTCTTTGAATCCTTGGGACTTTGAGCGATGTGATTGCATTGGTGAAACAATTTGGTCGATCTTGAACTTCATTTCTGTTCCGTCTCAAAATTTGGAGATTTGTGTCCGTGGAGATCATCTTATGTAGGAGACTTAGTCCCGACGAAACACGGGGGGCTTGGAATCTTCCGTGGATCAAGATCGAAAATTCAAAACAGCGACCTGACGCCTATTTGGTCAGTTTCATTGCTAAGGCGCTGAAGTCATTTCGCTCTAGATCTTTTAGGGCCGAGTTGGCGAAGCTGTTTCAAGGTGGTTTACCAATGGCTATTTGATGTGGCTATTTGATGAATCAGTGGGAAACTATCCTTTTTACGACGCCCATTACCTCAGCGGTCTGTTCGTTAGGGTCGGTCGGTCCTCCACCGTGGCCAATCAAGCAGTGTCTCAGATGCCCTTCTAGTAACCCGAGTTCGACTTTTTTGAGAGCCCCTTGAATTGCCGATATTTGGGTAAGTACGTCAACGCAGTATCGATCCGCTTCGACCATTTTAGCTACGCCCCTGATCTGTCCCTCTATCTTTGCGATCCGCTCAAGTAGATCGCCCTTGGATGAGGTGTAGCCCCTCGAGACTCCGACTAGCTCATTGGGAGAGTTTTCTAAATCTTCTGAGTCCATTCCGATCCTTTGTAGCTTAGCAGTTTGATAAATACTTAATCTAAGTATACACTAGGGGGGTAGGGTATATATCTTAGGAGGAAAAATGGAGACGAAATCTTACAAGGTTGAGGGAATGACTTGTGGCCATTGTGTGGCAGCGGTCAAAGGTGAAATCGATAAGGTTGCGGGCGTTTCGCAGGTTGACGTCGATCTTGAGACGAAATTGGTTGTAGTTTCGGGCGAGAAGCTCGATGACGCTGAGATCTTTAATGCAGTAGATGAAGCGGGCTACGAAGCTCAGCTGGTTTGATCTTCTAACCCTCAAGAGACGAAGTCTCGATAGGACTTCACTATCGAAAGGCAGACAACTGTGGCGGTTGGCGAAAATTCAACAATAGATGATAAGTCTATGGGCGAGAGTGTGGAGCTATGCTTAACTGGGATGACCTGCTCTTCTTGCGCGGCTCGAATTGAGAAGCGCTTGAATCGCTTAGATGGTGCGAGCGCAAATGTGAACTTCGCCACAGAGAAGGCCTCAGTTTCTTTTGACTCTTCCCTTTTGACGACGCAGGATCTTCTAGATGCAATATCTGGCATTGGCTATGGAGCGTCGTTGATTGAGGGGAATGATAGGAGTAGTGGTGAAATTGATGATGAGTCGAGATATCTAGATCACCTGAATCCACTTAGGAATCGCCTGATCATCTCGGCTATTTTGTCGCTTCCTGTCTTAGCTTTGTCTATGGTTCCATCGTTGGAATTTCAATACTGGCAGTGGGTAGCACTTGCGCTAGCAACTCCAGTATTTATCTATGGCGGACTTCCATTCCATAAAGCCGCCATCGCCAATGCGAGACACTTGACCTCGTCCATGGACACCCTCGTCTCACTTGGTTCATTAGCTGCCTATCTTTGGTCTTTGTACGCGCTGATCTTTACCGATGCGGGAGGCCCGTCTTTTCGGATGATGTTTTCGTTGACGGCCTCGATAAATTCGCATCATCCAGACATCTACTTAGAAACCGCCTCGGTCGTTATCACGGTAATTCTCTTTGGTCGCTACTTAGAAGCCAAGGGAAAGAGACGATCCACCAGTGTGCTTCGCTCTCTTTTATTAGGTAATGGCCAGGTCGTACATAAGATATTGAACAACGACATTGAGGTTGAAATCGATGTTGTAGACCTTCGTCCTGGCGATCGGTTTTCCGTACGTTCAGGGGAGAAGGTTCCAACAGACGGTGAGATCGAATCGGGTGAAGCCCTCTTGGATTTGGCTTTGCTGACCGGGGAATATGAGCCCAAGCGATTCAAGTCAGGGATGGAGGTCGTCGGTGGGTCGCTGAACGTTGATGGCTTTTTAGTCGTTAGGGCTACCAAGGTGGGCTCGGATACGGCGCTCGCAGGTATTGTGTCGATGGTTGAAGAGGCCCAAGCAAAAAAGGCCAAGGTTCAAGCCATCGCCGATAAGGTATCGGGAATCTTTGTGCCGAGCGTTATTGCAATCGCAATAGCTACCTTCTTGTTTCGAGTTATTATCGGTGATTCAATCGCACTCTCATTTTCAAGTGCGATCGCGGTTTTGGTAATCGCATGTCCCTGTGCCCTTGGACTTGCTACCCCTATGGCTATTCTGGTTGGAACGTCGCGTGCCGCGCAGATGGGTATTCTTATCCGTGGTCCAGAGGCTCTAGAGGCTGCAGGAAAGATTGATACGGTCGTTGTTGATAAGACCGGAACTCTCACAACTGGAACGATGACACTTCAGGAGATACTCCTAGAAGTTGGTTTTGATTATGACTTTGTACTTTCGATGGCCGCTAGTGCTGAAGCGGCAACCACCCATCCCATTGGACGTTTTATCGTCTCTCTCTCCGAGGAAAGGGAGCTGGAGGTACAAAAGGCGGATCTCTTCAAGTCATATGTGGGGTCTGGGGTCATGGCCCAAGTCGCCGGCCATTCTGTCGCAATCGGAAAGTTGGATTTCTGTCTAAGTTCAGGCTTCGAAATCTCCACTTCCTTTCAAAGCAAGGTTGACGCCTATATCTCTAACGTCTCCATTACAACTGGGTTGAGCCGTATCTATATTGGCCTTGATGGTATCGTCGTGGCATTTATGGCCATAGGCGATGAGATAAGGGATGACGCCTTTGAGACCCTTAAAAAGATGCGCCAGTCAAATTTAGATGTTGTTCTTTTGAGCGGTGACAATCAAGAAAGTGCTCGTATTACCGCGTCACAATTAGGGATTGAACGGGTAGTAGCTGGTGCAACACCGAGTGAAAAGGCAGACTACATTCGAGAGTTACAGTCCCAGGGGGCAAGGGTCGCAATGATAGGCGATGGCATTAATGACGCAGCTGCCCTTGCGCAAGCCGATCTGGGAGTGGCGATGGGAAGCGGATCTGCGATAGCACAAGAGTCCGGAGACATCACAGTATTTTTAGGCGGTGTCAGTGGGGCCTATTCGGCAATCTTGGTTGCGCGAGCAACTCTTAGAACCATACACACTAATTTATTTTGGGCTTTTGCTTATAACGTCGCGGCGATTCCAATCGCTATGGCCGGATTGATAAACCCGGTCATAGCTGGAAGTGCAATGGCTTTCTCGTCAGTCTTTGTCGTTGGCAATTCTTTGCGCCTTTTCGGCTTTATGCGACGCTAGAGACGATTTGCATCCTCGATGTCATAGATCTCTTTGGTAGAATCTTTTGGTGGTACCGCCGTCTCGCCAATGTGACTGGCGGTGATGTTGGGGCAATCTGTAAGTCGATATGAATTGATAGGGTGTGTTTTGATTGGTTCAGTCTCATTTTTTGATTGACAAATTATCTGACGAGGTATTTGTGAAGGATGCTCTGAGGGCCGTCGGTGATGATGGCTTTCATGCCTCAAGGTTGAACCGTCTTGAATCAACCCAATCTGCCCTTGAGGAGGCTGGTGTTGACGCATTGATTCTTTCACTTGGAGCTGATTTGCCATGGCTCAGTGGATATGAAGCAATGCCCCTAGAGAGGTTAACTGCACTTGTGGTTAGACGTGGTGTTGCTCCAGTTTTGTTCGTTCCAGAGTTGGAGGCGCCACGAGTTCGCCACTACGCGGAACTTTTTGAATTACGGCCATGGAAAGAGGGCTCAAATCCATACGAGATGATTGGATCCCTTCTTTCAAAGGCGGACCTTGTAGGGGTCTCCGATCGGATGTGGGCCTCAGCACTGTTGGAGCTTCAAAATACCTGTCCAAATTCACGCTTTATCTCTGCCTCTGGTCTTCTGAAGGGTTTGAGAGGTCAAAAGGACAGCCTTGAGCTTCTTATGCTTGCTCGGGCTGCACATATAACAGATCGAGTCGCTGATCAGTTGTTGGCTGGAGAAATTGCAGTTTTGGGTCGTTCTGAGGCAGAGGTCTCCGATGAACTCTCTAGCCGACTTGTAGCGGAAGGACTGGCCAAGGTCAACTTTGCGATCGTTGGTTCTGGCCCTAATTCGGCAAGTCCCCATCATGAGGCAGGCGATAGGATAATTTCTATTGGTGATGCGGTCGTATGTGATTTTGGTGGAGTCTTTCGATTGGGCGAAGAACCCGGCTACTGCTCCGATATCACTCGAACTATAGGAGTTGGAGACCTCGGGGGAGAATTTGTTGAACTCTATGGCGTTTTGAGTCGAGCTCAGACCAAGGCGCGAGATGAGATGTCTAGCGCGCTTTCAGGAGCAGAACTAGATGCGATTGCACGAAATGTCATAGAGGCAAGCGGATATGGCGAGTTCTTTGTCCATCGGACTGGCCACGGCATTGGCATAGAGGAACATGAAGACCCCTATATTGCCTCTACGAACTCGACTTTATTAGGGGCTTATGCTGCTTTTTCCATTGAACCGGGTATCTATATTCCTGGGAAGTTCGGGGCGCGAATCGAGGACATATGCGTCGTGGGTGAGCATATGGGTGTCTCTTTGAACCGAGCATCGCGTGAATTGAGCATCCTCTCTTAGTCATTTGTGGGCTTTTTAGAGGTTGACTTGGAGCTACTAAATTTCAAAGCAATGATCGTTACATCTTTTGGTGGGGTTCGCTTTTGTCGCTAAACCCATGGCAAAGTTCAAGGGAGCTTGGGACTAACAGTTTTAAGCTCTCTGTTGCTTTTACTTCGTGGCTTTTACTCCTTCCTTCGTCTTTACGTTTTGGTTTTTACTTTGGATGGGGCCACGATGTTAAATTGGATTTTGGCTTTTGAACAAGAGATTGCATATTGCACGGCCCGCAAGACAACCAATCTCACAAGACGAAGTAGCTAAACTTTCTACCCTCGTTGAAGGTGAACCCAAATTTGTCGTAAGCTTTTGGACAAGGCTGGCGATCTGAGTTGGGGTTTAGAGGTAGCCATTCAATGCCAAGGTTTAAGTGTGCCAAGGTTTAAATTGTCGAGAGCTAGCTTGACTTGGACTTGATCGTTGAGTTTTTGAACTTGCCTGTTCCACTAAGGTTTCATTTGAGAAATTGAGATCTATGACCCAATTCGCCAGCCATAAGGTCGGTTGAGCAGATAGCATATTTTCACCTAAGAGGGCAAGGCGGAGACGAATTTGTGCTCGATGAGGTGGTTGGCAAAGTTGGCCGCAATCTCTGCTTGAACTCCATCTTCGTCCCGGGAGGTAATATGCCATTGTTTTACAATTGGCAATGGAGGGACGTTAATTTCCTTCAAAATACCCATTTCAAGTTGAGTACTGACCGTATCTGAGGACAATAAAGTCACACCTATATCAAGGGCTACAGCTTCTCGCAGTGCCACGTTGGATCCGATCGTCAGCATACGAGGCGATATTGCCAGGAGGTCAAGCAACTCTTCGAGACTTTTGCGTGTGCCCGACTTTTCCTCTCTCATGAGCCAGGTAGATCGAGCTAAGAGGGAGGTGACGTCACCTCCAGCTTCATAGATTTTGGCAATCTCGGAATTTGCAGATGCCACAAGCATCAGCTTATGCGGGCGAACGGCTAGGGTTTTGAAGGCCATTCCAAGCGGTGGACGTCCCGCAATAACGAGGTCTACCGAGTGAGATTCGAGCAATTCGAATACTCGGGAACGGTTTTCAACATGACTGCGAATTTCAACGTCGCTTTGTGAATCTATATATGACCGTATCCACCGAGGTAGCAACGCCTCGCCTGCAGTGGTGACTGAGGCCATTCTAAGTATCCTTTTCTTAGTGTCTGACGTGGCGATAGCCTCAATCTTTGCCTTCTCCGCCATGCCTAAGATCACCTTGGCTTGCTTGTATAGAACTAAACATGCGGGTGTAGGTTCGATGTTTCGTCCAGATTTAGAGAAAAGTTCAATTCCAAGTTCGTCGCGCAAGGCATAAATAGAAGAAGAGACTGCAGATTGAGAGAGGTAGAGTTCGTCTGCGGCGCCGGTAATCGACCCGTTTTGAACGACTGCTACAAGGGTTCGAAGTTGATTGAAGGTCATAGCGCTGATTTTACCGTCTTGTTTGAGTCAAAAACCGTGCTTTTTTCAGATGTATGACTTATTGAAGAGTCTAGAGTGGGTATGTAGAGGGTGCGTGGCTCGCTAATGGCTTTCATAGTTTTCTTATAAGGCGTCCGGTTATTTCTCCCTGAAAATTCTGTAGGGATTGAGGACCGTGCGATCTATTGGAGCGGCTCTAGCGGTAACTGCGCATTGACAATCGAAGGAGGCTATCCATCAAATGGATAAAACATCAGCCGGTGGCGAAGCAAACGAACGTTATAAGTCTGGCGTAATACCCTACAAGCAGATGGGTTATTGGGAACCCGATTACATCCCCAAGGATACAGATGTTCTGGCACTTTTTAGAATTACACCACAGCCAGGGGTTGATCCAGAGGAAGCAGCAGCTGCTGTAGCTGGGGAATCTTCTACTGCGACCTGGACGGTCGTGTGGACAGATCGATTGACCGCTTGCGAGCTCTATCGCGCGAAAGCCTATCGTGTTGATCCGGTTCCAAATACCGGCGTCGGTACCAATACCGAAGCTCAGTATTTTGCTTACATTGCCTACGACTTGGATCTTTTTGAAGAGGGTTCGATTGCCAATTTGACTGCTTCAATCATTGGCAACGTCTTTGGTTTCAAGGCGGTAAAAGCTTTGAGACTTGAGGACATGAGGCTTCCGGTCGCCTACCTTAAAACTTTTCAGGGTCCAGCGACGGGAATCATCGTTGAGCGCGAAAGGCTCGATAAGTTTGGACGTCCACTTCTTGGAGCTACCACCAAGCCGAAGCTGGGGCTTTCAGGTCGCAACTACGGCCGAGTTGTCTACGAAGCGCTCAAAGGTGGCCTCGACTTTGTGAAAGACGATGAGAATATCAATTCGCAGCCTTTCATGCACTGGCGCGATCGTTTTCTTTACGTAATGGAGGCGGTAAATCGGGCTTCAGCCGCAACTGGAGAGGTGAAAGGCCACTATCTAAACGTTACCGCAGGGACGATGGAACAGATGTATGAGCGTGCTGAATTCGCCAAATCGCTGGGATCCATTGTTGTCATGATCGACCTAGTAGTTGGCTATACAGCGATTCAATCGATGGCCAATTGGGCTAGGAAAAACGATATGATTCTTCACCTGCATCGTGCTGGTAATTCGACATATTCCAGACAGAAGAATCACGGGATGAACTTTCGTGTCATTTGCAAATGGATGAGGATGGCAGGCGTTGATCATATCCACGCAGGGACAGTAGTTGGCAAATTGGAAGGCGATCCTTTGATGATCAAGGGATTCTATGACACCCTTCGAGAGGTGCGTACTCCGATGTCGCTCGAGAACGGGATATTCTTTGATCAGGATTGGGCATCTTTAAATAAGGTAATGCCAGTCGCTTCCGGTGGAATTCACGCTGGTCAAATGCATCAGTTGATTCACTACCTAGGCGAAGATGTAATTCTTCAATTTGGCGGTGGCACCATTGGCCATCCAATGGGTATCCAAGCGGGAGCAACTGCAAATCGTGTGGCCTTAGAGGCTATGATCATGGCTCGAAATGAAGGTAGGGATTATCTCAACGAAGGGCCAGAGATCTTGGCGCAGGCGGCAAAGTGGTGTACTCCTCTAAGAGCAGCATTGGATACCTGGAAGGACGTTACCTTCAACTATGAATCTACCGACACTGCAGATTTTGTTCCCACACCTACGGCAAGCTTTTAGATCTAGGGAGACGATTAGATTATGATGACCAATCCAGCAAATCGAGTGACTCAGGGTCAATTCTCGTTTCTTCCAGAACTTAGCGACGAGCAGATAATGCTACAGATAAAGTGGGCTATTGACCACGGTTGGGCGCTTAGCGTGGAGTATACCGACGACCCCCATCCCCGTAATACCTACTGGGAGATGTATGGTATGCCAATGTTTGACCTAAAGGACCCAGCTGGCATTATGGGGGAGATCAATCAGTGCCGGGCGACCTTTCCTAACTATTACATCCGTGTTATGGCATTTGGTTCAGATCGAGGCACGGAGAGCCCAACTATGTCATTTATGGTGAATCGCCCACCCAACGAGCCAGGGTTTAGACTTATGCGACAAGAGGTCGATGGTCGATCGATTAGATACTCGATCACCCCTTATGCCACGGATCAACCAGAGGGTGAAAGGTATCCATAGAGATACCCCTCGCCTTTATTGAAAATACTATTTATGACTGACGGTGGAGTGGCTGAGGTGGCTTTTATGAGCTGTTTTCTCAAAAACTCCACTATTTTTCTCTGTCACATCTAATAGATTCAAGGTGATTGGCTCAGTCGAATGAGTATTTATGAACTTAGATGGTCAGCTTGTTTGCCTCTTTGCTTGAGTGTTTGCGGTGAGGACCTCTTATTGGTGGCTTAGTGAGAAGAAAGAATTTAGATGGATGACCTTGGCGCTAATGTAAGTGACGACGAAGACAACCTCTCTCTGGGCACGGCAGATGATTTCGTTGATTTGGATGTGGTATACAAAGAGTCGAATATCGCAAGTATCTTGGAGAAGCTCGATAAAGAACTCGTTGGTTTGAAACCGGTTAAGACGCGAATTGGCGAGGTAGCTTCACTTTTGCTGGTCGATCGAGTGCGTCGTCAGTTGGATCTTTCCTCTGGCGCACCCTCGATGCATATGAGCTTTACGGGAAATCCTGGCACCGGTAAGACGACTGTGGCTTTGCGCATGGCAGAGATACTGCATCGTCTTGGATATGTACGACAAGGTCATTTGGTCTCGGTTACTCGCGACGACTTAGTGGGTCAATATATCGGCCATACGGCGCCTAAGACCAAGGAGATTCTCAAGAAGGCGATGGGGGGAGTGCTCTTTATCGATGAGGCCTACTATCTCTACAAGCCGGAGAACGAGCGCGACTATGGTGGCGAAGCGATCGAGATTCTTCTACAGGTTATGGAGAACCAAAGGGACGATCTTGTCGTGATCTTGGCTGGTTATAAAGATCGCATGGACAAGTTTTTCACTAGTAATCCTGGGATGTCATCTCGGATTGCACACCATATCGACTTCCCTGATTACACCAAGACGGAGCTTGTGACAATCGCTAAGTTGATGTTAGCTGAGCAGAACTACGTAATGAGCGGGAAAGCCGAAGCCGTCTTTGAACAATATGTACAACGGCGGATGGAGCAGCCATTCTTTGCAAATGCACGATCGATCCGGAACGCTCTGGATAGAGCCCGACTTCGACAGGCGAATAGGTTGTTTGAACGTCGAGGAGATCGCCTTACCCGGTTAGACCTAATGACTATCGAAGATGTTGACTTCTTGGCCAGTAGAATATTTTTGGAGCCTGGACCTAAAGATTGATTCGCGAAACCCCTTGGTGTTTGGAGGTTTTAGGGTTGGCTAGAGATATAGCTTCTGCGATGAGAGCTTGGAATCTAATTTACCCAAACATGATTCTATTGATTTAGGGAGAATGGTACTTTGAGGTGGATCTTTGTTCCATGGTTTGCGCGTGAAAATACCTCGAGGCTTGCTCCGATTAGCTCAACTCTTTCCCTCATACCTTGAATTCCGTGGCCGTTATTGACATCGTCGACATCGAACCCCGCTCCATCGTCGGAGATAATCGCATGTAGAATCCGAAGTTCGTAGTCGAGCCAAATCTTCAGCGATGCCCAAGTTGCCCCGGAGTGTTTGATGATGTTTGCCAGCGCTTCTTGGGTAATTCGGTAGATGGTGATCTCGGCTGCGCTAGCGAGGATCGCATCGAAGACCTCGGGAAGTTCGACGTCAACTTCGGGGTTTTTTATCGAATTGCAAAGACTTGCTAAGCCCGCCATAAGACCAAGGTCATCTAGGATTCCTGGTCGAAGGCGGGATATTGTCTCTTTTACCTCTGAGATGGCCGAGACGACGAGATCTTTGGCCGCAGTTATCTCTATACGTGAGGCGTTCATCGATTCTGGATACATTGCAGCATCTAGATGGTAGAGTGCCGAGTGTAGGAGTTGTCCAAGGCCATCATGAATATCTCTTGCGATTCGCTTTCGCTCTAACTCCGCTGCATCGATAGTGTCAGCTGCGAATTTTTCAAGTTGACTCTCGCGTCGGGCAAGTTTTTCAACGAGGGCGGCCATTTCGACGTTGCCGGCAAATAGGTTGGCGACATATTGCAGGTCCACCAAGATCGATTCGCTCTCGCTTGGCAATTCGCGCCAATGGACATTTAGGACGCCAACTACTACCTCACCAGGTCTCATCATCGGCACCGAGATCAGGAAATTGAAGTTTTCCCCCTCCAGTTCAGGCATATAACGGTATCTACTGTCCGCCCATTTGTCGGGAACAATTAAAGGTATCTTGGATTGAGCGACCCATCCCGAGATACCATCTCCAACGGCTAGGCGAATCTTGCCCCTATGGATCGAATAAGGAGGTGTCGCGCCAATCAGACTGATATGTCTTTGGTCCTCGTCTAGGAGATAGACGAAGCATACGTCTGCACCGAAAGCCCCTATCACAAGTTCAGCAACGTGATCTGCTAGCTCTTCTAGATCTGTGACGTGTGGCATTGCGTCAATAATTTGACGAAGCAAGTGATCTTTCAATGTGAACTCCAAAGACTCATCATTTTGGGATTTCCCTTATCCCTTTCAAAAGGGGCTTTTGCATTATTGTTATCTAAAGATTGCTTCGCGCATTGCAAGTGCTACAGCTGCAGTCCTATCTTTGACGCCGAGTTTGCGATAGACCGCGCTCAGGTGGGTCTTGACTGTCTCTTCTCCAACGAAGAGCTTCGCTGCGATTGCCTTGTTTGAGTTTCCCTTGGTCACAAGGTCAAGGACCTCTGACTCCCTTTGCGTTAACCCTAGGTGTGCTCCTGGCCAGAATTCACCCGAGTGAAGACGTGCCGCAGATAGTGCAACCCTGCCCGCTAGCTGAGGATCGACGACGATATCACCGTTTTGTACCCGTAGGAGTTGCTCTAGCAGTTCAGCAGCGGTGATCTGTTTGAGAAGAAACCCTTTTGCTCCAGATCGTAGGGCTTGAAATAGATACTGCTCGTCATCGTAGACAGTTAGCATGACGACCGAAACATCAGGAAATGACTTGGAGATTTCCCTGCAGAGATCGATGCCGCTGTCGTTTTTGAGACGTACGTCGGTGATTACGATGTCTAATTGGTTTGTAGTGACAAAGGCGATAGCGCTTTGTGCATCCTTAACCTTGCCCACAATTTTGATCTGATTCTCGAATCGCTTCATCATTGAACTGATTCCATCCAGAATGATGTCTTGATCGTCGACTAAAAGGACCGAGATCATCTCTGTCATTGCATCTTTAGTGTCGTTATCTTGTTCCACGTCTGTTGGTCCCATGCGAAAATAGCTAGAAAGCTACAGTTAGAAAAAATTTAAGGGCGAGATAGCCGTTACTTGCGACTTTTTCAATAATGAACACCTTATTTGATGGTACTCCTCAATGTGACATTGGTCGATCTCAGTTTGGTAAATCCCTCTTATGTGGGAAGAGTATAGGTGTTTAGGTCGCCTAGATTCTTTTCTAAATTGTAATGATCAATTCGGATTATTCACTATGCAGCGGACCGCTTTAGGCTGTGAGTTGATTAACTGTTTTTAGGAAAGATCTAAAGGTACGCAGTTTTTCCAAATAGGGGGTTGACGATGGGTGTAAAGCAGAATATTTTGGTAATCCCTTCGGTGCTACCTGCTGACTTTTCACAACTAGGTAATGCGGTTGTGGAGTTGGAAAAAGCGGGTGTGGATCGAATTCAATGGGACGTTATGGATGGTGTCTTTGTACCAAATCTTACATTTGGTCCAGATACCATAGCGTCGGCGCGAAAAGTTACGACTCTTGGTTTTGAGGCTCATCTTATGATTGTTGATCCAGATCAATATATCGAAAAATATGTAGCGGCAGGCTGTGAGCTGCTTATCATTCATGCTGAGTCAACTCGACATCTTCATCGGACTCTGGGTCGCGTGAGACAAGCTGGGGCTAAGGTCGGCGTGGCACTGAACCCGGCAACCCCTATCTGTGCCATAGAGAATGTCGTGGATTTGTTAGATCTAATCCTGATTATGACGGTTAATCCTGGCTTTGGTGGCCAGGCCTACATTTCGACGATGGAGTCAAAGATTAGCTCAGCCTATGAATTGGCAAACTCGTTTAGTCATGAAATTGAAATTGAGGTTGATGGGGGAATCTCCTCCTCTACCGTTGAGGGTGCTGTGAGTGCGGGCGCAAGAACATTGGTTGCTGGCTCTTCTCTCTTTAAACATCCCGACGGCCTTGAGGCCGCAGTGACTGAAATTCGCAATTTAGCAGGTCAAGCCAAACGAAAAGCCTAAAGACCCTCTTGCGACATAAAGCCGTTAACTAAGAGGTATGAACGTTAAACGATCGGAAAGATTTTATGACAAACGACAATGATCAACTTTGCGTAACCGCGCTAAGGATGCTTTCGATAGATCAGGTGGAGCACGCTAATTCGGGCCATCCGGGCCTTCCTCTGGGACTTGCACCTGCCGCATATACTTTGTTTTCTCGGGTGCTAAAGCATGCACCATCTGATCCAACCTGGGCCGATCGCGATCGATTCGTACTCTCGGCTGGCCATGGATCGGCACTCGTCTACTCGCTCTTGCACCTTTTTGGCTATGGACTTGAGGTCCAAGACCTCCAGGGCTTTCGTCAATTGGGTTCAAAGACACCAGGACACCCCGAATACCATCACACAACTGGCGTTGAAATGACGACCGGTCCGCTGGGTCAAGGGATCTCTAGCGCCGTTGGTATGGCCCTTGCCGAAGCTATGATGGCGAGCCGAGTTGATGCCGCAGGAGCTAAAGGAGTAATAGACCATCACACTTACGTCTTTGCTTCAGACGGCGACCTCATGGAGGGCATCTCTCACGAAGCAGGCTCTTTGGCTGGTCATCTAGGTTTGAATAAGCTGATTGTATTGTTTGACTCCAACAATATAACGATTACAGGCGATGCCACACTGTCCTGCACAGATAATATTCGAGGTCGTTTCGAAAGCTATGGTTGGAATACCATTTTGGTAGAAGATCATGAGGATCTCGATCTTATCGAATCAGCGTTCAATAAGGCTCGCGAAAACACGGGCGGACCGACACTGATTGAACTGCGGACGGTAATTGGATATGGCGCTCCTACCAAGGCGGGTAAGAGCTCGGTACATGGATCGGCCTTAGGCGCTAAGGAGATCGCGGGCACTAAAGAGTTTTACAAGTGGACCTATCCTCCCTTTGAAGTGCCGCAAGCGATCTATGACCACGCCCGCTCTAGCGTGCAAAAGGGCGAAAAGCTTGCGGCTGCATGGAGAGAACGTTATAAAGAGCTATCTAATGAGGTGCGTCAAATAATCTCTCCAGTAGTGCCTTCTCCAGGTGAGATCGCTGGGTCGATCAAACCATTTAGTCCAGATAAGGCATTGGCTACGAGAATATCCTCCAAAGAGGTCTTGATCCAGTTGAGCGAAGCTCTACCTTTCCTTATTGGCGGCTCTGCTGACTTGGCCGAGTCGACTGGTACAAACCTTGGTCTGGACTTTGTCTCATCGTCTAATTATCTAGGCAGAGAGATTAACTTTGGAATTCGTGAGCATGGGATGGCTGCACTCCTAAACGGGATTGCACTTCATGGTGGCTTTGTGGCTTATGGATCAACTTTTCTGGTCTTTTCCGACTATTGTCGTCCGTCTGTGCGCCTAGCAGCCATTATGGGCTTGGGCGTCAATTTCGTATTCACCCATGATTCCATTGCAGTCGGAGAAGACGGCCCAACACATGAGCCGGTTGAACATCTAGCAGCTCTAAGGGCTATCCCAAACCTTCGTGTAATGCGTCCAGCGGATGCAAATGAGACAGCTGCAGCCTGGGCAACCTCCATTGGGGACCCTTCGATGCCATCTGTATTAGTGCTTTCTCGACAAGGTCTTCCAACCGTTACTACACATGGTGATCCAGCTTGGGTCAACGACTCTGGAATGCAGATAATCTCCGACCCTCAAGATGCCAGAGGGGTAATCATCTCGAGCGGATCTGAAGTGGTAATTGCACTAGAGGCCGCAGAGATCTTGAAGCAAAATGACGGTATCTCGGTGCGCGTGGTCTCGGTAATGTGGCGCGAGCGATTCTTGGACGTCTATCGAGGGAGAATCGAGGCTCTAACTTCGGGACTTCCCACGCTTGTCGTAGAGGCAGGCATTCCTCTTGGCTGGGAGCCAGTTGTGGCTAGCGAAGCAGACATAATCGCTATGCATTCGTATGGCGCCTCCGGTAAAGGCTCAGAAGTCCAAGCCCACTTTGGTTTTTCGGGCGAAAAGGTTGCGCAATCGTTCCGTGAAACTTTGTCAAGAATTGAGTCGACCAAAAAAGATAGCCACGACCTAGAGTACCTAAATGCAAATCTAGTCCTAGAGCGCAATATTGTTCTAGCCTGCGTCGACGCCGCTAAGGCTAGTTTCTCAAAAGTTGGTAGGGGCGATCGCAACTCTGCTGATTCATTGGCAGTGGGGGCTATGCGAAGAGCTCTTAACAAGGCTCCAATTGCACTTGAAGTCGTAATTGGTGAAGGAGAAAAGGACGAGGCTCCAATGCTCTATCGCGGAGAGCGCTTAGGAAGTGGAGCTGGACCTACCTTTGACATTGCGGTAGACCCGCTTGAGGGTACAAATTACGTAGCAAAAGGCCAGCCAGGTGCGGTCTCAGTAATTGCTGCAGCTCCGAGGGGTACCTTCAAGTATCTGCCAGGATATTACATGGACAAGATGGTCGTTGGCTCTCGAGCCAAGGGTGCGCTTACTCTTTCGAATTCGATTGAATCTAACGTTGAAGCTCTGGCAAAGGTCTTGGATAAGTCGATCGGTGAGATTGAGATAGTTGTACTTGACAAGCCTCGCCATAAGGAGCTTATCTCGCGTATTCGTAAAATTGGAGCCAGGGTTCGTGAAATCCCAGATGGCGATGTGATGGGAGCGTTCGAGGTTCTTGTCGGTCATATCGATGCACTCTTTGGGATTGGTGGAGCACCAGAGGGCATCATTATGGCAGCTATGACCAAGGCCCTAGGCGGTGAATTCCAAGGTCAATTGACCCCCCAGAGTGACGCTGAGCGAGCTCAGATAATTTCTTTTGACGCTTCAATTATCGACACTGTCTTTGATCAAGATGCCTTGATTTTAGCAGAGCCAGTTGTGGCCATAACCTCTGTAACTGGAGCTGGCGTATTGGAACCCGTCACCTATCGAGACGGATCCCTCTACATATCTAGCGCTTTGATTCGAAATGGGAGCTATTCCGTCGTATCGCAATTTGCCTAGGTTGTAAATTCCCAGATTTGAAGTTAGGACTCTATATTTCAGGGCCCTAGGAAGATTTTAGAATCTTTTTTAGGGCCCTTTAGATTTTTGTATCCAAAATGAACTAGTACAATAACGAAAGGGCACCAATGCCGCATCGACTTGCGATGATTGAACGGGCTAACCGAAATCGTTTACGCCGACACGTACCCATGTTGGCAATCGCTGGAGATTCGGCGGTCGGCAAGACAACCCTGACTCGGGGCCTTGTCGAGGCGCTCGGCCCGGCTAACATATCTTCATTTTGTACCGATGACTATCATCGTTACGACCGAAATGAACGGAAGAATCTTCCCTTTACTCCGCTGCACCCTAATTGCAACTATTTGGAGATCATGGAGCAGCATCTGCAACTGCTCGCAACGGGTCAACCAATCCTAAAGCCACTCTATAGCCACCATCACGGGACTCTGGATCGTCCAGTTTTGTTTGAACCTAAGGACTTTGTCGTTGTAGAGGGCCTATTTCCCCTTTGGTCTAAGTTGTCGAGGGCTTGCTTTGATGTAACGGTCTTCTTGGACCCCCCAGAGAGCGTTCGACGTGAGTGGAAGGTACAACGCGACGTATCTCAACGTGGTTATACAAAAGAGCAGGTTCTAGCAGATCTTGATAAGCGTGAGCCGGAGTCTGGCGCATATATCCGCCCGCAACGAGCCAATGCAGATATCGTCATGAGCTTCGCCAAGGCTTCACCTGGCGAAGGCGAGGAGATTCCGTTGTCGGTGTCAATCCTTCTTAGGCCAACGATTGACCACCCAGCTATCTCTGACCTACTCTCATCCGATACGAGAGAGGCTATACATCTAAAGCTGATGCGCGACGATGACAATAAGCCAGTTGACGTGCTTCACATACATGGTCATGCATCCAAAGAAGTAGCGAGCGAAATAAAAGAGGCGATCTGGTCGAGGCTAGGGATCGACCAGCCTCTTCCAAGTTCGCTGGGACGAATTACAGATGAGAAGCGTAGCGAACCATTAGCGATCGCACAGCTGTACCTGCTTTATCACCTTTTGCAGGCCGCCAAAGGCTGATTGGCGTCACATGTCTTATCGGGATTTATCCCGGTTCAAATGGTTAGTCGAAGTCTTGGTAACGGTTATTTTAGAGTACTTCTAACTGTCATTTTAGAGATTGTGATGATCTTAATTTAAGCGTGGTTCTGACGGGATCATCGTTTCAGCCAAATAATTAGTCGGGTCTATCTTCGGTGAGGATGGAGAGACATCACTCTAACGGAATGATTTCTTATTGAGTAGTGGATTTGCGATCGAACCAATTAGCTCTAGATGTAAAGTGCCAGATTAAGGCGGTTTTCACCGGGAGATCTAAAAGTTGTTTCATAGGTGATTTTGCAAATCGATGGTTCGTCATGTCAATGGCTTTTCTTGCATCTCCTACCAGCTGAACGTACATAGTGGCTTTTATGTCGATTACCAAAGATTGATCGAAAGATATTCTTTTCAGGCTTTGAAGCCAAAAGTCCACTCCCCGACCAATACCAGATGGGCAATGTCATCCTGGTTTGGCGGCAGGAAGCCAACGCCATAAGCAAGAAGGCGACCATTTTGATTGTCTATTTCTTGTAATAGCCTTCAAAGGTCGTTTTGTCTTGTGAATTACCGTGGCCGCTGAAAACTAAATCTATATGGTTGGTTTTCAGCGGTATTGCCTATCTTTGAATGCCTGGTCCGTGAGCACATAGGTCCTGTTTGTAAAGAAAAGAAGGTGAGTTCACGGTGAAACCCTTCAGCGGATGTTGCCGCCTACGAGGGGATCAAAGTTTTTCGATCACCGCTAATAGAGAGGGTGCCGAATGACCGTGGTCTGCGATATCCGTGATCTTTTCAAGTCGCACGATCTTCTGATCCACAAAGGCCTCTGTGACTTCGGAGTCGTCCATCAGTAGGTCTGGATCTGATGGCCCGACTATTCCGAGCGATTCGATATGGTGTCCAATTAGAAATAGGTGTCCGCCCAAACTTATTCTCTTAATGGCCTTTTTATACAGCTCTAATCGCAAGGTTCTTGAAGGGTGAATGTTAGCAATAACGATTAGGTCATAGCTGTCATCTTGATCTAGAAAGTCAAAGATGTCGCTACAGATCGTATCTACTTTCACTCCCGCTTCATTTGCCGCTCTGGCTAATCTTTCAAGGGCAACGCTGGAAAAATCTACCGCTGTCACCTCCCAGTTGGTTTTAGCTAAGTACATTGCATTGCGGCCTTCGCCGCATCCTAGGTCTAACGCCTTGCCAGGGGAAAAGTTTGATATAACATCAGCGAGCTTGGGATCTGGTTCTGGAATCCAAAGTCGATCGATCCCTGCATAGCGCTCGTTCCACATTTGTGCATTACTCACGATTAACCTGCTTTCCAAGTTGTAGAGGTCATATGCTATTTACGCCTTTAACTGTAGTATATACTACAGATTGACCTATAGGTGCGGTGATGCCAAAAGAACGGTATATCGAGATTTTTTTCGTCACCTTCAAATCACCAAAACGCGCCATCTCTGATAATTGTGCCTGCGCCTGTTACTCATGGGTTTATCTTCTTTTACGTCTCCCATAGGATGCGGAGATGTAAAAGAAGATGTCGATAGCAGCTATTTTGGTAATGAGTGGCTCCGTGGGGAGTTTCTAGGCGACAAAGTATTTAGCTCGGGGGTGGTGGCAGATTATCGCAGTAGTTGTCTGTTCGGGGTGAAGTTGAAAGCCCTCTGAGACTTCAATGCCGATCCGTGTCGCGCCTAAGAGCGATACGAGCTTTTCATTGTCTTCTAGCTTGGGACAAGCTGGATAGCCAAAGGAGTATCGACCACCTCGGTAACGTTGGCGAAATAGCCCGAGGACTGAATTGTCGTCCTCATCTCCAAAGCCCATTTCGACCCTGATGCGTAGGTGCCAAAGTTCCGCAAGTGCCTCTGCCATCTCAACGCCAAGACCATGAAGGCGAAGATATGCATTGAAGTCACCGCCTTCAAAGAGTTTTGCTGTACGGGCCGAGACCTCAGATCCCATGGTTACCGCGTGCATTGCGATGTAGTCGACCTCGGGCGAATCATAAGGTCTAAAAAAGTCAGCTATGCAAAGGTGGGGTTCAACCTTTTGACGGGGGAAATCAAAGGTTTCAATCACCTTAGATCGGCTTTCGTCTTCATATATCAGGAGTTGGTTTCCCGCTGAAGCAGCCACAAAGTAGCCATAGGCCACTTTGGGGATTAGGCAGTTGCTCGCTTTGGCCTCTTCGAGCTCCAATCGAAAGATTGATCGAATTCTCTCTTTGAATTCTCCGTCGCTTTCACCATTTTCGGGCCTAAATCCCCATTGATTGCGAAAGAGTGCAGTTTCATTTATAAAACCTGCGATTTCGTCGATTGAAATTCCAGAGACTATTCGGGTTCCAAGAAATGGAGGCTTGTAGATCTTGTTGTCTATCGCAACTTCAGAGGACCGTATGGCTGCAACTTCTGGGAGAGATGACATCGTCTCTGAGCGCTTTGGCCCCAGTTTTCGCTCGGAGAGTTTGCGTCCAAAATCGTCATCTTGTATTGAACCCTCTCTTATTTCTGCCAACTTGTTCATGACGTCCAAGCCCTCGAATGCATCTTTGCCGTAAAAGAGACGACCTTGGTAGATTTTTCTGAGGTCTTGTTCGACGTAAGTCCTTGTCAGTGCGGCTCCACCGAGTATGACGGGAATCGATGAGAGCTCTCTGGAATTCAATTCCTCTAGGTTTTCTCGCATGATAAGCGTAGATTTGACCAAAAGACCACTCATGCCAATTGCATCTGCTTTTATCTCAATTGCCTTGGCGATCATCTCAGAGATTGAAACTTTGATGCCGAGGTTGTGTACTTCATAGCCGTTATTGGAGAAGATGATATCTACTAGGTTTTTGCCAATGTCGTGGACGTCACCCTTGACTGTGGCCAAGACGATCCTTCCCTTTTTATTGGCTTGTCCTTTTTCAAGATATGGCTCCAGATACGAGATAGCACGTTTCATCGCTTCGGCCGAGGAGAGGACGAATGGAAGCTGCATTTGGCCCGCTCCAAAGAGTTCACCCACTACCTTCATGCCAGATAGGAGATATTCATTGATAATTTCCAGTGCTGGAATTCCACTCTCTAGCGCGTCATGGAGATCGGCGACGATATTATTTTTGTCCCCATCGATGATTCTTCTTTGGAGACGTTCGGAGATGGGAAGAGACGCTAAATCCTCCTTCACCGCCGCCTTTTCATTGACACCTTCGAAGAGGTCGATAAGGGCCGAGAGGGGATCGTAGTCGGCGGTGCGACGATCGTAGATGAGGTCGAGGCAAACCTGCTTTTGTTCTGGTGGAATCTTTGAAAGGGGAACGATCTTTGATGGATGCACGATTGCGGCATCCAATCCTGCAGCAGTGCACTCTGCAAGAAAGACCGAGTTGAGGACCGTTCTTGCGGCCGGCTTCAATCCGAAGGAGATGTTTGAGAGGCCAACTATGGTAAAGACCCCCGGTAGTGACTCCTTGATCTTTCGGATGCCCTCTATTGTCTCGATTCCATCTTTACGAGATTCTTCCATGCCAGTTGAGATTGGAAGCACCAATGGGTCAAAAAAGATATCTGCCGCGCTAAGTCCATATCGATTAGTCGCTATCTCATAGATGGCTTTAGCTGCCGCTACCTTCCATTCTTTAGTTCGTGCCTGGCCTTCTTCGTCGATACAGGTTGCAACTACAGCTGCTCCATATTTTTTGGCAAGGCGACAAAATAGATCAAATCGAGTTCCGGGAGCATCTCCGTCTTCCAAGTTCACCGAGTTTAAAAGCGCTCGCCCGCCAAGGTGCTTGAGACCAGTCTCGATCACAAGGGGCTCAGTTGAATCTAAAACGATCGGTAGTGTTGAAGCCGTCGCCAATCGACTGGCGAGTTCCTCCATGTCTGCAACGCCATCTGCGCCTGTGTAATCGACGCAGAGGTCAATTGCATCAGCACCCTCTTTTACTTGATCTTTGGCGATCTCGATGCAGGTATCCCAATCACCCTGGAGCATGGCCTCGCGAAAACGTTTGGATCCGTTGGCGTTGGTTCGCTCTCCCACTGAAAAATATGACAGTTCTTGTGTGATTGGTGCGGAACTATAGAGAGAGGCGAGTGCTGGTGGTGCATCTAGGGTCACAAATTTCGGCACCTGGTCGGTGATTATCTCTCTTACTGCTGCGATATGTTCGGGTGTTGTCCCGCAACATCCACCTACGATTCGAACTCCGAGTTCGTTGATGAAGCGGTGGTGATGTCTAGCGAGTCCTTCTGGCGTTAGGTCGTAGTGCATCTTTCCGTCCACTACCGAAGGAAGACCTGCGTTGGGTTGCGCGGAGATCGGGAGTGTGGTGTTTTGATGGAGATATCGAAGGTGCTCACCCATCTCTTCGGGTCCAGTGGCGCAATTCATTCCAATTACGTCGATCCCCATCGAGCGAAGTGCGATTAGCGCGGCAGATATCTCTGTTCCTGGCAGCATCCTCCCGGTCAGTTCGACTGTCACCTGGAGTTGAATCGGAACTTTCTTGTCGAGCTTTTCCATGGCGAGCCGAGCCCCAGTTATTGCAGCTTTAGCCCCTAGAAGGTCATAGACGGTCTCTATTATAAAAAGATCGACACCGCCAACTAAAAGCCCTTCTGCTTGTAGTTGATATCCATCCCTAAGAGTATCGAAGGTCGATTGCCCGAGCGAGGGAAGTTTGGTGCCGGGACCCATAGATCCTGCCACGAAGCGACGATGGGATTTACTGGAGTAGGAGTCTGCGACCTCTCGAGCCAACAATGCACCTATGCGATTTAATTCAAAGGCTCGATCCTGCACTCCATATTCGCTAAGAACGATTGGAAATGACCCAAAGGTATTGGTCTCAATTACGTCGCTTCCAACTTCTAAGAAGCTAGCGTGGAGCTCTCTTACCACGTCAGGACGGGTTAAGACAAGATTTTCATTCAGTCCTTCCAAGTTCGCTCCGCCAAAGTCGTCGGCGTTTAGGTTCCTCAATTGAAGGTTGGTACCAGTTGCGCCATCGAAAAGTAATACTCTGGTTTTAATTGCCTCTAGATAATCGCTCATATTATTAACCTAGCCAAGATATTTGGATTACATAGTTATTTGGTAATCGTAGGAGACAACGTAAAATCGTGAAAATATATACCCGAAAAGGCGATGACGGAACTACAGGCCTACTCTATGGTGCAAGGGTCGCAAAGGATTCGATTCATATAGAGCTAAATGGCGCCGTGGATGAGGCACAAGCAGCACTCGGTCTTGCCAGATCTTTCTGTGGTAACAATAGCAAATTGAATGAGATTTTGATTGGTCTCGAACGAGATCTATGGGTGCTGATGGCTGAGGTAGCAACGCTTGAGGCATCGCGATCTAAATTGAAAGAGGGAAGTTCCAGGGTTTCAACCAAGATGGTGGAACGAATTGAGGAATTGATCGACGAAATCGCAGATTTGTTCGAGATGCCAAAAGAGTTTGTGGTTCCTGGCTCTAACCAACTTTCAGCGGCCTTGGATCTTGCTCGGACCGTGATTCGACGCTCTGAACGTCTTAGTTTGGGGTTTTGTTCAGAGATCCCTGATTCGGTCGTTGGGGTCTATCTCAATAGATTATCCGACCTTGCTTGGATCTTGGCTCGTTGGTGTGAAGCTGAACACCTATTGGCAAGGGGTTAGTAGGCGCCAATCTTTGAGGGCGAGAGGTGCGCGAATATCTTTTTGTAACTCTTGGTTAGCGGCCAAAGCTACAAAAGGTAGGTTTTGGCTCCGCCTGACCATGCCACATCAAGGCTCCCAGGGAATCAAAACCTCTCAAAATGGTTCTCACTAGCCAAGAGTTCGCAATTTTGGCTAATAAGATTCGCATAGCTTTAATTCGCATACGGTTGAGTCGTTATTGGCGAATTTATGAAAAGGAGTTGAAAACACTTGGGACAAGTTACCTATAGAGTTAGTTCGTTTAACGAAAATGGCGATTTGCCAAATTTCATCTTTGTCTCTCCGGACTCTATTAGCAGTCCACTAGAGGCTCTAGCAGGAGCCACTTTGGCCGACTACGGAGTTGATGCTCTGGGCTTTAGCGCTGGGGCAAATGAGGTTCTGATCCTGCCAAGGCTGAACAATGGGCCCATGGGGCTAATTGGTCTCGCCAACAAGGATTTAAAGGCTGATGAGATTCGTGAAGTTGGAGCTTTGATTGGGCGCGCTAGTTATGGCTTTAGCGAGGTTGTAGTTTCGACCATAGACTTTATTGCCCGGTATGGAGTTGATGCTTTAGGTTATTTGGTTGAGGGAATAGCCATGTCTAGCTATCGCTTTGACAAATATAAGAGCGATCCAAAGGAACTCAAAAAAGCATCGCTTCTAAGCAACGTAACCTTTTTGATTGGCGAAGATGTAGAGAGCTCAGATTGTGATAGAGCGATAGCTCAAGGTGAAGCAATCTCGGATGCAACCAAACTGGCGCGCACTCTAGTAAATGAGCCAGCCGGGTTTCTAACACCCACAGTGTTCGCGAAGGTGGCCGAAGAACTATTTGCCCGCGATCCTTCTATCTCGATTGAGGTTTGGGATGGTGAAAGAATTCAAAGCGAGCGACTGGGAGCGCTTTTGGGAGTAGCGGCCGGATCTTCTCAAGAACCTCGGGTGGTCAAGTTGACCTATGCCCCAGCAAATGCGACCCAAAGCATTGCATTGGTCGGCAAGGGCATAACCTTTGACTCTGGTGGTCTGAACATTAAAAGCTTCGATGGAATGAAGACGATGAAGACCGATATGGGCGGTGCGGCTGCGGTAATTTCGGCTATGTCGGTCCTTGGCCGACTAAATGTCACCAAGAAGGTGATCGGCTTTGCGATGTTGACGGAGAATATGCCAAGTGGTAGCGCAACTAAGCCAGGTGACGTTCTTACCACTAGAAGCGGTAAGACTATTGAAGTTCTCAACACCGACGCTGAGGGCCGATTAGTGCTATCTGACGGACTAACTTTGGCCTCGGAGGAGTCCCCAGACTATATCGTTGATTTGGCAACTTTGACTGGGGCGTGTGTAGTTGCCCTTGGGACCGAGATCGCTGGTGTTCTTGGAAATAGTGACGAGCTAATCTCACGCTTGATAGATGCGGGAGAAGTGTCCGGCGAGGCACTTTGGGAACTTCCTATTCCGCAACGTTACAAAAAGCACATCCGTTCGGAGATCGCTGACATGCGCAATATTGGCGAGGCTGGTCAAGCAGGAGCAACTGCTGGGGCAATGCTTCTAAGTGAGTTTGTAGAAGGTCAGAAATGGGCTCATCTTGACATTGCGGGTCCATCGCGATCGGACTCTGACCGAGGTTACATCTCCCGTGGCGGAACTGGATTCGGTGCCAGGCTCCTGTGTTATCTGCTGCTGGGATCACTGTAGTTGGTTATGACCTAGGTGATGTGACCTAGGTTGATCTTTGAACGACATCGAAAGATTGAGGCGACGACTAGTTTCTTGAGCGCTCGCATCGGCTTCAAATGCGCTAGTCAACTTTGGCACTTTCAGCTTTGATGATTTATTATCTGGCCTGAAAGTGCCAAATCGACTTTATCGATCAGTCGAGATTGACAGAACTAAGTATCTGCTTGGTCTGATCCAAAGCACGGAAAAATGCACACTTCATTGCTTATTATTTTCTAGATCGTCTCGTGGAAACAAAGCTTCTAGAGCCCGCTTTGCTACCGTAGGTTCGATCTTCCACCTGGCTAGATCCTCGATGGCCCTCTCCTCTGACTCATGAGACTCAAGAAGCGAGACGGCAATCGCTACGCTCTGATCCTTAGCCTCTTGTGTTACAGGCGTGCCGTATCCTAGAATTAGAGCTTCGTGGACTTCTTGAAGTCTGATCGGCAGTCTATTTAGTTGACGCTGACTCAACGGCGGCAGTGACCTCCTGAAGGCAAGCTGACCATTAGGAAGTAGCTTTGCCATGTCGAACTGGATGCATCGATTCACCGTTCGGGTGATACTACTGCTAAATCCCTTTGGTGATCCAAGTCCAATTTCGTAAGAAATTGTGTGTAGTGACATCTCTCGGAAGTCACCACTCAGGTCGAAAGCATACGCCATACGTCGCAGAAGAAAGATGCAGCTGGGCCCTAAAATTGGGAGCCAGAAATATTCGACGTAGTTTGTCCTAGGGTCAAAGCCAAGTGATTCCACTAATGGATCTACCCAGGTGCCTACCATGATTCTGCCGTCTTCTTCTTCAATTCCATTATTTGAAATCGCTGTAGATTCGATTTCCGATTGATTGTTGGTGTGGTCACTTGAGTCATTAGGAATGGGATTTCTATTAGAGCGGTCGACAGTCACAGGAGAACCTTTCGAATATAGGGATTGGAGGCAATAATTGCGATTGACCTATATTACATAAATAAAATCGAAATATCTTGAAATATCTTGAAATTTTGGAAATCTATTTTCCGGATATGACTCTGAAATCCAATTGAGTTACTTTTTTATCGGTGAATATCAATTTTGATTTACAGTATTTAGCCTGATTTACTTGTAAGGCATCGTTTTTTTCATCTTGTCTAATGTTTTGAACTAAAAAAATCAAATTATGCTGCGTGGTCATTTTTGAAGATGCGCGAGGGTCGGAAGCCTCCGATACTATTATTTTGGATGCTCAGTTTTTTACCTAATGGATGACGACTTAGTTAACGTTATGGCCAATCCTAAGGATTCGGATTTGCTTGAATATTTTTTGATTAGGTTAAATAAATGTTATCTAGATCTACAACGATAGGTTCCCTATTTGATATGAAGATGCAGCTAGTTATATGGATAGATAGCCAGGTCAGGGTCTTGAATGTTTGTGGAATTTCGCAAATGGACCACTGTTTGCCTTTGGGCGTTTCCGACGTAACGGCAATCATAAGTCCAAATCACCAGGTTGAGATAATTGAAAATTCATATAAAATTATAAAGAGCCTCGTTAACGCTTGAAATCATTCATCCAGATAAGGTCATCTTGATGAAGCCGCACTTGGACCTTTGATGAAGCCGATGGATCATTGTTGGCTGGATGCCCAAGGGCAATGACTCCAATAGGTTCATAGATTGACGGTATGTTGAACGCTTCAAGAAGTAGCGAACGATCCACGGGGAGGCCGAAGAAGAGATATGCGAGACCTGCATCTACGATGGCTAGCTGGACCAACATTGCCGCGAATGCTGTATCGATAGTCCAATATGGTGATGGAAAATCGCTCTCTATCTTTTTTTGCGCATATCGTTTGTCGTCCCTTTGATAGCGATCGATGTAGGCGGACTGATTCGAGAAGGGAATTATCAATACGGGAGCATTGTCAAGCCCTGCGTGGCTTTTGGATTTTTCGCGCCACTGGGGTGTAGCGACGATGGACCAGAATTTTTCCCGTGCCTCTGGGTTGGTTAGGACTAGGAACCGACTTGCTTGGGTGAATCCGGCTGATGGCGCCCGTGTCGCCGCGTGTAATATTGCCTCTAGGACTTCTTTTTCAACAGGGTCTTCCAGGAAGTGGCGATGCGTGCGTCTTTTCTTCAAAACTTCGGAAAATTCCACTGGTCTCCTTATGATAAATCGGACAAATCTCCAGGCTATTGGTCCTTATGATCTGTCACCAAGACGTCCTTTGTCAACGCTTCAAAATCCTTTGTCACCGTTTTAGAGTAGCCTTCGTTTGGGAATGTCGACTTAAATAGTAGAGTTTTATCTCGTAAGGTATTTTAGGAAGCTCAGCCAAGGAGACGACAGTGGCCGGATTTAGAGATTTGCTTGGAAGTATAAAGGGTCAGATTAGGGAGGTTTCTACCCAAGAGGCCCAGGAACTGTTTGAGTTAGGGTGGCTTGGGGTTGATGTGCGCGAAGCGGATGAAGTCGAACAGGGTGCAATCGCGGATTCTTTGTTTATTCCACGTGGAAATCTAGAGTTGCAAATCGAAGGTCGAGTCTCTGACAAGTCTCAGCCTATGGTTGTCTATTGTGCGGGCGGTGTTCGATCTGCGCTAGCTGTCCATTCGTTGACTTTGATCGGCTATGAAAATGTCGTATCGATGGCGGGTGGATTTAATCGCTGGAAGGATGAGGGACGCAATTGGCAAGTTCCAAAGGTTCTAAATGAGCAACAGCGGAATCGTTATCAGCGACATCTTCTACTTCCAGAGGTCGGAACTAAAGGGCAAATGAAGTTGCTTGAATCAAAGGTGCTTCTGCTGGGCGCCGGTGGACTCGGTTCGCCAGCCGCCCTGTATCTAGCTGCGGCAGGCGTTGGTACTTTGGGGATTTTAGATATGGATGTCGTCGATGCTTCTAACCTACAAAGGCAAATTCTCCACAATATGGATCGAATTGGAGAGAGGAAGGTCGATTCGGCCAAGAAGACCCTTTCTTCCTTGAACCCCGATGTGACGGTGGTTACCTATGATCTACGTTTGAATTCTGAAAATATCCTTTCTGTTATTGATGGTTATGACGTCATCGTGGATGGCACCGATAACTTCCCAACTCGATATTTGGTAAATGACGCGTCGTTGATCAAAAAGATCCCAGTCGTGCATGGTTCGATTTTTAGATTTGAGGGTCAAGCGACAGTCTTTCAACCCTACGTAGGCCCTTGTTATCGATGCTTCGTTCCGGAACCACCTCCGCCAGAGTTGGCGCCAAGTTGTGCAGAAGCAGGCGTGTTAGGCGTTTTGCCGGGGATTATCGGCTCGATTCAAGCCATGGAGACAATCAAGATCTTATTGAACATAGGAGAGACATTGGCAGGAAGAATATTGTCATATGATGCGCTTGAAGAGAGTTTTAGGAACTTCAGGATTCGACGAGACCCCAATTGCCCCGCTTGCTCCATAGATCCCACCGAGATCGTGATTTCGGAATACGACGAACTTTGCATGCCCCATCCATCGGCCACTACGGTTTTGAGTCTGCACTAGATTCACGGATATTACCTAATCGCAGTCCTGTTATTGCAGACTGCTTTTTTGGTCTAATTATGAATTTTTCACCAAAGCTATTTATGCCATTATCGGTTGATTCAGGCCAAAGGATACAGGCGGCCTTTGGCTAGAATCTGACAATTCACAGGGCCAGTAACTACGGCGCCAGTGGTAGAGCCTGTTTTGGCATAAAGCTGCCATTGGCCATTGGCGAAAACCAAGGTTTTGTCTTCAGCTGTGGTATCACTCTTGTGATGGCCTGGTTTTATTAGCTTTTTGACATTTATGTCTGAAGAAGTCCCTTGTATCTCTATGGGCAGATCGCTAAGACGGATCGTCGCTCTTGGTTATACGATTCAAAAGACACTAAGCCCTCAGACAATCTCTTTGGCGTCTGGCTGGTCATATGCCAACATACTAGGGACAATGCAATGAAGCAGGATTTGGTCCGAGAGGTTGCTCTTTAAATATTTGTCTTTTTTACACATCGGTGTTCGTTTGTATGTACAATTGTACATATGACTCCTCTTGACTTTGTCATTTCTCTGGGGTTGATCTCAGTTGCCGCTGGGATGCTCGGCTCGCTCGTGGGTCTTGGCGGCGGTGTGGTCATCGTTCCGGTGTTGACTTTACTATTTCACGTTGATATAAGACTTGCCATTGGTGCGAGTATTGTATCGGTTATTGCCACCTCAAGTGGTGCAGCAGCAGCCTATGTCCGGGAGAAGATGACGAACTTACGGGCCGGTATGTTTTTGGAGGTTGCGACGACTACTGGTGCAGTAACGGGTGCTTACCTCACGACGCTGTTGCCTACTCGGTTCTTGTTTCTGCTTTTCGGGGTGGTTCTTGCCTATTCAGCGGTCGCTACCTTCCAGCGTCGTCGTGCTGCGGCACCTCTTAGCGTCTCGAGCGATCGAATCGCTAACGTTCTAGAGCTTCATGGTGAGTACTTTGATGAAGCGGAACAAAAGGAGATTTCATATAAAGTTACCGGCACCAAACTTGGCTTGTTCATGATGTATGTAGCCGGCTTGGTGAGTGCTCTGCTGGGCATTGGATCGGGTGCTCTAAAAGTGCCGGCAATGGATTTGGCTATGCATCTTCCAATGAAAGTTTCGACAGCCACTAGTAATTTTATGATCGGTGTAACTGCTGCAGCTAGTGCGGGGGTTTATTTTGCTCGAGGTCAGATTGACCCCATCATCTCTGCCCCCGTTGCCATCGGAGTTCTAATTGGAGCTACGGTCGGTTCGAAGGTTTTGGGAAAGCTAAAGAGTCACGTAATTCGTTTGATCTTTGTAGTTGTGTTGATCGTCATTTCGCTTGAGATGTTGCAGAAGGGGGTGTTTTAGTTGAGGCTTACCAGGCGTCCTCCTGAGACAGAAGAACAAGCCAAGGTAATGAACGAAAAGATTCGAATGACCGAAATCACCATTTCGCTCGTGCTTCGAATCGGAGTCGCTCTAAGTGTGGCAATCTTCATCGTTGGTTTGGTGGTGATGTTTGCTCATCACCCCGCATATGCAAAGCTGTCGGGTTCGCTCTCTTTTCACTCTTTGACATCGCCGTCATCACAATTTCCGCATTCATTTAGCGGCTTGTGGAATTCGCTCGCCAAAGGACAGGGTAGGGGAATAATTGTACTCGGTACGATGGTGTTGATTATTACTCCAGTTTTACGAGTCGCGGTCGCCATAGTCTCTTTTTCAATCGAGAAGGACCCAGCTATGACTATCGTTACCATCTACGTCTTTGCTGTGCTCATTCTTTCGTTTTTTTTGGCAGGAGCTTGAGCTTGAGCGCGATAGATCGCTCAAGCCCACTTCCGCTTTGGGCGCAAATCTGTGAGGATTTGCGAGATCGAGCTGGCACGGGTGAATTTGATGGACGCTTTCCTACCGAAGAAGAGCTAGCTCGTCTCTATGGAGTAAGTCGCCAGACCGTACGTGAGGCGATCCGACGACTCGAGTCCGAGGGCTTGGTGGTTCGTCAAAGGGGACGAGGGACCAGATTGGTTTCTCGCACGGTTTTGGAGCAGCCACTCCACTCTCTCTATAGCATGGCCACGACGGTGAGCTCGCAAGGTTTTGCAGAGCGTAGCGAAGTCGTGGCCCGCAAGCGTGAAACTCCACCTTTTGAGGCGGGAGAATTTCTAGGAAGTTCAGTTGTGGATGCCATTTATATCGAGAGAATTCGCTTTGCAGGTGACGATCCAATTGGGTGGGATCGGTCCTGGTTGCCCTGGGATCGAGCGGCAAATCTTCTAGAGGCCGATCTCTCCAAAGGGGGCCTCTACGAGGCACTTGATCGCTTTTGTGGTATCAAGATAACCGGTGGTTGGGAGAAGATTCAACCAATCGTTCCATCGAGTTATGAGAGAATGCGCCTTGGCATATCAAAAGATGTGGGGGCCTTTTCGATCAACCGACTTGCCATATCTGGAAACGAGGCTATCGAATGGCGGAGAAGTCTAATTCGTGGAGATCGCTATGCCCTCGTTGCAAATTGGCCCGGTGGAGAGTCGCCAACTCTTTAGGTAGCGTTGTGGAATAATCAGGTATAATAGATTCACTACCTAAGTGTCAAGAGCGAGAAGGAGGTGCGCCAATGAAACTCGAACCTCCTAGTAACTGGCGTTCTCCAGCTTCTGCTCAGGTATTGATACACATCGGCTAACTACACAGTTGTTGCCTACGTCCACCGGTGGTCTCGTCGGATTCTGCATTGATCGACCAACCTGGACGCCAAGATCCATATCGGTTACTGAGCTTGGAGAACGCCTGCCAACAGTTTGCTCGTGCACGCCCAAGACTGCACTCGTTCCCAGCCCCAGAAGCGTCATTTGACGCGTCCATTCTCAGATTCCAGGATACCACCATGACCGAGATCATTTTTTTCGTTGCTGCTGAAGCGTTGAACACGCTTCACGGAGATAGCTATAGGAACCAGTTCCAAGCTCACCTGTTCGACTGCTCGCCTCGACACGTGTTGGAGGGTTGCCGTCGATGATAAAGATCGCCACTACCGAAGCTCTCGAGGGCACCGCCGTTCTCGATGACGCTCACCTCGGCGACATCCAGGGTGCGTTCGGCACGATCGCCCTTGGCGACGTTGCCCCTCGCCGTAACCTGTCGGCGAAGCTCAAGACACTCCTTGCTATCGTTGGACCAGGACTCATAGTTATGGTTGGCGACAACGATGCCGGTGCGTTTGGCACCTACACGCAGGCTGGACAGAACTACGGAACGCACCTCCTCTGGACCCTCCTCCTCCTCGTTCCCGTCTTGTACGTGAGCCAGGAGATGGTGCTGAGACTTGGTGCCGTGTCCGGCGTCGGACACGCTCGCCTCATACTGGAAAGGTTCGGGAAGTTTTGGGGAGCGTTCAGTGTCATCGACCTGTTCATCCTCAACGCCCTCACGATCGTAACGGAGTTCATCGGGGTCACGCTTGCGACGGGATACCTCGGGCTACCCAAGGTCCCGTCCGTGATCCTGGCAGGCGCCGTCGTTGTTGGAGCAGCGAGCACGGGGAGCTTCCGTCGCTTCGAGCGGGTGTGCCTCATTCTCGTTGCTGGGTCGCTTGTCCTCATTCCGATCTACTTGATGGTCCACCCACCTGTCGGGCAGATGGTGCACAACTTCGTCATCCCTGGTTTTCCGCACGGAGCCCAGGTCTCGACGGTCATGCTCCTCATCATCGGGATCGTTGGAACGACGGTCGCCCCATGGCAGCTCTTCTTCCAGCAGTCGTACGTCATCGATAAGAGGATTACTCCTCGGTTCATCAACTACGAGCGGGCCGATCTCTGGATTGGGATTGGGCTAGTCGTCATTGGTGCGGCTGCCATGTTTGGGTTTTCCTCTGCCGTGTTTGCAGGGCACCCGGAGTTCGGCAACTTCACGAACGCAGCAGGTGTCTCTGCGGGGCTTGCGAAGTATGTCTCTCCGCTTGCTGGGGACCTCTTTGCCATCGCCC
Organism: Acidithrix sp. C25; assembly: GCF_904848545.2. Classification (NCBI taxonomy): domain Bacteria; kingdom Bacillati; phylum Actinomycetota; class Acidimicrobiia; order Acidimicrobiales; family Acidimicrobiaceae; genus Acidithrix; species Acidithrix sp. C25. Next base: position 452,692 of record NZ_CAJHCI020000007.1, read on the forward strand.
TCCTGGATGCGAGCATCATTGGAGCCGCTGCTGTCGGCCTTGCGACGGCGTACGCAAGCTCGGACGTGCTTGGTTTCAATCACTCCCTTCACCGTCCCGTGAGTAAGGCGAAGGGCTTCTACCTCTCCTACGCTGGATTGATAGCGCTCTCAGCAGCGCTCGTCATCATTCCGGGTGTGCCGCTCGGCTTGTTGACCGAAGGTGTCCAGACGCTCGCAGGCGTGCTCCTACCAAGTGCTGTCGTCTTCCTCATGCTGCTTTGCAATGACAAAGAAGTGCTGGGCCCGTGGGTCAACGGCAGGAAGCTCAACATCCTCACGTCGGCGATCATTTGGGTGCTTGTCCTGCTGTCTATCATCCTCACGGCAAGTGTGCTCTTTCCGAGCATCACGACGATGCAGATCGTGGCCGTGATGGGTGGCGGAGTGGCAGTCGGCCTCGTTCTTGGCCTTTACGTGCTCGTGCAATCCCGTCGGACGACGATCGCTCTAGCTGTTGCCAGCGTCGAGCCAATGGATCGTCGGACCTGGAGGATGCCAGCACTCGCAACGCTGAAGACACCGGTCATGTCCACCCAGCGCAAGATTGGGCTCATGACGCTCCGTGGTTACCTCATCATTGCTTTTGCCCTCGTCGTCGTGAAGATCGTCGAGGTCGCAGTTCGCTGAGATGTCGACTGTTGTCGGCCCAGCACCACGGGGTGATTCCGTGATGCTGGGCCGGTGGCAGAAGGTCCCTTTCGTGGTTCTTGTGGTTTTTTCTCTCCCCGACTCACTCGTGAGTCGCTTCTCTGTGCGCGGCCGTTGGCGAATATTCAACTCTTTGAAGTCACCTTGTAAACAGCGGAATTAAATTGACCCACCATCAGCGATAAAAATTGACCCACCCAACAGACAATACTCTTGAGTGAATATCCACTTTCACGAAGGAGTTTTACATGCTGAAGGGTAGGCCACTTATGAACATATTTGATTTGAAGCAACAAGGTCTCAGTTACCGAGAAATTGCCCGAGAAACTGGACATTCAAGAAACACCGTACGTAAATATCTAAGAGACGGAGCAAGTTCTAAACCAATCGAGACAAAGCCACAACGAAACTCAAAACTCGATCCCTATAAGTCTGAGATCGATCGACTTGTATCTGAAGGACTTCTGAGCGTTCCGGCAATCATGTCAAGAATTGTTCCACTGGGTTATACCGGTAAAGAAAGTATCTTGAGAACATATGTCAGTAGTATCAGACCACCGGCAAAGCCAAAACAGGTAGCTATCAGGCGATATGAAACCCAACCAGGTAAACAGTGTCAGTTCGATTGGGGAATATTTAGCTATGTCGATTCGAGAGGAACAAAAAGACATATTCCCGGACTATATGTAACACTTGGACGAAGTCGCAGGAGTTATCTGGAATTTGCACTGAGTGGCGATATATACGGTCTTATAACTTGTCTGATCAATGCCTTTTTCTACTTTGGTGGACTAACCGATGTGTTTCTCACTGATCATATGAAGACCGTGGTAATCGGTGGAAACGGAAAAGACGGATATCAGTTCAACTCGCAAATGGCAGATCTGGCTAATTTCTTGGGAATATCAATCAAACTATGCAGAGTGAGACGGCCAGAAACCAAAGGCAAGGTAGAACGAGGGATTAGATATGCCAAGGAGAACTTCTGGCCTGCTAGAACCTTTAGCGATCTAGCTGATCTAAATCAACAAGCCCTTATCTGGTGTAGCGAAGCAGATAACCGGATTCATCAAAGTCTCGGTATTACCCCAAATGAAGCCTTCATAGTAGAACAGCCACACTTAGGACCACTTCCAACCCGGGAGACATTGTACGGTTTTGAAAAGAGAATCAGAAAGGTAACAGCTGATTCGTTTGTCTCATTTGCTGGAGTCAAATACGGAGTACCTTGGAAATACTCACTTTCACAGGTAGAGGTACTTCCAAAAGAGCGAACCGTTGAGATTTATTCAAACGGAGAGTTGATAGCTTCTCATCAACTTACCTACCAAAAGCGCTCGTTGGTTTACCTTCCTCATCAATACAGCGGGATCACTGCTGAAGCTGGCAGACTGGCTCCTCCGGTACTTGTAAGACAAATCATTGACACTTCAGTTGAGATCCGTTCGCTTGATGAATATGTGGAGGCTGCAAATGTTAGATCTTGAATTAGCTCAAAACCAGCTAGTAGAACTGGGTCTTGGCCATATGGCTGAACTATTAGATGCCAAGGTATCTTCTGCAACTGAAAAAGACCTTTCCTATTTGGCATTTCTATCTGAACTATTGGGAGTTGAAATTGAATCAAAAAGAAAAAGGACCTATGAGATAAGACTGCAGACCGCGGGACTGCCGTTTAGGAAGTCATTTTCAGATTTCGACTTCAACTTCTGTCCAAGTATTGATAAGGCATTTATCTCTGAACTACGTTCTCTGGCCTTTATCTCTAGTGCCACCAACCTGGTCCTTTTGGGTCCGCCCGGGATCGGCAAGACTCATATTTCTGTAGCACTTGGTCTTGAGGCAATCGCTGGTGGATTCTCTTGTTATTTTACTACATTGTCAAAAATTGCAAACGACCTTTCCAGTTCCTACAGTCCAACCAAGATGCGAAAGTACACCTCTCCTAAGGTACTGATAATCGATGAAATGGGATATAGGCCACTTGATCGAATGGCAGCGAATTATTTCTTTGACATTATCTCCGCCAGATACGAAACCGGAACCGTAATCCTTAGTTCCAATAAGGGCTTTTCCGAGTGGGGCGATCTCTTCTCAGATCAAGTACTAAGTACTGCAATTTTAGACAGACTGTTACACCACTGCCATGTAATCAACATCAAGGGCAACAGCTACCGGCTCAAGGATCGAATCAAACAAGGAATCTATACCAACCCACAAACTGGTGACAACGCCAAGAAAGGTGAAGAGGTGGAAAAATGAAAACTTCCTATCATCACTTCCGCTACCTAAGCGAACCTAATCCGGTCTCAAATGATTTCCAATCAGTGGAAGAGATACAAGTACCGAAGAGCCAATACCTATTTCATAACGTTACGGAACTATCTCAGCTGGGATCACTAGAGCGAACCCGAGAACCATTTCATAACGTTACGGAACTATCTCAGCTGGGATCACTAGAGCGAACCCGAGAACCATTTCATAACGTTACGGAACTACCTATCTCAAAGATCTGCGAGAGACAGGGGTGTGATCAAATACTTCCGGAACATTGCATAGGAAGACCACAAAGGTATTGCTCAGCAGCTTGTCGTATGGCAGCTCATAGACAGAGGAAAAGAGGCCCGATTAGAGCAGAGGTACATTTTGGTTCTGCAACTACTCGGAGTAGACCAGAGGAGCGATCCTGGATGGTCAAGTTACTTCGAGATAATGAAGAAGTGATAGTCACCTTCGGTCAAACTAGAGATAATGCAGAACGTCTTACTGCTCGGCTAAACGAATTTCTCTACTGAGATTTTCAGATACACGGTGACTTAGAAATGAGACACTTTTACTGACACCAACAACTACTATTGAACTCAATTGGGTGGGTCAATTTTAAACCGCTGATGTGGGTCAAAAAAACGTCGCTGTTTACACACCTGGAACATCCTCGAACGCTATAGAAGAGCCAGAGTTTCTCCAGCTTCAGAGGGCTGCCCTTTAGCACTACTCTCAGTTTAGGGTTGGCCATAATCCTTATGGAGAGACGAAGATGACTTTCAAATCCAGTAATGGGAGGTTGACGCACAAGTAAATCTCAAATAAACGAGGCATCTGATACCGAATTTTAGGTACATTAATGGTGGTCGCAAGGTTCAATATTGAGTGGTTGCCAGTTGTGGAATAGTCACATTGTGATCCAAATCGATCTATTGGTCTTTGGGCATCTTATTTAGAGTTGAGCTAAATGTGATGTTGACTTAATTTAATCCATTACCTCTTTAGGAAATGTAAAATTGTTCTTGGTTTTAATGCGGATTTGATGTCAACTCGACTCCAGTGCGCTCATTAGAGTATCATCTATGCCATGACTTTTGGTGATCATCGAACCGATTCTGGTATTGAAATTGACGCACTTTATGATGGCACTAATTTGGATGGATTTGATTCAGCCTCAAAATTAGGTGCTCCCGGGCAGTATCCCTATACTCGTGGGGTCTATCCAAATATGTATAGAGGCAAACTGTGGACCATGCGCCAGTATGCAGGTTTTGGAAGCGCTAAGGCAACCAACGAGCGCTTTAAGTTTCTGCTCAAGGCAGGACAAACAGGCTTGTCGTGTGCTTTTGACCTTCCGACTCAGATGGGCTATGACTCGGATCATCCTCGCGCCTTTGGGGAGGTGGGCAAGGTCGGTGTAGCTATAGATTCCATTGAAGATATGCGAGATCTACTTGATGGTCTTCCCCTCGATAGGGTGACAACCTCGATGACTATCAACTCCACCGCTTCAATCCTTTTGCTCCTATATCAGTTGGTTGCTGAAGAGGCTGGAATAGAGTCATCCAAGCTAGGCGGCACGATCCAAAATGATATCCTCAAAGAGTATGTGGCGAGAGGCACTTACATCTTCCCGCCGAGGCCTTCGATGAGGATAATCACTGATATCTTTGCCTACTGTAATGAACACATGCCTGCTTGGAATACTATTTCAATCTCGGGATATCACATTCGTGAAGCTGGATCAACTGCGGTTCAAGAGATTGCATTTACAATTGCCAACGCCATTGCATATGTAGAGGCGGCAATAACGGCTGGCTTAGAGGTTGATGAATTCGCCCCGAGGCTCTCGTTTTTCTGGAATGCGCATAACAATCTCTTTGAAGAGGTGGCCAAGTTTCGCGCATCACGGCGGATTTGGGCAGATATTATGCGGAATCAATTTGAAGCAAAGGATCCAAAGAGCCAATTGCTTAGGTTTCACACTCAAACCGGCGGTTCCACTCTGACTGCGCAGCAGCCTCAGGTGAATCTGGTGAGAGTAGCCATCCAAGCCCTTTCTGCAGTTTTAGGGGGAACTCAATCTTTGCACACCAATGGGTTTGACGAGGCCCTGGGTCTTCCAACTCAGCAGGCTGCTAAGTTGGCTCTGCGCACCCAGCAGGTGATTGGATATGAATCAGGCGTAACCGACACAGTTGATCCTCTTGCCGGTTCTTACTTTGTTGAAAGTTTGACCAACGAAGTTGAGTCGATGGCACTTGAATATCTCGCCAAGATAGCGGAAATGGGTGGAGCGATAGCGGCTATCGAAAATGGATACATGCAGGATGAAATTGAGCAAGCGGCTTATGATTACGCGCGATCTATCGACTCTAAGGCAAAGATAATTGTAGGTGTAAACGAGTTTGTCGAAGAGGAAGAGGTAGCAACAGAGGTCTTTCCGATTGATCCAGCGCTCCAAGAGGAGCAATGTGAACGTGTGGCTAAGCTACGTGCCGATCGTGACAACTCGGCCGTGAAAGAGCGACTTTCAGAGCTCTATAGCGCAGCTAAAGGTGATGCAAATCTGATGTATCCAATGAAGGCTGCGCTGCGCGCAAATGCAACATTAGGCGAAGTTTCCGATACGCTAAGAAGTGTATTTGGGATATATATTCCAAGAGGGTAACCTAGAGGCGTGAAATTTGTAATTATTGGCGGAGGACCCGCAGGAGTTGAGGCCGCGACCCACGCAGCCCGTATGGGAGCCGAAGTCGTTTTGATTGAGCGCGATATCGTGGGTGGTGCTGCCAATCTATGGGATTGCATCCCCTCGAAGGCTATGATCTCCACTGGAGCCGTTCTGGCTCTTACAAAACGGGCCGAAAAGATGGGCCTAATGCCAATTACGGCACAGATCGATCTGGACTCGCTAAAGAGTCGGGTCTCATCGATAACGGGGCGTCTCGCCGCGTCCAAGATGGCACTTTTGAAGAGTCAAGGCGTGACTATCATCAACGGCGTAGGAAGAATGGTCTCTCCAACTCGAATCCAGGTAGAGGCTGAAGACGGCATTCGTGAGATAGAGTCCGATGCAGTACTTTTGTCAACAGGCTCTCGTCCACGTATTCCAGATTGGGCTGTAGTAGATGGTCAAAGGATTCTATCGACGAGGGATGCATATCCACCGCCTGTCATTCCTGAGCATTTGATCGTCGTTGGTTCTGGTGTTACGGGCGTGGAATTTGTTCATATGTTTAGATCCTTTGGCTCTAAGGTCTCTTTGATCGTCTCACGTCAGCAAGTATTGCCCGCTAAAGACCCTGAAGTGGCTGCAGCCCTTGAGGCAGACTTTTTAGAGTCGGGGGTAAAGCTATATAAGGGGGCAAGGGCTATTGGCCTCAAACAGGATGTGGATGGCGTCTCTATTGAATGTGACGATCAGAGGGTTATCAGTGGTTCACACGTGCTCTTTGCCATTGGCTCTATCCCAAATTCAGATTCGCTAGGGCTAGACGCTGCTGGTGTTTATGTTGATCGTTCAGGCCACATTCCTGTCGATCACCACTGTGTTACTAACCTGAGAAATATCTATGCAGCCGGTGATATCTCAGGAAAGCTTCCGCTTGCCTCTGTGGCATCGATGCAAGGGCGCAAGGTGGCAGAACATGCTCTTGGACTCGACTCAAGGACGCACCGTCATCTTGATTACGAGAAGGCTGCATCTGCAATCTTTACCGAACCAGAGATCGCCGACGTAGGCTTAGCCGAGGCGGAAGCTTTTGCGCTTGGACGAAAGATTCGAGTGACTAAAGTTCCATTTGCCGCCAATGCTCGCGCCCTTATTGACGGTGATTCTCGCGGGTTTGTAAAGATTGTCTCCGATCCAGCTACTGGTGTCGTCCTTGGGGGATCAATAGTGGGCCATAATGCCGCTGAACTTATCTCGGTTATCGCTCTGGCGGTGACTGCACATTTGAAGGTAAATGATATCGTAGAGTCTGTTATGGTGCATCCAGCTCTGGCTGAGGCCCTAGCAGACGCTGCGGAGTAGTAGTGCCTTGGTCGGCCGGTTTACATCGCTAAAGCGATCGGCCGAGGGGCCAATTGCGCTTGAATTCAATCTTTATTATATATTTACAAGGGCTAATTTATCACGGGCATATTTTTAAGAGTTGTCCTAGTTTGATTACGATATGGTTTATATTATTCAATTAAATATTCGTAAAATTGGTCTGGTTTTAAACGGCATAGTCTGGCATTTTGCTAAATATGATGTGGCTAAAAGCTGAAATAGATTTAAATTAGAATATTCAGGTAACTATCATTCGAGCCGAATAATGAACTGAGTATTGTTTGATATGGTTTCGCAAGTGATCCTTATAATGGATTTTATCGAAAAGATGTTATTGGGCCAGACCACATCTATAATTTAGCAAGATGTCGAGCATGTGTCACCGGACTCGTGTCATAGTCACTAAAATTTTTCTGGACCGACTAAATTAGGCGCTGTTAGAGGAGCCTTTGGAGCAAGTTCGTAAAGGCATCTCTGCTTGGCAAATCCCAAGGATATCGATTCTATAATGAAGCAATATTGGATCGAGATGTCGCTTTGGCCTATTTTTATTTGGACTGCATCTAACTACAAATCATATCAAGACTGACACTTATTGGTGGTTTGGTTATGTGATTATGGCTGTTGGTATTTCCAATATATTTTAAATTAAAGATTTATAAATATCATTAGATGGGGAATCAATAATATTGATAGGCTAAATCTGACCTAGCGGTTGGCAGAGAGTCTTAGAAGATATTGAGATCATTCAGATGATCAAAAGAGGAGTTTTTAATAGCTTCCAACGCCAAGTTGCAAATGATCAATGTGACAGTAGCCATGGGGATGATTTATACCGATTCGGCTGAGATATTTCTAATTCGAAAGTTGCACCATAGCTCTATCAGCTCTCCTTGGTCGAGGCCACCGATAACGACGAAGCACCATCGGTGGCTGTCTTTTTAAGTTGGAAGATGAAAGCTGATGAAACTTGATTTATGGCTAGCTTCGGTTAGCTGGCCATCTGCTGGCGGAGGGCAATTCGTTTTTTACCGTTTATAAATTCGGCTCTCAATGTTTGATCCGATGCGACTGCGGCGATCGTCCTTGCCATGGCTAGAGCACCTTGCACTACTGCTTTATCGGCACTTTGGGTAATGCAGGCGGCTGTGAATTCGGGTTGATGGTTGACAGCAGGAAGAGAGTCAATGCCAAGAATGGGATGAATTGACGGGATGGCCATTGAAACGTTCGCCATGTCGGTTGATGCCCTCATGGCTGGGGTTGGGGAGGTTGAAATCGTCCTTCCAGAGGCAACTGCCTCTCTTCGGTAGATTGCAGCTAATGTTTCATCAGTTATGAACTCGGAGTATGCCTCAAATTTATGAATGAATTTGAGCTCTGATCCTGTTCCGATTGCGCCAGCTTCAAAACATCTCCTTATGCGTGGAACTAAGGTTTTAAGTTGATTTAGGGTCTCTGCGCGAGCGATGTAGTCAGCTGCTGTCCTCGCTGGAATGATGTTGGGAGCCTCTCCTCCATGGGTAATGAAACCGTGGATCATCTCACCCGGATAGAGCGACTGGCGCAGCAGTCCGATGGCAACTTGTGAGATCGTCATTGCATCTAAAGCATTGATGCCAAGTTGAGGAAATGCTGCTGCATGAGATTCTTTTCCCAAGAATTCAACTTCTAGATGCTGAGCTGCTACGCATGGCATTCTATCAAATTCGCTTGGGGCTGGGTGAACCATCATTGATAGATCTATTGATTCAAAGAGGCCAGCATTTAGCATAAGAATTTTTCCGCCGCCACCTTCTTCGGCAGGCGTTCCCATTACGGATAGTTTGAGGCCAAGATCTTCTACTAAAGGTGCGAGGATCAGTCCAGCCCCAATTGCGGCAGCTGCAATTATGTTGTGACCACAGGCGTGGCCGACGTCAGGAAGCGCGTCATATTCTGCACAGATAGCTACTTCCAAGTCTCCATTGCCGATCGTAGCAACGTAAGCGGTCTCCATCTCTGCGACTCCGAAAGCCACGTCATAGTTGGCGTTTGAGAGGATGTCAGCTGTCCAGCGAGATGCTTTAAATTCTTCGAATGCCACTTCGGGGTTGGCATGGATTTTGTGGGAGAGTTCTACTAAGAGATCACCGATCTGGGCAGCAGTGGAGTCAAGTGCTCCATTGATTTGAGTTGACACTTTTCCTCCGAGTTGTCTGTGACACTTAGAGATTATACAAGACTTAATTTGTGGTCATTCGCGCCAATTTTAGATCCTGACGTGAGTCTCTGGCTCTTTTGGGAGATCAATTCAGGTATATGAGAAGATGGCCCTGAATCTCCTTTGATGCTCTCAAAGGCCTTTGGGACCATCTTCTCTATTTATTTTTAGCTTGAATCGTAGCGATCTGCGAAGGGGTATCAGCTAGGAGATTACAACGACAATATCTCCGGTGCCAACCGTATCTCCTGGTTTAACCTTAATTTCGGTTACCTCTCCAGCCTTATCGGCCAAGATTGCATTTTCCATCTTCATCGCCTCTAAGATGCAAACGGTGTCACCCGCGTCAACCTTGTCCCCAACGTTGACTGAAACTTTTACGATCGTGCCCTGCATTGGAACGGAGATCTTCCCGGAACCACCAGTGGCGCCGTGTGCATGCGATCTCGATCTAGGCGAAGCTGCACCCTTTCTTCCAGGTGCCAGAGGGGCAGATGCTACAGAGGTTGCTATCTCAGGGAGGTAGAGGCGAACGTTGATCCTCTTACCGTTGACTTCGGCTGTAACATCTCGTGCCACGACCTCATTGCCTTGATCGTCCGTCGAAGTAGGACGTGCTACCTTTAGGGATTTTAGTTCCTCTACACCCTCAACCCATTTGGTTGAGTGAGTCGCATTTATAAAGTCAGCTTTTTCAAGAAGAATTTGTTGTGCTGGAATTGTAGTAAGAATTCCTTCAATTTGAATTTCGTCAAGAGCTCTGACCATTCGTCGCCGTGCTGACTCTCGGTCTTTACCCCAGACTATTACCTTACCAACTAGGTTGTCGTAAAATTGAGATACCGTATCGCCTTGAATGTATCCTGCATCCAAACGGGTCGCAAAACCGTTAGGTGCGGTGAACTTGGTGATAGTTCCCGGTGAAGGTAGAAACTTTCCGCCGGATGGGTCTTCTGCGTTGATCCGGATCTCAATGGCGTGTCCGGATCTCTTTATTTGGTCCTGAGTGATACCAAGAGGTTCCCCAGCTGCGATTCGGATTTGAAGTTCTACTAGGTCAAGAGAGGTGATCGCTTCGGTAACTGGATGTTCGACCTGGAGGCGCGTGTTCATCTCTAAGAAGTAAAATTCTCCGTCTTGAAAGAGAAATTCTACGGTACCAGCGTTTCTGTAACCACAGGCTCGTGCGACTTTGATCGCCGCCTCTCCCATTCTTTGGCGTACAGAGTCATCAAAGTTAGGTGCAGGAGATTCTTCAATAAGTTTTTGGTGGCGACGTTGGCATGAGCAATCTCGTTCTCCGAGCCAGATCGCATTACCAAAGTTGTCGCAAAAGATCTGCATTTCTATGTGACGTGGCCAAGTTAAATATCGTTCGATGTAGCTCTCAGAGCGTCCAAACGCTTTTTCTGCCTCTCTTTGGGCAGATTCTAGTGCTTGAGCTGCCTCTTGTGGCGAGTTGACTACGCGCATTCCGCGTCCGCCCCCACCGTAGGCTGCCTTGATTGCCACGGGCCAACCGAACTCTTCTCCAAAGGCGATGACTTCGTCTGGTGATTTGATGACTTCTACCGTGCCAGGAACGCCCTCGACGCCTGCTTTTGTAGCAGCGATCCGTGAGGAGATCTTGTCGCCCATCACCTCGATAGCCTCGGGAGGTGGCCCTATAAATGTCACTCCGATCTCGCCAATGGCTCGTGCGAAGTCAGTATTTTCTGAGTAGAAGCCATATCCAGGGTGTAATGCGTCGGCGCCGCTAAGCGTTAGCGCATTGAGGATTGCATCCGTGTTGAGGTAGCTCTCGGCCGCTGTTTGTCCGCCTAAGGCGTAGGCCTCATCGGCCAAGCGTACATGTAAGGCTTCTCGATCTAGCTCGGAGTAGACAGCCACAGTGGCAATGCCCATCTCCTTTGCAGTGCGAATCACCCTTACCGCGATCTCGCCCCGGTTTGCGACAAGAATTTTTTTGAACACCGGTATCCTTTCATTGCGCTGACCAATCATTTTATGGTCTAGTTTCGCATGTATGGATTATACGATACAACTTGACCTCAACAATGGTTGGAAATTAAGACACATAGAAAGTATTGACTCCACAAATACCGAGTTGAGTCGTCTTTGTGCCATCGAAGATATTCCAGAGGGAATGGTTCTAAGCACTAATCATCAAGAAAGTGGTAAAGGCCGTCTTGGGCGGAGCTGGATCGACGAACCTGGCGACTCTCTGCTCTTTTCGATTCTGTGTCGTCCCGGAGTTCCTCTAGATGATTATTTTTATGCCACCATGGCTATGTCGATCTCTGCTTGTGAGGTATTGCAGGACTATGGGGTAGTCGCCGAGATCAAATGGCCCAACGATATTTTAGTGGGAGGTGCCAAACTCTCTGGGATGTTATCAGAGGTGGGTGAGAGTAAATCCGGAAGATTCATGATCATTGGAATGGGCATAAATGTTAATCAGGACCATAGCCGGCTTGAGGTTCTCAAGCGTAACGCGACTTCGATGGCGATTTTGACGGGGAATCAACTGGATCTGTCAATGAGACTCTTGCTTGCCAGCCGCATTGTCGAGGCCTTTGCTGGACGATATCTACCTATGAGCCAAGGAGACCCTGCGCCGAAGGTTCAGATATTGCGACAATATCGCTCTAGATGCGTGACCATTGGTTCGTTCGTAAGGGTGGAATTGAACGATGGTGAATCGATAAGTGGCAACGTATTGGATATATCGAATCAAGGCCATCTGTTAGTCGAATTGGACTCCTGCATTAGGACAGTCCAAGCAGGTGATGTACACCACGTCTTTCGCTCTAGCTGAAGTCGCTCCAGATGAAGTAAAGCTTGCTTTCATTTGTAAATCCACTTTTTTGACTGGGGCGGATTTGAACTGACTTAGTTGGAACAAACTCAAAGATGAGGCCATGGTGGTGAATGTGGTTTTGGAAGTTAAATTGTTTGGTCGATTCTAAAGCGATAGGCTTTAGGACTATGGACTTTGAGTTAATGCACCACCAAGAAGAGTTTAGAGAGCTGATCGAGAGCTTTGCGGCTAAAGAGATCGCCCCTTATGCTGATCTTTGGGACGAAAGGGGTGAATTTCCCCTTGATACAATCCTTAAGCTTGGCGAGCTGGGAGCTTTTGGGATCACTTTTCCAGAGGAGTTTGGCGGCTTAAATTTAGAGTTCTCGACCCTTTGTATCGCTATTGAAGAACTTGCTAAGGTGGACTCTTCCGTCGCTATCACCTTGTCCGCGGGCGTTGGCTTGGGCGCGAATCCGATTTTTTCATTCGGTTCACAAGAGCAAAAGATGAGATATTTGCCTTCGATGTGTGAAGGTAAGGCTCTAGGAGCTTTTGGCCTTACTGAGCCGGATGCAGGTTCAGATGCAGGAGCAACTCGAACGAAAGTTCGTTTGGACGAAAAGACCAATGAATGGGTTATTAGCGGCTCAAAGGCTTATATCACCAATAGCGGAACACCGATAACCTCTGTTATTACCGTTACGGCCCGCGACGAGGACGGGGTGAGCACGTTTTTGGTTCCTAGTGGAACTCCGGGCCTGGTCGTTGAGCCTTCGTATCGTAAATTAGGCTGGCATGCATCTGATACCCACGGCCTTTCTTTGGATGAAGTTCGCCTTCCTTATGAGAACCTTTTGGGTGCAAAAGGCAGAGGTTTTGCGCAATTTCTTTCGATATTGGATGATGGAAGAATCGCAATAGCTGCTTTGGCGCTTGGACTGATAGAGGGATGTCTGGTCGAATCCATAGAGTATGCCAAGACTAGAAATGCATTTGGCGGACCAATAGGACGTTATCAAGCGGTTGCTTTCATGTGCTCAGATATGGCCACTAAAGCGAGCGCAGCGCGTCATCTGGTCTATCATGCTGCTTGGCTCAAAGATAATTCCAAGCCATACAAACAGGCCGCGGCGATGGCAAAACTTTTTGCGACCGAGGCCGCCGTCGAAGTTTCGCGAAGTGCAACCCAAATCTTTGGGGGAGCAGGTTTCATTGAAGGCAATGCTGTTGCGCGCCATTACCGTGATGCCAAGATCTTAGAAATAGGAGAAGGTACCTCGGAAATTCAAAGGCTCGTGATAGCCCGTAGCCTTGGCTTGCCCCAAAAGTGATTATTATCTAAAGCGCTATGACGACACTCAAGGGACTCGTGCTTGCGGGCGGTACTGGAACACGCTTGCGGCCAATAACCCATACTTCTGCCAAACAATTAGTTCCCTTAGCAAATAAACCGATCTTGTTCTATGCTCTTGAATCTCTGGCCGAGGCCGGAGTGGTTGAGGTAGGAATGATAGTTGGCGAAACCCGCAAAGAGGTCATGGCTGCAGTTGGCGATGGCAGCGACTTTGGATTGAAGGTAACTTATATCCCCCAGGAGCAACCACTTGGCCTTGCACACTGTGTCATGATCGCCAAGGAGTTTCTAGGTGACTCTCCTTTTGTCATGTTCTTAGGGGACAACCTCATAAAAGACGGAATTGTAGAATTTGCCAACAGCTTTCGTGAGCGTGAGCCTGGAGTGTGCGCCGAGATCTTACTTGCAAGGGTCCCTGATCCTCATAGATTTGGCGTGGCCATTTTGGATGATGACGGCCACGTAAAGGGACTTGTGGAAAAACCAAAGGTGCCGCCGTCGGACTTGGCGCTAGTCGGGGTCTACTTCTTTGACACCTCGGTTCACAAGGCTGTCGAATCAATAATGCCATCTGCACGTGGGGAACTTGAGATTACTGATGCAATTCAATACCTTATAGATTCAGGGGCCAGGGTCTCCAGTAAGCAGATTTCAGGATATTGGAAGGACCTCGGACAGCCCGAAGCTCTATTAGAGGGTAACCGCCTTGTTCTTGAAGACATTGAAGCAAATACCATGGGAGTGGTAGATGAACTTTCTGTCGTTGAGGGGCGGGTAATCATCGAAAAAGGAGCGACAATTCTGCGATCGCGTCTTCGAGGGCCGGCAATTATAGGACGTGGAAGCGTCTTGAAAGATTGCTTCATAGGGCCATTTACCTCCATCGGGGAGGATTGCCTGATTGAGGCAACGGAGATTGAAAATTCGATCCTTTTAGCCGGGACTACTGTGGATGGTATCCAGTCGCTCGAGGGGTCAGTGTTGGGCAAGCAAGTAACGGTGCGCCGGCGCCAAGCTCGCCCGATAGCTAATCGGCTCGTGGTTGGGGATCATTCGATCGTTGAAATCGCTTAGCTTTGCTTTAAATGGAGCTTTGATAGCGGATTTCTGCGCTTAGTTAGGCTACCATAGGCCAGAATTATTTTGGAAACAATACCATTTAGGATGGAAATTTAATGAATATTTTAGTGACTGGCGGGGCTGGATTTATTGGATCCAACTTCGTTCGATACTGGATGAAGGCACATCCCGCCGATACCATCGTTGTCTATGATTCATTGACTTATGCGGGCAATATTCACTCGCTCGACGACGTCGCTACTTCTTTTCATTTCGTCAAAGGCGATATTGCCAATAGCGATCTAGTCTTTGAGAGCCTCAAGCGTTTTGAGATCAACGTCGTGGTCAACTTCGCTGCTGAGTCTCATAATTCTTTGGCTATTTTGGATCCAGGTCGCTTCTTTCAAACGAATGTTATGGGTACTCAAGGACTTATGGAGGGTGTGAGGCGTGCTAAGGTGGATCGCTTTCACCACGTCTCCACCTGTGAGGTCTATGGAGACATGGATCTAGATGAAGAAGGAGGATTCAAGGAAGACTCTCCTTACTTGCCTAGGACGCCTTATAACGCCTCTAAGGCTGGCGGAGATCATGTTGTTCGCTCCTATGCGTTGACCTATGGGGTCCCGATTTCAATAACGAACTGCGCTAACAACTACGGCCGATATCAATTTCCTGAAAAGGTGGTTCCGCTTTTTGTTACCAATGCAATTGATGACCTTCCGCTTCCGCTATATGCCTCGACCTCCAATAGGCGAGAGTGGATACATGCCCTAGACCACTCCAAGGCGATAGATCTCGTCATCAACAAGGGGCGCGA
Source organism: Acidithrix sp. C25 (assembly GCF_904848545.2). Lineage (NCBI taxonomy): Bacteria > Bacillati > Actinomycetota > Acidimicrobiia > Acidimicrobiales > Acidimicrobiaceae > Acidithrix > Acidithrix sp. C25. The sequence continues at coordinate 467,942 of NZ_CAJHCI020000007.1, forward strand.
GTTCGAGACCTATCATGTAGGTACTGGCGTTGAAAAGAGCATTCTAGACATTGCGGACTTAGTCGTCAAGCACCTTAATAAGGACGAGTCAATTAAGACCATTGTTCCTGATCGTCCCAGTCACGATCGACGTTATCTGTTGGATTCGTCAAAGATTCGCCAAGAGCTTGGGTGGGAGCCTGAGATTGAATTTGACGATGGAATTGCCGACGTAATTGATTGGTATGTTGCAAATAGAAGCTGGTGGGAGCCACTGAAACTTCGAGCTCCTGTCGTAGAGGGCCCTGGCAGCAGCTGGATATCGAAGTAGTATTTCACTCCTAATCGGAACTTATTTTCTCTGGCACCCATTGCTACACATTGTCAGTGGCTAAAGTGCCAAATGATGTCGTCTTTTGACGAATTGGATTGAGGTCATATTGAGACTTTTAGTGACAGGCGCAAAGGGTCAGGTTGGCTCGGAGTTCGTTGAAACCGTTGCTCAAAAGGAAAGTTCATGGGAGGTTTTGGCGACCGACAAGGATGAACTTGACTTTACCAACAGAGTTGAGGTATTTGGAGCGATCGACTCCTTCTTGCCAGATATCATCGTTCACTGTGGTGCGCTGACGGCAGTGGATCTTTGCGAGGATGAAGTCGAATTGGCCTATTCCATCAATGCAATGGGGACACGTTTTCTAAAGCAAGGCGCACGAAGAGTAGGAGCTAGTGTCTTCTATCTCTCCACTGACTACGTCTTTAATGGTCTAGGAACGACACCCTATAGGGAGTGGGATGCGCCAGATCCCTTGTCGATCTATGGAAAGTCTAAGTTGGCTGGGGAGTTGGAACTTGACTCTAGCGACCTGATAGTTCGCACAGCCTGGGTTATGGGCAAATACGGCAATAACATCCTAAAGACGATGATTCGCCTCGCTAAGGGCCAAGGAGATGTTACCTTTGTCGATGATCAGTTTGGGATACCCACGGTTGTCACAGATTTGGTCGATGTTATGATTAAACTGATTTCGGATCGACAAAGTGGGATCTATCACGTCACAAATTGCGAAGTGACCTCGTGGCATGACTTGACTAAGTTTGTCTTTGAAACCTTAGGGGCAAATCCATCGCGAGTTCTACCAATTGCCACAAGTCAGTTGGATTCTTCGCGCAAAGCTCCTCGACCGGCCTATTCGGTATTGGATCACAGCGCCCTTCGTCTAGGAGGCTATGGAGAGACTCCAATCTGGCAGGAGTCTGTATCTTGTCTGATAGCTCAGTTGCGGGATAGCTATCTCTAGCCCGCTGAATCTTTATGAGATGGAATTTTAATTTAAGGCCCAAGTGATATGTCATCTCCAAAGATAGCGTCGATTGTCGTCAACTACAATACCGGCTCGTTGCTGTGTGATTGTATAGGCGCCCTGTTGATGGGGCCTAGCGAATTGATAGTCGTAGCTGATAATTCAAGTAGTGACGGATCGATGGAATTGATAAAAGAGAAGTTTCATAATGAGATCGATACTTCTAGGTTGGTCCTAAGATCCATGGTCGGGAACTTGGGTTACGGGAGAGCAATAAACGAGGTATCAAAGGACCTTTTGGGTTTTGACCTCTTTATCTGCAATCCGGACTGTGTTATAAGCGGTGATGCGCTTTTAGAGCTCTCCTCGTTCAAAGAGCGAACCAATGTCGCCATAGCGGGACCACTTATAAAAAATAGCGATGGAGAAATCTATCCATCGGTGCGTCGCTTCCCGTCTCTGGCAGTTTCGGCTTTTCATGCCGTCCTTGGACAACTGTGGCGTAATAATCCATTTTCAAGGCGTTATCACTCTATCGAGAACGAGAGCGTTGGAGATGATCGATGGATTTCGGGTGCTGCGATGTTGATCTCAAGCGACCTTTTTAGAGAGGTTGGTGGCTTTGACGAACGTTATTTTATGTTCATGGAAGATGTAGATCTCTGTCGACGGATAATAGCAAAGGGATATGATATTGGCCACGATAGGGAGGCGGTAGCTATTCATTATCAAGGAAGATCGTCTAGTTCTCGACCATATTTTGTGGCCTACATGCACCACCGTTCGCTTTTGATCTATTCGAGTTCCACGCTTTTGGGGTACAAGGCTTTGGCTCTACCTTTGGTGGGAGTCGGTGTCGTCCTGCGATTTTTGATTACGATTGCAGTGACGAGATACAGACGTTTTTTAGAAGGTAGGACCCTTTAGTCGACTAAAAGACTTGAAATTTATGCTATTCGCCGATGATAGTCAAGGGATTTATTGTGGCTAAGCGTCATTTTCCCCTCAACGGCTAGAGTGGTAAGGGCTAAAAATCTATTCGGAGTGAGTCAAGAAATCATATGTCAAAGCAATCCGTAGGTAAAAGAGTGGCGAGAGCGGCCGCAACTGGTGGCAGTAGGTCTAGGCGCGGCGCTGTACCTATTGGTTTCTATACATCCATAGCATTAGTTGTGGTGGTGGGATTCTTCGTGATCGGATATTCGCGGTATCAACGACTCAATCCAACAGGAGCAAAGGCTGCGCCTCCCCTTGTGGGTACAACGTGGCACGTTGCACTTGGCGTCTATGACTGTGGAACTTTTTTACCTAATCTCCCAGCCCAAAAGAATACAACGAAGCTCTCATTTTATACAACGGGCAATGGCTTGATAACTGTATCGCCTAAAACCAAGTTGGATGAGGGCTCTAATGCCACTTTTGGCAAGTTTGTTCTGAATTATTCAGGTCTTTATGTCTCCTCGTCAAAGGTGACCTATCCAGGACATGCCTCCTTGGCAACAGGTCAAACATGCAATGGTAAGCCTGCTTCGATAAAGGTAGAGACTTGGTCTTCACTTTTGGGTAAAGGACAGATCGTCACCGGAAATCCTGCAAATATTGTATTTGGAAATCAGCAGCTCATAACTGTTGGTTTGGTGGCAAATGGTAAGTCTCTTCCAAAGCCAAATTCTACTAAGGCGCTCGTAAACCTGCCTGTAACACAAGCACTTGCTACAACCACAACTACTGCGGCTCCAGCGACAACTGCGGCTCCAGCGACTTCTACGACAAAGGCACAGGGTTAGCAAAGAGTTTTCCAAAATACAATTTCCACACCTTTGTCTTGTGAGAATGTGAAGTTCAAGAGGCGTTTCGATATTGTTTTTAAAATTTCTAAGGGTATGATGGTTCTACAAGGTCCGCACCCGACGCTTCGGCCTTAGGTGGCGCAAGGAGGCATGTTGCAAGCAGTTGTTCTAGTCGGAGGTATGGGTACGCGCTTGCGTCCACTTACTCACGAGATTCCAAAGCAGATGCTCAAAGTGGCCGGTATAACCATGCTCGAGCGAGTTGTAACGAGGCTTGGACAAATTGGAGTTGACAGGGTCGTACTTTCGCTTGGCTATAAGCCTGACGTCTTTATCAAGGCTTTTCCAAGCGGTAAGGTTGGCGGGGTGCCAATTTGTTATGCGGTAGAAGAGACTCCACTTGACACTGCAGGAGCCATTAAATTTGCAGCCGAATACGCAGGGATTGACAGCACATTTCTAGTTGTAAATGGCGACGTTCTCTGTGATTTTGACTTGGAGACCTTGGTTAGCGCCCACTTGAACAATCGTGGTTTGGCAACTATTGCCTTAGTTCCAGTTGAAGATCCTTCGGCATTTGGCGTGGTGCCAACAGATTCGGCGGGTCGAGTACTGGCCTTTATAGAAAAGCCAGCGCGCGAATTAGCCCCATCAAACTTTATAAATGCAGGCATTTACGTGCTTGAGCCCCAAGCTCTGTCGTCGGTGGAAAGCGGGGAGCGCGTTTCCATAGAGCGAATGGTCTTTCCTCAACTTGTCTCAGATGGCCACCTATTCGCTGAGCCCTTTGAAGGGTATTGGGTAGATGCCGGCACGGTGAGTAACTTCTATTCAACTTCCATGCACTTTCGAAGGATACTTGTGGGGGCGAGTGGAGGCTCCATCTCCTCCAAGGAGTCTTTGTTGGTTGGCAAACTTCCAAAGGGATACACGGTAAGTGAAGACTCTTTGATCGCTCGAAATGCCAGAATAGCTGAGTCCGCAGTGATTCTTCGCTCCATAATCGGTGACGGGGTGGTTATTGAGGCAGGGGCAGTAATAGAGGATTCTATTGTGATGGATCGAGCAATCGTGGCTTCATATTCGCGAATAACCGATTCAATAATTGGCGATGAAGTAGAGGTTCCACCCGAGACGATCGTGGAGGAGCTCTCAGTCCTTGCACTTGGCTGCGACATTGGTGCGGGCGAACGTCTAAGCGGTCAAAAGATTCCGAGCTAGATGGATCGGGTCATGGTTACGGGTGGTGCGGGATTTATTGGCTCGCACCTAGTCGAGCGGCTATTATCCCAGGGATTATTTGTCGACATCGTGGACGATCTCAGCACGGGTCGCCTAGCAAATTTGGCATATGCCCGAGCTAAGTGGCTAGGCTCGCTGGCCTTTCATCAAATGGATGTGCGTTCTGCGTCGATGATTGAGTTGACTAAACGTAAACGTCCCTCGGTCATCTTCCACTTGGCGGCTCAGACTGATGTAACTTTCTCCATGGATAACCCCTTAGAAGATGTGGCGGTGAATCTAGGTGGTTCGCTCAGGATCCTTGAGGCAGCACTTGGCGCTAGTTGTTCTAAAGTTATCTTTGCCGCATCTGCAGCGATCTATGGGGATCCTCCAGCTGATCTTCTTCCGCTGGATGAGTCTGTCTCACTCGATCCAATCTCGCCCTATGGTGCTTCAAAGCGGGCAGTCTTAGACTATCTGGATATCTATCGGCGCAACCACGACCTTGAATATACAGCTTTGGTTTTTGCCAACGTCTATGGTCCCCGCCAAGGGTGTTCCAGAGAGAGTGGGGTAATCTCAACCTTCATGGAGCGAGCTTTGGCCGGCCGACCCTGTACTATCTATGGCGATGGCAGCCAGAGTCGAGACTTTGTTCACGTCGATGATGTGGTAGATGCGCTAGTCCGCTCGATTGACAATGGTGGTGGCCTCGTCTTGAATATTGGGACATCCATAGAGACGACGATCGCTAGGTTGCATGAAGAGATCGTCCATGTGACAGGGAGTACACTTCGTCCAAGGCTCCTGCCCAAGCGCGAAGGTGAGATCCAAAGGAGTGCCTTAAGTGCAGTCAAGGCCGAGACTCAACTTGGTTGGCATCACTTTACCTCGTTAAGTGATGGATTGATGGATTTAGTCGATTGGTATCGATCTAACCCTGATGAATTTGTTCATCGGCGAATCAATAAGGCTTCAAAGGAGAAGTAATCGACAGGGAGGCTTGGTCAAATTGTGGCAAGCGAACCTCGACTATTCTCTAAGTCTATTACTACCTAAGCTGACTATTACCTAAAGAGATCTTCTCCGTAGGGTCTAATTATCTCGTCCTTAACTGAGCCTTCACGGAAATGGCTCGGATCTATTCCTCGCACTATAACAACGGGAATAGCCCCTGACTTTGGCTTTGTGAGTTCGGCGGTTGCGGCAATTTCATCCACGATAGCTATTTCCGTAGCCACAAGGGGGCGACCGTTGCTATCTAGAGTACCCCTCAAGTCAGAGATTGGACCTATTCCAGCTGATCCTAGGGCTATATCTGTAACGCCGCGCCTCCAAGCTCGGCCAAAGGTGTCACTTATAATTACTGCGACATCTATTCCGATAAGTGCTTTGATTCGATCTCTTATTCTTCGAGCTGAGCGATCTGGGTCGGCAGGTAGGAGACAGATCGAACCATCTGGCATATTGGATTGATCTATTCCAGCATTTGCACAGACGAAGCCGCCTTGGGTCTCTGTGATCACAAGCTGACCCCTTTGGCGTAGGACGCGTCTTGATTCACCGATGATGATTGCATGGATCTCTTCGGGCGTGAAGCCGTCATTAGGCGCCTGAATGATGCGTCCCTCAACTTTTGAAACGATCTTCGAGGTAACGACGATAACGTCATGGTGGTTCAAAGTGGTATTTTGAATGACGATATCGGCTATGGGATCGCCCTTTTTGAATTCGGGTAATCCGTGGATGGCTATGGCGGTAACGACTCCACTTTGATTTGGATCCATAGTCCTATCTCTCATATGATGTTAGGGCCAAAGCCGCTAATGATATCTTTGAATCAATAGTGGTCATTATGGTATTAGTGGCGACCACTCTTACCCCTAGGGACTCGATCTGATCGATGGAATTTGAATCGATCAGATCGATTATCAACCTTGAGATGTAATCGCGATAGTATTGGGCAACCCCAAGGGCGCTAGCTGGATACCCAAAGGCTTCAAGAACTTTATCTGCCGGTCCCTTTAACGCCTTACCGTCCACTATGGGCGAAATCGCCACCACGTCGCTTCGACGTCTGGCAATTGTCTCGGCGATCTTGGGAATTGCAAGAATTGGTCCAATTGAAAGTATTGGGTTAGATGGTGCGATTATGATACGTTCTGACTCTTCAAGTGCCTCTATGACACTTGGGCTCAGGCTCGCACTCTTAGAGCCCACATAGAAAACGTCTTTTACTATTGGCTTATGTTGGTACTTTACGAAGTACTCTTGGAATGAGGTGCTCTCGGTCTCTCCGGATGGGTGAACCAACTCGAGCTTTGTTCGTATCTTGTCGTTAGTGGCAGGAAGTAGCTTCAATTTCAGTCCGGCATTGTCTGAGATCTCTTTGGTAACTTGTTCGAGCGTGGCACCCTCTCTGAGGCGTTCGCTTCTAAAGAGATGAGTCGCGAGATCTAAATCTCCCAATTGGAACCAAACCTTGCCACCTAGGCCCTTTAGGCGTTCCATGGTACGCCAACTTTCGTTGGCGAGGCCCCACCCGGTTTGGTGATTTACCGCGCCTGAAAGGGTGTAGGTGATGGTATCCAAATCAGGGCAGATGTATAGGCCGTGCATGACATCGTCATCTCCGACGTTGGTGATCGCGACTATCTCTTGGCTTTGATCCAGTGCGATAAGGCCCTCTAAGAATTTGGCGGCGCCGACTCCGCCGCAAAGAACTGTAATCATTTGTACGATCCTATTTGAACTAACGCAAGTGTAATCCCCTTTCCCAAGGGAGGGGTGGTTCACGAAATTGTTGATCTGATAGTGACATTTTGAGCTCTATTGACCCACGAACTACATAAAACTTGGTGGCTAGAGCGCTAATCTTTCGGCCAACGAGATCTTTGCTGCCATGAATTCTTCCTCGATTCTAGTGACGAGCTCGGCTGTGGTTAGGGCGGCTTTGACCGAGCCTATTCCGTGACCGGCGCCCCATATATCTTTCCACGCCTTTACATTTGTACCTGAACTTGAAAAATTCATCGTCGTTGCGGACTTAGCTTCCAGGGTATCTGGGTCTAGCCCAGATGCCAATATCGACGGCTTGAGATAGTTGCCATGAACTCCAGTGAAATGGGAGGTGTAGACGATATCTGAGGAGTCTGAGGCTGCCACCATCTCTTTGTGTGGCGCCGATGCATTAGCTTCTGTGGTGGCGATGAAGATTGAGCCCGCATATCCAAAGTCTGCACCCATAGCGATTGCCCCGAGAAGTGAAGCTCCGTTTCCGATAGCGCCTGATAGCAGTAGAGGTCCGTCAAAGATTTCACGTATTTCAGAGATTAGAGCCAACGGTGAGGTCGATCCGGCGTGACCGCCGGCTCCAGATGCAACCGCGATTAGGCCATCTGCCCCTTTTTCCAAGGCTTTTTCGGCAAATTTTTTATTTATGACATCATGAAAAACGATCCCCCCATATTCATGGACTGCGTCAAAGACGTCGCTTCTAGCACCTAAGGAAGTGATGACGATGGGCACCTTGTGCGCGATTGTAACTTCCAAATCTGCATCTAGGCGATCGTTTGATCGATGAACTATCTGATTGACAGCAAATGGGGCAATTTTGGTGTCTTGATCGCTCTCTCCCCCTACTGCGAGTGCCTCTTCGATCTCAAAGAGCCATTCGTCAAATTGTGAGGTTGGTCTTGCGTTTAAGGCTGGAAATGACCCAACGACGCCACTTTGACATTGAGCGACCACGAGTTTTGGATTTGATATTATAAAAAGTGGCGCGCCGATAAGTGGAATTCGTAGAGATTGAGTAAGTCTTTTGGCTATAGGGTGCATTTCTTTGCTGGCTCCTTTTGGTTGCTTGAAAGTATCTTCTGGCGCGATCTTACGTTGGCGGAATATTGTTTGATTCCAAACTACTCTATCTGACACACCCCAACATGTGGTTCGTAAGTGGCTAGGTGATTTAATTAGGTCGGACTTGATTGTTTGCTAATTCAATTTAATTTTTCAGTTGTAACCTGCAGCTAAATAATTACTTAGAGAGATTAGATAAGGAGTTACCCGGATAGCTCCTATGGCTCAGGCCTTCACCAAATTTGAAGCAGCGAATTGATGCAGAACTTTTATCTGATGAATTCCACGGCTCTTTGGTGAACTGTGATTCGAATTGGTTTTAGAAGTCAATAGATTCGCTATTGCGGTAACTTCTCACCCAGACTCATTTTTTTGCATTTATTTGAGCGCTTGTGAAATTAGCTCCTCATCTCTTGGCAATCGGTCTGTTTGAGCTGTCAATTGGTAAAGTTAGTGGCGTTATGTCGGCCTCTTAGAACAGGCGAGGTTCAATTTGTCTTTTTTGACTAGGTGGGCGATTATCTTTACGTTACTAAGGTTTTGCGAACGAGATTGTAAAAGTCATGATAAAAGTGGGATTTGATGCCACGCCATTGTTGGGGCCTAGAACCGGAGTCGGGGAGTTTTGCTCTGGAGCAATTCGCAGTCTCGATTCCCTTGAAGGGGTTGATCTAAGGACATTTGCGGTTACGTGGAGGAATAGAGGTCGGTTGCCAGCCGCTCTAGGCGGAGTTGCGCCGTCAAAACAACTACCAATGCCCGCCCGACCGCTTCAGAAGCTCTGGTCGAAGGTTAACTTCCCTCCAATTGAACTCTTCGTTGGGAGCCTAGATGTAGTTCATGGATCGAACTTCGTGGTACCTCCTAGCGCGAGGGCCGCCAGAGTTGTTACGGTTCACGACCTTACGCCACTTTTGTATCCTTCTTTGGCCGAACCTGCCACGCTAGCCTTCCCCCGATTGGTGGGGCGGGCGATAGAAAATGGCGCTTTGGTCCACACCCACAGCGAATTTATCGCTGAGCAAGTTGTTGAGTATTTTAGAGTTGATCGTGAACGAGTTATAGCAGTGGCACCTGGTGTTGCTCAGCTTCACGAGCTGGCGGCGGGGTCAGCTCGTGTGAGTGACGATCACTTTGATCCAGCCCTAGAAGGGGTCGCATTGAATGGGCGCCCGTTTGTTTTGGGTTTAGGCACGATTGAACCGCGGAAAGACTTTCTAACTCTGATTGGAGGATTTGAGGTTGCCGCACGGGCAAATGAGGATTTGATGCTCGTGATCGCCGGTGGTCCGGGATGGGGATCCGACGAAGTTGAAGAGAGGATTTCCAGGTCTCCATTTGCGGATCGAATAGTTCTACCGGGTTATGTAACTTCTGCGATGCGCAGATGGCTCCTCTCAAAAGCGTCGGTCTTTGTCTATTCGTCAATCTATGAGGGTTTTGGACTTCCGCCCATTGAGGCGATGACCATGGGGGTTCCTGTGATCTCCTCTAGGGCGGGATCTCTCCCAGAGGTACTTGGTGACGCGGTCGATTATTTCGATGTGGGTGATGCGAATGGTCTTGGTGAGAGGATTGAAGTAATGACGAACGACGATCGATTAGTTGCGCAGCTTCGAATTCGTGGAACTGAGCGCGTTGGTAGATATACCTGGGCAAAGTGCGCTCTAGGGCTTAGAGATATCTATTTGAAAGCTATTGAGGTCCAAAAGAGTTGAGGCTTTGGAGATTGAGACACAAGAGAGGGGCAATGTGGCGAATCTGACTCAAAATGGGCGACTCCTTATTATCCCAGAGCAGCTACACGCCATAGTGCCGGGTGGAATTGGGGCCTTTACTCATAATATTTTGGCTGAGTTGGCCCCACTTCTGATTAGATCAGGGGTGGATTGTGAGATCTTTGGATCCAAATGGCAGGGATCGTCACCGGATCCATTTGGGGAATACGGAGTCAAGTACTCCAATGCCATTGTCCACAACCGCATTCTCAATCGACTATGGGACTATAGCAACTTTTCGACACCAAAGGGTTTTGATAGGTTGTTGAGCCTTTCCATTGCAGGACCCCTGCGAGGTGGCCCAAGTTCCAAGGTTTATACCATCTATGACCTAGCTCATAGAATCGTGCCTGAGACGTTGACTCCTCGTGGAGTTGTTTGGCACGAAGCTCGACTTCAGAAGATTTTGAATTCAACTTCTTCTGTTATTACAATCTCTAATCGATCTTTGGACGACCTTGTCGATGCAGGCTTTGACCGAGATCGAATTACTCTTGTTCCGCCTGGTTCGGACCATCTGCCCATCGCCGACCTACTCGGAGCCGATGACCTGTTGCGCAGGGTCGGAGTATCCTCCCCGTTTATTTTGTCTGTGGGCACGATGGAGCCTAGGAAAAATCTTCACCGGGTTATAAAGGCTCTTCAAATGGCTCGGCCGCTTCTCGGGGGTGAGTTTCCTCTGGTGGTAGTTGGTCCTAGTGGTTGGGGAGAGGCCATAGCGCCCACCAAGGGTGTCCACCTCGTTGGTAGGGTGGACGCTTCGATACTGGCCGGCCTTTACCAACGGGCGAGCGCCCTTGTCTATGTTCCATTTTTCGAGGGGTTTGGCCTTCCACCGATTGAGGCGATGGCATCTGCTACCCCGGTGGTCGCATCCTTGTTGCCCTCAACCTCATCTGAGAATTCTGTAATAGTTGACCCATATTCGATTGAGGATATCTCAAGAGGAATCGTTGAGGTAGTGACCGATTCGAAGGTTTCTTCTAGGGTCGTTCGTGAAGGTTTGATCACAATTTCTGCCATGAAATGGTCGCAATCGGCCTTGACTATAGGTAGGCAGTTCTATGGCATATAGAGAGATCGCAGGAGACCGAATGATTTATGAGATAGAGCCAAAGGAATATATTCAATGGAGGGGCTGATCTCGATCGACCTGAGTGCAATTCCTAATCGCCTAACTGGCGCTGGCCGGTATGGCATCGAGATGCTAAAGGCAGTATTGGATCAAAATGACCAAGAGACACTTTCGTTTCTGGGGATTACTAGAAGCGGTGATGGCGATCGTATGACGGCTCTGATTCCGACTTTAAGGTTTGCTGAGTTGGTGCCAAATGGTCGCGTTAGTCGCTTAGCCTACGAACGCCTATTCATGGCTTCGCAACTTCGGCGAAGAAATGTTAAATTGCACCACGGAATTCACTATACTTCGCCAGAGCCATTTGGTGGAAGAGTGGTTGTAACGGTTCACGACACAACCTTTATCGATCATCCAGAGTGGCACGAGCGCACTAAAGTGGGCTTTTTTCGTCATGCAATCGCTAAGGCGGCCAAGCGGGCAGATGCATTGATCTTCCCATCTCAATTCGCCAGAGACCGCTTTGAACTTTTCTATCCTAACAGTGGGGAGCGAGTGGTCATCCCTCATGGAGTGGACGTAAGTCAATTTGGGGTAGTCTCTTCTGAATCGATTGCGGTAACTAAGCTAAGCCATGGAATATCAGATGAATACCTCTTTTATTGTGGCACAATCGAGCCGCGTAAAAATTTAGGGCGCATCCTTGATGCCTTCGCATCTACAAAGATCCCCGGCCTTCAATTTGTTATTGCAGGATTGAGTGGTTGGCGAAATTCGAAATTCTTTGCCACCTTGGAGCCCTTCGTGAAGAGCGGTAAAATCAGGGTTTTGGGATATGTCTCTGACGCCGATTTGGGTTCGCTCTATGCCGGCTCGGTTGCAACACTCTATCCCTCTCTCGAGGAGGGATTTGGCCTTCCGGGTTTAGAAGCGTTGGCTATGGGGTCAAAGCTGATAACGTCAGTTGATTCTGCGATGGCCGAATATGCAAATGAATCGACTTATCTTGTGAATCCCTATGATACCGATGAGATCGCTAAGGCGATAATAGGGGTCTATGACCACTTCGGTGGTGGTGAGAGGGATAGATCATTAGGCCTTAGCTCCAAGGATGAACTCCTAGCGAAGTATTCATGGACCATAAGTGGACAACGGCACTTAGAGCTCTATCGTAGTATTCTATCAATTTGAAATGTCGGGGGAGAATTTGCGCGCGCTTGTAACTGGAAGCAGAGGATTTGTCGGACCATATCTCCTGGGGGAACTTCGCCAAAGAGGAATTGAAGCCACGGAGTTGACGCCTGATAGCGATATCTGTGACTTTGAGGTCATTAGTTCTGAAATCGAAAGTTTTGTTGATCTTGGTGGCGAGATGGTGGTTTTTCACCTTGCCGCATTGAGCCATGTCGGAACCTCCTGGCGCGAGCCAGAGAGGTATCTGTCGATAAATGCTGGTGGAACGCTCAATATTCTTAGAGCTATCGCCACTAGGAATGTGAAACTTCGTTTTGTATATGTCTCTTCTTCGGAGGTGTATGGCAACCATAAAGAGCTTGACAAGGTGGACGAGAAAGTCTCGCCGATGCCGCTTAGCCCTTATGCCGCTTCGAAGCTATGCGGGGAGACCTTTGTCCTGCAATATGGTCGTGCCTATGGGCTGGATGCGATAGTTGCACGCCCGTTTAATCATATTGGCCCCAATCAATCGGATAACTTCTTAGTCGCTGCGATTGCCAGGAGACTTTGCCAGGCAAAGCGCGATGGAGGCTCATCGATTCCCGTCGGTAATCTTGATGCAGTCAGAGACTTTCTGGATGTCCGTGATGTGGTTCGAGCGTACGTCGATTTAGCCTTAAAAGGAGAGGCAAACAGCCTCTACAATATCTCGTCTGGTCGCGGAGTCATGGTCTTGGATCTTATAAATCGCATGATTGACCTTTTGGGCGTTGAGATAAAGTTGACCACCGACCCCACCTTGGTCCGACCGGTTGAGGTTGCGCGACTAGTTGGAGATAGTTCAAAGTTGATTCGGGATCTTGACTTCGAAGCGAAATTCAGTCTCGACGAAACCCTATTAGATGTTCTGTCATATTGGCAAGATCGCCTATAGCCCGATTTACGCTCTTTGATAGGTCGTTGCGTGCCACCATAAGACGCTGGAGTCCTAAAAGAGCAAAGCCTACGGTTGAATACGTCAAATCCTTTAGTTCATCGGAAGGGCTTTTGGCCATTTGAACCTCACTTTTTGTCGATCAGTAATCCAGAAATCAATTTTCCAAACAAATTTATGTCCTTGTTTGCCAGCATAACTCAAACAAAGCACTTTCGCTCCCCACTTTGTGTGGGCATTGGCGAATCGACAAGCTAGCCTATTTAGTTCGATATGGCAGTTCCGCCTTTAGTTGTAGTAGTCATGGTAGCCAATGACCCCGGTGATTGGTTCGAAGAGTCGCTTCAAGCAATTGTGGCCTCAGACTACCCGAATTTTTCAGTAATTATCGTTGACAACGGTTCAAGAGTGACTCTCGCCCAAAGGGTGGGGGCATCGCTCCCAAATGCTCTTTTTCTTCGAAACGAGACAAATCTAGGTTTTAGTGCTGCAGTGGATGCTGCGGTGAGGAATGTTACCTCAGCGACATATCTAATGATATGTCACGATGACGCGGCGGTAGCGCCAGATGCAATTTCAATTATGGTCGAAGATGCACTGCGGATGAACGCCTCGATAGTGGCTCCAAAGATCGTTAGCTGGTCTTATCCTGATCGAATTACCTCATTGGGTTTTGACGTTGACCGCACGGCAGCATTGCGATCACGAATCGACGTTGGCGATCTCGACCAGGATCAGTTTCCTATCGTTGAAGAGGTCTTTGCGGCTCCGGGTGCTGCGATGTTGGTGCGATACGATCTCTTTAATGTTCTGGGCGGCTTCGACCCTGAGATCTACCTCTTTGGCGAAGACGTGGAGCTCTCCTATCGTGCGCAATTGGCTGGGGCTCGCGTAATTGCATCTTCTTATGCCAAAGTCCGCCACATGGGGGTCTTGGTCAATGGTGTTGATGGCGCCTATGTCAATTCGAAGTTTCAACCCATAAGGCGTAAATTGCGTCGCGCCGAGCGATCCTATTACGTTCGTGCAAATCAGATGCGATGCATAGTAAACAACTCCTCTGGCTTTGCTCGTCGGTATTCAAAGATCCAACTTTGGCTGCTTGCACTCTTAGAGGCTGCATATTTCGCAGTTTCTGGCCGATGGCGTACCGCTAGGGCCATACTGAAAGGCCTCAGGGACGGAGCAAAAAAATCACCGACTCAATCGGTTCGATGGGAGGTCGGTGCTCAGTCGCGTCTTTTAGATTTTAGAGATATGACTCTAAAGTTGGCGCGAGGATCGGCTCGATTGTCGGCTTTTTTTGCGCATCAGAGGAACACACGTGCTCAAATTAGGTATGAAGTTGAGCGGTCAAAACGCAACGATCGAGGCGCTTTTTTAGAGAAAGAGAATCTGAGCGAAGACGCCATCGATCCTACATCTTTGGCGACGCGATATGTACAACGTAGGTTTGCTCGCGTAATCCAGGGTCTGATCCTCGTCTTTATACTTGTCGCGGGGCGCCACGTCTTGTTTTCAAATCTACCTGTGTTTGGCCAGTTTGAGCCATTCCCACATGGGACAAGTCTGTTGTCTGACTTCTTTTCAGGGTCGTTGTCTTCCTCTACAATATCGCCTACCTCAGTTCCAGCTGGCTATCTATGGTTGGGCGTGATCGGAACATTCTTCTTTGGGGCAACCGGTCTCTTCTATCACCTTTTCTTGATTGGTTTGGTTGCAACAGGCCTCTTCGGCGCCTTTCGACTGGGTGCACGATATCGCAACCCGCTTTCAGCTTCGATCGCTATGCTTTCGTATTTTTCAACTGGAATATTGACTGGACTGATCTCAGTCGGCACTCTCTTTGGCCTCGTAACGTTTGCCTTTGCACCGTGGATTTTGGGTATCGTATTGGATTTCCAAGAGGAGTTAGCGCCTGGTTCGAAGATTCGTGCTCGATCGTTCTTTAGAGGCGCATTCATCGTCGCTATAGCGACCTCTATCGCGCCGGCTTTTTTTATTGTATTTTTGATCCTGACGTTGGCGGTGATAGCGTCGACTGTCTTTGAGCGCCATTCGATGGCTCAAATTCGATCGATGTTGCGTTTTCTTTTTGGTATTGCTGGGGTCGCTTTAGTCGCGAATGCGACTTGGTTTTTAGGATACATCCATTCGGGCGCAACTGTGGCGTCTCTATTTGGGGCCGAGCCCCCCTTTGATTTAGCGGTTCGGTCGATCTTTGACTTCTCAGTTTCGGGAGGAGCGATGATTAATTCGTTTGCCATCCTCTCGCTTTTGAGCGTGATACTTTCCCCCATTTTTACAAGAGGTCTAAGAACACGTCGGTCGATCCGAGCTTTGATTCTTGCGATCGTCTTTGTCGCTTTTATCATAGGATCTAATGGTGGTGGCTTTGGGTCGGATCCGATTCCCCTCGCCTTTCTTATGCCGTTCCTGGCGGCGATCGTCGCATATTCAACTGCTAATGGCGTAGATGGCCTCTATCGAGACCTCCCCAGAGAGACCTTCGGAGTTCGTCAAATTGCCGGCGCACTTTCAGTGATTGGCCTTTTGGTGGCTTCATTTGGGGTGGGAGCTCCCATATCAGGTGGTCGGTTGGGTCTGCCTGTGAGTGGCTATGGGTCTACATTGGGATGGTCTACATCATCTAAGATCGCATCTTCGCGCCTTCTGTGGATTGGAGATCCAGCTGCAATTCCAGCAGGTAGTTGGTGGTTTGACTCAGGTGTCGGCCTAGCAGTGACCAACTCTCATAGCCTGTCTTTTGAGAACGTCTACACACCGATTCAACTTGGCAAGTATGGGGGTGTTCAAGCCGGTTTAGCTCGAGCATCTTCTTTCGAGACAATTCGGCTGGGATCCTATCTTGCGAGTGAGGGCATCGGAAATCTGATCTATCCGCAGTCTGGGGTATCACCTGCTGTTGCTCGGGTGACTCTTACGCTTTCAAGACAGAAGGACTTGATCCAAGTCTTGACCGATCCAAGCGTAACAGGTTATGTCGTGCATGGTAGGAAGATAGCACACTTCCCATCTCCTCATGGCCCGTCTGCTTCATGGCCACTGTTTTTAGGATCTTTCGAGGTCCTAGTTTGGCTTGGCTTTGTTGACTTAGTCTTTGGTGGCGGTTTTATCTCGTCTCGGGTTGTTACTAGGGTAAGAGTGTCGCTAGCTACCCAAAGGGACCAAAGAAACCAAGGTGCATCTGGAATTGGTGAGAATACCATTGAGAATCCAAAATCCGATCTAGAGGTGCATAGATGATTTTTCAATTGATTCAGTGGAGACCTTCGCCTCTTTTTCACCTAGAGACGTTGTAGTCGTGGATTTCATAAGAAAGTTTTTTCGACTACATAGACGTGAGGGTATTGTCGGCATTTTCTTGGCGGTTTTGCTGATTGGCGTCGTCTTTGCTAACAGTGCATCCAGCAGGGTGCTAGTCAAACAGTCGCAGTTCGTACCTTCTTTTTCGGTCTCTCCGGTCGCGTCTGACTCCTCAACGTGGTACTGCTCGCTTCCTCAGGCTAAGTATTTTGGCAAGAGATCGCTCTCTTTGGTCTTGACCAATACTTCGAAGTTTTCTCAGACTGCTTCAATATACATCTATAGCAAAAACGCTAAGGCCAAGCATCTGAAGATGAAGATTCCTGGAGGGTCCCTTAGACGTTTTGGAATGCGTGGACTTTATAAGAGCGCAACGGGGGTTTCAGCTGATTTTACAGGTGGAGCCGATCTGGTCTCGCTAGTTGCCTCCCTGCCCAGCAGTAATGCCGAAGGATTCTGTCAGCCATCGCCTGGCCCTACCTGGATCGTTCAAGGTTTTAATACGGTCTCGGCCTCTAAGGGATTTCTGTCGATCTTCAACCCGTTCGCTACGGATGCAATTGTAGATATTAGCTTTGTGACACCGACAGGGCCAGTTGATCCAGGTCCGCTTCAGGCTGTAGTAGTCCCAGCATTTTCTTCGATCGACGTTAGATTGGCCGATTGGTTTCAAAATACCCCTGCAATTACAGCCTCAATTCAAACTCGAATCGGAAGAATTGTAGCCGGTGGCTTCGAGGTGCGCTCAGACTCAAAGGCCAATGGGATGGTTTTTGCGAGTACTACCCCTGAGATCTTTGCAAACACTGACTTTCCACTTCTGGTTCAGACCGCCAACCAGAGCGTCGACTTGAATTTGGAAAACCT
Organism: Acidithrix sp. C25; assembly: GCF_904848545.2. Taxonomy (NCBI): domain Bacteria; kingdom Bacillati; phylum Actinomycetota; class Acidimicrobiia; order Acidimicrobiales; family Acidimicrobiaceae; genus Acidithrix; species Acidithrix sp. C25. The sequence continues at coordinate 485,254 of NZ_CAJHCI020000007.1, forward strand.
CTCTTCAAGTCAAAAGAATGTGTTGATCTCAATCAAGACTTTAAGTGCTCAAACTACTGTTAAGGCCCCGGCGATAGGCCATGGGGCGAAGGTATCAACTATTTCCGAGACAGTTCCGCCTCAGAGCTCTCTTGTCGTCCCATTGAAGGCGGTGGCGAGTGTACCAGTGGGCTCTTTTTTCTTCGTTCGAGTTCATTCGAATTATACGGTGGCTGCGCTGGCAACTTTGGCCGGTTCGGATTTAGGTCCCCTGAATGGGTATTTCATTGAGAGTGGCTATGGTAGTTATTGGCCCTCGTGGCTCTCGATGCTTGACATAAGCCCCTTTGGCGCCAAGTATAACCAACTCGCGCTCTATTATGGAGGAGGTCAGGTTGTCTCTGCAAGGGGTTCACAGACAGCGCTATTTTCTAAGGCCTTCGTCGATGGTCAGGCTCCCTCCTCAAAACAGAGTGGAATTGACGCCAATGCCGGCATTGGCGTTGTCCCGTCTCCATCGAGCGTGCAGCTATTTCCAACCACTAACTCTGTTGGCTTTCCCGATCTGTTTACCCTTCGATCTTCGGCACCGACCGAGATGGCTCTTGCCTATGTCACCCCCGATGGCTCTATAATTCCAATTCCATCTATTCCTTTGGACTGAATTAGGTTCGGACCCCTGGTGACCATGATGAGCTATCTCTTTAGGATTATTCAAGGTTCATATCTTTTCGCGACTTGGATAAGAAGCTGATCAGAATGCACGAGTTGGCTAATTTAATCGTTTTGCCTTGTGGGATATGGCAAGGCGGCCGTAATGTCTCATTTTAGACTTATTGGTTTTTCAAATCTATATGGCAAGATCTTTGAAAAACGAGTGTTTCTTGTGGATGGCAATTGGAGTCGGCGAGGGTCAATTTGACTTTTGGTCGCAATAATCTGGGATCTCTTTGATAGGTGGGTCAGTTCGGTCCAAAACTTTTATTTCGGCCCATTTGAATCTTCGATCTAACCTAGCATGGATCTATGGCTAGATATGGACTTACAATTCCCTTGGATCGAATTCCACTCGGGGAGCAACGTGAAGCAATTAGGCGACTTCGTGAAGTAGGCTACGAAGATCTATGGAGTGCTGAAGTCGGCCAGTATGATGCATTCACGCCGTTGATTCTTGCAAATGAATGGGAGCCAACTTTCAACTTGGGCACCGCTATAGTTCCAGCCTTTACCAGAGGGCCAGCGACTATGGCAATGTCCGCAGCAGCTTTGGCCGAACTAGCACCGGGACGCTTTTACTTGGGAATTGGATCTTCATCAGATGTAATCGTCTCCAAGTGGAATGCATCGGAGTTTGTGCGACCCTATTATAAAACGAGAGATATCGCCCGCTTTTTGCGAGAAGCTTTTGAAGGTGGGAAGGTGGACCGGAAGTTTGACACCTTTGAGATCTCGGGTTTTCGCCTTGCTCAACCGCCTACCGTGCCACCCAAGATATTGATAGCTGCCCTGCGGCCTCAGATGTTAGCTATGGCGGGTCGCGAGTCAGATGGTGCAATAATTAATTGGCTATCGCCCGCGGACGTTGCCAAGGTCGTTCCGTTCGTAGGCGAGAATAAGGAGATTGTGGCTCGCATCTTTGTCGCTCCGGGAGTTGAACGGAATCTACTGTTAGACGCGGGGCGAAGAGCTATAGCTGCCTACCTTAACGTGGGTGTTTACGCAGATTTTCATCGATGGCTAGGCCGTGGGGAAGCTCTGGAACAGATGTGGAGACTATGGGATAGTGGCGATCGAAAGGGTGCCTTGGCTGCAATTCCCGAAGAGATAGTTGACCAGTTAATAGTGAGTGGGACGCCGAGTCAATGTAAAGCTCGCATAGCGGAATATTTTGGCGCCGGGGTTGATGTAGCTGCACTTGCCGTTCTGCCATTCGGTATTGATACCTATGAAGCGGCTCTATCTTTGGCTCCTGGCTCGAGCGAATAGGGGGTCGAGCCCCATCGAAGAGAGATCTCTTTTCGAGACTATTCTTCTTCTCTATTAAAGAGAAAGTGAAGAAATACGTTTGAGAAATAGAGATCTAGGGTTTATTGGGAGCCAACCTAGATTATTGCCATGACAAAGCGGTTTCACTGTGGCTGGGACCGCTTTTAGTCGATGGTGTTGAATGCCTTCGCCCAGAGGGCCTCATAGCCAACTTCTTTTAAAGCTAGATTTGCCGCTTCGAGATACCCTTGGGTGTCACTAGGCAACTTTGTGGTTCTTTCTAAAAGGGCGTTGGTTATTGCATCAACGATCTTGAAGTGTTCTAGCGTCACATCTAGGCGCAGTATTCCGTAGATATAGTCCATGTCCGAGGTGGAATTCAAATCAGGGTATCTTGATTTAGATCCATAAAACCGTACCAATGACGAACATACCGTGCGCGGCGAGAAGGAGCGATCTATAAACAATGTAGATGGCGGGACATTTTCACCTTGTTTTGAATCGGATGGAACCCCTACAATTGCTTTCCATCCGTTTGGATTTTGAAGTCGTTCCCAGGTGGTCTCTACAGACGGTCCATCAGTCCACGCGAGGGTCATTGTTGCTTGATCAAAGCTATATTCGTTATTTGAGTTCTTAGTCAGATCGATAACCGCGCTAAGAAATTCCTCTTTTGACATTGGCTTTCTGCGTTTAGGGAGCATATTGATAAGCATGGCTAAGTTCGCGCCTTTGGCTAGAGTGGAAACGATATCTACCAATGATGATCATAGCCGAAGTTTACTTTAGTTAACTGGCAATGACCCTGTACCTCATGAGTAGAGTTCCGTGGTCTTCTAGGATTGACAGAAGTTCTAATTCGGATCCCGGGATCTGCTCTCCAAGTCCCAAGAATCCACCATGGGAAGATATCTCTAATTTGGGAACGATTGTTAGGGCGATTTCATCTATAAGTTTGTGTGAAAAGGCCAGCTTCAAGAAAGATGGACCACCTTCGAGCGTTATGCGGATGAGATTGTTTTGTCTCAGCCATTTCCGTAGTAGGTTTAGGTCTGGTTCTTTTTCTCCAAGAAGAAGGAGTTGTGGTTCGACGAGGAAGGTGCGTAAAAGCCCAGCGCATTGTGATTTTTGAGAATTAGATGTCACTAGAGTTATTTGATCTTTTGACTCAATGAGCTTGGAGTCACGAATCTTATTTAGATCTCTACCTACCACGACGAGTTGTGGGGATGTGTTGATTCGCCGTAGGTGCATGAGCGCATCGGGTGTCTGTGGTAGGGATGTATACTCTTCGATGATTGCGGTATTCGCACCAATTACAACCGCGTCGGAGAAGGCGCGAATTATAGAGAAGACTTTTCGGTCTGCATGTGTGGAGAGGCCTGCTGATCGGCCGTTTTTTTCAATTGACCCGTTTAAGGAAGAGACCATATTGGCTCTCCAGTGGTCACCATCGATGCAAGTGATCGGTGCATAGATCTTCTCAAGTGATCCTATGGAAGCTTCATCACTTCCGATTATTGGTGAGGCTTCGGGGAATATGAGATTCATGTTGAAGGCGCCTCTTTCTTCTATTTTGATAGTCCTAGACGATTTGTTATGAATGAGGAGGACTCTCTATCGTATACCAATAGAGCGGGGTTTAGTTACCCTTTTGGATTGGCTCAATATTTATCTTTCAATGAGTTATTGCGAGGTCATTTTTTGAAGGTTTTAGATCGGTGCGGCGACGCGCTCTCCTTCGTCGCGAAGTTGTGAGAGGCGAGATAGTGCTCGGCCGAATTTCTTGCGATAGCCACTCGATAGAATTGAAGCTGAGAAGAGGCCATTTAGGGATGTGTCTCCGATCATAATTGGTATTCCATGCTCGTAGGCACGATCGGTGAATGTTACAAATCGCAGGCCGGCAGCTAATGAATCAATTGTCTTAGCCTCAGTTACGATTACGAGAGCTAAGCCCTCTAAAAGGCGGGAATACATAATTGGGTGTAGCCTTGTTAGGGCTTCCAGTAGACCAAAAAGGCTGTCGGATGAGACTGCGCTTTGGTTGGGCATTGAAGCCGCCATCGTTACCAGGTCGTCACTAGAGCGCGGTTCATCTTCGATATGAAGCTCGGTTGCTCGATAATCGGGGCCGTCAATGGTTAATACCTCAAAGTGGGCGGCTAGCCCTTGAATCTCTCGAAGGAAGTCGTCGGCCGCAAAGCGTCCTTGTCCCAATTTGTCCGGTAGCGTATTGGAAGTCGTGGCGATGTCGACCCCTCGGCGAATTATTCGATTGAGGAGATTAGAGATAAGGACGGTGTCGCCTGGATCGTCAAGTTCGAATTCATCTATTGCCAGGAACGATAGTTCGGATAGCTTTTCGACGGAAGCCTCAAAGCCAAAGGCTCCAACTACGTTCACTAAGTCAACAAAACTTATAAATGCTTTTGGTGCAGTGCAAGCTTGCCACATCGATCCTAAAAGGTGTGTCTTGCCAACACCGAACCCTCCATCTAGATAGAGGCCTTTCCCCGGTTTGGGCTGGGCTTTTAGGCCCAAGGAGCCAATTACTGTTCGCCTTGGCATTTTTGTCTTTGTCAATATGAACTCGCTAGTGACCTTTTTGGCCAAGCTCTGACTCTCGTAGTTGGGGTTCGGGAAATAGTTATCAAATCGGGTGTTGTTAAAGCGCGATGGTGGAATTAGAAGGTCGAAGGCGGCCGTTACGTCGAAAGGAACATCTCGTTTGGCAATTGAAAGCAAAGTACTCCATTTTGAAAAATATCAAGGACCTAGATCTGTGTCACTTTTTGAAATTCGATACTAATCTCAGTCTAATTTTAGAGATCGACAATACTTCTAGGCAAAGCAAAGTAGCACAATGATCCGACCAGTGTGGATATGGCAGCTTTGTTCTGATGCGACTAGGTGGAAGTTCTGGCTCAAAACTAGCAATATTACTCACGATCGCCAGCCTTTTTCAATATGCGCTTCACTAAATAAGCTGGTATCTTGCTTGAGTGGCCCAACTGATGTGCTGACCAATATTTCAATACCTAAACCAGGCGAATACTTTTGGCTTTCTCGTCAAAACCCCATATGTTTTAGTGATCAAGAAGGGAACGCGATGGTATCACAAGCTTACTCTTGGCCCTATGGGCTCGATGATGCAAGGCGAAACTGCCAGGGGTCACTCTCTTTGATCGTCCAAACTTCAAGACCTTAGATTCCAATGTCTCACATGTCAACGTTGAGCCACTTGGAGTTGGCTAAATCTCACAGAGCTATTGTGGTCAAAGAAGGCAGGTAACTTGGTGAGATTCTAAAGAAGCGGAGTTTTCCGATCACATTTGGACTACTATCTGCCATCGTTTGCCAAGATAATGATATTCCAATTTAGAAACGAAAGATGATCACCTCTACCTGTACCAATCGTGGGGTAAGAACAAAACGCAAGGCGCTTAGAGGGTTTGTGGCCAATTAGAAAAGTGCCAATACGAATGTAGGGCCGATCTAGCTTTGAGATCGGCAAAACTCCAAAAGAGATGGTCGGCAAATAGGACAAAGAAATGCGCCTTGGTGATTATTGGGTTGCAAGATCATCTACTTGTAAGAAGGGAACTCTCCATTCAAGACAGGCACCTTTGAGTGTCTGAGAGGGACGGAGTTCTAGTGTGCCACCAAGTTCGAAGGCGCGTGCCGCCATATTTTTTAGACCTTTGGAGGCCGCCGAACCGGATGGATCAAGTCCCACGCCGTTGTCTTCAACCACAATGACTAGCTGGTTTGAGGCTGAAATACTGATCTGTACTTGGGATGCTCTTGAATGCTTGGCGATATTAGAGATAGCCTCTCTAAGGACCGAGAGGCCATTGGTCGCTAACTTATTGGTTACCATTGTGTCAATAGGTCCGGTGAAAGAGACGCTCGCTTCAAAGCCTAAAACTGGATGCAGCTCTTTGGTAAGTGCTAGAACCTGTGCGCGGAATGAGTATTGTTGGCGAGTCCTTGTCGTTTCGAGCGCAAAGATGGTGGCTCTTATCTTTTTAATCGCCTCGTCTAGGTCATCGATTGCACCTTGGATGCGCTCGTTTGCATCCTCCTCGGCGACTAGTCGTATCGTGGCTTGGAGGGAGAGTCCTATTGCAAAGAGTCTTTGGATTATTTCGTCGTGGAGTTCCCGGGCAATGCGTTCTCTATCTGCTCTGAGTGCGAAGTCGGCGACTGCTGAATGAAGACGAGCGTTCTCGATTGCAATTCCAGCTGCTCTCGCTAGATATCCAGCAAGTATTTCGTCTTCTTGGTCGAACTCTGAATTGTCGATCTTGTTAGTTAGATAGAGGTTGCCGAAGTTGCGCTCCCCGACCATGATGGGAAGTCCGAGAAAACTCGTCATCCTAGGGTGCAACGGAGGAAAACCGAAGCTATCGGGGTGTTTTTGGAGTTCGTCAATTCTCAGTGGTTGCGACTGCGAAATCAATAGGCCAAGGACTCCGTGGCCCTTGGGACGGTCTCCAATCTTGGATTCGTCAGTTTCGTCCATACCAAATGTAATAAATTCAACCAATGATGTACCTGAAGGATCGAGAACGCCTAATGCGCCATAGCGCGCATTGACTAATGTCGCACTTTCGCGCACGAGTGTTTTTAGAACTACCGTAAGCGATAGATCCCTTTCGACAACTAGAACTGCGTCCAAAAGATGCCTTAGCTTTGAAACATCTTTGATCTTGGATAATGACATATCTACAATTTATCTTAATATTAATCTATGTAAGTTACTAATGCATTCGGCCCCCCCCTCATGTGCCTAGTGGAATAGGTGGATTAAGTCGTTTTATAGCAAACTAATTGACCAAATTGTAACCCGAGAGCCTTATGCAGGGTGTCTTTGCGGGCCAAAACCACCTTTTTTGGGCGAGCAACGAGACCTCAACTGCTGTAGGTAAAGACCCCAATTATCGTGGCAGTGCAATCGGGGTTTTGGGTAATTCAAGTCTGTTTATAAATTATTTACTAACTTTGGCTATAGTATTGCCACTTTCTCTTTTGAATTTTTTGGCAAAGGGGGAGTGGTACAAAGCGTTGGGGAGATAGATGCAGAGAGTCGTTAAAACGGTAAATAATATTGAGTTCTCACAGATAGATACCGTTGGTAAGGTCCCAGATTTGACCAACGGGGGTAGATTTACGGAGATTCCTCTTATTCAGCGAATCGACCCCATCTTCAAAGGTCGCGCACGTTTTGTAGTTGGAGCTAAGTTGCAGCCTGAGGTTAAGGTTGATGTGAGTGAGCTGACTAAGGTCGGGGGATTTTGTCCATTCTGTCCTGGTGCATATGAGAAGTACACCTTTCCGTTCCCAAGTGAGATGGTTGCCGAAGGAAGGATACGCGTAGGAAATGCACTAGTAGTCCCCAATATTCTTGCTTACTCGACCTACTCTTCAGTTGGGATATATGATACATCTAGGCACTTTGTGCCTATCGACGAGTTTGACCATAGTGTCGTTGGCAACGCCTTTTCGGCGATGGTTCGACATGCTAGGGCTATTAGGGATTATGACCACAAAGCGGTCTATAGCTCAATCAATGCGAACTATCTGCCTTCTTCGGGAAGTTCGCTCATCCATCCCCATCTGCAATCTTCCCATGACTACATGCCACTTAGCCATCAGGGCCATTTGATACAGGAGATGGCGTTGCACAAGGAGCGATTCGGAAGAAGTCTGATGGAGGATCTGGTCGAGGCCGAGATCCATCTTGGAGAGCGCTACGTCGGTTCAATTGGAAATGTTGCGTTTTTTGCCCCTTTTGCTCCATCAGGCTTTCGTGAGGTTTGGGGCGTTATTCTTCGACAAGGTGATATACCTCAGATAGATCCGATCGATCTATCTGATCTTGCTCTTGGAATTTCTAAGATCATCTCGGCATATGCAAATTGGAACTTATCGAGTTTTAATTTCGCGTTGACTGGGGGCGGCCCTGATGCTAGAGAGATTTCGGCGAATCCACTCTTTAGAATCGTGGCTCGATCGAACCCAGAGAGTTATTATCGATCCGATGTGACCTATTTTGAAAAGCTCTATAGCGAACTTATGGTCGATGTCACACCTGAGGAGACCGCTAGCGCCCTGCGGGCCTTTTTTTGAACCATGCTATTTGTTTTGAACCATGCTATTTGGCGAAAGATGGGTTAGCGCGTGGCAAATAGATCTGGCACAGGAGGGTCGTCCTTAGTTATTGCCCTGGGTGCCGAGCAAGATTACTCTTTAGCGGATGCGCTTTTAGTTATCAGTTTTTGGCGGTGGCCGCTTGCTTTTGATGTTCCTTATGGTCAAAGAGGTACCTAGTGGTTGCCAATATGGTGATGACAATGGCACTTGCAACATATATGCCAGAAACTAATACGGTGTCACTGCCGGCAGTGATTCCATGTACAAGGATTAAGCAATAGGCAGCGATTGCGAAACGATGAACCATCTTCCAGTTGAAGAGCTTGGTTCTTACCTTTAGCCATGCGGTGAAACCTACTGCTAAGCACAGGTAAAGAGCGACAGTCCCAAGAGCTACGGGAATTGGCCGATAGGCTGACTTGAGGGGTACGAACGCGCCCAGCAGGCCGACCTTGGCGAAACTGTCAGCGATTATCGAGCTAACGTGCAAAAAGAGGAGCACCGATCCAACCCCGGCAAGACTTTTGTGAGCTGAATTCAATGTAATTATATGTGGGAAACTCTTTCGTTTGTTGCGTTTGGGGTGGACCATCCATAGCCCGACTGCAACCAAAAGACTCGTTATTATTACTAGCGCTAACCCTGTGCCTCTAGCTATTAACCATGGCGCAAGTGTCGGCTTTGCTTTGGCGCCTAGCCAGTGTACTAGCTCAAAGCCTCCTACAACTGAGACTGAGCCGACGATTACCGCGAAAAGTATAGATGGAGAATCTTCTTCTATCTCTTCAAGACTATTTTTTTGATCATCGTTGGTCGAAGTGGCCATATTTTCCTACTTGTATCGTGGGTATTATCGACTTGAGGGATTAGCGAGATAAGTTCTTATCGACAAGAAGCTAATGCATAGCAGTTTTATTTCGCAAGTCCGACGCTATATGCAAAATAGGGGAGCGATATATCATGGACTGCCGCGATAGGAACTGATGATTGATCTTTGCTTCGAACTTCCATTGACCCAGCAAACTTTTTTGAGTAGAGAATTTGTTTTTTCGAGGTGATCATGAATGCGCTAATCTTCCGAAAAGCTGCTTGCTCGAGGGCTTTCTTGGAACCTAGGAGAAAAAGGCTCTTGGACCAAACCTCAGCATGTGCTGGGTCTTTTCCAATGACACTTACCGAGACTAAGTCCGAATCCGAGGAGTCCATGGTAGCTGGATCGATTAAGTGGTGTTTTTGTGTGCCGTTTAGGCGCCATGATCGTATCTTCGTGGATGAGGTAGCGACAGAGTTGTTCCCTAGACGAACCATTAGTGGGAGGTTTTCAACAGAGAATGGATTTTCGATATCAACAAACCAAGGTTCCTCGGGGTAGTTCCCGACAAAGGTTACGATATCTCCTCCGGCCTCAATCAAGTGGGGTGAAGATCCAGAGAAATCCTTAAGGAGCCGACTTAGATTCCTAAGTGCAAGCCCTTTGCCAATTCCGCCAAAATCTAGAGGAGGTCCATCTTTTAGGAGCAGATCATGATCTAGGTCATAAAAGATCTCTTTCTCCAAGGCATTCAATCTTCGGGAAGTTGTCTTTGAGGAGGTGTCTTTCATGCTTGATGGGTCATTTATCTCGAGGTCCATCAATTCGAAGCTAACCAAATACCCGGTTTTTTTGAGCGCTCCTAGGATTCTTGGCTCAAAGAGTCCGCTTGTGACTTTATTCGAGCTAATTGCCTCGAAGATCGCCGTCTTGAAGTATTTCGATGGATTTTCAAGAAGGGAGTATTCATTCAAAATCGACAATTCTGAACTATCTCGAAAGCGGCTCCAGGATTGTTCCATCTCTTCTAATGCAATTGATGTCGATTTAGATAGAGAATCCTTTTGTGTTTCGGTAATCTTTGCTTGAAAATTAAAAATTGATCCCATGGCACGAATCGTCCACTTTTGAATTGGCCCTGCGACTGGTTTATCAGTCATCCCAGGAGGCTTGCCCTAGTGGTTGCAGCAGGAATTTGAGCAGTCGGGATTCTAATCACCGGCGCTGGTGAGTTCGCTGATGGCGTTGACGCGCCGCCGGCAGCTCTGGGAGCAGATGTGGCTTGTGAATTTTGAGCAGGAGATGCGAGAGGGCCGAGAGTCGGTACGGGTGTATTTTGAATTTGAGTGATTCCATTTTGGATTGCACCTATAGCACTTTGGTTTCCCGCGCTTTGATTAGCCACCCCAGCAAGTGCATTTGCGGTCTTGTTGACCTCTTGGGCTACTTGATTGATGGACGCGGTAGCTTTTTGGGCGGCCGCTGCTGCGGCTTTAGCGCTAGCGCTAAGGTTGAGCGGATATAGGTGTGTAGGCGTTGATACGAAGTCAACGCCTACATGAGCTCCGATCACCGAGGCTGGTGCGATTATCATGAAGGGAACAACACGTCTCGCCGTATTTTTTATCTTGGTATTTCTCTTTTTGCGAGCCTTTTCGTCCAGTACTTTCCTCACAGATTAATTGTCTCCACCTGAATCGCCGCCCCCATCATCTGACTTGTGCGAGGAAGCCTTGGTGGTAGCAGCCGGTGCGCCTCCCGAAGCCGTCGGCGATGAAGCGACAAATTGTGTTATGGGTTGAGCGGCCACCGAGGCGGATGCCGCTGCTCTCGCGGCTGCAGCTTGAGCTTGAGCTTGAGCTTGGTTTTGGGCGGCAATGGCTGCCTGACTGGCAGCAGCTACAGCTGCTTGCTTGGCGGCAAGTTGACTTTTGGTCTGGGTTAATTGCGCTTGTACGGCTTGTTCTTGCTGACTTAGGGTGCTTATTGCTTTTTGAATGGAAGCTACCTGGGCTTTTTGTGCTGCAACGGGGTCGACTGGTTTCGTTGATGCGGTATTGGTGCTTGAAAACGAGACCTGCGCTTGATGCAGTGCTAATATTGCACCTAGTCCACCTCCAGCTGAAACTAAAACTTTAATCGGGTTAGAGACTTTCAAATTGCCCTCCGGGTCTTACCTAGTCGATTGTTTCGACCATTTTTGGTCACATATTGATTGTCGTCGACTAAGAGCCTTTAACCATGAGCGTTAAGTGAGAATTTTCTAATGTTTTTGAGAAGAATAAAGAAGAATAAATGAATTCTCTTTCATGATTTATTTCTTGTACAGAATTAGATAATTCAGGCTAAATGCATAAAGTTCTAATCAGGAGAGTCCGAAAGGTAGTAAGTGATTGATTTGATCAGGATTTTAACTATGGAAATTGGTGAAAGCAACTATTAGCGTTCGGAGGAATATTGACTACAAAGTACGGGCGGGGTTGGGTGTTGCAGCACTATTGGCACTGGTGGGTTCGCTCTCGGTTTTTCTAGACTCTTTGTAGTTAGCGTTATCGGTTGCCTACTACTGCACCAAATCAGAAGGTCTTTCATCGCAGGTCTTGAAGATGGAGCGCGACTTTTACAACTACGACGATCAGATGAATAAGGCTGTATTGGTAGCGGCAACCTCATCCAGCCAAGCTCACCCGAACTCAGCTGATCTCCAAGACTGTACCTCACTCTCAAGAGGCGAGGACTCTAATTCTTAATGAGTTAATGGCTTCGCTTAATCTGGCTCCTAGTCATTCACTTTGGTTACTCTTGGACCGTGTAAAGCGCGATATTAACTCTGATAATCGATATAGCGAGCAGTTCATCGCTGATTTGGGCGCTGACGAAATTCAACAAGCTTCATGCACCCAAACGCTGGGTAATCTTTAGCCGTTAACTGACATCATGCCAGCAATGGCTACGGTAGAGAAGGAGTCAATTGCTATATCTAATAGAGCCTTAGCGTCGATGGTCACAAGTCAAACTGTCGACATCGCAATGGTAGCGATAGATGCGGTCCTATTGCTTTTCTTGCTCGGATTTCTTAATGTTGGATATCGAAGGGTTATTCATGTCCCGCTGAATGATCTATCTAATTTTCTGGGGGAACTTGCCAATGGCAACGGTGACCTTGGGGTCAACTTGGACAACTCTAGATGTGATGAGATCGGGGAGATTGGCTCTACGTTCAATCGTTTCAAGGATAAGATAGCGGTGACAATCGATAGTGTTGTTGACTCGATCTTTTCGATAATGTAAGAATCTCGAGCAATCAAGGAGACCTCGAGCACTATCGGTGCTAGTTCGAATCAGACCGCGGCGCAATCAGAGGTCGTCTTAGCTTTGAGCGAAGGTGCATTGAATTGAGTTGGTTCGGTTTCGATAGCAACCAAGGGGATGAGGGCTTTAATTGGAGAGATCGTTCCCGGGGTGGCACGTTCAGCGGGTGAGACTTCTCGGTGTGGCTTGGAATGCCGCTTTAGCATCTGCAAATCTTGAAAAGGTCCATGATGTTCTCGCTCGGCCAGCAGGTCACTTCAAGACCTCGAAGAGTCTCTCTGTGGAAACAAATGATAATTCACACCAAGAGGCAGCTCTTCGATTTAGGTTGGCGAACTCTTAGGCGTTGAATGCAGAGATCGCTAGCGTCGGGTTAGGCTGATCCATAAAGAAGCATCGGCAGAATCATTTAGCGCGGCTTTGTGGGCGTATGGGCCTTTATTGTTGTTCTAAATGATTCTGACGAACGGGGCAGATTAGACCTATTTTGAGATCTGTTCCTGGTATTTGGCCATGGAGGTAATCCATTTCTGAGTGTTGTTAGCACGGAAGCTGTAAAATCCAAGAACATCTTTATGCGGCAAGATTAGGAATTCTTCTGCCTTTACTGCGGCTATTACAACCTCGGCTACTTGTGAGGGGTCGAGGATATCGCCGGCATCTAGAACTGCTCGCTGTGCAAGCGACTCGGCCTTTGAAGACGCTGTCCTGTCGTCATCTGGAAAGAGCATGTTGGTACGGACTCCCATGGGGCATAAAACGCTAACTCGGATATTGTCTGGCCGATGGTTGATCGCTATCCATTCTGACAGAGCAACAGATGCATGTTTGGTTACTGCATAAGAGAGGGCACCAAGGTTGGTGAGTAAACCAGCAGCGGACGCTGTATTGACTATGTACCCTCCTCCGTTAGAGATCATTGCTGGCAAGAGTGCCTTTGCCGTACGGACTTGAGCCATAAGGTTTACATTCCACGAAGTCTCCCAATCCTCCTCTGAAGTTTCGAGATCACCTGCAAACGAGACGCCAGCATTGGAAAAGAGTATGTCGACGACGCCATGGCGCTTGAGAACTTTTTCACCAAGGTCAGCTATCGCCGAAAGATCTGTCAGGTCGATCGTCTCTGCATATGCTGTGGTTTTGGTTTCTCGTAGTTGACTGACTGTCTTTTCGACATTTGCGGTGTTTTTATCGACACAGATAACAGCACTGGGGTTTTCCATGCCGCATGCTAATGCAATAGCACGGCCAATACCTGATCCAGCTCCAGTTACAAGGACTACTTTATTCTCAATTTCCATGAGCGAATGTTATCGCGCACAACTCAATCGCGCTTGATAAATGACAAATCGCCCACGTTGATTTATAAGGTGGTGCGATTTGTCATAAAAATGGGGTTTAAGCAATCCTATCGAGCAACGGTTGTATGTTTCACTTCATTTAGCTCTGGATGGTTGAAGATCTGATCTAGAACTCTTTCGATGATGGTTGTGGATGATTCCGAGGAGCTGAGCGGTCTTGTCATAATCCTTACAAATGCAGCTTGATCGTCAGAGAAAATTGTGGGTACGCCGAATATTTTGAGCTCTTTGACTTGGGTTTCATGGAGTTTCTGCACCTCTCTCGAGTAGGTGTGGTTGTCGAGCTCGCTTTGGATTCGTGCGGGGTTAACCCCATGTTCTTCAAGGAGATTTGCGATTTCGCCGAAGTTTTTTAAGCTCTTGGCCTGTTCGTGCCGAAGGGCGAATAGTGCTAGGTGAACACTTGGGAACTCTGTGGGATAGAGTTTTGAGACAATGTAGCCAACCTCGTTTGCCAAAAGGTCATCTGTTTTGTCAGGGTCTTCCCAAATAGATGGCTCGCCTTCTTCAACGTGAACCTGTGACAGATTGAACGGTATGAAACTGACGTCAAAGTCGGCCCCCTCTTTGAGGGCGGTTACAACGTGCTCGTTCATGTTGCGAGCGAAAGGGCATCGATAGTCGAAGTTGACCGAAAATTTGGTTATTTTTGTCATATGTTTCTAATCCCTAATTGTCCCTCTAATATTCCCCAAGGAGTAGGTCGAAGCCTGTAATCACTCCGAAATCTCGGCTGAATGTCAATTTAGATTCCACGAGATTAACGTCTACCCAAAGGCATTCGTCAGACTCTTCATTTTTTGTGAAATTTTGCACGAGTGATTTCATCAAGAAATAGTGCACTTCTTTTTCTAGGTCGGTTTCTAAGGGGTATTTGACTACTTGAGTTTGGTCTTGGACGATCTCTGCTTTAATCCCGGTCTCTTCTTCAACTTCGCGTAACGCAGCTTGTGCTAGCGTTTCGCCAACTTCAACTTTGCCCTTTGGTAGCGTCCAGTCATCATAACGAGGACGGTGAATTAGGCAGATCTCGAGCGACCCGTTAATTCCTTCTCGGAAAACCACACCTCCGGCAGCTGTAATCATTGAACTTCTTTCTGTTTGGTAATTGTTTAGATATTGTTTTGTCTCTGAGGGCTTAATAATGAATACCCAACCTTGTGTTGATTGGATTCAATCTATTTTTATACTTTTTGAGATCGGAAATACCTTTTTGACCAGCATTCCATAGCCTATGCCGACCATGGCGCCAGCAAGAACATCAGAGGCATGGTGCATACGAACGTGAATTCGTGAGGGCGCAATTAGAAGTGCGAGACCTAGATAGATTGGCCATAGACGATCGTTGTCACCCAGAATAATAAGACTAGTGAACGCGGCGCTCGCATGGCCCGATGGAAATGAACTCGTCAGTGGTTGGCGTATTTCGTGAGGGCGTTCTCCCTCCCATTCTGGACGCTTGCGGCGAAATATTGTTTTAATCCCCATATTCACAAGTACTGATTCAGCCAAAAGCGCAAAAGCTGCCCTGGTGGCATAGCTGGCGCCACCTTTGCGTACACCTCGTGCTGCCGCTAAGGTAAACCAAATCAATGAGTGGTCCGCGACGTTGGATGCTGCGAATAGGATTTGATTCGCAGCGGGAATATCCCGCAAGGGAAGAAAGAACTTGTCTATTCGTTCGTCGAACGGTGTAAAAAATTCTTGGATATCAATCAATTCGATTCCTCAATCAATTATTTTGATTTAGTTATTTTCGCAGCGCTTTTTATTGGCTACGTGTGTTGCCTTGAAATCACTAATTAGCGCTAGGCTTCCACCCTGGGCCGGACACAGTTCTTGATAGTGGCAGAAACGACACATTCTAGATGGCCGTGGTCGGAAATCTTCCTTCTCGCAGGCGTGGCAGACGGCTTTCCATATTGCCTCTGTCTTGGATTCAAGTCCTCGTAAAACTTGATCTGTAGGGGTGGCGACGATCCGCGTAGCATCCTTGAGATAGATAAGTTGGACGCTTTTGGGTCTGGTGCCTAATACTCTTTCGCACAAAAGCGCGTAGAAATATACCCCCGTCAGACGTTCGTTTTCTTGGATTTGCCCAGGCAATTTACCTGTTTTGTAGTCTGTAACAGTTAGTGACCCATCGTCATTGAGGTCTAGACGGTCTATAACTCCCCTAAGTATCGTGTCGCCGAGCGTAGTTTCTAGACGCAATTCGGTTGCGATTGCATTTACATGTGATGGGTCTTCGGCCTCAAAGTCTTTGAGGACTAATGCTATAGTCTCCTGAAACAGAGCGTCGCGACCGGCTTGACTATGGCCGGGTCCAAGAATGACCTCAAGACTATTGTCAACAAGGGACTCATTCCAGACTTGCCGGACGATTTCAATTGCTGTCTTTTTAGTCCGGTCTTTGGGCTCTATCTGAAAGTACATTCGCTCAAGAACGGCGTGGGTCAATGTACCGCGAATTGTCCAGAGGGTAGTGGGCTGAGGTAGTTTCTCAATGACGGACAAACGAAATGCTAAGCCGCACTCCTTGAAGGAGCTGACCTTCGATGCGGTAATCGAACCTGGTACCTGTAAACCCATTTTTAGAACTTTTCAACTGACTTGCTATGGACTTTAACGCTACCAGAACAGCGACCTTTAATAGTCGTCAATACGAAAGTTGGAAGTTTTGGAATGGTACTATCCAAAACTGTTGAAACCACCCCACGGATATACGGGTGATTCCTGGCTCAGGCTGCTTGAATGCCCAGCGGACACTCAGCTCTTATGCCATCAATACCAGCCGCATTCAAACCAGCCCAGACGACTATCATGGCCGCAGAATTCTTGTCCCTTGAATTTCCTAACCCACAAACATAACAGGAATAGGTTCGTTGGGACAATGCTAAGCGAGTGCTTGGTTCTCGCAGTGCAGCTGAAGCAACCGATAGTCGTCTACCTTGGATGGAGGGGTTGTGGGCCTGAAGCGTGCTTCTAATTCATATAAACACCAGTCTGCTCTTGGCTACGCTATGACAGCATCATCTTTCTTCTTAGCCATGGTTGTCTTAGTGAGAGATTTTGGTTCTAACTCTTCCATGGCGGCCTGGTCGTGGTTCATCACAAATAACTTGGCGTAGTTACATGATTCAACTTGTCGTTTTTGTGCGACGCTGCGATAAGCCTTGGCGGCATATTTTTCTTGGCGCATCGGTAGCCCTTAGAAGTTGATCGTCCACTCTGGGTTTACGTCGAGCCATCTTGCGTTGATAGCGAGAAAGAGGGATCTGGGAGGTTTTTGGTCTTTCAGGATGAGGAAAGTCGTAGGTGTCATCTGTTATGGTAGCAATCTCATTTACTACCCAATCAATCCCTATGATCGCTCCGTTCTTGGGGAGTGGCTCGTGTTTCACTTAGATGACGAAGCTCACTCACCAATCACCAACTCCGTCTTGAAAAGTTCCTTAGAAAAGACGGCTCAGATAAAAAAGGACGCGACCAGACCGGGTGGACGATATTGCCTCCAGCCAGATGTGAGGTTGCCCATAAATAATGGACACATTGACTACGCCGCCTTGGCGGACTCCAATAATGTTAGTTCATAACCAACTGGTGAGACGTTACCGATCTTCGAGTACCGCCTTTTATGGTTATAAAAGTCCATGTAACTCCTAATCCCAGCCCTCAATTCGGACATACCTTCAAATACGTGCCGGTAAAAGTACTCGTGTTTGAAGATCGACCAGAACGATTCAGCTGTTGCATGGTCGTAGCAAGATCCAGTTTTATCCATTGACCGGATAATGCCATTCTGTTCACAGAGTTCCACGACGCGACGATCGGTGAATTGGCTCCCGCGATCGGTATGGAAAATTGCGCCTTGGATATCGTCTCCCCTGAGGGAGATTGCCTGCTGGAGTGCTTCAATGACAAGGCTTGTCCTCATGTGGCGATCGACAGAATATCCAAGCACCCTGCCGGAGTGCTCATCACGAATAGCACAAAGGTAGGCAAATCCCTCTCCAACTCGCAAATAAGTGATATCCGAGGTAAGAACGGCATTTAGATATCCCTTGTCGAAGTCACGTTCGACGAGGTCACTGGGATAACAAGCCTTTGGATCAGCGGTAGTGGTTTTGACTTTGAATGATCTGGGGGATATACCCTCTATTCCAAGATCTCTCATCCGAGTTGCAACGCTGTTTTTACTGATTACCTCCCCGCGATCGTGAAGCTCAGCGGTGATTCTTGGAGCGCCATAAGTTCCATTAGATTCCCTGTGAATGGAGAGTATCTTTGCCTCAAGGTCATTTCTAGCCACCTTGGCATCGGCTGGGTTCTCTAACCGATGTAGCCAGGCATAGTAGCCAGATCGAGACACTTCAAGTAGTCGCGCCATTCGTGCTATCTCAAAGTTAGCGCACTCCGCTTCCATCAGGGCAAATCTTTCTTGTTTGCTTGCTTGGCTGCGAAGTACGCGGCTGCTTTTCCCAGGAACTCATTATCTTTTTTGAGCTCTGCCATCTCACGACGGAGCTTTATGAGTTCTCTTCTTTCATCAGCGCTCAGTGGTCCTTCATTGACACTAGAAGCTGCCTCTAGACGTATTCGTTCATCTTTTACCCACCTATATAGAGCCTCTTGGGAAATAGATAGCTCACTAGCTACCTCTGGAACGTTCCTGCCGGAATCTATAACTCGATGAGCAGCTTCAGTCTTGAACTCAAGGGTGAATTTACGCCTTGTTGCTCCCATGATGACATCCTTTCTACCAACAATCTATGTTGGCTTAACAGGTGTCCACTAAATCTGGGGAACCTCAATGTAACTGTAAGAGGTTATGCCTATTTGTTGTTGATCTGGTGATCGGGTTTGTCCTGTTCCTTTTGTTCTGTTCTTTGAGGGGTATCCACTCCTTGTGCGGTTGAAAGCCTTTGACCTGGCTTGTCCGAAGTCTCAAATGGTCTGTTGCCGGGTAACTGAGGAAGCATTTGGCAAACACTCATTTTCGCATCGCCAATGGGTGGGGTCTTTACACAATTTTGCCGGCCCACACTAATCTTGTTCTCAGGAGTAGATGTGCTAAAGGCTGCTTTGGACTCTTGAACACAGCGGCTCCAGACCCATCGGGCACTGTCTCATTCAGCACTGTCTCGTTAGGCACTTTCTCATTCAGCACTGTCTCGTTAGGCTTGCAGTCTTGACCCAGCATCTTTAGAAATAGGCAATCGGTAGTTGTACCAGATGGCGGAAGAGCCAAGTTTGCGTGATAACACTTCGGTGTATAGCTTGCTCATATGGAGATCAAACCCAATAACAACCCAATAACAAAAAATTGTCTAGCGCTGTATTTATCATGTTCTAAGTACGACAGATCAATTACCGACGATGATCTAAAGTAAGGCACTCATCGAGCCTTAGCTCGAGGAAATCATTACTCAGCTTTGCATCACGAAGGGGCCAAAGAAGGGGCCAAAGAAGGGGCCAAAGTGGACTTTAGACCATGGCCAATCAACTCCATCTCCTCGTTAGTGTCGATCCCCAGTTGTGGAATATTCACTATGGCATCGATCCTCTCGTCAAAGTAGATCAAAGCTTGGTCGTCTCTGAGGCTGCGCATTGAGTTGCTAAGTCTTGGCCACAGCCTCGCTAGACCTGTAGCTAAGACTTAGTCTTCGTCACTAGGAGTCTTCGTCACCCCGCTAGAAATCATCAAGCAGTAGGTGGCTAATCAGCGCAATGTTTGAGCACAGTTGTAGGCGCTTCGCCCCGGTGGGACGCTATATCCCCAGGGCTAAAACCAGGGGCATTCCGCCAAATGCCACATTCTGGTAAAAAGGTCCATCCGGATTGAATTCGCGGAAGGTCCTTTTTGCTAACACCGAGACGTGGTTTTACTCCGATGGTGGGGTGCTTGCCTCTTGAACCCTGGGTGTCCTGGGTGGTCGTCGCGTGGTTGATGTCCGAGTAGTTGACCGTGTGGTTTTGGCTGGCGGCTCCGACGTTTTGGTCGATTCATCAACAGGGTCTTCGGCGATTGGAGCCGAGGCACGGCTTTGTTGAATATCTTCTTCGTCTACGGAGATAATTGCATCAGGGGAAGAGGTAAGGTCTATTTCAACCTCTTTCAAAGGCGCTGAATCGCTTGATGTAGCAGGATCTTGCTCGATTGAAGTGTTTTTGGATTCGACTTCACTATGGTCATTGCGTGGGTGATTCTCGTTACTTAGATGACCTGCGGGTTCTATCGATACTTCTCTGTTTGTCCCTGAGGCTGACTCTACCTCGATGCTTTGGCTCTCTATTGAAATTTTGTCAGCTTGGGCTGAGGAGTGAGTTTCAACCGAGTAGAGATTTAGGGCCTCAACAGAGCCTTCCAGGGATTCCAAATTAGAATTTATGGAGACAGTAAGGGCACTTTCCACACTCGTGACGCGTCGTTGAGCATCTTGGAGAAGTTCTAGGAACCAGCCTCGAGTTCTTGCGAGCGTGTCTATGTGGCCTCGGACTTCGTCTGCACGAATTTTGAGGTCGGAGAGAATTTCTGTTCGCGTTTCCCTCGCAGAGGTAAGTAACGAGGTGGCTTCTTTTTGGGCATCAGCTAGGATTCGATCCGCACTCCTCTGGGAGTTTGAGATGGTCTCAGAAGCGAGTTGATTTGCACGATCTAAAATCTCCTTGGCCAATAATTCTTGCGCACCTAGTCGTTCGGCTATTATCTGGTCAGCTTGGTCAATTTTTGTTTTGGCTTCTGCCTGAGCGCTTGTAATGATATCGGCAGTCTTGTCTCGTGCTCTAGAGAGCATCTGGCTGGCGAGAGTTGATGCCTCCTCTTTTTCCCTTTTTGCTTGGCTCAGAAGTTCGTCAGCCTGTGATTGTGCTTTTTCTGTTTCAGACCTGGCTTCTGCCTGAGCGCTAGAAATCATTTGTTCAGATTGATTCTGAGCCTGAGAGAGCATCTGGCTGGCGAGAGTTGATGCCTCCTCTTTTTCCCTTTTTGCTTGGCTCAGAAGTTCGTCAGCCTGTGATTGTGCTTTTTCTGTTTCAGACCTGGCTTCTGCCTGAGCGCTAGAAATCATTTGTTCAGATTGATTCTGAGCCTGAGAGAGCATCTGGCTGGCGAGAGTTGATGCCTCCTCTTTTTCCCTTTTTGCTTGGCTCAGAAGTTCGGCGCCTTCCGCCTCGGCCTTTTCTTTTATTGATTGGCTTGCCGTTACGGAATTGGAGATAATAAATGAAACATGGTCCCCGAGCATTTTTGCTGCCATCGCTTCGTCCATTGGCAGAGGGATTGGTTCTGGCCGTGAATTGGCATCGTTTAGTTCTGCTGTTACTTCGGCTAGTCTTTGCTTTAGCTCGCTGATTGTCCGGTTTGACTCTGTCAAGTTTGTTTGAAACCGTTCCAAGGATTCGCGTACATCCTCAGGCGAATATCCTCGTCGAACCGTGCGTAATCTCGCGATTATGGATTCTGTTGACGCTGGCTGGAAATCATTCCTCGATTGATTCAATCGGGACCTCTCTTTTTTCCTAAAATTACTCTTATAGTATATTTAGCGCACTTCGACCGCGTTCAATCTGGGATTTTGTAAATTTATTAAAAAATACTGAGGCTAAGGCTGTATTTATGACATTATGGTCAAATCGTTTGCCTTTGCTGACTTCGGTTCGATTTGCAAGTGGTCGTTTTTGCTGGGAAATTGTGGCCGGCTTCAAGGTAAGGATCTCTACCCCCAGGGTAAGTATTGCTAGAAAACGATTGCCAATCAAGAAGTAGTTTGTAAGAATTTGGTGAAATAAATGCGCTAAATTTTCTTTAAATTTCCGGTTCGACCCCGATCTATCGAACAATCAAAGGATAAAAGTGGTCTATGAAAGCATGCTTTGTTTGCTTTTTGGGTTTGCTCGTTGGCCGCTCGGGGTTTGAATGGCGAACTCGATCGCTTCTTGTTACTTTGAATAAATGGGCAGGTTGAGATCGCTGGAGTATCAAGGTTTGGCGCTTTCTGCACCGAGAGAGGCTTTGTCTTTATCTGGTGGTCCAATCACACAGCGAGCAACGAAAATCTCGGTTTTAGCCACTGACTGTTGCACTACATCTACATTAATGTCTCGATTTCTATGGATATAGAGCTTTGACATTCAGTTTATTTTATGCAATTATTTTCCGCCACTGGGTGGTGGTCCTGGATCGATAATATATGAAAAACCACATTAAAGAAAGTCGGTAATGTAGTAAGCCACATATCGTGACAATTTGTGCTCACTTAGCGACATTGAGATAGTTATTTCTGACCTTCAAGTTGCCCAGATTGGCCTTTTCAAATGTTCCGCAGGCACCTTGTATTGTGAGAATAATCGAGAGATTTGACTCTTTTGAGTTGGGGCATTGAATAGCTGATTGACAGGTGGCGCCTTTGGAAATCGTTTGATGAATGGCTCTTGATCTTGAGATTAAACGTTGTCTAGCGCTATGTATGCTCTTGGTGGGGTTAAACCACTCAATGCAGACAAATTTGACCGAGTTCTGGCTCTGTGCGATTGGAAATTTGTAGTTCTCCTGGTCAGGTCTACTATATAACTCCACCTTTGAGTAGGACTCTTCGGCTAGTCGGATGTGGACTTTTAGTGGTGCATTTGTCGACGGCGTCCCACAACCAAGATGGTTTCCTGCATGTGGGACTTGATCCCATATAGAGGGTCCTTGACTTTCCAAGTGCGAGTTTTTTGAGATCAAGGTAGGTTTTGCTGGTGAATATCTTGACTTTTCAATTTCGGATGCTGATCCACTTGGCGGTTCACTAAGCGATTAGATCAGCTGTGTTCTTTTTAGCCTTGTCGGATCTGTCGTACCTGACTGATGACTGCCAGTTCGATGGGAGACTTAGAGTAAGTCCCAATGGTATGAATATCGTACAAGTGCCAGGAGCATTCTGGAGGCACACTAAACGCCAGACAAGCTTTTGGAGTTAAGATGGGGTGCCTTGCTTTGACTTCAGGCCAGTTTTAGTACAAGTTTGAGTGAGTGCGGATAGGAATTCAGGTTTTTGTATTGCATCCTTATTTTTGCATTGAGGACCTAAAGCTAATAAAGCGCATCTTTGGATGGCGCATTCTTGTAGCGATCTGGTTTAAAGTATCGAACTGATAAAAGCCATATTTTAAGGAACATAAAACGTGCTTGCTTTGTCTTAATGCGATCGAATCAACTTGCATATGCTGGTTGCAATGCGAAGGTATTCTGTCTCGACACGTCTCTAGAACAGATGTTTTATCAGAATGATGCATTATTAAACATACTTATCAAGTTTCGTAAGTTTCGCCTTCACCGAGACCAGATTGGAGCTAATCCTTAGTAGAACAGATGTTCTACTAAGGTGGCATGGTGGATCTCTCAGGCTTTATGGTACGCTTCGCTTCAAAGTAAGCATGTGAAGATCATTTGATCAAATTGCTATTGCTATGAGGGATTTAGATGCTCAAAGTGTAACTTCGATCAATTTACTTTAGTAAGGCCAAATCATTTCAAGAAATGCAGCGTCTCGAGCTCCACTTTTTCAATGTAAATCTTTTCACCGTCAAACTAGCGTTACCTCCAGAACCATCTTCCATCGAAGCCATATCTCTTTATCCAAGTGGTTCTCCGCTATCTATCTATTGTCCAACGACAAGCGTGGTCTTTCGGCTACTACCCCCTAGCCATCAGAGCCCCTGCTAAATTCGTTCAAGTATCTTATTCGACTGGCTGGTTGATGCTAAATAAGCTACCTAAGGCAATGGCTGAGCGTAATGGCTGAGCGTAATGGCTGACCGAAATGGTTTATATAAACTTGGAGGAAACGTCCAGGTAGATGAGTTCTTTTTAGGTGGTGAGAGCCATGGCGAAGGCTAAAGAGGAAAGGGAACAAAACAAACCAATGTCCTAATTGGAGTGTCGATTAGCAATGGTGCTCCTACTCATTGCTTCATGGAAGTAATCAAAGATACCACTGCTAAATCACCCAAAGATGTTTTTGTGAGACGTTGAGATTCTAATACCAAGCTGATAAGTGATGGTAACCCAAGTTACGGGTATGTGCTGAAAGACCTTGGACTAGCGCACGGGTTCACTCTATCCAAAGACGAACAAGCACATGTAACATTCAAATGGCTCAAGATCCTAAATTGGGAACTGCAAGAAATTTATCGACGGAACATACCACGGAGATGAGGAACATAAGCAACTTATGCCTCGAGGAATTCGCATACCGATTCAACGCAAGGCACTTTGAAATGTCATTGGTCGAGCGACTTCTCAATACATGTGTGTTTGCGTCTCCCCATCCGCTACTCCGCGAATCTGATTCCAAAATGGCTCTTGCTTACGAAACTTGATAAGTATGTTATTAAATATGTACCTGCTAGAGACGAAAGTTGATACCCCTTGTAGTCAAGGCAGAGGCTTTTGTGAAGATGGCATTATCGCGGATGTCCATTGGCGAATCCGGTAGTTTTTCGTGTGATACGGAAGTGAGTCAACCACTCCGGGGAAATTTGCTCATCTGTTTGGGACGGCTGCGATTGGGACTGGACCAACTTGATTTTAAGCAGCCGTAGGAGATAAACCCTCATAAGGGAGTGTCCCGCATTGTGCGACTCATCGGAATTGATTCATCGAAGATCGGCTTTGGTTCTCCCCCTTTTAATATTCACTCAAAAAAAGGGGGGCAGGTGTTAATGGTTGAGGATTTCTTTGACGTAGGAGTCTTCAGATTTTGAGCATTTTGGCGAACTGCAAGGCTGTGTCTAATTAGTTTCTTGTAAATCGAACCAATTTGTGATCATCTTTGCGACCACTTCAGGCTTTTCGAATGGCCCAAAGTGACTCATTGCCAATGCCATTTCGACCTCGGATCTTTTGGCTTTTTCTCGTAGGCGCTCCATGTAGTTGAGATCAAAGGCGTCCGTAGTCTCACCTGAAATAAACAGCATTGGTATTTCAATCTTTGGTAAATTGGAATACGCTTGATTGCATGACGCCCAAGCGTAGATTTCGGACTCTATCTCCCTTGGGCAGGTTAGCTCCAATTGGGCATCCAATGTTCGTTTGAGACCCGTTTCCAGGTATAAATCGATGCAGGTTTGATCGAAGCTAGACATCGGGAACTTTGATTCAAAATTTGAATGCGCTTCCCTCCTCGTCCCAAAGTGTCGTCGGCGTCGTTTGGTTAGAACCGATAGGTGGTTTGAATAATCTGGCTTTGAGGAATTACCTTCAATCGGTACTACCGGCTCGAATAGGGCTAGCCTTTTGAAGAGACCGGGCGAGTTTGCCTCCGCTAGAATCAGAGCAGCACCTCCGTAGGAATGACCAAATCCCGCCCACGAATCTCCACCTAAAACCTCGATCGTTCTTTCGATATCGTTTGCAAAAGTTCCCCAGTCAACGTTCAGAGAATCGCCACCGCTTGAGCCGCCATGATAACGTGCGTTGATACCAAAACAGTGGAATTTTGACCTAAGAGCAATGGCCAGAGGAAGATACATTCGAGCATTGAATCCTGTAGCGTGGGCAATTAGAAGGTTGTGACCTTCTCCTCCGAAATCTTCCACCAATATGGATGCGTTGTCGCTTCCGGCTACTTTTGTTATTTTAATTTCATCATATCTTGACATTATGCTTAAAGAAATCTACTTAGTTGTTGGAACTTCCGTTTCATTCTAGGCAAGGTAAGCCGGAACTCTCAAGGTTAAAAGGGTTCTCAATCTTTGAAAATTCGCATTTCAAATGCGTATTGTGCGACAGATCGTCAATGGCCACTAGTGTAACGTCGTGGAAAATTTCATCTCAAGTTCGGGAATTCTCGCTATATTTTTGCTCATGACCGCGGAATCGGCTTTGATACCGATACCCTCTGAGGTTATAATGCCTTTTGCGGGCGCTCTTGCTGGGTTAGGCAAGTTGAATATCGTGATGGTTATTTTGGCGGGTACTTTTGGCAACCTGATCGGTAGTTACATTGCATGGATTATCGGTCGAACTGGCGGAAGGGCGTTGGTGCTTCGAGCCGGTCGCTACGTGAGGATCAAAGAGGAAGATCTTCACAAAGCCGAACGTTGGTTTGCCAGACGGGGTGATTCTGCAGTTTTAATAGGGCGAATCCTCCCGTTGTTCGAACCTTTATCTCTCTCCCGGCAGGTGCAGCAGAGATGCCCCCGGTGCGGTTTGGTTTATTCACCTTCATTGGCGCACTGCCTTGGTGTGCTGCCTTGGCTGGATTGGGCTATGGAGTGGGATCTAATTGGACTCAGTTTTCTTCATACGTTAAATATGCCGGATATTTGATTGCTGTGATCCTTGTTGTGATCATCGCAAGATTTTTCATTGCACGATTTCGCTCTTCGGGGAATCAAATAGCCAAATAGCCTATTATGATGTAGTTTCCTCGGGAGTGGCGCAGCGGCAGCGCACCTGGTTTGGGACCAGGGGGTCGGGGTTCAAATCCCCCTCCCGACCATTTGACTTGAATGCTGAGTTTTGATAGAGGTTATTGTTCGAGCCCATCAGTACGGGCCTCGCATTTTTAATCTAAGTTGATATCCTTGCTGCTATTTCCTTTTACTATCGCTTCGCAATCTTATCTAGATTTATGGTTAGCGAATTTATTTGTTCGGACTCGGGTAATCTTTTCGATAGAAGATTTATCATCGGCTGTTACGCGGGGTCTTATCCGTGTAGTTGGTCGATGTTGATAGAGAATCGACTTGTGACTCTATTGGATTTGCGACGCTGCAGAAAAATTCAAATACCTCTCGGAGTCGAGATTAAACGATTGCTCTTCGAGTTGTCTGGCCAAGGTCTGATTTCCCGCCCGTTAGGTGGATAAAAGTTTCCGTCTAGTCCCCCCCCCTTTTTTTTTATAGATGGTCGGCTAATTCTCTTGTTTCTGGAGATCGTTAAATAGGCAAATTGTCGCTTATTTTTTGAGCTTCAAAGTATCAATAGCCCCATGAATAGGATATCTATTGTTATTTATGGGGCTATTGCGTTGATTTGCCAGCCCTTGCTATGGAGCCAACGATCTCACTCGTATTGCGTTCATTTTCAAGTAAATGATAGTTTGTGAGAGTTCACCCAAAATGTAGAAATATCGCTGACCTGTTCATAGCTCGTTGATTTGAGCCCTTGAGCCCTTGAGCCCTTGAGCATTGGCTGATCCTCTATCTTTAGGGCCTAGGTGTCGCCTTATTGCCAATACCAGCAGATCCCGACTTTTACTTTTGTGCAAGACTTAATTGTTTGGTTGCTGGCGGATGTGTTAGATTAATGTCTTCAAATGACAATTTTGATCGAATAAGAGCGCAAATCCCGCCTTTAAGGACAGCCTCGAGCGACCATTAATTGCGCTCCCAAAATAAGACCGCCACACCCTCGGCGCATAATACATAATACAGGTATCAGTATTCGTGAGGCCTTGTAACCGCAAGAACAGGAACTGCCCGTTCTTGTTCGTCACTCCTTCGATGCTCGCTATGTATGGAACCTAGTTCTAGAACAACGCAGATGTGAATGCGGCCAAAATTAACTGCCGCAGGGCTTGGTGTCACAGAGCACAAAGGGACATCGCATGCCACGTCTACCAAGACACAGCCACAGCGACCCAGTTAAGTGCACCACCACGCCTAAAGTTGCCTAAGCAGCTTAGGAAGCCCCGTCCATAAGGACGGGGAGGATGTCACACTTTTGAATCGAAGAATTATAGACGATGATGTGTCGGGGCTATGGGATAGTTCGGCTAAGATGGTGTTTCGCATTGCGGGTGTAGCTCAATGGTAGAGCTCCAGCCTTCCAAGCTGGTGGTGCGGGTTCGATCCCCGTCACCCGCTCCAAAATGGAGCTCGACTTTGTTTACTGTTGGCTCCACAATTCGTTTTCCCATTGACCCCTGGCCGTTTTGTTGGCTCTTCTGTTTCTACCGGGGTGGAGTACTCGATTTCATACGCGGTAAGACTCTTTATCTAGCCCTAGGTGATCTTGTTTATCCGATACGTATCGGTAGTTCCCCCTGGGTGGTTAGATGTCGTCACACTTATATTTTCTCCTCTAACGCCTCTGAGTCCAAGAGATTGACTTTTGGAGTTGAATTGTTTTCATGGTGGAAGTCCTAAACTTTGCGGTGGACCTTTAGGTAAGAGGGTCGACTGTGATAGCGGAGGATTGATTCGTGGGTTTGTCAATTGGAATCGTTGGGCTACCAAACGTTGGAAAGTCAACGTTGTTCAATGCGTTGACCCAAAATGAGGTCTTGGCGGCTAACTATCCGTTCGCGACAATTGAACCAAATGTAGGGGTCGTCGCTGTGCCTGACCCGAGACTTGACTCCTTAGCGTCGCTTTATTCAAGCAAAGAGATTGTTTCGGCGATGGTTACCTTTGTCGACATAGCTGGAATCGTCAAAGGTGCGTCGGTTGGCGAAGGGCTCGGTAACAAATTTCTTGCCTCTATTAGGGAGAGCGATGCAATCTGCCAAGTAGTACGGGTCTTTTCCGATCCTGACGTAATCCACGTAAATGGCGAGATATCTCCGAGTTCAGATATTGAAACAATCAATACCGAGCTTATTCTTGCGGATCTACAAACAGTCGAGAATAGGCTAGTCAAATTGGCCAAAGAGGCCAGGAAAAGGCCAGAACTCGCTCAAGCTCTGTCGGCCTTGGAAAAGGCGCAAGAGATATTAAACTCCGGTAATACAATTGCTGGGGCAGTTGGCTCTGGCAAACTAGACGCGACATTCCTGAATGATCTCCATCTTTTGAGCGCCAAGCCCTTTATCTATGTTTTTAATGTAGATGAAGATGCACTCTCCGATTTAGAATTACGTGCTCGCTTGGCGGCTATGGTTGCGCCTGCTGAAATTGTTGTGCTATGTGCCAAGATAGAGGCGGAACTTTCGCTCTTGGATAAAGACGACGCTGCGGAACTCCTAGCTAGCTTTGGTCAGGTTGAGTCAGGATTGGTTCAACTGGTTCATGTTGGCTTTAGAACTTTAGGGCTCCAAACGTTCCTAACTGCTGGCCCAAAGGAGTCTAGGGCGTGGACGATTCATATTGGCGACACTGCCCCCCAAGCCGCAGGTACCATTCATACTGACTTTGAACGCGGCTTTATTAAGGCAGAAGTAGTCAGCTTTGAAGATTTGATGGAGGCTGGGTCTATCGCGGCTGTTCGATCCTTAGGGAAGGCTCGGATAGAAGGTAAAGAATATATTATGCGTGATGGAGACGTAGTCGAGTTTCGATTTAACGTTTAGATCCGTGGCGAAGGGTTGTCCTGGATCTCTAACCGTGAGAACTTTTGAGGTGCAGCCATTCGAAGCGTACGTGAATAATTGGTGGGATCAGAGCCCAAATTGTTTTTCGGATAGTCAGATAGATTCTCTAAGGCCTGGTGGATGGGTATCTGCTTGTTGTCGAGGGCGTTGTTTGTCGGCACGGAGACAATTGCATAAGTTGATTTTTACCCGTTTTGGATTTTAAGCTCCGCACTTAATGCCGAATCAGGCATAGTAACTGCATTCGGAGTCAAAAAAATACCACCTGAAAGAGTCGATTTATGAATTGCGCGATGGCCTCCTAGGATAGTGAGTTCTGCCGTATTCAACTGAACAGCTAATGAAGCTGTTTTAGGGTTGTGCTGGAGTGGCTCACAAAACGGACGTTTATGGACCTTGGCGGTGCGAAACTTTTCGAAGGGTGAACGGCCGCTTGGCTCTTCAGTGCTCTGAGCGTCTTGGCTCCTATCTCAACATTTCTTGTATATGAGCGATTTTTATTCCGCCTAAATGATAATTTGAGCGGCAGAACTTGAGTTCGATTAAATGGTGATCGAAAGGGCTATCCAATAGCTTTTGGTCGAAGTCATCATGGTTGGCAGATCCTGGAATTTCTAGTTAGAGAATGTGATGCGCATCTTCAATTTGGGTTGAAAATCTAATTGGGATCAAAGATAAGACCAGTTTGGAGAAGATGTTTTGACCATTGGTGAACAGGTTCACTTATTACTTTGAGGGATTTCTCGTTAGCTTTGTTATTTTTTGATCAAGATTCGTTACAAAAGTAGGTTTTTAGGGCTCTCATTTCCATAACCTATAAACGCCTTGCCTATAAATGTCCTTAGATTGCTATATTCGCGCTAGTTTGGATATCATATGCATTCTTCAAGCGAGCTACTCGAAAATAATCAAATTAAGCTTCTCGTTGAGATCTCCGAAGAGGAGTTGCTCCCAGCGGTAGAAGTGGCCTTTCGTAAGGTCTCGTCCCAAATTCGTATGCCAGGATTTCGCCCTGGTAAAGCCCCAAGAAAGGTCCTTGAGTCTAGGCTTGGTGCTGGTTTTGCTCGTATGGAAGCGATCAATGAGAATAGCAATCGTTGGGCCGAACAAGCGATAATTGAGAACGAGGTTGAGCCGATATCGGCGCCAGCGGTAACCGTTCTAGAAGGCGAAGAGGCTGGTCCTCTGAAGCTCGATGTTATCGTAGAGGTTCGCCCAACTCTAGATCTCGAAGGTTATGGAGATCTAACTTTCGAGGTGCCAGCAGGCGAGGCCTCAGAGGATGAAGTCAACGAACAGATAGATCGACTTCGGGAGGCACTGGGATCATTAGAGGATTCAGACGGTGCAATATCCCAGGGATCAGTTGTTACCGTAGATCTAAGCGTCACCTCTGATGATAGCGAAGCACCGACGGATATCAGTGACTATGTCTATAGGATTGGCGCGCCAGAGCCTTTTGAAGGCTTGTCTGATGCCCTTCTAGGTAAGGCCGTTGGCGAAAGTTTCGAATTTGTATTGACGGATGTAACTGACGAGGATCAACTAGACGATCTAGACTTCGACGATCTAGAAGCAGAAGATATTTCGGAGGAGTCCGTTGCTCAAGAGCCCGAATTGGAGCCAGTAGAGAACGATTTCGAGAAAGCATCGACAATCGTCAAGGGTGTCATCAAGGAGCATCAGGCTCTAGTAAAGCCCGAGTTAGACGATGCGTTTGCCTCTGAAGCCTCTGAATTTGAGACACTTTTGGAGCTACAAGAGGATATCAAGAGGAATCTCGATAACTATCACAAGTCGATGCTTAGAAATACTTGGCGTCATGTCGTAACGAACAAACTGGCTGAGATCGCTGGATTGGCGCAACTTCCTTCCTCTTTGGTAAGGATGGAGTTTGAGAATATGTCTCACAACTTCGGACACCGGATTGAAAATAGTGGTCTATCTTTGGCCAAATATCTTGAGCTTGCAAACTTAACTGCCGATGAATTATCTACTCAAATCGCAGCTGAAGCTATTGTAGAAAGTCGATTTGACTTGGTGTTTAGGGCTCTGGCGAAGGCTGAGGGCTTGAACGCAACGCCTGAGGAGATCGATCTAGAGCTGGGCAAGATTGCTCTGTCGAATGGCGTGGACATTGAGGATGTTCGTGTTCGTTTGAGTGAGGCCGGTCAATTGGTTGGTTTGAGAGTGGAAATTGCAAAGCGAAAGGCCCTCGACTGGTTGTTTGAAAATTCGAAGTTTGTGGACGCGAATGGAAACGAGTTGAGCCGATGGGACGTAACTGGTGAAGTTGCTCCATCTTCGATAGAGGTCTCCACAAAGGAGGCCGAGGCTTTGGAAGGATCCGAGACGGCAGATGTCGAGGTAGAAGAATCGGTTGATTTAGAGTTAGTAACGGAAGATAGCGAATAGATCGAGCGCTTTGAGCGTTAGATGCTGTAGACGAATCGCCAAGTTGTAGGAGGCTAAGTGAAAGCATATAACTATTTGGTACCGACCGTAGTTGAGTCGTCCAGTCGCGGCGAGAGGTCCTACGACCTTTATTCTCGGCTCTTGCGTGAGCGAATCATTATCTTAGGTACCCCAATTGACGACGCAGTTGCAAATTTAATCTGTGCACAGTTGCTCTTCCTTGAGTATGAGGATCAAGAGAGAGATATAAATCTATATATCAACTCTCCAGGTGGCGACATCACTGGTCTCTTCGCCATCTATGATACGATCAGATTTATCAGGCCGGATGTATCAACTTTTTGTTTTGGACAGGCTGCTTCTGCCGCGGCTGTTTTATTAGCTGCCGGAGCGAAAGGCAAGCGTTACGCTCTTCCCCATGCTAGGGTTCTGCTTCATCAGCCTTACGGAGGCGTTGGTGGACAGGCAACTGATATTGAGCTTCAGGCCAAAGAGATATTGCGTATGCGAGATATTCTCAACGAGATGTTGGCTTCGGATACAGGACAAGATGTTGAGCGGATTTCGCATGATACCGATCGAGATTTCATCTTGGATGGACCTGGGGCCCTGGAATACGGAATTATTGACGAGGTCTTGGCTTCGAGGCTCGCTATTGAGACAAGGTCCATCGTCAACTAATTATGGATGTGGCTATCCTTGGATCTCCCTTGGTTAGCCACGGTGGCCAGTTGGGGCTAGGATAGATTCCCTAGGTTGGAGGAAGTGGGAGTGGTCAAGTACAGTGACGGCCAAGAGGTCGTAAAGTGCAGCTTTTGCGGAATGTCTCAGAAGCAGGTACGCAAGCTGATTGCTGGCCCGAGTGTTTACATTTGTGATGAGTGTATTCGGCTTTGCGTTGATATTATCTCGGAAGATGAGGGTGTAAAGACCGATCTTCAAGTCGATAAGTTGCCTACGCCCCAAGAGATTTCATCTTTTCTTGATCAGTTCGTCGTTGGTCAGGAACGCGCCAAGAAGATCCTCTCTGTTGCGGTTTATAACCATTACAAGAGAGTTCAGCAGAGTTCAACCCTCGATAAAGAGGTCGAGCTTTCAAAGTCGAACATCTTGCTGTTAGGTCCAACCGGTTGTGGCAAGACGCTACTTGCGCAGACTTTGGCTCGCATGTTGAATGTGCCTTTTGCCATCGCTGACGCGACAGCTCTAACAGAAGCAGGTTACGTTGGAGAGGATGTTGAGAACATCCTTTTGAAATTGATCCAAGCTGCTGACTACGACGTAAAGCGAGCGCAGACCGGCATTATTTATATAGATGAGATCGACAAGGTCGCTAGAAAAGCTGAGAATCCTTCAATAACCCGAGACGTCTCTGGTGAGGGCGTCCAACAAGCGCTGCTAAAGATTTTAGAGGGTACCGTCGCCTCGGTTCCGCCACAAGGTGGTCGAAAGCATCCTCATCAGGAATTTATACAGATTGACACCACAAATATTCTTTTTATTTGTGGAGGTGCTTTTTCTGGATTGGAACGGATTATTGAGTCGCGAATTGGTAAAAAGACCATAGGTTTTCGCGCTGATCTTTCTAACGATCGATTTGAAGCTACCGAGCTTTTTCATTCCGCACTACCAGAAGATCTTTTGAAGTACGGTCTTATTCCAGAGTTCGTTGGACGGCTGCCAGTAGTTGGGGCAGTTTCGAATCTGAAGCGTGATTCGCTAGTTGAGATTCTTGTTGAACCTCGTAATGCGTTAGTCAAGCAGTACCGTCGCACCTTTGAGATGGACGGTGTGGAACTCGAGGTGACAACTGATGGTCTTGAGGCGATTGCGGACCTAGCCCTTCTGAGAGGGACAGGAGCTCGCGGATTGCGAGCGATCTTGGAGGAAGTACTTCTGGATGTAATGTATGAATTGCCATCGAGGAATGACATTCAACGTTGTGTAATTGACGCAAAGGTGGTCTCTTCAAAGGCGGCTCCAACTCTTATTCCAAAGGAGAAATCGACCGAGAGGCCTCCGCGTTCTAGGCGAGCCTCTTAGCGAATTGGTTAATTTCTTTCAAAGGCGGTGCGCACTTGTGGTCTAAGCACGATGCCTTGGCGTGGCTTGATTCGCATGCAAATTTCGAGAGGTCGCGGCAATTTGAACGCCCACCTTCGCTGGAAGGCGTTCGAGCGGTTCTTCAAGCACTTGGGGTTAACAAGGATAGTTTTGAGATCATCCATGTAACAGGAACAAATGGTAAGGGTACCGTTTCTCATATTGCTTCCGAACTTCTTTGCGCTATGGGTCGGCGTGTTGGTCTCTTTACCTCTCCCCACGTTCACATCTTGAATGAAAGAATTCGAATCGATAATATCGCTATCGATGACAACCTTTTGATCTCTGAATTGTTGGTAGTCAAGGGCGTAATTGAGCAACTTGGCCTTGAGCTTTCATGGTTTGAGATAGTGACAGCTCTTGGACTGTCAACTTTTTACGCTGAAGGTGTAGAGGTGGCAGTGGTTGAGGTGGGCATTGGTGGCACTTGGGATTCCACCAATGTTATCGATGGCGACGTTTCTGTTATAACGTCTGTTGGTCACGACCATTTGGAGCTTCTTGGGCCAACTCTGGCCGATGTGACCCGTAATAAAGTTGGCATTATCAAAGCAGGCTCAGTTGGTGTGGTCGCGAGTTTGGATGCCGACTTGATGGAGATTGTCTTCGAGACTCAGAATGCCGGATTGGCTATAGTTGGTCGGGATATTCTGGTTTCAAATCTCCGACCGGCCCTGGGAGGTTGGCAGTTCGATCTGGTCACGCGACGTTCGCTCTTGGACGATCTTTTTCTATCTCTTCATGGACGCCATCAAATCTTCAATGCAGCCTTGGCAATTAGTGCGGTGGAAGAGTTAGAGGCCAGATCTATCTCGCAAGATCTTGTGCGTATGGTTCTGGAGTCGGTGGTGATGGCCGCGCGGATTGAGGTTGTATACCGATCTCCTCTTGTGATAGTGGATGGCTCGCATAATCTGGAGGCGGCCAGGGCTCTCGGCGACTCTATCTGCATCGAATTTGAGGGTGTGGAGCCGATTGTGGCGGTTGTGGCCATGTTGGAGGGTAAAGATACCGAGGGTTATCTACGCGAGATAAGGCGTTTCTGCGGCACGGTAGTGGTGAGTAGTACTTTTGATGTGCGCTCGGTTTCTATCCAGGACCTTTCTGAGATTGCTACTAAGGTCGGATTAGAGGTGGTTCTATCGGAGAATGTACCGAGCGCCGTATCGATTGCTATGAATTTAGTCGGGGACGTTGGTGCCGTGGTCGTATGTGGATCCTTTAGAACCGCGGCTAGTGCGCGAGAATTTCTTATATCTTGATGCTCCAAGGAATTGCATCTTTGTGATTCAGGTAGTTATGGGCTTCGGACTTGTAAACTTGTGGGCTATGAATTCAACCTTTTTTATGTGTAAGCCAGATGCAGTGGAACGAGGGCTAATTGGTGAGATCATTCGCCGTATCGAAGCTACAGGATTGAAGATTGTACGAGCGGAATTGCGTGTGGTAGATGAAGCTACCGCAAAGGCACATTACGCGGAACATGAAGGCAAGCCATTCTTCGGAGAGCTGATCTCATTTATAACCTCGTCGCCAGTCTTTGTAACCGAGATTTCTGGACCTGATGGGACTTGGGAGATCGTTCGTAAGTTGATGGGAAAGACCAATCCGGCCGAAGCTGCACCTGGCACTATCCGGGGGGATTTGGCGACTTCGATCTCAGCTAATCTCGTGCACGGCTCCGATTCGGCAGATTCAGCCCGCCGTGAGCTGGCTAATTTCTTCCCAGTTCGCTAGGACCAGTAGTTGATGTTTTGATTTGTGCAAATGCTCATTAGACTGTTTGTTATATCGCATATATTATCAGCGAACACCATTTAGGGCATTTGAGGCCCTAGTCGGATAGACCCTCTCTTTTTATTTACATAGCACCACGGAGGATTCCATGGCATTCGGAATTTCATTTGGCAGGGACATGGCGGTTGACCTAGGTACCGCTAACACGCTCGTTTACGTTCGTGGTAAGGGGATCGTTCTGAACGAACCCTCAGTCGTTGCAATTAACACCAAAGATGGTCGGCCGCTAGCGGTCGGCGTCGAAGCTAAGAGGATGATTGGGCGTACCCCAAGTAATATCCAAGCGATTCGCCCTCTAAAAGACGGCGTTATCGCTGACTTTGAGATCTGTGAGAAGATGCTTCGGTACTTTATTCACAAGGTTCAATCAAAGCGCTTTGGTAAGCCTCGTATGGTCATTTGTGTTCCGTCAGGTATTACAGGGGTGGAACAACGGGCAGTTCAAGAAGCTGCCGAATATGCAGGCGCTCGTAAACCCGCATATATCATCGAAGAACCAATGGCGGCAGCTATCGGTGCCGGCTTGCCAATCCATGAGCCGACTGGCAATATGGTGGTCGATATTGGTGGTGGTACAACCGAGGTCGCAGTAATCTCCCTTGGCGGTATCGTTACCTCAAAGTCGATTCGAATAGGCGGCGACGAACTAGATGAGGCAATAATTGCCTATATCAAGAAGGAGCATAGCTTAGCTCTTGGTGAGCGGACCGCTGAAGAGATGAAGATGGCCCTTGGATCGGCGACTGTTCTAGAAGAAGAGTTTCAAGCAGAGATTAGGGGCCGCGATCTCGTAACGGGCCTTCCAAAGACGATATTGGTCTCCACGCAGGAGATACGTAAGGCGATAGAAGAGCCTATAGCTGCGATTGTTGATGCAGTAAAGTTCACCCTTGATAACACGCCACCAGAACTTGCCGCAGATATTATGGAGCAAGGAATTGTTCTAACTGGCGGCGGCGCACTGCTTACAGGTCTTGATAAGAGGATCCACGCCGAGACGGGTATGCCTATCGTTGTGGCAAATAATCCGCTTCAATGTGTAGCTTTGGGATCTGGTCAGTGTCTAGAGGAGTTTGAGGCACTCAAGCAAGTGCTGATTTCAGCTAGTAGTCGATAGGGAGCCAGCAAGCCAAGGTGGCTACTCAAATATTTAGACGCCCTCGTATCACTCTCGTTATATTAATTTTGGTTTCGATTTCACTGATATCAGTGAGCTATAAGAAGACACCGCCATTTATAACTGGAGCGAGAGGATACGTTCGCGACATAGTTACGCCGATAAGACAAGGTGCCACTGCATTAGTGACACCTATCTACAATACGATAATTGGTGCTTTTGACTACTCGTCTCTCAAGGCTACCAATCAGAAGTTGGTAAATGAGATAGCGTTGATTCGCAATCAAAGAGTTGTAGATGCTGGAGCGGCTAGGTCTCTTGCTCAGCTCTCCAAGCAGTTGAAGATACCATATGTTGGCAATATACCTAGTACTCCGGCTCAGGTTATCTCGGTAACTCCTACGAATCTTCAGATGAGCGTTGAGATCGATAAGGGAACCTCTGATGGAGTTGCCATTGGCAATCCAGTTGTCTCGAATCTGGGTTTGGTTGGGCGAATTATTCAAGTGTCTCCTAGTTCTTCTACTGTACTTTTGCTAAACGATCCAAACTTCTCCGTTGGAGTGCGTTTTGGCAGCGCTTCTCAATTGGGACTTGTAGTAGGGCAGGGGGGCGGTCAGAAGTTGAGCGTTCAACTTGTGGATCCAGGTACAGTCCTGCCTGTCGGAACATTTATGTATACCAGCGGATTGTCCGGCGAGATCTTCCCGGCAGGAATTCCGGTTGGGTCGGTCTACAAGGCTTTTACTCCTCCGGGCGGACTGCAAGAGCACGTGGAGCTGACACCTTTAGCATCGCTTTCTAATTTGAATTACGTTTCAGTGCTTCACTGGCTGCCAGGTGTAAAGCTGCCATGAACCGTAGCTCTTATTATTTCAAGCTGCCATTTATAATTCTGTTGATTGCAGGGCTTCAACGTTCCCAGTTGGGTACTTTGACGATTCAGGGGGTTCACCCGGATCTTTTATTGGCTGGCGCGATAGTCATTGGATTGATCGAGGGCCGCGAGGCTGGTGCTATTGCTGGCTTTGTGTTTGGCCTGATAGCGGACTCGTTTGCGTCAATTCCCTTTGGTGTATCTAGTCTGGTATATGCGACCATCGGATACTGTGTAGGCCTCGTAGAAGTTACTTCAATGCCGGATTCGCTCATAGCTGAGGTTCTTATCTCTTTGGTTGGTGGGGCAGTTGGAGTGGCCTTCTTGGAGGTTGTAGTCCGAATTTTAGGTTTAAAAACTACGCTCAGTGCTAAGTTTTCGGTGGCGCTGATTGTTGTTGCAGCGGTCTGTGGAATCTTCTCTTTGATAGGGGTTCCGCTATTTCGCTGGTTGATTAATTTGGGATCAGGAGATCGACCACCGAGTCGACGTAGTTCGCGAAGTTTATGACTTTTGAGAAAAGGGTCGAATGAGTTTTTTTGATTCAGAGGAGCCAGGTCGGGGGTCACTCTCAGATCGTAGGCGAATACGAGCAGTTGGTTTCGCCGTATTTGCTCTGTTTGTTGCTTTAATCGCTCGTTTGTACACCTTGCAAGTTTTGCAAGTGTCGACGTATAGGTCGCTTGCCACTCAAAATCAGGTTAGGTCTGTGGTGACATCGCCGCCTCGTGGCCTAATCGTGGATAGAAATCAGAATTTACTCGTTGGGAATCAGGTCGTCGAGTCCTTGACGGTGGATCAAACGATAGTTACCAAGTCCCCATGGGTTCTAAAGAATATAGCTACTGAGCTAGGTGTTCCCTTGGCAAATATTCAAGCAGCTTACAACAGTCCCCAACAGAGTCCTTATGCTCCGGTTTCGGTTGCTTATAACGTTACGAAGGCACAGATAATTTATATCAAGGAGCATCCTTCTCTATTTCCAGGGGTTTCAAGCTCACTTGGCACACAGCGGGTCTATCCAGAGGGAACCACTGCATCTCAGGTTTTGGGGTATGTGCGACAGATCTCCGCCAGCCAATTGGCACAATATGCGGCTGCCGGATATCAGGCCGGGGATCAGATTGGCCAGGCCGGAATTGAAGCAAGCTATGAGAAGTACCTTCGAGGAGTTCCCGGCAAGAAGACTTTGCAAGTTAATTTTGCTGGCAAAGTGGTTGGAACTCTTGCCAATACTCCACCAAAGCCGGGTGACAACGTGGTTTTGAATATGGACTTGAACCTTCAAAAAGCAGTAGAGAGTGCGCTCTCAAGCCAGATTGCCAAGTTGAGCCATACCTACGATCCATATCGTCATCAATACTTCACGAATCTTTCCGGTGCTGCTGTCGTTGAAAATGTCAATACTGGGGCTATCGTTGCTATGGCATCGTATCCGACCTATAATCCTTCAGTGTGGGTCGGTAACATATCTCAGGCGGCGTACAACAAAATTACCTTACCCCAATACGGTGATCCGACTTTCAATAGGGCTATTGCTGGTGAATATACGCCAGGGTCGACCTTTAAGTTAGCTACCGCCTCTGCGGCGCTCTCTTCTGGCTTGATCTCTCCATATTATTACTATAACGATACGGGAATCTTCAATATCCCCAATTGTAAAGTTGGAAGCGGCCTGTGTAGCTTTCACAACTCTGGCTTTGAACACCTTGGATCGATCAATGTAACAACAGCTCTCACCGCCTCTGACGATATCTTTTTTTACAATCTTGGCTACATGTTTTATGCAAATACGCAGACTTACGGCACCTCTCCAATTCAGAATATGGCCGCTAAGTATGGGTGGGGCTCGCCAACTGGGGTTGATCTTCCAGGAGAGGCAAGTGGCCTCGTGGATTCACCCGCTCTTAGGGCTCTATTGCATAAAAAGTATCCGAAGGCTTATCCCTATAGCTCCTGGTATACAGCAGATCAATTGGAAATGGCCTTTGGTCAGGGTGAGACCGTGATTACGCCAATTCAAATGGCGAATGCTTATGCAACCTTTGCCAATGGCGGTACTAGGTATGTTCCACAGATGGTAGCCGGAATCGTAAATCAGAATGGGAAGGTGGTCAAGACCTTCGCTCCGAAGGTTGCCGCCAAGGTACCCCTATCGGCTGTGGACAGAGCTGCGATGTCAGCCGGCTTTGCTGGAGTTATTTCGAACCCCCTTGGAACAGCTTATGGCACCTTTTCTGGCTTTCCACTTTCTAGTTATCCATTGGCAGGTAAGACTGGAACGGCTTCTGTTACAGGATTGGAGCCAAATGCGTGGTTCGTGGCCTACGGACCACTTCCCAAACCACAGTATGTTGTTACAGTAGTGGTTGATCACGGTGGTTTTGGTACAAGTGGAGCGGCACCTGTTGTTCGTACGATCTTTAACTATCTTCGAACTCACACCATTCCCCCCGTCACATTTGGCCAGCCTCATATTCCAGCCGGCGCTACTACCTACGCTAGATATGGCATCAAGACAACCCCAACAGCTACAACATCGACTACTGGCGTGGGTGGAGCGTCAAAAACTGGTGGCTCTGCTACTGCCCCAGCTACAACCACCACAACGAAAAAGGGCTAGTTCGTTTTTGTTTTTTGAGATCTTCCAATCTGTAGATCTTCTAGAGTCTGGAGCTTTCAAATGAACTTTGGGCGGCTCGATTGAGGCTTACTTATTCTTTGTTGCATCAAGTAACCGACTACGCATTCAATGGGATACTCAAGAGTGGGCTAGACTGTATGTAATGGATTTTCCCGAATTTTGGAAATTGATTGGTGTGCGGTATATTCCTATGGCATTAATAGCTATAAGGTTCTCGTATTCTATCGGCACAATGTCAGTATCTGATTCCCGTGGGAGAACCCTGAATTTTTCCGAGCGTCTTTGCGACGGAGGTAAAAGGTTTGACCGATCGAGGACCGTGAGGCCTTCGAGCACTGAATTTTCGACATTAGGTTTAACTCGATTTCCGTTCCTTGGCGCTAGATCACACTTAGGAAGTGCAGGTTTTAGATGTCAACAGGTAATAATCCAGAGGAGAGTTCAAAATCTCCCCTGATCCCACCGCCGATAACGGTTGAGCATCAGCGAACGAGCCAAGATGCTACTAACGCTCCATCTCGTTCAAATAATTCGAATGGTCAAAGGCCAAGATTAGAAGGGCAGGCGACTTCGGCGTCCAACCCACAACCAAGGCGAAGCCGAAATCGACGTCCACAGGGTCCTAGGAATGCGACAGGGCAGACTGGCCAGCCGCCACAGAGCGACTCGCTCGAGGTTCCAGGCAATGTAAGTCCTAAGACCGAAAGGCCAAATGACAGGCGACCAAAGCGCGTCCTTCCGCCAAAGGCATCAAATGAGGCTCCTCCCTCTTCGAATCTTCCAAATCAGGATCGAGAGCATCGAACCCATCTTCCTCGTTTCGCAAGAGCCACCCCTGAAAGCACGGAGCTATCGCCGTCTGCGCCACAAAACCCTGTGCGTAGAAAGCGCGGCCCCAAGTCAAGGCAATATGGCGTCGTAGATGAACCAGTGCGATATAGCGTTGATTCTCAGCTGGCAAATGAGACAAAGACCGATACTCGTGGAAGTCGCCGGGCCAACCAACGAATTGGTCGCTCGAGAAATGGACGGCCGCTAGGGCGGTACCTAATGTGCGTTCACAAGGCCGATGATTTTGTCCAGATCGCAGTACTCGAGGGACGAACCTTAATTGAACACTATGTCTCTAAGGTCGGTCAGGATCCCAATGCGATAGATGGAAATATCTATCTGGGCCGTGTCACAAATGTCTTAGCGGGCATGGAGGCTGCATTTGTTGACATCGGTACAACCAAAAATGCGGTGCTATATCGGGGCGATGTTCGTTATGACCGTGACGATTTAGTTGAGGCTCCGTCCCGCGAGGTAAGAATTGAGCATCTTCTACGTCCGCGACAAGTAGTTCTTTGCCAAGTCACCAAGAACCCTATTGGGACCAAAGGAGCTCGTCTTACCCAGGAGGTGTCGCTTCCTGGGCGATTTGTCGTTCTTGTGCCAAACTCGGAGAGTTACGGTATCTCAAAGCGATTACCTGACGACGAGCGTCGTCGACTTCGGCGTATTTTGGGCGAACTGAAACCGGAAGGTTTTGGAGTAATTGTCCGTACTGCAGCAGAAGGCGCTAGTGCTGATGAGCTTGGGCGTGACATCTCTCAACTTGTTGAGATGTGGAAGGCTATTGAAGCCAAGGCTAAAGTCGCACATGCACCAACTCTTTTATATTCAGAGCCGAACGTTGCGGTTCGAGTAATTCGCGAGGAGTTCAATAGAAACTATAGAGGCGTGATCATAGATGATGCAGATATCTATGACGAGGTTCACTCCTATGTGGGGAGCATCTCACCTGAGTTAGCTGATCGCGTAGAGTATTATGATCCAGCCGAAGCAGGACTTCCGCTCTTTGAAGTCCATCATGTTCACGAACAACTCCATAAGGCGATGGACAGGAAGGTTTGGTTGCCGTCAGGTGGTTATCTTATAATCGATCGCGCAGAAGCCTTGACTGTGGTTGATGTCAATACAGGTAAGCACGTAGGAACGGTCTCTCTGGAGGAGACAATACACCAAACGAATGTTGAAGCTGCAGATGAGATAGCCCGACAATTGCGACTGCGCGATATTGGCGGAATCATAATTATTGATTTCATCGACATGACTGTTGAGGTCAACAAAGAGGACGTTCTTAGAGCTCTCAAAGGTTCGCTTTCGCGCGATAAGACGAAGACTCAAGTATATGACATCTCCTCGCTTGGTTTAGTAGAGATGACTCGCCAGAGAGTCTCTGAAGGATTAGTCGAAGCGCTCTCAGACGCCTGCCCTACGTGCAAGGGGCGTGGGATGGTATTTCTAGATGTCGAAGTTCTCTAGATAGTCACTAGACTGTTCAACCTATGTATGCAGTTATTAAGTCCGGTGGCAAGCAGGAAAAAGTTTCGGTAGGCGAGTCCGTGCGACTTGAGCTACTAGATGGTCTTATTGGAGACTCCGTTGAGTTCAATCCAATCCTTGTCGTTGATGAAGAAAATGTTGTAAGCGGTGCCGCCGCAGCTAACTCTGTGGTACGGGGTGAAATTGTAGGCTTCGCTAAAGGACCCAAGGTGGTTGGCTTTAAATATAAGAATAAGTCCAACAACCGCAGGCGCTTTGGTCATCGTCAAAAGTATGTAATGGTCAAAGTTCTCGAGATCGCAAAGTAACTATTTCTTTGGGCCAAAAGGTCTCAAATGAAAGGTTTTAGGTCGTTTTTTGACCTTAATAATAGATAGGAGTTGAAATGTCAAAGACTAAAGGTGGTGGATCTACTAGAAACGGTAGAGACTCTAACGCCCAGCGCCTTGGTGCGAAGGTATTCGATGGTATGACCGTCACTGCAGGGTCGATTTTGGTTCGACAACGGGGTACTCGGTTCCATCCTGGAATCAATGTTGGCCTTGGTAAGGACGACACTCTATTTGCTATGGCTAACGGCGTAGTCAAATTTGGCGAGCGTAAGGGACGACGTCTAGTAGACATCGTCTAAACCCACTAGAGGTATTTTGGTCCATGGCGACCGACGCTAATTGATGAATGAACCTCGGTTAGACCCGAGGTTCATTCATTTTGAAAGGAATAGTATGTCAGGTTTCGTCGACAAGGCCCAGCTGCACGTCAAGGCTGGTGACGGTGGTGCGGGATCAATATCTTTCCGCCGTGAAGCTCACGTCGATAAGGGCGGCCCTGATGGAGGCGACGGTGGTGACGGAGGAAATGTTGTTTTGCTTGCCACTGACGACATGGTGTCGCTCTTGACGTTCGTCGACCAACCCTTTCGAAAGGCTGAGAGCGGCGTTCACGGAATGGGCAAAGCTCGCCATGGCCATCGTGGCAAGGAGCTGGTTGTTCGGGTTCCTACCGGTACGGTAGTTCATGACCTCGAAGGCTTAGCTCTTTGTGATCTCTCTCTTCCCGGGATGCGTTATGTGGCAGCAAAGGGGGGTCAAGGCGGGCGAGGAAATGCACGATTTCTAGCCAATAAGCGTCGTGCTCCTACCTTCGCAGAACAAGGCGAGAAGGGCGAGGAGTTTTGGTTCAACCTCGAATTGAAGCTTCGTGCCGATGTCGCGCTGGTTGGTTTTCCGAATGCGGGTAAGTCAACTTTGATCTCGGTTATGAGTCGCGCCCAACCAAAGATAGCTGACTATCCATTCACTACTTTAAAGCCCAATTTGGGCGTCGTGCGTTTGGGCGACAGCTCTAATTTTTCTGAATATGTTGTCGCTGATATTCCAGGTTTAATCGAAGGTGCCTCAGAAGGGCGTGGACTTGGCCATGAATTTCTCCGACATATCGAACGGGCCCGCGTTCTTGTTTATTTGTTAGATGGTCTTGAATCCCAAGGTAAGGCTGTGTTGGATCAATACGAGATCCTCCAACAAGAGCTTGGCGCATATATGCCAGATCTCTTAGAGCGACCCTGTGAAGTAGTCATCTCTAAGGCAGATACCCTTGATCCAGAGATAATTGCGAACCCAGGTGACTATTTCGGCGTAGATGCGGATTTCGTTATCTCCGCGGTCACAAGGATGGGGATTTCAGAGCTAACAAAGGTCTTAGCCGAGAAGGTGTCCAACGCCAAAGAGGTCACGCCAATGGATGCTACAAGCGATGAAATTGTTATAAATCTCTCAACCGAAGGCTATAGTGTCGATCGTGAGGCGCCCAATCGATTCAGAGTGTCAGGGCGTGCAGCAGAGCGAGCGGTAGCTCTATCTGATGTGACTACGCCTGATGCTAGAGAATATATCCATACGCGACTATATCATCTCGGGGTATATCGATCTTTGGTGCGAGCTGGAGCTACCGATGGCGATGAAGTGGCTATCGGGGAGTTTGAATTTATATATTATCGCGACTAAATGGCTCGAGAACCTTCGCCAATATGGCTATGAGTAACTATTGCTACTTTGCAAAATGCGATCGCGAAAGATTTTAGATCTGCTTTTGAAATCCGATCGCACTATTTATGACTTACTTGATTGGTACTTGATTGGTAAAAGTGTAGAGGTTTGATCCAAGGTGAATTTGGTTGTCAAGATTGGCTCGTCATCTGTTACGACGGACGAATTTGAGATAAATGAAGCGACATTGAATTCGCTCTGCTCGCAAATAGTCAAGGTTTCCAAGTCGGGCCACAAGGTAGTCGTGGTTACTTCAGGGGCTATCGCTATTGGCTTAGGGATGCTTGGCTTGACTGGCGATAGGCCGACGGAGATGGATCTCCTCCAAGTGGCATCTGGCGTAGGTCAAGGGCGTCTTTTTGACTATTACGCCAAGCGCTTTAGCCTCGAGGGCTTGCTTGCGGGGCAGATCTTGCTCTCTGGTTCAGACTTTATGGAACGGCGACAATACCTATCGGC
Organism: Acidithrix sp. C25; assembly: GCF_904848545.2. Taxonomy (NCBI): domain Bacteria; kingdom Bacillati; phylum Actinomycetota; class Acidimicrobiia; order Acidimicrobiales; family Acidimicrobiaceae; genus Acidithrix; species Acidithrix sp. C25. The sequence goes on from NZ_CAJHCI020000007.1 coordinate 529,952, forward strand.
TAAAGCTACTCTTTCGAGAATGCTTGAGATGGGAGTTATCCCGATTGTAAATGAGAATGATGCGATCGCCGATGACGAAATTCGCTTGGGGGACAACGATCGAATTGCGGCATTAGTTGCAGGTTTGGTTGGTGCCGACACTTTAGTTCTTTTGACCGACCAAGATGGTCTGTTTTCTGGCGATCCACGGATTTTTGAAGACGCCACCTTGATTGAACAGGTTGAAGAGGTCTCAAGAGAGTTGGCTGCCATGGCTGGTGGTAGAGGGACGACTCGCGGCAGTGGTGGCATGATGACCAAAGTGATGGCTGCTAGAATTGCGGCCTGGTCGGGAGTTGAGACTTTGATCACCTCGGCTTCAAATGCAAGCTCACTAGATGACGCTATTGAACGAGTTGCTGGAATAGGTACTTGGGTGGCCAAGAGCAGGCGCCGATTGGCGGCTCGTAAATTATGGATTGCTTTTGCGCTTCCAATTGATGGTTTTGTAACGATAGATGAAGGTGCACGTAGAGCGATTACTCAAGGTGGCTCTTCTCTCTTGTATGTGGGAGTCAGAAACGTCGGCGATTCTTTTGAAGTAGGATCAGCAATAGAGGTGCGAGCACTCTCTGGAGAGGTGGTCGCTAAGGGCCTGGCCCGGATCTCTGGCGTCGATCTCTTGAGGCTTATGGATGCTGATAAGAGTCAACTCGGCTCTGAGTTCTCATCGGTCTTGATCCATAGGGACGACCTTATCGTTCTTGAGTGACCTAAGTTCCCATGTTGTCGCCGTTCCATGGCTCATTTTTGGTTTAAATTGTTTTTGAGCAGTACGTGGCTGGAAATTGGATCTCTATGTTGGAGATTTCCTAAGTTCGCCCATATTAATTTGGACCACTTGAACCGGGCCGCTTAGGTTAGTCTTTAATGGTATGGAACCAAGTGAAGAAAGAGATCTATCCTTAGAGGAGCTCGCCCAAGGCGCAAAGAGTGCAACCCAGGTAGTCGCTACGGCTTCCACAAGCACCAAGAATGCTGCTCTAGCCATGATGGCACAAGAAATTTTGGCCCATAGTGATGAGATATTGGCTGCTAATGAGATCGATCTCAAAATGGCTAGTGAGCTCGGTCTCGCCTCGACTGCTATCGATAGATTGAGGCTGGATCACAATCGAGTATTGGCAATGGCCCAACAGATAAAAGAGATCATTAAATTGCCAGATCCAATAGGGCAAGTAACGAGCGGCTATCGATTGGCTAATGGACTTAATGTTCGAAAGGTTCGTGTGCCATTGGGGGTTGTCGGGATTATATACGAAAACCGACCCAACGTTACTTCCGATGCGGGCGCACTTTGTCTTAAGTCCGGGAATGTCGCTCTTTTGCGAGGATCGTCTGCTGCAATAAATTCCAATCGGGTGATAGCAACACTGTTGCGGGGTGCAATTGGTGAAGTTGGATTGAGCCCAGATGTTATAACTTTGATTCCTTTCACCGATCGTGCCTCAGCTGGTGAGTTCATGAGGTTGAATGGCAAGATTGATCTTTTGATCCCGCGAGGTGGTAGATCTTTGGTCGAGGCTATAAAAGAAAATGCCACAGTGCCATATGTAATTGATGGCGATGGAAACTGTCACATCTATGTCGATGAGAGCGCGAACATTGAGATGGCGATCGAGATCATCGAGAACTCCAAGGTACAAAGGCCCGGTGTATGCAATGCGGTAGAGACTGTTTTGATACATACAAAGATTGCTCGCCAACTTCTAAGCGCATTGGATGAGAGGCTCTCATCGGTTCAATTGCGAGGTGATCTCAATACGACGGCTATCGTTCCGCGGGCACTTTTGGCGACGGATGACGATTATGCGAATGAGTTTCTGGATTTGGTCCTAGCGGTGAAGATAGTTGATGATATGCCCGATGCGATCGACCATATCAGGCGCTTTGGAACCGGTCACTCAGAAGCGATTATCACTGAGAGTTACGCCAATGCAAATTATTTTTGCGAAAGAGTTGACGCTGCTGCAGTTTTGGTAAATGCATCGACACGATTCGTAGACGGTAATCAGTTGGGACTAGGTGCTGAGATCGGAATTAGTACTCAAAAGCTTCATGCTAGAGGGCCAATGGGCTTAGTTGAACTCACAACTGAGAAGTATGTGATAGAAGGCAGTGGTCAGGTTAGATCCTGATTACATAATATTTAGAAAGATGCAATTGAATCAGGATTATATATCAACCGGACAGGAATTTAAGACTATCGAAATGGTAGATGAGGCCCTATTGGGGGCTAAGTACCTCTCCAACAGGACGATTTCAACTACTGTATTTCTATCAATAGTTCTTCGCAAGCCAATATTAGTTGAAGGACCAGCGGGAACCGGTAAAACCGAGTTGGCAAAAGCTCTCTCGAGCTCGTTGGGTGCCGAACTGATTCGCCTCCAATGTTATGAAGGTTTGGACGATGCTAAAGCCATCTACGAGTGGAATTATTCAAAGCAGTTGCTTAGGATTCAGTCAGCACAAGCCTCGGGTGCTTCGGCGGAGTGGGATGAAGTAAAGTCCGACATCTTTTCAAGTGAGTTCCTGCTCTATCGCCCATTGCTGAAGGCAATAGTTACATCGGCCCCCGCCGTCTTGCTGATCGACGAGATCGATCGGGTCGAGGTTGAGACCGAAGCCCTATTCTTGGAATTACTTTCAGATTTTCAGGTCACCATACCTGAATATGGTACGATTAGCGCCACTCGTCATCCGCTTGTAATTCTGACGTCGAATAATACTCGCGAACTCTCTGAAGCCCTAAAGAGACGATGTCTGTTTTTGCACATTGGCTATCCTGACCGTGATCGCGAAAAGGCTATTTTGACTATGCGCGTTCCTGGGCTTTCAAGTGCGTTGGCTAATTCGATAGCTGATTTCTTGGCGATGCTTCGAACATTGGATTTGAAGAAACATCCATCTATCTCTGAGTCGCTAGATTGGGCTATCACTTTGATGACACTAGGGGCGACTGAACTTGAACAGCCAATGGTGATCTCAACTCTCAATGTCTTATTGAAATATCAGGCTGACATTGAAAAAGTATTGTCTAAGGTCTCCTAGGTTAGCGCTATGTTTGATCAGATCGTAGACTTTGCAGAGACCTTGCGCCTTGCTGGTGTTCCCGTTTCAATGACTGAGGTGGTTGATGCAGGTAGGGCAATATCGGCAATAGGTGAAGTCGACAGAAGCTCCTTTCGGGTTGCCCTTTATGCCACCTTGGTAAAGGATGAGTCCCATAGTGAAGTCTTCGACCTTATCTTTGATGTCTTTTTTTCAAAGAGATCAAGGTCTTCTTTGGAGATTGAAGACCCTCATGGTCTGGCCCCAGACCATGAGGGCGAGGGTGACGACTCCAAGGGATCGGAGATTCAAGGGGCGCGCGACCAAGGGGACTCCGGAGGTGAACTGCGCAGTTGGATCATAAAGGCGCTTTTGGAGAATGATCGTGCTCGGCTGTCGCGTTTGGCACGCGGAGCGGTAGCTAGATATGCAGGTATGGAGCCAGGACGCGCAGTAAGTGGTGTCTACTATACCTACAGGACCCTAAAGCAACTAAATATCGAGATGATCTACGATGCGTTACGAGAGGCGCGATCTGGCGACTTAGATGGTGGCAAGATGTCAGACGCAGTCGTTGAAAACGATCTACAAGAACTATTATCCAATCTTCGCTCTGCAGTCGCTGACGAGGTGCGCCAGCTATTAGTTGAGGATCGTGGTGCCAGAGCGGTTGCTAAGACTATGCGACCTACGCTTCCAGAAGATATCGAATTCATGCAGGCATCCCGTGATGAGATAGCTAAAATTCGCCACGCGATAAATCCTCTCGCGAACAAGCTTGCCGCACGTTTGGCTCGGCGACGACGCCTTGGCCATAAGGGCGGCTTAGATTTTCGCAAGACCTTTCGCGAATCATTGGGTTATGGCGGCGTACCTATGGCGTTGAAGTTTCGTTCACCACGGCCCTCTAAGCCAGAGATATTTATCGTTGCTGACATTTCGGGCTCCGTCTCGTCCTTTGCTCGTTTTGCGCTGCAACTCGTCTACGCCCTCTCTGAGCAATTTTCGAAGGTGAGGAGTTTTGTCTTCATCGACGCTTGTGACGAGGTTACGGCCTACTTCGATGCTGCCTCCTCCATCGAAGATGCTTTGCGAGATATAAACACCAAGGCCAATGTTGTTCACATCGATGGCCATACCGACTACGGAAATGCGCTGTCGCAATTTGAAGAGCGATATGGTAGATCGATTAATAAAAAGTCGACCATAATCATCTTGGGAGATGCCAGAAACAATTACCATTCCTCGCGTGCGGAATTGTTGGCCAAGCTTAGGAGAAATGCAAGAGCTCTTTTTTGGCTGAATCCAGAGCCCTCTAACTATTGGAATTCTGGAGATTCGATCATCTCTGAGTACGCTAAATATTGTGACAGCGTAGTTGAATGTCGGAATTTGCGTCAGCTTGAAGAGTTCGTGGATCGTCTAGGTTAGGTTTTCTTGAAGATTATGAACCTAACCTAGAAATCTTTGACCGGGAGTATTTGAGGGCGATGGAAAAGGCTAAAGGGTTCATCGAGCTTATCTTGATTCGTCACGGGGAGTCGCAATCCACCTTGGATATGGTTGTTGGGGGACATCTTGGCTGTAGAGGCTTGAGTTCATTTGGGATGACTCAATCGCTTGAGCTAGGGGAATTTTTGTCTTCGAAATTCTCTACAATCTCTTCTTCAAGGGTGGTGGCCTCGTCGATTTTGCGAACAACTCAGACTGCTCAGTTAGCGATTGGGATCGATCCAAGTGTCATAGAACGCCTCTGTGGCCTTTGTGAGATAGATCCAGGAGAAGACGATGGTAAGGCATGGGCGAACCTGAGCTTGGTGGAGGTCAAAATTGACTCTGCGATTGGCCCGGGTGGCGAGTCAATCGTGCAAATGTACGACAGGGTAGACCTCTGCTTGGGAGAACTTTTGGCGGAGGCTAGTAACGCACTTTTGGCGGCGGGACAGGACGCACGCGAAGGTCCGACCTTTGTATTTACGCACCGAGGTCCAATATCTAGTGCTTATGCAATATGCAAGGGAACCGGAGTTACCTCTCTCAAACAATACGTCATTGAGACCGCAAGCGTTCATTCGCTTTTGGTCTGTCGTGACTCAATTGAGGGGGCTAGAACCCCTCGTCTTTCGAGCTTTTTAGGTGCAAATATCCAAGAGATATATCCAGTTCACGCCAGATAGGTTTTGTGGCGATCAACAGGATTAATTGAGATGCGAAGAGATCCATGTGATCCGCAGCGCTTGATAGACAAGGAGATTGTAAGAGTCTTTGTGAAGTGTCGACTTGCCATTATTATAATAGACTGGGCGAAATTTGGTTGAGGATTTGGTGTCTACTATCAATTGCAATGGCGCTAGTCATAATCAATCATTTTGAGTACCGATATTCCTAGGTAATGACACATTTCAAAGATCGGGATGAGGCAAATCCATCTATTGAATCTTTAAATGCGCCCAATGACTATCAATTGCGAAAGATGCCAGTCTTATCGCCTATTATTTGTTATTAGTTGTAATGTCTTAGAATCCATGAATATCCATAAAATTGCTGGATAAACGCAATCAATCTATCCATCTATCAACCACCCAACCAATCGCTCGCACAGAGAGCTTATTGTCCGGCCTCAAACAGTGGAGTCCTCAAGAGTAAAGTTTTGCTATACGATTCAAGGTGGCAATTATCGATCTTTGATTCGTTTTTGGAGCTTTAGTTAGTTCGAGCATCTTTGGGCTCCTAGCGTTGCGATAGTCGAACGTTTCGGTGACCCTGCATCTGGAGGCATCTAGCTCTAAAAGTTCATAGCGCCAAATGTGATGGCCCCAATGGCGCCAAGCGATGACGCGCCCCTCTTCGAATTCAACGACCTCATTTGTAATACGGTAAGGAATTCCAAGTTTCATTGACATTGAGAATTTGGCTCCTAGGTAGAGACGGTCTGGTCCAGAGATGTTACCTTTCACCGAATTCGAGCCGTCGAAGCTTGAATGCTTTTTGGGTTGGGCCAGTAGATCAAAGACGTTTGACGCGCTTGTGTTAACTTCTATGGACTCTGATATAACTCTATTTTTCATCTAACTCCTCCGACTGCGATCTTAGGAGGATAATGAGGGTTCTATTGACTTATTGGCACTTTATATTAAAGAGTGCGGTGGTGGCTCACTTGCTTTTGCTTTGCGACATAAGATTGAACTGCAATGTTTGCCCTAATCGATAGCTGTGGTAGGTTGTCCATCTCAATGATAGGTACGCTAATTTCTTGCCTTAGAGTCTTTAGTGGTGCCAGCAATAGTCCACTGTTGAAATTCACTTGGCGCTAACGACCTAGCTTGGACCTTTGGAATCTCTTATTTTGCAAGTTTTTCCACTGAAGTATCTTTTCCAAGATGTAACTAATGGCACGAATTATCAATGCAAGCTAGACCGTTGCTTTGCGCCTAAATTTATGGGTAGCCTTAGATCGCCCTCTGTGTGGAACCTAGCACGAGTAGTCTACGTCCATACCGTTTGGAAGCTGACTTTGAATGTACCAAGGGATACCTCCGGCGAACGGATTTAGGTTTCCCGATGGATTCGTGGTGGCTGTACACGCGGCGCTTCCGCTTGCAGAGTAGAACCATAGGGGTATTGGACCACCTTTTGCCCCCGCTATTATCGCCCCGGCTCCGCTGGTTGTGCCAGTCGTGATCTGTGCGTACATCCCTGCATTCCCTGAGTAAAGGCCGACCACAACGCCGGTCGAACTTAGGTAGTCAGCGGCACCTTGTATAGCGGCTACGTTTAGGGACGGAATCTGGCTCCAATAGTTCGTGGCACCCTCAACGTCGATCCACCATATGTTGGAAGTTGCTCCTTGGCTCGAGGCAGCCGCATAGGAATATTTTGCGGCGTTGTATCCATAGTTGTAAGCCTGAGATGCAATATCAGTAGTGCTCTTTGGCCCGACAGAATAATCGGTAGTTGGGGTGGATGGGTTCCAGGTGGGATTCGACGTGTTTCCTGAAATCGGAAGTGCTAAGAATGTGTAGAGCTGATAGTTGTTTCCCGCCCAGGAGGCTTCTTTGGTAATACAAGGATTGGTGGCGGAAAATGGCCAGCCATTTACTTCTATGATTGCGAACGTGCCAGTGGCTGGAGATGCCGTGCTGGCGCATTGGAAGTTGCTAACGTCAAAGCCAGTAGCCCCAGAGGCTGTCGCCACAGTTTGGTTCGAGGTGTTGATTCCAATGATTGGAGAAGTTAGTTGTGAACCGCCTTGGGATCCGTAATAGCTGGCATCCCCAAAGGAAAATATCCCACCGTCAGAGGCGACCAACCAATATCCTGCTCCAGTTGGCGTTGCCTGCATGCCCACTATCGGCTTATTGAGTTTGATTGCACCGGTTGAGCCATGGAAGGCCGCATCCCCAAAGGAAAATATCCCACCGTCAGAGGCGACCAACCAATATCCCTTGCCATCTGGTGTCGAGGCCATCCCCACTATTGGCTTATTTAGGGTCATTGCACCGGTTGAGCCATGGAAGGCCGCATCCCCAAAGGAAAATATCCCACCGTCAGAGGCGACCAACCAATATCCCTTGCCATCTGGTGTCGAGGCCATCCCCACTATTGGCTTATTTAGGGTCATTGCACCGGTTGAGCCATAGAAGGCTGCATCCCCAAAGGAAAATATCCCACCGTCAGAGGCGACCAACCAATATCCCTTGCCATCTGGTGTCGAGGCCATCCCCACTATTGGCTTATTGAGTCTCATTGCACCGGTTGAGCCATAGAAGGCCGCATCCCCGTAGGAAAATATCCCACCGTCAGAAGCGACCAACCAATAGCCAAGGCCATCTGGAGTGGGCGCTGAACCAACAATTGGTTCAGCAAGCGAAAGGGTATGGGCATCCCCAAAAAATCGATCCCCACCGTGTGTATAGACGGTTCCGTTTGCGCTGATTAGGCGGTATCCGGATATCGTTGTTGCTGCCGTGAGCTTTGCTGTGTGAAACAGCTTTTGTGGGCTTGCTAGCCGGCCAAGGACGTGGTGTGGGGATGCCTGTGCTAGACCAGCGCCTGCCACCAGCGCGCACGAGCCGATAATTGCTTTTGCGTACTTTAGCTTTGTCATAGTGGAAACTCCGCATCCAATTTTCTAAGTTGATAATTGCTTTTGTCATGGTTGAGGAAGGAAGTCGAGCGCTTTAAACCTCACCCAGAGATGTTTTTATTATGTTGCTTGTATCGACCAAAGCGCACATTACTGAACCTACTAGCGGTTTAAATCGATGATTAATCCATTTGAGCTGGAATAATTCGTGATTTTTGGGCAGGCTGTGCCATCACGTGTATAGCTTGTCGTTGCGCAGTGGTCTGAAATAGCACCCGGAGTGGCAGTATTAAATGACCATCCAAGTGTTCATGGTGACAACATGTCGGCTGTGTCAGTCACCTATTAACATCTCCGCAACCCGGTAGGCGAGATCTAAACTCTGCCTAGCATTCAATCTTGGATCACAGATAGTGTTGTAGGCGGTATCTAGGTCCTCTTCGTTTACCGTGGCTGAACCACCGAGACATTCTGTCACGTCTTCGCCGGTGAGCTCCACGTGGAGTCCTCCGGGCCATGTGCCAAGGGAGCGATGCACTAGAAAGAATCCCCTAACCTCGTCAATTACTTGCTCTAGGTTTCGAGTTTTAAAGCCATTTTCTGAGACAAATGTGTTTCCGTGCATCGGATCACAGGACCAAATGACGGGATGGTTTGCTTGTTGAACCGCGCTTATCAGCTTGGGAAGTACTGATTGGACCTTTTCTGAGCCCATTCGAGAGACGAGGCTAAGTCTGCCAGGTATCCTCATGGGATTTAGTTTTTCACAGATTTCAATGACTTCTTTTGGTGTTGCACTTGGACCTATCTTGCAACCGATCGGATTAGAGATACCGCTAAAGAATTCCATGTGCGCATGATTGAGCTCGCGAGTACGTTCGCCGATCCAAATTGTATGCGACGAAAGATCCAGATAGGTTTTAGAGGTCCGGTCATATCTGGTCATAGCCGATTCGTACCCAAGCAGAAGAGCCTCGTGTGACGTCCAAAAGTCGACTTTTCTAAGGGTTTCTTCCCGTTCAAGGTCGATACCACAGGCGGCCATGAACTTTAGAGCCCGCTCAATTTCAGTGGCCACCGCGTCATAGGCTTGGCCTTCGGCTGATGATGCGACGAACTCTTGATTCCAGGTGTGCACCCTGGAGAGGTCTGAGAAGCCGCCGCGTGTCAACGATCTCAGTAGGTTCAAGGTGGCACTCGACTGATGGTAGGCCCTGAGGAGTCTTTTGGGGTCGGGTCTTCTTGCGTCGATCGAGGCTTCATCGTCGTTTACTATATGCCCTCGAAATACCGGAAGCAGTTGGCCGTTGATTTTTTCCATCGGAGAGGATCTTGGTTTTGCGAATTGGCCCGCTATCCGGCCAACTTTGATTACTGGAACCCCTGATGAATAAGTTAGAACTACTGCCATTTGCAAGATGACTCGCAACTTGTTTCTTACTACGTCGGCTGAAAAGTCGTTGAATGACTCCGCGCAGTCTCCAGCTTGGAGCACGAAGGCTTGACCCTTAGCCGCTTTAGCGAGCTGGCTTTGGAGCTCTCGAATCTCAGAAGGATAAACTAAAGGCGCGTAGCTGCCCAGTTCTTTTTCTACCGCGTCTAATTCGCTCGGGTCGTCCCAATCGGGTTGTTGGGCGATCGGGAGTCTCCTCCACGAGTCAGGCGTCCACACCGATGTCTCCATATTAATTTACCTCTAACCCAAGTTCCATATTTTTGTCAACCGCTCTTTGAGTAAGCCCTCCGGCATTTTCAGGCGTTTGCAATTGACCCTCTAATAAGATATTCCGAACTTTCCTCGACATGGAATTAGGATTCATCATGTTGATTCCAATTGTGAAATAATAAAGCTTTGGATATTTTCTACTTATAGGATATGGCCAAAAGCGACTGAAGGGTAACCTCGTGCGGCATTTAAGGTTTGGCGTTCAAGTTTCGGAATTGACGACCGATATTGAATCTTTGGTGAAGCTTGCTCAAAGAGCTGAAGCCCTTGGTTTTTCGTCGATCTTTTTACCTGACCATCTTGGGGGCGATCAGTGGTCACCGATATCTGCTCTAACTGCCATTGCGCTTGGAACCAAAGAGATCTCCTTGGGAGCACTTGTCTTTTGCAATGACTATCGCCACCCGGTCGTTTTGGCTCAGGAACTCGCTTGTCTTTCAGTGATTAGCAGCGGTCGACTGGAGTTTGGCTTAGGGGCCGGGTGGATGAAGGCTGATTACGAGAGAGCTGGCATTGCAATGGATTCACCGAGCAAGAGAATCGCACGCCTTGAAGAGGCTTTGATAGTGATGAAGGGGCTCTTTTTGGGCTCTGCCTTTAGCTATTTTGGAGAGTACTACCAGTTGGAGAATGCTAGCACTATTACAATCCCAGAAGGAATGGCTCCAAAGCTGATAGTGGGCGGAGGCGGCAAGAAGATGCTAGAGGTCGCTTCTCGCCATGGTGATGTGGTTGGAGTCAACGTAAACTTGGCATCTGGAGCTGTGGGGCCTAGCTTGGTTGCTGAGGTTGGACCGAATGCTTTTGATGAGAAACTTAAATGGGTCAACTCCTATATGGGCGATCGCATAGGTGAAGTTGACCTACAGTGCCTCTCCTTCATAGCTAAGGTGGGTCCGGATGCAAATGACTGGATTGACTCTATGGCCCCGGCATTTGGCATATCAGGGAAAGAGGCGCGAGAGATTCCAATCGTCTTGAGCGGGACCGTTGATCAGGTTGCCGAGACTATTTTGGCAAGGCGTCGCGAATATGGTTTCAACTATTGGGTAATTCATCAAAATGAATTAGAGGAGTTTGCGCCAGTGGTGGCAGCGTTACAAGGTGAATAGAGATTTGCACATAGATAAAAATCTCACCCGAATAGGAATTTTTGGTGGGACCTTTGATCCAATCCATGTTGGACATCTTGTCGCTGCGGTGAATGCCAAAGCCCAGGCTCGATTGGATAAAGTTCTCATGGTGGTGGCAAATGTTCCGTGGCAGAAAGAAGGAACCCGAGCGCTCACTGAAGCTACGACTAGATACGAGATAGTCAAGGCTGCTATTGCAGGGGTCGAGGGCCTTGAAGCAAGCGACATGGAGATAAGACGTGGCGGGCAGTCCTATACCATCGACACGGTGCGTGAGGTCGCTCGACAATATCCAAATTCTGAACTTTTTTTGGTGGTAGGAGCCGATGCCGCTGGAGGTTTGGATACATGGGAACGATCTGAGACGCTATCGGAGATGGTCTCATTGATAATTGTGAATAGACCGGGAACTCGGATCGACGCTTCTATTAAACGTTATTGGCGTACTGACTTTGTGGAAATTCCAGCACTTGACGTCTCTTCGACCGACATCAGGGCTCGAGTTAGAGATGGGCGTCCGCTAGATTTTCTTTTGTCTAGGGAGACCATAGATTACATAGCTCGGTCAGGGATCTATCGAAATAGCTGAGATATTGTCGCGCAGTATCTTGAATCGGTTTGCATGGGTGATGCTAGAATAGATTATTAGGTATACTTCGGAGGATTCTTGCTGGAAGATCAGAAAAAATTGGACTTTGACGGACTAAGAGCCGCCTTAGTGGCAGGCGAAGCACTGTCTGACAAAAAAGGTGAGGAGCTCACGATATTAGATATATCTGAGCTTAGTACGGTTTGTGACTACTTCGTAATCGCCTCTGGTAACAATTCGCGTCAGGTTCGGTCTCTAGCAGAAGAAGTCGAGGCCAAGATCAAGGTTGAATTTGGCATAGCTCCTCGATCCATTGAGGGACTTAACGATACTTCTTGGGTCTTGATGGATTACAGTGATTTTGTTGTACATATATTCATGCCCGAGACAAGAGACTTTTATTCACTGGAGCGACTGTGGATGGATGCTAAGAGGATTCAAGTCGTCTCCTAAAATCATTCAGTCAAAGGTTTCTGGCTATAGACTCCCTAAAGGTTTATTTCTGGGATCTATCTCGACACAATCTATAAATGTCGCCACGGATCAGATATTTCAAAGTACCCGAAGGCCCTAATTGACAAGTTTGGCTTTGTGAAAGCCTGCTTGTCAGTGATTGACTTTTTATCGATCTTTTTTAGTCGAATATCTATTGATTGCGTCTTGATTCTTTAATTGGGTTATTTTCCAGGATACTTGAGGGCAATTTTTAAATTATTTACGGCTGTCAGTGATTTATTTATTAGGATGGGCTTTTAAGAATTGAATTAGAAAAAGCGCAAATTACTTGCAAGTTTACAAGCAATTTGCGCCATCGATCTGTTTTTGTCGATCTACTGAAAATAGCTGTGTAAGCTATTTTCATACGAATAAAAAGTTTCAGTCACGGTTGAAATGCTTTCATGAAACAACTACGGAGCCTCGAATTCGTTTAGCTTCGTAGAAGAAGTCCATTTCCGCTACGTGGATTAAGCTATTCCATAGGTCAATACCCTCTTGTTCATTTGGCACTCGGCCAAGAATTGGCCCGAAGAATCCACGTTGAGAGGTTTCGTTTTCGAGTACAATTATCGGAACGCCAACATCGTTACCAGTGAAGCTGAGTGCATAGTCCATCTCCTTCTTTAGAAAGCTATCGAGGCTTTCATCGTCCTTAGCTTTAATGGTTGCTTCATCGAGGCCGATTTTAAGGGCAATTTCAACTGGGTTGATCTCGAATTTATTATTGTTCAAGTGAAATTCTTTTGCAAATTCCCAATAGAGTTCTGAGATGGGCAAGTTATGCTCGGGATCTGTCTTTCTAAGATTTGCTGCCATTCTTAGGGTTGGCTGAGATGCCCTAAAGTATGAGATAAATGGCTCCGTTGGAGTCTTGTCGCTGTTTTTTATTTGCAGCGAAAAGGGTCTAAAGACTAACGGTATTCCTTTCGTGTTGGCGACATTGCGAATCCATTGGGAAGCAACAAAGGTCCAAGGACATATTGGATCAAAGAAGAAATTGATCTGGTTGATTTTAGGCTGTGACAATGTGAACTCCTCGTGGCTATTTTTTTAATTGGTTCTAGCATCTCTTCCCCAAGAATAGGGCAAAATTGCTCCTAATACCATCTGTTTGTCTGGAGACGGAAAGCAATACTTCGGCGTAGTGATACTGAGTTCTTGGACCACCGTTAGGTTGCACGCTTCGATCCGTGTGCGCCTTCGATGAAGTTCTAGGTTTTGATTATATTTAGTTTTGGGTAGTTGCCATTTAGAATCGTCTTTGAGTCGTGCGAAAGGACGTTTTCGAGTAAGGTCGCGTAAATTGAACGGTAATCTACTGTAATCTTTAGATTTCCGTCCGATAGATTGGTAAGAGATGGGTATTCTCCGGCCAGCCCGCCCTTGACGCTATTCCCGTAGACAAAGACGACTCCGGCGGTACCATGGTCGGTGCCACCGCTCGCATTGACCTGAACTCGTCTTCCGAATTCCGAGTAAGCGACCACCACGACGTTGTCTGCGATTTTGGGGTGAAGGGTCGAGAGAAAGCCAGAGATCGCGCTATCAAAAATCTTCAAATCTTCAAATTGAGTGCCTTTTTCATTGGCATGAGTGTCGAATCCGGATTGTGAAACGGTGAAGATCTTGGTCGGAGTACCTGAATTTAAAAGGTCAGCAACTGTTGCAAGTTGACCGGATATCGTTGTAGGGCTTACTTTAGTTCCTGGGTTCTGTGAGATTTCCCCTAGGGCCAAGATGTCCCTGTTCAATTTCAATAGAGTGCTTGAAGCCTGAGCGCTCAATTGACCCACACCGTTGAGCTCCTTGGACGTTACCATATCCAGATAGGCCGAACCGTAGCTGGCAAATGGATCTGGGCTCGCAAGGGGTGAGGCTACAGCGCTAGCTTGTGTCGTGGCGCCCACACAAAGTGGGGGTACCGATGATCCGACTGAGAGGGCCGTCATTGGGTCAGTGTTTGTGATCTCATCGAGATATCGTCCAATCCAGCCCGTTGATGTATTGTTGTCGGTGGAGCCAGATTGCCAAATATCCATTGAGACAAAGTGTGAAAGATTTGGATTTGGGTATCCAACCCCTGGGATAATGGCCACCTTTTTTTCTTTCCATAATGAAAGGGTGTTGACCATCGCACCGTTGAGGTAAAGGCCCTGTGCGCCAAGTGGACTAACTTCGCTGGTTGTGAGAGCTAGAGGTCCTCGGGAGCTTTGATAGGTTGGGTCTTCAAAAGGAATTACTGTGTTTATTGCATCATTTCCACCATACAGTGTTGCAATGACAAGAACTCTGTCGGAGCTTGCTGGGCTCTTGATGACAACATTTAATGGGTGAGGCTGATTCTGGCTGTAAATGCCACCCGCTACGATAGCTCCAGCGCCAACAGTTCCGGTGATAGCTATGAGTTTTCGCCTAGAGAGGTGGATCTGTTCTCCTGAAGTTGACATTTTGCTTCCTTTTGCTCGGTATTGCAAGCGGTTCAGCTGGATGTGTATTCTGGGGAGCAAAGTGCCATTGCCACCAGAGCTTATGGTTTTTTTACTAAGGCCGCAAGGGCTTGTTTTGTAGATTGTGAGGCATCTGAGATCCCAAGAAATGAACAGGTACCATCTACCCTCTCTGAGGGTTTTAGGTCAGAGACGGGGGAGATGTCGCCGGCAGTGACCATCATATTTGCTACTTGGCTCGCGTGGAGGCGGTAACGGTTGAGAGCCAATAGGCGTTTTGGGGCCACCCCCCAACGTTTGGAGGATTAAATGGTACTTGACCCAAAAGGTTTAGAATCTCCATTAAAATGTTGGAGTGCGCAGTTGAGATGTTGACTTTTAGCGCCCTCATAATTCCGCCTAGGTATTCCGACGGTTGCTTTGCAAGTCCACTTGCAGCTTGGGGGCTTATGAATTCGGGGGACGTAGCGATCGAAGCCACCAGAGGTGCAATTGATCCAGTTGAGGGATTGAAAGTCGAAGCCAACCTTATTGCTATTGGGTCACGTGGTTTGATTGGATATGCCAGAAAGCTAAAGAGGCGCGAGGCTAGGAATTGGGCAGCCTGAGGTTTTGACAGAATGATCGAGATTATGTCCGTTCCGTTGAGGTTTCCGGTGTTCCCAAGGAAGGTCTTGCTGCCGTTGTCGTGTTGTTTGTTATTCAAAACGAATGCCAATGTGGTTGGGTTGAAGCCCCATCCGGTAAATGCACGAGAGGCGGCGACTACGTCGTTCTGTGAGTAGTTTCCAACTCCTATTAGAAATCTCTCCATTAGCTCGCGCCCAAAGTTTTCATTTGGATGAGTTGCTTTGCTGAGATAGGTGTCGAGCCAAATCATCATTGCCGGGACTTGCGCGACGCTGGTGGCTAGTTTTTCCATTGAACCGAGCCCATTTTGCCTAAGGGTGTTGTTCTGGTTGAGCATCAAAGATGTCAAGCCGACTTTATTGATTGCGGTCGCAAAGTGGCCGTGCCATATCAGTGTCATCTTTTCGACCAATGGAGTTTGAGATTTGGCCATCTGATTCAACCACCAGCTTATTGCGGCAGGCAACTCCTCGCCGTGAATCTTTTTCGTGAGCGCTTTGATGTTCGTGAAATTGCGGGAACGCAGCGTGGCGTGGAGTTCTTCGAATGAAGTCAGCGGTCCTGGCTGTGGCGCAAAAAAGTTTGAGGGTGAGTTCAGTGCTGTTTGTACAGTTTTATTTACAGTTGCTTGGTAGCCAATTGACATCGCCGATGAGATCTCGGATTGACTGGCACCGAAGCCGAGCCTTCTAAAGAGTTGTTCGTAAGAGCTTTGCGTCGCTGTCAATTTTTGCAATCCTTGACTCAATGAGGCTTTATTAGTCCATGATGCAATGTAGTTATTATTAAATTGTTTTGTAATTGAGTGTGATTTGTAAACGTTTTTGTGATTTGATTATCTATTCAAGTTTGCCGAGATTTTTTTTGGGGCTCTTTGATGAGTGTAGGTGAACTTTTTAGGGCTTAGCCTTTTCACCGATTGATGGCTATGGCTTTCGAATCGGCCTTTTCCGCTGGTATGGATGAGGAATATCTGAGGCCCTGTGTTCACTGTAAATTCGGAGACCAATGACCACTAGAGGCTGCATCTGAGATATCTCTCCGTCGGTCTTTTTATCCTTGGCGATCTCCTTTGCACAAGACCGGCTCTTTATATTCTTTCTAAGGCTGCTTTGTTACCTGGATTAGATGGGGTGACCGATCCAAAGCCTCAGTTATTTGTGAGGCCCATCTGAGTTGCGAGGGTTTTAGGCGTGTGGCTATAGATTGATATTTGGTGATCGAGTATCGACGATAGGGATCGATTATAGCTGTCGATCTAGTCAGAGGCTCAAAGGTGTTGTCAAGGATAATGTCGCTCATTTTCGATGACATCTGCGCCCTGGATCTTCAATTGGCCATTTCGAGCATTTGGGTGGTCGTTTTCTACTAGATTTTCATTCATCGAGGTTGGCAATTAACTTATTTAGGATGATAATGATGGAAAGATTAGCGACCATATGGGTGCAAGACGGAACGCGAGCCATCGCCGTTCGTGAGGATGATTCATTTTATTTTTGCGATTTTGACGATGTAGGTGCAATCCTAAGGTCAGAAGTTGAGATCGATGAGGTGATTTCAAGAGCCCGTCAGGGCCAACTTAACGAGGGACTTGACCCGTCTGCTTTGGCTCCATTGGTCTTGGATCCGACAAAGGTCATCTGCCTTGGCCTCAACTACTCTGCGCACGTTCAAGAGATGGGCCATGAGCTTCCTAAGTATCCAACCCTCTTTGCGAAATACTCCGACTCTTTGACTGGAGCTTATTCGGATATCGCTATTCCTGCGATTACGACATCGATCGATTACGAAGCTGAGATGGTAATTGTAATTGGGAAAAGTGCCAAGGACATAGACCCATCTCGCTCCTTTGAATATGTCGCTGGCTTTTGTGTTGGAAACGATACCTCTATAAGGGACTTTCAAAGGCGATCTTCACAGTTTCTCCAGGGCAAAATCTTTGAGAGCGCGACGCCAGTGGGACCCTATCTAACGCCTGCTAAGGACGTTGATTTTGGTAAGGACCTTTCGATTAGGAGTTTTATTAACGGTGAGGTGGCTCAAGACTCTAGAACTTCGAATTTGATCTTTGGCGTGGAGGAGATCGTCAGTTACATATCACGATTTGTAACACTAAGACCTGGTGATCTAATTTTTACTGGCACACCCGATGGCGTTGGGGCCGGTAAAAATCCTCCGGCATTCCTATCAGACGGGGACGTGGTCAGCGTTGAAATTGAAGGTTTGGGCCGCCTCTCCAACACGATAGTTCAATAGCCACCACTGGTTTTCGCCATTTCATGGAACAATTAAAAAAACAAGCCGATCACAGGGGTAAAGCGATCGGCTTGTTTTTTTGGGGTGTTTTCTGGGGTTGGGGACTTTTTTGGGGAGATTTTAGAGGTGGACCGACTTCAGCTAGCTGTGTCGATGGTGCCTTGTGAATTGTATCGGCGCGGAATTTGATAGCCTAAAACTTCTGCGGCTCGTCGGTACTCCTCCTCGGTCATTGCTCCACTTGCAAATCGTTTATCGAGGATAACCTTGGGGTCTTCTGGGTCGAATGGGGGGCTTGTGTTAACCTGCGATTGATAGCTTAAAGAGAAGTTGCGCAAAAGGAGATAAGCCGCGCAGCCAAGCAGCGCAAATAAAACTACAAAGACCCCGAATACACCAGCAATGTTCGGTCCGCCTCCGTACATACCATTATCCCAAGGCATTTATTCCTCTTTTCGCTTAGACCGTCCTAACGTCTTAACTTTGACGGGCAGCTAACTTCTAACTCTTTCATCTTTTATCTTGAAGATGTGAAAGTATTGAGAATTTGCTAAATAGTGACTTTGGATATCTTGTCTGAATCGACATCGTGTCTCATTTTGCCTGATTGATTATGCATTGCGGCGATACTAGAGCGGTCATTGGCTTCTTGATCGGCCACCTTCCAGCTATCGAGATCCTCGAATAGAATCCCAAGTTCTCGCAGGTAGGTACCAAGTTCGAGTTCGGTCATGGATTCAGTTCTAAAAACAATCTCGTACTTTGCTTTCGACGAGAGCGTAAGCGACGGATTCCCAGATACTGAGAACTTGCCAACGGCACCAGTTCGTTTCAGTGACG
Source organism: Acidithrix sp. C25 (assembly GCF_904848545.2). Taxonomy (NCBI): domain Bacteria; kingdom Bacillati; phylum Actinomycetota; class Acidimicrobiia; order Acidimicrobiales; family Acidimicrobiaceae; genus Acidithrix; species Acidithrix sp. C25. The sequence goes on from NZ_CAJHCI020000007.1 coordinate 548,247, forward strand.
CGTTCCAGGTGTAGAGCGTATTGAGTGGAATTCCTTCAGCATTAGAAAGCTCGGTAATAGCACCCTCTGGAGCATTTCCACCATCGCCTAGCTCTAAGAGCTTCCTCAGCACTCGTTCCTTTTGTTCTCTTGGGTATACCTTTTTCATGACTCCTCTATCCTCGCCCTATATATGACTGTAGTAGATTTTCCGGCAAGGACTCTGAGGGCTAGGGCTAAAGAGGAAAGGGAACAAAACAAACCAATGTCCTAATTGGAGTATCGATTAGCAATAGTGCTCCTACTCATTGCTTCATGGAAGTAATCAAAGATACCACTGCTAAATCACCCAAAGATGTTTTTGTGAGACGTTTAGATTCCGACACCAAGCTGATAAGTGATGGTAACCCAAGTTACGGGGTATGTGCTGAAAGACCTTGGACTAGCGCACGGGTTCACTCTATCCAAAGACGAACAAGCACATGTAACATTCAAATGGCTCAAGATCCTAAATTGAAAACTCCAAGAAATTTATCGACGGAACATACCACGGACGTGAGGAACATAAGCAACTTTACCTCGAGGAATTCGCATACCGATTCAACCGAAGGCACTTTGAAATGTCCTTGGTAGAGCGACTTCTCAATACATGTGTGTTTGCGTCTCCACATCCGCTACTCCGCGAATCTGATTCCAAAATGGCTCTTGCTTACGAAACTTGATAAGTATGCTTTGAAATGTCCTTGGTAGAGCGACTTCTCAATACATGTGTGTTTGCGTCTCCCCATCCGCTACTTCGCGAATCTGACTCCAAAATGGCTCTTGCTTACGAAACTTGATAAGTATGAAGCCTTTTGTTATATCGCAATTGGCGATATGGATCTTACCTTGGCAACTTCGACGAAGATGTCTTCGCCCAGATTGGATACCCAAAGTGTTCCATGCTTTCCAGCACTTACAGAAACTAGCTCGCAGGGTGCAAGAGTTTCGCCTCCTTCCAGGGTAACACAGCCAAGCGCTGAGCCCATTCTGAAGATCTTTGATTCAAGTTCAAGTGATGTCATACTCACCTCCTCGCTTTATCTACACTTCGGTGTGCAAACCTATTAACTTGAGGCATTGTTGGCCAAAGTGCGAGAAGGGGTTTTAATCACCAACTATTGTGCAACGCCGTAACAGAGAAGTAACAATGTCGAATTGATCCCGAAACATCATGCTCATAAGTTGGCACCAATCGCTTTTTTGGTTCGACAGGGTCGTTGAGCTAACCAAGCGGGATTGTGGATAATAAGGAGGAAAATGCACTACAATTCCGGAGATACTGCCTGGATTTTGGCAAGCTCTGCTTTGGTACTTTTCATGACTCCAGGGCTGGCCTTTTTTTATGGTGGCATGGTTAGGTCTAAGAACGTTCTTGGAATGCTAATGCAAAATTACGTTGTAATTGGCATTGTAAGTATTGTCTGGGTCTTTCTTACCTATTCGATGTCATTTGGCACAGACTGGGGCGGTTATGGGATTATTGGTACCTTGCACTTTTTTGGATTAGCTCATATGACCCAAGCGGTACCAGGCTATACAGGAGCATCGGCACAGACTATTCCGCCTCTTGTCTTTGTAATATTTCAGATGATGTTCGCGGTCATTACGCCCGCTCTGATTACTGGATCTACAGCTGATCGCCTTCGCTTTGGACCATTTGTGGTATTTGTTTTGATCTGGTCGATCATTGTTTATGCCCCAGTAGCGCACTGGGTCTTTTCTCCAACAGGATGGCTCTTTAAACTCGGAGCCGAGGACTTCGCAGGTGGAACTGTAGTTCACATCAATGCTGGTGCTGCTGGTTTAGCTGTAGCAATGGTTGTCGGCAAGAGAAAAGGCTGGCCAAAGGAGCCAATGCCACCGCACAATGTACCGTTTGTGCTTTTGGGCGCTGGAATCTTGTGGTTTGGATGGTTCGGATTCAATGCCGGTTCGGCACTCGGAGCCAATGTTCTCTCCGCTAACGCGTTCGTGAACACGAATACCGCAACCGCAGCGGCTCTGTTGGGTTGGATCTTGGTTGAAAAGATAAGAGGTGGCAAATCAACCACCTTGGGTGCGGCCTCTGGAGCGGTCGCAGGTCTGGTTGCCATAACCCCAGCTTGTGGATTCGTCAATGTGGTTGGCGCAACGATTATCGGTTTGGCAGCCGGGGTCATTTGTTCGTTGGCAATTAGCCTTAAGTTCAAGGTTCGCCTAGATGACGCCTTGGATGTTGGCGGGGTTCACTTGGTCGGAGGAATTACCGGAGCGCTTTTGATCGGCTTTTTCGGAACTTCAACGATTGGTGGAGTGAACGGTCTCTTCTACGGTGGCGGCCTTGCTCTTCTTGGCCATCAAGCTATCGCCGTTGTGGTAGTTGGAATTTACTCCTTCGTGGTCTCTTGGATCCTCGCGAAGATCATTGATAAGACCATGGGCCTCAGGGTCAAGGATGACGATGAGCTTGAGGGTATGGATACTTCGCTCCATGCAGAATCTGCATATGAGTTCGGTGGGTCTTTGCTTCGAAGCCTCTCCGGAAGTGGCTCATCTTCGGCCCATCTTTCGGTAGCCTCAAAGGAAGAGCCAATTGTATCAACTAGAAAGATTGGTGAAATCCTATGAAATTGATAGTTGCGATTGTGAAGCCTTTCAAACTAGAGGATGTCAGAAATGCTCTTTCGAAGGCCGATGTAAAGGGTATGACGGTCTCCGAGGTTCAGGGATACGGACGCCAAAGCGGCCACACCGAGGTCTATCGTGGTGCTGAATATCAGACGCAATTCGTACCGAAGTTGAAGGTAGAGGTTGTCGTATCTGATGAAGCGGCAACCGAGATCGTTGACCTGATGGTGGAAGCGGCTAGGACCGACAAGATTGGAGATGGCAAAGTCTGGGTTGTCAACGTGGAAGATCTCGTGAGAGTCAGAACCGGCGAACGTGGAGCAGACGCTCTTTAGAGCTGATTTGATAGTTCGAAGACGTTTTAGTAGGTATGTAATACAGGGTATTTGAATAAAAGGTGGATCGCTCTGTATTGAGCGTTCCACCTTTTATCTTGGTGTTCATGAGCGGTCTTTTGAAATGCTTTGCATGGATTGGGCTCGCTTTGTAGATTAGGTTCAATCTGAGTCGTAAGATTTAGCCAAATAGTTCAGGGGATCAATTGATTTTCAAGCTTATTCGTCCCATTTTTAATATGTTTTGGAGCCCAAAGTGAGAACCCCAGAGGCACGGTCAATTCTTTTAGAGAACTTTCTCTCGGAACGTGCGAAGATGCGCCAAGCTGATTGGTCAAATCCAACGGCAATGGCCCAACTGACTGGCATCTCCGATCACTTTGTAGCTGGGCTGGCTGAGGGATTTCAGGGCGTTGCGATCATTGCAATAGGTGGCTATGGACGAAGTGAACTTGCAATCAATTCTGACCTTGACATATTGCTTTTGCATAAGCCTCGTCTCTCGGTTGATGCCATGACGGAAGCCCTTTGGTATACGATTTGGGACTCAAGGGTCGGCCTTGACTATTCAGTTCGAACTGTAGCTCAGGCACTTCGAGTCGCAGAGTCCGATCCTCGTGCTCTTTTGGGGATGCTGGATGCTCGATTGATCTATGGCGACGAAGTTCTCTTTAGGACTCTACAGCGAAAGATCTGGGAGCGATTTACCTCTCGGTTAGATCGCTATCGCGTGATAATGCATCAACAGGGTGAAGCCCGACGGGTAGAGTCGGGTGAATTGGCCTTTTTGCTTGAGCCAGATATCAAAGAGGCACATGGAGGGCTACGAGACCTCGTTATTTTGCGCCATTTTGTCGCAGCCGACCCCGATCGCAAGGTCTTTGTAGGGCGTGTCGATGAGATCGCAACCTTGCTTTTACGTGTGCGAAACGTACTTCAGGCGCGATCTGACCGAGGGCAAAATCGACTCTTTTTGCAGGATCAAGATAGCGTAAGTGCCCAACTTGGTTTTAGGGACGCTGATGAACTGATGTGGCGTATTTCAGAGGCAGGGCGTTTTGTCTCGCGTGCACTAGAGGAGTCCTATAGGGTCATAGATGCCAAACGCGTAAATTATAAGAACCTTGGGGACGCGTGGGGGTTGATACCTAAAGGCGTCTTTTCCCATGGCGGTGAGATTTGTATAGACCCAGCTTCGCTTTCGGATTTTGATGCTCAGGTGATTATTCGAATTGGGGCAGCATCGGTTTCCTTGGGTCTTGGCATTTGCGTGGATGCCCTCGAGATTTGTTCTGAACGCCTTGGGACTATCGATAAGCCTTGGGAGCCAGCTACATTGACGGCGTTGACCACGTTGCTCTCCTATGGCGAAGCTTCGATAGCGGTTATGGAACGCCTCGACCATTACGGACTTTTAGATAAGGTGATACCGGAGTGGAAGAGGGTTCGCTATCTTCCACAGAGGAACGCCTACCACACCTATACCGTTGATCGCCACCTCATCGAGGCGGGAGTTGGCGCTGGTCGACTTCGTCGTAATGTCAAGCGTCCAGACCTATTGATAGTCGCAGCACTGTTGCACGATATAGGCAAAGGACTCGATAGGGATCACTCATCACAGGGTGCCTCACTCGCAGCAGAAATTGCGATTCGGATGGGTCTTTCGAAGAAAGACTGTGAGATCGTGGTTCGCCTTGTGGAGCACCATCTTTTGTTAGCAGATGTTGCTACTAGACGTGATATTGGCGATCCAAAGACGATTCTAGACGTTGCAGAAAAGGTGGTCGATATTACAACGTTAGAGCTACTTAGAGTCTTGACAGAGGCCGACTCAAAGGCTACAGGACCTGTCGCGTGGTCTTTGTGGAAGGAGGAGTTGATCAATAAGCTGACTGAGGCCACTCGAGCCTATTTAGATGGCGGTTCGATCAAGGTCGATTCAAATCAGTTAGGTGAGCTGGAACTGGATTTGATAGCCAAATTTGATGGCGATCTTTTGATCCATAGTCAAGGAAACCAGATCTGGATAGCAGCCTCAGACGAAGTCGGCCTCTTTGCAAAGGTGACTGGTACGATGGCGCTATTGAACCTCAGCATTCTGTCGGCAGATGTATTTTCCGAGGGTGTGATTGCATTAGAGCGACTTAGGGTGATTAGCCCTTATGGGCGTGAACCCAATTGGACTAAGTTTGAGAACGAGCTTAGAAAATGTCTGGTCGATCCCACTTACCTTGAGGGGCGTTTGAATGAGAAGTCTAAGAGCGCTGCCAAAAAGCGCAAGGTGGCCGAGAGCGCTAAGATACCGCCAAGGGTTACTGTCCACGACGACTTTTCTGATCGGGCCACAGTTATAGAGGTTTGTGGTCCCGATGGCCTTGGAACTCTTCACCGTTTGACCTTTGAGATAGCATCAAAAGGGTTAGATATCCTGCATGCGAAAGTCATCACCATCGGTGATGACGTAGTCGACACCTTTTATGTAGTGGATTCATTGGGAAGACCAATTGACGATGCTCGCCTTGTTGGTGAGATCACAAAGTCTCTATTTGACGTGGTGGTTGCCGAGGGAGCTTCCTAGCCCTCGGGGATCAGATTTCGGTATCGTCTAGGATCCTTGCGATAACGGGCTCCACCGTGAATTCGGTAGGTTATGCACTATCGTATGAATTAACCGCGATGCTATTTTGGCTCCGTGATTGTCGATATCATACGTAGGGTTTAGCTCTGCCAATTCTACGAGACGTACTTTTTTGGTGGCAAGTAAGGCTCGGATAAGTCGTTCTAAACTAAAAAGAGTGACACCGTAGCTTGCTGGGGCTGAGACTGCGGGCATTACTGATGCTTGTAGGACGTCTAAATCAATAGATAGATGAATTGCGTCGAAAGGCTCGACCATCTCTATGACTTGGTGGTTGGTTATTGAATCGAAGTCGAAATCTAAAATGTACGAGCAGTTTAGTTCGGCAGCTCTCTCAAAGAGGGCTTGGGTATTTGAAGGTTCTGAGACTCCGAGGACAAAGTAGCTAAAGTCGAGGTTTTGACCCCTTCGATCTTGTTCTATCTGAGAAAATGGCGTACCGGATGAGGCCACCTTGGACTTTCGAAGGTCGAAATGGGCATCGAAGTTCACAATTGCTAAGTTGGTCAAAGTGGTGTCTGATTGATTTGCTTTTATGACGCCGAGATGTGATCCACGAGCGACCTCATGACCACCACCTAGAACGATAGGGATAATATCGTGGCCCAGTAGTTCGCATACCTTGTCGGCTAGTTGGATCTGAAGCTCTTCGAGGGATTCGTCCTTGGTGATAACGTCACCTAGGTAGTAACAAGACCGGTTGCTATGCCAGGCTAAGTTGCCAAGCTGTTCGCGAATGGCAAATGGTCCGTTTCTTGCACCTATTCGTCCATGGTTGGCCTCTACCCCTTTGTCGCATGCGAAGCCGACTAGTGCCACTGAAGATGGTTTCATCTCCTTGATTGAACAAGCGGTTATCACTTGGTGGGCACGCAGAGCGATCGGTGATTCGATGAGGTCATCTCGGCCTGAAAGGGGAGGGTTAGAAGCGATGCTGAACATAGATCTCTCCGTTGGCAACTCTTCCCCATAAAGGTGAGCCGCCGATTTGATAAGTGAGTTCGTTTGGATCTTCGAGATCCCATATGGCTAGGTCTCCTCGCAAACCTGGAGCGATCTCACCTCGGTCCCTAAAGCCCAAGGCCATTGCTGCATTTTTGGTCGTAGATCGCAATGCATATGAGGGGGTGAGTCCAAAAAGGACAGCACTCATATTCATGGCCAATAAAAGTGAGTAGAGTGGGGATGTTCCGGGGTTATGATCGGTTGCTATGGCAATTGGAATCTTGTTTTTGATCAATTTGTCAACAGGAGGGGCCTTTTTTTCTCTCAGAAAGTAGTAGGCGCCTGGAAGAACCACTGCTACGGTCTTTGAGTTAGCGAGTTTCGCAATTGATTCATCCGAGATATACTCCAAGTGATCGACGCTTAATCCCCCCAAGTCGACGACGACGGCTGTGCCATCTGTCGATGTGAGTTGTTCCGCGTGGGCTTTCACTCCAACACCTAGCGACTTTGCAGCACCTAGAAGTTGCTTTGTCGCCAGGGTGTCGAATGCAATTGATTCGCAAAAGATATCAACAGCGTCACAGAGACCAAGGGCTATCATCTCCGGTAGATCGTGGTTTAGGATCTGGTCTAAGTATCCGCCAGCATCTCCTTCGAACTCCTTTGGAATGCTGTGGGCGCCAAGGTATGTCGAGGTTATCGTAATTCCAAGATATCCATCTAATTTTCTTGCGACAGATAGCATCTTTTTCTCGGTTTCAAATTCAAGGCCATAGCCCGATTTTATCTCTAGCGTTGTAAGGCCATAGGAGGCCATTGTCTTCATCCGAGCCTTGGCACCTTCGTAAAGGTCGTCAAAAGAGGCTGACCGGGTCATCTCTACTGTTTGTTTGATTCCACCACCGCCGAGTGCGATCTCGGCGTAGGTGGCTCCAGCCATGCGGGCATTAAATTCGTCAATTCGATTACCGCCATAGATTAGATGGCTATGGCAGTCGATCAATCCCGGTGTTACGATGCGACCTTGGCAATCAATCTCAGCCTCAATTGGAGAGTCTGAGAGTGCTTCGATGAGGCCTTGATCGTCAACGATCGCCTTGATTTCTCCATCTTTTAGGATCAGGGTGACATTTCTCTCAAAGTCATAGCCACCCTCTACCGAGGTGTTCACGACGGTGGCATTCCTTAGAACTTTGGCTGGAGTCATCACCTTGAACCGCTTTTGGAGGCACGATCGATCATTGGCAGTCGAATATTGTTTTTCTTTGCGCTTTGAATTGCAGATTCGTATCCTGCATCTGCATGGCGGACGACTCCGATTGCGGGGTCGTTGAAGAGAACTCTTTCGATTCGTCTCTTTGCAGCATCTGTTCCGTCTGCTACAATCACGACGCCGGAATGTTGAGAGAAACCTATTCCCACGCCTCCTCCGTGATGCATTGAGACCCAAGTGGCGCCCCCAGCGACGGCGGACATCGCATTGAGAAGTGGCCAGTCTGCAACCGCATCACTTCCATCAGCCATCGCCTCGGTTTCGCGGTTTGGGCTAGCAACAGAACCTGTATCTAGGTGGTCCCTGCCAATTACAATTGGCGCAGAAAGCTCGCCTGATGTGACCATTTCGTTGAAGGCCATGCCAAGACGGTATCGATCTTCGACCCCGACCCAGCAGATTCTTGCCGGTAGCCCTTGGAAGGCGATCTTTTCACGAGCCATATCGAGCCAGTGGTGGAGGTGGCGATCGTTTGGAATGAGCTCCTTTACCTTTTGGTCTGTCTTATAGATGTCATTGGGATCGCCCGAGAGCGCTACCCAGCGGAAAGGACCGTAACCTTCGCAAAAGAGGGGCCGTATATACGCTGGGACAAAACCAGGAAAGTCAAAGGCTCGCTTTACTCCATATTCTAGAGCCATCTGTCTTATGTTATTTCCATAATCCACCGCTGCTACCCCGGCATCCATGAACTTTAGCATTGCCGAGACCTGATGAGCCATAGAGGCTACAGCTGCATCTCTGACTCGCTCGGGCTCCTGCTTTGCGCCCTCACGCCACTGCGAAAGGGTCCATCCCATTGGCAGATAGCCATTTACTGGGTCATGGGCGCTGGTCTGGTCGGTTACCACATCAGGCAGGATACCTCTATCGTAAAGTTCGTTATAGATCGAGGCTGCGTTTCCTACTAGGCCAATGGAGATCACCTCTTTAGCTGCTATCGCGCTATTTAGCATCTCAATTGCTTCGTCGATCCCCATCGCTTTTTTATCGAGGTATCTACTTGCAATTCTCATATCTATGCGTGATTCATCGCATTCAACAGCAATCATGCAGAAGCCAGCCATCGTCGCCGCCAATGGCTGTGCGCCGCCCATCCCGCCTAAACCAGCGGTAAGGACCCAGCGACCGGAGGCGTCTCCCAAGAAGTGTTGATTTGCAATGGCAAAGAAGGTCTCGTAAGTTCCTTGAACAATTCCTTGGCTGCCTATGTAGATCCAGCTTCCAGCCGTCATCTGCCCATACATCATCAATCCGCGCTTGTCGAGTTCTGAAAAGTGCTCCCAAGTTGCCCAATGGCCGACAAGATTTGAGTTGGCAATCAAAACTCGCGGGGAGTCGGCATGTGTTTTGAAGACAGCTACAGGTTTTCCACTCTGTACGAGCAGGGTTTCATCTTCTTCTAGATCCACTAGTCGTTCGAGTATTTCATCGTAACATTGCCAGTTCCTAGCTGCTCGACCGATCCCTCCATAGACGATCAGCTCTTGGGGATGTTCAGCCACTTGGTCATCTAGGTTGTTTTGAATCATTCGGTAGGCGGCCTCACTTAACCAGTTTTTACAGGTCAACTTGTTGCCGGTGGGTGCCTTGATTCGTCGATTTGGGTCAAAGCGGTCGGTTGTTGGATGAAGTGGATTGTTGTTTGACATGGCTGGTCCTCCTATTGGTTGACGCTGTTTGATTTAAATTAGCTGTGTTATTGTCTTTTTGTCGATCAAATAACGCCGCTGAATTCAAAGCGGCTGCTTGGGTGGTGTAATTCGGCCAGTGATGCAACTTTGCCAAAGGCGAACGTTCTTCTTCGGAGCATTAGGACTGGTTCATGTGGGACCATCTCGAGAACGTTAGCTATGTGGAGAGTTGGCACCATTGCTGTTATTACATATTCGACTCGCTGGATAGGCGCGACGGCTATTAGATATTCAGTAGGTGTGATCCTTTCGAAGTCTTGGAGTAGATAATCAGGCGCAACCTGAGGGTTGACATATCGCACTTCATATTGAATTGGGCGGGAATCGCTAAAGTGGAGGATTTCAGAGGTAAACAAAGGAGCTCCCTCCTCCAAGTTGAAGTCACGAGCCAGAACTTTCGAGGCAGGGAAGGGCCGCACCGTTTGAACTTTGGCGCTATGGCTAGCCCCTCGTTTAGATACGGTCTCTGAGATCGGCGCGATCTCGATTAGAGTCGTGTCGAATCTGCCATCGCTGACATATGTCCCAGAGCCTTTGATTCGATAGATTATCCCCTCTCCGACCAGTTCTGTAATTGCACGATTTACCGTCATTCGAACTACCCCGAACTGCCTTGCTAGTTCATTTTCTGAAGGTATCTTGCTGCCAGCGACGAGTCGACCACCTTCGATCTCGCTCAAGAGATAAGCTTTGATCTTTTCGTAGCTATATCCCGCTTCGTTGATCAAGGCAGATCCAGCCCGGAAGTAGTGGTCCATCCGGGATAGCTGTTTGCTATGACACCCTCTTCAACCATCTGTCTGGCTACATCAATATCGGGTGCTAAATAGTGGTCAATTTCGTAATGTGCCACTTTTCGCCGAACTATTTCAGTCACTTTGGCCAGAGCGTTACTGGTCTTATGTGGAGCCCGCAGGTCGATCCCCTGGGTTGCAACCAAGATCTCAATTCCAAGGATAACAGCCACATTGTTTGCTATCTCACTCAAGCGCCTAGCGGCAAAGGTTGCCATCGAGACGTGGTCTTCCTGATTTGCTGAGGTGGGAAGGGAATCGACAGATGCTGGATGGGCTAGTGACTTGTTCTCTGACGCCAAGGCGGCTGCGGTTACATGGGCAATCATGAATCCAGAGTTAACGCCACCTTCGCGCACCAAAAAGGGTGGCAGTCCTGAGAGAGATGAGTCGATTAGAAGTGCAATCCTCCGTTCGGCGAGAGCACCGATCTCCGAGGCGGCGATTGCTAAGTTGTCTGCAGCAAAGGCGATCGGTTCGGCGTGAAAGTTTCCACCAGAGAGGACTTCCAGAGTGTCAGGAAAGACGAGTGGATTGTCAGAAACCGAGTTTGCCTCAATTTCAATGATTTTGGAGGCATGGATAATTTGATCAAATATTGCTCCCATTACTTGTGGCTGGCAGCGGAGGCTATATGGATCTTGTACTTTGGCGCAATCTTGGTGGGAGAAGTTAATCTCTGATCCGCTTAGAAGCTCACGATATTTTTTAGCAACTTCAATCTGTCCGATGTGGCCCCGTAGTTGATGAATTCGATCATCAAATGGAACTGTCGATCCGGCGGCGGCGTCGACAGCTAAGGAACCGGCGACCGTGGCGGTTGCAAATAATGTCTCGATGGAAAATAGTCCATGAAGAGCAAATGCTGTGGATACCTGTGTGCCATTCAAGAGCGCTAGCCCCTCTTTGGGAGCGAGTTTTAGTGGATTTAGACCTGCGCGATTAAGACCCACCAAGGCACTAGCGCGCACTCCGTCAATTCGCACTTCGCCCACGCCGATTAAGATCGTCGCCATGTGGGCAAGGGGGGCAAGATCTCCTGAGGCGCCCACGGAACCTTTAGATGGAATTATAGGCATTACCCCAGCGTTATAGAGTTTGATAAGGGCGTCGATTACCTCGAATCGAATTCCACTATGGCCTCGAGCTAGACTTGCAATCTTTAGGACCATTACAAGTCGTACTACGGGATCTTCCATTGGCAATCCGACTCCAACTGCGTGGGAGAGGACTAAATTTTCTTGAAGAAGTTCGAGGCGGTCGTAGTCGATGTGCGTCGTGGCTAATCGTCCAAAGCCGGTATTGACTCCGTATGCTGGCTCGCCTTTGGCAGCAATGGCACCTATTGCATCTGCGGCTTTAGCAATTTTTGGTAGTGCACTTGTATCGAGAGATATCTCTTCATGTGAGAGGTTTATCCTCCGCAATTGGGCGAGCGATAGATTCCCTGGGTGAATTTCGATCATATTTGAAAATCCTGTCTAGACAACTTTAATTTAGTGTATCACTTTCAAAGTTGTCTAGACAGGATTTTTTCGGTTTTTTTATTTTTTCGTTTCGACCACTCGGTCGAGATCGCTGATCTCCGTGTAGCTAAGCGCCCTTGCGGGATCGATTCTGTAGATGTATTCATAATAATTTTTATCAAGTTCCCACTCCTTGGCTTGATAAAGTTGCAGTTGGGTGCTTTTGTGCCAGCTCTTTAGCGCTGTTGGTCGAGAGCCTGTGGCTTTTGATTGGGCTTATATCATGAGGGCGAATTCTCGTTGTTTTTATCTTTGTAAGTCGAGCGAGAAAACGCCTGGCTAGTTTTCTAATTGGATATGGTCTATCGCAAGGTAACCACATGCCTCGGAGTGTGCAATTGCGTAATTCATATCCGGCGACAAGCAAAGAGCTATGTTCGGATCTGGGTCTTTGTTGTGTTCAGGTACTCCTATCCGTGTTCTATCCCTAGTGCCAAGGCACTCCTATCTTGTTAGAAGTGTTTTTGTTAGAGTGATTTAGCTGAATCTCTAAGTAGTTGCAGCATTGCTTCAACATCGTTCAGATTGTTGTAGAAATGGAAGGATAGGCGGAGGTTATTGTTTCGATACGAGGTCCGCAAGTTACGTTCGTGTAGGAGTTGTGGCTGCAGCTCAACTGGTATCGAGACGATCGCGGAGTCTGTCGGGCCAAGACCGTACTCATTTGTGAATGCATTTGAAAGCTCCAGATTGTGATTTTTAATTGCAGCTACGCCGATCTTGGAGATTAAATCCATTGAATGTTGCGCGCCGACCCAACCGAACCAGTCGGGCGAGAGTTGATAGCGTCTTGTATCGCTAGCTAATCTAAGTGGTGGACCGTAGATGGACGTCCATGGATTTTCTCCCGCATACCAATTTGAAAATATTGGTTGTAGCCAATTCCTGGCTTCTTCTTGTACGCAGATGAATCCTGTTCCACGAGGAGAACATAACCATTTGTAGGCCCCCACAGCGATGACATCGAAAAGCTCTGAGTTGATGTCTAGCCAAGTGATCGCCTGAGTAGCGTCTAAATACGATCTCACACCATGTAGCTTGCATCTCTCAGAGAGTGCGGTGAGGTCTATTACCTTACCGCTGCTAGATTGAACTGCGCTAACGGCTGCGAGTTCGATGGAGTCATCGATTGAGTCAATGAACTTTACAAGCGGAACAATCCTGAGGTTTATTTGGCCCATTGAGGCCCGTGTCATAAAAGGGAAAAGGACAGAGGTAAAGTCTTCCATCGCGAGCAGAACAGTTCCACCAGGGCTAACCGAGGCCGCTACTTGTGCACTTGCTGTTGACACCTGAGAGATGATTCCAATGTTTTTGTGTGACGTTTTTACTAGCGATGCGAAATCTCTCGTAGCCGCTTCTATGGCTTGGTCAAAGGCAAGGATGTCTAAGTTCCCCTCTTCCCATAGTTTTAGGGTCTCGGCTATAGCTTTTGTCGTGGTCCTCGGAGGCAATCCAACAGTTGCTGTGTCGAGGTAGTGATTGGAATGATGGAAGTTGCTCTGAGCCAATTCGATCGATGGATTATTGGAAATTTTATTGTCTCGTTTCTAGAAAATACGCAAGAGCGATCGACGATGGCCTGTGTTTTGGGTAAAAGATAACTTTTTGACAGGTTAGCTTCTCGATGAATCGGTTGAAGTTGCTGGGGTCAATTCTCCACAGCCTAGAGGTTATGTCCATGTGATTCATGATTGACAGGAGAGCCGGTTTACCGCTGGATGATAAGGCCTATCAGAATTGGAGATTTGCTTCGTTGTGGCATAAGGGATTCTATCGACAAAATGGTGATCTGCCAAGACTAAAGCACTCTAGATCTGTTTTTTGAATTGCCCATGAAGACTCCGCGCGGTGGATGTCGCTATTGAATCGCACTTCGACGAGCGCCGCTGGAACCTTTGGGCCATAGGGATGTACCTTAATTATTAATTGTTTAACGATGGGGACTTAATGCTTTAGGTGATTGGCTGGCGGCTAAATTGGCCGAATTCTCGTGCTTTGCCAAAGCTGATGGATTACAGACAATCGAGAATTTTGAGTGATTTATTTTTTCATAGCCAGAGGCGCGAGTTTATCGCTACGCCTTGAAATCGAAAGGTTATTGTTCTTGATTGTAGGTAATTTTGTCTTGAATCTATCTGGTCGTTATTGATTCGGATTAGATTGCTTGGTGTCGATTGTGTAAGTGAAAATAAAGTTGGCTCGATCTATTCCCTGGACCAATGGCAATGGTAGCTTTGTGTTGAACAATCACCTTACGATGATATCCTAACGATTTAATATCTTGTTAATCTACTTTATGGGACGCATAATAGGCACATTTAGTCGTCATTGCCTGGGTGGCTTGTACCTTAAAATTCAGAACCGACTGATTCCAAGGGGGCAAAGTTTGACGCTGATCCTCCTGTGAAATAGACGACATACAGCATTTTTAACGGGGATATTCTTTTGGTTTTGGCATCTTGGAAGTTAAATGGGTTCGAGGCGGGCTTATATCTTGATTTTGGAATGCAAGAATAAAAATGCGTAAATCTTTCAGAGTATCTCCTCGGAGTCAAAATCTTTCTGATTCTACTCCAGGACTCATATCTTTGGTTGCTGCTCAATAGTAAGTTTCATAATGGCACTGAGACTTTTAGAAAAGAATCGATAACTCTATCTATAAAAGAGCTTATATCTCTATTCAACTTGTTACAATGGTTTTCTAATACATGGTTACGAGTGATTGGAATTTAGATATTTCTAATGTCAGCCCTAAAAAAATCGCCAGCGTAAGATGACTATCGGTGGCGCTGCGTTGGTCATAATTAGCCATTATTGCAACCAATCAGAATAAACCAACTCCTTCATCTAAGGTGAGTGCTTCTAAGAATAAGCCACTAACTACTACTGGTTCTAGAAATTCGCCTGTTTCTACTACTTCCAGTACATTGGGTGCTTCAACTTCGGCGACGCAGTCTCAAACGACAGCAGCTGCATCGTTGGGATCGAATTTTTCGGATGGCACCTGGGTCGTCGGCAAGCAGATTTCCCCGGAAAGCTATCAGACTTATGGAGGCTCAGGTTGTTATTGGGAGCGGTCGAGTGATTTGAGCGGATCGCTCTCTAGTGTTTTGGCGAACGGAACGCCACCGGGTCACGGCGTGGTTACTATTTTGGCTTCTGACGTTGGTTTTCAGACCCAGGGATGTGGTACTTGGAGTCCATTGGCAGCTACTGGTGCCCCTTTGACTACTTTTGGTGATGGGGACTGGGCGGTGGGAATCAATATAGCCCCGGGAACATATCAGACTTCTGGAGGCTCAGGTTGTTATTTGGATCTACCAAGTGATCATCGACTAAGTGATTATTGCTTGTCTTTGGAGATGGCTACTCTTGAATTAGATGAACTTCACGATTAAATGTGTCTTCGAATAGTTGACGTTTGCGCCTGAGCCCGTATTCTTCAAGTTCTATCTTTGTCGGTGATGTAACGAAAAGAAGGACTTGTGTCGAATTGGTCACGATTCGGCACTTTTCAACGATGCGGCTATGTGAGCGATCGAGTGCATCACCAAGACGTAAGATGGCAGCTAGTTTTGTTACTACGATTGCTCGGGCTTTGGTGAGTTCGCCAAAGGGCCCGTAATCAGATTTTGGAGTTCCACGTCTGTGGTACCTGACTATTGAGAGCAATTCATTTCGCTCATCTTTGTTGAAACCTGGAAGTCGTGAGTTTTCCAACAGGTAGGCACCGTGGCGATCATGGCCCTCGACTGAGATGTATTCTCCGATATCATGAACCAGGGCTGCTAGGTAGAGAAGTTCTCTATCTGAATCCCCGAGGTTGTGAAGGCCCTTAGTCTGGTCGAAGATCTCTAAACCTAGGTTTGCGACTTGGCGTGAATGGCCTTCGTTCCAGCCATATCTGGCGGCCACAGATGTAAGCGACGCAAGCTTGATCGACTCAGGTGATCCCTCGAACTCTGTTTCGCTTCTTTGAGAGAGTTCTCGTAGGATGATCCCTTCTCTAAGTGCCCATTCAGATGTGATAACTCGAGCGGGTTTCAGTGTGTCTAAGAGGAGTCCCAAGACCTCTGCCCCGGCTGGAAGTAGATCAATTCGCTTTTCGTCGATGCCATAGAGTTTGCTTCGAGACTTTTGATCGAGCTTTGTAAGGTCCGAGCAGATCGATCTTAGCTGTGATATAGCGATTTCGGCTTGATTTATTGAAGTGTTTTCCCACTGTGCCCGAGATGTACGAAGGAGGGCCATTCGGGCAATATTGAGGAAGCTTCCAGAAGAAAGAATAAGAGTCGTTGGGACGATTTCTGATTTTACGGTAAGTAGCTCATTGGCTAGGGTTGCCTCAAGATGGCTCCGAAGAGATTTTGAATCTATGCCAGATGGTGCTTTGGAGCTAGAAAATTGGGTGGTCAAGCGACCTACACCTACCGCGAAACTTTTGGCATAGGCGAGTGCATCTTGAGTTCCCGCAGTGATTTCCATGCTCCCACCTCCGAGATCGGCGCCGATGACCATTTCGCCATTGAAGTCAACCCCATGAGTGAGCGCATTCCAGATTAATTCCGCCTCTTTTTGTCCAGAGATTACCGAGACTTTAATGCCAAGGGTCTCCTCTAAGTCGTCAACGATGATACCCGCATTTCTAGCGTCTCGGAATGCTGCGGTAGCCAAAGCGACCATCTCGCTCGCGCCTACACCGCTGGCGAGGCTTGCCATAGTAGCAACCGTCTCTTTGATTAACTTTGCCGATTCGTTCGATATCACTTTGTTTTGCGCGACTTCATCACCGAGGCGCATCATGACCTTTTCTTTGAGTAGAACTTCAAAGTTATTGTGACCATGACCTCGTGCCACAACTAGGTGAAATGAGTTAGACCCCATATCGAGGGCGGCAACAATTACACCGGTGTTCTCTGTGGGCGCTATTTGGTTGATCTTTAGGAAACTTGGTTCGCTCATTACTGAGACAACTTAGGCGATATTTTTTAAAAGGTTTATTCTATTTCAAAATTAGTTGCGAACCTTCTCCCGAGTGGACAAGATCGATGAGAATTTTGTTTGCCTTGGGTGCCCCGATCCTTTTGGCCATCATGGCTAACTAATTCAAGAACGACTCCCATCTATCAACTCGGTCGACTAGTGTTGCTTGCTTTTATTAGAGTGTTTATGGTGATGGCCGCCTCATTCGGGTGGTAGAAGGGATTTTATGGATCTCATTGGTAATGCCAATTCCAATTTTTAATCGAGGTAGGCAGTTTTAGGCTAGGTTCGTTCAATTTGGTTCTTGCGATTTGCCACTTTGGGTGCTCTGGCCCGAGAAACCAAATGATATACAACGGGCTTGTGGAAACATTGGTTGCCATGATGTGAATTTCGCTGCCATCAGTTGAATTGCCTTTTCGGCGGTTTCATTCATTCACTCACTCACTCATCTACCTATGCATTTTACACCTGCGCTCTAGGTGGCGAATAGCCGACGATAAGCGTCATCTCTTTGAGACTCGGTGCTGTGGTGGTAGCTCAATCTCGGGTTTGTTGGTGGCCGCAAAATATCGTGGCAACAGAGAAACGATCAAGAACATGCCCTTAGCGCTGTTAGTAACCTTCTTTTTCCTGCTTGGCTAATTGGTCGGTTTGAATGAGTCTCAATTATTATTGTCCCATTTTGACGGATTGCTCTCCATGGATTGGAAGTTTTAGGCGATGCCCTGGTGAGCTTTATCACAAGTTTGCTTTGCGAAGTGTTTATTTCGATGACTTTTTATACCCGATTTCGCCTTTGGGAAAATCTCCACTTCGTTTGGAAATTAATTGGCTCCATCAGGCTTTGGAATATTTTTGATTCCGGAATAATGTTTAGTCGGAGTCGGTCATTATGACATCCATCAAGGAGTGAGCAAGTGGACAAAGTTGGACGAAAATGGACCTTTCTGACGAATCATGGTCATGTCTTTTTGGCAGTTGATTCGCGTTCGGATGCGTTGATGAAAGACATTGCGAAGGCGGTTGGAATTACCGAAAGAGCGACTCAGATGATTCTCGCAGACCTGGTAGAGGATGGCTATGTCGAGGTGACAAGAGTTGGTAGACGTAACTACTACAAAGTTAATGCATCAATGCATTTTCGCCACCCCAATGAAGCTACGAAAGAGGTCGGCGCTTTGCTTGACATCTTCAATGAAGAGATGATCGAAAGTTGACTCGATGGCCAGCATGGCTACATTGTGAATAAGGACACTCATGTACTCCCTGGTCATGGTGAGTCTTGACTTTGGATGGTTGTGTGCTTAAATTTTGGTGCCCTATTGTCTGTTTCAACGATTGAGTTTTTCAGACACACCCCGCCAGCAGGTGAAAAGCGTTATAGAGCTGCATGGTCCAGAGGTGTACAGTTCAGAGACTGGAGAGATGTGTCGGAAAGTTTGTTAGCGGCTACGAGCGGACGAAGGAAGATTACGAACCGCTTAATTTTTTAGTGAAAGTTCTAGCTCGCGCTCTAGAGATTGGGCCAAGAGATTAGCCCAAAACAAAACCCAAATAGTAGTGTTTAGATGGACGATTTCTCTAAACCTGTAACCGCTTCCTTGTGTAAAAGTTGATCAATCGGTAGCTTTCGTTATCTTGCGGTAGCGGAATAGATGTGACCTGGTGATTGCTTCGATGAATTTCTTTGAACTTATCGAAGTGGAACGAGCCTCAAGTTCATCATTGGATTCTGCGCTGGGTAGTTCATTGTTTATTACCGTTGGTAATGTTCCAGTGGTAGGTCCGTTCTTTCGATTTGCGCCGATATAGAGGAGGCCTCCAACGGGAATCGGCAGCCAGAAGTTGATTAATCGATATCCAATTACCCCAAGGATTGCAATAGCGCGAGGCGAGCCAAACCCCACCAGTGTCGAGGTGAGGACACCCTCAATAACGCCCAACCCTCCTGGGGTAATTGGGATGGCTGCTAGAACATTAGCTAATCCATAAGAGACCAATAGTGAGTCTGGATTGACGTAATATCCAAAGGCAGCCATGAATACCCAAAGCGATGCTGCGTCTAGGAGCCAGTTCAATAGCGCGAATACTATTGCACGCTTTAGGAGATCTGGATCGGATTCTAGATCGCGAATTCGAGTGGCGATTCTCTGTAGGATCGGCATTACTTTTTCCTTGGACAGGAATGAGATACGTCGTGAAACCCAATCGATCAATCTTTCAACTTTTGTCTCTCCTCGAGTAAATAAAATCAGGAGTAGGAAAAATACGGTGAAGACAACGGCGCCGATTCCGGCGGCGATTCCGTAGATTGCGTCGAACCCTCTCATTGGAATTGAGATGATAAGAGCTACCCAAAGGATTAGGTTTAGAACTACCGCGGAACCGATTCCTTGGACTGCAATTGCGAAACCGGCGTCAGTTGCTCGTATGCCACCGCCAGTAAAGAGTTTCATGGATACTCCGGTGCCTCCAGCGGTTCCCGCAGGTATCACGTGTGAAACTGCCAAGGATGCCAGGTCTATTCTAAAGATCTTGCCAAGGGAGAGCACCTTGGTGGGCAATACCGATTGTGTCAGCTTCGCGTATGCGATTAGCGCTGCGATTTCGAGACCGAGACCGGCTCCTATCCACGCTACATTCACGTTAACAAGTACGCTGAGAGACTTTCTCGCCCCGGCTAGCTGGGGTAGGACGAGGTATTCAAGAACAAGCAGTAGCAGCGCCCCTTTGATGCCCTTGATGGCAAAACGACGCAGGCGAAGACGAGACCTCCATTTTTTGGCCATGGAGGAGTGATCAATTGGATCATTGTCTTTGAAATCGCCGATTGTCTGCTCCGTTTGCTATAGTTTGGCGCCCTCGTGAATTCGTATGGCTAGATTCTCATTGGAGAGAAGTTGACATAGTTTAACGAATGCGTTGCTTTTAGCTTAATAAGTATCTATCAAAATGAAGGTTAAGGTTTTCATGGAATTCGAGATACGTTCTTCTCGCGCTGAATTTATGCGGCGGATCCTATTGATTGATCTGATCGTTGTTTTGACCGGACTAGGCATCTATCTAGCAATTGTGCTGCGAGGACTGTTATTGGATTTTCTAATATCTGGCATCCTAGCGATTGTCCTAGAGCCAATAGTTCGTGGACTGTCAAAGTTGCGCATGCGCCGCTCGATCGCGGTAGTTTTTGTAGTCTTTATAGGCCTGACCGCGATATCTGGGCTTCTATATATCTTTACGAAGCCTCTCTATCAGGCGGGAGTTACCTTTGTCCACGAGCTGCCAACCTTAGTGTCTCAAGCTCAAAATGGTCAGGGTCAATTTGGCTTGCTAATCAAGCAACTGCATATTGAATCCTGGGTGGCTCAAAACACATCTAGGATTACATCTGCTCTGACCAATTTCACTGGACCAGTGATATCTGCAACTCGAACTGTGCTTTCAGGAATAACAGGTTTTATTACGATTGCGCTATTGGCGGTCTTTATCATGCTCGAAGGTCCCGTGATAATTCGTGGGGTTCTTGGACTCTTGAGTAAAAATACATCCACTACAGTTATCCGAACGATCGAGGCGAGTGAGCGTGCGGTTGCCGGTTATGTCTTTGGAAATGTTGCAACTTCGACAATTGCAGGAATTATCGTCGGAGTTACTCTGTGGCTTCTCGGAGTGCCTTTCGTCTTGCTTTTAGCCCTTTGGGTGGCAGTCGTGGATCTTCTACCGTTAGTAGGTGGGCTGCTTGCTGGCGTGCCAACAGTAGCCATTGCCTTTTTGCATTCACCGATAGCTGGTTTAGTATCCTTGGTCGTCTTTATCGCGTATCAGCAGGTGGAAAATCATATTCTCAATCCGATAATTATGGCTAAGGCGGTGAAGCTGAATCCACTTTGGGTTCTCATCTCGGTCTTGGTCGGCGCGGATCTTGCCGGATTTCTTGGCGCTCTAATTGGAATTCCAGTAGCTGCGATGATTCAAGTCGTTTCTGCTGAGGTTTGGAAAATTATTGCGCCTAGGTACCAGGCTCGCCAATCTGATACGAGTCAGACTGACCTTGGAGCTGATTTCGTTGATTGAAGGGTTACATAAAAGAGGTGTTGACGATATCTCTGACTTGAATGAAATGAAGCAGTTAAACTGCTTTTTAATCGAGTTCGACTAGTTGGTTTATCTTTGATACTTGCTGGAGAGATAATATATTTCACTTCAGTGAATCAAGCGTCAATTTTTAAAAAGTCAGCTGAGCCATGAGTTTATCTGGCGTTCTCTTCGAATTAATAAGCACCAAGAGGTCGATCCAAAGATTGCCTTTTTCTTTTTGACCTTTCGAGCTGACTCGGGATATAGCTTTTGCATCCCTTGGCACTCCTCGTAGAGTTGGCGACTCCCACCATGAACCTAACCCTGGATCCACCGAAAATTTAGCCGATCGACTTTGATTTTGGCATAGAAAAGGTGCTCTGAACTGGTAAACTTTAGGTTGTAATAGTCAAAAAACAACCAGTTCAAGGAGCACCTTTTAGATGCGAGCATCTGCTAGTGCTTTAGAGTGTTTGATAGTCACCTTTGACGATTCGAACGCAGTTTCCAACAGTGGATTAATACTCCCTATCACCCTTGCTGAGAGACTTGGCCTTAGGGATCTCTTTGATTTACACATTGACCTAGAGGATCGTCCTGGACGAGCAAATGTTGGCAGAAAAGCTATGGCTATCGTCGCATCTATCTTGGCCGGTGGTGATTGCATTGATGACACTGCAATCCTTGAAAGCCCAAATGCACAAGTGATTCTTGGTCAGATAATGCCAGCACCTTCTAGGTTTGGTGTCTTCTTGCGTAGTTTTGAGACCAGTGACATCGCAGATGTTGAATGAGTTGCAGCTTTGTTGCTAAAACGAGCCTGGCTCGCTGGAGCAGGTCGAGGTGATGAGCCGCTTACCATTGATGTTGATTCCACAGTATGTCAGGTATATGGAAACAAAAAAGAAGGAGCTTACTTTGGTTATACCAACCTAAGGGGGTATCACCCACTAGTATCCCCTCTCATAAGTTCCCTGAGTTCTAGTTCCCCAGATACTTTGCCATCGATGCGAATATCTCGTCAGCTGTCTTTACCCACCTAAATGGTGTTGGGTCTTGGTTCCAGCGCTCTGCCCAGGTGTTGATCGAAGCAACGAGTTGCTTTTGTGACTTATGGGTGGATGTGTGGAGCATTTTGGTAGTCAGTTCCGAGAACCATCTCTCAACCAGGTTCATCCACGAGGAGTAGGTGGGTGTAAAATGGAAGTGGAATCTGGGGTTTTTTATGAGCCAGGCCCGTACAGCATCGGTTTTATGCGTTGCATAATTGTCCAGGATGATATGGACTTCGAGTTCTTTTGGAACTTCTTTTTTCACCTGATCCAAAAAGGCTATGAACTCGATCGCCCGATGAGCCTTTGTGGTGTTGGTGATCACCTTGCCAGAGGCAACATCAAGTGCTGCAAAGAGATTTGTTGTGCCGTTGCGTTTGTAGTCATGTGTTTGCCGCTCTGGAACAAAAGGTCTCATGGGAAGCAGTGGCTGGGTTCTATCCAACGCCTGGATCTGTGTCTTTTCGTCAATACATAGTACCAGTGCAGCATCAGGGGGATTGAGATAGATCCCAGTTATGTCGCGGACCTTTTCGGTAAAGGCCGGATCGGTACTGATGTTGAAGTATCCCAAGACATGGGGCTTGAGGCCAAAGGTTCTCCAGATACGTGAGATGCTCGCTGGTGATACCCCGATCCGCTTGGACATTGAAGACGTCGACCACTGGGTAGCAAGCGGGGGCTCTTCTTCCAAAGTGATCCTTAGAATCTCGGCGATCTTTTCGTCATCAATGCTTCTCGGTTTTCCACTTCTCGGTGCGTCATCGAGAAGTTCCACTCCGTAGTTGATAAAACGCCGCTTCCATTTGCATACCGTCTCTGTAGATATCTGAAGTCTTTGCGCGATCTCGTTGGTTCCAACCCCTTCGTTACTCCATAGGGCAATGCTGGCCCTTGCCACCTGTCCTATGGGAGCTGTGGACTTTCTTACCACTGCTTCTAATTCGCTACGTTCTTTGGGACTGAGCGGAACCACCGAAGCTTGTCGTCCAGATCTCTTCTTGGGCGGCTTGCTCTGGTTGGCATCAATGTTTGGCTCCTCTGAAATGGTGTGACTTTGCATCGTTCTCCCTTGCAAGGTTATGTCCTTACCAAGGAGAACAACCTTACGAAGGAGAACAACCTTACGAAGGGATTAATTCCTCAGTTTCAGGGAAATTATGAGAGGGGACACTAGTAGCAGCTGTTGGCAAGACAGGTGACATTCTTGGAATAGTGACACGTGAAGGCAATGCCAATACCGCCCGTGGTGCCGGGGAGTTTGTAACCCAGGTAATCAACAATGCCAGAGCCGCTGGAGCAACTGGTGAAATAACCATGCGTTTTGACTCTGGGTTCTTCTCAAGAGCCGTTAGAGACGCAGCTAGTGCGGGTGATGTTCGCATTTGCATTACAACACGGATGTCCAAGAGACTAAAAGGTATCATCTCCGATATCCAAGAGGATGCCTGGACTTCAATTCCCTACTGGCTTGAAGGTGGAGCTGATGTAGCAGAAGTGAAATATCGCGCATTTGCAAGAGATAGACAAGACGTTCGTCTTATCGTACGAAGGGTCAAGCCTACTCCAGGGTCTCAGCTGGCACTATTTAGAGACTATGACTATCACGCATTTATTACCGATCGACAAGGCGAAACGCTCTTTCTTGAGGCTGATCACCGAGTACATGCCCAGATCGAACTAGTCATCAAGGATCTCAAAGGAGGTTCTAGATGGAATCATGTTCCATCCAGATACATGAACGCTAATGCCGTTTGGTTGGCTCTGGTCTGGTTAGCTCTGGTCTGGTTAGCCATTGGTGCAATTGAACACAACCTGGCACGGTGCAACTGCACAACCCGACACGGTGCAACTGCACAACCCGACACGGTGCAACTGCACAACCCGACACGGTGCAACTGCACACAACCTGGCACGGTGCAACTGCACACAACCTGGCACGGTGCAAGTGCACACAACCTGGCACGGTGCAACTGCACACAACCTGGCACGGTGCAACTGCACACAACCTGGCACGAATAGGTGCTATTACAGAAACTGTAATAACCACACCAAAGCTTCGACGGTGTTACTTTCAGATCGCAGGACATATCACTCGTTCAGCTAGAAAAGTAATACTGCATCTTGAAGAACACTGGCACTATAAGGATAAGTTCTTAGAGGCTCTTGATCGGATCAGAAAGTTTGAGATCGCCATCACCTGAACATCTGGTTACCTAACACACTGAATATTACTTGAAGGAACTGCTCTAGAAGACAAGGGATTAGGTCACTATACCCAAAATGAGATTTCACAATCTCAAAAATGACCAAACAGGCTCAACCACAAAGGGATTAGGTCATATTTGGCACTCTGAAACCAGATTTAAGCCATAGACCCTCCGTCAAACCTAAATCAGTTCCTAAAAACCGACTCAGAGTCACACCGAAGGGCTCAAGCTGGTCCATTTCTGTGGATTCAGGCTAAATATCGCCGTTATGTAATGACAAACAGAGTAATTGACGAGATCAAACCCGCGATTCTTGAAGTGTGTACTCGTTTTGATTCCATCTCCGATGCTTTTGAGACAGAGGGCGATCATGCTCACCTGTCGATAACCAACGCAGCTAAAGTTGTTCTCTCAAGATTGCCGATGTCTATGAAGACGCTCTCAGCCATAAGAGCAAAGCTAAAAAACTAGCCGGAAGTCCGAGATGCCATGTGGGGGAAGTGCTTTTGGCCACCCTCATAGTCGGTAGTGTCTTGCGGTGGGAACCCATTAGAGACGGTGGGAAAGTACATAGAGAACCAGATACTCCCAAGAGGTAAATCAGGTAGACCGAGAAAGAACGAGGTCGCTTGACCGCTCCCTCACGGAAACCGATTGCGCTCCCGTTGGTTCAATTCTTTGATCAAAATAGCTGCTCGGTGGTGGCTAGCTGGAAGTTCTGTAGGCATTACGCTACCAAGGTGAGCTTGACAAGGCACTAATTTTGGCACATATGGGGAAGGCGCACTATTCTGTAATAATAGAAAAGTTGTCACAACTTTGCTTATGCGACGGGAAGCCTCTTATGCCGCTAGGTCATTCGGTGAGCCAGATTGGCGATCGACGGTGCATGATCAGAGTAAGAGATGGATCAAGAAGCGAATTTAATTCAGCTGAGGTTGTTGTGAGAGTAGGCAAAGGCGTTTACACGTTACTAATCATTTGATGGGATATCGAAGGTATGGCAAGCACAAAGGAAAACTTTGAGGACCGCAGTTCAGAGCCAACATCAGTAGATGGCGCGGTTAACAAATTCCTACGCATCAAGGCGGTAGATAAGACAAGTAACCAGCAAGAAGCTGCTCAAAAGCTCTTTAGTGTTTCGATGGTTATCTCAGGATTTCGTTGCATCTTGAGCTATGTCATACTCCCTTTTGTCCTTCCCTTGTTTGGAGTAGGGGCAACGGCTGGAGTTGGTCCCGCGATTGGAATACCGGTCGGTGTTATAGCTTTAGCCTTTGATGCTCGGGGTATCCGTAGATTCTGGGCTATTGGTTATCGTTACAAGTGGCAAATGACAACTATTTACCTAATGGTGATGGGACTCGTTTCGTACCTTGTAATTGTCGATATAGTTCACTTAGTCTCTAAGTAGTCACTTCGGCTGATTGAAGCCCCCAAAACTTCAGTCTTCGACCTTCGTTGAAATTGGGAGTCTGACCCTTGTGTATTTCGAAGGCGTTCGCAATTACTTCAACTGGCAGGTGGGTGATGCGGGCATGGATTTGTATTTCATGCTTCTGTGCGTTTGTTAGCCGGAGCAGTTTCCTCGAAATTTTTGCTGCAAAAGCCCGGACTCAAAATACTATTACGGATGCCAAGCACCGATTGCTATTTTTTGCACGTCTCCTAAGAGGAATGGCGCAACACTAGGTTCTCCAGCGACGTTGCGATGAAGAACCTTAAAATCACCCAAGTGTTAGCCATGTGGGGTCAATCGGTAACCAGGAAGTCAACTCTACCGATTTCCCTGCTTTTGCGAGATGCAAAATACGCCCTGAAAGGGATATTCGTATTTCGAACCATATCTAAGCGGTGGCAATGGGTATTAAATCGCTGAACCGTAGTCCGTCACAAGTGAAAGCAAATTTGACACTAAGAGTGCTTTGGGAACAACCAGGGCCATCAATTGTGCCCTTGTACGTTCGGAAAACGAATTGTTTCAGTGATCATCCCAACTGTAAAGTGCCTAGCTCTTAGAAGGTCACCGCAAAATGGCACAGTTCAGAGTCAACGCTTTCAAGGCTGAATCCTGCACTTAGTAGGGAGCGCTGCGAAGCAATGTTGTCTGGAGTTGTATTGGCAGTAACCCTTTTAAGGCTCTCCTAACATAGATGTGGATCAAGCAACCCTTTCGTAGGGGAGCTTGAGATCAATCGGACCGCATGAAAGCATCACCAAGCCAAGTGTTGATTTTGCAGAGTGAAGACCATAGCATCTAGCAATGGCGGATCTAATATATTGTTTAGACCCTCAAGCCTTCCATTGGAGACACCCTTTTCAAGCTAGGGGGCTCAATAGCAGCCATAATTCCAGCTTTATGGATTCGAATTGTCTTTGATAATCTGACAAAGCTAGGTATCTGTGATCGTGAAGCACGAGCACACCAGGAATCCAAGAACTCAGCTACTTCGTCATTGGATAATCCACTACCGAATATCCCTCTTAGGGATTCTTTCATCTCTAAGGGCTTTAGAAGTATTGCAGCGGTTGACTTTATTTGACGTAGAGTCTCATTTTGGCGTTGAGTCAAATCACCAGGATTCTTTAGTAATGCCCATCTTGCACTCACAAACCTACGGGCGTAATCTGGAGTAGGAAGTTTTCTCAGTTGGCGCCATAGGTCGCATCTTACCTCCTCCAGGGCCTCAGTGCCCAATTTAACGACATGAAAAGGATCGAGTGCGATTTGAGTATCTGGTGTGCGATCAGCGAAAGCTTTAGCAAAAGCTGGTCCCATGTCCATTGTTGCTACTTGTGTGAGAGCTTGGAACGTTGCGAACCAAGCTCACATAAGAACCCATCTAGACTCTTAGCGCTTTTTCCTTCTGCTCCATAGACGATCTTTCCAGTTTCATGATCTGTTACGGGCTCTAAATAACTTGGGTTATGTACTTATGGTGTTTACGATAGGCAATCTCATCTACCTCTATTATTGAGAGCTTCTCTAGTCGCTTTGGATCGATCTCTTTGGCTACTACTCTCTCACAGATCGTACCAACTGTTTTCTGAGCAATCCGGGTGAGCTTCGTAACTGTTGTTTTATCCATCTTTGCGGTTGAGCCGGCAACTAGATGTTCAAAGTCTCTCGTGAAGCGAGATTCAGATACCGGTCACCCAAATGGCACTGACTCAGTGATTACTCCATGATTGGGGC
Source organism: Acidithrix sp. C25 (assembly GCF_904848545.2). NCBI lineage: Bacteria > Bacillati > Actinomycetota > Acidimicrobiia > Acidimicrobiales > Acidimicrobiaceae > Acidithrix > Acidithrix sp. C25. The sequence continues at coordinate 575,607 of NZ_CAJHCI020000007.1, forward strand.
ATTTCGGTCTCCGTAGGGCACAAGAGATCCAAGTACGACGTATTCCCATGTCAAGATGTCTCCAGCGTGAGTTGACAAGTTCTGATGTCGTAGCGGTATTTTGTTTTGAATTTACGGCTTATTCAACAACACGGTGGACATGCGAGTTTGGATCGTGCAAGTTTGACATCTACAACAATTTCATCTTTTGAGATAAAAATATCGTTGACAATGACACCTTTAACGTCAAGCAACTGCTTGACTAGAGAGTTAGCGTGCACGGTTAGATCTCCTAAATCTGTGTGTTAGTAACTTCAAATTTAGAGGTCACAAACCGTGCACGTTTCATTCAATGCTTTTAAAGACCCAAAAGTTCTTATCGTGCTGGCGTTACTTATCGGTTATGGGGTCTTGGTGACCCACATGAGGGTTAGGAGAGCCCCTTTTAAGTCCATTTTCATTGGCTACTTTCAAAAGGATCATGATTGCCTCCGCGGCCAAACCGTGTTCACGGGCTGAGGGTGCAAAACCATAGCCAATTTCGACAAAGCTTCCGGTGGGGGCGCTCCCTTGAAACCGATTCCTCCGATTGCTAACCCATCTGAGAGACGAGAAATTCGGTAATAACCGAATGGTCGTTGTTCTGCGGATATCGCACTTGCTCGGAGGAACATCCCGACCCCGATAACGTCACCGTCAAATGGATAATCTTGCGCCCAAGCGTCAGAAGGTCCCGTACTGCGCTACACGATACGTTCACCCTCCGCCACATCGATCGCGTGTAGTTGGAGTCGCGGAGTTATTAGGTCGGTCATGATAACATCGCTTTCACTTAACATCTTTCACTTGTGACTTTCAACTGAGATCTTAGCGTCACAATTATGCCGCTATATAATACAGAGCTGCCTAGATTGTGCGGCGACCCTAGGTGTCAGGATGGTTAGCATCTGCTCATTTAAAATAAGAAGAACTCAATAGGGCGAGAATTCGAGGAGTGATGATCCTTTATCCAAAGGATTAAAAAGAAGCTGTTATTAGTAAAATAAGGATACTCCTTTTAGATGCAAGCACCTACTAGTGCTTTAGAGTGTTTGACTGAACTGCCTCTTAATCGAGTTTGACTAGTTGGTTTATCTTTAATCCTGGATCCACCGAAAATTTAGTCGATCAACTTTGATTTAGACATAGAAAAGGTGCTCTGAACTGGTAGAATGATGTTTGAAGACACTTCAAATCCATCAGTTCAAGGAGCACCTTTTAGATGCGAGCATCTGCTAGTGCTTTAGAGTGTTTGATAGTCACCTTTGACGATTCGAACGCAGTTTCCAACAGTGGGTTAATACTCCCTATCACCCTTGCTGAGAGACTTGGCCTTAGGGATCTCTTTGATTTACACATTGACCTAGAGGATCGTCCTGGACGAGCAAATGTTGGCAGAAAAGCTATGGCTATCGTCGCATCTATCTTGGCCGGTGGTGATTGCATTGATGACACTGCAATCCTTGAAAGCCCAAATGCACAAGTTATCCTTGGTCAGATAATGCCAGCACCATCCACTCTTGGTGTCTTCTTGCGTAGTTTTGAGACCAGTGACATCGCAGATGTTGAACGAGTTGCAGCTTTGTTGCTAGAACGAGCCTGGCTAGCTGGAGCAGGTCCAGGTGATGAGTCACTCACCATTGATGTTGATTCCACGATATGTCAGGTATATGGAAACAAAAAAGAAGGAGCTTACTTTGGTTATACCAAAGTAAGGGGGTATCACCCACACCTAGCAGCTGTTGGCAAGACAGGTGACATTCTTGGAATAGTGACACGTGAAGGCAATGCCAATACCGCCCGTGGTGCCGGGGAGTTTGTAACCCAGGTAATCAACAATGCCAGAGCCGCTGGAGCAACTGGTGAAATAACCATGCGTTTTGACTCTGGGTTCTACTCAAGAGCCGTTAGAGACGCAGCTAGTGCGGGTGATGTTCGCATTTGCATTACAACACGGATGTCCAAGAGACTAAAAGGTATCATCTCCGATATCCAAGAGGATGCCTGGACTTCAATTGTCTACTGGCTTGAAGGTGGAGCTGATGTAGCAGAAGTGAAATATCGCGCATTTGCAAGAGATAGACAAGACGTTCGTCTTATCGTACGAAGGGTCAAGCCTACTCCAGGGTCTCAGCTGGCACTATTTAGAGACTATGACTATCACGCATTTATTACCGATCGACAAGGCGAAACGCTTTTCCTTGAGGCTGATCACCGAGCACATGCCCAGATCGAACTAGTCATCAAGGATCTCAAAGGAGGTTCTAGGTGGAATCATGTTCCATCCAGATACATGAACGCTAATGCCGTTTGGTTGGCTCTGGTCTAATTAGCCATTTGTGCAATTGCACACAACCTGGCACGGTTCACTGCACGAATAGGTGCTATTACAGAAACTGTTATCACCACACCAAAGCTTCGACGGTGTTACTTTCAGATCGCAGGACATATCACTCGTTCAGCTAGAAAAGTAATACTGCATCTTGAAGAACACTGGCACTATAAGGATAAGTTCTTAGAGGCTCTTGATCGGATCAGAAAGTTTGAGATCGCCATCACCTGAACATCTGGTTACCTAACACACTGAATATTACTTGAAGGAACTGCTCTAGAAGACAAGGGATTAGGTTACTATACCCAAAATGAGATTTCAGAATCTCAAAAATGACCAAACAGGCTCAACCACAAAGGGATTAGGTCATATTTGGCACTCTGAAACCAGATTTAAGCCATAGACCCTCCGTCAAACCTAAATCAGATCCTAAAAACCGACTTGAAGTCACACCGAAGGGCTCAAGCTGGTCCAATTCTGTGGATTCAGGTTAATACTTGCTGGAAAGGTAAAATATCTTATTTCATGGAATCGAGCTTCAATTTTTTAAAAGTCAGCTGAGCGTTGAGTCTTTCTGGCGCTCTCTTCGAATCAAGAAGCTCCAAGATGTCGACCCTAAGATTGCTTTTTCTTTTCGACCTTTCGAGCAGACTCGAGATATGGCTTTTGCTCTCCCTTGGCACTCTTAAAAGAGTGGGCGACTCATACAGTGGACCTAAGGTGAACCCTTTTGTTCAAAGTCTAAGAATTTGTTTGCGGTGTGGACAAATCTTGAGGTAAACGGCTGTTGGAAGTTATTTGTGAGGAAGTTCATGGAAGGAGGCTTCCCAGAAAGAAGTTTCCATGAAACTAATGCGAAGTCTGGATCGCAGCGGCTAATTATGAGATCACCTTTTGGAGACGTTATTGGTGTGACTATCGTAGGCGGATCGCCTTTGTAGAAGACTATTGTCTCGCGCCGATCACGTTCGACTGGCCATGGGCTGATCTCGATCTCTTCGTCTTGGTCTGCTTGGTATGGAGATTGACTAGCTTCGAGGGCGTTGTTCCGCGTAGAAGATATGTTGATCGCTAAGTCGATGATCTCTTTAAAGCGATCTAAGGGGTATAGAAAGAGGCTACTCGTAAACGCGAAACGTTCTAGGAAGGCCGATTCGATTCGATCAGTTATCTCTGACTTTTCAATGGTGCTTACTAGCGGTTCGGCGCTAAAGGATACGTTGCCTGACTGAATGAAAGTCCTGGGGTTATCTACCCCGGTTTCGCCTAGCAAGCCGACAAGGTCAGCCGTCTTGATCCTACGGCTTCCAACATTGATACCGCTAAAAAGACCCACGTAACGCATTGTGTCGACACTCTCTCAACGGTAATAATAACCTTCATTTTAGTGTTTGGTGGCAATTAGTAGCGCCTGGGCGAGATTAGCGCTATAGGCGGACACCATAGCGAGATTGGCAATTTTTCTTTTGTGCAAGGAGGCCCTCTCTATAAGTTTTGGTATCTTTTGTATTCAATACCAAAGCAGAGGTAATCAATCTCCCTAGGTGTCAAGGGGGTTGGCATCTATTCGAATAGAATACCAACCATGCAGGGCGAGAACTTTGATCGAACACGATGAAGCCTTATCCCAAGGATCAAAAAGAAGCTGTTGTCAAGATGCTGAGGGAGCTGTTGTCAGATCCCAATGCACCCAGAGGTGCAATCGCCGATTTGGCTAAACAAGTCCAGATACCAAAGACAACTATCTACATCTGGAATCGTGAATTAAAGGACCAGATAGATCGCCAAGATCCAACTAAGCGAACCCCAGCCAGTTTATGGAGTTCAGAGGCTAAGTTCCAAGCCGTGCTTGCAACTGCAACAATGTCTGAGTTGCAACTTGGAGAATACCTTCGCACAAAGGGAATCTTGAAAGAAGAGCTAAATGACCCTCTCTGCCAAGAGTGTTGTCACCTAGCTTGATTTTTGTTTCTAAGAGGGCGAAGATGGAATTGACATGAAAAGGTATCCTGCGGAACTAAAGAATAAAGTAGTAGCGGCTCTATATGAGCTCGATAACTCAGAGCCAGCGAAGGCTGGCGCTATTGCAAAGATCGCAAAAGATCACGGTATCAATGCAAACGTGGTCTACCAGTGGAACTCGGAACGTAAAGCCAGAGTCATCAACTCAAGCGAATCAATCAACAAGATCAAAGCTGTTGTTGACACAGCTGCTATGAATGAGCACGAACTCGGTTCATGGTTGAGAGCTAATGGTGTTCTAGCAGAAGATTTAGAGGAGTGGCGAAATACCTTAGAGTCAGCCTTTGACAATAAGCGTGCTGCTAATAGGGCTCACCAGGTAGAGCTTGATAAAGAGCGTAAAGCAAGATTACGAATTGAAGCTGAACTTCGACGGAAAGAAAAGGCGCTAGCAGAAGCTGCTGCTCTATTGGTTCTTCAAAAAAAAGTACAAGAGATCTGGGGGGAAGAAGGGGACGTCTAGTCTCTCCCCTCTGTATCTAGATCACAACGTTCGAGCTCAAGCTGTAGTTCTCATCAATGAAGCAATAGACGCAGGTGCCAGATGCTACAAAGCCTGTGAAGTGCTCAAGATATCGACTCGTACGTTTAGGCGATGGGAATCTGGTGTAACGGATCGCCGGCGAGGAGCTTCTCATAGACGTCGCTTTAATGCTTTATCGGAGGAAGAAAGAGAAAAGATCATCGAAGTGTGTACTTCGAGTACGTACTCGTCTCTTACCCCTGCCCAAATAGTTCCAAAGCTCGCTGATCAGGGAAGATATATCGCCTCTGAGAGGACCTTTTATCGAGTTCTAGCCGATAACAATCTAAACAAGCGCAGGAGCAGGACGAAGCCGCCGAAGAAGAGGTCTAGGCCAGTACACACAGCAGTAAAACCAGGTGACATCTGGACCCTAGATATTACTTGGCTAAATGGACCAGCTAGGGGTATCTACTACTACGCCTATGTGATCATCGACCTTTATTCGAGGAAAATAGTTGGCTGGGAAGTATACGAATCTGAAAGCTCTGAGCAGCTAAAGAGAGTTGTAAAGCGAGCGATAGCTCGAGAGAATATGGCTCCGAAAGTGATCCATAGTGACAATGGGTCACCCATGAAGGGATGGTCACTAGTTGAGTACTTGTATGAGCTAGATGTAAATATATCGCGGTCACGGCCTCGGGTATCACCGTTAACCGGCTAATCGTGAGGCTCCATTCCCGCGAATCAATTTGCCTCGATTAGCAGGTTAACAGGGCATTATCCGGGCTCGAATCGGAGGTTCGAGCGCACTAATGTACCCATTAGCCGGATAATCTAACGACAATGCTCATATTGAGTCGCTCTTTAAGACCGTGAAGTACTTTCCAAGCTATCCCTATGGAGGATTTGCCACAATAGAAGAATCGCGCAAGTGGATGAGTGAATTCGTTGATCACTACAACAACGACCACCAGCACTCTGGCATCAAATTCGTAACCCCGCAACAGGCACACAGCGGAGAGCATATCGAGCTACTAAATAGAAGGCGCGAGCTCTACGAGGGAGCTCGCAAATCCAAACCAGGACGGTGGATCTCGGGCAAATGCAGAGACTGGGATCCAGTATCAGAGGTACCTATTGTTCCTACGAATAAATCGGTGGGAGATGAATCAAAAGGGAGGCAAAGGGAGGTAGCTTAGATTGTGCGAAAGTGACAACTTCCTTGGCAGGCTCCGATGACTGGCGTATTACCTGTTCAAAGGCGAATGACAAGACTGGTGAAGCGGTATCCAAATACAGATCTGCACTAGCAAGTGAGAAGGTCAGATCAAAGAAGTTCGAGTCAGAGCTAAATAGAAAAGAAAAGGCACTCGCAGAAACTTACACATTGCTGGAGTTGCTAAGGAAAAGCCCAGGCGACCTGTCGGGGACAAAGAGGTCGAATGACCTCCCCTTCAGATCGCCTACTTGTAAGTAGAACTTATTGAGGAAGCTCATAACGGCGGAGCTAGGCTTAGACTAGCGGTCAAGGAACTCGGACTGTCACTACGTAGCTTTCAGAGATGGAAAGCTGAAGGTGACAACACCCACGACAAACGCCCCTTTGCCACTAGGGCTAAACCCAGCTTTGCTCTAGTGTCCCCTCTCATAAGTTCCCTGAGTTCTAGTTCCCCAGATACTTTGCCATCGATGCGAATATCTCGTCAGCTGTCTTTACCCACCTAAATGGTGTTGGGTCTTGGTTCCAGCGCTCTGCCCAGGTGTTGATCGAAGCAACGAGTTGCTTTTGTGACTTATGGGTGGATCTGTGGAGCATTTTGGTAGTCAGTTCCGAGAACCATCTCTCAACCAGGTTCATCCACGAGGAGTAGGTGGGTGTAAAATGGAAGTGGAATCTGGGGTTTTTTATGAGCCAGGCCCGTACAGCATCGGTTTTATGCGTTGCATAATTGTCCAGGATGACGTGGACTTCGAGTTCTTTTGGAACTTCTTTTTTCACCTGATCCAAAAAGGCTATGAACTCGATCGCCCGATGAGCCTTTGTGGTGTTGGTGATCACCTTGCCAGAGGCAACATCAAGTGCTGCAAAGAGATTTGTTGTGCCGTTGCGTTTGTAGTCATGTGTTTGCCGCTCTGGAACAAAAGGTCTCATGGGAAGCAGTGGCTGGGTTCTATCCAACGCCTGGATCTGTGTCTTTTCGTCAATACATAGTACCAGTGCAGCATCAGGGGGATTGAGATAGATCCCAGTTATGTCGCGGACTTTTCGGTAAAGGCCGGATCGGTACTGATGTTGAAGTATCCCAAGACATGGGGCTTGAGGCCAAAGGTTCTCCAGATACGTGAGATGCTCGCTGGTGATACCCCGATCCGCTTGGACATTGAAGACGTCGACCACTGGGTAGCAAGCGGGGGCTCTTCTTCCAAAGTGATCCTTAGAATCTCGGCGATCTTTTCGTCATCAATGCTTCTCGGTTTTCCACTTCTCGGTGCGTCATCGAGAAGTTCCACTCCGTAGTTGATAAAACGCCGCTTCCATTTGCATACCGTCTCTGTAGATATCTGAAGTCTTTGCGCGATCTCGTTGGTGTCCAACCCCTTCGTTACTCCATAGGGCAATGCTGGCCCTTGCCACCTGTCCTATGGGAGCTGTGGACTTTCTTACCACTGCTTCTAATTCGCTACGTTCTTTGGGACTGAGCGGAACCACCGAAGCTTGTCGTCCAGATCTCTTCTTGGGCGGCTTGCTCTGGTTGGCATCAATGTTTGGCTCCTCTGAAATGGTGTGACTTTGCATCGTTCTCCCTTGCAAGGTTATGTCCTTACCAAGGAGAACAACCTTAGAAGGGATTAATTCCTCAGTTTCAGGGAAATTATGAGAGGGGACACTAGATGAATCTGAACGTCAAGAGATCTTAGATACCATGCATAAGGAGGAGTTCTCGTCACTTCCTCCAAGTCAAGTAGTTCCAGCCTTGGCCGATAAGGGAATCTATCTCGGATCGGAATCTACCTTTTATCGAATTCTTCGTGACCACAAGCAAAACAACCATAGAGGTAGAGCCAAAACAGCAGTTAAACGTGGTACTCCTAGTCATTTGGCAAATGCTCCCCTTGAAATTTGGGTAACAGATATATCCTGGCTACGTGGACCAGTACATGGAGTTTTTTACTACCTGTACTTCGTAATGGACCTTTATTCGAGGAAGATAGTTGGATATGAAGTATACGGATGCGAATCATCTCAGCAACTTGCCGATTTAGTTGTAAGAGCAACTCTCCTAGAAGGAGGAAGAGCTCCTAAAATCTTACATAGCGACAATGGATCTCCTATGAAGGGATCTTCTCTATTAGAGCTTTGCTACAAAATGGGGATCACTACCTCGAACTCACGACCTCGGGTTTCTGATGATAACCCCCACATAGAGTCGCTCTTTCGCACTACCAAGTACTGGCCTGGTTATCCATATGGAGGATTTGAAAACCTTAGAGATAGTCGGACCTGGGTGGAGAAGTTTGTCAACTACTACAACTACCACCACCGACATAGTGGTCTAAAGTTCGTTACTCCCCATGATGTTCATGAAGGAAACCATCTCGAAGTACTCTCGATGCGACAGAAACTCTACGAAACGACAAAGGAACTCAACCCAAAGAGGTGGATCAACTCTAAAGCGAGAGACTGGAGCCCACCTGGCGAGAACCTGGACTACACCTCCAAGGGATAAATCCATCCTAAGTTCTACATTATCTGCGTAGTTCTAAGTCGATTGACCCAACACGAAGAGATTCAAGATCTTAGAGACTTTAATTTAATTAGTAGTAGTAGTAGTAGTAGTAGTAGCAGGTTGAAAGAGCCTCGTGGGCGAAGGTTATTGGATTGTGCGTAAACGCGAAGCGTTTTCCACATTTCAATTACCGTTTGCGTAGCGATCGTCCACAACTCAATAACCCCAGTTAGCTTCCTAAAGAGCTAGAGGCCTGAGATCTCAGAGGGAAGGTGGGTATAAATCACACCACAAGTCCGTCATCGATCAACACAGCCAGGAGGTTTCCTATTTGCGAGCTCCAATGGTCCGTTGCGTGACGATAGTGCGACGATTTTGTTATCCAGCTTCGATCTCATGAGCCCAAAGATATTTAGGATTGTCAATTAGTTAGCCAAATTGGCAGACCCAAGTGTGGTCATTTGATCTAGTTGCCGACTTGTCGTCGGCAACTAGATCAAAATTTCGTCACGGATAAGTCGATCAATGAGGAACCTAAACTAACTAGATTTTGGCGGCACGAAGGTGCCAGAAAACCATTAATCTCAAACTAAGCAAATGTGCCAACTATCTTGACACTCACCGGTGGCGAGCGTTGTGTTAAAAGGCGGAGATACCTCCGTTGGGTAAGTACTACGAAGATGGGCGAAAGCGAACCATCCGATGACGCATCGAAACCCAGATGGTTGACATCAGAACCAAGGTCGGCCCATATCCTTGGGATAAGTTTGGCAGGTTGTCTCGTTCCTGGCCAGGCAAGTGTCTCGTGTAAAGGTGGCATGAGCGTAGTATGGGCTTTCATACTGTTGCTGGAAACACATATCGAACTCAGGAACCAGTCGTGTGGCTGTCCCTTTGGAAACAGAGAGAGCGGGAGTGCACCGAGGCCAAAAGCCGAAGGTAAGAGTGCCGGATGCTACGCAGCGGGGCGGACTGGGGTGTATTAGCAATGAAGCTCTTGTAATGAGACTTTGAGCAAAGGCTAAAGGCGAACGGACTGCAATGGACTAGCCAACTCAGCAATGAGCAGGAGCTAACACAAAGCAGTTGCGAGCGAGAAGCCGGATGAAGGGATACTTTCACGCACGGTTCTGTGAGTTATGCGGCTAATCCGAGTCCGGACTTAGCTATCTCCCATACACGCCTAGTTTTTATTACCCTGTTTTTTTCTCCGGATTGGCGGGCAACGGCGCGTAGGAGCTCCTCGTGACGACGAAGGATGGCGGCGATTGCTTCAAGACCAACACGGAGTTGCTCGACTTGAGCGACTAACCCCGAAAGGGTTAGTACCTCCAAAGCCCGTTGGCAATGCTCATGGACCACTGCATGGAGTTCGGGTCGGCGATACAGCGTCGCGCGGCCGATCTGGGCTCGACGGGCAACTGCATCGAAGGTTATGGCTGCGCCGGCTTCTATTAGCTCGGCACAAGCTTGTTATACCTTTTTGATTTGCTTCTGGTACATTTTTATTCTGACCTCTCTAGCTTGCCCTAATAGATAGCGACAACGCAACTACGCGGTCGCCCCCACAACATCATCAGCTCCAGTGATGCTCTACGCCCCCATAGTAATCAACCAAAGCGTCGCCCTACAAGGTCTCGGTGTCGGCCAGCTCCACCCCCCCCTCGCTCCACCTTTATCTTCAGTCGCATTCCGCGAGGGGATGGGCTGGAATTGTTATCCTGAGTACCACAAACCCAAAAGAGCGCTCACATCCCAGTATCCTGCACGAACTCTCGGAGTTTCCGCACCCCAACAACCGCTGATACTAATTATTGGTCACATAAAAGGGGAGCGGGAGGGGAAGATCCCTCCCGTCTCCCTACTAAGTTCTGGCCTGCTGCGGATCAAACCCAGCGTTGGCTCCGTCGCTATCTGATACTTCAAAAGTAGCGGAGAGTGCAACTACTAATTTTGCGACAGCTACCGCATCGACCACTTCAATTGGAACCTGTCAGTCAAGTTGTTTTTCAACAGCCAAGGCAATTAGCTGTCAGGGAAATGCGGCAACCCGAGCGAGATAGTTCTTCATTCACTCGCAAATAATGCCCCTCCGTGTTGGGGCTACGGATACCCATTGCTTTGGCTTTTTGGACAATCGGTAACGCCTTCTTCTGTTACTAGCGCGATTAGCCCGTCCTTTACGAGTGATGATGGGGTCGTAGAAGTCTTCTTTTCGCCGCCGCCAACCACTGCCTTGGCATCTGGGCCAAATACGGTTGGATTTGTTATGGTTTTACAGTGACGTTGCCAAATGGGGCTAAGGCTCTTGCTCTCGTGCTACATCTATCGAGATCGGCTGGCAAACCGTTGTGCCAGTTCCTGAATTTGCAGTTATGCATCCCAGTCTGTAATGTGCCGATACAAGTCTCTCCTTTTGTTGCATCGGCAAGCTTGGCTCCTTTGGAACTTGGGTAATATCCAAGTATCTCTCCAGTCAAGTTTGCACTTCTAGGAGTTTGGCCTGCGGCATTATCGTCTTGGTAGTGAGCGTAAAGTCGATCTATTGATCTATTGTTATCGGGCTTAGTTCGATTTTGTTCAAATTGGCGAAATCCATGAGCTTTTTAAGACCACCGATAGTAGACCATGTGCTACCAGGAGCTGAAGTGCAATCTGAGTCATGGAGGAGAATTGTGCTGCCGCCAATTCCATGTCTCATTAGATCGGAGATGACCGATTCACTGGTGGCGCTTGCTCGCCAATCTCTTCCCCACGTTGTCCAGAGCCGAATCTTTAAGTCGAGTTTTCTCGCTGCAATCAATGTGCCAATGGAGATTACACCGTAAGGGGGTCGATAGTAGCGGATCTTTACTCCAGTGGCGGTCTCAACGATCTCTTTGGCCTTTGTCAAGTCGTATATTATCGTTCGTGTGCTTCGAAAGAGGTGATTTCGATGTTCGTAACCATGTAGTGCGATTTCATGGCCGGCCTGGGCTACAGCGTGGGCTAAGTTTGGGTGCGCTTCCACCATTGACCCGAGCATGAAAAACGTCGCATGGACGTTGTTCTCTTTTAGGATTTGGAGGACTTTGGGGGTTGAAACTGGATCTGGTCCGTCGTCAAAGGTCAATATGGCGCGACCTGCTTTTGTGACTCCCATTAGATCTGGAAAGAAACGTTGGGTAAATGGGAAGAACCACGTTGTTGCCGGTAGCGAATGAACCACTAGGGGGGGAGCAATAAGAGCTATCGTCCTTTTTATATAACGTGATTTTGACATCAGATTGATTTTAGCCATCGGGGTCTCTCTTTTAGGCACGGGTAACTTCAACATCGGTGATCCTTTGGGAAAATTGTTTTAAGTGTCTCTGATTAGAGGCGTAAATCCACCTTGGTGCCTTTAACAAACTGTGCGTTTTACCTTAGCCAGATTTCAGCTCTCTTTGGGAGTTGCGGGAAAGTCAGGCTCTTTATCGGGCTGTTTTATCTTTGCAGCACTTGGGGGATTATGAAGATTTTGATCACGAGATGAAGAGATGAAAGATCAAAGCATGAAGGTCAACACGGGGGCCCTAGGTTAGCTAGCAGACCCCAGCGTATCCAAATACGCCTACCCCAGGCGCTGGATTGTTGACTATGCCACTTGCTCCGGTTGAGGCTACCGATCCCATATGGACGACGTACCACTGGCCCCTCCAAGATATCAGAGATGCTATACCAATTGAGTATGTGGAGTTGCCAACTCGATAAAGTAATCGAGAGTCTCCAACATGCCAGTACCCGGTGTTTGAGTAGCAATTTCCAGGAGTTACCCAATTGGCGCTCCAACTTGGTACTGCAATGCCAATAAATTGAGCTGTCGATGCGTTGGCACCAAGGTAACTGTGGGCAGCCAGGATGTCAAGTTTGAATGCACCGAGAAGACGGGTTTGATAGTCGGAAGCTGGATTCGTGATTGTCTTTAGCGAGACGTAAGCGGATTCAGGAAAAAATGAAGGCAGCGCCAACGTGGGGTTGCCAGTTGTTATTGCATTCCAAAGATCGGCGATTTTGGTAATAAATTGCCGGCTATTCGTGCTAGGAAAGACACTGGTCTGTGGTAGGGTCCCAGGATCAACCGTTGTAGTCGTAGCGGGCACTGCGGTGGTTGTGGTAGTTCTCGGCACTATGGTGGACGTGAGTGCCTTCTGGGTCGCTGTTTGGTTGGATTTGCCTATGGCGTACAGTCCGCTAGCGATAACGACTAATAAAATTGCCGTTCCTAGCAGGATTCGTCGCACTAAAAATTTGGAACGGCGGTTTCTCATCTATGCTTTCAACTTCTTGTATTGGTAAGTATACCGTTTATCAGAATTAGAAAACACTGAGATCAACGGTACCGCTTTACCAAGAATAGTGAGTATATAGGTCGGTACGATTGGTAGTAATTCAGATATACCGAAAGTGTTCAGCAAAGTTGACCTTCGCGGCTTTCGGTTCTTTGAATTAATTTCCTGATCAGACTTTGACGAAGATGCCTTGTGCGCACTTTTTCGCTATCGCCCCAGCGATTATTTGATTTAGACCTGGGGATTGGCCCGATCCGAGTTGCTGTTCTTGATCAGCTCATTGCGGCCATATGGATTCATACTTATCAAGTTTCGTAAGCAAGAGCCATTTTGGAATCAGATTCGCGGAGTAGCGGATGTGGAGACGCAAACACACATGTATTGAGAAGTCGCTCTACCAAGGACATTTCAAAGTGCCTTCGGTTGAATCGGTATGCGAATTCCTCGAGGCATAAGTTGCTTATGTTCCTCACGTCCGTGGTATGTTCCGTCGATAAATTTCTTGCAGTTCCCTATCAGGATGTTGAGCCATTTGAATGTTACATGTGCTTGTTCGTCTTTGGATAGAGTGAACCCGTGCGCTAGTCCAAGGTCTTTCAGCACATACCCCGTAACTTGGGTTACCATCACTTATCAGCTTGGTGTCGGAATCTAAACGTCTCACAAAAACATCTTTGGGTGATTTAGCAGTGGTATCTTTGATTACTTCCATGAAGCAATGAGTAGGAGCACCATTGCTAATCGACACTCCAATTAGGACATTGGTTTGTTTTGTTCCCTTTCCTCTTCTGCCTTCGCCATGGCTCTCACCACCTAAAAAGAACTCATCTACTCAGGCGTTTTCTCCAAGTTTGTATAAACCATCTCGGTCAGCCGGTACGCTCAGCCATTGCTTTTCGTAGCTTATTTAGCATCAACCAGCCAGTCGAATAAGATACTTGAACGAATTTAGCAGGGGCTCTGATGGCTAGGGGGTAGTAGCCGAAAGACCACGCTTGTCGTTGGACAATAGATAGATAGCAGAAAACCACTCGGAAAAAGAGATATGACTTCGATGAAAGATGGTTCCGGAGGTAACGCTAGTTTGGCGGTGAAAAGATTTACATTGAAAAAGTGGAGCTCGAGACGCTGCATTTCTTGAAATGATTTGGCCTTACTAAAGTAAATTGATCGAAGTCACACTTTGGACATCTAAATCCCTCATAGCATAAGCAATTTGATCAAATGATCTTCACATGCTTCTTGCGACGCGGAAGCGTACCATAAAGCCTGAGATATCTACCTAGACAGCTTTATTGAACATCTGTTCTACTAAGGATTAGCTCCAATCTGGTCTCGGTGAAGGCGAAACTTACGAAACTTGATAAGTATGTATGGATTTGTCTGGGATTTTTTTCGGATCAGGATGGAAGCTCCAAGTGGCAAAAGTTCGCTAGATGAATCTATATTTGTATTTTAGTTTTGAAGCGATGACTGGGTATGGATCGTTGAGTTTTGTGACAAGTTTGACTTGATCTAAAATCTGCACTTAGGTTTGAAGTTTGAGACAAAAGGGTGCCACGATTCATTGTCTTGCCGGTGAGATTTTAGACAGCTTCAATGCAGCCTTTGAGCGTGGGCAGTTGGAGCTGACCTAAAGGGTAATTTCCTATTGGACTTTTATGATCCTATTACAGATATCGGAAGTAGGGTGAAGTTGTTCTTCTTCAAGATGGATTCCATCCATGCAATATGCTTTTCGACCTGCGGGTTGGTCATTCCTGTGGAATTGATCTCATAGACACGACCCTTACTTGGTATGAACTTGGTTAGGCTTTCGACGACTACGGCTTTGACCAAGGGTACGTGAGAAAGCGAAGCCCACGCTAGGTCTACACTATTTACCACTCCGACCGGCGCGTAAACAATCGATTGCAGACCAGTATCGGCCAGAATTATCTTTTGAGATTTCGTTGCATCTTCGATAGGGGCGAAGATACGTAAGCCAGAGTTTATCGGCCATCCGCCATTGACAATCGTCACACCGGCTGAAGCTAAAGCTCGTACTTGGTCAGGGTAATGAAGTGCGATTGGTCCAGTGATGACAGCGCCTATTCCTGAGTCGGCAAGTTGGTGGATTAGCACAGGGTCAAAGATTGACCGAGGTGTCATTGTAACCAGTGCGTAGGCATAAGGTGAGGACATGGATGCTGTGCCGACATTTAGCTGAGTAGTTGTCGCATTGACCGCAATGTTCGCGCCGCTAATTATTACCAACAGTGCCATTGCGAATTTGACCAAGACTCCGACCGGTCCGTGGCCGGTTGACCTCTGGCGTCTTGGAGTTTTGCGTTGGTAGTAGTCAACTTCAATCATCTTACCTGGATCACATACAAAGACTTGAGATGCTCGCTTGGTGGTAAGTTCTGGATTCGCTGTCAGCTCATGGACGGTTTCAATAAGCTCCTTCGGACTTTTTGCCCAAAGGGAGACTCCCGATGCTTCCATCTCGATTACGTTTCTCAAGCCATGGCCCTTGATCGGGTTGTACGAGACGACCGGGACTCCTGCCGCAAAGGCCTCAAGAGCTGTAAGGCCACCAGCATTCTGAATCACAACATCGCATGCGCGCATGAGATCTGCCATACGGTCGGTCCAACCTATGACGCGGCCGACATTCAGTTTTGAAAGATCGTCATAAAGTGCCTTGTTCTTACCACAGACTACGACCGGGAAGATATCGTGAGAATTGCCTAGCGTCAACAAGGTATCTTTTAGATCTCCAACGCCCCAACTGCCTGCAACTATTAGTGCTGAAGCAATTTTTTGAGGTATTGAGAATTCATCCCGAATCGATTCCCGCTCCATATCTCCTATGTGGTGGAATCGCTCAGATACCGCAGGGCCGCTTACCATGGGAGTTTTGTTAACTAGTCGTTCAACTTGCCTTACGGAGATGTTGTGAACTGCTAAATATGCATCGATTCCTTCGTCAACCCACATAGTATGCACAGAAAAGTCAGTTAGGAAAGTGTAAGCAGGAACCTTCATGGGCCTCAGTACAGACCGACGAGCTCGTCCTAGGACTAGTGAAGCAAATGGGTAGGTGGTAAGGACGATGTCGGCATCGACCTCCTTGATCCACTTTCTGATTCTTGGGAAAAATATGAAATAAAAGATTGAGACGATTGGGGGCTTGATTGCTTTGAATGATGCGAAGATACGAAATAGCGCTTCGTAGCTCCATTGGGCATGATCTAGCTGTAGCTCGTAGGTGCGCTCGAGAATTTTTCCGATTAGAGGTGCAGCATCAAGGAAGTCTCTAGTTTCGACATCAAAGCCCCTACTCGTAAGCTGTAGGGCGATTTCCTTAGCAGCTCCGTCGTGTCCCGCTCCCATTCTGGCGGACACGATAAGCACGCGTTTTGGCATAAAGATGTAACCTTTTCTTCAACAGACTTTTATGGTGTACATTTTCTCAATTATTTCAGCAGTATTATTTTCCTTAGCTGCCTTTATTCAGCATCGGCAGGCTCAGCGCACACCACACTCAACCAACCTAAGGCTATCTTTGATTTCAAAGCTAGTTAAACGACCCTATTGGATCCTAGGCGTTTTCTTGGATCTATTGGCCTTTTTGGCTCAGTTCGTAGCACTAAAGCTCGGTCCTCTTCTAATCGTTCAACCAATTTTAGCCTTCGGCCTTACTTCAACTCTCCTCCTGGAGGCTATTTTTGGCGCCCATAAAGCGTCTAAGCGTGTTTTAGCTCTATCTTGCGTTTCTGCTCTTCTTTTGGCGCTATTTTTGGCAACTACCACCTTTGGATCTAGCCAAAGGGTCGTTTCGATATACGTCGGAACTTCTCTGAGCGCGTTTTGTGTAGTTGCATTTTTAGCCTTGAGGTTCTTTGGTGATAGATTGAACCCTACTCAACGAGGAATTGCGATGGGCGCTGCGGTGGGAACCTTGCACGGAATTGCCACTTTTACCACAAAGGTCCTTACGACGACCGTCGCATCCTATGGCTTTATTGGCGCACTGTCGAAGTGGCCCATCTATTCTCTCGTCATAATTGGCGCTATTGATGTAATTTTGACACAGTCGGCATTTCAAAAGAGCTCTCTTTCGGTTGTTATGCCCCTTATCAATGTCCTTGAGCCGGTAATCGCAATGGCACTTGGAGCAACCATTTTGGCCGAGACGATCCGGTCGCGCTTGGGGGGATTTGGCCTTCTTGCGATACTTGGGACGATCGCTTTATTGTCAGTGTTTGTTTCGAGGTCCGCCTCGGTCCTTGTGATTCAGGCGGATCAGAATCAGCTAAATAGTTGATTGGGATGTCGTTTGTTGGGCCGTAAGGCCTGCTAGGAGTTAGAAAGTTGGCACGACCTGAGATATTGACCTCTAGGGCACATATCCTCATATTAGTTTTCTCGGGCTTTATTTGACAGAGTGTTGTCTTTTAGCAATAGCGGCAGCCAGGTTGGGGTAGCTTAGTTTTTTATTGGTGCCAACCGTTTTTGGTCATGGCGCGATTGAGTTCAAGGGTTTGAATTGAGTCGGTATTTTTTTGATTTGACGAGGAAATGTTGGCTTTCTTCGCAAGACTACGTTGTCTCAGATAGTTGTCGTTCGGTGATACTGTTAGTTCATGGACAGCCCGGCAACGGGGAGCTTTGGGGGGATCTACCCAGCCATC
The DNA here is from genome assembly GCF_904848545.2 of Acidithrix sp. C25. Taxonomy (NCBI): domain Bacteria; kingdom Bacillati; phylum Actinomycetota; class Acidimicrobiia; order Acidimicrobiales; family Acidimicrobiaceae; genus Acidithrix; species Acidithrix sp. C25. Next base: position 593,162 of record NZ_CAJHCI020000007.1, read on the forward strand.
TGGCGGATAGCTTTGATGTTTTGAGCTACGATCGGCCAGGTTGGGGTAGTAACTTAGATGAGCCTCTTGATTTGGCAGGTAATTCCCGAATCCTAGACGAAGAGATCAAGAAGGTCCGAAGCGCGTTTTCTTTGACGGGCAGCGGCTCACGACCGTTGGTGGTGCTCGGCTATAGCTATGGTGGCGCCATCGTGTTGGGCTCAAAGGAGGTGGTAGATGACGAGTCCATCTCGGTCCTACTTGTTGCGCCTGCAGCTGAGGTAAGTTCAATTGGAGAGATGGACCGGCTCTTTGAGACTAAATTTGTAGGGCAACTGCTCTCTTTGATCTCTGCAACTCTATCTAAAATTGCCACCCGCGATAAAGTTTTGGGAGTGCTTCGCCATGCTCATTCGCTTTGGTACGAATCGGTTACAATGCGTAGTGATTTTGAAGCGCTGTCAAAGACATTGCCACTACAGCGGCCAGTCATTGTCGTTGCCGGCCTTCGCGATCGAATCGTTCCACCAACTTCGATCTCCAAGCTGGCATTTTGGCTAAACAATCCAGATATCGAATGGGTTACCCATGGATCTCACTTGGTCGTCTGGCGATCTCCGAATGTGATCGCAGAGATAGCTCGTTCGCGGGCCGTTAAATCACGAAAAGTTTAGGATTTTTTTGGTATTATGAATAATTAGTTACAAAAATAAAAAAAATAATAAATGAAACTAAGTTGAAACATGGTTAACTTGTACTAGAACTTGTATTATCAAGTTGTTTACCAAGTTGTGACAAAAGGTTAAGGTCGGATCGACTCGTAGAGAGGCGATATCGGTCGAGTTTGCAATGGAATGTAAACAACGAGGGGACGTATCGATTCGTCTAGGCGAGTAGGTCTGATGTGTCGATAGATGTGTCTTTATCTTTATGGTAGGGACGTTTGTATGTACTGGATGGCTTTTGGCTGGGGGCTAAGAGAAGTCAAGGATCTGAAGGTCTGGTTTTTTGCACCAATTCCGGAGGTTGTGAACGGTGGAGTCTATGAAGCAAGCAACGTGGAATTACGAATATTGGCGACCACGAGCACTGTGTAAGGATTATGAGCCTACTCTTTTCTTCCCAGTAGGGGTTACAGGGGAGGCTGAGGTTCAAATTCGATCTGCTAAGGTCGTTTGTGCGCGCTGCCCAGTTGCGATGCAGTGTCTTGAGTTCGCGCTTCGAACAAATCAAGAGTACGGAATTTGGGGCGGAAAAGACGAGGAAGAGCGCCGAGTTATTCGAAGGATGAGACGACAGCGCCGTAAGTTGGCTGCTGCATCTTAGCAGTATTTATCGACTTTAATTAATTCTCGTCCTTGTTGAAAAGACGTAGTATTGACCTAAGTCTTATTTCGCAAAGCTGTTTTTATGAAGCCGACCGTGAATATATCGCTAATTAATATTGATTCGGTTATTTAGTGTCGAGCATTGGCCTATTTCGCAAGTCCGTAAAGAGATAATCTGCCTAGTAACGGGATATATGCATCGATTTTGTAATTAATTGAAAATGAAGTGGTAATACAAGATGATTTGATTGAAACAAGTTCCAGAAGTTGCATTATTACTTGGTTTTTATTTGGCTGCACGCTGGTGATTGCGGGCACAAATGAGAGTTGATATTTTGGTTAGGTGACTCCAAATACCGGATAGTGATTTTTTATCATTTTTCCCCATGGGGATGGAAATTTGCGCCCGATTTTAACTTGTGCTGGGCTTTATCGGGTTGTATTTGCTACCGAAGAGGAAGAAATTGGGATAGGACTGTCTTTTGGTTCTTGTGATTTTTTATCCAATTGGACTTTGGCCCACGAGTAGGTTTTGATTTTTGTCCGTGTCTTCTGTGGTATTTTGGGTCGTGTTTTTTGTTGTGAGTGTAATATTTAAAACCTTATCCTCTAAATCAAGTTTTCAGGTTTCCCCTAGCTTGTTTTATCCTATTAAGAAACCAGCAGTATTATGCTTGATTTATCTTTGATGCCTTAGTTCGGGGTTAGGATGGATAATAGATCGCCTTATTTTTTTATCCGATAGAAATCGCGAAGTCATTAATTTTTGATATCGCTTGGGTTTGGCCTTTTTCTCCCTTCGATGATTGTTTCTGGGGCCCTAAATGATTCTCTCGGGGTGTGAGTAGATGTTAAATCGACGCATCGATGTGAAGCCTACAACTGTTAGATTTGCACGATCTGCAAGGTCGAGTGCCAATGAGCTGGGAGCGCCGACTGCAACCACGATTTCGACTTTGGCCATCAGGGCTTTTTGAATCAACTCTAAGGCTATCCTGCCTGAAAGAACCGCTATTTTGTCTTTGAGAGGGAACTGGTCTTTGACCAAAGACGCACCGATTGCTTTGTCTAAAGCATTGTGGCGACCTACGTCTTCTCGGACCAAGAGTGCCTCGCCTTTTAAATTAAAGATTCCCGCGGCATGTGCGCTTCCGGTTTTATGAAAGAGTTTCTGTCTTTTTCTAAGGGAATCAGGTAATTCGAACACGATGGACGAATCGACACTGACTGTCTTTGGAAGTGGCGACTCATCCTGAAAGATGTCATCCAGAGTAGTAGTGCCGCAGATTCCACAAGCGCTTGAAATAGGGGTCGACCGGTTTCGTTCGATTACCTTGGAAGTTCTGAGTGTGACTGTTACTACGTTGTAACGTTGTTCCTCACTTTCGACGAGATTGCAGTAGCAGACATTAGCAAGATGACTCTTTTCTTTGATGACACCTTCACTGATAAGATAGCCGATTGCCAGATCGAAATCATTTCCAGGAGTACGCATTATGGTTGCAAGTCGAAAAGGATCGCTCGATTGGTCGTTTATTCTAATCTCAAGTGGCTCCTCGGTTAGGACCTCGTCGCTCTTTGAGCGACGAGTAGAACTAGTTGCCTCTGGGCCGGATTGGGATCGTTCAATGGTAGTTATCAACCGATGGGTGGTCGAATGGCGCAGATTTCCTTCTACCTTAATGCTCACAATATCCTCCGGGTTACTTTAATTCGCTTTAAATCTTTGGGTCTATCAACGTCGCTAAATGGTGAAAGTAGTCCCGAAGTCCGCCATTTGCAGTTGTCAAGTATTACAGTGGGGCCGGCGATAGCTTTTGATGTCGGGATATCTGGATCTATTGATGATAGTTCAATGGCTAAGTCGAGTGATCGGCAAGACCATCGGCTCGCCAGAATTTGACGGTGTCCATCGTAGGGTATGACATTGGAACTACTCGGAAAATATGCAATGGACCTAAGGACCTGGGGAGTGAGAAGGGGCATGTCTCCGGCCACGACCAGAAGGCCCATTGGGTCTCTACTATGACGGGCTCGAATGTGAATCCAAGCAATGGCGATCGCAGATAAGGGTGATTTATCTTCGGTCTCTGGGACCTGGGGGAAGTTGCTGTATGATCGTCCTGCTTCGTATGCGACTCCACCGAGGTGAGCTATTGCCATAATCGGAAAGTCAATCACACGTGAAGCACCCAGGTTAGCCTTTAGCTTGTCTGTTCCAAAGCGTGATGACCGACCTCCACTTAGCAACAAGGTGGTTGGAGGTGCCGAATAAACATTTGAGTTCACTATGAGAATGTTAGTAATCCACAAGGAATAAAGCGTCGCGCTCCCTTGGCGTTGGTCGGTTCGGGCTAAAGAGTTCTATGATAAAGGTGCAAGATTTTCGTCGTACCTTTTGATTTATTATTTAAATCATTTTCAGGCGATCTCGACAGAGGGTTGGTCTTGATCAGCGATTGTTCAATGAGATCTAGTGAACTTTACGATGATTTTGAGGTGGTAGTTTATTTTGGGTGATAAAACTATCGCCTAAAAGGGCTCTAGCTTTAATGTTGGGTTTTTAGAAAGGTATCTTTTTGGGAGTAACTAGGGCGCAAAAGATGACTCCAGGATGGATACTTTTGCCGTTGCGCATCTTTTTGGGAATTACATTTACATTTGCAGGCGGCCAGAAGCTTGCAAATCCGGCTTTTTTCAACTCTGCTAATCCAGCCTCGATTCAAGCACAATTGAATGCATATGCGCTTAGGAGTCCCCTACACCTGCTGCTTCAAATAGCGATGAAGGCTCCGGTGGTCTTTGGAGTTTTGATTGCTGTTGGCGAAATTGCAGTTGGAGTAGGCATTTTGCTGGGGGTTTTTACAAAGGTGGCCGCATTCGGTGGCCTAACGATGTCATTCATTTTATTTCTCTCAGTTTCGTTTCACTCCAATCCCTACTACACCGGTTCAGATATCGTTTTTTGCTTCGCATGGACACCGTTTTTATTTGTTGGTGATGGTGGAGTTATGTCGCTAGCCAACGTGATATCAAGACGTCGCCACCCCTTATTGGCTGAACCGTCAGCATTGATCGCGGGTATCGAATTTTCACGCATCATGCGAGTCTGTGGCAACTTCGACGATGGTAAGTGTGCGAAGTTGGATGGTTTGAAATGTAATCAGCGGTTATGTCCTGTGCTGAACGAGTTTTTTGTTAGCGGTGGTGGCCAAGAGGATCCCAAGACATCGCATCGACCATATTACGATTCGACTCGTCGAAGATTTGTAGTAACCGCTGGTGCCGCGGGAGGTGCTGCTGCTCTTTTAGGCGGTGCAAGCGCGGGTTTCGGGCGCGCACTTGGTTCGTCAAAGTCATCGTTCGGAGTTGCCGCTTCAAATTCAACCAATTCAACAAGTCCAGCTTCGACTACAACTTCTACTACCACACCATCTTCCACTACCACTACCTCTGTTTCAACGGCGAATGCAGCCAAGACGAAGAAGACTGTCGCTGCGTCGGGTCCAGTTCCCAAGGGGACTCCGGTAGGACCAGCCACTGGAGTGCCGGTGGGCAAGGTGGCATCTTTTGTCGACCCAGCATTAGGACAACCAGCCTATGTGCTTCATCCTAAGACTAACGAATTTGTGGCTTTTTCAGCCGTTTGTCCTCATGCGGGATGTACGGTTCAGTATGCCGGATCTGATCTTTTTCAATGCCCATGCCACGGCTCTCAATTTAACGCACTGACAGGTGCGGTATTGCAGGGTCCAGCACCTAGGGGCCTTACCCCAATAAAGGTTGTCGAGGGTCCCAATGGGCAACTTTATGTTGACGGCTGAGCCACCAAGGCCATGAGAGTTCCTGCAATGCCAAGATCGCGCTCGGGCGATCTTGGCATTGTTCTTTTATTTTTGCACCATCGCTACCTGGGAAAATAAGAAGTTTTATTATGCAACCGTGTCGATCAACTCGCTTTTGGAGTTTTGGCCTGAGACCAAAGGTGACTAGATAGTATTTGTAGCTTTCTTTGTGGAACTCTTGATTTTTAGATTTTCTTCGAAATGCTAAGAGGGTTTGGGGATATTGTTAGGGATATGGGTCCGGATGAATTGATAACGAGAGGGCTCGCGATGAATTCATCCGAGGGAATCTCTTAAGGCCATAGGTATTTTGCACCGTCGGTTTATGAAAATATGAGCTGCTTTTCTTGGTGAAACATTGTCGGCTAAGGCTGAGCGTGCCATCGAGCAGACAGGCAGGATAAATTGTCCTAATGCGGCTTTTGACCTAAAGTCTTTTGAGTTACTTTTGGGTGTGTTAGCTCTTTTGGCCTTGTGCGACTTTGATAGCACTTAGGACTTACCCCGTGCAGCTATTGTATTCTGGGTAAATTCTTAGGACGATCAAGAGTATCTTTAATTTGGTTTTCAATGCAATAAGCAAGATGTGTTAATGGCCATTGAGAAACGAAAAGTCAACGCAATTTAGGGGCCATGGAAAATGAGCATAGGCGGCTATATTCATCCATTTTCTAATGGCCGTTGACAAGATGCAAGGAGCTTTGACCCAGTGCATCTTGATTGGCTTTTAAGTGACAATGGGTAGCATTGCCGTCAACTTAGCCTGGACCTCTCTTAGTTCTTCATTGGGATCTGACTCATTTACAATTCCAACACCAGCTTGAAATTCAATTTCTAATCCATCGATCGATACAGTTCTTATCGTTAGATGCCACTCTCCATCACCACTTAGGTTCTGATATCCTATCGCTCCTGCATAGAGGTGTCTAGGTTCGTCCTCAATCTCTTGTATGAATGCTACTGCTGCTGCTTGAGGAATTCCAGCTACAGCAGGGGTTGGGTGGATCTTTAGCAGCAGATCAATAGAGTCTGTGTTCATTGGATCACGCAAAAGGCCTCTAATGGGTGTGCCAAGATGACAGATATCTCCGAAATTGGTGATACTTGGTGTCGTTGGGATATCAATACGCGCGGTACATTCGTTAAGGCGTGATGTAATGTGGTCGGTTACTACTCTGTGTTCGTGGTTGTCTTTATAAGAGGCGAGAAGGGCGCTCTCGTTTCCTGTGGAAGCAGTCCCTGCCAATGGGTGACTTTCAAAGAAGTCGCCCTCTCGCCTGATTAGCAATTCTGGCGTGGCACCAATGAGATCTCCATACGAAAACGAAAGGGCACCTGGATACCTCTCGATCAATCGAGATAGGGAACGCATTCGATTTAGCGGTTTTTTGAGGTTTAGGGTAGTTCTTCTGGAGAGGACGATCTTTTCGAATTCTCCGTTTCGAATCCGGTCTATTGCACTTATCGCTTGATTTAGCCAGCTTTGGTCGTCCACCGTAAAGGCCAGATTGGAAGGAGCGCAGCAGTCACCACTACAGGCTTCCTCGTGTGGCTTGATGATTTTGCCCGAGAGTGAGTCGGCTAGTGCGGATAACTTGTTTGCGGCGTCGTTTTGATCTGAACCAATTACCGCGAGGCGGCTTTGTTCTTCTGTGATGTTGATCACAAAGCTAGGTACGTAGAGATATGTTGGTTGAGTCTTAGGGTCGAACGGAATGAGGCCGAAAATATCTATTAGTGATGCCGTTTCGGGCCTATCTACTTTGAAATTTGAAGTGATTTCACGGATCTTGGACTTTGGATCAAGCGTTTGTGTGGTCAGGTAGGGACCACTCGCAAGCACCATCAATCCAGGTCGCATGAAGACGATTGCACTGCCGTTTTGTATTTCGTCGCGAAAGATCCCCATGACACGATCTTTGTTCAGCGATTCCCCCAAATTACAGCTGTTTGCAAATATTAGACCCTCTTCTTCGATTGGACGTGATGGTAATTCTTTTCTATTTTGCACTGCGGCTAATCTCCTACGCCTTTGTTGCAGTAATGACTTGAGCGGCACCCATCATGAAGTACTTGAACTCAACTGCTTCAAAGCCAGTCCTCTTTATCAATGCTTTTAGTTCATTTTCTTCTGGAAGGTATGATGTGGAAGCAGGCAGATATTTATAGGCTTCCCTAGAAGACAGGGCAGCTCCAATAGCAGGTACGATCCGATCAAAATAGATGCCGTGCAGTTCTTTGATAATTGGCCTTTTCGGACGAGCAACTTCGACTAATGCAACCTTGCCGCCTCGGCGTAGCACTCGAGCCATCTCAACTAAAGTCGCCTCCAGATCAACGAAATTTCTTAGGGCGAATCCACATGTTAGGCCGTCAAAACTTCCATTTTTGAATGGAAGTTTTGACGCATCACCTTGAATTAAGTCGTGTTGATTTGATGCCGCAAGCATACCGAACGAGAAATCGATACCGACTACTCGATAGTTTTTACTTCCAAGCATTCTCACAAAGTCTCCAGTACCACAAGCTACGTCAAGCATCAATGAATTTGGACGAAGCCCAAGTTGCGCAATGGCAAAGGTGCGCCATTTTAGGTCCATTCTCATAGTCATCAGACGATTCACGAGATCGTAACGAGGCGATATTGTGTCGAACATCTTTTGAACGTACTGTGCCTTTTCACCGGGGCTAGGCAGGATTGATTGGATAGCTCGATTTGGTCGATTCATCTGTCTTTATCACCTTTTAGAAATTTGTCTTCGTATAACTTTGTGACTATTTCAGCTTCCAGAGGAGAGGCTGTTTGGTAGAACTTATTTTGAGCACGAATGGTCAAAAGCCTCGAGAAATGAAGAGAAATAAGTTCTCCGAGTGTCTTTTGGATTGTGGAGAATGTCTTGAATTCCTGCTCGATCTCGTTCTTGCTGGCGTCTTCAGGAACCCTGAGGTGGTGTTCGAATAACTCTATTGCGTCATCTATCGTTGATTCCATTCGCAATGCATGGTCTTTGGCGATCGATAGAAGATCCGAGAAAGGTAAACCATATCCGAGAAGTTCAAGGGCAGCTTCGGCCATTCGTATATCATCGGAGTTGAATATCTCTTTTTCGCCTACTGTAAGTGGATGCAGTATGCCTTCTTGAATCATGGCTTTGACGAGTGGTACCGGAATCCCAATCTTGTTAGAGAATTCTTCAAAACCCAGGGCTATAGGCGGTGTTTGCGAGGGCCCATCGAACAAAGCTTGATTTAGTCGTTCCGAGATATCCTTCAAAGAGAAACCTACCGCCCTAAGCTGGCTGATTCTTTGTAGACGTTCGAGGTGCGATCTGCAATATAGGCCACGTCGACCGACTCGAAGCGGGGGAGGCAGGAGCCCTTTTTGCTGGTAAAACCTTATTGTATCGATAGATACCTGAGAAAGGTTTGCCAATTCATCAATGGTGAGCTCATCCTTTTCGACCGATTGACCTACCTCGGACGAATTTTCAACTTCGACGGCGTCATCAGATCTTTTTTGCCCCTCGGAATGGTTATGGGACGAGTCAATGCCTGACGATTTTATTGTCATACTCTAATTGTACTAGTGCTAGCTCTAATTGAGTGAGCTTTTGCTCTAATTGATTTTACTCACTCGACTATTTGGGCGTTGCAATGTCTACACCTCTCGTAAGCTCTAGAAGTTGGTCTGTTGCACTGTGAGCATATGTAGACCTTTACTTTTCGGGATAGGATCGATCGGGAAGCAGAGACCAGCATACCGCCGATTGCAATCACAAACAAAAACTCGATTGCGTCTCTAATGAGTTTCATCTTTAGACGTCCTTTTTTGTCGGTTCGGTCATCTCTGAGGTGGAGTGAACGAAGAGTTTATTCCGAGAGCGCAAGTCTTTTGGACTTTGATCTTGCCCACAGTCCATTTTTTGATTGGGCGACCACTTTTGGGCCAATGACGCTTGCTGGCTATGGATTTAGATATCTCTTGGAATTGCTAGGGGGTCATTGGTCCAATAGCTAAGTGTCGCATAGCTCTTACTTGATAACAACCTTAGATAGGTTTGGCTCTGGTGGTGGATACTGCGGGTTCATCTTTGTTATGGTGTCGACCAAGAGGTTTACGATTGCCCAGTCCCGGTACCACTTGTGGCGTGCTGGCACTACATACCAGGGTGCAAAATCAAATGAAGTTTGTGAAATTACCGATGAATAGGTTTCCATATATGGAGTCCATAGCTTCCGGGTCTCTAAATCGGCGCTCGAGAATTTCCAGTTTTTTTCAGGGATGTCAATGCGCTCTTGCAATCGTTTTTTCTGTTCGTCCTTTGATATATGCAAAAAAATCTTTATGATCGTCGTTCCTGAATTGGCAAGGTTGGATTCGAAGGCCTTGATCGTATTGATTCTGCGCTCTTGTTCATGTGAATCGATCAGCGAGAGGACCTTTGTGGCAACTACATCTTCATAGTGAGATCTGTTGAATATTCCGATTTCCCCCTTAGCGGGAAGTTTGGAGTAAATTCTCCAAAGAAAGTCGTGTTTGAGTTCCTCTCCTATCGGTGCGCGGAATCCGCTAACATCTACCCCTTGAGGGTTCACCCCTCCGAAGACACGTCTGATTGTGCCGTCTTTTCCACCGGTATCAAGCGCTTGCAAAACCATGAGAAGGCTCCGCTTGGACTCCGCCCAGAGGCGGCCTTGAAGTTCTTCGAGCTGAACGTGAAGTTTTGCGACCGCTTGATCTAGTTCTGCCTTGCTGGAGGTAGTTCCAGGTGTTGCGGTTGAATCAATCTCTGAGAGATTGATCTTTTTGCCAGGGTGGACCAATAGATGGCGCTCGGCGTGGGTTGACTCGCTCATAGTTTTGTCCTTTAATTTGTCGCCAAAGAGGCGATTTATGTCAGGGTGAATAGCCATGGGAAGAAATTGATATCCACTTTCTTCCCATGAATTCATCACTAAGGCATTGTCCTTAGATTCTAGGTGTCTTTGCTAGAGATAGTATCGAAAAACTAATTGGGCCACGAGGGATGGCTTTGGGGCTCCTTCGACTTCGATTGTCACGTCGACCTGGTTTTGGACTCCTCCTGCAATCTCTTCGACGCCAGCGATTGCCGCTCCAAGTCGAATCTTGGAACCGGACGGAACAGGAGAAGGAAATCGGACTTTATTTGAGCCATAGTTCACACCCATTTGAACACCCGTCATCGTCATAACTTCCGTCATTAACGTCGGCACTAGGGATAGCGTGAGATATCCATGCGCTATGGTAGTTCCAAATGGCCCTGCTTTGGCCATCTCTTCGTTTATATGTATCCACTGATGATCACCTGTTGCATCAGCGAACGCATTTATTTGTTCTTGAGTCACAATATGCCAATCTGAATATCCCAGATGTTGGCCGACCATAGCTTTTAGCTCTTCAATTCCATTAATAACAGTTGCCATGTACTATTTCTAGCACCCTGGAATTTGGTGGGCCAGAGATTTTGATATTGCCAGCACTATTTGAGGGAATTGCTCTCTGACACAGTGGAATATTCTTTGGTGTGATTGCTCTTTTTGCGAGTCGAATCCCCTCCATCAGTTCTATTGCTACTTCTTCTTTTATCTATCGTCTAAAAGGATTGGTTTGTCGATTCGATTAGTGTGCGAGCGGTATCTAGCTCATCCATTGATTTTGGTGAACCTGGCAATTATATGGCCTTTGTGGTCTTTGTCAAACGATATTCATGAGTATTGCCTTTATGCCTGAAATTTCATAATCAATATCTCGAGGCTGTCTTTAGGTGAATTTTCCATGGCAGAGGTCCGAAACTATCAGTCGGGAATTTGTTGAGGGAGAGTTCGGTTAGCTAGGATAGTTAGAAACAAGTTGCGTACGCAACTTGTTTTGTCGATTTGATATTTTTAAAGGACGTCATGACTGAAACCTTAAAGCCAACTTTTTTTGGACATGGAAGTCCGATGAATGCGATTGAAACTAATAGATATTCGCAAGCCTGGCGGGAATATGGACGTTCGATTCCAACACCTAGAGCTGTTCTAGCGATCTCTGCCCATTGGTACATAGGTGCTACGGCTATCACCACAATGAATGTTCCCCGAACGATCCACGACTTCTATGGTTTTCCCCAGCCACTTTTTGATTTTCAATATCCAGCGCCCGGGGACTCAGAGGTTGCCAAAGAGGTCATTGATTGCGTAAAGCCGCTTTGGGTCGGTTCGGACGAAGATACGTGGGGATTAGACCATGGTACCTGGTCGATCTTGTGTCACATGTTCCCAGAAGCTAACGTTCCAGTACTCCAGCTTTCTATCGACTCTACTAAGGACTTTTCTTACCATTTTGACCTAGGAAGAAAATTGGCAGCCTTGAGCGAACAGGGCGTATTGATAATGGGAAGCGGCAATGTTGTTCACAATTTAAGAAGGATTGATTGGTCTTCTCCCGATGGGGTCTTTGACTGGGCACGCGAGTTCGATCTAACGGTGTCTGGCATTTTGGCGACCGATCCAAAGGCAATCCTAGGGATCGAGGATAATAAGAACTACCGACTTTCTTCGCCCACGCCCGATCACTTTCTGCCGTTGGTATATCTGGCTGGGATGGCTTATGAGACAAAGTCGGATATTTCAAAGATTATTGAGGGGTTCAACTATGGATCTCTCTCCATGGCAGCCTATTCTCTGTAGAGGTGAGATCCTTTTGGGATCGGTCTCCGATCTATAGATCGATTGGCGTGCGGATATACTTGCACTTTGTAGACCTATCCATACAGTGGTCATGATTGTAATGGTCGTTGGGAACTGCAAGTTAGTTGCCACGAAAAATGCACACAGGTGGCCATTACTTTTGCATACTTACCTCTAGCCACGGTTTCGGCTTTTCACATGTTGCATAGTTTTGTATGGTCGAGATCTAGTAGGGCCTTTATTTGGTGATCTATCTCATATTTGAAATTAAAGAAAAACCGGAGGACCTTTCGAGGTCCTCCGGTTTTTGTTAGCTGTGCAAAGCTAGTGGTTCTGGAATGGGAATGTGTGGTTTATCGGAAGTAATATCGCTTATATTCCCTAGAAGAAGGATGGATAAGGAAAGCTACTACGATTCCGCGAACCAAAATCGTAACTAAACCGGCGAAGAAGAGACCTTTGGAGATGTACAGAAGGTAGATCAATACCGGCACGCTAGCTCCAACCAGCGCTACCCAATATCCCCATTTTTTTTCGTTTGCTAGGCCGAAGGCTCCGACCGCTTCCACCAAAGGAAGTAAAATGCCAAGTCCGCCGAAACCAAAGACCAGGTCAAGTACAGCATTCAGGTAGAGCAAGAGCTGTGCGGTGTTGAGCATCTGCGGAAGAGAACGATTATATAATCGCATTTGTTGCATTTTAACTCCCTAACGCTTTCGCGTTTTATCTTACCAAATCGAAGTTCTTCATATAGAAAAACTTACTTTCTGATTATCTATCATAAAATTGTGGCTCCGGTTTGATGAGCCTGTTAAGTTCCTTGGAAGACCTTACTAGTTTTTCAGTCAATCGGATCAGGTCTTGGCGAAGAAGACCTCTTTCGTGGGCTCATTTGAGTGGTCAATTGCCCGCACGCTGCAGCTATCTGATTTCCTCTGTTCTGGCGGATTGTTGCATTTACATCTAGCTCTAAAAGCCTATTTCGAAATCCTTCGACGATTTCAATTGGGGAACCAGGATACGGCCAGAGCGGTGTCGGATTCAGTGGGATCAAATTGACGTGAGCACTTAATTCTCGCGCGATCTCGGCAAGCTCAAAAGCATCCGCTGGGGAGTCGTTGATTCCATCCATCATCGCCCATTCAAAGGATATTCTTCGATTTTGCTTACTTTGGTAATACTTAAGCGCTTCGATGATTTCACCCAGAGGATATCGGGAATTGATTGGTACGAGCTTTGATCGCTTTTCATCGTTGGCGGCATGGAGGCTAACTGCCAATGAAATTGGCATCGGTGAGTCTGCAAGCCTTCTAATCCCAGGAGCAATTCCAACCGTTGAGATAGTTATATGGCGAGCAGAGATTCCAAATTCGAAGTTGATCGCTCCTATAGCGTCGATCACGGCATCGTAGTTAGCCATAGGCTCGCCCATGCCCATAAATACGATGTTGGACAGTCTTCCTCCGAAGATGTCTCTAGACGTCCTAGAGGCTCTGAAGATCTGTTCTAGAATTTCGCCTTTTGTGAGATGGCGAAAGAAGCCTGCTTGTCCAGTGGCGCAAAAGACGCACCCCATTGCACATCCTGCCTGCGATGAGACGCAAAGGGTGACTCGATCCGAATAGGCCATAAGGACTGATTCGATTTCACGCGAGTCAGAAAGTGAGTACAAGGTCTTGATCGTCTTTTTATCATCCGTAAAGAGCACTTCCTTTTCAGATAGAGCCAGAGACATCTCACCCAGGGAGCTCAAATGCTCGCGAAGAGCTTTTGGCAGGGTTGTTAGTTCGCTTGGGAGCGAATAGTTCTTATAGAGGCCATTCCAAATTTGGTCAAAACGATATCGAGGCTCATTTTCAATAAGTCCTTTTAATTCGCTACGACCTAAGTCAAAGAGAGTCATTGTCAATTACGCTTAATGTTTATGGGTATTAAACCGGGGAACCTTACGGAATTGATTCATAAAAAATCAAAAGAAGTTAACAATTCTATGATCAATGACGATCAGGCCATGCATGATGGTCATCGTGACATTAGTGGCGGCGCTGCCAGGGCGGCAGTTTTTGGAATATCTGACGGCCTAGTATCTAACGTGACGTTAGTGCTAGGAGTTGCTGGAGCACATCCTAGCTCTGGTCTTGTTCGTTTGGCAGGATTAGCTGGCCTCATTGGCGGGGCATGTTCAATGGCTATTGGTGAGTTTGTCTCGATGTCAGCTCAAAGGGAGTTATTCCAACGTGAAATAGCTATTGAAGCCGCAGAAATAAGCAGGAGACCTGAGGGTGAACAGCGTGAGCTCGCGATGATCTATGAGTCTCGCGGCGTACCACGAAAGGTGGCCGAAGAGTTCGCATCACACATGATGCTTGACCCTGATATTGCGCTCGCAGCACACGCCAGGGAAGAGCTCGGAATGGATCCGTCCTCGATTGGTTCTCCAATTCAAGCAGCAATCTCGTCGTTCGTAGCTTTTGCCGTTGGAGCTCTTCTTCCTCTTTCCCCCTGGTTTTTCACCACGGGGTCGGCGGGTATCGTGACTTCAATCATAATTGCAGTTATTGCGTCGATTGTAATTGGGGCGGCATTGGCTTGGGCGACGGGTCGTAGTGCATTCAAGACGATTGCTAGACAGCTTATTTTGTCGGCCATTGCCGCCGGCGCTACCTACACGGCCGGTAGATTGATTGGATTCTCGGGGGCCTAAAGCGCCTCTGTGAAAATTGAATTTCGCTTGACCAATCAGTGAAGTTGACTTCGGGTCGTCTTTGTCGTCGGCTCAATGCACGGAATTCTTTTAAGTCTTTACGTGAGGCAATTTCGCTTTGGAAGTTGGGTTTAACGCTTTGTGGCCGCAGTTGGCGCTAGAACCTGGAAGTGTGATTTTTCTTGGACTCTAGTGCCACTCGTGGCTGGCGCGGAATGACAGACAAACACATAGGGCATTTTGAAGATCGACTCTTTTGAAATTCCCTATGAAATAGCTCGCCACTCTTTTATTTTAGGATGGTTTTATCATCCAGTTTTATCATCTATAGGTGAAATGTCGGTGGGTGAAATATCGGCGACATAAGCAAAGTCAAAGTGATCTGGATGAAACCCTAGATGGCGATACATGGCTAGCGCATTGGTGTTCTCTGCATCGACATATAGCATTGCTAATGGCATGCCAATGGATGCAAGGTGTTGCAGTCCTGCGATTGTTATTTTGCGACCAATGCCCATACCACTAAATTTTGGGTCTACTCCTATTACGTATATCTCGCCCATTCTAGGGCTCGAATCACCATGGACCTTGGTCCAGCAAAAAGCAGCTAACTCCTCATCGACAAAGTGCAAAAGGAAGCCGCTACCGTCAAACCAAGGTTCCTTTTGTCGCATCGAAAGTGTCTCATGAGTCCAACCTCCTTGTTCGGGGTGGTTTGCAAATGCTCTGTTGTTGACATGCAGCCATTTTTCATCATCTTTCCCAACGACAAAGGGACGAGTGTCGATTTTGGTTTGGGAATGCCAGTCCTCTAGCGGCAGTGGTCGTCTCATCTGTATCAGCTGTCGACCAGCTACAAAGCCAGCTTCTATAAGAACCCTTTCTAGCTGGGAATTGTTGTTTGAGAGCCATACGTGCACATGGCCGCCACCGTGTTTTGCAATTTCACCTAGGGATCGCTGGACTAGCGCGTGTGAAACCCCCATCTTTTCATTGCGGGCCATCGGGTGTACTACAAGTTCTAGTGCCCAGCTATCGTTTCCAACCGAGATCTGGGCGTAACCTACAAGTCCTTCAGAATTTATGGTGCGTGCGGTGAAACCCCACACGCCTTTTCTCCCGCCATGGACAAGGTCAAGCCAGCTGTGGTCTCCAAGCGCTTTGTGCTTGTCGAAACTTTCGGCATCGCTTACTAGCTTTGCGATATTACTGATCTCTTCTTCGCCGCTGCGAAGTGCAATTATCAGTTCTTCCATACCAGAAATCCTAATGTGTTTTGATTGGCACCATTTTGGGTTATGAAACTTTAGAGCCTTGGCGCTGGTTTGCTTTTTGTTGATAGGCGAGCGCATTTGTGCATCGAGGGTTGAATTTGAGGAAATTAGTTGAGCTCTGTGCCGACCATATTTTTGCGCATCTTTGTATTCGGTGGCTCGCAGAACTGCCCTCAGCGCGGCTCACTTGGAACTTTTGACCGTGAAGGGCCGACAATAAATTTGTGGGAACGAGATCCAGTTTTAAGAAAGCTTAGATATTTCTCTAAAGAAATTTTTGAATTTTATCGAAGAGTTAAGTGGCGGTACAGGAGAGATTCTCGTGTTCATTGGCCGCCAAAACATGGACGTGACCAAAACAGGAGATCCAATGAAGGCAATCAAACATTTTTTACATAGAGACCATGAAAGCGACGATGGCTTTACCCTCATCGAATTGATGGTAGTGGTCCTAATCATGGGAATTCTCATGGCAATTGCCATACCGACATTTTTAGGAGCTCAATCGGGGGCTCAGAATGCAGCGGCTAAGTCTGACGTTACAAATGCGCTTACTGCCGCGAAGTCTTATTTCACCAACAGCTCGGGGACTTATAGCGGCTTGACCACTTCGGATATGAAATCCTTGGAACCGTCTTTGACGTACGTTGCTACAGTGCTCGCCTCTGGAGCATATGCGCCAAGTACAGTTGCGGTCGTCAGTGATGGGTCGGGGGGCATATGTCTCACCGAACTGTCTAAGACGGGTATTTACTATGGCGTCTATGATCCAGGAAATGGAGCCATTAAATACATGAATGGCACTACGTCGCCTACGTGCGGCACTTCGTACGCTTTGACTGCTTGGACTGAATGAGTTCTAAACGTGTGATAAGCGGATAAGTTCGAGTACGACGTTTCGATGGCATGGACACACCTAGGTTTACGGTGCGTCCATGCCAGCGTTTTGCTCTTACCGCACCAAGCGATGTTGTTAGTTGGCTTGGTTGGGATAGGTCCTTTTCAACTTTAATCAAAGTCCCCTTCAAATGTTATTTTTGAGAGTCTAGCTAAAATTGCGGCAAGAATCTGGAATTGTCGTTGTAGCTAGGTTCAAAAGATTCCTATCAATTCCTTGGGCTGACCCAAACGGGAGATCTAATGAAGGCTTCCAAGATGTTTCTTCATTAGAGTTTATGATAGTGATGATAGCTTCACGCCGATCGAATTGATGGTAGCGATCCTAATCATGGAAATTCTAATGGCGATTGCCATTTTGGCATTTGTTAGGCGCTCAAACCAGCGCCCAGGATGCAGCGGCTACCTCCAATATTACTAATGCGTTCTTGGCGGCGCAGGTGTTTTATACAGATTATGGTAGCTACAAGTCGATTAGTGGTCCTGTGTTAGATTCACTACAGCCCGCGTTGTTGTTTGTGACTGATGGTTCAGTTCTTTCGAGCGTTCCTAATGGGGTAGAAGTTTTGCATGATACTCCCAAAAAGGCAGTATGCCGTTTTGAATTACTCGGCTTCAAGCATTTATTTTGGGGTAAACGACAATCCCTCATTAGGTTAAAAACTTTTACTTAGACAGTCTTGCAGCTCGGTACTAGCGATGGGTTTGATAGTGTCGAGCTGGCCGTACTTCTAGATTTCTAGTAAAATTAGCATTACCTATTGACCATAGAGAGTCCTGACCAGGCAGAGGTCAGGAATTCTGATTGCTACTACTAACTGTTTACAGCCGGGCATACCGTTCGCGACACGGTGGATATAAATAGTTTCCAGCTTCACGCCTCGTCAAATGGGTTTGAGATCAGTGGTGCGATTTGGCAGATTCCGCTCATTCCCTTCCACCCCTCACCCCCCCCCCACAAACATTTTTCAAAAAATCCAAACAAAATTGCAGCAACTCACCATCAACCCTTATAGATTTATAAGTCCGCTTTGAAAGCCACGAAACATTCGTGAAACACAAATGCGAAGGAATTCTGAGATCATTTCTTATTCCACAAGGGAAAAGAGCTCTTGGGCTCCTTGAACTAAGGCATAAGAGATGATCCAACGGAAACACTTTTGTAGCGAAAGTGAAAGCTAGTAGTTAGCTAAGGCCTTAGATATGATTTATCTATCAAAAGGACAAGCTAACTTCTAAAAGCTAACACCTAGCTATATAAGGGCCGCTCCTTGACAACGAAATAGGATGAGAAGCATAGCTAAATGAGATTCATATAGCGTGCATTCGAATTACAGCCAGTTTTGGTCTGTTGAACGACTTTCATATCTACAGAGTCGTAACGACTCACTAGGTGAGTCAATGACAACTAACTGATAAGTATCAAATAACTTAGGTACTTACTAGCCAAAGCCAAAGACACATATCACCTCTTAGAGAAACGAAGACACCTGTTCTTATGAATTCGATCAACAACTTCTAAACAAGTACAGACCTAATCAATTCAAAAATTTTGAGAAACTCAAAAAAACAGTAATTAGCTTGAATTAAGCTTTTTCATCAATTTCGATGGAGAGTTTGATCCTGGCTCAGGACGAACGCTGGCGGCGTGCTTAACACATGCAAGTCGAACGGTTTATAAGGGCTTGCCCTTATAGATAGTGGCGAACGGGTGCGTAACACGTGAGCAACCTGCCCCAAAGTTTGGAATAACACCGGGAAACCGATGCTAATACCAAATATGCTCACACTATCACAAGATAGAGTGAGGAAAGTTTTTCGCTTTGGGAGGGGCTCGCGGCCTATCAGCTTGTTGGTGAGGTAACGGCTCACCAAGGCATCGACGGGTAGCTGGTCTGAGAGGACGATCAGCCACACTGGGACTGAGACACGGCCCAGACTCCTACGGGAGGCAGCAGTGGGGAATATTGCGCAATGGGCGAAAGCCTGACGCAGCAACGCCGCGTGGAGGATGAAGGCCTTAGGGTCGTAAACTCCTTTCAGCAGGAACGAAAATGACGGTACCTGCAGAAGAAGCTCCGGCCAACTACGTGCCAGCAGCCGCGGTAATACGTAGGGAGCAAGCGTTGTCCGGATTTATTGGGCGTAAAGAGCTCGTAGGCGGCTTGGCAAGTCGGATGTGAAACCCCCAGGCTTAACCTGGGGCCGCCATTCGATACTGCTATGGCTTGAGTTCGGTAGGGGATTGTGGAATTCCCGGTGTAGCGGTGAAATGCGCAGATATCGGGAGGAACACCAATGGCGAAGGCAGCAATCTGGGCCGACACTGACGCTGAGGAGCGAAAGCGTGGGAGCAAACAGGATTAGATACCCTGGTAGTCCACGCCCTAAACGTTGGGCACTAGGTGTGGGACCTACTTCGACGGGTTCCGTGCCGTAGCTAACGCATTAAGTGCCCCGCCTGGGGAGTACGGCCGCAAGGCTAAAACTCAAAGGAATTGACGGGGGCCCGCACAAGCGGCGGAGCATGTGGCTTAATTCGATGCAACGCGAAGAACCTCACCTGGGCTTGACATGTTGGGAAAAGCCGTAGAGATACGGTGTCCATTAGGGCCCTTC
>NZ_CAJHCI020000007.1:617500-887014 GCF_904848545.2 Acidithrix sp. C25
TTGGTTACCATACCAATTGGAATGATTTTGTCGATACGGAACACGTATTAGCTCATGAGAACTGTCGTCAGGAGATGGCCTTTTCGGAGTAACTTCCTCCTGATGATAACTCTAATGAAGTCCATTGGGGTAAGATCACAAAGCGCTCGCCCGATATTATATTTAGTGACCGCGCTACAGTCTGTTTGGAAGATCTCAGTGTTGATTTGATTCATTTAGGTTTTCCAGCTCTCACTATAGGCCATGTGGTGGTCTATCGACCTGAGAGTAAAGTTTTGGTTGCCGGTGTGATTTGGCCTTTAATAAAGGTACCTCTTTTGCGTTAATGGGATCGGTTGCTGGATGGTTATCGACAATTGATGCTCTCAAGGACCTTGATTTTGGCGTTGTGGTCCCTGGACGTGGTCCAATCGGTGACGGACGAATATTTACGAGTTGTCGTTAGTATTTTGAGTTTGTGGCTGTGGGTGCACGCGATGCGCTTGCTAACAGGGTTTCCTTACTACAAGCTGCTCTCGAATTTAATTTAGGTGACTTTGGTTCGCTTTTAGATAAAGAGAGAATTGTTGGTAGTTTGTATCGAGCGATGGCCGACTATGTCCTTCTAACTCCTTTGCCTTGACCTACGCAGAAGTAACTCGCGACACTATTACCTACAATCGCGGTCGCCCTCTCTCTCTTGCTTTGGCTAATGTTGGGCTTTCCCATAAGGAGTGGATCTTTGAATGGTAATGGCGCGGCGCCCTTGTTTTTCCAATATTTAGATTGCTCTTTGGCGCCATAGTGGCCGGAGTGACCGATGGCTCATCATCTCATGATTTTGACCGATCAGCGTCGAAGAGGTACCAGCAAGTGGTCAGCTTGGCGTTGAAATCTTGCAATCAGACCCTATTCCAAATGTTTTAGGTGCTCCGGGTTGTTTACTGTGGGTCTTTTGTCATGGTTCTTTTGTCAATTGTGCTTCTGGTGCAGCGTTTCTTGGTTTCGGTGTTTTGGACGAAGCGCTTCTGGTTTTGTTTTTTCATCTAGAAGAGTACGCAGAGTTAGTTATTTAAAGGTGCGTGGCGAGGTTGACGCCTGGGTTTGAATTCCGATTTATTTAGTTAGCTAGAGCTTCACCGAGGTTGCGCACGAAGAGGTTCGGGGTATCAGAGAGGTGTTTTCGGGTCTGATTGCATCTGGTGATTTGCTAGTTCGGCATAGTTGGACGTTACGGCTAGGAGAGGGTGTGTAACGTCCAACTTGCTTTTATATGAGGTTTGGGTTCTTTAATGCGTGTGGTCGTGACTTTGAGCTTTTTCAATCTTTGAACGCACATCGTCCATGTCTATCTCTTTTATCTGAGATATCAGGCTAGCTAAGGCGCTAGCAGGAAGCGCTCCGGGTTGCGAGTAAAGAAGTACCTGGTCACGAAAGGCCATTAGAGTAGGTATCGATTGAATCTGGAACGAGGCAGCAAGCTGCTGCTGATCTTCGGTATCCACCTTGGCAAAGACGATATCTGGGTGTTCCTTAGATGCGGCTTCAAAGACTGGGGCAAACGAACGACAAGGTCCGCACCAAGCTGCCCAGAAATCTATGAGCACGATATCGTTGTTTTTTATTGTCTCTTCAAATTTATCTACTGTTAGTGCGAGGGTAGACATAGTGACCTTTCCTAAGATTCCTTTGTAGACTGTAACCATTATACCCCTAAGGGTATTCCAATAGTGGGCTTGGAGTTGATCTAGTTAATAATTATCGCAGATGCGCAATCGATGGCCTATTTATGATCCAGCGTTGGTTGGTGTGATGAATGTTCGATGTGTCTTCGGCGGGGCAATCTGGGCCAGCCTTTCTGGGGTAACTTATTTTTTCGCAATAACTTCAGATCTGTCGTTGGTTGCTGGGGTTCGAAACGAAGTTTCATTGCGTGGCGAATGCTAAGTTGCCATGGAGTGCGAATGGTTCGATGTTTGTAACTTTCTCGGGGGCTCTATTTTGATGAGGGACCGGATGTTGTCCGATAATAAATTAATTTTTTTCACCTTATGTACTCTGGTTGTCTATTGATCTTCCACATGAGGAAGGCTAACACACAGCTTTTGATCATGTTTTTTTAAGATTTTTGGTTAAACATGAAGTGGTGAGTAGTGGCGTTAGTCGCGGATTCGGAGGTTTGTTTTGGGTAGTTTTTTGATCACCGGTGTCTCCGGATTTTTAGGCTCCAGCCTCGCTGAAAGGTTGCTCGCGGATGGCCATCGGGTTTTAGGCGTGGATGTTACGCCCAACACTTCGACAAAGAGGATACTTTCACATGACCTTCGAGGTAGCGGTGTCGAGGAGATGTTTACCTATTGTGAGGCGGATCTCACGGTCGATGACATCGGAGAGCTATTGGGTGGTGTTGACTGCCTCTTTCATCTAGCTGGTAATTCGGATCAACGGATCGATATTGATCACTTTCCTCGGGTCTTGGCAGATAACACCATAGCTACTTCAATGTTAGCCAAGGCGCTCGCCCGCTGTGATTGGCCCATAAGGGTTGTGAATGCCTCTTCATGGCGGGTTTATGGCCACTATGATTTGCGATTAATCGATGAGCATATGAGATGCGGACCCCGAGATATTGTGGGTCACACTAAGTTTCAAGCAGAGCGGATACTTTCCGGTTTGGATTTGCCGACGGTTTCGGTACTATCCTTGCGATTTTTCCCTTTGTATGGTGTTGGCGATGCGCCCGGCTCGTTGATCTCTCGACTAATCAGTGAGACTCTCGCTAGAGGGTACTTGATGGCACCTCGAGACCTAACTCTGACTCGAGATTTGACCTATATCGACGATGCGGTTAGCGCGCTTATCTGTGCCGCTAGATCGAAATATGTAGGCGCTGTAAATGTTGGTGGTGGACCAGTAGCCTTTTTGCAACTGGCTGATCTCCTCGAAGGTGCACTTGCTTGTCCAATTGAAGTTCGCTCCAACAAGGACGACTATTTGGATTTTCCAACACCTATAGCAAATGTTAATAGTGCGAAATATAATCTGAGATACATTCCAACGGTAAGGCTTGTTGATGGTATCTCAAGGATGTGTGCAGATCTGACCATGCGAGGGACCTCTGATGCTCTATCTTTGACTCCCTCGGCTTCTTGAAGTTAGCATTTTCGGGTAATTTAGAACAAGGGCAGTAGCTGGGAACTCTGCACAAGGCTCGGATCGGGTCTCCGTGGTGGGCCCAACGCCTTATCTATTTGATAAACTCAACCTTTTTTGTTAGTGCATTGACCCTGCGATGACCTACACTATGGCAAAAGGCGACAAGTCGACCCTTTGAGTTGCTAAGTTGGTTGTTAGCTAGTAGGGATAGACGAAGCAAGGAGTTCTGTTGGCGCGTTCTGTTGACATCGAGTCCAAATCAACATCTTTGGACGTTGACCTACTTCCTAAATGGTTGCCATGGGCCATCTTTATCCTGAGCTTGGTAGGTGTCGCAATCTCCTCGTACCTCGTTTATGCACATTTCACGACCACTGCGGTGTTGGCTTGTCCTGAAAATGGAACGATCAATTGTGCAAAGGTGACGACTTCGGCTCAATCGTATTTTCTTGGAATTCCGGTTTCCATGTTGGGGCTTGGGTTTTTTATCGTCTATTCGATTGTTAATTTTCCTCTCTTTTTTTCGAGACGAAATTTGCTTTATTTGCGAACGGCGATGAGCATCGCATCGATCGCCTTTGTGCTGTGGTTGGTCTACGCTGAATTGCTGGTTATCAACGCGATCTGCCTTTGGTGTAGCGGAGTTCATATTGTGACTTTGGCGATCTTCCTGGGTGTTCTTTACTCTTTTTCGATACTTAAGGGCTCTAGCCGACCCGCTTGATCTCGTTAGTCCTACAGCCGGAAATTGAATATGAATGCTTGTCTTCTTCTATAACATGATGCGACCATTTCAGGTAAACCAAGGGGTTCTAGGGGTAACAAACCCCTGGGTTGATCTTTAAATTTGGCTTTTGTATTAAGGTGTTTTTGAAGATGAGACCCTTATGGGCGA
Source organism: Acidithrix sp. C25 (assembly GCF_904848545.2). Classification (NCBI taxonomy): domain Bacteria; kingdom Bacillati; phylum Actinomycetota; class Acidimicrobiia; order Acidimicrobiales; family Acidimicrobiaceae; genus Acidithrix; species Acidithrix sp. C25. Next base: position 621,531 of record NZ_CAJHCI020000007.1, read on the forward strand.
GTATTTCGCAAATTCTTCCTCCCAAGTTCCTCTAATGGACTCTTAGGATCTGAGTCAATGATTAACGACGGCTTTCGAGATTCGAGCGAAGATGAGCGACGTGCCGAGATTATTGCGCGTTTGCGTGACCTCTATCCCGGTACGGCTCGCGAACTTTGCGAATTGGACTTTAGCACACCTTTTCAGCTGCTAGCTGCGACTATTCTCTCTGCTCAATGCACAGACAAACGCGTCAACATGGTAACGCCAAAACTTTTTGAAAGTTATGGTACGCCTACCTTGCTTGCAAGTGCGGATATCGTTGACGTCGAGGAGATCATCAAGAGCACGGGGTTCTACCATAATAAGGCAAAAAATTTGATCGCGATGGCCCGCTCCGTCCTTGAGGGCGGTGGTGAGCTACCCAATGAAATGGAGGGTCTCTCCTCTCTGGCTGGTGTCGGGAGAAAGACCGCCAATGTTGTATTGTCTGTAGCCTTCGACAAGCCGGGCCTTCCTGTTGATACACATGTGATGCGACTCTCCAAGTTATTGGGCTTTACCACTTTGTCGGATCCCGTAAAGATCGAGCTTGAACTCAATGAGATGGTTCCACCACGGGATCGAGGGGCCTTGAGCCTTCGAATGATACTTCACGGTAGGGCTGTATGTGTAGCTAGAAAACCCAGATGCCATGCATGTGCATTGGCTGATCTGTGCCCAGCTTTCATAGCCTTAGCTAAAGATTGACCTCCTATTGAATGACCTTGGGTAGCTCAAGATGGGTTTTCTTTGGTTTTTCACTTTGGAGCTATGGAACTGGGAGGCTATCTAGCGAGATGGCCATCAATGATGAAACCGTCTCAATCGCTGCCTCTTTGGAGTAGTTCCTTACTACTTGTTGCCTCCCTTTAGAACTTATTGCTTGTCGTTTTTTAGGTGAATCAACTAATTCCACGATTGCACCGGCCAGAGCACTAGTATCTCCACTTTTTACTATTACTCCGTTGAGGTCATTGGTGATTACCTCTTTGATGCCTTGAATGTCTGCCCCAACAACCGCTAGGGCACAGCCCATTGCTTCTAAGAGAACGTTAGGAATTCCATCTTGGTCGCCACTTTTAAGGACTATCGAGGGGTGTACAAAGATATCTGCGGACTGCATCTCTTTGAGTACGCCGTCTCTCTCGAGAGCCCCTAAGAACTGCACTCGATCTTGTAGCTGGTAGGACTTGACCATATCTTTTAGTTCACTCTTAAGTGGACCGTCTCCAACTAGGCGAAGTTTTACACCTTCACGTTCGCATGCAACCTTTGCGAATGCATCGATGAGAGTTGCATAACCCTTTTTTTCGACGAGTCTCCCTACTCCTAAGAGGGTAATTTCTCCGCCGTTAGGCTCCGATGGTTTAGTTTCTGGGGGACGAAATCTATTTGAGTCCACTCCATGGTGGACTAAAAGGAGTTTGTCGAGTTCGCCCTTGGGAAGTAGATCGAGTGTTCTACTTCGTATCTCATCTCGAGCCCGACTGGAACAACTCAATATGAATTGAGCTTGCAAGATCTTGCGTGCGAGTGAATCTGGCGAGGATGTATAGATGTCTTTTGCGTGGCCCGCCATCGAAAATGGCAACTTTAGGATTCTGGCGGCTATCATTCCGGCACTTGCAGGTGAGTGAGCAAAACCACCATGTATGTGGCCAACATCTTCCCCTTGACACAGGCGAGCGATCTTGATCCCCCATGCGATATTTTTCATGGATGCCGTGAAATTACCATGAATTACCAGACTTCCTATAACTTCTTTGTAGGTTTGGGGGTCGGACTTGCTGAGGAAGAGGTGTTCTTTTATTATCTGTGACCAAAGCTCGATAGGGCTTTGGTTTGGCTTTTCTTCGCCCAGATATATAACCGAGGCTCGCAGTTGGGCTACGTCTGGATCTATGAACTTTTCCTTTGGGTCAGCCATAGCAAGAACGAGGAGCTCAAAGCCTTTTTTTTCAAGGCCAAGCATCTCTTCAAGGATAAAGGTCTCTGAGAGGCGTGGAAATCGTTTTAGAACATAGACAATTTTCTTGTTTCGCATTAAATTTTACCCTTATCTTTTGAAGCGTTCGAATTTGGCATTTTTGGGGCCAAGCATTTTTGAGGATGCGAACTCAAGGGAGTTGGATGCGGATCTGAAGTTCTTTCGATACCCAAATCTCTCATTCTTTGTGCCTTTTGTCGACGAGCTTCTCGGAAGTGTCGTTTCGCTTGGGCGCCTGGTGGTTCTTTGGGCAGTGGGAATCTCGTCAAATCGGCCTTGTTATGCCTTAGGAACGTGGCTCTAATCAAAGAATTGCTAATTTTGTAGTGGGTGAGGTTGGATGGCCATGACCATTCTTGTTTAGCCTGAAGATAGGATCGATTTGATTCACTTTCACATTATTGGGGTAATTGATGATTTCTCGATAAGTGAAAACTTAGATATTTCTTATTTGTGAGATCAGGTCCCACCTCAACTGGGCCATTTCAACTGGGCCAGCCGGTTTCATGGGGCTGATTGATTGTTACCTTGTTCTTGTGGAGGTTTATCTAACCCAAACTCAGTTCTTAATTCTTTGTTTTTTAATGTAGTGGAAGTATTAATGTGGATCGAAGGACAAATTGAGCATTGGAAGTTTTGATACTTTTGAATCTAACTCTTTGGCCAGAATGGTTTTTGGCTTTAGAAGCCGATCATTAACTATGGAATCTTCCAGCCTCTTTGGTTGGTGCAACTATTGCTACGAGCCTAATAATCACCCCATGTGCTTACCTGAAGCGGTATTATACGTTCACGATCGGCTAATACCAATTGCCACTGATCAACGGGATTAACGTAATCTCCCTTTAGATCAAGGCATGGTGCAGAGATTTTATAGATCGGCGTCGATTTTATTTTGCGACCGCCGTGTTCCCTCGTAGCCGCGAATCGGATATTTCACGTGGATGGCCTCTTGCTACGACTATGAGGCGAGGTCGACCTTGGTGATGGATGAAACGATAGGGCAATTTCTTGCATGGTTTTGGCGAGCGATTGTTGCTTTCGATTTTATTTTTTTACCTAGTGGTTGTAGATTGCGGTCTGTGCAGACGGTGTATTCGTTTGAATTTTTCGTAGGGGGAGGCCATGGAAATGGAAGATGTGGGCAAGGGGCTTGACGATTACCTAAGTGATCTATTGGCTCGATATAAGTCGGGACCTAATAACTTGGCTCGGACTATTTTGAGCCACTCGAAAGATGGCAGGGGTGGTTTGATCTATGTGGATGAAACTTCCTCAAGAGAATATTCGCTAGATGAACTCGGGGATTCGTCGGCACGCTTGGCGGCGTATCTTTTTGAACATGGGGTCGAACGCGGTGATCGTGTAGGAGTTTTGCTTCCAAAATGTCCAGAGCTTCTCATTACAGCATTAGCCATTTGGAGGTTAGGCGCTGTCTATGTTCCGTTATTTACGGCCTTTGGTACCGATGCTATCTCATTTCGGGTCGAAGACTCTAAATCGGCCTTTGTCGTAACTAATAGCGCAAACGTTGCTAAGTTGGATGACCTCTCACGTTCGATTGCCAAGGTGATAGTTGTTGGGGAGACACAAGTAGACGGGGACGTCTCGTTTGCTCAAGCTCTTAGCGAGGAGCCTTATCTCGACTTCGTAGATATAGATCCCATGGAGTTGATCGTTCTTATATACACCTCTGGAACCACGGGAACTCCAAAAGGTGTTCCTGTTCCTATCTGGGCGTTGGCTGCCTTTGAGGCTTACATGACTCTTGGTATAGGAATTAGAAGCAGTGACACCTATTGGAACTTGGCGGATCCAGGATGGGCATATGGCCTTTATTATGGCGTTATCGGACCTTTGAGTCTTGGCCATTCGATTCTGTTTTTGAATCTCCCATTTGATCCTAAGAACATTGAAGGAATCTGGCAAAGATACAATGTGACCAACTTTGCTGGAGCGCCTACGGCCTATCGCGCCATGAGAGCCGCCCTTTCCGATAAGGTGATTCCCACGAAGCTTGAGAGGATGTCGAGTGCCGGAGAGCCATTGAATCCTGAGGTTATCGATTGGGCTGCTAAATCCCTTGGTGTTGAGATTCGTGACCATTACGGTCAAACTGAGCTTGGCATGATGATAAATAACCACTTTGATGAACGACTGAGGCGTAGTGTGAAACCAGGATCGATGGGTCAAAACACTATGGGCTTTAGGGCTGTTGTGCTTAGTTCTGACTTCGTTGAACTTGGATTTGGGATTGATGGCGAAGTAGCGATTGATACCTATGCGTCGCCACTTTTTTGGTTCCCTGGGTACTATAACGCCCTAGAAAAGACAAAGGAGCGATTCTCTAGCGATGGCCGCTATTACCTAAGTGGTGACGTGGCGTCGATGGACGATGAAGGTAACTTCTTCTTTGCGGGTCGAAGTGACGACGTGATTTTGACTGCAGGGTATCGAGTAGGTCCGTTTGAAGTTGAGTCAACGATTATGGCGCATAGGGCTGTTGCGGAGTGCGCGGTAATTGGGGTCCCCGACGAGCTAAGGGGCGAAGCTATTAGCGCTTACGTAGTGCTACGCGAGGGCGAGGTGCCAAGTGACCAACTCGCCGAGGAGATTCGTCAAGTCGTTCGAGATCGACTTTCAAAGACCTCCTATCCCCGATTTGTGAATTTCGTCGAAGCCCTTCCCAAGACCCCAAGCGGTAAGATTCAGCGGTTTTTACTGCGTCGAGATTCGAAGGACTAGCTTTTCTCTAATAAGGGCGAACTTTTTGACTAGGGACCAAAAAACAAGAACTGCTTTAGTGGAAGGACCATTAAAGCAGTTCTTGTTTTTTTATTGTGATATTGCCTTTGAGCAAACCCAGACGTTACCTATCTCACTTTGCCTTTTGAGCCTTTATGATACTTCTAATGGCACTAGCTAGAGATCGTTCGAGTGCAACTAGGTGAGGGCTAGATGCATCATTTGGATCCGCGGTAGCTGTATCTGCTATAACTTTGATTCGATGGGTGATCTCTTCGAGAGCACTTTGGATGGACGATAATTCTGCATTGTGTGAGCTCATTGAATGATTTTGCCTTGATCCGTTCAAATGGTTTTACCCTGATAAAACATTAGTCGTGACGCTTCGAACTTAGTTGATTGGCGATCTTGAGGTGGGCGGTAGAAGATTTTGAGGTCCTATATGCAATTATTGTATTGACTTTGGCTATTAGTCTTTAGATACGATGCTAAAGACTCTTGATCTCAGAGAATCCAGCGGTAATTACCTTAGTGTATTGCCCCGACCCAAAGCTCAAGGCGAACCGCCAGTTGAAGCTGTTAGAAAAATATGTGATGAAGTAAGACAACGAGGCGATCGAGCTCTCTTTGAAATGACTAAGAAGTTCGACAAGGTTGACCTTAAAGAGCTAGAGGTGACGCGTGACGCGATGGAGGCTGCATATAGCGGCTTGGATCCTGGTCTTCGAAACTCTTTGGAGGTGGCGGCTGAGGCTATCTCGGGCTACTACGAGATTGAACTTCACGAAGATCGCGAATTTCATCACAATGGATTGATTGTCCAGCAAATGACAGTTCCGGTTGCGGTAGCTGGTTGCTATGTGCCTGGCGGTAAGGCTCGCTACCCAAGTTCTGTATTGATGACTGCAATTCCAGCCCGGGTTGCTGGGGTAGAGGAGATCATCCTGTGCGTACCGCCACGTAGCGATGGAACCGTGGATGACGCTACTCTTGCGGCAGCTCACATTGCCTCTGTCGATCATCTCTATTCAATCGGAGGAGCACAGGCGATAGCCGCGATGGCTTATGGCACAGAAACTGTTCGTAAGGCAGACGTCATAGTGGGTCCAGGAAATATATACGTCTCTCAAGCGAAGCGCGAAGTCTCTTCGGTGGTAGGTGTTCCAACCTCTTTTGCTGGTCCTAGTGAAGTTGTGGTAATTGCCGATAACACTGTGCATGCCAAGTGGGCAATCATGGATGTGATAGTTCAGGCCGAGCACGGTCCAGATGGCCTGGCCTGGTTGATAACCTGGGATGAGGATTTGGCTGCAAGGGCACCTTCGTTGTGTGAAACGTTACTCGAGAAGTCTCCGCGACAAAAAGAGACCGCCATGACTCTCAACGAAGGTGGATATGTAGTTCTTGTGCGAGATTTCCAGCAAGCTCTTGAGGTCTCAAATGCGATTGCGCCTGAGCATTTGGAGATTTTGAGTACTAAATATGAAAAGATGGTTCCTCTGATTCGAAATGCAGGTGCGGTCTTTTTGGGGCCTTATGCCCCTGCGAGTGTTGGTGATTACATCGCTGGGCCAAGTCACGTCCTTCCAACTTATGGAACGGCCCGATTTGCCTCTGCGCTTTCCGTGGTCGATTTTCAAAAGCGTATTCATGCTGTTGAGGTTTCTAAATCCGCGATGGAGTATATAGCTCCGCACGTTGAAGCAATCGCAAAAGCTGAAGGTCTTTGGGCTCATGGACAGGCAGCAAAGATGAGATTAAAGAAGTGACAGTCGCTCCAAGAGATGGGTTAGGGGTCTTCGCGGGATATCATTCACCACAGGTTGATGTCCCAATACGGCTAAATACCAACGAGTCTCCATTTTCGCCGCCTGGACAACTCCTTGAGGCTTGGACAAAGGCTGTTGGGGGGATGAACCTAAACAGATACCCCGACAGGTCTGCGAAGGGGGCGATTAGAGCAATTGCCGATTTCCACGGTGTATCTCCCGAGCAGGTCTTCATCGCGAATGGCTCGAACGAGGTTCTACAGTCGATACTGCTTGGCTATGGCGGCGACACTAGAGTGGCAGCATCATTCGAACCCACATATGCAATGTATGAGACGATAGCACGAGTTACCTCAACCCCATATGTTGCACTTGAGCGCGATAGTCGGCTTCTGGTGGATCTAAATCGAGGAATCGATGACCTAAAGGTCTCTAAGGCTGATCTTGTATTTGTCTGTACTCCAAACAATCCAACCGGCCTTCTTGAAGAAAGTGGATTGGTGGATACCCTTTTGGGCCGCTTTGGTAGCCTTGTCGTCGTTGATGAAGCATATGGGCAATTCAACGACGAGAGTTCGGTGCCTTTGATCCAGAGATACGACAATTTGGTCGTAGTGCGAACCTTCTCTAAGATATGGTCACTTGCTGGCATGCGTATTGGTTATGCTATCGCAGATAAGAAAATTATTGAGACGCTGTGGCGAGTTGCACTACCTTACCACTTGGATGCCTCGAAAGCCCTGCTTGCCGAATTGAGTTTCGACTATATTGCCGAGATGGAGGAGAGGGTATCCTTTTTGATTTCAGAGCGCGAGAGGGTGCAGGATCGCTTTGGCTCTTTAGATCTCTCCTTTTGGCCCTCAGCCACCAACTTCATCCTCTTTAGACCCAAAATTGGCCACGGCCATCGCCTCTGGGAGTTGTTGCTGGAGCGTGGTGTCTTGGTGAGAGATTGGTCGAGGTGGCCCCGACTTGACGACTGCCTTAGGGTCACCATTGGTACAAAGGCCGAGAACGACGCTTTTTTGGCGGCACTAGAGGAGTCTTTGGAGCTCCTTTAGCTTCAAAAAATCCAAACTGTGACTTGACAGGTTGGCCCAATTGAAAAGACCAACCTTGTCGAGGAGAACGATGCATTAATGTCTAGGTGGCAATGATAACACTGGAGAAAAATTGATGAGTACAATTGATGGTTTAGATGAAGGTCGGGTAGCTCGAGCCGGCAGTTGTCGACGAGTGACTAAAGAGACTTCAATCGAGGCATCGATTGTCATCGACGGGAGCGGATCATCTGAGATTGACACCATGATTCCATTTTTTGACCATATGCTGACTCAGCTTTCTAAACATTCGTCTTGCGATATCTCAATTTCAGCCAAGGGAGATATTGAAGTAGATGCACATCATCTTGTTGAGGATGTTGGAATCGTCCTTGGCACGATCTTTGCTGAGGCTCTAGGGGACAAAATGGGTGTTTCTCGCTTTTCTTCTTTGACACTGCCATTAGATGAAGCTCTTGTTGAAGTGTCGCTCGACCTCTCTGGCAGACCCTACCTTTACTACGGCATCGACTTTCCATCTTCTAATCCGCTTGGAAGCCCGCCCTTTGATCCTTGTTTAGCGGAGGAGTTTTTTAGGGCATTCTGTTTTGCTGGGCGGTTTTGCCTACATCTTGACTTGAGGCGAGGAAAGAATGCTCACCATATTTTGGAGGCTACCTTCAAGGGAGTCGCGCGAGCCATCTTGATGGCTGCTGCTCGTACCTCGATGGGAGTGCCTTCAACCAAAGGTGTCTTGGCGTAGCCCACAATGATAAATGAAAGATAAAAGGTGCTTGGCCTCGTTGCTAATGATGGCAGGCTTTGGTTTATCTATTTTGGTCTAGAGAATTTTTGTGATACTTTTGCACTCGGCAAGCTGGGGAGATTGAGATTTATATGAAGAATCGTATCGCAGTCTTGGACTATGGAATTGGAAATCTGGCCTCAGTTGCTAAGGCGCTAGAGTCAATTGGGGCCGATGTGAATTTGGTGGATAGCCAATTTCCACTTTCACATTATTCGGGCCTTGTGCTTCCGGGGGTTGGCTCCTTTGGGGCTTGTGTGAAAGCTCTTCGAAATGTTGGCTTTCATGACGTTATATATGAGGCGGTTGGTCGCTCTCTACCAACGCTAGGAGTTTGCGTCGGTCTTCAGATGCTCTATGAGGGCTCCGACGAGTCACCTAACGAAGCGGGCCTTGGGATTATCGAAGGTCGGATTGAACTGCTTAAGACTAATCTGCGAATTCCTCAGATGCAGTGGAATCGGATTGCGATTCAAGATCGCTTTTCAAAGTCGCCTCTATTTAGTGGGCTGGGCCAAGAGACGTGGATGTATTTCGTCCATTCATATGGGGCGCCTGTTGGTGTAGATACTTCAGCTATCTCCAACTACGGCCATGACTTTACCGCAGCGATTCAAAAGGGAAATCTTTTTGGCACTCAATTCCATCCCGAGAAGTCTTCCACCGATGGATTGACAATGCTCGCTAACTTTGTTCGAATTTCATCGATCTAAAGTGGCTTTTAACGAATAGAAACATCTCTAAATGAAATGCACTTGGATAAAAAGAAAAGGAAATGGAGAATAGTGCTGCTCTTTAGTGATAACTTGAAATTTCAAGTTGTTATTTCTCTGCGCCAAAAAGAGCCGAGAAGAGTAGCTGGCCTATGGCTCTGGCTTAATGGCGATAGCTACAGTTAATGGCGATAAGGCTAGAACTTCGCAAATGGGATATGGGTTCTGGGATATTGGCTTGTGGGCTGGCTTTAGTGGAAATTGGTTTTTAGTAACTATTTAGAGTGAGGTGAAAAGGTGGAATTCATACCCGCAATCGATCTTTTGGGTGGCGAGTCGGTGCGCCTCTATAAGGGTGACTACAACATGGCTAAAGTTTATGACTCGCCGCTGGATCAGGTAAGAAACTTCATCGACTGCGGTGTCTCCTGGATTCATATCGTAGATTTGGATGCGGCTCGTCAAAGCGGTAACAATCAAGAACTAATTGGTACTTTGGTGGCAATATCCAACGACGCTGGCGTGAAAATTGAAGTTGGCGGTGGTATTAGAAGTATGGATGATGCTCAACGCTTGGTTGAGAGCGGTGTGTCACGATTGATTATTGGGACGAAGGCCGTCTCTGATCCAGAACTATTTGGAGAACTATGTTCTAACTTTTCTGGTGCAATTGCGGCGGGTCTTGACTATCGCAATGAAGATGGCCAGAAGGTCTGTGCTCTCAATGGCTGGTTAGAAAGAAGCGATGTAACACTTGAAGTGGCCCTAGCGCGAACCATAGAACTGGGCGCGAGTGCCTTGGTTCTGACCGATATCTCAAGGGATGGAACGCTCGAGGGTCCCGACTTTGAGACGCTCTTTGACGCTGGCAAAGTTGCGGCGGATGCGGACGTAGATTTGATAGCCTCTGGCGGTGTCTCTGGTTTTAGTGATTTGGTCAAGATGGTTGATAGGGATTCAGACTCCAAGGTCATCTTCGGGGTTATCTCTGGAAAAGCTGTGCATGAGGGATTGATCGACGTTATGGAGGCGGTAAAGCTATGCAAAGCGTACGGGTGATTCCATGCTTGGATATAGATGAAGGACGCGTTGTCAAAGGAACCAACTTTCTCTCTTTGCGAGATGCTGGAGATCCGGTTGAACTTGCCAGTTTTTACGATCGAAGTGGTGCCGATGAGGTGGTCTTTTTGGATATCACAGCGTCATCTGACAACAGACCCATCACTATCGATCTGATAAAACGAGCAGCAAGTGTGGTCTTTATCCCTCTCACGGTTGGTGGAGGAATTAGAAGTGTAAGTGATGCTCGTGCAATCTTGCGTGCTGGCGCTGATAAAGTCGCCTTGAATTCCGCAGCCCTTGCGCGACCCGCCTTGATATGTGAGATAGCCAATGAATTTGGTTCACAATGTGTTGTTTTGGCAATTGATTCAAAATGGACCGGTTCAAGCTTTGAGGTTTACTCCCATGGCGGACGAACTCCTACCGGTATTGAGTTGAAGAGCTGGGCTATCCTGGGAGAGCGACTTGGTGCGGGAGAGATCTTATTGACCTCTATGGATAGAGATGGGACTAAGGAAGGTTTTGATCTCGAGGGTCTTTCGGCGGTAGCGGGCGCTACGAACGTTCCTATTATTGCATCGGGGGGAGCGGGTTCACTGGATCATTTTGTCCAAGGAGCAAAGATTAGCGGAGTTACTGGGCTTTTGGCTGCGTCGGTCTTTCATTTTGGCACCTTTTCGGTCGCAGAGGTAAAAGATGCACTGCTAGCACAATCAATACCGGTTAGACCAAATCGCATCTTGGAGTAGCGATGGCCGATCTAAAGTTGATTGGCGAATCGAAAGAAAAAGAACTATAGGATCGACCAACTAGTATCTAAATTTCATTCAACATTTTTTGAGAGTTAAGTGGAAGATTCAAAGCAAGCTATAACAATGTTGGCCGATAGGGTTCTGGTCACAACTCCTCAATCCGAGGGCGAGCGCCATTCTCGATCGGGCATTCTAATTCCAGCTACTGCACAAGTAGCCAAGCGACTTGCCTGGGCCGAGGTCGTTGCCGTAGGTCCAGCCGTTCGATCGATATCTCCAGGAGATAAGGTCCTCTTCAATCCGGAGGATCGGTTTGAGGTTGAAGTCCAAGGTGAAGACTACGTGATTCTAAAGGAGCGAGACATTCACGCTGTGGCATCGGTGCGAATTGTAAATGAAACGGGACTTTACCTGTGACCCACGACGAGATCGATCTAGAAAGGTTAGTAAAATTTAATTCAGATGGTTTAGTCCCTGCTATCGTTCAAGACTCGACCAACAATGAAGTTTTAATGATGGCGTGGATGAACTTAGAGTCGCTACGTCTGACCCTATCCAGTGGTAGAACTTGGTTTTATTCGCGAAGCCGCCAAGAGCTGTGGGCTAAAGGCGACACCTCGGGAGCGATTCAAGAGGTAATGTCGCTCCTCTATGACTGCGATGGGGATACCTTACTCATAAAAGTGATCCAGCGGGGATCTGGGGCATGTCATACCGGGAACTACTCTTGTTTTTATCGGGATTTGATCGCCGACTCCAAAATGGCATCTTAGCCTGATTGATAGGTATCTACCAAAGTCAGCGCTCCTTCTTGCTAGCTAACTCTAATGAAGCTTTGCGCGTTGAGCCCATTGATGGATGGATTAATTGAAAGTTGGTTTAGTTCGTGCGATTTCTATCGAGGCAAGAATTTTTAGATCGTGCGGCTCAAAGCATGATCGTTCCTGTTTATCGGGAGATATTGGCAGATGAGCTGACTCCGGTTTCGGTCTATCGAGCCCTTGCTAGCGGAGAGAGTCACTCATTTTTGCTTGAATCCGTCGAGAGAGGCGAACGTTGGTCGCGCTATTCATTTATTGGTATACGCCCACTAGGTGTTCTTAGCCTCACTGACTCAAAGGTCTCCTTTGTGACCCAAGATCACGAACTTGCGCGATCGTTGGCGATTGACCCTGATGGCAGCTATTTAGATCAATTCGATCGACTTCTAGGTGAGCTCGCTACCGAGCCAATGGCGGAACTCCCTCCTCTCCAAAGTGGTTTTGTGGGGTTTGTTGGATATGACGTAATCTCAGAGGTCGAAGATATTGGAGCGAGAAATCCAGATCCAGTTGGTTTTCCTGATGCCATATGTGCTCTCATTGGGGATTTGGCATGTTTTGACCACCTTGCACAGCGAGTCTTTTTGATATCCACAGTTGTTGTCCCAGGCGACTCAGGTGGTGGCGTGCACTCACGCCTCTACGACGAAGCGAATGACCGTTTGGACGAATTGGAGCGTCGCGTCTCCAATATATCTGTCTCGCCATTTGTGGCTCCGATCTCTCAAAGCGGCATTGTTCTATCGAATTTAGAGGTATCTATCTCTCAGCACTCCTTTGTCGAGTCGATAGAGATTGCCAAAGAACATATATTGGACGGCGATATCTTTCAGGTCGTCCTTTCGAAGAGGTTTAGCTTCGATCTCGAATGTGACCCGTTGTCCTTTTATAGGGTCCTCAGGTTGAAAAACCCATCTCCCTATATGTATTTTGTCGACTTTCCAGAGATCAAGATCGCAGGTTCATCGCCGGAGCCTCTTGTAAGAGTGGAAGGTCAGAAGGTCATTTCGCGTCCTATTGCTGGAACTAGATCTAGGGGTACCACTCAGGCCGAGGATCTATTGCTGGCAGCTGAGCTGATTGAGCACCCCAAGGAACTAGCTGAGCATACGATGCTGGTTGATTTGGCGAGGAATGATCTGGGAAGAATTTCGCAATATGGCAGTGAGCATATCGATGAACTTATGACCCTTGAGCGCTATTCGAGAGTCATGCATCTTACGTCGCAGGTATCAGCTAAGCGTCGCGAAGGGGTGACGATAATCGATGTCCTGAAGGCGACGATGCCAGCTGGTACTGTTTCGGGCGCTCCCAAGGTCAGGGCTATGCAAATTATCAATGAACTTGAAAGCTACAAGCGAGGTCCATACGCTGGAGTAGTTGGTTACTTCGATCTGGCCGGAAATATGGATGTGGCTATCTCGATTAGAACTTTGCTTGTTGAGCCAAGCGGACGGGGCCATCTTCAAGCAGGAGCCGGAATAGTCTTTGATTCGGATCCTATCGGTGAGGATGAAGAGTGCAACAATAAGGCCAAAGCACTTTTGGAGGCCGCATCTATCGCCGCTATGACCGGCAAATTCCAAAGGAATCGGGATTAATCTAGGGTCAGATCGCAGTCTTTAGGCGCGACCAGTGACCCTGAAAAACCTCTCACTGAGGGTCCCCTTTGAAAATCGAGTTGCGAAAATCGATCTCAGTGACTTTCCCGTATCTTTTTGCCTCGAAAATCGCTTCCTGCTATTGCTTTCTCCCAGCATGGATTCTTATTTGGGTATGAACTCAATGGGAATTAGTTGCTCGGGAATCCCTAGGTGTCTTGACCGAATGTATTCACCAAGTCCCTTGGCTTGGGGGTCTAAGCGGCTCGAGGATGCCACTCCTTCGCCGAGTAGACCAACCACTACGAAGTTGATAGCTCTTAGGTTTGGAAGTTCAAACCTCCGCACTTCTAAATCTTTTGCTTCCGTCAGTAGATCTTTGAAAGTATCTATCCCAAGGTTCTCCAAGAGCCATTCATAGGCAAGGTCGTTACGTGCCCAGAGGCCAACATTTGCATTACCTCCCTTATCTCCCGAGCGAGCGCCAAATAGGCGACCTAAGGGGATCGAATGAGTTTTACTGCTGATTACCTTAGAGATTTTAGGCTCTGACTTTGTTGGTTTTTGGGCTGTATGACTTATGGTCCCATCCTGTTGATTGGTATGTGGTATCGGTAACCTTGATCCGTCGCTTAGAACTACCTCGTGGCTGACGAGAGATGCGGGAATGAGCGTTGGCCAGTAAATGCCGTAGGCACTTTCTGAAGTGGGAATTGAGGTGGCATGAAATCCTGGATAACCACCTAAGGCGAGCTCTACTATTGCACCTGAAAAGGCTCTTCCGACTTTGCCTGGATCGGAATCTTTTATAGTTATTCTCAGATGAGCGATAGCGAGTTCATTACTAGGTGCGTCCATTTGATCATAACGAATCAGCTGTATGTCGACTGACTCAAATCTCTCCTTTCCGCCAAGAATACCAAAGAGCTCATCCTGGGCCCATTGTGCTTTATCTTGGATGTCCAGGCCGGTAAGCACCATAGTCATAGTATTGCGAAAACCACCGAGATAGTTGATGGCGACCTTTAGGTCTTGTGTCGGAGCGCTTCCTTTTGTCCCAGAGACCGCCACTTGGTTTGTGCCGATCTCTTTGAGGTCGATGGTGTCGAAGTGTGCTATCACATCGGGGTTTAAATATTGGGGCTCGGCTATCTCATAGAGGAGCTGTGCTGTTACGGTTCCAACGCTCACCAAGCCACCGGTATTTGGGTGCTTGGTTATGACCGCGGTTCCGTCAGATGCCACTTCAGCGATGGGAAATCCAGGGTAACGCCTATCGGTGATCTCTGCAATAAATGGATAGTTCCCGCCAGTTGCTTGCGGTCCGCATTCAATTATGTGACCGGCGACTACTGCGCCAGCTAGCTCGTTGAAGTCAGTTCGCTCCCAACCATGCCAATAGGCGGCAGGTCCAACCACCAAGGATGCATCGGTAACACGCCCTGTAATAACGACATCGGCGTTGTTTTTTAGAGCTTCAACAATGCCCCATCCCCCAAGTAGGCATTTGCTGTAAGTGCTTGGATATTCGAGTTTTTGAGACTTATCTTTGTATCAAGATTTTCAAGATCGTATCCAGCCTCTAAAAGACTGGGAATCTCTGGGGCGATGTCGTCGCCGCTAATGTAGGCGACGTTCGGGTTTAGACCAAGGCGAGCTGCTAGTTGGCGGATATCATTTGCTAGTCCTGACGGATTCAGTCCACCGGCATTGCTCACAACTTTGATGCCGCGATCCATGCAGGTGCCAAGTACCTGTTCCATCTGGGTGAGAAATGTCCTTGCATAGCCTGCACGAGGATCTTTCAGTCGCGACTTCCAAAGAATAAGCATTGTCAGTTCCGCTAGGTAATCTCCCGTTAAAAAGTCGATTGGGCCGCCTTCGACCATGTCTAGGGCTGCTTGCATACGATCACCGTAAAAGCCGGAGCAATTTGCGATTCGGACCGCTCTCTTGGTTTTCATTTCGAGACTCTCCATTCGTGGGTAGCTAATTCGCTTTTGATTCTTCTTTGAGGGTTGGCTTTCGCCCTGGACCAGGTGTACCTGCAAATGCTTGTGCGATTTGCATCCAGTTTGCAGCGTTGGGACCGCTAGTTATAATTGTCGTATCAGCGAGGTTCCGTCGTTGAGTTACCACCAAACAAAAGTCGAGAGCGTCTCCAGAAACTACCTCGGCCGGATCCGGCGGCCCGAAGGTCCATTTTGAACCATCTGGCGCAATCAGCTCCACTCCAATTGAAACTTGAGGAATCGGTATTTCCCTTAGCAAATGGGCAAAGGGCATGGTGGCATATCCAAGGTGTGCGATATGGAACAAGCGATTCGTGGGGATGACCCGAACCCCTAGGGCATCTGCAATGTCTACACCATGGGCCCATGTCTCCATGAGGCGCGCAGTGATTGAGCTTGCTGCGCTCATATCGGGACCGTACCAGGGTAATCGAGAGCGCGGGTCTACTCCATGAAACGAAGAGATTAGAGCGGTTCTAGCACTTTTGAACCACTCCAGGAGTTTGTCTGGCGCCATATTGTGGTTCTGCTTTGCAATTTCATTGGGAAAATCTTCTCCATAGGCGATTACGTTTGCTAACTCTGAATTGAATCTATCTGGTTCTTTCAGTGCAAGGGTGGCTGCGTTGTCAAAGTAAGCTAGATGACTTACCTGATCCTGAATCGTCCAACCCTCTGCCGGTGTTTGGATATTCCAAGCCAAGTCGTCAAGGTGATCCAAAAGGTCTATCAAGACCTCAGATTCCAAAGAAAGATCTTTGAGCAGTTTGTCCATATCTATTACCATCTTCTTTGCCTCCATTTCGATGGGTGCTTTTTTCATTAAGAGCCATTGAATACAGTCCATATATTGCCGCTAGGCCATAGCGGAGCGACCACTCTATCTCTGTTCATTCCATCGTCATTGAATAATGATGAAAGCGCCAACGGCGTCGCAAATAGCCGAGTTGTGTGTGCTTTTTGCACTTGGGTGATTACCTTTAATCCAAATAGTGCCATAACTTTGTTGATGCGTTTTAGGCGGACTTGCGGCTCTAGTATCAATCGCCCGAGTCTTTTGAGGATTGTCACATCATCAAGTTTGACGATGGTAGCTTTTGTGATCCTTAGCCTCTTCTTTAAAATTGGAACTAAATCCAATGGCCGATTTTCAAAGGGAAGTCGGACTCTTTTTCTCAGGGTATTATCACTAGGGTTAGATCTGCTAATTGTGACTCTGACCCTCTGGGAAAGTGTATCCCTGCTAAGTTGAAAGCTGCATGATTGGCGTCCTTGGCCTAGTGGGGTAGCATGCACCGATCTTCTCGGTCGGAGTATGCTTCGGTGGCTCTCGATTACCGAAACCAATAAAAATGCTGGTGGGGATCGGTGGATGGTGATCTCTTTTGGCCTATGGTGGCTTGTTTTATTTGAGAGTTCATCTGTGAACTGAGCTTCAGGGAAAAACTCTTTTGCGTAAAAATCTGAGTCGGAAAGATTCATTCCTAGTGGTACTAGGAAGAAGATAGTCGTCACATCAAGGATGCGTGCGATCTTGGTCGTGGTTAAATCTTTGTTCTTTAGTGGCGATGTTGCTTCGTCACCCAGAGCTTTGTGAGCAGTTGCAAAAGAGAGGTCTTTCGAAGTCGCTTTGACTCTTACGAGGTGGTTACTAGGTCTATGCCTAGGTCGACAGATGGTTCTGTTGAGCCTTTTGGTGGGGTTGGTGGATCCGAGGTGGCTGCTTGGATCCACAATTACGCTTGGTTGGTAGGCGCGATCGACGCGATGTTGAATGGCGCTATTGATGATTCTGGTGGCTCTATTTAGGTCGATGGTCGAGTCGAAATTAGACAACTGTGACCTTTCGCTAGATAGTCTCACGAGGCAATAATATGAAAAAGAATTCACCCATTAAGGGAAGTTTAACCAAGGAGTGAAATCACCCCTAACTTAGCTCATTTGTTCGTGGTTTTCTTTTTATTTCTGATTGCTCGGGTTTATCGTTCAACATCTAGGTCTATGTATCAAGGTTGATAAATAAAGGTTGATAGGGCTTAAAGGTTATGCTGATCTTGATGTAGGTTGTTGGTGGTCAACTTGTGGTTTTGATCAAGTCGATAATCATCTGGGCAAGTTCTTGGGAGCTCGCTTCTTGGAGAAGGTGACCAGCATTCAAGATCGTATGATGTTGAACTAAACTTGCACCGGGAATTGTCTCTATAAACTTCGTCTCTCCCCTTTTGTTATTGGACCGCTGTCTGAAAATGCGCATAAGACAGGTTTTACAAATTTAAAAAGTGTCTCCCATGTGGCTAAATTATCCTGGTGAGCAGGGTAGTCTGGACTAATTGGGACTAGGGTCGGAAAGATTCGCGCTCCAGCTTTGTAGATATCGTCCGGGAAAGGGGAGCTATAGGCGTCAATTGTGGCTTGAGAGAGACGACCTAGGGATCCGCCATTTACAATATCGCCTATTGGAAATTGTTCAGATTGGATCGAAAAGTCACGCCATGCGCTAAATGCCTTAGATACCTTTGCATTACCGGTTGGGAGGCCGGTGTTTGCAACCACCAATCGAGCAAATCAATCGGCCTCCATGCCAACTACTCTAAGGCCAATAAGGCCACCCCAGTCTTGGCAAAATAGTGTTATCTCGTCTAGCGGCAATTTTTTATGATTAGTTCGTGCATCCAGTTGACATGACGGCCAAAGGTATAGTCGGTAGTTAGAGTTGGCTTGTCACTTCGTCCAAAGCCAATTAGGTCCGGTGCTACACATCTAAATTCCGCTTTTAGAAGCGGGGGGATCATCTTTCGAAAGAGGCAACTCCACGATGGTTCACCGTGCATTAAAAGAACTACGGGAGCATCGCTATCTCCTTCATCAATATAGGTACATCGCAGTGTAGAGCCTCTAAAAGTCGTCAAGTGATTCATAGCGAGGACTAAACGGGAAGTCCGTAATTGGCTCAAGTTGGGACTCTGGAGTTCGTAGAGCTTTCATAGCCTGGTAGTTCCTTTTGTTTTAGGTGGTAGTGAATCTGTCCTTGAGGAAATTGAAGCACAAGGACTATATCTCATGTTGAGCTGCGGTTTTCTTGTGATTTGTGTTGTCTTTTGATCTCTGGTTGGTTAATTGGGGACTTGCAACCTAAGAAGTCATACCGCCAAGGCCCACTAGCCCTCTGGCGTGTTCAATCTCGCCCATGTGGCGAAGGCCGTGTTGGTAGATCCAACACTCGATCGCATCTTCAAGAGTGATTCCTTCTTCGCCGGCGACCCGGGCGCTAAAGGTTGATGCGATCTGAGGTGGAAACGGTTTCGCAATTATAATCTTTGTAAGATCGCTGGAATCTAATGTCTCTAGCCATTGCTCGGTACGCGAAAAGACCAGCCCCATATACTCTTTGAATGCCCCGTAACCACCAATTCTTTGGTTAACCATCTCTGATACCGTTTTGCTTTTGCCGTGATCAGGGATGGTGAGACCGATCTGATCTTGCCACTTCGAATTCCAAATCATAGGCGTATTCGTCATTAGCAAAAATGAGGTGTCGATCATGTTCGTTATATGAAAGAGGCTAAAGGCAATGGGTAAGACGCCTTCTCGTTCAAAATGGTTGACATCATCGATTGTCATCGTTGCCACTGCGTCATAGTAGAGCGAATGCATCGCGTGCATTCTTCTTCTAATCGAGTCGATTCTTAGCACGGGATCATTCAATTTTTTACCTCCAAATTATTCTCGCGACATCTCTATGGTCGCTATGGTTTCGAGATCTTTTTTGCTCTTTCTCGATCGAATTTCAAAAGTAACCTCTTTGATCTTGTCGGTAAAGGCAAAGTCGCCGCTGTAGTCGAGCGAGACGTTTGAGAGGCCATCGCGCCCAAGGTCCATTCCCATCGAGCCAAGCATCCTGATGACTGTCGGTATTTGCACTGTTGTTAGGGTATCGGTGCCAACCCCGACCGAAAGGCTACCTCCTTGGCCCTCTCGATCAAATTTTGCAAAGAGAAGGTGAGGCCCTGCGACAAGAGATATCGGTGATCTAGCCTGGTGGTGCTCGCCTAGAGCGTTGTAGTCAAAGACGAGTTCCCCGTTGATTATAAAGAAGCTATGGCCCACATTGTGGCTTCCTCTTGCGTAAATGACACCGGATGGATCGCTCTTTGATATTCCCACTGTTGCATTTAGGGTCCAAAGTCGACCACCGAGAGTTGGACAGGCATCTGCTGGGATGTGAGAGATCGGTGGAAGGTACTTATAGCTGTATCCGCTATGGGGTGTTGCTGGAAGGTTTTCAACTCCAAAAAGTTCTATAGTTCTATCGTCTAGTGGAAGGACGCCCATCTCTTTTGCTATAGACCACCAAGTATCCACCATCTCACTTAGGCGATCAGGGTATTTGGTGGCGAGGTTGTGGCACTCAGAGAAGTCTTTTGATAGGTCAAAGAGTTCCCACTCGTCGTCTTCGTACGGGGTTCCTTGTTCATGGTAAGTGGTTGCCTTCCAACCATTTAGGTAGATTCCACGGTGGCCGATCTGTTCGAAATATTGCGAGTTTCTAACTGGAGGTGCCATTGAATCGTTAAAGGTTGGCACGATGGATTGGCCATGCAGCGGAATCTGCTTCTGGCCTTCATTGTCTTGGACAAAGGTGGTTTGAGTTACATCAAGCACTGTTGCTGCGATGTCTATTGCGTGACAAAACTGGGTCCTTATCTCACCTGGGTTTTGGATTCCTGCTGGCCAGTGTGCTATTAGCGGATCGCGAACCCCACCTCCGTAGGTATTTTGTTTGTACCAGCGAAGAGGTGTATTGCCAGCTTGGGCCCCTCCCCAGGGGTAGTTCGAATGTGAATATTGACCCCCGATTTCATCTAGATTATTTTCAACTATGTAGTCGATGTCTTCTAATTTGCCGTTGAAAAAGCTAAATTCATCCTTGACCCCATAGGGTCCTCCTTCGCGACTTGCTCCATTGTCAGAGAGAAGCAGAATCAGTGTGTTGTCTAACTTGTCTTGTTCTGTTAGGAACGTCATTAACTTGCCAATTTGGTGGTCGGTGTGTTCAAGGATTGCAGCAAACGATTCTTGGAGGCGAGCCGAAAACTTCTTTTGATTT
The DNA here is from genome assembly GCF_904848545.2 of Acidithrix sp. C25. Lineage (NCBI taxonomy): Bacteria > Bacillati > Actinomycetota > Acidimicrobiia > Acidimicrobiales > Acidimicrobiaceae > Acidithrix > Acidithrix sp. C25. The sequence goes on from NZ_CAJHCI020000007.1 coordinate 641,966, forward strand.
TCCGTTAGATCATCCCAAGGCGGCACCCCCGGATTTCTCGGTGAGGGGGTGGTGTTGAGGGGAATTATCTTTTTTTCCAACTGCCTCTCGAACCATTGTTGTCGAATTACGTCGTAGCCGCTGTCGAAAGCCCCTCGCCACTTCTGGCGATATTGAAGTGGGCTTTGGTGTGGGGCATGCGTTGCACCAAATGCGACGTAGAGGTAGAATGGTCGATCTGGACGAATCGACAGCAGATCTCTAAGCCATAGGATCGAGTGGTCAACTATGTCTTCGCTGACGTGATAACCCTGCTCTGGAGTTTTGGGTGGATCGATATGGTGGTTGTCATAGGTCAATTCAAGGTAGAACTGGTCTGTCTCTCCCTGCAAAAAGCCGTAATAGCGATCAAACCCCCGTTGTAGCGGCCAGTTAGCGTAAGGGCCGCCGGCCGATGTCTCGATCATGGGAGCTAGGTGCCATTTGCCAACTGCAAAGGTGGCATATCCGGCAGAGCGCAACAGTTCGGGTGTGGTAGCTGCATTTTTTGAGACGCCACCTCGCATGTTTGGATATCCGGTGTTCCAATTGGATACCCCTCTCGTTCCAACGCTGTGGTGGTTACGTCCGGTGATAATTGCTGCCCGCGATGGAGAGCAAAGGCCCGTAGTGTGAAAGTTGGTGTAAAGCAAGCCACCAGCGGCTAGGGCGTCGATGTTGGGGGTTGCAAGGGTCGATCCATAGCATCCAAGGTGTGAGAATCCAGTGTCATCCAAGATGATAGTTATCACATTTGGTTGGCCGACCCCAGAGGGCGGATCCGGCCAATGTGGCGTTGACTCTTGATATGTTCGGCCGATTTTGCCGCCGAATAATGGTTCGTTGATCACCTTAGGTCCTTGTCTTTGCTTTTTTGTTGGTGTCATCTCTGATGGCGTGGAAAATTACCTAAGCGATCTTTTCTCATCGTGTACCGAACTTATCTCCAATAATTCAAAGTTATCATTGTTTTGACATATTGACTGACAAAAGTTGGGTTAGTATGAGATTCAAAGGATATCTATCTTTGATTTTTTGTGCGTTGGGTCGATTTGGCAAGGGTAATGGAGGAGTTTATCTGGTACCTTAGAGATGGACTAGGGATGGACTAGGGTTAGGATGTTGCTGCTTTGAGGTCGAGTTAGCACGATTTTAGAGTTCTTTTGAGGTCGAGTTCGCACGATTTTAAAGGTTCTTAAGTACTTGCCTCTTGAGGTACGTTGAAAAGTATATGGATCATAAATTTGTATTGAGATCTTCTATATCTGGATATTACATACATTGGAGCCAGGGTTTTAGGCTTGCTTTTGACGAAATTGGGACGATCTAAATTTTCGTGCCGTAGCCGGAATCATTTTGGCGCTATGGGATTTGGGTATGTTGGCTCTTTTGGGTTAGCGATCGAACATGAATTGGAAATTGAATTGGATACGGAATTGCAAAGAGCATGAGCACTTCGGTGACCACCGATGGATCGAGTCTGAAGCCAATAGATGAGTTGCTTCTTCGCAAGTCTCTCTTTGTGGCATTTTCGATACTATCACAGGCTTCTAAATGTGAAGCAGCATGTCTTGATGGCGATTGCGACCATGATAGCCACGAGGATCTCGATTCTGTTAGCACGACTACTGTACCTAGTACTAATTGCGCAATTGTAGAGTTTGAGGTAATCCTGGGCTCAGCTTCTTTCTTTGAAGAGGAGACACCGGGTGACCCAGATGGTCGTCGCAGCCGTCGTGAACGAAATCGACTCCTAGTCGTTGATGGACTTTTAAATCTCTACTCCAACGGCAACCTTAGGCCAAGCGTATTAGAGATTGGCATAGCATCTGGTGTTTCGGGTCGCTCTATATTTCGCTACTTTAGCGATACCGACGATCTAGTTCGTAGCGCGATTGCTCGAGCGATTTATCGATCCCTGCCTTTGTTAGAAGTTAAGCTGAATGCCGATGCTACATTGAATGATCGCGTTGGAGCACTCATTGATCAACGTATTACGCTATTTAGTGCAATTTCCCCAGTCGCAATGGTCGCCCGATTGAACGCACCTTTTCAACCTATACTTCAAGAAGAAATCTCAAGAAATAGGAGATTTTTAAGACACCAAATTGCAAGGATATTGGGTGATTTTTTACCTTCGAGTGAATCAATGGATTCGAATATGACTCTCTTGGCCATTGACGTCCTCTCCTCATTTGAAGCCTATTGTCTTATGGTCAATGACCAAAACCTGTCGATGGCCCAGATTCGAGATTGTCTTTTCGATGCCATCATGGGAATTATTCGACAGAGTGAATATGCATCAAGAGGATCACATGGCCAAGGTAGTCTAAACCGTAAGGAAGAATAAAAGAAATGCAAAAGCGGGCATCAATTCGCTATGAGGTTTTTATCAAAGCTGACATTGAAACGATTTGGGAGATGATTGGCGATCCTCTTGCGATCTCTCGATGGTTTGTGGGGATTGCCTCTGCAACTCTAGAGGGTACGACACGCGTGATTGTTTTAGGCAGCGGCCTTAGCTTGCCTGAGACCATCGTGACGATTGATCCTGTTGCTCATCGTTTTCAATATCGGATAATAGCTCCGATCGTCAAGGAACATCTATCAACCATAGACGTGATCGAGGTTGATGAAGAGAGATCTCTCGTTATCTATAGCGTTGATGCGGAACCAGCCAACTTTGGCTTGATCATTGGCGGTGCAGCCGGTGCAGCGCTCGAGAATCTTCGCGAAATCTTAGAGGATAAAAATACAAAAGGTGAGGTTTAATTGGCTCGGAAAATTCTTTTTATTACCACCGATCAACAGAGATACGATACCTTAGGGTGCAATGGTGGGACTTTGGCATCGACACCGGTGGTAGATCAACTGGCTAGGACGGGTGTTCGCTTTGAGCGAGCGCACCCTCAATCGGTAGTGTGTATGCCTTCACGTTCAACCATGTTGACTGGCCAGTACCCAAGTACGCACGGTGTTTGGATGAATGGCGTACCTCTTCCAGTTGCGGCTCCATCTGTGGCTAGTGTCTTAAATCAAGTAGGTTATCGAACCGCCCTCATTGGTAAAGCTCACTTTCAACCATTTTTGGATCCATTTCTACGTTTTGAGGAAAATGCGATGAGCCAAGGTTCGGCTTCTCCTCTTTTGGGCTTGTATCGTGGTTTTGAGCATATGGAGTCAGCTGCGCACGGACCAGTTGGCCCATTTCACTATTCGCGTTGGCTTTTGGAAAACCATCCGGAGGTAATCGGTGGATTCTATAGCGTTTTGAATTCGTCCTTCGATGTTAATTCGGAGGGTGATGGCGATACAGGGGCCCCTCAGGTGCATGTTAACCCGGTTCCAAAGGAGTTGTACCATACCGATTGGGTAGCAGACCGCACAATTTCTTGGCTCAACACCTTGGGCAATGACGAGGATTGGTTTTGCTGGATGAGCTTTCCAGACCCGCACCATCCATGGGATCCGCCTCAATCTGAGGTCGCGAGAATAAATTGGAAAGACGTACCCCTGCCTAATGGCTATATCGAGTCCCAGAGTCAGCGTGAGGCGATCCTAGACGATAAGCCTCGACATTGGAGAGCGTGGTACGATGGAACCCTTATCTCGAACTACGAAGCGCCAAGTTCATGGGTCCCAGCCACCTTGACGGCCGACCAGGTCCGCGAGGTTAATGCTCGAAATGCCGTTGAGTGCGAGTTGATCGATGAAGCAATTGGCAGAGTAATCACTTCGTTGATTGAAAAAGGATGCTATGACGATGTGGACATTATCTTCACCACCGATCACGGCGAATTGCAGGGTGATTTCGGACTGCTCTTCAAAGGGCCATATCATGTAGATGGCTTAATGCGATTGCCGTTGATATGGCGACCAGCCCCGTCGGCGGGAATTAGGCCATCAACGGTTACTAAGCCGGTTGGACTATTGGATTTGGCGCCCACTTTTTGTCAAATTGCTGGAGTTTCACCTCAGTCATGGATGGAAGGAAAGGCCCTTCCAATAAGCGACGAGGACGCAACGAATCGGGATTTTTCGTGCGTGCTGACCGAGTGGGATAGTGAACTATTTGGCGTAAATGTTCATTTGCGCACTATTATGGCTGATCAATGGGTATGTACTACCTATCAGCCAGGTACTTCTCATGATGGATCTGAAGGCGAACTATACGATATCGTCCAGGATCCACTCCAGCACCATAACCGTTGGGGTGATCCCTCCTTGACTTCGATTCGTGATGGGCTTGTCGATCGTATTTGGGAGAGCCTTCCTAGGCACCCGGGTAAAAGACGTATCCTCCAAGCTCCGGTTTGATTGCTATGTCGGTGGGGTATTACAATTCAATTTGGTCCGGTGAAGATGGAGGGCCCTCTCGCCTTGGAATAGCGAACCACTCTGGCGACCTTGGTCTCATTGGTGGGCGCAAAAATGTAGAGGTTACTTCGCGTTTTGTACCACTTGCCACGATGGTGGTAACTAGAGACACAGGGGAGATCTACCTTTTGCGCCACGGAAGCGGCGACAACGCTAAGTGCTTTGTAGAAAAGATCGATCCAATATCGCTAGAACCTATAGTCACCTCTTTGGAGCTAGAGGGTGGACCCACATGGCCCGGAAGCATTGCCGTTCATTCAAACGGCTCGATCTATGTTGTTTTTGGCAATCACATCAGTCGCCTAAGTTCAGAATTGGTCCTTCTCGCCTCGAAAGAGCTACCCAGAGTCAAACCGTACAATGGATTGGTAATTCTCGAGGATGGAACTATAGCCACTAAGGATTTTGCCGGCTCTCGTCCGGGTAATGTCCTTGAAAAATCAGAGCAGATGCCGTCGCATTTAGTGGTTCTGGAGCCAGATAGTCTTGAGATGTTGGATGTGATCGAACTCTCAGAGCCATCGATAGCCAGAATAAGTTCAGTCGCTAACGATATCTATGTTGCTGGCGATCGGACCTTGATGCGGGTTCGATTTCGAGGCAAATTGGAGTTGGACTCGGAGTTTTTGCCTTTATATAAGACCACCGAGAGTCAAGGATCAGCTTGGGATGTGGTTGTGGGGGACTCTAGTGCCTGGTTTTTAGATAACGGAGATGATTCCTATCGCTATAACGGCACCCTTATAGGTGTTGGAACTTTGTCAAGTGAGGTCCGATTGTTTCGAGTGGATTTGGTATCGGGCCAAGTTACATCGGGGCGAATTAGTGACCTGTCCAAGGGTGTTGTGGCCAATCCTCCGCTTGTAGATTTTGAACGTCGGATCGCAGTTGGATATGACTCCGGAAATGGCATTGTTACGGCCTTCGACTTTGATGACTTGGGAAATATGACTCAGAGATGGAGCCGTTCCCAAAATCACGGTGGCCATATGGTCTACCTCAGAGACGAGGGGTTGGTGGTAAGCGATGACTATGATCTGGAGCGAAATATCGCACAAATGGTAATTTTGGAGATTGAAAGCGGTGACGAGGTCGTCAGGGTTGACACCGGTAGTCCCGTTCAGTCAGTCCTCTTCCCGGCTGTAGGTTTCAACCACGACCTGTATCTGTGCACTTTTTCTACCATTAGCCGTATCGCATTTTGTGACTAATCTGAGCTCGAGGTGGTCGCTGTCGGCTACCTCGAGAGTTATTTTGTCGGCTCTGCTAAGGCTTGCATAGGTCACTCGTACTTCAAAACCGCTAAGTAACTCTGATGGATTAGTAACTCCGACCAATAGGAGGGGCATTTCGGATTTGACTGTGACTAGGGGTTGAAATTCCCTATTTATGAAGTCGCTTTAGAGGCGATCGGCTTTAAATGGTTCATCAATTGCTAGTTAGATTGTTGCGTTCATGAATAGGCAGATGAGATTATCTTGAACTTCAAATGGTGTATTTGATACATCTAAAGCCAAGCAAGTGTCGGTGAGAGTGGAGAGTATTGATGATGAAAAGATGTTCAACAAAGGCGTGATTATTGCGTGTTTTTGGCACAAACGAGTGTGAAGGTGCCACATGAGCACAAGAATCTTAAGTTGCTAAAGCTAATATTGTCGAGATCAATCGTGAATTAGTAAACATCTCTGAGCTGGAATTATAGTAACCGATTGCCAGAATGTACCATTGAATTTGAATTATAAATATTTATTTTGCTCCAACAAATCTCACCGCTGTTTGATCTGTTACCGTTTCAAGGATCAAACGAGGCGGTGACGGGTGGCTTTGAATTTCGGCCTACAACAAGAACTAGACAAAGAGATCTCTAAGGTGCCTTTGACTACGGGCTTTTCGAAGCCGCTACTGCTAATTGACCAAAATGCCTTTATGGATTCTGGCCTATTGTCCCCAATGCGAGACAGCCACCTGATTTAGAAATCACATTCTGCCCGGACAATTAGATTGGTACCTTTTAGGTCTGCTAAGTCAGACTTTTTCCCAATGGCTAAGTATTTGCAAGGAAGCTCGCAATGCTTACACTTGGAGAAAGTTGTTCGCCACATCGATTTCGCTACATCTATCATTTCTTTGGGTGTTTTATAAGCCGGAAAGACCACAATCTAAGTATCTTTTGTGAGTAATCTGCTAAGAAATTACACCCGAAAAACCGAAAAATCATCTTTTGGGCAGATGCCGAGCCCAAAATAATTAGCTAGCGTTACTCCTAGTGTTCTATGACTACGGAGGTTAGCTTCGAATGTGGTGGTAACCATGGGGATGCTTTATGGCAGAATCAATAAATCAAGGGCTTATCCACGATAGGTGAACTCGCTCTACCAGCCGTATTGACGAACGCTATCAGCATGATAGCTAATAACAAAGAGGGGATGTTTACGGTGGGTATTAAAAGAATAACAGGAAGGATCGCAGTTGGTTTGGGGGCATTGGCGGTTCTATCTAGTGCAGCGACCTTCGTATCGGCACCCCTAGCAGCAAGCGCATCCCAACTTTCTTCGATCCCACTTCCCAAACCGAACTTACTTATAGGCGGAGGCGGAACTACATATTTCAGTGGTCCTGCGACTTACGGTCCAAATAATCTGCACCTTTGCACAGAAACTAACTACGATTTGGCTAGGTTCGGTCCGGTAAGTTTTTGCGCATCGGACGTTCCGTTGGTCAAGCTGCTTGTGGAAGCTGGTGGGGCATGTCTTTTCGCAGGCTTTGGAGTGATAGCGTTGGGTTCCAGCGAGATTCAGACAGCAGGAGTTCAATTCGCTGTGGGCTGTGCATCTGAGACTGGTGCATGGGGTTGGATTATGGCTATTGGATCTCTAGCGAGTCCTGCGCATACGGCGAGACCATGATGGCGAAGGTGAATGTGTTTCGCGTCGGCAAAGAACTTGGATTGTGGATTTTCCTTGTCTTCTTTGGATCTACTGCGTTGGTGCTTATTTTTTACCATGTTGGTCACGGATTTCAGTTAGAGATTCTTCTCGACTTAGTTGTCACGATCGTGACTTACGGCATTCTCTATCACAGAGTCAAAGGTGAACTGCAGGCACTTAAGGCGACTCAAGAAGATGAGATTTAATCTAAAAACCTATAGATACAACGGTCGGAGCTGTGCTTGTCGTCAAGGGAGTGGAGATCCGCAAAATCAATTCCAAGCTGAATGGATTGGGCTCGTAGGTGCTCAACCTGCACATTCAGCTCGATAGATATATGAGAGAGGGTGGACAATGAATTTCAAAGGCGTCCGTAAATTCATGCGGAACGATCCTCATATCCGACGCATAATCCTGGCAATGGTGACCTTCCCGTTTTTTATGCTTCTTTACTTAAACATCCCTATGAAATCGGTCAGAGTTATCGTTTTATGGGGTTTGTACTTGCTGGTGTTTGAAAATGTATTTCGGCCGGTACCTGAGGATTCGCTCCCTAAAGGATATAAAGTGATCTGGCGCAGCAGGCAAGGTAAAGAGGCAGGAATTCCTCTGGGATCCTTGGAACTCTTTGTTTCGCGAATTTTTCACCGCAGCACCACGGGGACCAGGTAAAAGCGAGCTCCTTTTAAAACCAAAGTACCGAGAGTTGCGAGATTCGGGTTGCCTTGTAGTGCTAGATATCGGTACCCTGGTAGATCTGTAATTGTAGATAGTAGTTTTGTGCGACACCTCTACAGTGCGTTATTTTGTGGAGCCGCCCGAGAGACGGGCATTCACCATGGCGCTAAAGCCGATGGGAAAATGGGACCTAAATTATCTAGCTGAGCGAATGCTTATCAGCAACGGCCGCAACGACTTGTCCAAGCTTTCGCAACTAGACCCACAAAAGGCTCTTCGCCAACTTTACTCATTATACAAGTTCCACCATCGTAAATGTAGAATTTCTCACGCTCGAGTGTTGACTAGCCAACGACAAGAATGGATTATTCGCCCGGGTGGTCTCACAGGATCATTGCTACTACCACTCGGCAAATCGGCCGGCCTTAGGGTCGGCCTTCCATCTCTTTGCCCGAAGCCTATATCTAAGTAATCCAGGTACTGTAATGCCGGTCGATCCCTGTGGGTCCACTGCGACTATCTTCCAACGCGTCTCCTTGGCTGTGCCTTGATCACAATCTTGGTTGGCCATGGCTGTTTGGTGGGAGTGGTTTCCATTGAACCTGCACCTCCATTGGGCCAATTACGCGTTGGATCATCACTTCCTCCCTCAGGTAGCACTCTGACGAGCAGGGACTTCAGCTAGCAACGATAGCAAGTAGACCGCCTGGGAGACTCTTAGGAACAAGGTAAAGTTGATTAAGGTTGATTAGCTTTGTGTGGTATCAGCTCCAACTGAAGTACCAACTTTTCGGCATTGGCAGTCAGTCAGTTAGTCAGTCAGTGAGTCGTTGGAGCGTAAATCTATGATGAGGTGTCACATTGTCGCCATGTTTCCTTTGAACGCTAGTGGCGGTATCTTTTCTCCAGAATGATCACAAGAAAAAACCTTTATGGCTGTCTGCTACCTGAAATCATGCTCTTCATATGGTGCCTGGAGATAGGGTTAATTTTTAGATACTTGTCGTAAATCGCGCACTAGCTTTAGCATTCATTTGGTAGCTTTGATCAACTAATAGGCGTTGAGTCGACAGTGAGATTTTACTAAGGAGAAGTTGTGCCTTATCCCGATTTGAATTTAGGTGATCGTAGCCTTACCTATGAACGACTTCGGTCTGATATCGAACAAGGTGAGATAGACACCATTATCGTTGCGTTTACGGATATGCAGGGAAGGTTGGTGGGAAAGAAGCTATCTGCCTCCTTTTTTCTTTCTGAGGTTGTCGCGAACGGAACCGAGGGTTGCTCCTACCTTCTTGCCTGTGACGTCGACATGAATACGGTATCTGGGTATGAGATAAGCTCGTGGGAGAGTGGCTATGGAGACTTGGTGATGACCTGCGACATGTCTACCCTTCGCTATATTCCTTGGCAACAAAATACCGCGATGGTTCAAGCCGATGTGGTGTGGGAAGACGGTTCGATTCTGAGGCAGGCTCCCCGGTCAATTCTAAAGGCGCAACTCAAGCGTCTAGCCGATCGTGGACTTAGGGCACTTGTCGGAACTGAACTGGAGTTCATCGTCTTTGAGAACTCCTACGAAGAGGCTTGGGAGGAAGGTTATCGAAATCTCAAGCCCGCAAATAAGTACAATGTCGACTACTCCCTCTTGGGGGTCTCAAGGATAGATGGTCTGCTTCGCGAGATCCGCCTTGGAATGACCGGTGCGAACATGGAGGTCGAGTCGGTTAAGGGCGAGTGTAATCTAGGCCAGCACGAGATTGCTTTTCGCTATAGTGACGCACTTAGGACTGCGGATAATCACGTTGTCTACAAGTTGGGTGCCAAGGAGATCGCAGCGGCACGTAAGAAGTCGATAACCTTTATGGCCAAGTTCAACGAGCGGGAAGGATCTTCTTGTCATACCCACCTGTCGATACGTGGTCTTGATGACTCGCTAACAATGGTTGATCCTATTGATCCTAAGAAGCTTTCCAACTTTGGAAGCGCCTTCATCGCAGGCCAGTTGGCGCACATGCGAGAGACGACTCTCTTTATGGCCCCCAATATAAATTCCTATAAACGCTTCGTGGAAGGATCCTTCGCGCCGACGGCCATTGCTTGGGGTATCGATAATCGAACATGCTCCATACGTCTTGTCGGACGTGGCCCTGGTCTGAGATATGAGAACCGCCTGCCCGGTGGGGATGCAAACCCCTATCTAGTTATTGCAGCAATGATCGCTAGTGGCCTTGATGGTGTTGACTCGGGCATGACGCTGGAGGAGCCTTATCCTAAGAGTGCCTATGATGGTGATCTTCCCAGAGTCTCAGATACGCTCAGAAGTGCGCTGGATGACTTTTCATCCTCCGCCTTCAATCGCGCCAGCTTTGGCGATGATGTTGTTGACCACTATGCCAATATGGCAAAGGTCGAATTGGATGCTTTTAATCGTTCCGTGACCGACTGGGAACGATTCAGAAGTTTCGAAAGGATGTAGTTGACAAATGTCTAGTTCTCTTTTTGACGTTGTAAATCCGTCAAATGAATCTCAAATCAGCCAGGTTGTTCGAAATACCCCCGAACAAACTTCAAGGGCAATAGAGCGCTCAACTTCGGCGTTCGCTTCTTGGAAGTTGGTGCCACCATCTCAGAGGGCTGCGTTACTGCGCAATTTCTCCGAGACCGTTCGATCCCACGTCAAGGAATTGGCCGATATTGAGGTGGCAAATTCTGGCCACACTATCTCTAATGCAATTTGGGAAGCCAACAATGTAGCTGACGTTCTTGCCTATTATTCAGGGTCCGTAGAGCGCCTTGGAGGTCGTGAGATTCCTGTGGCTCAAGGTATTGACATTACTTTCAAAGAGCCAATTGGCCCTGTGGGGATAATTGTGCCGTGGAACTTTCCCATGCCGATTGCATCATGGGGCTTTGGGCCCGCTCTAGCAGCTGGGTGCACTGTCGTATTGAAGCCAGCAGAGGTGACTCCACTGACTGCTATCCGATTGGGGGAACTCGCCCTTGAAGCTGGCATCCCAGAGGACGTTTTTCAAGTGGTGACCGGCTCTGGGAGCGACGTTGGCGAAACTATGGTTTTAGACCGAGCAATACGTAAGATTGTCTTTACTGGATCGAGCGCAGTTGGAAGTCGCATACAGAGACTGGCGGCCGATCAAATCAAACGCGTCACCTTGGAGTTGGGTGGAAAGAGTGCCAACATTATCTTTGACGATGCTGACCTTGACAAAGCGGCTGCATCTGCCCCTTCTTCGGTATTTGATAATGCTGGTCAAGATTGTTGTGCTCGTTCTCGGCTGTTGGTACAAGAGAGCATATATGACAAGTTTATGGAGCGTTTTGAAGAGGCGGTCAAAGGGGTGAGGGTCGAGGATCCTAGTCTCGAAACATCACAGATGGGTCCGTTGATTACGGCATCACACAGAGAATCTGTGCGTTCATATGTCGATGAGTCGTTAGTTTTGTTCAAGGGTAGTGCTCCTGAGGGGCCGGGGTTTTGGTACCCACCCACTGTTATCGGCGGTATTGATCCGTCGCATCGCCTATTTCGCGAGGAGATCTTCGGTCCGGTGGTAACGGTTACTAAGTTCAAAGATGAGCAAGAGGCGATAGCGCTCGCAAATGATTCAGACTATGGCCTTTCGGGTTCCATCTGGACGTCCAACCTTGGACGTGGCCTTCGAGTTGCTCGGGGTGTACAAAGTGGGAACCTTTCGGTCAACTCGCATTCATCGGTACGTTACTCGACGCCATTTGGGGGATATAAGATGTCGGGGCTTGGCCGTGAGCTTGGACCGGATGCGCCCGATTCGTTCTGTGAAGTTAAAAATGTCTTTATAAGCACTGAGATATAACCCCTTGGCAAAGAGGCACAGGAGTGGTTGGTTGCCGCCCCAAGGCGATAGCAGCAGCTAATTTTTTGGGTCAAATAAGTAGTTTTAGTAACGATTTGGTGGCTCTGGCTAAGTTCAGGCCGCATTGAGAAGGAGATTTTAGGGAATGCGTCGTTTAGAAGATCGAGTCGCAATAATTACTGGCGGTGCCTCTGGGATAGGAAAGGCTACTCTTGAGAGGTTTGTCTCGGAGGGGGCAAAGGTGGTGGTTGCAGATTTTGACATCACTAGCGCACTCAAGGTGGCCTCAGATTTTGGTGCATTGGCGATTGAGACCGATGTAGCTGATCCTGCGAGCGTTGATGCCATGGTCGGGCAAGTTATAGATCGATTTGGTCGAATCGATATAGCCTTTAATAACGCCGGGATCTCTCCTCCCGATGACGATTCAATCCTTGATACCTCAATCGACGCCTATCAGCGTGTGCAAGATGTCAACCTCAAGTCGGTCTTTCTTTGCTGCAAAGCGGTGCTACCTCATATGTTGGCGGCGAAAAAGGGAAGCATTATCAATACCGCATCCTTTGTCGCAACTTTGGGTGCAGCGACGTCGCAGATCTCTTACACAGCTTCTAAGGGTGGAGTTTTGGCGATGACGCGTGAACTCGGGGTTCAATTTGCGAGATCTGGTGTTCGGGTGAATGCAATTAGCCCTGGACCGATCAACACCCCATTACTTCAAGAGCTATTCGCTAAGGATCCTGAGCGAGCTCAACGACGCCTTGTGCATATCCCGATGGGACGCTTTGGAGAGGCGAGCGAAGTCGCCGCTGCCGTCGCCTTCCTGGCTTCGGACGACGCATCCTTTATGACCGCTTCGAACTTTTTGGTGGATGGAGGCCTGACCGGTGCCTATGTGACGCCGCTTTAGATCATATCTCGAGCAATCATCAGCCTCGGGTTCTGTAGCTTCTATTGGATCGTTTTCAATCGAGCCTTGAATATTTTTCATAAGATTTAGGCCATGTCGGCCCTTTGAGTGGTCGTTACGATTTGCAAGGTGAGATGATTTTTTTGATTCAAAGGGCCGCTACCACGAGAACACTTATGTGCTATTTTCGATTTGAGGCTCGCCAAGTTGGTGATGGCAGCCAACTTGGCGATGGTAGCTTTGGGGTAGCACATTGGTCCTTAGATCGATGATGGATTTATGCTTCGTAGGCATCGACGGGAGCGAATCACATCTTCGCTGGCTCGAGAGATAGCGCTAGATTGTTGGATTTTTGGCCCGATATTTTTGGCCCATCAAACAGGACAACTCCGGTGCGGCGGCTTTGGCGTTGGCTGATCATTTGAGGAATGAATTATTTTCAGAACTTAAGCGTTGTAGATAGCACGCATCCGTCTCTTTTGCATTATCTCCTCGTTACTTTGGTGGTATCGAGAGGTCTCGATCATCGAAAAATAGGAATTCTGATAGTTATGTTGTTTTTTAATGTCGCGGTTTCTCTAAATATTTCGGGAGCCGATGCTGCCAAATATCTTCATTCGCAACTATCGGCCGATATCTTGGAACTGGGAGTCGGGGAGACCTCACCAACTCTACTTCTTGAGCCAAATGGCCATCTGGTATCCTTGGCTGAAATCCATAGGATTAGCAAAGATGAATTTGTCCTAATAGTTCCGGCTGCCGCATTGGAGGCAGTGCTAGTGCGATTGCGGATGTTTTTGATTCGAACTAAGGCAACGATCGAAGTAGATAGTTGGCTTAATTTGGTAGTTGATACCGACGACTCATTTTCAGAGAGCGCAATTGCCACCAGCGGATCACTTCCCGGATATTACCAAAAGGCGCGACCATATCGAGGCGAGGAATCGGTTCTCGATGGCGCTATTGACCCGAGCTACATCGGCCTTTGTGCGATCTCGAATTGGCCGGTTTCCATCAGAGATATAGCTTTAGGGGCACTTCCTAATTCAATTGGTGAGCTTGGTCGCTATGCCTCATTTACTAAAGGTTGCTATACGGGCCAAGAGTTAGTTGAGAGGGTGGATTCGAGAGGGGCGAAGGCGCCATCGTTGGTAATGGCCTTTGCAGGGACTGGATTTAGTGATGAACTTGGTGCGGAGGTATTTCAGAACTCTAAAGGCGTAGGCTTTGTTACCTCAATAGCGGCGGTTTCCCACGATCTTTTAGAGTTGGCTAAATTGAATCCCAAGATCGTTCTAGATGATCTCTCTAGCTATGAGACCGTCGGCTTTATGAGGGTCACTAGAGCTTTTGTGACAGATAATCTAACCTTCCTGGGCGAAACGGCCAAGGAAGTCAAAGTAGCTGCGATCTTTTGAACTAGCGCTTCCATCGAGTCTTTGTTGTTGAAATTAGAGGTCCAGATTTAAATCTGATCGATCAAAGGCAACCGTCATAGCCGTTCCGGAGCTATTTTCTACAAAGGGAGATTTATAAGAGATCCTACCGTTCATGTTTTGTGCCAGTCGCGATGCAATCAGAAGGCCAAAGCCCGAGCCAACCTCTCTTGCTTTAGTATCTCCAGCTTGGTAAGGGCGTTTGAAAATTGCCTCTTTGGCGGTTTCTGAAATTCCTGGACCATCGTCTGCGATAGTGATTCTTATCTCGTTGTCTTGTATCGAACATGTAAGTGCTATGCGCGTGGCTGCAAACTTGTAGGCGTTATCACCGATGTTGGTCAGAATTTGAATCAATCGATCTGGATCGCCTTGGATCTCAAGATCGGATGAAGTTGAAAAGGGAAGGTATTTAAAGTCGATCTGACTTCGCCTTGCTTTGTCCCCAAGAACCCTTGCTACCTGGTCGGCAATCATCTTGGGGTCAATCTTTTGAATGGAGAGTGAGAAGGTGTTGGCCTGGAGCTTTGCTAGATCTAGTAGATCTCCTACGAGGCGGCTTAGGCGGTTTGCCTGGTTTAGAATCGTCTTGGCACCGTCGTTGGGCTCTACCGCACTATCTATAATCCCTTCTGCGTAACCTTTGATCGATGTCAGAGGCGTTCTAAGATCATGTGAAATCGCAAGGAGAAATTGACTTTGAGCATCCTTTGATTCCGCTAGATCTTGCGCCATCGTATTGATCGACTCGATCAGAAGGTCAAGTTCTTTAAATCTCTGCGGGTCATCTGGAATGCGAGCCTCAAAGTCTCCTTTGGCGATTTTGGAGGTTGTGGCGATTACTCCAAGTATTGGTTTTGTCAATCTGAAGGTCAGCGCCTCAGCTGCAACTATTGCGATAAGGATGGCAGTCAGCATGGTGATCGCTAGGAAGATGATTGCGGTATGAATTGGCGGAATCGCACGGGTGATAACTAAGAGGTTTAACCTAGATTGTGGCGAGCCGACACCGGTATGAATTGGTAGTGCCGCGTATGCAAAGTTTCTAAAGACTCCACTTTGGCCATAGCCTCCAAGGATTTTTGTTGGCGAAAATATCGAGGCGATCAGTGGCCGCGGTAGGTTGAAGAGGGGCATCCCGGTGGTTTGGTTGATTGGAATTAATTTGGCGCCGTCCAAAGCGGCTGCGATCCGGATCAACCTTAGGATTTGAGCATTTGCAATATTTGCTTGGTTGGCGATCGTCTCAACCTCTTTGCTTAGTTGAACGACCGCTCCATGCTGGACTTGGGCCCTTAGGATTAGGACAACTCCGGTTCCCGCAACGATGAGAGCCACTAGTACTACCAATGATATAGTTAGTGCTAGTCGATGTCGCATTTTCTAGGTGACCTTTCATCTTATTGATCTTCGTAAATATCTTTGTTCGTTGCGAGCTACAGTCCTTAGTGGTGATCTTGATTCACTCGAGCCTGTATCCAACTCCCCATAGGGTCACTAAATTCAACTCGTCTTTGAATTTTTTGCGCAACTGTCGAATATGAACGTCGATCGTGCGCTCATCTCCAAACCACTCGACACCCCAAACTGCCTCGAGAATCTGATCTCGATTCAGGGCAATCTTGCGATTCAGTACCAAGTATCGCAGGAGCTCAAATTCCTTAGTGGTAAGAGCAACCTCAATGCCGCTACATGTAACACGGTGTGCGAAGGTGTCAATTTTGATATTTCCAGCCTCCATCTGTGGTGTGGGTGCTGGCGTGGAGGTATCGGTTCGCCGCAGTATCGCCTTTATGCGTGCGATTACTTCCCGAGGTGAAAACGGTTTGGCGACATAGTCGTCTGCTCCTAGCTCAAGTCCTAAAATTCGGTCGATCTCGCCATCTCGAGCCGTGACCACCATTATTGGCACCTGGGATTTACCTCTAATCTCCTTGAGCAATTCAAGGCCATCTACTCCACCTGGTAGACCAAGATCCAATAAGATCAGCGATGGGCTTGCGGTTTCGATTAGTTGGCGAGCGGAATGGGCGTCACCGGCTATTAGGGCTCGGTAGCCTTCTTTTCGAAGATAGCTGTTTAAAAGGTCAGCGATATCGGGATCGTCTTCGATGATTGCAATCGTTAGCACATTTTGGCTATTTGTCAATTGGTTCCGCCTTGATGGTCTTGCCTGTCACTTAAACTAGATGGAGATGTTTAGGAAAATATGATCAATGAGGTTCATCAGTGACTTTTAGGATATCTGATGAGCTTTTTGGATCGTGACTTCCTTTAGGGCGTTTATATAATTGGAATTTAAGAGTCGCTAGATCGGTGCTTTTGATTTGGAGTTAATTGTAGTCAAATAGATACAAATCAATAGTCGTACCTTAAATAGCTCTATTTCAGTTATTAGTTTTTTGCCTTTGCCCACATAAGCGGAATCCTGGATAAATCCTCCACGACCCTTATGTGTCTCTCGTCTAAAGTATTTTTCGCTCAAAATCAAAGAGTTCAAATGATTCGGGTACGCCAACCTAATGGGCCACCTTCTAGGCTTTTAGCGATTTATAGACAACGCAAGGCTTTTCAGTTTGGCAGTCGCGCCCCTTGTAGGATCTATTCGAATTGCCACATCTTTCGATTTCGAGACGATTCTCATAAAATGTAAGGATGCATACCTCTCTAGAGATTGATCCATGGAATTGATAGATGGGCAGAATACAGCCAATCCTCGCATTTGGCTCTTCTTGGGAGGTTTAGTGCTTTGGTCTGGCTAGCCTTGGGTGCAACCCATTTTGGAAATTAAAGTTTTAAAGACAAAGGTAGATCTGATCGTAAGTGGGCGTTGAAGGCACATACTTAGAAAAGATAATGCAATGGCATCGAGATCGATCAAAGGCTGATCGTCGTGATCGAAGAGATCTCCGTGATCAAGCTTTGGAAATAAAGGCTCCACCGTCTCTGGCGGGTGCCCTCCGGCAAGATCTGGGTGTATCTGTAATTGCAGAGTGTAAGAGGCGATCGCCCTCACGGGGGGAACTAAATGAAATCAGAGATCCACTAGCTCTTGCGACCATGTATAGCCAAGGCGGAGCTAGGGCAATTTCAGTTCTAACCGATCGTGAGTTCTTCAGTGGTTCTTTGGATGACCTAGATGTCGTAGCTTCTTCATTGCCGATTGCTATATTGCGCAAGGACTTTACTGTAGATGAAAGAGATATCTACGATGCGAAGATTCACGGTGCCAGCGCAGTTCTTTTGATCGTCGCTGGTTTAGAGGCCAATGAGCTTAGAGACCTACATTCTTGTGCTCTCGAAGTTGGGTTGGATGTTTTAGTAGAGACGCACGATGAGGCCGAGATTGAGATAGCACTGGCCATCGGGGCCCAAATTATCGGAATAAATCAGCGTAATTTGAGAGATTTTTCGATCGACACCTATCTTGCAAGTCGTCTTGCTCCACTAATTGGATCGTCGGCTATCAAGGTGGCTGAATCTGGCGTCTCCACACCGATGCAGATGAGCGAGCTTTTGGCGGCCGGTTTTGATGCAGCTTTAATTGGTGAATCACTTGTTCGCTCGGGGTCTCCTAGGAATAGCACTGCCGAATTTGTTTTAAGTGGCCAACCAAGTTAGGGCGTTGTCGGAAATGTTTATCAAGATATGTGGTATCACAAATGAGGAAGATGCCCTTTTGGCGGTTGCGCTTGGAGCCGATGCCCTTGGCTTTATCTTTGCACCCTCTCCCCGGATGGTCTCTGTCAATGTTGCGCGCGATATTATCAAACGCTTGCCAAGTGAAATTTTGACTATCGGTGTATTTGTAAACGAGGATCCAGATGAGTTGGTCAGAATAGTTCATTCGGTTGGGCTGGGCGGTGCTCAACTGCATGGAAACGAGAGTGTCGAGACCGTGTTATCGCTGCGATTGAGGCTCAACTACCTCATCAAGGCGCTTCCGGCAGATGGAATGTCGATTAGATCTTTTTTTCGCTATCCAGTAGATGCACTTTTAGTCGATAGTGCACAGCCTGGATCAGGAAAGGCCTTTGATTGGTCGATCATTGAGGCAGAACACATGCCCAAAAGGATTATTTTGGCAGGTGGACTAAATAGCGAAAATGTTCGAGAGGCTATTACCACGGTTAGACCATATGGGGTTGACGTCTCAAGTGGGGTAGAGTCCGCTCCTGGAAAGAAAGACCCCGTTGCGCTTCGCGCTTTTATTTCAAATGCGAAGTCTGCATTTGTGACTCTAGATAGGGACCCGCTTGGCGATAGCATAAGTGCTACTTCAAGTTCGCCGATCTTCAATTGGGAGGAACACCTTTGACAAATCTTAGCCAGGATCCAAAAGCAATTAGTGGAGATTTTGATGGCCGCTTCGGGGACTTTGGCGGTCGATATATCCCTGAGTCTTTAAACCATGCAGTCGTGGAACTCGAGCGGACATTTAATGAGGCATGGGCTGATCCAGAGTTTATGGCCACATACCTGTCGATTCTCAATAGTTACGGTGGGCGACCATCTCCGGTCACAAAGTGTAACAACCTTTCACGCTCTCTTGGAATAGAACTTTATTTGAAGAGGGAAGACCTAAATCACACGGGTAGCCACAAGATAAATAATGTGATCGGTCAAGCCCTTTTGACCAAGCGTATGGGTAAGACCAGAATTATTGCAGAGACTGGGGCCGGCCAACACGGCGTTGCTACCGCCACAGCAGCGGCGCTACTTGGCCTTAAATGCACCGTTTATATGGGCGAATTAGATACCGAACGTCAAGCGCTCAATGTGTTTAGGATGAAGTTGTTGGGCTCGGAGGTCGTTGCTGTCACTTCGGGATCTAGGACGCTGAAGGATGCGATTAATGAGGCAATGCGCGAATGGGTTGCATGTGTAGAAGATACCCACTATTGCATTGGTTCAGTTATGGGGCCGCATCCATATCCCTATATGGTAAGACAGTTCCAAAAGATTATAGGCGAAGAGGCTCGACCGCAGATCAATGCGCTAATTGGCAATGATCCAGATTTTGTAATAGCGTGCGTTGGGGGAGGCTCCAACGCAGCAGGCACCTTCCACGCCTTTGTTGAATCTCGGTCGGCTCTTATAGGTGTTGAACCAGCTGGTGGAGCTGCAGTGGGCCGTGGTGTGCCGGGTGTTATCCATGGAATGCGTTCCCAGTTCTTACAAGATGAATTTGGTCAGCTACAGGAGGCTCATTCAGTTTCGGCGGGTTTGGACTATCCCGGTGTAGGCCCCGAGCACTCCTATTTGAGTGCTATTGGACGCGCACAATATGAGAGTGTGAATGATGAAGAGGTCCTAAGTGCCTTTCAGCTACTTGCACGTTCCGAGGGAATTATTCCGGCATTAGAACCAGCTCATGGCCTGGCCTATATCGTCAGAGAGGCTGGTAAGGCGATTCCATTTGGCTCCAGTGTGCTTTTGACGATGTCTGGTCGAGGCGATAAAGATGCTGAGACCGTTGCACATATGCTTGGTTATTTTCAATAGATTTGGGTGAGATTTTGATAGAGAATGAAACCTCTTGTAGTCTTGAGGTGAGGCTAAGAAGCCAGCGAGCAAAAGGTCGTAAGATCCTCGTGCCATATGTGACAGGGGGCTATGACGACAGCTGGTTAGAGACTATTCAGGCTATCGCTGAGGCTGGAGCTGACGCGATCGAGATCGGAATTCCATTTTCAGATCCCATTATGGATGGGCCGATTATTCAAGCAGCATCCCAGCAAGCGCTCGATCGAGGGGTGACTCCAGCTTCCATCTTTGCTCAATTGGAGAAGTTGGATATCGACGTTCCGTTGATTGCCATGACCTATTGCAACCTTGTCTTTCACAGTGGATTTGAACGTTTTGGCGGGTGGCTCTCGATGGGCGGAGTAACTGGAACTATCTTTCCGGACCTACCGTTGGAAGAGTCACACAAGTGGTCAGACTATGCAGAGTCGATAGGGATA
The DNA here is from genome assembly GCF_904848545.2 of Acidithrix sp. C25. Lineage (NCBI taxonomy): Bacteria > Bacillati > Actinomycetota > Acidimicrobiia > Acidimicrobiales > Acidimicrobiaceae > Acidithrix > Acidithrix sp. C25. The sequence continues at coordinate 662,132 of NZ_CAJHCI020000007.1, forward strand.
GCAAATATTCTTTTAGTCGCGCCTACTTCGTCTATCTCGCGTAGCCAGGAGATTGCCAGCGCTAGCCGTGGCTTTGTATATGGTGTTGGGTTGATGGGCGTTACCGGAATTCGAGCTAGCCTTGCAGAGAGTGCCTCGAAGGTTGCATCTTCCCTAAAGGCTATTACAGATCGGGTCGTCCTGGTTGGGATCGGCATATCTACTCCTCAGCAGGCGAAAGAAGTTGCTCAAGTTAGTGACGGTGTGATAGTGGGGTCTGCCTTGGTCAAGCGACTACTCGATGGCGAGGGACCAAATGGTGCCTATGCCTTTATCTCCTCGTTGCGCTCCGGCCTAGATGACCTTTAGGTGTTAACTCCTCTCAATGCTTTTAGCTTGTATATAAAAAATCTTGGACAATTTTAGATAGAGTTGAGATCTCGAATTGTCCTAGATGGTATTTCTCTTGTGAACTTTCCGAGCGAGGTGGTAAAAATGACATTCCCGGATTGTGAGCTTTGCCAAGCGATAAAGATTACGCCTTGGCTCTATGAAGACGATATTTGCTTCGTGGCGCTGTGTGAATCCTGCGACGTTCCAATGGTTGTTCTACGAGAACACAGTGTTGATCTGTCAGAAGAGCTGCTTGATGACCTGATCGAAAAGTTAACAAAAGCGGCCAGTTCTTATTTTGGTGAGCGTGAATTTTTCATAGATAAGATTCGACGACAGATCCCCGATCACTTTCATGCCCATGCTCGGCCGCGCCCTAACTATATGATCTTTCGCCAAGGCCAAGGATCGAATTAGGTCATATGTTTGGCGGCTTGAGATGTCGAGCAATCTCTCTGGGTATTGGAGAGATTGTCTCGGGCAAATGACGGGCTTCGCTACCTTCAATGGCTACATTTAATTGAGCATGTACCTATGTTGACGATTGATCGATGCTCCAATGGTCCCTCCAAATGAAATTTCGCCTCTAGATGGCGGATATTGGAGCCCATCGCCTAGAGCGACCCTGCATGACTAACTCAGCTCCTTGGCGGTCGATGCTTTATCGAGGCGGTTTGGACCTAAAGCTAGTGGAAAATTCCCAAAATTCGATCGTATTGTTTTTTGCTTGGATAGCGCAATAACTAGATGGCGCAGAAGAACCTATTTGCTGATCGCTGCTGCGCCGTGGTTATTTAATTTTTTACTTCGGTGACCCTAGTGCTTTTTCTTCGGTAAAAACTTCGATTTTCGCTGTGATCGTTGGGCATTTTCTTCCATTCGGCTTCGGATGATCTCTCTTCGTTCTCGGAGTTCACGATAGGTAATGGCGTTTGTTTGCTGTTCGAGGCCCAGTGAGTTTTTGACTCCTTCGAGATCGACAGGCACTTCACGAAGGTCTACTCCCACGTCAGCTGCGATTCGAGCCCCATGCTTGGTTGCAAAGTAAGCAGCTAAATATGTGATCTCAGAGAATAGATCGACATCGGGGGCGAGCTTCGCGATTGATGAGTCTAGGAATATCATGTTTTTTATAAAGAGCATTAGCTCCTTAGGCAACTTTGCCCCATAACCTAAAAGTGCTTTGGTAAGCTCACGGATCTCTTTGGTAAGCTCTTCTGGAGACATTGAAGTCGGGTCTTTGGTGGGACGATCAAGCCCCAGATCTGCTATTACCAATTCGATATCGGTATCTATTGGTAGGGCTCCTAGGTCGCGCAGGGCGCTGGTTTGCATTCTAACGTCGTTTACCGTACCGCCCATAAGCAGCCGTAGAAATGCCAGTCGTTTTTCCTCGCTAAGCCGTCCGGTTATTCCATAGTCAAGTAGTCCAACAGTACCATCTTTTTGAACCAGAAGATTGCCTCCATGAAGGTCTCCATGGAAGATTCCAAAGAGCATGGCACCTTCCATGAAACCGACAAGGGCGGCCCTGAGAACCGCTGAAGTGTCGATTCCCGCATTGCGCATTCCGATTGCGTCGTCCCAGGCAAAGCCTTCTAGACGTTCCATAACTAGGACCCGGCGCGTAACATACCGACGGTGGGGTCTTGGAACAACGATGGCTCGCTGATCAGTCTCGGCGAGCAGTCTGGCTACATCTAACATGTTGGCCGCCTCTAAACGAAAGTCCAACTCTTCGACGATGGTCTCAGCAAATAGTTCAACGAGAGCAGGGGGGTTTGCTAGCGCTGAGACTGGAATTCGACCAATGAGTGCGGGTGCAAACCATGCCATCGCTGCAAGGTCGCGTGTGACCAGGTCGCCAACGGTACTTCGCTGGACTTTTACCACGACTTGTTCTCCCGAGCGAAGGCGACCCAGGTGGACTTGGGCGATAGATGCTGAAGCTATTGGCTTTTCTTCAAACTCTAGAAATACCTCTTCGAGCTCTGCGCCAAGGTCCTCTTCAACTGTCTTTCTGACAATCTCGAATGGTTCTGGGCGCACTCTATCACGGAGTTCTTTGAATTCAGTTACAAGCTCCTCGGGAAAAATTCCTTCACCTGACGAGATAATTTGACCGAGTTTAACGTAAGTCGGACCGAGTGCTTCAAAGGAGACCTTTAGTCGCCTAGAAAGTCCAATCCTTGAGATGGGATTCCCTTTGGGCTTTTCTTTGAGTTTCCACATGACTAGCGCTATCGCTATCGAGGTGCCTACTTTGACTACTCGGGAGGTGGGAGGAAGCTTTTTTCGGGCCAAAAGGCGTGGTACGGATTCCTGGCTTCGGCGCCTTAGCCGATCTATACCTCCAAGCCAGAGATAATGGTCGAGGTCGACTACCCATGGTCCGTTTTTAGAAAATGATCCTATCGAATAATCAGAAGGTGCCTGGATTTGGCTGGCCTCTTCTACGTTTGTTGCTGCATCTATATTTTGTGATTCCACAGAGTTAAACCTTACCAAGGCTTGCAGATTATTGGTATGAAAGTCCTTTTAGGAGCTTTGAATTGGCAATTTTACCCTATCGATTAAGGAATTGTTTTTACGTGCACCACTTTGGATCTTCATGGCCAACGCTATCTCGGAGTTCTTGTTGGGTGTCGCCTCGTACCGCAGTGCTATCTAACTGAGTTGCTCAGTTTTGTTTAATTTTGCTCAAATCGAGTGATTCCGCCATCTTTATCTTGGATTCGTTTACCTTTTGATTGCTGTCGTCACATCGAGATTGATACCCAAAATGGCTCAAGGCAAAAATGTAACTGGATAAGCAGAGTTGATCACTTGTCTTCATGGATGGTTTGACTTCTACTGACCATTTGATTGCACTATTTGGGTCAGTAGTTATTTTTGATTGCGTGCGCATGACTCAAATCGGTAAGTCTTCTAATGCTCATTAAAAATTGACATTGATGATAGATCGATTAATGATAAGCCCGAATTTTTTATCGAGGTGGTTTTATCGATCGTCCTCTTTGGGCACTTGTCATATTGAGATGTTTATTTGCGCTTGAAAGCTCCGGAATCGCCGTGGAGTAAGTAGTAGTTGATCGCGAAAGTAGCGAGTTTAGCGAAATTTTATAGCTACTACTGCCGCGGTTAAAGGCCAAAACCCCATAAATGAGAGTTTCTCTATGGGGTTTTGGCCTGAAAGCAGGTAATCAAAATCATCAGACTTGTTATTACGGAGTTATTGTGATTCTAGCTACGAGCTATCCTTCATATTTCGAAAAGATCAAGCTGCCGTTATGGCCGCCAAAGCCAAATGAGTTTGAAATGATTGCCCCGTCTGGCAGACTCCGTGCACTCCCAATCACGACATCAATATCGATTTCAGGGTCAACATTTTTAGTATTTGCCGTTGGTGGAATCATCCCGTGCTCAAAGGTGAGACATGAAGCGATGGCTTCAATTGCACCAGCGGCACCAAGTGAGTGGCCCAGCGCACCTTTGATGGAGGTGACTGGCGGTCGAGATTGTCCAAAGACCTTTGCAATTGCTTCGGCTTCGCCACGGTCATTCAACTGAGTTGAGGTGCCGTGAGCATTCACGTGGCCAATTTGCTCAGGAGCTAGCCCCGCATCAGCTAGGGCGAGCTCCATGCATCCGGCCGCGCCAACTCCATGGGGAGCGGGAGCGGTAATATGGTGGGCATCCGCATTTGAACCATATCCAGATACGATTCCATAGATATGAGCACCACGGGCAATTGCGTGACCAAGCTCTTCCAAGACCACAACCCCAGCGCCTTCGGCCATCAAAAAGCCATCACGCTCGGTGTCGAAGGGCCTAGATATTCCACTTGAGGAGGCCGCAGTCATATTTGCGAAGCCAGCAACAGCAGTTGGTGTACTTGCAACTTCAGCGCCACCAGCCAGCATGACGGTTGCACGTCCGGTCGCAATCTCCCTAGCAGCATTGCCAATTGCCTGGGTTCCAGCCGCACACGCAGTTGCGGTTGTTTGACAGGTGTTTGTAAATCCAAACTTCATCGAAATGGTTGCCGCATTGGAATTTGCCATCATCATTGGAACTAGGAAAGGTGTTACCCTGTCTGCTCCGCGAGTGTGGCAGATAACTATCTGCGCCTCGAGGGTGGTGAGCCCTCCTACGCCGGTTCCCATCCATACGCCAGCTCTGGCCGGGTCGACCTCTAGAGAACCCGTGTCTTGCATTGCTAGTATCGAAGCAGCGAGTCCCATCTGGTTGTATCTATCGGCACGACGTGCGTCTTTAACACCCATATAAACAGATGGATCGAAATCGGGAATCAGTCGTGAACCGGAGTATTCGGGTTGGTTGATTCCATTCCAGAATGCCTCCTTGCCAGTACCGACTGAGGACACGACGCCAACACCAGTGATTGCGACCTGGTATGGCGCTTCAATGCTTTGACCGGCTTGTGTCCACGCTATCTTCATGCAATTTTGCCTTTTACTAAATTGAAGGCGCCACCAACTGTGTCGACACCTTCGAGTTCAGACTCCTCCACCTTTATGGAAAAAGAATCTTCCAACTCCATAACCAACTCTACGATATCAAGACTGTCAGCGTCTAGGTCCTCAGCAAAATTTGCTTCCATGACTACTTTGTCTGGGCTTACGCCGAGAACCTTGACTGCGCACTCCTTGAACTGCTCAAAAGCCTTAGCGTCGTCCATCTTCGCAACTTCCTTCTTTTGTTGTTGTTGTTTCCCATGAGAATCCGCCATCTGGCTTATCCCTTTTTATGCCAAGGTAGTGGCATTCCTTCCGATAAATGATAGCGGATCTGGCGGCGATGGACTAAAAGCCCATCGATAGTCCTCCGTCAACAGGCAATATCACCCCGGTAATGTACGCAGCTTCTTCCGATACGAGAAACGCTATGGCTCCTGATATGTCCGAAGGCTCCGCAACTCTTTGCATTGGAATTGATGAAGTCATCTCATCCATGCGCTTTTGGCTCAGATTGGCTGTCATTGCCGTAGCAACGGCGCCGGGCGCAATGACATTGGCCGTAATATTTCTGCTTGCCACTTCTCGAGCTAGAGATCTAGCAAAGCCGCTCAGACCTGCTTTTGATGCGGCATAGTTGGCTTGACCAGGTCCCCCCATCCCTGCGATTACCGATGAGACAAAAACAATTCTACCAAATCTGGCTCGAACCATCGATGGTAGAACTTTTTTCGTGAGTCTAAAGGCTCCGGTCAGGTTGGTTTCGATTACAGAATCCCATGCGTCGTGGGACATCCTAAGTAAGAGAGTGTCTTCTGTGATACCTGCATTTACGATTAGAATCTCGATCTTACCGAATTTGGCTTCAACTTGATCGATAGCGGAATCTATAGAGTCGCTATCTGAGACGTCGCAGGAGACCTCCATGAATCGATCTCCGTATTTGGTTAGATTTTCACTACTGTGGCGAGATCGATAGGTGACCGCTACCTTGTATCCTCTCTCAAGAAGTACCTCAGAGGTGGCTGCTCCAATTCCAGTTGCGCCACCGGTGATAAATACACACCTTGACTCTTGCACTAAACCACCCACCGTATCACTGCTGCAGCCCAGGTCATTCCGGCTCCAAAGCCGCAGAAGAGAACATGGTCACCATTTTGAAGTCGTCCCATCTCAGCGGCTGCAACCAAGGCTAATGGAATGCTACCGGAGGAGGTATTGCCAGTTTTATCTAAAACTATCGCGGTTTTTTCAATCGGGATTCCGAGGCGATTGGTTGCCGCTTCTATGATTCGCAGGTTTGCTTGATGAGGTACGACGAGGGATACATCTGAGGCTGCGATTCCTGCACGCTCCAAGGCTTGCTTGGAAGACGCAACCATGGCTAGAACTGCCTTCTTGTAGACTTCACGCCCTTCCATCTTCATGTATCCGCCGTGATCACAGTAAAGGATAGGCACGAGACTTCCATCGACACCTAAGTCCCATCCCAAAAAGGCATTGTCTTGTAACTCTGTACGCTCCATGATTACAGCGCCAGCGCCGTCCGCAAAGAGTACTGCTGTTGAGCGGTCTTCCTGGTCTGTTATTCGACTCAGGGTATCCGATCCAACGACAAGAATCCGCTTGACTCCAGTTGCAATCATTGAGTTGGCTAGGACCATAGCATAGACAAAGCCCGCGCATGCCGCGTTGACATCAAAGGCTCCGCAATTGAGGCCGAGCTCTGCTTGCACTGTCGCTGAGGTCGCAGGAATAGTCTGCTCCGGGGTTGTCGTAGAAAGAATCAAAAGATCGATATCTTTAGGTTCTAGTCCGGCATTCGCCAATGCTTTCTGTGAAGCTTCGATTGCGAGCGAGGATGTGGTGCCTCCAAATCGACGCTCTTTGATGCCCGTTCGTTCGGTTATCCAAGCATCGTTGGTTTCGAGGCGAGCCTCAAAGTCGGCGTTTGTCACGACGGTGTCGGGAAGCGCAGAACCCCACCCTACAATCTTTGATCCATAAAACACGTTTAGTTATCCAATGCGGTTCGTAGCCAAGCGATTGGCTGTCCTGTAGTTACTCTTTCACCATCTGAGGCGAGATATCCGCTTAGAATGCCGGTAAATGGCGATCTAACGGCCTCGCTGTTTACCTCTCCGAGGCTATTTCCAACTGAGACTCGATCTTTGAGTCCAATCTCGTGAGACAGTGAAAATACTCCTGCGTTAGGAGAGACAACTATTCGTTCAGATGCATAAAGATGTTCGCCTAATACCATCTCGTTAGGTACTGCGGTGCGAGCGTTTGCCTCGACTGCCATGATCAATTTATCGAGGTCGTTAGGGGTCTGAACCGAGATGCCAGTTACGTCTGGAGCGGCTCGTTTAGCAAGGCCAGTCAATACGTTACCTGGACCAATTTCAACAAGCAACGTTGTACCTAGGTCTCGAAGTTTGGCTAGTGACCTAGTCCACATAACAGGCGATGTTAGTTGTTGCGCGAGAAGCCGTATCCAGTCTGCTGCACGTCGATACGGAAACGCATCGACATTGGCGACTACGGGTACTTCGGCGTCGTAGAAACGGGAATCTAAAAGTGCTCTGCGAAGACGTTGTCTCGCGTGCTCCATATATGGGGTATGAAAGGCACCATTTACAGGTAGAACTAAGGCTTTTTTGGCGCCAATTTCACGTGCAATATCGATGGCACGTTCGAGGGCGTCGCGCCTTCCAGAGAGTACGACTTGGCCTGGAGCGTTGTAGTTGGCTACCCAAACTTCGCCTCCGGCTGCATCGCATGCCTTTTCTGCGCCGTCGTCATCGATTCCTAAAAGTGCTGCCATTGCACCCGGATTCTCTTCAGCTGCATTTTGCATGGCTTCGGCTCGCTCGCCGACCAGTTTTGCACCCGTGTCAAATGGAAGGGCACCTGCGGCGACAAGTGCGCAGTATTCTCCTAGTGAGTGACCGGCGCAAATTGAAGGAGTGACTCCGGTTCTCTCGATAGCATCAAGCACAAGCATCGACATTGTATAGGTGACGAGTTGAGTGTTGCGAGTTTGAGCAAGCGTCTGCTGGTCAGCGTACAAAAGTAACGAGGCTATATCTCGATTGGTTGCTTCAGACGCATCGGCCACGACCTCCCATGAAGGATGGTCAACCCACGGAGCTCCCATGCCAGGTTTTTGGGAACCTTGTCCTGGAAAAGTGAACGCTATCACTTGGTGCCTTTCATTGCTGCACGTTTAATTTCGTGAAACATATTCCTATTAATTCTAGGCGTTGCTGCTTTAGTACCATCGGTAACTTGATTTTTATTGCCTAGATGCCTTGACAGTTTGTTGATAATATGTTATGGGAGCCAAGGCGTCTAGCAAAGTTATACAAACGACTTGAGCCTCTGTGAGTTAGCCTTCGATGCTTTTGATCAGAGCGACTGCCACGTTTGCGGCTCGGCTGCAACATTGGGTGAAATTAAATTATCGAGTTATTCTTCGTCCTTGTCTCGGTGCTCACCCATCTGTATTTGGGCGAAGCAATCTCTTTGTTAGTTGAGTTACGCCCATTTGGTGGGCTCTCTTCGAATTTAAACCTTATACATTTGACCAATTCTTTCAAATGCATACATATATAGACTCCGAAGAAGACACAAAGGTTACAAATTGATGGAATTAGCATCAAGGATCAACCGGTAAAAGCAGATGTATGCTTCGAAATTCTTTTAGTGGTCGTTTTTTGGATCAAGTGATTCAAGGTCTTTTTAGTCAATGAAGTGGTTTTTTTAATTTGAGACGTACTTTGGTGGGCAAGCACCTGTAAGATATTTGTTACACTTTGCCCGGGTGGTGGAATGGTAGACACGAAGGACTCAAAATCCTTTGCTCGCAAGGGCGTGCGGGTTCGAATCCCGCTCCGGGTACTCACGATATGGTTTGGTGCAAACGATTTGGAAGCTATTTGCAATCGTGCATGGCGCACGGCACGCGATATGCTGATAAGCCAGCCGATTATTTGAACGCAAATTGTAGTTGGATCTCTGTTTCCGCATTTGTAATCGGTTATCCGAGCAAGTCGGTCGCCCAAGGCCCGAAATGGTTACGATCATATTTTATTCTTCCACACAGTACATGCTCTATTGACAAAGAGAGATAGGTCTTTCTTTGAGCGATAATCAGCATCCTTAGTAACTCATTTCCGATTGGAACTGTGTTTAGCCCGGACTGTGGCTAGAAAGGACTGTCACGCTTTTATTGCGACTTTCCTATTGTGGTGATGTGCCCGTTGGCCTTACTACTGTTCAATTCAGAAGTCGCCCTAATAACACAGGTGTGTGAAAGCGTACAATAACCGATTATGGAGCATCTGTGATCGGATCAAAGAATTAGCTGAAGTGGCGAGTGTAAATTTCGCTTGGAGCCGACTTTGGAGATCGATTGCCATAATTATTTGGTATTTGGCCCTTATTAGTTAGATTGATGCATGCGTCGCGCCTTCTGGATCCAGACCCTGTTGCTGCTTACAGTCGGAACAATAGCTCTTCGGTTGTACTTGATCTATATTCCGCGGTCGCAGACGGCTAGGGATTTCTACCTGAAAGTTCAAGGAGGCGTTCGAGTGATCTCTTTGAGCTGTCTATCTCAGCGATTTGGTTAGGCCCGAAGCAGCCTGTTCGTTTGAGTTCGTTTTTTATGAATAGTGAAGATTCGTAGACGCAATCGGTTAGTTCTTGGTTGAGATCCTCATAGGTCCTAAGTGTTCGAGCTAGATCCCAGGCGTGAATTGTTAGGTCGCAAGACCTCAATAAGATTAAAGTTTCGATCGAAATATCCCCTTCGGGATGCTCAACTACTCTGTCTTGAGGCCAGCATTCTTCGAGGGACTCTCGTTGTTCATCGAGAGATTCGAGACACTCCAGGAATAGATCATCGGTGATGGTGGGCAAGGTGGGTAATGCCTCTACCTTTTGATTTGAAGCACCTTGAGCTAGGTACGCCGCAATTCTTGACCCTTGGGTAACGTGTATCAGTAGGTCTTGAACGTTCCAGCCCGGCCACGGTGTCGGGTTGGTAAGGTCGACATCTTCGATGGTTAAAAGCCGCTCCCTAAATGCTTCAGTTGCGAGCACTAGTATTCGATTTGGTTCCATGGAGTAATTTTACCATTCATAGTCCGTGATGGAATTGCCTAGATTTTTTAGTAATTATCCGTAGCCTTTAAAACATTGGTCGAATATTTGTTTCATAGGGTTTCCTTATGAATGTTGAGCTGATGCCGACTTATATCACTACATTTGCTGTGTAGATATATCTGTCAGCGCATTTGCCAATTGTTTTCGTGTTAGATCGGTTTAAGCTTTTTGTGCTTGGTGTCGATAGTGATGGTGATGCGATGCACGTAGGACAGTGGATAGCAAGACATCGAACTTCGTCTTAATCTGTTGGAGAGATAGTGTGACTTTGCTTAGAGAGGGAACCAGAATCTTTCTGGATGCGTCGACAACGCCTCAGTCTTTAGAGGGAGCTTTTTCGGTACCCGCTTCGGCTTTGCCGGCGACGTTGTTGTACATGTCAGATCGAGTGGCCCGGTTGATACTTGAGACGCCCAAGAGCTTTCGTCTAAATTCCAAAGGGGTGCTCTATCGTAAGGTTCGTTTTGGCCTCTTTGGAGCACCATTTGTGGTGGAAAATAATGAAGATCCATCTCCAAAACTTCTTTCGGTGCGGCTTTTGAATCCGGGCGCTGTTCTTCAGCGGCGAGAGTTCGTTCGAGTCTCAACTGTCCTTGGAGTTTCGATATTTGTTCTAGAAGATGATAGAGCTATCGCTAATTTTACGGCTGTGGCTATTGATATTTCACAAGGTGGGATGCGGATTAAGACGTCTCATGGGATACGGGATAACGAGCGAATTAGGATTTCTTTTTTAATTGAAGGAACTACTCTAACGGTGTACGGACGTCTGAAAAGTCGTTTTCCTGATCAAACTTATGGTTTTGAATTTGACAGCATCTCTGACTCAAATGCCTCCAAGATTTGCAGATATGTCTTTAGAACTCAAGTTGCCCAGAATCCTCAACTTGGCAAACGAGCTAGCTTCTCTGACAATGATGGCGGGTCGACCCCCAGTAACTCTAATCCTGAAGAGGACGAATATTGGGATATCTTCAAAGAGGGGACACTCTCTTCGATAGCTGTATCGACTGATTATCGTGACTTCAATAAGACAGTATTTGGAGCGTTCAATCGTTTTTCCGTGTTCAATTGACTTAGCACCATGGCTTTGATCTTCACCAAAAGAGTCTTGTCGATTGGAGCCTGACGAATGGTCCGATGAATAGTTTGCAACATGGCCAACTGAGCGAGCAAATAAATATAACAAAGCCCAAAGGGTATGGTCCGGGTCTTGCTAGTTGTCGCCAAATAAGAGATGACGTGACTACCTTTTTGCCTCAGAATGGCGTTGAGTAAAAGCGACAATCAGTCGAGATATCGCGATTAAAGCAAGGACGAAGATCACAAGTAACATTGCCGCGTCGAAAGAGAGCCTTTGGGCCGCTACGGTTGGTTGGTTGTAGAAGGTCCACACTGCATAGGTTAAATATCCCAGAGGAGAGTGGGTGAGGGCTAGCTTTGGTAGATTTTGTGAGTATCCGGCTGTGTACAGAAGGGGAGCCGTCTCTCCAATTGAAATTGCTAGAGCGACTATCAGACCAGTTGCAATCCCTGGAAGGGCAGTTTTGAGTGAAATTCTTGTTAGGATTCGAGTCGGTTTGAATCCTAGGGCTTCTGCACCTTCTATGTAGGCTGTCGGGACCTGACGCAGCGCTACCTCAGTCGTCTTGGCGATATATGGTACGACCATTGCCGAAAGTGTCAATAGTCCAGCTCCTAGGGAAAAGCCCCAGTGAAGTCCAACCACTAGGGCCGTGTATCCAATGTAGCCAATGACGATCGAGGGTATTCCAGCTAAAACTTCAGATGACGAACGTAGAATTACAGCGGTTCGACCTTTTGCAAATTGTGAGAGATAGATACCAGAGAGGATTCCAATTGAGCCAGCGACCACCATCACCCCAGTGGTAATGGTAGCCGTTCCAACGATTTCATTCTTTAGGCCGCCTCCCAAACCTACCCCGTTTTGCGTTATGACGCTCCATGAGAAGTGTGGTAGTGCACGAATGATCACCTGAAGGACGATCCAAATCGAAGGTGCAATCACCAAGACAAGCGCGATAGAACATAAGACTATGACCGCCAGGTTGATAAGTTTGCGATTTCCACTGTGGCGTGAAGTATCCTGGCTCAATTTTTTAGACTCCTCTTCCAATCGGTAGCGACGTTGATGCGACTCGCCTCACGAGTAGGCGTGCGCCTACATTGGCAAGAAGTGTTATGAGCATCAGAATTAATGCCGCCTCGGCCAATGTCTCAACCGCTAGTCCGGTTGCGTCGGTCAGGGCTGAGTCAAGCTGACTTACAATTGTGGCCGCGATGGTCGTGAACGTGCCGTAGATATTCGTGGGATACGAACCTAGCACCACTCCTGAGACCATAGCTACCGCCATGGTCTCTCCAAGGGCTCTCGCAAAGCCCAAAACGGTAGCGCCGATAACACCGGCGGATATCCAAGGAAAGGTAACTTTTCTTGTTACTTCCCACTCCGTCATGCCAAGGGCAAATGCACCTTCTTCGGCGAGCCTGGGAACTTGAGCTATCAAATCTCTGGTAGTCGATGCGATAATAGGAATAATCATTATTCCTAAAATTAAAGATGATGTCAAAAGCCCCTCACCGGCGCCAGTGCTACCTCTGAAGTATTTTAGTATGAAGATATTGGGGGCGTGGGACGCGATGACTGGATAGATGTCACGCGAAAGTAGAGGACCGAGAGTTAAGGCACCCCACAGTCCAAAAACTACACTTGGAATGCCTGCGAGAAGCTCGAGGAATGCTCCGACAAATCCTCTAAGTCTTGGGTGAAGCTTTTTGGCCACAATGACCGCAGCGCCAACAGACAAGGGGATGGCGAAGATCAGGGCTATTACTGACGATTCGAGGGTACCAATAATCAAAGGAAGCGCACCATAACTTGCAAGTAACGGGTGTTGAACCCCATTAGTAGTCACTGGATTTGCATAGAAGTTACCAGGTCGCCAATTGCGACCAATCAGAAAGCCGCCACCGTTGTACTTGATCGCCGGGTATGCCTTCTTGAAGAGAATCGTTAAAATCCCAATTAAAACCAAAAGTGGTACGCAGGTAGATAGTGCACTAATGACCGTAATCGGACTCCATCGCCCCAACTTAGCCGGAATGAATTTTCCGTGATCGTCGGGTGAATTTGCCAAAGCGTCTTCAACAACAGATGTGGCCATTTGTAGTCCTCGTCTAATTGGTGGATTGTATTTAATTCTTCGACAAACGACCTGACATGGAAGTCAGGTCGTTTGTTTTGTACAGCCGCTTGGAAATATTCGAATGATTTCTAGCGGATTATTTTTTAGCCAGCTTGGATCTTGTTAATTTGCGCAAGAGAAAGAGCAGCTACGGACGATGGCAGAGGTTGGAAATTGACCTGGCTTAGATACGAGGCGGCATTCCCATGACTTGGATCGATCGCCCAGGTAAGTACGGATCTGATGGTGGCTGCTTTGTTCGCATCGGTTTGTGCTGTATTTACTATCGCGTATTCAAAGTTGATTATCGGATAAGACGCTGTCCCTGGGCCGTAAATAAGCGAGATCGCTTCGTTGCTAGGCACCTTGGCGATGAAGCTTTGGGCTTCAGCTTGAATGGAAGTTGGGGTTGGGACTACATATTTTCCGGCGGCATTTGAAATGGCTGCCATGGTAAGGTTGGCTTTCTGAGCAGACGATGCAAAGCTAACACCGACATATGCAATGCAACCCTTAGTGGCGCCGCATGTGGTCACCATTCCACCGTTCCCATTTGCTGATAGAGCAGTCGATACGGCTGGCCATGGCACCGTGGTTCCATAGGATACGCTACTTCCCCATCCGCTTGGATCGACAGCTGAGAGATATTGCGTAAATATGAAGGTATCACCTGAGCCATCAATTCTGTGAACGGGGATGATTGCTAGGTGTGGCAATGTCGCCGAGGGATTTAGGGCTTTGATGGCCGGGTCGTCCCAATATTGAATCTTGCCCTGATAGATCTTTGAAATGACCGATCCGCTTAGATCAAGTTGTGTCGTTACTCCAGGGATGTTGTAGACGATCTCCTGAGCCGAGATAGCTAGGGGGATATTTACCAGTGTTGGACTCTTGGTAGTTTGGGTGGAGGAGAGATATGCATCCGAGGCACCTATGTCGACAGTGGCTGAAGCAGCATCTGCTATTCCGGTCCCAGATCCCGTTCCCGCAGTAGTTATTGTAATGTTAGGAAATTGCTTTTGATAGTCGGGTGCCCAAAGGTTAAAGAGTGGATAAAGTAGAGTGGAACCGGTCTCTTGTATTGCAACCTTTGCAGTCGGTGGATTTTCTCCTGATGCAAAGTTCGGTGCAGTAGTTGTTGAGGCTGACGGGGCGGCGGTCGTAGCTGCTGCTGTGGTAACGCTCGACGAGTTTGACGACGATGACGAGGAGCTACCGCAAGCTGATGCGACCAACCCGCCTGACAGAAAGATGCCAGCGAGTAATAGAGGTTTTTTCGGCAACATGCCGTTTCCTTTCAATAGAGTGGTTTTTGTCTAGATCGACGTTTTTGTTTACCCGATACGTCCGGAGATGTAAAATTGGGTCTCTGGCATCTGAGGGTTTTCGAATATCTCCGAAGTCACTCCAGATTCCATTAACTTTCCGTCGAAAAAGAACATCGTGTAATCAGAGATTCGTTTGGCTTGAGCCAAGGAATGTGTCACAACGATGAAGGTGATCTCTGGGACGAGCTTGGAAAATAGATTTTCTACGGCTTCCACAGAGATCGGGTCAAGCGCAGACGTGGGTTCGTCTAGCAGCAGGACTTTTGGTTGCACGGCAAGACTTCTTGCCAAGCACAATAATTGTTGTTGTCCTCCAGAGAGTCTGAAAGGGGAATCATCCAAGCGATCATATACGGCTTTCCAAAGGCCGACCTTTTCAAGGGCGTCTTGAACGATCTCTTTGTATGCAGCGCGCGGAGCCATTTTGTGGGCTTTGATTCCGGCAAGTACGTTATCCTTGATTGACATTGGAAAAGGATTTGGTCGTTGAAAAAGCATTCCTACTTGGCGGCGTAACTCTAGAAGGTCGATCTCCTTGGAGAGGACCTCTTGGTCAAGGAGATTGATGCTGCCTTTGGTCCAAAAGCCCGATACTTTGTCGTTTAGTCTGTTTACACTTCGTAAAAACGTAGTTTTGCCTGACCCTGTTGGTCCAATTAGGGAAACGATTGACCCTGTAGGCATCGCTAAATTTACATCTTGGATGACATGCTTGTCTCCGAAACCAATATCAAGATGTCGGACGTTGAGAATTGTTCTCGACGTACTGACATCTGTCCTTTGAGAGGTCTTATTGCCCGGATCCTCTTCGCGGTCTATAACCAAGTCTTTCATTTGCCCCTCACCAAGGTGATGCCATTTGGTTTCCAAGTATTTCTTCGAACCTTGGTTATGAACTTAACGAGGCAATGTTAACGCCGGGTAAACATGGACGATTATTTGGATTTATTAATGTGCAATATTGATAGCTCCTATGGTCTTTTCTAGTAATGCTGATGGAATCTAAGTTGGATGAAAGAGCCATAAATAGATCACGAACAGGTATTTAGTAATTGCTATTGTAGGTTAACTTCGCTGGGAGATATTAATGATAATTTCTGAAACCTTTGTCAGGATTATCGGATTTTGAGGCTCTTTTTTAGTATTAATAGGACGGTTGTATCTTAAATGAGTACGATTGATGATTTTGAAATGTATTCTTTTGCTTGTAAGTGGGCTGAGTATAGATGAAGGCGAATTCGCGTATCGATGAGTATTTCACTGAGATCTGTTAGGATTGGAATTAATCAGGTTATTAACATGAGCCATTTTTCGCATAAGAGCAGTATGTAACCCAAATGATCATCCACGCAAAGTGATCAGCCAATATGATCACAATTTTGGACAATCATTGCGGCCTTGGTTGTCGCCTCATATAGGGCTATCGTTATCTTATGGATCTAAACGTAAATGTCCGAAATGCCGATGTTGTAACCATCAAAATCCCATTCAACAGAGAACTCCGCTCTTCGCTCCATCGGGATAACTTTAAATCGGGGGTTATCCTGACTTTGGAAGGCGGTGGCCATCTCGGATTTGGTGAAGCTCCAACATTGGCACTTCCCAGCTATGGCCCAGACTTCACCAATGGGGCATTTGTGGCTGTGGAGTTGTTTCTGGAGATGGCAAAGGGCTATTACGAATCGAACTCTAAGGAGATTACTATTCCAGTCGGCGACTTTATAGGTAGGTTGCTGCAGAGTTATAGAGGCAACAGACCCGCTATAGCCGCAATTGAGATGGCGCTTTTGGATCTTTATGCCCGTCAAAATAGTATTGGTCCACTTGAGACTATCGCGCAATATTTGAATCATGGCGAGGTTGAATATGGAGTCGGTGCCGGGGCTCTTGTGGATCGTTCCGGAGACCTTTTGGACTTTGAACTGGAGCCCCAGGGTGGCTCGCTTGGTTTTCTGCCCCTATCTGGGCTGGAGGGTGCCGAGGCGGATGATTCCTATGACTACTCCCAGTATCTAGCTTTGATCGAGTCAGGGTTTCGTCGAATCAAAGTCAAGGTTGACGGATCCAAGGGTGGATCGATATTGGGGTCACTTGCTAAGGTTTGTGAACTCAATCAAGGTTTTGTAGAACTATCGGTTGATGCCAACTGTAGTTTACGCCAGCCATTTCTGCTGGAGAGTATCTACGATATCGGCTTTTCCTACGTTGAGGATCCCTATGAGTTTGATTCTCTAAGCAACCTTGCCGACTCTCTCTCCAATAAGAGCGGAAGGGTCGCCTTGGATGGTTGTTTGACTTCGCTTCCTGTGGTCAGCGACTATATCAAACTCGTTAACTTTGACATCGGGGTACTCAAGCTCGATCGAATGGGATCAATACTTGAGGTTGTGAGGTCGGCAAATGCGCTAGCTCTGGCTGGTAAGAATTTCTACATCGGGGGTATGTACGATAGTCCGATACTTCGTCGTTTGAATGGGAATTTGATTCGAGTTCTAAGGCCGACTGAGGCGAGCGACTTAGGCGCCGACGGTGATTACTTTGATTGCGAATTGCTTCCAAGTGCTCTTCGAATGGATGATGGGAGACTAACGCTCCCAGGTGGAGTGGGTCTTTGTGGCATATTTCTACCAAATGAAGATCAAATCGGTATTTCAACGTCTCTTTTATTTGTTTGAGTTGATGCGCCATCCGCATAAAGATAATTCCACCATAGTCTTGTGCTTCTTTTGGAGTCGATAAAATTAAAGTCTGCGATATCAAATACAGCCCGTTGGGTTTGGACGTTCGGCGGACGGGAAAACCTTCGTATTGATCTTGAACAAGTTCTGCGTTGGCGGATCCCAATAGATGTTAATCGAGCCCCAGTTGAGTATTCCAAAACTCTTTACTAGTCATTGTGGCCTTTTATTCAAGGTCTGTCATCTGAAAACTAGGGTTCGCTCGAATGATCGAGTTCCTAGATCGCGATTTCGTTGGGAACGCCAAGCGCTCTAGGCCAAAATTAAATAGTCCAATAGCTTTATGTCGCCTGAGATGTATGTCGTCAATTAGGATAGCTCATGCCGCGTATGACCCCTTATGTGGACTAACCGAGTCGTCTTTAAGCGCAATGGTAGAGCGGTTCACGTAAAAGTGTTTTTGAATATTGGTTTAGCGCAAAGGGTCGATATTATGATCTTCGAGCTATCAGCAACCTTGCAAGAGCTGGATTGCGAAGATCGTCCTTGGCGTCTCTTCGACGTCAATCGGCCAAAGGCGTTAAATTCAGAGAGGCGCCAAGCTGCTTACTTAGATTCATTTGGCATGAAGACTAATTTTTGCTAGCGTCCATGAGTGCGGATAGCCTCTTGGATATAAGGGTTGGTGAGGCGCTCTGTGCCAATAGTTGTGCTGGGGCCATGGCCTGGTAGCACAACGGTATCGTCTGAAAGTGGCAGGATCTTGGTCACGAGAGACTCCATTAGCGAATCGAGCGAACCTCCTGGCAGGTCAGTTCTACCAATTGAGCCCGCGAAGAGATGATCTCCGGTGAATATGAGGGGCGGGAGACCCTCAACCTTGACTTTAAAGCACGTCGAACCTTGTGTGTGTCCAGGCGTATGAAGGGCGTCGAAAGACAATCCAGCTCCAGAGAATGTCACATCGTCGTCTAGATACTCGATCAATTCAGGAATTTTGGTGGACAGGCGTGCTTGAAGAAGAGCTTGGCCAAGCATCGCTGATGAACCTATCGGGTCTCGGATTAACTCTATGTCATTTTTGTGGGCTATCACTCTGATTTTCTGATGATCCAAGTCGTCTAGGAACTCTTTTTCCTCCACAACAGTTGGAATTCCCCCAATGTGGTCGATATGGCCATGGGTAGCTATGATGGCTACTACTTTGAGATTGGCGTCTTTGACGAACTTGATTACCTTTGCAGGCTCGGGTGGAACATCTACTAGAACGCACTCCCTCTGGCTTGTTGAGGATCGAATAACCCAAAAGTTGGTTGCAGCCAGCCACAGTGGCGCTCCATGTATAAGTTCCATTTTTGTATCTTCTTTTTTTGATGATCTTTCTTTGGTGAAAGCTTACATGAGCTACGCCACGTTCAATTTTGAGTGATTGATGTATTTGGGACTGCAACTATGCCGGATGGTCAAAGCTGAATCTGGCATCTTCTGATAAAGTTCTACGGATGTGATATCTGTTGGTTTCATCGAACTGAATTCTTTTTTTTATGCGACAATTGCAGTGCTTAGATCCATCTAGCGTCACATCTCGGCGGCTCTTGGCCCTGATGATCACGGCACTGATAATCTCGGATCGAACGGGAAAGTTTCTGGCTATCGGCAAAGGACAAATTAAGGTTTAAAAGGTTCCCCGTCGTCTCCTTGGCTACCACAACTTCGCAAACCATGGTGACTAGGATCCCCTTTATAAGACGACTTCAAAGTTCAAGTTTCGATGGGACTCTTTGGCAATTGGCTCGGTTGATTTCACCATGAGTATTCGCATCAAGATGTATTTTTTCTAATCAACCGTATACCTATTCACACCCCGCCTAGAGATCGCTTCGGGGGTCTTATCGGAGCTTTCACGGGGGGGGTGGTTCTCCTGTTGCTAGTCATCGTGATCTTTATCGTCATCTCTTTTTGCGGCTGCTACTTGCTATTTTAGGTTGGATCGGCTATCTCTATGGGATTTTGCAATTGTTCGTAATAGTTACGAAGTGCAAATTATGGGTGTCAAGCTTGCATTGGCTGTGGATCAACCAGATGAGAGGTATCCAGCTTTGGGTCTTTTGATTGCGATCGCTGAGTCCACCCGAGACAAGGATGGATGAGCTGTTGCAAATAGATCTTTAGTTCGCCGACAGCGGGGTTTAGGATAGAATCCTTGTGGTTTTTCAAATTTGATTACCATATAAAAATTAAAGTGTTATCAAAATGTGTTTGAGGTTAAGGTTCGATTTGAGTAAAAGATCATCGATCATCTAAGTTACGATGATGGGTTGCGGTTGACTTTGGTTAGAGACGGTCGAGTTTGATTGGTTCGAGGTCGATCTCTTTTTTACGCCTGGATCCTTCATTTCGCTGGCGAAGGTGATCTCCGGGCGAGCTAATTGAGGTTTACCTCACCTTTTCTGGCAAATCTTTTCCAATCAGCCTTTTTAGATTTGCCCATTACTCGTTGACTTGTTTGGAGATATTGACTTACCTTGGGGGTAGTCTGAAATCTTTGCCGAGTTTGCAGATGCCCGGACTCATGCGAACTATTTGATATTATTAGCTCTTTTTGAAGTTCTGACCTAGGTTCATCGACATGTGGCATTGAGTGTAGTTTGAGGGATTTATCCTTGTTCTAGACTATCTTCTTTAGATGTATTGGGATACTACGCAGTAGTTGTCCGGAACTTTTTTCGAAGTTGAGCGGTTTTGTCGCCGCAAAACTTGTGGATTTTGGTCGATGGATCGAGATCGAATGGAGGCTCAAATGGCTCGTGTGGTAATCGCAGAAGACGAAGCGATAATTCGGCTTGATCTGAAGGAAGCTCTTGAAGAGCTTGGGTACGAGGTAGTTGGCGCAGCAAGTACTGGAGATGAGGGACTGGAAATGATCCGATCCCTAAAGCCCGACTTCGCAATTTTGGATATCAAGATGCCGGGCCTCGATGGATTGCAGGTTGCCCATGAAGTGGGCGAAGATAAGATCTGTCCGGTAATTATTTTGACTGCTTTCTCGCAGAGGGCCTTGATTGAACAGGCGAGAGATGCTGGCGCTCTGGCATATTTAGTTAAGCCATTTCAGCCAGCGGATTTGGTTCCAGCGATTGAGATTGCAATCGCTCGGTTCGCGCAGGCCCGGGCACTTGAAGAGGAGATCGCAGCACTTTCGGATCGCTCGGATTCACTCAGCGCGCAGCTTGAACTTCGAAAGTTGCTCGATCGTGCAAAAGGAATACTGATGGAGCGTTATGATATGACCGAGCCGGAATCATTCAGCTTTATACAGCGATCCGCTATGGACAGCCGCGCGCGAATGTCAGAGGTCGCAACCAAAGTTATCTCTGGGGAGCTTACCCCGCTGGCTCAATAAGGGTCTCTAGGGATATATCCGCGGCCAAAGGGTGAACCTAGCGGGTTCATTTCTATTTGATACCTATTCCACCCATTCATTGGCTCAGATTTAATAAGGCGTAGATATGAAAAGACTTGTCGTTGTCGATGGATTCAGCCTCGCGTTTCGCGCATTCTTTGCAATTCCATTTGAAACCATGCACAACTCTTCTGGCTTACGCACTAATGCGCTTTACGGTCTAGTGTCCATGCTCGATGGTCTACTGGAAAATTGGAAGCCATCGCATATGGCTGTGGCACTTGATTTGCCGGAGCCTACCTTTCGCGACGAGTTAAATCCAAACTATAAGGGTCATAGGCCTCCAACTCATGAAGCTCTAGTTGAGCAGTTGGAACTTCTATCTTTGGCTATAGGTTCGCTAGGAATAGCGGTTGTCTCTAAATCAGGCTTCGAAGCTGATGACATTTTGGCGACCCTGAGTAATTTAGGCAAGGGTGCTTCGATTGAAACAATTCTTGTAACGGGCGATCGTGATAGCTATCAATTGGTAGAAGACCCATTCGTCAAGGTGCTTTATAATCGTCGGGGTGTTAGCGACTATCTCTTGCTCGATGAAGCAGGGGTGATGGAAAAAGTTGGTGCTACCCCTAAAAATTATCCGTTACTAGCTGCTCTTCGAGGAGACCCTTCAGATAACCTAATGGGCGTTACCGGAGTAGGGGATAAGACGGCTGCCAAGTTGGCAACTACCTACGGGACACTCGATTCGCTTTTGAGTAACTTGGATGCGTTGACCCCCAAGATTTCTCGTGCAATTGAGGCTGGCGTCGACAACCTGCGCCTGAATCTTGAGCTTACTCACCTGCGTGGAGATTTGGATCTTTCCTTGTCGCTTGCGGATTTAGAGCTAGGGCCACTAGACGATTCTAAGGCTAAGGAATTTTTTGATCTAATCGAGTCGAAGAAACTTTATTCACGCACCCTTGGTGCATTTGACTATATTGGGCACCTGTCCAGTGGTCATGACAATACTAATGAACCAACAGTAGAGATCAGAGACGTTACCCGTGAAGAGTTTTTTAAAGACATAGGATCTTCGCAGAATGATTTTGCCGTTGGCATCGATGTTACCTACACAGGCGAGGCAGGAAGAAGTTCGATTGATGTTATCTGGTTGGCAAAAAGAGAGGGACCTGCCCAAATTGCCACCACCAAGGTGGCGCTAGAGTACCAAGATGAACGTCTTTGCCTTGAGACTCTTATTAGAGATTTGGGCGATCTTTCACTTGTTGGCTTTGGACTCAAAGAGTTTTTACGAAGACTATTTACAATAGGGCTTACTTCTCCAAAAATCGGTGCAGACTTAGGACTGAGCGCTTATTTGCTCGACAGTTCACTAGGGGATTACGATCCATTTTCGGTTCTAGAGGCCTTTACCCCTGAGGTAGTCGGTTCTATCCGTCAGGTTGAAGGAGGAAGCGGAGATTTGATACCAGATCTCTTCTCAACTCTAAAAGATGATGTTTCATCTATGCAGATCGCATCGATGGCTGCGCTCGCCGATTTGGAGATTCGACGGTTGATCGAAGCTGACAAGAGTGATTGGCTACTTGATGCGATAGAAAATCCGCTTTTAGTCGTCCTAGCCAAGATGGAGGCGGTAGGTGTGTTGGTCGATCGCGGCTACTTGAGCGATCTCAAGGACGATTTCATCCGTCAGGCCAGGCAGTTGTCGAATCAAATACAATCGATGGCAAGAAGGACCTTCAACGTAAATTCAACCAAGCAATTGGGATCAGTTCTATTTGAGGATCTGGGTCTAACTCCGCCTAAAAAGACAAAGACGGGGTTTTCGACTGACGCCTCGACACTTGAGAAGCTGGTAGGTATCCACCCAATCATCGAATTGATTATTCGGTATCGAGAGGTGGAAAAGCTACGATCGACTTACGGTGAGAGCCTTTTAGCTGAAGTAGGAGGTGATGACCGTATTCATGCAACCTTTAATCAAATGGTTGCCCGGACTGGGCGACTATCTTCGGATCATCCAAACCTTCACAATATACCAATTCGTTCCGAAGAGGGAAAGAAGTTTAGATTTGCGTTTGTTGCGCCACAAGCAACCAAATTAATCGTTGCGGATTACTCACAAATAGAGTTGCGAGTAATTGCGCACCTGAGCGGAGATCCCGGTCTGGTGGAAGCTTTTTCATTGGGGACAGATATTCACACCGAGTTGGCATCTCGTGTATTTGGTATCCCCTCGAGCCAGGTAACCTCCGCGCAACGATCAAAAGCAAAGATGGTCGCTTATGGCCTTGCCTATGGAATGGAGGCATACGGCCTAGCAACACGTTTGAACATCGATGTTGGGGAGGCCGATTCCATTTTGCAAAGCTTCTTCGGCGCTTTTCCAAAGTTGCGCCAATATATGGATTCAGTAGTTAAAGAGGCCGTCAAGAATGGCTTTACCGAGACCCAGTTCGGTCGCAAAAGACGTATTCCGGATCTTTCTAATCCAAACGGGCGACTACGTCAAGGGGCAGAGCGTCAGGCCATGAACTCTGTAATTCAAGGGCTTGCAGCTGATATCTTCAAACTTGCGATTGTAAACCTCGACACCAGCCTTGATCCCGAAAATGCACGTCTGATACTTCAGGTGCACGATGAGGTTTTGGTGGAAGTAAGAACGCCAGTTGCCCAAGAGGTTGCAGACGTCGTCGTCGACGTGATGGAGAATGCGGCGAGCCTGAAGGTCCCACTGATGGTCAACTCCTACATCGTTGACAAGTGGGGGGATTCAAAATGAATCGCTACAGGAAGTTGCCGAAATGGACTTCAATCAAAAGATCGTGCAAGGCAACTTTTAGATAGATCGAAGAGGCGTTGCAAAAAATGTCTTCTAATTGTTTGATTTCGTTTAGGTAATATAAAGTAATTATTAACTATTATTATGCTTTGAGGAAAAAGTATGTCTTCATTACTTAGATTGTGGTAGAGGTTTATCATAAATGTGGATATGCTTTGAGATGAAGCGTAATCATTTTTTTGATTTGCTTTCAAAATTGTAAGTAAAGAAAGCGTTCTACATTCATGTCCGATTCGGTTAGCGCGCCAGAAGTTGAAGTTGAAGAAATTCAGCTTGAAGACGAAGGCACACCGCGAGTAATAGTAGCAGACGATCTCGGCGATCTCTCATTTGATGATGCGATTGCACAAACGATCGTTCGTTTTGACGATGGAGATATCGTCAAAGGTAAAGTTGTAAGGGTCGATAAAGACGAGGTTCTCCTCGACATCGGTTTCAAGTCCGAGGGTGTTATCCCCGCGCGGGAACTTTCGATCCGTCACGACGTCAACCCATTTGAAGTCGTCAAAGTTGGCGACGAGGTTGAGGCACTTGTCATCCAAAAGGAAGACAAGGAAGGTCGTCTAATCCTCTCCAAGAAGCGAGCTCAGTATGAGCGCGCTTGGGGCTCTATAGAAGAGGTCAAGGAGAAGAATGGCTCAGTCAAGGGTGCGGTAATCGAAGTCGTCAAGGGCGGACTTATCGTAGACATCGGACTTCGCGGTTTCTTGCCGGCATCGTTGGTAGAGCTTCGTCGAGTACGAGACCTCACTCCATACATTGGCAAGATGATGGAAGCTAAGATCATCGAGCTGGATAAGAATCGAAACAACGTTGTTCTTTCACGTCGAGCATGGTTAGAGGAGACTCAGAAAGAGCAGCGCGAAGAGTTCTTGGCCAACCTCAAGCCTGGCGACGTTCGAAAAGGTGTGGTTTCGTCTATCGTTGCCTTTGGTGTCTTTGTGGACCTTGGCGGAATGGACGGCCTCGTTCACGTCTCGGAACTTTCATGGAAGCATGTCGACCATCCATCTTCGGTAGTACAAGTTGGCGATGAGATTGACGTTCAGATTCTTGAAGTGGATCGATCCAAGGAGCGAATTTCGCTCTCCCTCAAGGCAACTCAGCGTGATCCTTGGGAAGAGTTCGCAAGCGCACATAAGCCTGGAGAATTGGTTTATGGTCGCGTAACTAAGCTGGTTCCCTTTGGTGCATTTATTCAGGTTGCTGAAGGAATCGAAGGTTTGGTCCATATTTCAGAGATGTCTTTCCAACATGTCGACTCGCCTGACCATGTAGTGGAAGTTGGCGAAGAGCTTTGGATTAAGATCATCGATATCGATCTTGCACGTCGACGAATTAGCATCTCCATCAAGCAAGCTGCAGATGGTGGCGAAGTGGCTGCTGAATATCAAGATATCTACGGTGAGCATGCCTACGATGACGATGGTAACTTTATTGGTACCTATGACTACTCAGCAGTTGACTTTGAACCCGAAACCGAAGCCCAAAAGGCTTGGCTTGCAGACCTAGAGTCCCAGCGGGGCACCTCGGCGAGCTCAGAAGAGGATTCGCAAGAGTAATATTTGTCATCAGGAGTTACCTATCAAAGCGACAGCTCGATAGCTATTACTGACGGAAATTACTATAAATACTGTCTCAGACCACTTGGTTTGGGACAGTATTTTTTTATATAGCCATGATGAATCGTGGGAGTGCTAGTTCAATGTCGCATCTTCGTATCATTGTTGGGGCTGGTTAGGATAGAGTTATGCGAATCTTTGGTTTGACTGGTGGTATAGGGTCGGGTAAGTCGACGGTTGCTGCGTATTTAGGTAGGAGCGGTTTTGAAGTCATTGATGCCGATGAGATTGCACGCTATGTGGTAGAACCAGGTACGGCAGCCCTGCTTGAGATTGTCGGGGAATTTGGCACTTCTATCCTCGATGCCAGTGGTGCATTGGATCGGGCAAAGCTTGCCTCCATTGTATTTTATGATTCGGATAAGTTGCAGCTCTTGAACAGCATCACACATCCAGCCATAGGAGTGGAGATCGCGAGAAGAATTGGAAAAATTGGAGCTGGTAATCCTGATGGCGTAGTCCTGCTTGACATCCCTCTTTTGGTCGAGGGAGGAGGTAAAGCTAGATACGGTCTTGAAGCGCTAATAGTGGTAGATTGTGATCCCGCTATTGCATTGGAGCGGATCGTAGCCAACCGCGATATTACAAGGCAAGAGGCTCTTGCAAGGATAAATTCCCAAGTTTCTCGGGAGGTGCGCCTTGGTGTAGCAGATTACGTCCTAGATAACTCTTCGACCAAGGAAGATCTTTTGAGACAGGTTGAAGATCTGGTCGACCTATTAGATATTGCCTGAGGTACTGGAGTAGCAATTCTCTTCTAATTTGGCTTTCAATATAAATATCCATGAATCTGGATATTTAAATTGAATTGCGATATCCAACTACATTAGATCTTTGAATTTGCTATAAAAGTGCTAGTTTAGGTTTGTAATTCAGCCTCTATCGATTTTTGCAGAACCTTTTGGATCTCTTGTGAAACAGACCTCAAAGTCTGTTGGTCTATATATTTGTCAGATTAAATGGCCAGACAAAGTGATGCTTGTTGGCTTAAGCTTTTCCTCATGTTCGGTGGTATGACTGAGGGATGAAAGTCCAGATGGCTTTACTGTTTCGAAGACTTCGCTACCAAGATGATCGAGGCGATGTTCTGATCGCACACCTTGTCTGATCGAATCTTTAGTTGCTTGGTATCTTCCAGCCCTTGGCCTGAGCAACTTCTTTGCACGTGGGACATAGTGGATACTTTTGAGGATCTCGAGTTGGGACCCAGGTCTTGCCACAAAGGGCTGTGCATGGCTTTCCCGTGATGATAGCTTCGGTAACAGCTGAGGCAGGTAGAACGATATGGGCCATTCGGTCCCTCTCGTCGATATCGTTATTGTCTGTTCTGGTATCTTCAAGTACGTCAACTCGAGACATTTATTAGATCCCCTTGCGCAATATATCTTTACTGCTACAATAGTTGATTTTGGCTGGAGTCGATCTAAAAAACCTGTCACCGGCTCTCTCGCCTCGTTGATAGGTCAATGGCTACTTCTATCAATTCGCCTCTAGTTTTCATTGTTTGCAGGTCCTGGGTAAGTTTGACGCAGGGAGTCCCTGTTGTTTTTGTTAATCTGGTCGGAACGGCAAGAGTTGGCGTTGGGGTGGTTCATTTTTTTGTGGGAACTTTTGCGGCTTTAAAGGTATAGGTAAGGGAATCGTAGTTTCGGATGGCGCCCTAGATTGATGTTGTGACTAAATTCAAAGTTGTTTCTCCTTATCAGCCTGCAGGGGATCAGCCTACGGCGATAGCCGAGCTAAGCGATGGAATTCAGCGCGGCGAGAGGTTCCAAACCCTTCTTGGAATTACCGGTTCGGGCAAAAGTGCAACTATAGCTTGGACTATAGAGGCGGTACAGCGCCCGACCCTAGTGATTGCGCCTAATAAATCATTGGCTGCACAATTGGCGAGTGAGTTTCGCGAGTTTTTTCCAGATAATCGAGTCGAATACTTTGTGTCATATTACGACTACTATCAGCCCGAGGCTTACATACCTTCCTCAGATACCTATATCGAGAAGGATTCTTCTGTAAATGATGAGATCGATCGATTGCGCCACGCCGCTACCTCTGCTCTTTTGACGCGCCGAGATGTGATTGTAGTGGCATCTGTCTCCTGCATCTATGGCCTAGGATCCCCGATCGAATATTCGGAGAGGATGCTCGCCTTTCAGGTCGGGGAGAGCTATGAACTAAGAGGTGTTTTACGAAGGCTTGTCGACATCCACTACGACCGGAATGATCAAAATCTCGTACGCGGAAAGTTTAGGGTTAGGGGGGATACACTAGAGATTCACCCAGCTTATGAAGAGAGGGCCTATCGCTTTGAGTTTTTTGGTGACGAATTGGAGCGGATTCAGGGTTACGACGTTTTGACCGGAGAGGTTACGGAGGAGCTCGCCGAGTATGTGGTCTTTCCTGCTACCCACTACGTAGCTAGTAACGAGACTATGACAAGGGCCATCGCGTCGATCGAAGTCGAGTTGGGCGAGCGCCTGCGGGAATTAGAGGGTACCAATAGGCTTCTTGAGGCGCAAAGACTTAGGATGCGAACTGAATTTGACCTTGAGATGATGGCTGAAGTCGGATTCTGTAATGGTATTGAGAACTATTCGCGACACCTAGACGGACGATCGCCAGGAGAGCCTCCCTTTACTCTGTTGGACTTCTTTCCCAAGGACTTTCTTTTGGTGATTGACGAGTCCCACGTTAGCATTCCACAATTGCATGGTCAATATGCAGGCGATAGAAGTCGAAAAGAGAACCTCGTTGAGTTTGGTTTTCGGCTTCCTTCTGCTCTGGACAATCGACCGCTTAGGTTTGATGAATTTTATGAGAGAATCAATCAGGTCGTCTTTTTGTCTGCAACGCCCTCGAAATACGAGATCGCCCAATCCAGTCAGGTTGTCCAGCAAATAGTAAGGCCCACTGGACTGCTCGATCCTAAGGTAGTCGTGCGTCCTACTCAGCATCAGATAGATGACCTTCTTTCGGAGATTCGCGTTCGAATTGAAAAGAATGAACGTATCCTCGTGACTACTTTAACGAAAAAGATGGCGGAGGATCTAAGCGATTACCTTCTTGAACAGGGGCTTAGGGTTCGTTATCTGCACTCGAATATAGACACCCTTGAGAGGGTGACCATTCTTCGAGACCTGCGTCTTGGTGAGTTTGACGTTTTAGTGGGTATCAACCTTCTTCGAGAGGGTTTGGATCTGCCCGAGGTTACTTTGGTTGCGATACTCGATGCAGATAAGGAGGGGTTTTTGCGCTCTGAGACAGCTTTGATACAGACTATCGGGAGGGCTGCAAGGAATTCGGAGGGATTTGTGATCTTGTATGCGGATACAATTACAAATTCCATGACGAGAGCTATCTCTGAGACTGAGCGTCGCAGGGCCCTCCAGCAGGCCTACAACCTAGAGCATAATATAAACCCTGTAACAATCACTAAAGCGGTAACAGACATATTGGACCAATTGAGACCATCCAAGACTGCTCCGCTTCCCAAATCTAATTCAAGACGAAATAAGGGTATCTCGGACTATGCAACTATGAATATGAATGAGGTGGTAGCGCTTGTTCAAACCCTAGAGGCCGAGATGGCCGAAGCCGCAGCCGACCTTCGTTTTGAATATGCCGGAAGACTGAGAGATGAGATTAAAGAGTTGCGTAAGTATCTCGCTGATGTGGGTTGAATAAATTGCAACATAGAAGAATCGACGCTACTCTTGTAGCTGGATTTGGGGTCCTAATTGTTAGATATTCCACTTATCAACGGGTTACCTGGAAGTTGAAATTCTGGGTTGATAGAATTTCCTAGCTACGATTTTTACGGAAGGTCTTGGTTTGTCTCTTATCTATCTTCAAAGAGCGCTGTTACCTCTTGACGCACTGAACCCTGGCGTTGGTATGGATCATCCGATGCGAAAAGTTGTCAGGCAGGTCGCTTTTGAGAGGGATGGATGGACGAAAGAGCGTGCTAAAAAAGTAGGCGACCTCTTTGATTCAATGGCAGAAGACTGGAGTCAGAGGAGCGGCGCAGAAAGGACTGAAGCCCTCTTGGACGGACTTAACCGCGCTCAGTATTTGAATGGAAGATGCTTGGAGATCGGATGTGGCACTGGATCTAATCTAGAACTCCTCTGTAATTTCTTCGGGGAGGTAGTTGGTATCGACTTATCTCTGTCCATGCTTTTAAAAATGACCACTCAATCGCCGCCGGTTATCAATTGTGATGCCAGTTGTTTGCCATTTAGCGACGAAAGCTTCGATTCAATTGTGATTCAGAATTCATTTCTCTTTCGAGACGAAGTTTTGCGACTACTACGTCCGAGTGGAACCCTCTTTTGGGTCTCTACAAACGCAGATCGAACTCCTATTTATTTGAGTCCATACGATGTCCACAAAGCGCTTGGGGCCGATTTTAACGGAGTCACCTCGCTCGCTGGGAATGGCATTTGGTCGGCGTTCTCAAGATCCATGACGACCTAGGAGGTCTCAGGCTTTTTCAGATCGCCCTTGCCTGTTGGGGTATATCTTCGAAGGAAGATTTTGTGACTGGTTTATCTTCAGACGAATCTTCCTAACCAGAGTCACTAGGAGGCAATTGCGCAATTCATAATTCGACTCTTTCAGGTGGCATTTTTTGACTCAGAATGCAGGTACTATACCTTGTTGGGCATTAAGTGCGGACCTTAAAATCCAAAACGGGTAACAATCCACTTATGCAAGTGTCTCCTAGGCCTTTGCCGAAGCCAAATCCTTCGAGCTATACATTTTTTAGCTGTTTGTATGAGGATAGACCGCTATGCCTAACTATATGAATGTGTAGCTACGAAGCTCAGGACCCATCAAAGGGTGAGAGATTCTAAATTAAAATTGGTGGTGATATTTATCGGTAGTCATCTTTTTGGGGTGTGACAAGATCTAATTGTTGGCTAACCCCAGCTTCGTTAGAAGCTCGAATTGTGACATAGAGGTGATCTCGATCACTTTATTTCGATTATGAGCACCCATCACAATATTTACAAGAGATTTTTGAGTTGAAAGTGCCTTGGCGAGAAATGTTACCAGTTCTTGATTTGCGCGATCCTCAACGGCTGGTGATGTGAGCGATATCGCGATTGCTGTTTCTCGTATGCCTGTGATCTCAGTTCTTGATTTTCGAGTCGAGATATAAAAAGGAACCCTGATCCCATCTTTATATTCGGTGATTGCAATCTGGTTTGGTTGGTAATTAGGATTCACGCAATTTCAATTTTATACCCAAGATTAGTCCAAGGACAAGGTTAGCGACATAGTTGGAAAGCAGCTCCCATAATTCTCTGAGCTGAACCTAGGTGGATGTGTGGTGGTTGGCTCTAAATTGGGAGCAATTTTTCCTCTATTGTCGACCTTGAAGAGATGAGCCATTTGCTTATTTGGCAAATCCAAGGTTGCCCTCACCTTGATTCTGGATGGGGGTAGCTTAGGCTAATGATGTAGGTTGACTGGCGCTGTGGTCGATGCTCTTTCCGATCGATAAGGAGATGACGAGGATTAGAAGGCACGCAATCGCATCAAAGGCGAGTCCGTGCGATATAGACCTGGAGCCATGAATGGCCAATGCGGTCGCGATAAGTCCGCCTGCGACGCCAGTTCCAACCGAAACACCAGTCGTGTCAGCTAAGGCGAGTGCGGAGCTCGATTCATCTAAGTGGTCTCTAGGTGCGACATCAAGTAAGGCGACAGAGAGCGAGACGTAGGAGATGCCCATCCCAAGGCCAGCGATCGTCCACCCTGCCAGGATGAACCATGATCCAATACCTTGAAAATAGAGGGATATCCCTGTCATTGCTACCCCTATTAGAGCTATTGCGATTCCGCGCCGAAAGAGCGTTCCTCGATGGTTGGGCTTGGTGAATCGTGAATGTAAATAGGAGCCGGCGCTCCAACTCAAGCTTGCTAGGGTCAAAGTTGATCCGGCTAACGCCAGGCTGTATCCTCTATCCCTAAAGAGGGCAAGGGGTAAGAAGCCGTCGATTCCAAAGAAGGCGAAGTTTGTCAGAACCCGCAGCAGAATGATCCTTCGAAGGGCTGGGAATTGCGAGAACGCAACTTTTGGAAGGAGGCGTTTTCCAGCGATGCCAGCGAAGACGATGCCCGGGATGATTATCAAGAGTGGTGTGATACGTGGAATAGAGTCCAGCGCTAGGAGGATCGCAAGGATCGATGCGGCGAAAATTGTGGCATAGACGATTCGTAGGAGAGGATTGGACTCGAGTACTCGAGGCTTTATCTTCGACCTTTTAGGTAGCGCTAGGGCTAGGACCAAGGTCGCTATCAGAGAGATCGGGAGTACTACTAGGAATGGAAATTGCCATCCAAAGTTTTGTGCTAGGTATCCAGAGATTCCAGGTGATATCAATGACGGGACAACCCATGCTAGTGAGAAGGCAAAGAAGATCTTTGGTCTTTCGGTTGTATCGAAGTAATCATTGATGATTACATAACCAACCGATCCGAAGGCGCCCCCTCCAAGGCCCTGGATGCCTCGCATCAAGATTAGGAAGGTAATGTTGGGGCTGAGCGAGACCAGTACTATCCCTACCTGAAATAGTGTGCTTCCGACAAGCACTGCAAGTTTTGGACCGCGGACTTTGGAAAGCTCCGATAGAGCGACAACCCCAACTATCTCGGCAACAAGAAAAAAACTAAGAATGAGAGCGAGTGACTTTGTGGTATGAAAGTGTACCCCAATGGCTCCAAGGTCTGCAGTAGCTGCGAGGTTCTCGAATGCAACCGCGGTTATCATAGTTATTAGGGAGACTTTTAGCAGCCTCTTGTTTATGTTCTTTTGTTCCAAGATTTTCCTAGGTCATTGCCTTGGCTCGAAGGCTATTTTTTCACCTTGAATCGCAAGGATATCTTTCGAAGCGTCCAATTTTGTTAGGAAATCGATGGCGATGAATCTCAAGTCGAATAACTAAGTGTAATTCGAACCAACCGGATGTGATTAAATAATTTAGTTTTTGTTCAAACAAGCCATCGTGGAAGGCGCACATGGGTTGTAATTATTTCCAATTTTACTTTCCGATAGTTGAAGTGTTCTACATATTTATGGTGCTTTTTCGCCTGCCGAATACCTTGAAAACTTTGGAAGTAACTTCCAGATCGCCAAGGAACCAGCGACGCAGGCGACCCCACCAGTAATTACGGCCAACGTGGTTCCAAGGAGCGCACTAGCGCCGCCGGACTCTAGGTCGCCAAGGCGAGGGCCACCAGTCACCACTGAGATTTGTATTGAGAACAGTCGACCCCTCATCTCCGGAGGCGCGATCCTTTGTAGGATTGCATTTCTTAGAACTGACGAGACCAGATCTACATATCCAGCCACCGCCAGAAGTAAAAGTGCAAGAGAGATTGAGTTGATAGCTCCAAAGACAATTATTGCAGTTCCCCATGATAGGACGGAAAGTATTATTCCTAATCCCTGTCGTTTGATGTTTGTGACCCATCCCGAGGTAACCGCTCCGATTGAGGCACCAACTCCTAAGGCGCTATAGAGGTACCCAAGTCCGCTTGCCCCGTCATGAAAGTGTGTTAAAGCCAATGCAGGAAAGAGGGCTCGGGGCATCCCAAAGACCATGGCTACCAGGTCAATTAGGAAGATTCCTTTTAGAATTTGGCTTGATGCAACTTCGCTAAACCCTTCTTTGATTGACTTTAATCCTCTGCTCTTACTTTTTTCGACGGGATGCAATGGGGGTAGAAAAAAGCACGCTATTGCTCCGACTAAATAGGTCAGGGCATCGATGCCCAGGGCGGTTGCTACGGCGAAATGCGCGATGAGTATGCCAGCAACTGCCGGACCAACGACTAATCCAATTTGGAACATCATCTGACGGATGGCTATGGCTG
Organism: Acidithrix sp. C25; assembly: GCF_904848545.2. Classification (NCBI taxonomy): domain Bacteria; kingdom Bacillati; phylum Actinomycetota; class Acidimicrobiia; order Acidimicrobiales; family Acidimicrobiaceae; genus Acidithrix; species Acidithrix sp. C25. The sequence continues at coordinate 695,126 of NZ_CAJHCI020000007.1, forward strand.
CAGTGACCTTATCCCTGGCGACCATTTGTGGAATTACTGCGCTCTGTGCGGGTTTGACGATTCCTGATACACCAGCGCTAAAGGCGCTCAGGGCAAAGATGGGCCAAATTGACGGGTGTGAAGGAATCACATCTAGATAGAGCACAACCCCGGCTAAGGTAGACGCGCCGAAGCCCCAAATGAGTAGTCGCCTGCGATCTGTCCTATCGATGATCGGCCCTCCTCCAAGAGAGGCCAAAAGAAGGGGAATTAGCTGAACGAGGCTTACCAAGCCAACTAGAAGCGACGAGTGGGTCAATCTGTAGATCTCATATGAGATAGCAACGATCGTGATCTGGTCGCCCAGGCCGGAGATGAGTTGACCGATAAAGAGAAGGCGAAAATTCTTACTGTCGCGTAATGGACTGAGGTCTACGAATAGATTTGCCACCTCGTCTAACTCTCCTTCTTCGTTCTGGCGATTGGGTTTGCTTCATCTTGTGCACTTGACTTCCAATCCGGGCGCGACCCTATAGATGCCGCGGTGTTTTTTGACGGACATTTGGTTATTGATTGAACCGCATTGTGGCTATTGGCGCTGACCTTAAACCAGAAATCGACCGGTATGACTTTGGGGCAACTTAGCGATCTCTTGTGGCGTGCCGCAGCCGACTACTGATCCGCCTTTGTCGCCACCATCGGGGCCAAGGTCAATTATCCAGTCGGAACATTTGATCACGTCGAGATTGTGCTCAATTACTAATACGGTATTGCCATTGTCGACAAGACGTTGGAGAACAACCAGAAGACGCCTTACGTCTTCAAAGTGCAGCCCCGTAGTGGGCTCATCTAGAATATAAAAGGTGTGACCGGTTGGGCGTTTGGCTAATTCGGTGGCCAATTTCACGCGCTGTGCTTCACCGCCGCTAAGAGTTGTAGCGGGCTGGCCAAGACGAACATAACCCAAACCGACTTCGGAAAGGGTTCGTAAGTGGCGTTCGATGGACGGCAGGCTTTTGAAGAAGAAGAGGGCTTCTTCAATTGGAAGGTCAAGGACTTCAGCGATGGATTTTCCTTTATAGAGGATCTCTAAGGTATCGCGGTTGTAACGGGTCCCTTTGCACTGCTCACAGGGGACATAGACGTCCGGGAGAAAGTTCATCTCGATACGAATCGTCCCATCGCCAGAACAGGACTCGCAACGGCCGCCTCGAATATTGAATGAAAATCGTCCTTGCTCGTAGCCTCTAACTCTCGATTCTGGAGTACCTGCAAAGAGGGCACGTATCTTGTCGAAGACCCCGGTATATGTAGCAGGATTTGACCGTGGAGTGCGTCCAATAGGCGACTGATCGATGTCTACGATCTTGTCTATATTCTCAAGTCCTCGTATCTCGCGATGTCTTGCTGGGACAACTTTAGACTTATAGATCTTCAGCATCAGCGCGTTTCGCAGGATATCGTTGACCAGGGTTGATTTGCCAGAGCCCGAAACACCAGTTACTGCTACGAAGCAACCAAGTGGTATCTCGACGTCTATTCCCTTTAGGTTGTTTGCGGCTGCACCGATAATCTCAATCCTTTTGTCGGAGCGCGGTCTCGGATAGGCCGGGAATTCGACACTTCTTCGCTTGGCCAAGTAGTCACCAGTTACAGACTCGGAGGAGTTGATAATATCTTGGACGCTTCCGGTTGCTACGACGCGTCCTCCGTTCTCTCCAGCCCCTGGACCTATATCTACCACATAGTCAGCAGCTCTAATGGTGTCTTCGTCGTGTTCTACAACTATTACAGAGTTGTCTAGGTCTCTGAGCTTTTCTAGAGTCTGAATAAGGCGATGGTTGTCGCGTTGGTGAAGTCCAATCGATGGTTCGTCTAAGACATATAGTACGCCGGTTAGACCCGATCCAATCTGAGAAGCTAAGCGAATTCGCTGGGCCTCGCCGCCGCTTAGGGTATTTGCACCTCGATCTAAGGTTAGATATTCAAGGCCGACATCCATTAAGAATTTAAGGCGAGCTCGCACCTCCCTTAGAATCGGTGTAGTTATTATGGCACGTCGCTCATCAAAATGAAAGGAGTCGATCACCTCGAGGCTACGGGCAATTGAAAGCGAAGAGAGGTATGAAATTGAGTGCGACTCGACTGAAACCGCAAGGGACTCGGGTTTGAGACGTGCTCCGTGACATGACTCGCAGGCCACATCACTCATGTAAGCCTTTATCTGTTCTTTTGCTCCTTCAGAGGATGCAGTTTCGAAGCGGCGACGAAGCCACGGAATGACACCTTCCCACTTTAGGTTGATCTCACCTTTGTTATATCTCGAGCCGAGTTTCACCTTTAGTTTGAGTCCGCCCCTCCCATGGAGAATCTCGTCTTTTACCTCTTTGGGGAGGTCGGACCAAGGCGTGGTTAGGTCAAAGTCCATCTTCTTTGCTAGAGCTTCGAGGCCACTAAGGTAGAAGTCGCTGCGCATATGAGACCATGGCGCCACTGCGCCTTGATATAGCGACAGCGTTTGGTCTGGAACGATTCGTTCTGGGTCTACCTCTATCATCGTTCCGATGCCTGAACAGGCCTCGCAGGCGCCATACGGAGAGTTGAATGAGAAGTTTCTTGGCGCTAATTCCGAGAAGCTGATACCGCAGTCTGCGCACGCTAAAAGCTCTGAAAATACAAGTTCATGCTCAGAGTTCGCGTTTGATTCGTCCGTTAATACGAGGACTTTGAGACGTCTGGTGCCAAGTTCGAGAGCGGTCTCAACCGAATCGGTTAGTCGTGGTTGAATTCCGTCTCGGCGACTGAGGCGATCTACGATTACGTCAATGCTGTGGCTTTCATAGCGTGCCAAGTCAATGTGGCTATCGCCTTGTATCTCCACGATTTCGTTATCGATGCGCGCCCTAGAGTAGCCCTTTCGTGCAATCTCTTTGATAAGGGCAGAGTATTCTCCCTTTCTCCCCTCAACAATTGGCGCCATAACCATAAAACGAGTACCATCTGGGATCTTCATTAGTTGATCCACAATCTGCTGAGGTGTTTGGCGTTCAACCCTTTGGCCGCATTTGTGGCAGTGCTGGATGCCTACTCGTGCAAACAGGAGACGTAGGTAGTCGTTGATCTCGGTTACAGTTCCAACGGTCGACCGTGGATTTCGCGGTGCTGACTTTTGGTCAATGGAGATTGCTGGAGAAAGGCCATCAATCTGGTCTACATCAGGTTTGTCCAATTGGCCGAGGAATTGACGTGCATAAGAGGATAGGGATTCTAGATACCTTCGTTGGCCCTCCGCAAAGATTGTGTCAAAGGCTAAACTCGACTTGCCTGACCCGGATAGTCCAGTGAAGACTACTAGCTTATTTCGTGGTATCGACAGGTCAACCTCTTTGAGGTTGTGTACTCTTGCACCTTTTACTACTAGCTCATTTGCCACAATTGGTAAACCCAATTTCTTTGAAGATTATTGCCATTTGCATGAAAGCCCTGAAATCATTTGCATGAGAGCCTTGTAGTTAGGTAAAGACGCCTCTTGCTTTCGCAAAGGCAATAACTACGAGGTTGCATTATTTCCTTGGCCGGCAGGGCTCTTTGTCTTTGCTATTTGTGGATTACCCTCTAAGGCGATTTAGTTTAATGGTTGTTGATAGCGAATTGGGTTGCAATTAGAGAGATAAGCATCGTGCTTGAAGTTCGGAGGATGGATTTGTCAGGTAATTTTCAAATTCGACCGATGATGACAGCTAAAGATCGAATCGCTAGGTTGTTCAAAAAGAGAGATCGGAGACTGCTTTGCCTATTGATTTTTTGGTATCTAAAATTTATATACAAGGTGGGCTTGTTAGTCTGTGATGGTAAGTGAGCAGCCGATGGCGATATTTCGGTATTTGGAGCAGTTGGATTGATAAATCGTATTGATCTGGGTACAATTCCGGATTCTCCTGGTTCGTACCAGTTTAAGGATCAGGACGGTCGAGTAATTTACGTCGGCAAGGCGAAGAGTTTGCGGTCGCGTCTTCAAAATTACTTCGCGCCTATCGAAAGCCTCCATCCCCGGGTGGCTGCAATGGTAACAGCGGCAGTTGACGTCGAGTGGATAACTGTTTCAAATGACGTCGAAGCTCTCATGCTTGAATTTAGTCTGATCAAGAAGTTCCGACCGCGTTTTAATGTTCGTCTTAGAGACGATAAAAGTTATCCCTACTTGATGGTTACAGCTGATCAGCTTTGGCCAAGAGCGGTGATAACACGATCGCCTCATCGAAAGGGTGCTCGTTACTTTGGCCCATATCCGCATACCTATGCGATAAGGGAGACGCTTGACCTCCTTATTCGGACATTTCCAATTAGAACATGTTCCGATTCCAAGTTTCAACGGGCAGCGAAAGTTAAAAAGCCTTGTCTTTTGTACCATATCGAAAGGTGTAGCGGACCTTGTGTGAATCTCGTAAGTGACCGTGAATACGCCGAGATAGTCTCTAACTTCGAATCGATTTTAAAGGGTAATTCTAAAAGCTTTGTCGATCGCCTGAGAGCTGATATGACCAAGGCTGCAAGTGAACTCGATTTTGAGAGCGCTGCCAGGCTAAGGGATCGTCTAGGCGCTCTAGAACGTGCTGTTGAACGTCAGGAGATGGTCGGCAATCCCAACGACAATTTTGATGTGATTGGTTTGTGCTTTGATGAACTTGAATGTCAGGTAGACGTTCTGGTCGTGCGTGCCGGCAGAGTCAGTGGACGGCGATCCACTACGGTTGATAGGGTCGAGGAGTTATCGGAGGATGAGCTTCTAGAGGTCTTGATTGAGCAACTTTATTTTGATTCTCCGGCCGAACTCCCCAAGGAACTGATCGTCCCGTTTGTACCAACGAACACTGAGATAATAGAGGATTGGCTCTGTGAACTTCGAGGTAACTTAGTGTCAATAAGGGTTGCGCGTCGTGGCCATAAAAAGGCACTTTTGGATCGAGCAAATGCAAATGCTAGTGAGTCCTTTAGACGCCATCGCCTAAAGAGGGCATCAGACCATAATGCCCGATCGCGAGCCCTTACCGCTCTGGCTGATGAGTTATCTTTGCCAATCTTTCCGCTTCGAATTGAATGTTACGATATGAGCCACCTAAGTGGAACTAATTACGTCGGTTCGATGGTGGTGATGGAAGATGGTCTTCCTAAGAAGTCAGAGTACCGACGATTTAAGGTATCGATAGAACAAAATGACGACTTTGCGGCTATGTACGAGGTTCTTACTAGACGTCTGCGCCGCCTCAATGATGCCAATGACGATGCGATGGTTGATGATTCGAAAAGGGCAAGGTTTTCCTATCCACCGTCTTTGATGGTAATTGATGGAGGTAAAGGTCAACTCTCGATGGCGTACAAAGCGCTTTGCGAAGCTGGCTTGCAGGACGAGATCCCTGTGATTTCATTGGCGAAGAAGTTTGAGGAGGTTTACCGTCCGAATGAGTCGGAGCCGATTCGAATTCCTAGAACTTCAGAGTCACTTTTTTTACTTCAATCGATTCGAGATGAAGCGCATAGATTTGCCATTTCATTTCACCGTCAGTTACGTGATAAGGAGATGACGCAATCTATTTTGGATGATGTCCGCGGGTTGGGGCCGATACGAAAAAAGCGACTACTCAATGAATACGGAAGCATTAAAAAGTTGCGTACTGCATCTCTCGAAGAGCTATCCAATTTGAGGTGGCTACCAGGTGAGGTGGGTGCTGCAGTGTATTCGACCTTGCACGACCTGCCCAGTTAGTCCTATGTTTATTTGTTGGATAAAGAGTATTTTCAGGTCAATTTAAATGTGATCTCCAAGATCTATTCTCAATTGCGCAAATGGTCGTTGCGCAAATGGTCGTTGGATCTCGACTCCGTCCCTATCTGCTATACCATAGGCTGCCTAGAGAGTGCGCATTGAGAGGTGTCGACTAATGCATTGACAAGATAGAACGGCTGCCCCTAGGGTGGCCGAGTGGCTTCTAATTGGTTGATTTCCACTAAATTCCATCTGTCTTTTTGGTGTGGAGATGCTTGTTCTTTGAGTCGGTGTAGTCAGTTACATTTTTCCCTTGGTTGCTAGGGTTTTTGCGATAAGAGTAGAATGAACAAATTCGCATAACAAGCCTGGAAGGCGTAAATAATTTTCCATGCTGACTTTGAATTGATTTACTAACCAAGGGTGATGGGCATATGAGCTTCGAGGAAAACTATTTACGTGATGAGTTCGCACCCATCGCAGCCGAGCTTTGGAGTCACAACGCCGCTTGGTGGCAGGAGGGGTTCACAGAAGGCGCAGATCCTGAGTATGTAGAACAGATACTCCCGATCATCGCCAATTGGACGGGAGCCTCGCAGCGTGTTTTAGAAGTGGGAACGGGCGAGGGGCAAATTCTTCGGTCGCTTTCAAAGCTTTTCGAGCGCAAACTTCTAGTTGGAATCGATCCAACGCCCGAGCAGCTTGTTTTAGCAAAGGAGCGTGGCGGAGAGATTGAGTACATCCGTTCCGACGCTGCCTCAATTCCTTTGGCGGATGCTCATTTCGACACAGTGATTGCATGTTTAGTCTTTGAACACATAATGGATCTGTCCAAAGCACTCGAGGAGGTTGCTCGGCTGCTGGAAACCGGTGGGCAATTTATCTTTCTCTTAAATCACCCTCTTTTTCAAACGCCTGACTCAGGTTGGGTTGATGATACGACATTTGGGGAACAGTATTGGAGAATTGGTAAATATCTTCAGGTTAGTCAAAATGTGGAGGAAGTGGAGAAAGATGTGTTTATTCCATTTGTACATCGTCCCCTTTCGCACTACATAAATGCCGCCATTTCATCAAGTTTGTCGTTAGCACAGATGCTGGAGCCGGCTCCACCACAGGGTTTTATTGATCTTGCACCCGAGTATTACGAGGCCAGATTCGTCCCGCGACTTCTGGCACTTCGATTCATAAAGAGCTAGCAACACATCGTTAGGGTGTCTATGAATGAAGTTAGCGTAGAGGCTATTTTCAGCTCGAAACTCACCTCCTAAGGCGGTGTTTTTCTCAACAGATTGCGATGATTTATCTACCGAAAGCTTGACTGACAGCAAAGTAGTCAAATTCAAAAAGTCGTAGTGGCGATCATGAGGTTAGGGCGTCGATACGTGTCAGACACGTGGCGGTTGAACACGTCGATTCGTTATCCTTGAGTCTGCTTTTACCCTTATTAAATATTCTACTTTGGGTCGTCCTTCGTAATCTGGGTACCAGATCGCTGTTAATTGACTATTAATCTTTGTGATCCGCAAATCTCATGGGTTAGTTCCTTTGATAACCTGGGAGATGGCTGGCGCTAGTCATCAATAGAGATGGCTGGTTTAGTGTTTTGAGATCTAGTAATTCCAAGGTACCTCGTCGTGCATTCCATGAATCAATACGTCCATTGACCCGTTGTCCTTCATGAATGCTCTCTAGGAAGCCGTAGGTGTTCTTTACCGGGCACTCCAGGTCGAACTTCTTGGAAAATTGATGGTCACTCGTAAGATCTTGATTAGGTATCTATGGTTGGACCATGGACTAGATTTTTTTGAAAGGATATCTAAAACTCAAGGCGTGTCGAGTTGGGTTCGATTCTTTTACAGCCGTGTTTTTTAAGGCGAGGAACCATATGTCAGAGTATCTCTTTATTACTGGAATGTCCGGTGCAGGCCGCTCTACTGCTGGGGCAGCGCTGGAAGACCTTGGTTGGTTCGTGATCGATAACATGCCGGTTGAGTTGATATCAAAGGTCTCTGACCTGGCAGATCGAAATAGTGATGCCGATCGACTCGCCTTCGTGATAGGACGTTTTGGGTATGAGGCTATTGATGGAGTGGTGTCGGAGATTGAGCGGCTTAGATTTAACGGCGCAACTGTGAAGGTGCTCTATCTGGAAGCTACCGATGAAGCGCTAATAACGCGTTTTGAATCGACCCGACGACGGCATCCTATCGGCGAGGAAGGTGTTGGAAATGCTATTGGGCGCGAGCGCAGAATGCTTTTGGTCTTGCGCGACATCGCCGACATCATAGTTGACACCTCGAATCTCAATGTTCACGAGCTCAAACGTCGTTTAAACGAGCTTTTTTCAGGTCCAGTATCAAGCTCTACTCTTACTGTGACGGTTGTTTCGTTCGGGTTTAGTTATGGAACTCCGAGGGATGTCGATCTGCTTTTTGATTGTCGTTTTTTACCAAATCCGCACTGGATCCCAGAGCTGAGACCACATACGGGCCTCGAAGAACCCGTTCGGGATTATGTTCTAGAGCAGGCGGATACGAATGAATTTATAAAGAGACTTACCTATCTCTTTGACTTTTTGATACCAGCTTATATTCAAGAGGGAAAGTCCTATTTGACTGTGGCTGTTGGATGTACAGGTGGAAGGCATCGTTCTGTAGTACTAACCGAGGTCTTGGCCAGATATTTTAGAGAACAGGGACTGATTCCTAAGGTAATCCATAGGGATGTCGAAAGGTGATCCTTGAAGATGTTGCTCCCCAATTTTTGCACTCATCGAGTCGAATAGTTGCTATAGGAGGGGGCCATGGCTTGGGCGTGACACTAGATGCTCTAGCCAGAGGTGGCCATTTCCCGATAGGTATAGTTTCCGTTGCGGACGACGGCGGTTCTTCGGGAAGATTGAGGGAAGCCTTCGGTCAAATCCCTCCAGGTGACCTTCGTCGCTGCATATCAGCGTTGGTGCCTAGCGACTCGCTCTGGCGCGAGTTGCTGGAATTTCGTTTTGGTGAATCTGAGTTGCGGGGCCATGCTCTTGGAAATCTTATTTTCACCGCGTTGGCAACTCTAAACCAGGATCCAATGATAGCGGCACTGGAGCTTGCTAGGCTGACACATGCTGCAGGGCGAATATTTCCAGCGAGTCTTGACCCCATAACTTTGGTGGGTGAATTTCAAGGTAAACAAATACTTGGGCAAGCTAGACTCTCGAATACCGCAGGGATTCAGGAGTTGCACCATCTTCCAAATAATCCAAGAGTTGCCCCGGTTGTCGTTGAGGCAATTGAACGCGCTACGACCATAGTTTTGGGCCCTGGTTCGATTTATACGAGTGTCATCGCAGTATGTCAAATTCATGAGATTCGAGAGGCGCTTAGTCGTTCCAAGGCAAGGCTGGTCTATGTCGCAAATCTTGCATCTCAGGTTGGGGAGGCACAAAATATGACCGTAGTGGACCACATTCGTGCAATCGGAAGATACGGAGTCACTCCTGATGTAGTTCTATACGATGATCGATCCATCGAATTAGGAGACATCCAAATGATGGATCCTACCAACCTGGTTCGCGCCTCCTTGGGTTGTCGCGATGATACCCGAATTCACGACGTTAGTCGCCTTCAGAAACATCTTGAGGCGGTTATTGTATAGCGAGTGGACGAGTAGCTGGATCTTTGAATCCATTTGAACTTTAACCTTGTTTCACTGTGACATTAAATAGTGCGATCGATATTCAAGCCGAAATACAATTCCATCGGTAACGTGGCGTTTTGGTTTTGAAATTGTCTTAAACCACTAGCTTTAGTTACTCTTGGCCTTAGAGCAATATGACAGAGCCATTTGGCAGAGCAATTCGGTCACCATTGGAAATTACCTCAAAGATGATTTTTCATATTTGCAGAAATCGTCTTTTGTGGACCAAGGTCGAACTAATATCGATTTATCGCGCCGATAAAGTGAATTGGTATTAACGGGATGATTGAACGCTTTCTTGCTCGAACTTTTTTAGGTGACTGGTTTTGAAGATTTCCTTCAAGTGCTCATTTGGCAGTGTCGGGGTTTTTCGAGATCGTCTCCGTGATATTTTGGATTTGGTTGACATCTATTCTCTTTGAGTGGATGTCGTGACTGCGATTTTTAGGCTCACGTCCCGAAATTTGAGTCATTGGCGAATATGCAAGTTATTGCCTATCCTCGGATGCCCACAAGCATTGATCAGTGATAGACAACATATCGGCGGAAGCTAGTTACGTAGTGGCTGATTCTTGTTATTTCGATATATTGTGGAAGCCGTTGTTGGATGTTTAATATTAAATGACCAAAAGGTCTGAAGATGGGGGTTTTAAGTGGCGCTTCGAGTCGGAATCAATGGTTTTGGTAGAATTGGGCGAAACTTCTATAGAGCGGCAGCCAAGCAGGGCGTCGATATTGAGGTCGTAGCAGTAAATGACTTGACGTCGCCTGAGATAAACGCCCATCTTCTTAAGTACGATACGACGCATGGTCGCTTAGGAGTGGACGTTAGAGTCAGTCCTGAAGGAATCATCGTAGGAGAGTCTTTGATTCGAGTATTCTCTGAGCGTGATCCAAAGACGCTACCCTGGGGAGAACTAGGATGCGATGTTGTAATCGAGAGTACCGGAATATTTACTGATGGAAATAAAGCCTCGGCTCATATCGATGCCGGAGCCAAGAAGGTCATCATTTCAGCGCCTGGAACTAATGTTGATGCGACCTTTGTGGTCGGAGTGAACGACGGTGATTATGATCCAAAAATCCATCACATAGTTTCGAACGCTTCGTGCACTACAAACTGTTTTGTACCAATGGTTAAAGTGTTAGACGATGCCTTCGGCGTGCATAAGGGACTTATGAGCACCGTTCACGCCTACACGAACGATCAGAACCTTCTCGATCTAGCTCATAAAGATCCACGTCGAGCACGAGCGGCCGCATCGAATATAGTCCCATCTTCTACGGGTGCAGCTAAGGCTACGGGACTTGTGCTTCAAGCAATGGCAGGTCGCCTTGATGGAACCTCGCTTAGAGTTCCGGTTCCAGATGGTTCGATCACCGATGCTACGTTGGTTTTGAATGGCGAGTTTACCAAGGATGAGATAAATGCGGCTTATCAAAGGGCTGCCACCTCGGGTCCATTGTCGAAGGTTCTGGTTTATTCGACCGAACCATTGGTCTCATCTGACATTGTCGGAACACCTGCTTCTTGTACTATCGACGCAGCAATGACTATGGCGATGAACCTAGATAATGGAACAACCCTCGTTAAGGTGTTCGGTTGGTATGACAACGAATGGGGCTATTCAAATCGCCTCGTTGATCTGGCTCGCATTATGGCGACTTCGATTTAATTATTTTTAGAAATTGCAAGGATTCTCAAGTACGCTCCAAATTATTTAAGTTGGGGATCCTTGCTTTTTGCGATCATTGAAAATCTGACTTTTTGTGAGTTTCGAGGTCGTCGTATTGTTTTTATGGAATTAAAGATCTTCTTCAGTAATACTGAGTTGGAAAAATGGTGAGGTTTTTAGATGGATATTCCCCAGCTAGAAGACTTGGGCGATGTCTCTGGTAAGTCAGTGCTGGTTCGGTCGGATCTGAATGTTCCGCTTCAATATGATGACGACTTGGATGCAAGCATAATTGATCCTTTTCGAATTACCTCTAGCTTGCCTACCTTGGATTATCTCATAAAAAATGGGGCCAGAGTGACGGTTTGTTCGCACCTTGGGCGACCAAAAGGAGTTCCAGATCCAAGATATCTCATGGCTCCGGTGCGCAACTACCTGAAAGCCATCTACCCAGAGATCGAGGTGATGGAGAATGTGCGTTTCAACAAGGGTGAAGAGGCTAACGACCCGGAGTTCGTGCAATTTCTAATCGCTGGTCAGGATCTTTATGTAAACGACGCTTTTGGAGTATGCCATAGATCTCATGCCTCTGTGGTTGGTCCGCCGAAGTATTTAAAGTCCGCTGCTGGTCGTCTACTGTCGAAAGAGGTAAATGTTCTAAGCGGTCTTTTGGAGGCACCAAAGGGGCCATTTGTAGCGATTATAGGCGGGGCAAAGGTATCGGATAAGATCGCATTGATTCGCGCGATAGAACCGAAGGTCGACAAGATCCTTATTGGCGGCGCTATGGCATTTACCTTTTTGGCAGCGATGGGTCATAGTGTAGGGGATTCACTTTTCGAAGTGGATTTGGTGGAAGAATGCAAAGCTCTTTTGGCCGGTAGCGATACCCTTGTGGTCCCGATTGACTTTCTTGGTCTTCAAAGCTCGATAAAATTTGGACGGGGTGAATCAGGAGCCGATCCCGTCTCCCTAGGGGAAGATGTCCCGAGTGGGTTTCGTGGCCTAGATATTGGTCCCAAGAGTATTGAGCTTTTTATTGCGGAGATCAATCATGCAGCCACAATCTTATGGAATGGACCGATGGGCGTCTTTGAAGATGACCGTTTTTCAAGAGGAACTTTGGCCATTGCAAATGCCGTGGCCGAAAGTGGTGCATTTTCAGTGGTAGGCGGAGGGGATTCCGCAGCTGCCATTGACGCAGCCGGCTTGGCGCCTCGTATCAGTCACCTATCTACCGGAGGTGGCGCATCTCTAGAACTTCTAGAGAAGGGTGATCTGCCGGGTCTCGCTGCTCTTCGGCATGGGCTTGTTTTATAACTGAGAACTCCTTTAGGACTGGGTGACCAACAGGTAATTGCTAGGCCCTTGTAGTATGGAATGTTATATTGGTGTGGTTGACCTAATCTATATTTGAGGAGAAGCTTTGTCGGCAAAAAAGGGCTATGAACTTAAGCCGAATCCAGCAACTGGTCGTTATCGCCTAATAAGTGGCAACTGGAAGATGAATCTCAATCACCTTGAAGCGATTCAGCTTGTACAAAAGCTCTATTTTGGTTTGAGAGACGTGGACTACTCTTTTAGCGAGATTAGTATTCATCCACCAGCAACTTCAATTAGACCTCTTCAGTTGCTAATAGAGAGCGACAAGATGCGCTTTAGTCTTGGTGCCCAAAATTGCTTTTATGAGCCTTCCGGGGCTTATACCGGGGAGATTTCAGCGTCGATGCTCTCGAAACTGAACGTGAAATACGTAATTGTTGGTCACTCTGAGCGGCGTCGAATTTTTGGTGAAACTGATGAAGTTGTCGCCGCCAAGGTTCAGAGTGTCTTTAGTGAAGCAATGACTCCGATTCTGTGCGTTGGAGAAACTGCACAAGAACGCCAGGATGGACTGACGGATGAAGTTATAACTCGACAAGTTCGAGGTGCTATGGCTGAACTTACAGGTGAGCTTGCCTCGAAGATTGTCGTAGCCTACGAACCTGTTTGGGCAATTGGAACAGGTGCGGTAGCCACATCAGACGATGCGGCAAGTGGGGCACAGCTGATTCGCCAAGAGATCAACACTCTTTTTGGACAAGGCGTGTCAAACTCAGTTCGTATTCAATATGGAGGTTCCGTGACTCCTGTTTCAGCTCCGGAACTTCTAGCCACCGAAGGTGTGGATGGTCTCCTCGTTGGTGGTGCTAGCTTGGATGCTGAGACTTTTGCCCGAATTATCCGAGGATAGTTTTTGGCACTAAATAGTGCTCTAAATAATTTAGGGTTTGGTTTTGTCTGTTTTTGGAAGGAAATTGAGTGCTTACCGCAATATTGGTGGTCATTGAGATCATCTCAGCACTAGCTTTGATTATTTTGATTTTGCTTCACTCCGGCAAGGGTGGGGGAATGTCTGAACTGTTAGGAGGCTCCGTTGGAGCTTCAGCCGCAGGTTCTACGGTTGCCGAACGTAACCTAGACCGTATTACTATCACATTTGCACTTGTCTTTATGTTTTCGGCAGTGGCTCTCTCGCTTCGAATTTGAAGATATTAGGCTATCGCAAGATTTTTAGGTAAGTAATTTGAGCCGAAGACACTCCAGCGTTATGGTCTCGGCCGAATAAGTGGTTATTGAGCCGAGAGGTTTTATCTTGGGCAAAAGTCCGAAAGGGATAGGGGTATTTGCCCAAGTGGGTGTCTTGCTAGCCTTGCTCACTACTTTGGCAGGCTGTTCATTGCTCTCGTCTGCTAAACCAGTAGCAAGAAGGCCGTTGGTTATCTCAGTTGCTTCAATTCCTTCGAATTTGAATCCGGCCTTAGCATCTGGAGATCCCTCGATCACGAAGATGGTCGATTCACTCTTTCTGCCAAGCGCGTTTTTGCTTGATTCCGGGGGGAACCTTGTACTTAACACTCCTTATGTGACATCAGCTGAAATCGTATCGGTGAACCCTCAGGTGATTGTATATAAAATAAATCAGAAGGCGATCTGGAGCGATGGTCACCCACTTTCCGCCCTTGACTTTATCTACACTTGGGAGTCGCAAAAGGCGGGGGTTCGCGGGATTGTGCCCAAGTACTTATCTTCCTTGGTCGATCCAACAAGATACAACGATATCTCATCAGTCGTCTCCAACAGCACAGGGAGTGCGGTAACGGTTACACTGTCTCATCCAGATTCGTCCTGGCGGAGCTTTTTTAATCCAGTCTTTCCGGCTCGGTATATGCAGGCCAATGGATTTGTTGCATCTATGTCTCTGGGACAACTAGCCTTTCCAACTATCGGATCCTACCGAATTGCTGATTACTCTTCTACCTCTATTGGCTTCAAAGCAAAAAAGGGAGCAGTTGCTTCGTTCTCTGGGGTCACCTTTGAAAGTGGTCTTGCGGTATCGCCTTCGTCTGGATCATTAAGCGCCAATATTTATCCGCCGGGAGTCATTCAATCTGGCGCCTCTGGTACTTTTGGATTTGTGAGCGGATCGACTCTCACCTCATTGCGATTCAATACAACTGCCTCCTCTCTAACTATGCGAAATGGCTTGGCATATGCGATCGACAGAAGGGCGCTTTGGAGCAATCTTTTCGGCCATAGTCCTCTGTCTAGTTATGAGTACAATCCACCTGGAAACAATTTATTCATGGAAGGGCAATCTGACTACAAGGATCAACAAGGATACTTTATGCTGGGGGATCCCGCTCGAGCTGAGCGCTCATTGATTATGGCCGGCTATACATATTCCCCCAATGGGATCTTTTACCCAACGTCAGGTTCGTCAACTATCGATTTGGTGTACAACTCTACCTCTGCCCTGGATTCCAAGGTGGCAACGATGATTGCGAGTGTCTGGCGATACTATGGATTGAGTGTTACCTCAGACCCAAAGAACAGCAAGAGTGCATTGAACAATGCGCTGTCTTCTGGAGCATTTACTGCGGCCATAGTTGATATCCCAATTACAGGAGCGGTGGCTCCCTTGGTGCAACCGTTTGTACCCTTGGCTGGAGCAAGTTATTCATCTATTCTAGGTAGCTCTCCAGTAGGGACAAAGAACACAGTTAGATCGGCTGGTGCGCAAGTCTATCCATTGAACTCCTCTCGTCTTTATAATAAAATTGATGCATTGATATGGGGTGATATGGCTGCACTGCCACTATTTCAGGTGCCACAGCAGGTAGTTTTTGGATCTTCGATCTCTAGTGAAGAGTTGCATGCAGCTTTGACATTGATAACAAGTGGGAATTTGAACTCCAGTGCATTTATTACGCTAGGTTGAAATGGGTACAGGGACAAGGCGCTGGAGTTGGTGATGTTCTTTTGAAGTTGAGACTTATTTCAAGCTGATTGAAGAGATGTTGTTTCTTAAAAGTTTGCTCCTATCTGGGTTGGCGTCTCTGACTATTCTTTGTGAACTATTCGATTTTGACTTTTGAATGATCGCTGCTTGTGTTTATAGTGGCGCCGTGGAGAACGCTCGATTGCAATGGCCCCAATCGTTCTGAGTGAATGATCCAAACCAACCATTGGATTGTAAAGACGAACTTCTTTGGAGTAGCAGTGAATAATTTAATCGAGAGTCCCTGCATTATCTTCTAGATGCAATTTCGGACTTGGTCTGCATCGCCTTTTTGAATTCAACCCCCAAAGCCCAAGGTTGAAGCCCATTGATACGCCCCGGAAATCTTGGAGACTCCTAGTCTTTCAGTTAAGGAGTCATCATTATGGCAAGAGTAAAGAAGTATTCACCCGAAGTTCGTGATCGAGCAATACGAATGGTCACGGACCATCGAGGTGAGTATCCCCCACAGTGGGCAGCTATCCAAT
The DNA here is from genome assembly GCF_904848545.2 of Acidithrix sp. C25. Lineage (NCBI taxonomy): Bacteria > Bacillati > Actinomycetota > Acidimicrobiia > Acidimicrobiales > Acidimicrobiaceae > Acidithrix > Acidithrix sp. C25. The sequence goes on from NZ_CAJHCI020000007.1 coordinate 711,044, forward strand.
CTGTTGCTCAGAAGCTGTAAATGACGCCCGAGACGCTACGTACTTGGGTACGTCAGGCTTCGATAGATGTCGGTGAGACTAAAGGAACAACTACTCAATGAGAGAGAGCGCACCCGTCAACTAGAGCGAGAAGTCGTAGAGCTTCGTAGAGCTAATGAGATTTTACGTGCGGCCTCGATTTTCTTTGCGACCGAGTTGGACGGTCAAAGCGCGAAGCGAAGCAAGTAATTGCTTTTATAGATTGCAATAAGCAAAAGTGGGGAGTCCAGCCGATCTGTAGGGTCTTACAGTTCGCTTCCTCGACTTATTACTCTAATAAATCACGAGTTGCCTCAGTGAGATCTATTCGTGATAAATCTCTCAAGACGAAGATAAGTAAAATTCACAAGGACAACTACTTTCGTATATGGGCTTAGGAAGCTCTGGTGTGCGCTTAAGCGCGAAGGTATCGACATCGCGCGCTGCACAACAGAGCGTTTGATGGCTGAGCTCGGTATTTCTGGGGTGAGACGTGGTAAGACTTACGTCGTAACCACCGTCGCGAATGAGCTCGTAGAACGCCCGAAAGACCTGGTAAACAGGAACTTTACGTCTAATGAGCCAAACAACTTGTGGGTGGCGGATATCACCTACGTCAAGACAAAGATTGGCTGGGCCTACGTTGCCTTCGTTACAGACGTATTTTCAAGGACGATCCTAGGATGGAAGGTATCGCCATCGCTTAAGGCAAACTTGGCAACCGATGCCCTTGAGATGGCTATTCACCAAAGAGCGGTGTCGCCAGGCCTTGTACACCATAGCGATCGCGGAGTACAGTACCTATCTGTTAGATATTCCCAACGCCTAATTGATGTCGGCATTACCGCCTCAGTGGGTTCCAAAGGCGATTCTTATGACAATGCCCTGGCTGAGACGACAAATGGCATCTATAAGGCAGAGTTGGTGAATCCTCATGGGCCCTTCTTTGACGTCGATGAACTTGAGTGGGCGACACTTGGCTATATCGACTGGTTCAATAATCGAAGGCTCCATGGCTCAATTGGAATGATTCCACCAGTTGAGTTTGAAGATAACCACCATAGTTCCTCTTGTGATAACAAAGTGGCATAGCCAAGCTAGCTTTTTCTTCTTTTTATAACCATCAGGTCGACTCATCGAATCAATTGTTAGGCTTTGCCATGAATAACCATGACAAGGCTAACAATTGCAACCGGTTATCGACACCTCAATCCCACACCTACTAGTGGGCTGCAAGTTGCAGCCCACTAGTAGGTGTACTTCGCGTTGTCATAAAAGACCCAAGTTCTCTCTCACATCTTTTCTGCCCAATCCCAGTGGAGTCAATATGACCGAGGTTGATAACCACGGCGCTTGAAGCCTAGGTGATCTCGAAGGTGCGCTTCATCGACGATGAGCCACAAGCACTGACCAGTCAGAAACCCGCCATGGCTATTGGAAGTAATAACGTAATCCTGGTCAGCAATTCCCATTCGTTACAATAGCGTTACGATATGAGTATGGTCATATGCGCGTGGTGCTGCAGTACCTTTATGGCTTCGAGACGGCGTAAGTATCACAGCGACGCCTGTCGCCAGGCGGCTTATCGAGCCCGCCATGGCTATTGGAAGTAATAACGTAATCCTGGTCAGCAATTCCCATTCGTTACAATAGCGTTACGATATGAGTATGGTCATATGCGCGTGGTGCTGCAGTACCTTTATGGCTTCGAGACGGCGTAAGTATCACAGCGACGCCTGTCGCCAGGCGGCTTATCGAGCCCGCCATGGCGTCAAAGCTGCTGTGTCTGATCCCTCCGATACCCGGCGGATGCAAGTCGTCTATGAGTGTCCCCGCTGCGAGAGTCGCTACCTCGGTATTTTAGAGATGCCCAGAATGCAACCTTTTGTGTACCCGTATTGGAACAGGTGGTCCTTGTCCTCATTGTGACGAACCAGTTGCCCACGTCGATCTCGATAACTAACCTTCCATCGTTAAATCCAGAGCTCCATCAAAGTTCCCGTAGGTATTTTGATGTACCCAGCATTTCAAGTCAACTATCACCACAAATGCTTCTGTTGTGATTGTGGATTTGTTTGTTACAAAGTTGGTGGTAGTGAGAGATGTCCTAAATAGTAAAGAACCAGCCATATTTTAAAGATTTAATCTAAACAACTAGTTCGCCAGACAGCTCAAATTCCATCAAATATCGTGCTTTTAGGGGTATTGACATCCGTCTCTGCTACGCTAATGCGTACCCAAGAGAACCGATTGGTTCTGCGATAATGGAGTCTCCATTAAACCCGGGGCGTATCACATTGCAACCATAGATAGGGTCAACGTCGATCTAAAAGGGGAATTTGGCGATGTGCTATGTTGGTATTCGGGGTCGATTGATGAGGCGCTCTCAATTCGAGTATCAAAAATGCGATCTTTTTTCTAAGGGGGATATGGGAGTTTTAGAAAAAAGGGGTCTGGTTTTGGGAGATGTTTCGACGATAGCCAAACAATTTATAAGTATCTTTATAGGACCGTCGGTAGCAGGCGACTTTTCCTAGGTTACTTTTTGGAAGGACTCCGATCATCTTTGCTGGCTGGTAGTTCTCAGTGTTAGTCACCGCTTGAGTTGGTTTGGTCTGTTAGATCGATAAAATCGATTCCTTCGATAGGGCCAAATCGTGCTTTGATAACATCGATTGCCATTGGGTTGGAGTCAACCAGGAGAAACTTTCTACCCAGTTCTTTTGCCGCTATCCCAGTGGTGCCACTGCCGGCGAAAAAGTCTAGGACAGTGTCGCCAGGCTGGGTAGAGGCTGTGATCATGCGCCTTAGTATTCCTAAGGGTTTTTGAGTCGGATAGCCGGTTTTTTCATGGCCAGTTGGAGATACGATCGTGTGCCACCACACATCGGTTGGAAGCTTTCCTAGTTCTCTCTTTTGTGGTGTCACCAGTCCAGGTGCCATATAAGGTTCTCGGTCTACGTCGGCAGAGTTGAAGTAATATTTGGATCGATCTTTTGAATAGAGCAAAATGTTGTCGTGTTTTGCTGGCCATTTTGACTTAGAACGGGCGCCATAGTCATAGGCCCAAATTATCTCGTTGATGAAGTTTTCGCGACCGAATTCTTCGTCTAACATTACTTTGGCGTAATGGACTTCTCGATAGTCAAGGTGAAGGTAGAGGCTTCCAGTCGGTGACAACAGTCTATGTGCAAGTTTTATACGCAATCGAAGGAAGCTTATAAAGTCATCGAAGGAGTCATCGTAGGAGACCGTAGAGGTAATTTCACTTCTGTAGCTTTGCCCTTGAAATCCGGTGTGGTTGCCATTTGGGTCTCGGACCATCTTTTTGTTTGTTCTTGTCTGGCGTATCCCGGTATTGAATGGTGGGTCGATGTAAATCATTGAAACCGAATTCGGCACTAGCTTTGGCAAAACCGCAAGGGAGTCCCCCAGGTAGACGGTTCCGATTGATTCATGGGCGGAGGAAAGTGTCAATTTGGAATTTCGTTTGATCAATACGTCAACGTTCATACTACAACCACACTAGGGAATAGATACCGTTGCCCAAATTGCGGTTTGACTTAGATTGCGTTTTTAAGTCAAACTGCGATAGTGTCTGGATCGTAAGATACATATAAATCCTATCGCTTTGGAGTTTCACCCCACTGCTCAAGACAAGACGGCAGGAGAGATTGACCCCTAACGTGGTCAAATCTGTTTTTGAGATGTCGGCGTTGAAACAGCAGATGTACCTTCTCTGGGAGGCTTTCAAATTTACAGATCAAAGACCATCTCTGAACTTATTGACTTGGACGTCTGTGGTGATTTGGATTTTCTATGAATAATTCCCCAATCGGCGATAGGGTCTTGATATTCCAACAGACGGAAATTCTAAGTGACATCGGAGGCGCCATGGATCGACTTATAACGACTCATCCCAAGGCTTGAGTGCCGTGCGCCGTCGTAATTTTCTGTATGATGCGGTGGCTGAGACGATTCGGTAGTTTGTTTGATGATCGTTTTGGCTTTGAACCAAGGGGTTGAAATGGCAATGATAAGTATTTGCTTGAACTTTCAGGAAAATTTGAAGAGGCCTTTGACGTCTACAAGTCCGTGTTTGACACAGATTACATTACACCAATTGCCAAAATGGGCGAAATATTTCCTAGGGGTAGCGAAGTCGAACTAAGCGATTTTGAGAGAAATGGGCTTGTAAATATGGAGTTGTCTGTCGTTGGTAGTCATCTGCTAATGGCTGCCGATATGATCGATTCCTTGGGCCAAAAGGTATCGATTGGAAACAGTACAACTACCAATCTTGAACTTGACGATGTCGATGGGGCCAGGTAGTTCCATGAAGCGCTGTCGCAAGGGGCAATATTCTGCGCTCAACCATCGCAGACCCCTTGGACTTCCCTATGGGGGGCAGGTCTAGATAGATTTGGAATTCGATGGATGTTTAATGTGATACTCCAAAATTAACTCTTGCGACTCGATTGTTCAAGTTGTTGACTTTACTTCCTTTGATTTTCGAGTGAGCCAAGATGTTTGGTTTATGAAGTTCCAAGTAACACCCGCCGCGATTTGTTGTGAACCTTCTAGTTCAACTCATATGGGGGCGTCGGTTCCTACCATTGTAGATTGATTCATTTGATGCATTGAACGTGTGAGTTAGCCCCACATATAGCGTCGACCGAGATTTCACCTTTGGAATAAATGGTTGGACTTTTGGTTGTCGTGATAACTGAAAGTTGAATGGGGCCACTAGCTCAAACGTGCTGGGGCCATTTTGGTCAAGCGTTTCCAAATTCGGTCGGTTGCACACGAGGAATTTGTCTATTGCTGGGTCACGATGCGCAGCACGATAATTTAGTTACATCTTTTGTGAAGGATTGACATGCAAGCTTTAGCGACTCGGCCATTGTTAGATACGGATGAAAGCTCGAGGCTAGGTCATCGATTGAAATGTTGTATTTGATCGCTAGAGATGCCGCCTGTATCACGTCACCAGCTCCTTCAGAGATGATATTGGCGCCCAAAAGCTTTCTAGTGGATTTGTCGGCAACTAGCTTTATTGCTCCATGGGTTTGGCCGTTCACCAAGGACCTTGGGATTTGATCGAGGGGCAGAATGGTCGTTATGGTATCGAGGCCCAAGATTTTAGCTTCACTCTCTCTAAGTCCTACCCCAGATATAGGAGGGTTGGTAAAGGTGACTCTTGGAAGGGCCGTGAGATCTAGACTTCGATTCGACGCCAAGACGCAATTATCGACTGCGAGTGCGCCCTCATAGGCGGCGACGTAGACAAATTGTGGACCGCCAATCACATCGCCCGCACTGTAGATCTGCGGGTTGGTAGTTTGTAGGAGATGATTTACTACGATTGCGCCATCTTTAGTGACCTCTACTCCGGCTTTTTCCAATCCAAGTCTATTTGTATTGGGTTTTCTTGTCGTGGCTATAAGTATCTTGTCAAATGCGATTGTGACCTTATCCATTTGTGATGTGAGCTCAATCGAGCGACTGCTGCCCTTCGCGTTCACTCTTGTAATTTGAGCAGAGGTATAGATAGTTGCACCTTGGCTGATCAAAGTATCTTTTAGAATGGCCGAGATTTCAGCCTCTTCTTGGGGCGCAATCTGTTCGCCTGCTTCGATAAAGGTGACTTGGGAACCTAGGTTCATAAATAGCTGTCCTAGTTCTAGTCCGATCGAGCCAGCGCCTACTATACAAAGGCGATTGGGGATCGACTTTGTATTTAGCGCGGTGGTGGAGGTTAGATAAGACGTAGAGAATAATCCAGGAATTGGCGGAATGTACGGCGAAGCCCCAGTAGCGATTAGGAAGTATTTTGCCCCTAGAACGCGATCACCTACTTCGATTTTGTCTTTTGCAACAAAGGATGCGTGTCCATATATAATATCGAAGCCGTAATCTTTTGCTAATTCTAGATATTTGGATCTTCGCAGGGAATTGACTAATTCATCTTTATTCTTGATCATTTGATTAATTTCGAATTGGACCCGAAAGGCCCCATTCGAGCTGAGGCGCTTTTCTTGAATTTGCTCGCTAGCGCGCAAGAGCGCCTTGGACGGAATGCATCCCACGTTTACGCATGTTCCGCCAACCACATCTTTTTCAATTATTGCAACAGACAGACCAGCTTCGCGAGCTCTTATTGCAGCTGCGAATGATGCTGAGCCGCTCCCGATCGCGATGAAATCGTAGTCATTACTTTCATCAACAGGAGCTGAATTGTCAATCTCGATAGAGATTGTCTCAACATGAAGTCTTCCTAATGCGGCTTCTATCTCACTTAGCGGTTTGTCGATTGGCAGGAGGAAGCGGATGTTGTGCTTGGATTCATCTTGCATTATTGAAGTTGCACCTGATTCTAGGAGCATCGCTACGACAGAGATGGTGTCGTAGCGGTAATTCGTTTGACTTATGATAACGGTGACACTGAGTAGGTTCTTCATGCGTAATCTCCGGTATTATGACTTCTATGGTTTGATTGATCTAAGTATATCCGTATAAACGGATATAAAATATGCAGTCAACCGATGTCAAATTTCGCAAAGTGTTGAGAGTTATGAATGATGTAAAAGAGCTGGAGCTTTCGATACCGGGAGTTTCGGATACGAGGTTGGTTTTAGCGAAGTTCTTTAGGGCAATTGCCGATCCCAATCGGTTATTGTTGCTTGAATTTCTCGTTTCCGGCGAACACACTGGTAATGAATGTGTTGCCCATGTAAGGCTTGCGCAGAGCAGGGTCTCGTCTCACCTACAGTGTCTGGTAAATTGCGGATTTGTACGTGTTCGACGTGAGGGACATTTTGCCTACTATCGAGTCGTTGATGAGCGTGTGATTGACTTAGTCGAGATAGGCCGAGAGATCGCTAGCGATCATAGCGGTACTATTCTCGAATGCACCAGAGTGACTTCCAGCTAGAAGACTTTAGATTTATTTGTCTGTCATTTATTGAAGTGGCCAGATGACCAGCGGCGGATCGAAAGGTTTCAGCCCTAACAACTTAGATCTAAGTGCTGTGGTCGTATTTGAATGTTCGTATTGTCGTTGGTTTAAAATATTTGCTTAACCCCTTGACGGAATGACTGCTTTGAGCTCCAAGAGGCGCACAGAGTTTCTAATTTGCACTGGTGATGTCAACTTTGTGTGCTGGTAGTTGTGAGACTTATGAAATGTCACAACTCCTTTTGATGCGTGTGCGTGAACTTCATTCATGGCCGGTCTCTAGATTGAGTTTGGGCTCTTTGGCTCAAATTCAAGGCGTAAGATATGCTCCCTAAGCCTGTCTAAGTCAAAGCCCATCAAGTTTCACAGGATCTCTCATTGGCTGAATCAGGATTTTATTACCTGATTCCATCTCGTAAATTGCCCTAGTCGTTCTTTTTGTCTTGGAAGCTGATTTGTATGTTCGGTATTTTGTGGTTGAACAGTTCAAGATTGAAATGGATTCATTCGATATTAATGTAAATATGCAATTGCAAATTTTCGCAATTACGAATTAGTTTGCTAGTGTAAGAGTGTGGTGCCAAGCTGGAAGTTGTCTTTCTTTTTTCCAGAATGGTCGAAGCAAACTGTCGGAGCGAGATTTCGCAATCGCAATCGGCAAATTGATGGTATTTTGAATGTTTACTGAGTTATCCAAGGTTGTATTTCGGACTGAGGAGGGGGTTTTCAACTTTGTGAAATCTCCAATCCTTGATTTTGCGAGTAGCCATCGATACTCTGGTTGCATTGTGGAGAATTTGAGTTCTTATAGGCGAGGTTGTGGCGTTTTGTGACTTCGAATCGATGTTATTTTATCGCAGCGCACTCGGTTTGACTGGAAGATGAAATGGATCTGCTGATCGTTGGTGTAGGTGAGTTCGCTCGGCGAGACGTTACCCTAGAGGCTTGCTGCTTGCTGACATATGTTGCTAAAAGGGTCTACCTAGCCACCAGGCGCTTATGGTGATTCTTTTTCATAGTTTTTACTCGTTTTGGATGGCGTGGCACTCTTCTTCTTTGGTTTTGACTATCGCAGAGTATGGATTTCCTTTTTTTTCAGAAAGGGGCGGAATTGCGCTTTTGGCGATAATCCTTTCGCTCGTTCTATACCTATTGTTTCGCAAACAGCGGAGTCAAGCCAATGCAGCGAAGCAGATTAGCGCATCGAGTAAATATATAGCGCGACTGAATCAGATAGCTAATGACGTTCATGAGGAGAGTGAACTTTTAGCTCTAGCCTGTGATCTCGCCGTTTCAGATGGCGGTTTTAGAACGTCGGCAATAGTTGAATTGACGAATGGTGAGCTTGATCAGCTCGATTTAGTGTTTGAATCGCAAGGGTCTGGGGTTTTTGAAGGTTATTTTGAGGCTATAAAGCCAGCAGTTCGTATTGGTTTAGACGCCGGATCTCCTTATTTTTTGGAGCTTCCTTCAACTTTGACCCGCCACATTTTTTCTTGGCGACGAGTTTTTGAGGGAAAGAGTACGGCTGTCGTATTGCCTTTGAAAAATTATTTAAAGAATCCCAGTGCGTTGATTCTTGTAACTTTCGACAACAAACGACACTTTCCAGCGAATCAATTTGTAAAAGAGCTTATGGCCGAGATCGCCAACGATCTCATGCGAGGGATCCACCGGATCGAACTCGTGAAACGCGATCTAAAGACTAGCGCAATGAATGAAACATTACTCGGAAGCCTTGGCGTGGGCATAAATGTCGTTCGATACCCAGAGCGGGTTATCGAGATTGCAAACCAAAAGTTGCTGGATATTGCAAAGGCAAAGGACCTTGAGGAGTTCAGGAACCAGCCCGTTCGCAGCCTGTACCTAGATGATGAACAATTTGAGCGGGTCGGCGAATTAGCCAAGCTTGTCGAGATGTGCGGCTCTGGGAGTTTGGATACTGTTGGTTACCGAACCATCACAGGTGAAAAGGTATTTCTTGACATGTCAGGTCGACTTTTGAACTTTGGAGATGGTATTACTCGAATTGTGTGGACACAGATTGACGTAACTGATAGAGTCGAGGCCGATCGTCAACGTAACGAAATTGGCAAGATGCGCGACGTCCTGCTAAACAATACAGTTGCGGGCATTGACCTAGTCGAGTACCCAACGCGTCGAATCATTGAGGCAAATCTAGCGTTCGCGGAGATGTTGGGATATGGTGATCTAACCGAGCTAATTGGAATGAATACCTCGACTCTTTACACTCTTGACTCCGAGAACGCGAGGATGGCGGCTTTGAGTCGATCGGTCCTCTCGAGCGGACAGGGGAGCCTGAGCGATCTTCAAGTTCTTAAAAAAGATGGGTCGACAATCTACGTAGATATTCACGGCCGCTATCTTGATGGTGGCGACTCCGAAAGTCAAGTGGTTGTTTGGACCTCGGTAGATGTGACGGGGAGACATCAACTCAACGACGAGCTACGTCGATTTGCGAACTTCGACTCCTTGACTAATCTTCCGAATCGACGCGCACTCCATCAATATCTAGAGGAGGCAATTGCCCGAGCACGTAGCGATGAACGACATCTCGCCGTAGGCGTTATAGACCTAGATGACTTCAAGCCAGTTAATGATGTCTATGGCCATTTATCTGGCGATGAACTCTTAAAAGAGTTTGCTAGACGTCTAAAGAGTGTCCTGCGTTCGGGGGATTTTGCCTCGCGGCTAGGAGGTGATGAGTTTGTTGTGATTCTAGAGGGCCTAAGCAAGGAGACTTTGGAATCACAACTTGAGACAGTTCTTCTGCGTTTATACGAGACTGTGGAGTCACCGTTTGAGATCGATGGGGGCCATCTGGTGAATGTTGGAATGTCAATGGGGATATCATTCTCAAACCCCACTATTGACGAGCCGGACATTCTTGTTAGGATGGCCGATTCGGCGATGTTCGCTATCAAAAAGCTTAAAGGTAACCGCAAAAGATGGTGGTTGGTTGCCGATTCTAAGATTGAAGATGCGGTTGAGATCGTTACGATTGATCCATACGGCAGCGAAGCCAACTTTTTGCTGGAAAACCTTTCGAAGACGGTCGCCAGTTCAATCCAAAGTTTCGTATCTGACTTCTACGATCGGTTGATTCAGGATGGTTCCATCTCGAAAAACCTGAATGAGATCTCCCCGGATGAGTTGGAATCCCTAAAGGCCATTCAAGTTCAATCCCTAAATACTCTTATAGATTGCTCCAGCGGAGTTGAACCGTTTAAGGAATTTTCGCGTCATCTTGGTGCAGTACATGCCTATGTGGGCACTTCTAGTAGTGCTTTGATTGAAATAACGAATCTATATAGAAAATTTATGGATACAGCCTTAGACGAAATGAGTATTCGTTCCATCGATCGTCTGCGTACTCAATCGGCGTTAGAGGCCAGACTGCAACTGGACCTTCAAATGCAACTCACAGCCATGGACGAAGCCATCGAAAGCTATCGTTCAGTTCTTTCGTCTCCATTACCGCAAATGAGCGAAAATTGGTTGGATGTGATATTGGGCGAAGCCAGAGTGCTTGGAGGGCTGACCGGGATTTTGGGATGCCAACTGTGGAGGCCCAATTTAGAGGGAGTTTTTTATCCGGATATCAACGTGGGTTTTTTGCAGGGAGCCATTGAAGAGGTTGTGGCTAGATCAATATTGCCGCGCCTTGACAGTCGCTTTCGAACAGGCGCGGGTTTGGTGCCAGCCGCAATGTTGTCAGGTGAGATTACATTCTCTTATTCTTTTTCTTCAGATCCCCGTACAGTATCGTGGCACGACCTGCTCCACCCTCTAGGTGTTCATTCCGTAGTTGCAATTCCAATTGCAGATCGTGGCTCTCCTAGCTCAGTTCTCGTACTCCATGGCGCCTACCCGAATCAGTTCTCCAGCAAGTGGAGTGCCTCGTTTTCCATGGAGCTTTGTCAGCGTTGGAGTCAATTGTTTCGTCGTATTGGCGAGAAACCCAATCGTTTGACGGTGCGCGAAGGGGAAGCTTTTAGAAAATTGCTGTATTCAGGAGCTTTGACGATGTACGCTCAGCCCATTGTAGATATTGCTAGTGGCGACACGATCAAGGTTGAGATGCTAGCGAGATTGACTAGCTTTGATGGCTCGGTGATAACGCCCGGACAATTTCTGCCCAGTTTCAGCGATGGCGATTTGGACACTTTGTTCTTACAAGGGTTAGATCAGTCGTTACGACAGTTACAAGCATGGGATCGCCAGGGTCTCAAGATAGATCTTTCAATGAACATCGCGCCCTCGACAGTGCTTAATCCCCAAAGCAACCTTTGGTTAAAGCAACACTTAGACACTTATTCAATTGATCCTCAGAGGATCACACTTGAGTTGGTAGAGAATCAGGAGATCACGGGCGACCGTCATTCTGATGCAGTTCGTACGCTTTCTAAGATTGGAATTCGATTGGCCATCGACGATCTTGGATCAGGATATTCGAGCTTAAAGCGGCTTGCAAGTTTGCCATTTGATGTTATAAAAGTTGATCAGTCAATCGTTCGGGCGTTAAAATATGATCCAATTGCTAACTTATCTTTGATAAGGACGATAATTCAAATTGGCGACGACTTCGATCGCTATGTAATAGTGGAGGGTTTGGAAAGTCGAGCGGAGATAGAAGCGATTCATCTTCTAGGAGCTACGGTTGCGCAAGGTTTTGAGATCGCTAAGCCCATGCCTGCTGGGATGATTTATAAATGGGTCACCGAAAAGGAATGGCAAAGACCGCGGTTCAACGAGATCTCTTCGTACTTAGGTGCTCTTGCCTATCATATGGCATATATTTATTTTGAAAGAGCAACTGCTAAATCAGATGCCAATGAATGTCCCGTAGATGCTTTTCTCGCCATAAGTGGATATCATGATAGCGAAATCAATGAATGTCACCGTCAGATCCACAGTGGAATTGATCGTGATCGTCGAAGAGAATTGAGCCGGAGCTTGCTGGGTTGGCTTGCCGATAAAGTGCGCGAGGGTGAAGAGTAGCTTTGAGCGCGATCTTCAATTCAAATAAGTTTTACCGGGTTAGTTTTGTATTTTGAAAGTGATAGAATATCTCATACAGAGTTAGGCGCTTTCAATCATTGCTCTTGATCTAAAAGTATTGGGAGTCATTATCAAGTTGGCTGATAGATGATAAGTGTGAAAATTTCGTACAGAAACCTTTTCCCCAAAGCATCGATAACCTTACTTATTTATAAGCAGAATCGGATTAAAAAACTAGCTGTATAGGTTCTCTATGTTGATACCTTGGATTTTGACTTGCATACGGATTTGTCATCGATATTTATAGGTTTGTTCTCGAAGTTACATTATTATTGCATTTAGTATGTTTCGTGGAATTTTGATAATCGAAGGCTAGCATCGATTATTATTGTAAGAATAAGTTAGTTTATGACTAGCTAATCTCAGTATAATGTTTTATTTGATTGATCTATCTATCGCAATCAATTTCATCAAAATTGGGTCTTGCATTGTGCGATCATCAAAGCAATATTCATTTTGTTTTTTGAGGAAATTTTCGATTACTTACAGGAGAGTTGCGCGGTATCTTTTGTATTTGCGCTTTTTGCAGACTATAAAGGTTGATGCATTACGACATCGAAGATGATTTGTTTAAATGATGTCTAATTGCTTATCGTAGTGATGTGCTCGCGACGGACAAGCCGCTTGCCTCTATTTATGACTTATGACCTATGAAGCTGATTACCGATATTAGCAAATATGGAAAATAGAACTATTTCTTTTTGAAGATACTTTTGCAATTGCAACGATTGATAACGCAATTTTCGAAAGAATTCTTTTTGTGAATGCTCTAATGGATGATCAGCAACCTTAGAAGAGGATGATTGGAATCGAATTCGACTTGTTTTGTCAACACTCGTGCGACTCTCTCGGGAATACTTCAAAGCGCTCCGGGAGGATGCATCGACTATGGATTCTAGCGTTTGAACTAAAGCTTTTTGAGGGTGATGAAGGCAACTTTGAACAACTTCATGAGGATTCGAAATGATGTGCAAGACTTCTCTGGCAACTTTAGTTTTTGGGTAATTTTTTCGACGAGGTTGTTTGCTCGTGGCGCACACCTCGATCGTCAAATGGAACTTCCAAGGCATCATAGATTGCCATAGATTTAGTAATCCTTTGGTTGAAATCAGCCTAGCAATTTTCAAAGGTAATTTCGAGTTCACTTATTGGCTTGCCGAATTGTTTACCATGAATATCTTGTGGCACTTAAATAACTTGCCTACCAAGAGTCGCAAGTATCTATGCCAGTGCAAAGGGCCAAATCTAAAAGACCAAATGCTTAAGTAAGATTTCGAAGGTCGAACGCCCAGTTACTAGTGCGATGCTGTTTCTGGCGTGACACTATTGTATGAATGGCAACCATATGGGCCTGGGCGAGATTGAAGTATTTGAACTCAAAGGAGATTCACCAAGACAAAAAGCTATTTTGAACCGATGCTAAAAGCACCATGATTTGGTGTCGGAGGGGGGACTTGAACCCCCACGCCCTTGCGGGCACTAGCCCCTCAAGCTAGCGCGTCTGCCTATTCCGCCACTCCGACAATCGAATTTACGTTCTGAAAATCTTAGCGACATTTTAACTTCTTTGCTGACGCTAATGGGTGAAAAATATTAATACCCATCAAACAAATGATCATTGGTTGTTTATGGGTGGTGTTTCCCCTTTTTGTTCAAGGACTGCCAGCTCGGTTGGCTTCAGCAATTATGGCAGTTGGGAGTACTGTGATCAATAGAGCCTCTAGTAATGTTTTTGCTGCATTACCTTTGAGATGTAGTATTGCGACATTTTGAGGCGACGGTTTGGATAGATTCACAAGAGGTTTCAACCGTTGCACCAGCGCGATCAATAGTGAGACCACTCAAAATGATGCACCTTTTCGAAGGTGTTCGCAGTTTATCGCCCTATTCGATGAATTGAATCAAGACTGGTACAAGCGGGGGATTATTGGATAAAGGCCCTCTCGATGAATGTTAGGATGGTCGGTTTTGCTCTTTAGCCTCCTTGGATCTTGGATATAAGTATTGTCTTGCTTTTAAGCGCAATCTTGCTCGTTCATTTTGAGTCGTCGCCAGATCTAATGATCTTTCGAAGCACAGCTCGCCCTTTCTGAAACAATGGGGCCCTTGGCTCTTTCTTTGGAGGAAAGATTCTTTAGGAGAAGCTCGTTTTGAAGCGGTCGGGTTCTTCGACGTTATCTAATTGAGCCTGTGAAATCCGTCTCATTCGAGCGGGAGCCATAAATGCACTTCAACAAGGGATTTTGCAGAAACACTCACTGAATTCACAGCACGACCCAAGAGCAGCTTTAGATCTATTCAGTTTGATCTCAATTGAAGCAATTAGAACGTTATCAGTGAACCGTTGCGCTTGTCTTCAAGCACAACATATTGCACAGAAGTTTATGGAGGAAATTTATGTCTGTCACATACACAACAGCCAGACCAACAGGACGATCGAGCGGTGAAGTGGCTCTTGCTCGGTCATCTAGGTTACATCGTACCGTAGTGGCGGTCTCAATTGCAGTAACAGCAACTTTTGCGCTGGTTCTAGCTAGGCTTAACCCGGGCGTCTCAACTGCGCCAACCTCGTCAACCTCAGCCAGTACCGGAGCTTCATCTGGAACTACTGCTTCGGGTTCGTCGGCACTCAATAGCACCTCGCCCACGTTGGCTCCCGTAGCGGGAACGCCCTCTGCCCAAGCTCCCGCTGCCCAAGCTCCAGTAGCAGCAACTGGGGGATCTTGAGATGTCTGAGAGCGACTTCATCGTTGAGAGCTTTGACGCGCTTGGCACTAGCTGTCAGATAATTCTGTACAAATCAACTGATTCGAAGTTAGCTATCTCTACCGCGCATTCCTACATTCGCCAGATGGACAAGGTAGCTAGCTTTTATCGTTCAGACTCCGAACTTACAACTCTGAATGTCGCTAGAAGTGAGACCGTTTCGGTTTCAGAACAACTTTTAGAGTTGCTGGAGCTCTACGATTGGGCATATTGCGAGAGCAAGTCCAAAATCGATGCCGCTGTTGGTCATCAACTCGTTGAGTTAGTAGCACCATACAATTCTATTCTTTATGAATTTGCTGTTCAAAATGCCCACGATGCTGAGACTACCTTTGGCGATGTCAAGATCGATTCTAAAAATAATTTGATCACTCGTCCGGTTGGACTTTTAATTGACTTTGGTGGTTTGGGTAAATCGTTTATTGCCGACAACCTTGCGATCAAAATCATAGAGGCTGGTGGTGGAGGCGTTTTGGTCAATCTAGGCGGTGATATTCGCGTAGAAGGAGAAGTTCCTCAAGGCGGTTGGCTTATTAAAGTCACAAACGATCTCTCGCTTTCTTCGGATGCCCCTGGTCAGTTGATTTCTATTGTCTTAGGTGGGGTGGCTACATCATCTAGGCTCACAAGACGTTGGATTGATAGGGCTGGAAATGATCGCGAACACATTGTTCTTGGCGACAAGAGTCCCATAAAATGTGATTACACGAGTGTCACGGTCGCAGCTTCCAGTGCTACTTTGGCCAATTTCTACACCCTCTTTGCTCTATTATCCCAAGATGAGGCTCCTGCGATGTTGGCTCGTTTTGGACTTCCAGCTTTGGTTCGCACCGCAGATGGGATTGGAATTGGCTTGGGTGGCTGGCCTAGTAATGAACTATCAAACAAAGGGCAGTCGTCACTGGTGGGCGCGCGATGAGCCATGTTAATCTTATTGGATCAATTGTATCTAATCCGAAGTTGCTTTGGTACATAACGCGTGCTACCGGTATTATCGCACTTTTGCTTTTAGGTGCGATTGTAATCCTTGGAATAATGACGGCCACTAAGTCAACTCCAGCTGGAATTGGCAAGTTTATCGGGCCAGATCTACATAGGCGACTTTCGCTTACTACAGTTATCTTCCTCGGGGTTCATATAGTAACTGCTATCTTGGATCCCTTTGTAAAGATTGGAATTACCACAACCATTATTCCCTTTGTCTCTAAATACCGTCCGCTGTGGGTCGGCCTTGGGACTTTATCTTTTGACTTGATGCTTATCATTATTGCTACGTCTATCGTTAGGCATAAGTTTCCACACTCCAGATGGAAAAAGATCCACTATCTGTCCTGGGCAGTGGTTGGCCTGGTTCTCTTTCATGCGCTTGGGACAGGCTCTGACGACAAGATCAAGATCGTCGAGATCATCTATGTGGCGTTTGTTTTGGGAGTTGGAGCCTTTGGAATCTTCAGAACTTCGCGCGAGCGCGGTTTGACGCCAATTCGCAAGTTGGTGGCCGGTGCGAGTTTGAGTTTAGTTCCCCTGGCTATTTTGGCGTGGGCATCTCAAGGTCCGTTAAAGCCAGGGTGGGCGAAGTCCTCGTCTAGCTTTTCTATATTGCCTAAGTCAACTTCATTGAGTGCAACAACGGTCGCTACGACAGGCGCAATCTCGTCTTCTTCACCCACTACGACCCCCTCGGTTGCTTTGCCGGTAAATGGGTCGATATCTGGAACGGTGGTTCAAAGCCAGACAAGTGCCGGTGTAGTTATTTTGACATTGCGTGGTTCGGTAGCCAACTCGCAGGACTATGTTGAAGTGCAGTTGAATGGTGTCCCTCAAAATGGGGCACTTGTATTGCAATCCAGCACGGCTTACTTTGGTACAGTCGCCAAACCCAACACCTATGTTGGCACGGTCTCCCAAGCAAATGGTTCTTCGCTAGTTCTCTCTTTGAGCGGGCCTAGCGGCAAGGTCCTTGCTTCGATGAATGTCTCCTTAAGCGGCAGTACTTTTAGCGGTACTTTTAGCGCTCCCTTCCAATTCTCAGGATCTTCCGAGGGACATTAAAGGTTATTGGGATATTTTACTATCTTGGAGGTTTTGAAGTAATGAATGAAAGCGTTTCAACTAGCATTATGGCACCGTCGGGTTCACGTCGCCTGAGCCTATCTTGGGAGACTTCGCTCAGAACGGGCAATCCCGATATTTCCTATGCTGGTGATTTCGAACTCCGATCAAAATCTCGAGTTACTTTGGCTGAACATATCTCAAACTATGGCCGAATTCCCACTGGGCTTAGTTTGAATATGATTATAGAGACACTTAGGGTTGCGAACCTTACCGGTCGCGGTGGTGCGCGTTTCCCGATGTATCGAAAGATAGATGCTGTAGCGAACGCTCGAACCAAGAAGGCTATCTATATCGTCGCCAATGGCTCAGAGTCAGAACCTTTGTCCAGGAAGGATTCTTCTTTACTACGAGCCAACCCTCATTTGGTATTAGATGGGATGTCCATTATTGCCGAGGTCTTGGGCGCTAAAGCAGGATATATTTACGTCAAAGATAAAGAGGCCCACGTAGCAATCAATGCTGCGCTTCGCGAACGTCGAGATCGTGGAATCAACGAGGTACGCGTTTCGGTCGTAGAGGCCCCACCTGGATACGTTTCGGGTCAGGAGACCTCTGTGGTACGACGCATTGAGCGCGGACCTGCTCTTCCTAGGTTTTCAACAGATCGACTCGCTACTTCGGGTATTAAAGGGGCGCCAACCCTACTATCCAACGTGGAGACTTTTGCAAATGCTGCTTTAATACTTCGCTTTGGAGGCGATTGGTATCGTAGTGGTGGTGTTGGGTATGACTCGGGAACAAGACTGCTTACCATATCCGGTTCGGTGGCTAGGCCGGGTGTCTATGAGGTGAACCCAGGAGTCTCTGTGGCTGCACTATTACGGGAGGCCGGAGCTTCCTCCGTCAGGGCTCTTTTGGTGGGCGGCTACTTTGGTGGTTGGATCAATGTCCGAGATGAAAGTGATCTTAATTTCTCTTTCGATGATCATACTTTGGCGGATCGCAAGCTTAATATCGGAGCAGGAATTATAGGCGTCCTATCCAAGGACACATGTCCAGTAGTTGAGGCTGCTGGAATTGTTGAATATCTTTCACGACAGAGCGCTGGACAGTGTGGCCCTTGCGTCTTTGGTCTCCCCGAGATTTCGACGGCATTTGCACGTATTGCCCTCTCTTCAAATGTTGAAAAAGGTATAGCTGAGCTGAGAAGTGTAATCCCGCTCGTCGAGCATCGAGGTGGCTGCCAGCATCCAGATGGTGTTATCGGATTGGTCCGCTCAACAGTAGGCGCCTTTGGAGATGAGATCAAGCTTCATAAGTCCGGGAACTGTTCGGTCGTTGGCGTAAACCATAGATCGGTTCTTCTGCCGACGCCGAAGATGAATAGCGGCATGTCGTCCATAGGCGGAAAATGAGAATCGTCATTGATCCTACGCGCTGTCACGGCCATGGAACGTGTGCTGCGTTATTGGAGGAGTATATGGAGCTCGACAAGTGGCACTACCCATTAGTTCATAACGATAAACTTCGAGATGTTCATCTTGAATCTGCCAAAAGAGCCGTACAGCTTTGTCCAGAGCTCGCAATTAAAATTGTAGACAACTAGCGGTATTGTATCGTCTCGGTTGGATCGAATACCGGAATACACCTCGATCTATCGAGTAATCCATTGCACATTACAATAGTCTGTGCAATCTACCCTAACTGACTAAGCTGTTATGGATAGATACAACAGGCGATATTAACGATGGAATCTGAAATTGGATCCGCTACTGATCAGGCTAGTCACAAAGCTTTGATTCTACAAGAAGTAGAGGTGGGGTTCATTTGACTTCGACTCAACCCCTAAAACTTCGTTCTCGCGGTGGGTACAGAGTCGCAGTGGCAATCTCAACGACCACTTCAACTGTGTTTCCTGTATTTCTTACCGGTGCATTGGCGGTGCAGGTTCGTCAAAGCCTTAAATTTTCCATCGGCCAACTCGGTATTTTGGTAGCTGTCTTCTTCGCATCTGCAGCGATCGTCTCTTTAGCCTCTGGATCCTTGGCTGAACGTGCAGGCGGACCCACGATAATGCGTATCTGTGTGTCGGTTTCAAGTCTGTCAATGGCATCGATATCATTATTTGTGCATTCGATATCTACCATGATTGTTATTTTGGCTATTGCGGGTATGGCAAATGGTGCTAATCAACCTGCGGCTAATCTCTTTGTCATTCATTCTGTAAACAAAAGTCGCCGTGGCTTTGCACTTGGGGTGAAGCAGGCCGCGATCCCAGTAGCAACCCTGTTAGCAGGTCTAGCGGTGCCTTCTGTTGCTTTGACGATCGGCTGGAGATATGCGTACGCCATGGGCGCGCTCTTTGCCCTTTTGGTCGTTATCGCCATTCCGAGAGAGCCACATGAAGGCGAAAGAATAATTGCAAAGGTCGACAAGGCGACCCGGCCTAAAATCGCTCTTGCTCCAATTTTGATGCTTACGCTTGCAATGGCTATCGGCGCTGGAGTGGCAAATGCTCTTGGTGCATTTTTGGTTGAGAATGCAGTGCATGCACACTGGACACCAGGTAATGCAGGATTGTTGGGCGCACTAGGTTCGGCAACTAGTTTGATTTCACGTTTGGCCGGCGGTTACTTCGCGGATAGGCGCGGTGGACGCCATTTGGTCGTGATAGCGACCATGTTATGTCTTGGATCCATTGGCTATTTAGGATTTGCAACTGGACTTTCATACCTGATTGTTCCTGCTACCGTTATTGGTTATGCCGCAGGTTGGGGATGGAACGGTGTCTTTAATTTTGCAATTATTGTCAACCACCCAGGAGCAGAAGGTCGCGCTACTGGAACTACTCAATCTGGCGCCTTTGTCGGATCCGTTGTCGGGCCATTGATCTTTGGCTATGTAGTAGATCATAATTCATTCGGGACGGCATGGGCAATGGCGAGTATTGCTGGTGTAGTGGCGGCTCTTTTGATGCTCGTAGGAAGAGGATTCCTTCTTAGAGAGCGCAACAGATTGGCCGGTGACTCGGTAACTATAATTCCAGGATGAAGTTGAAGTAGTTCATTGCTACTTTATATATTTTGGATATCCGGGTTGATTTCCATCCTATGCTTCGATAAATAATCGACCAATAACTCGATTTATGACTAAATAGCATTTTAAAACTGGGAATTGCACCTTTTATTTAGGGTTTAATAGCGCGCAAGTAGTCGTCTTTGAATAAAGTTTGCATGTCGGGTTATCTTTGTAATTTGCGTTACCTACGATTTGCGAAAGCATTAAATGTAAAGGTAACCATAATGCGATAGATAAGGGGTTCTAGTAACTCGAAGATTTCGTTGGCTCGTTCCTGTGCTTTAGTTATTGCTCCATTGAAATTCGCCTTCTAAGGGATTCGATCGGATCAAGGTAACCCCATTTAGATCGCAGATGCGGCTCAAATCGCATCTAGGGTTCGTATCGATCATCGAGTGTCCTTTGGAAATCGTTTCAATAAAAGCGAGTGTGGTTGGAAGCTGCGACCAACAAAGCTTTGAGTTCATGCGATTGATTGGTAGCCTTTGCGAGGGGTCATCGTAAAGGCACGTTTAGAGGTAAGGGGCTAGGTGCGACTTCAAATGAATCGCAGCTTTCTGCGATTCATATTTGGAGCATAAGAGGTGGCTTTTAAAAATTATATTCCACTGATGGTCTCTAAGCTACAATGTTCCGATTCATACAGTTGAGAACTTCCCTATAACTTGTTAGGGGCCATTGAGATCTGCAAGGTTTCATTTACGTTAGCTGCTACTCCGCCGATGTCCTAGCGGAGGAAGCAACTGCACTTTGGAGAATGAGGCTAGGCAGTCGGTTTGCAGTTACTTTATCCTCTCTGAATCTCGAGTTTCTATGAACCTTGACAGGTTGTTGACACTTTGACGCTGAGCTCTTCACTATGGGCGGGCGTTTATTTGATAGGCAAATTGCATGACTATGGGTTCAGATAAGGACCAAAGATATCGATCGCCTTGTAGAAGTAACCGTCGTGGTGTCCTTGAATGCCACAGAGTGCCGATTAGGAGTTTATTGTTTAGGTGATTTAAATATTGTAAATTTCGTTATGTGGGTTAACTCTGGAGTTTTGGATCTATCTCGATTCATTGGGATCACCAGGGTGAAGCAAGGGCTGGTTCGAGGTGGGGCGAGACAGGGAATCGACAGTATCTTCTGGAGCTAGCGTCTTGTACGACCGTAGGTGCCATCGGGGCTCCTTTTGATCCTGTAATCCATTCGGGCTTATCGACATAGCGCTCGATTTTTAGGATCGAAGTGAAACTTGTCTTTAAGTTGGCATCTGTATTGACGATAAATTGGGTACAAAGATTTTTCGGTGTAAAAACACTCAAGGTGAGAGCCACTAACACCGAAAGTAGTATTGGTTCATCTTTGTGATGAGAATGGCGGCTCTCGTCGAACAAATTGAACCAAAGTTGGCTCCGTTCCTATTCACAGGGGGGGACGGAGCCAGCGCCCATTTCTCTAACCCCAGTTTCGGCTGAATTCCCCCCAAGACCCCGTTTAAGCCCCCTTTTAGCCCCTATTTGGGGGTAACCCCTATTTGGAGATTGGAGATGCTGGTAGA
This sequence comes from Acidithrix sp. C25, assembly GCF_904848545.2. Taxonomy (NCBI): domain Bacteria; kingdom Bacillati; phylum Actinomycetota; class Acidimicrobiia; order Acidimicrobiales; family Acidimicrobiaceae; genus Acidithrix; species Acidithrix sp. C25. Next base: position 732,547 of record NZ_CAJHCI020000007.1, read on the forward strand.
TGAAGTTCGGTTTTCTCAAGTGGCGAATGTAGTGCCCTAAGCTTAGAGTTAGCTGCGAATATTGGCCTACAAGGTAATTCATCTGGTATACTTGTTATATGTTCATTCGCGAGAAGACCACTAAGAATAAGGCAACTGGAACTAAATATATAAAGCATCAGTTAGTTAGGTCTTATCGCGAAGGAGACAAAGTACGCCAAGAGATAGTTATGGATCTAGGACGACTTGAGATCGATCCTAAGGACTACAAGAAGCTAGCTCAGATATTGACGATGAGACTAGCTGGCTCTGAGTCTTTGTTTGAAGGTGACCTAGAACTAAAGTCGATAGCCGATAGAGTTCTCTCTAGCTTTTCTGTTACTCAAACACTTCGCTCCGATTCTGAAGTAATCACAAAAGATGCCGAGTTCCTAAATGTCAATACATCATCTCTAGAGGCATCTGATATTAGGCGCTTAGGTCCTGAACTAATAGCTAGTAGCTTCTATGACAGATTGAAGATCAAAGAGCAACTACTACGGTGTGGCCTTAGTGAAAAAGAGACAGCAATTGCGGAGCCTGCCAGGGAAGTTGTCACTTTCGCACAATCTAAGCTACCTCCTTTCGTCTCCCTTTTGGTCCATCTCCAACCGACTTATTCGTAGGAATAATAGGTACCTCTGATACTGGATCCCAGTCTCTGCATTTGCCCGAGATCCAGAAGTCCTGGTTTGGATTTGCGAGCTCCCTCGTAGAGCTCGCGCCGTCTATTTAGTAGCTCAATATGTTCGCCACTGTGTGCTTGTTGTGGAGTTACGAATTTGATGCCAGAGTGCTGATGGTCGTTGTTGTAGTGATCAACGAAGTCACTCATCCACTTACGCGATTCTTCTATTGTGGCAAATCCTCCATAGGGATAGCTTGGAAAGTACTTCACCGTCTTAAAGAGCGACTCAATATGAGCGTTGTCATTTGATACCCGAGGCCGTGACCGCGATATATTTACATCTAGCTCATACAAGTACTCAACTAGTGACCATCCCTTCATGGGTGACCCATTGTCACTATGGATCACTTTCGGAGCCATATTCTCTCGAGCTATCGCTCGCTTTACAACTCTCTTTAGCTGCTCAGAGCTTTCAGATTCGTATACTTCCCAGCCAACTATTTTCCTCGAATAAAGGTCGATGATCACATAGGCGTAGTAGTAGATACCCCTAGCTGGTCCATTTAGCCAAGTAATATCTAGGGTCCAGATGTCACCTGGTTTTACTGCTGTGTGTACTGGTCTTGCTCTCTTCTTCGGCGGCTTTGTTCTGCTCCTGCGCTTGTTTAGATTGTTATCGGCTAGAACTCGATAAAAGGTCCTCTCAGAGGCGATATATCTTCCCTGATCAGCGAGCTTTGGAACTATTTGGGCAGGGGTAAGAGACGAGTACGTACTCGAAGTACACACTTCGATGATCTTTTCTCTTTCTTCCTCCGATAAAGCATTAAAGCGACGTCTATGAGAAGCTCCTCGCCGGCGATCCGTTACACCAGATTCCCATCGCCTAAACGTACGAGTCGATATCTTGAGCACTTCACAGGCTTTGTAGCATCTGGCACCTGCGTCTATTGCTTCATTGATGAGAACTACAGCTTGAGCTCGATCTGAGGGAGAGACTAAACGTCCCCTTCTTCCCCCCAGATCTCTCGTACTTTTTTTTGAAGAACCAATAGAGCAGCAGCTTCTGCTAGCGCCTTTTCTTTCCGTCGAAGTTCAGCTTCAATTCGTACTCTAGCTTTACGTTCTTTATCAAGTTCCGCCTGGTGAGCCCTATTAGCAGCACTCTTGTTGTCAAGAGCTGACTCTAGGGTGTTGCGCCACTCCTCCAGGTCTACTGCTAGAACTCCATTTGATCTCAACCAAGAACCGAGTTCGTGCTCATTCATCGCAGCTGTGTCAACAACAGCTTTGATCTTGTTGATCTTATCGCTGGCTGAATTTGCACTAGCCTTGCGCTCTGAGTTCCACTGGTAGACAACGTTTGCATTGATTTCGTTATCCCTTGCAATCTTGGCGATAGCACCAGGTGTAGCATCTCCTGAATTGTCGAGCTCATATAGAGCTGCAACTACTTTTTGCTTTAGTTCTTTGGGGTACCTTTTCATGACCATTCCATCTTCGCCCTCTTATAAACAAAAATCAAGCTAGGTGACAACAATCTTGGCAGAGAGGGATTGCTAAAGCTGTAATATGTGCTCGTTTGGTTGCTCCTTCTTCTGATCTTGAAACACATCGCTTCCTAAAAGAGGACTCTGCACTCTATGAATTGGTAGACCAAGACCTTAGCAATATCGGTAAAGATGCTATTTATGAGATAGCTGATGCTATCTACGAAGCTAAAGACTCAATCGAGATGGCACTTATCAAAGCCGAGAATGAGCTTTACCCAACTAATAAGCGTCTCTTTTTATTTGATCTTACCAATGCCTATTTTGAGGGACGAACACTTGGTAATGATCTAGCCCAATATGGCCACTCCAAAGAGAAGCGCTTCGACTGTACTTTAGTAAGTCTTGCCCTTTTGGTGGATGATCGTGGACTACCGATCTATAGCCACATATATCCCGGTAATCAGTCAGAGCCTGAAACCCTTGGTGATGTCTTATCTAGTATCTCTAGTCACCTAAGACAGGGACTCTTTAGCGAAGATCTCCCAACGGTTATCATGGATAGAGGGATAGCAACTTATGACAACATCGCACTGATTGAGTCCTATGGTCTTAGCTATCTGGTAATTACACGCGCTAATGCAGCTAGACACTATCTAGCTGAACTACGCCAAGGAAAAGATACCTTCTTAGAGATCAAGAACTCCTCCAATGAGAGCATCTACATCAAAGAACTGGGTGATGACCTGGGTGGTGAGATGGATGACAAGGGAGAAGCTGCCGAGGCGGGTGCTGACCTGGGTGCCGAGGGAGAAGTTGCCGAGTCGGGTGCCGAGGGAGAAGCTGCTGAGTCGGGTGCCGAGGGAGAAGCTGCTGAGTCGGGTGCCGAGGGAGAAGCTGCTGAGTCGGGTGCCGAGGGAGAAGCTGCTGAGTCGGGTGCCGAGGGAGAAGCTGCTGAGTCGGGTGCCGAGGGAGAAGCTGCTGAGTCGGGTGGTAACCTGGGTGCTGAGGTGGATTCTGAGCAAATAGTTGTTCATCTACAAGGCAGTGAGTCGATGGGCATCGAGTCGATGGGCAGTGAGTCGATGCGTGTTGATTTCATCGATGCTGGATCACTCAGCGCTCATCCACAAGCTAACCATTCACTTGGCGGCGAGTCCCTCGGTATCGATTCGATGGATACTGCTCCACAAGTTGGCGGTCCACAGGCCAAGCACTCCCAGAGCAATGAACCCCAAGCCAACCATTCCAATAGAGCTCAACCATACGCAAGTGACTCCATGGACAACAAGATAAAGCAGATCCTATGTATCTCAGAGCGTCGCAGGGATAAAGAAGAGGCAATTGCTATAGGTATGCAAACTAAGTTCCAAAGTGCATTTGACAAACTAGCTGACTCAGTTAAGCGTGGTCAATATTCCAATGCCACAACTGTGGCTTCAAGAATAGGAAAGCTAAAGCAAGAGCATCGCTCTATTGCACGTCGCTATGAGATAGATGCCATAACTGGCGATGACCAAAAAGTCAAAGAGCTGGTTTTGACTGAGAAACCAAAAGTAAAAGAAGCAGCTGAGACTCTCTATGGTGCATATGTGATTGAGACCAATAGGAACGATCTAGAACCAGAAGAGATCTGGAAGCTCTATATGACCCTAACAAAGGTAGAGGATGCATTCAAAGCCCTAAAGAGCAATCTAGGGATGAGACCGATCTATCACCAACTAGCTAGTCGTACCGCTGCTCATCTATTTATTTCAGTAGTTGCTTATCACCTCTATGGAGCAATTGCACTTAGCTTATCTCAAGCCGGTGACAAAAGAAGTGTTCACAGCATTCTTGCTCAAGTGTCTACCCATAGCCGCTTGAACGTAACGATGTTAGATGATAACAAACGTCTACATAACCTTCGTATCTCCTCTACTCCAAACTCTACCCAAAAAGAGATCTACTCTATTCTTGGAGTAGTAGATACCCTAGCTCGAACCAAGAAGGTGATTGCTCAACTGTAGTGCCCAAATCCAGACACCAATATGGTCATTACCTGGGCTTTCATGGGGTGGTTGCCGAAAGTAGGGCTAACGATTTTCATCGCTTTGGATAGGGAGAGATTATATCAACCTTTTTTTATTCTGTCTAGTTGGAACAATAATATGCCCATGAGAGGCAAGGACGAACCAATGCATGCGTTTGATTCCATCGCTTGGGCCCGACCCTGACAAGGGCCAGCTAAGGAATGCTCTAAAAAGGAGTTGAAGCCGAGAATCGAGCCGCTGGACTTTGTTGCAAATAGGTCGGGCCTCCTTCGGGTGAGAAGAGTCCAACTGTCCAATTCAACGGCCTCAATGGTGCCTTTGTATCTCTTGTTGAGCTTCCATGGTTAAGGTAATTAGTCGTCTTCATGCACTTTGACGGAGAAACTCCCAAAGGGGCGTGTGTTTCGTGCTTATTCGCCTAATTTCTGCAGTTTCTAGATCTTTTATGACCTAATGGTTAAATCGTTTCATTGTCGCAAATAGGTGACAGCTCTCAAATTTGTGGGCTGATGAAGGCTGTACTTCACTTTGAGGCCTACTTGGGTGATCTGCTTGGGATCGTAATCAAATTGTCATGTTGTGGCTAGAAATGTATTCTTCTAATTCTTTCTTGAAGAGGATTTGGGCTATTGCCCTAATTTTGGCCCTTTCTGGTCGAGTGTCGCCTTTGGATATATTTGTCCTAATTTCAACACTTTCTCCAGAAGTGCGCTGGCATTGATTTGGCTCAGATTCGGGTTTGTACGACTCGCTTGCCTGTAACGGATCATAAAGAGCGATGGCAAGCTAATAATGCTTAGTTTGGAATTTAAAAGAGGGTGCCGGTCATGGCGATGGTCTTTTTGTATCTTTTGCTCTGGTACATCATACGATCCGATTCCTCGAGGAGCCTTTCGATCGAAAATGGGGTCATTCCAGAGGCATGGCCGATGGAAGCGGATACGCCAGCCGCAATTAGTTGTTGTTCGATTCGAAGCGAAAAGTCTCGTGCGCTCGATGCATTCATTTTTGGCGCCAAAATTGCGAATTCGTCTCCACCAACCCGCGCAACCATGTCGTTGTCTCGGACAGCGTTCTTCAAGACTTGAGCGAATTTCGCAATATATCGATCGCCACTTGAATGACCCGATGTATCGTTGATTATCTTGAGGTTATCGAGGTCAAAGGTGACCACAGAGTAGATCGAGCCTGGTTTCTCACTTCGAAGGTGATCGATCGCTCGTTCCCAACCGAATCGGTTCAGAACGTCCGTGAGGGGATCTCTTTCGGCTTCGCTTAGGACTATAGATGTTTGAATTTCGCGCCGCGCCGCGATGTAGCCGTCCGCGATGATTTGCGCTACCAGAGGCCCAATACCAAGCAGGGCAAGTGAGATCTCTTCAGATGAGATTATGGACTGCTGGGTGTCATAGATAATCAGTTGGTGCTCGTTTAGGTCATGTAGTTCCGGCATTATCGACAGTGCAGCCATCAGCCTTATGGGACCGACATGGAAGGCATCGTTTACCTCCAGCCAGAGAGGCTGTTCGCTTTTGTCAAGGACGAGAAGCGAGGCGAGAATGGATGAAGGGTTGATCACCTTGGTGGGGTTATCTTGGAATTGAGAATATCTTGGCGCAATGCGTACTTCGTCACCATTAAGAACGCCAAAGGATCGCCCAAATTTTCTTAAAATAACTCCCGAGACCTGAGATCGCGAGAAGCTTTGCCTCGCAAGAAGGAACCCTCCGTCGAGGCCAAAATGATCTAGAATTAACTGAACTGACGAAGCGATAGCTTCGAAAGCCTTCGAAATGGGGTGAGCCACTCTCGTTGGTTGTGCCAGGTTCATTGTCTCGTTTCACCAGACCTGCGAGTTTGAAAATTACCTATATGTAGTTATTCGGCAGATTAGTCCAATACCTTTCCTGATTTCTTCAACTTTCGTCCAATATTTCCTCTAACGTGATTCCTTGGGATTATAAGAATATTTGATAGAAGGCGATTTGATGCTAGCCAAGATTGAGCAAAATTGGATTCTGCTTGCTGTGTTCTCATCCATTGGATGGGGTGTTTGGGGATTTTTTTCCGGGCGTGCATCCAAAGGAGCTTCTCCAATTGGCTTATGGGCATCGGTTGTTATAATTGAAGGATTGATCGCGGTGCCTGCACTTTTCAAAGTGCGGCCTGTATTAACCACACCTTCCGTATTGGCAGCAGTTTCGGGTGTCATTGGTTATCTTCTGTTTTTCGTTGCACTAAAGCAAGGAAAAGCACCGACCGTCGTGGCTATCACCGCCCTCTATCCCATGGTTACCCTGATAATTACGGTATTTGCTAGTGGGTATAAGCCTTCCGCGCGGGAACTCATTGGGATAGGGGTCGCTATCTTTGCCGTCTACCTTTTGGCGGGATGAGCCAAATCTTAGATTTATTCTAATGCATAGCGATGCATTCGATTGATACTTCAATAGGCGAGTTTGTACTCTGTGGTCTTATTTGAGGCGGTTTCTTTGGCCATCAATGATGGCTCGGGGAGATCCCCTAGAGAACTCTTGGCCCATTGTAGAGTATTTGACGGATTTGCAATGGTAGCAAATTATCTGAGGGGACGTTTTGAATTCAATGCAAGATCTAGCGATCGATTTTCGGAGAGTTGGCGTAAAGGCTGGGGGGCGAGATCTGCTGTTAGATTTCGACCTATCGATTGACTTGGGGGCCAGATTTGTGATTCTTGGGCCCAACGGCGCCGGAAAAACTACCTTGCTGACAGTTCTCAGTGGCACGGTGCGTCCTTCTAGTGGCCAGGCTGTAATCTTATCTGAGCTGCTAGGGCGCACCGATATGCGTACCCTGAGGAGACGCATTGGACTCTGTGGAAGTTCGGTGATTGAACGGCTCAACGGTGCGATGACGGTTCTACAGTGCGTACTAAGTGGTATCGATCAAGTATTTTCACCCTGGTGGATTGCTTCGACTGCTAAAGATGAGGCACGAGCACATGAGTTGCTTGAACTTGTGGGGTTAGATCCTCTTAGCGGGAGAAATTTCTCGCTCCTTTCTATGGGTGAGCGCCAGCAGGTAGCGATAGCTCGAGCACTTGTTTCACAGCCCGAGATTCTGCTTTTGGATGAGCCGTCGGCGGGTCTTGATCTTGGGGCACGTGAGGCTTTGGTGAATCGAATTGAGAGGATTGCTCACAACAATCCCGCTCTAACTATTGGACTAGTCACACACCATTTAGAGGAGATTCCCCCGGCCTTTGATCGCATCATTGGTATCAATAGTGCTCGAAAGGTTGTCGACGGTAACAAAAATGCCCTCTTGACCTCGAGTGTCGTGGGCGAGATCTTTGGGATAGATGTTGATGTGACGCGAATAGGCGAAAGATTCGTTGCCTTTGCGCGTGTCTAGAATCGCCTGATTTGTTTTTGGCTTGCTCGTTTTAAGTATGATGCTATTTTCCAAAGGCATGACTTGCATCTATCTACGGTAGCGTTTAATTAGATAGCAAGAATGACTGGTTCGGCATAATTGATTGCTGGTAAATATGAAATGGATACGAAGATGGAATATAGAAGATTAGGAAGGTCGGGGGTTAAGGTTTCAGCCTTGTCTCTCGGGTCATGGGTAACCTTTGGAACTGCCGTCGATACGGATTTGGCAGTTGCAACGATGAAAGTCGCTCGTGAAGCCGGTGTGAACTTCTTTGACAACGCAGAAGCATATGCAGGAGGTCAATCTGAGGAACTGATGGGTAAAGCGCTACGGAAGTTGAAGTGGCGGCGTAACTCTTATCTCGTTTCCTCTAAGTACTTTTGGGGACTAAATGACGGCGTCAACGAGCGCAATACTCTAAATCGCAAATATTTATTGGATGCAATCGATGGATCGTTGGAACGACTGGGACTTTCTTTTATTGATATCGCCTATTGTCATCGGCCAGACCCTGAGACTCCAATCGAGGAGACCGTTAGAGCTATGAACGATATCATCGATCGTGGCAAGGCCCTTTATTGGGGCGTCTCCGAATGGTCCGCCGCCGAGATTCGAAACGCCTATGAGATCGCAGATCGTTACGGATTTCATAAGCCAGTGACAGAGCAACCCCAGTACAATCTGTTTCATCGTAAGCGTGTCGAAGTCGAATATGAAGAGATCTTTAGAGACTTCAAGATGGGCACGACAACTTGGTCTCCGTTGGCTTCGGGGCTCCTGAGTGGAAAGTACGTCAACGGAATTCCCGAAGGATCGCGTGGTGCACTTAGTGGCTATGAATGGCTTACTCCAAGTTTGACCGATCCATCAAAGAACAATGTTGTTGGTGAACTAGCTAAATTAGCAGCTGAGATTGGTGCGACGCCGTCGCAGCTTGCAATTGCTTGGTGTCTGTTGAATCCGAACGTTTCCACCGTAATTACAGGTGCGACCTCGATCGCCCAGGTAAATGAGAATATGGAATCGATTAAGGTTCTTTCTAGTTTGACTCCAGAGATTGCTCAAAGAATTCAAGCAATCGTAGCTTCGGTTGCAAACTAAGAACAACAGGTATTGCACCCTGAAGAAACTTGATTCGACTCTTTTGAAAAAGCAATTTCACGTGAACGTCATAAGGTGATCAATCCGCTGGCACGAGTTCACTTATCATCTTGCTAGGAGAATCATGAAGCTATGGCCTGGTATCGGTGAATTTCATCGGTACCAGGCCATTTTGGCGTTTGACCTAGATTTCTGCATAGCTTTCTGATGGTCACTATTAGGCGGTTTGCGGATATGCCAAGTTGCTTGTTCGAGGTGGAGTACTAGCTCTGGGTAACTTCTTTCAGCCCCAACTTGTATTTTTTACCGTTTTGTACATACTTATCCACTGCGTCGCTAAAGTCGACTTCGTTTGTACGATTTGGGTAAATCTTGGCCGGGATTCCGAGCGCCATCGCTCTGGTTGGGACTGTCACATCCGCGACTACGACCGCATTTGCCCCCACGAGTGCGAAAGACTCGACTCTAGCTCTGTGTAATACGATCGAACCGGACCCCACTAACGAATCACTTTCAATGGTGCATCCTTCGAGGTGCACTATGTGGCCGATTGTAACTCTATCGCCAATGATCGTCGGTAATTCTTCTGTTGCGTGTATCACGGTACCATCTTGGATCGACGTTTGTGATCCGATTATGATTGATCCATAGTCGCCTCTCAGCACTGCATTTGGCCAGACGGTGGACTCTTCTCCGATGGTTACATCGCCGATGATCGTTGCAGTTGGATGCACGTAGGCGCTCTTGGCGATCTTTGGTATCCGATCAAATAGTTCATAAATTGGCATGGGTATATCATAGAATTGCTTTGTCCATAGAAAAGGTCATCGTTTGGACGAATATGGTTTCGCAGGACTATCTGGTTATATTTTTAACCGCATTTCGTCCGGATGCAAAGGAAGTAGCCGCGACGATTGCGGTAAATGCGAGGGTCAGGTCTCCTGCTCCTATTGGAAGCACTACGATAGTTGGGATCAAACCTCCAGCAACCCAGGAGAGTTGAAATCGAGTTTCGAATCTTGCGAATGCTCGTCCTTGGAGCAGTGGATCAACGTTGTATTGAACTAAAGAGTCAAAGGCGAGCTTTCCAGAAGATGCGACGAATCCAATTATAAGCGCTAGAAGTACCTCTATTTGGCGGTTATTGATTGCAGCGCCAACAACTCCGAGTACGGCTTCAAAGACCAAACCGGTGATGAGGAGGATCTCCTCTTGCATCAAGCGCCTAATTTTAGGAGTCAAGGCGGTGGCCGTTGCAGAACCCACAGCTGAGGCCGCAAGAATCAGTGCGAAGTAATAGGCAGGAGCGTGTGTACGTCTGAGATTGAATGCTATGAAGAAGGTGAAAAATCCTACAGAGCCTCTAAGTACCGACATGGCAGCTGCCGCAAGTAGGACTGACTGGGGAGATCGAGGTCGGGCGGTTCCATCAGATGGCTCATCTGATTGTGAATTTTGATCATCCGGCAATCTAAGATTTCGATTGGGGTCTGTAGTAGGATCGCTGGGTTTTTGGGGGTTGTCTCCTTCTCTTCTTGGGCGACTTGGCTTTATATGTAGGTGTCTAACTTGGGTGACGCCAAAGGCAAATATCACCAGACCGACTCTAAGAACCCAAGGCGAACCTAGATGTGGGGTCTTTAATATTCCGGCTGCAATGGCACCACCGAAAAAGCCTGATACTGCTGCTAGGAGGGAGATTCCTGAGTTGACAGCAACTAAATTTGGGTTACCGCTTTGGTTTTGGCCGCTCTTCCATCTCCGAGACTTTTGGACCTCCGGTTTGAAGTCAATCTGCTTTGCGAGATCGGGAATTAATGCGGCTTTGGCTACCAAATACGTCTTGGAGGCTACCAGGACCGTGAAGGCCTCCGGAAAGAGCAAAAGACTTTTGATGTCGCGAGCCATGAAGAACATCAACACACACCGGACTATGAGTGACATTGAGATTAAAAATCGTCGAGAACCGCGATTTCTATCCAGTATCGGACCCAGAAATGGTGCCACAATTCCAAATGGCGCTACGGTCAGCAAAAGGTAGAGGGTGATTTTCGAGCGAGCAGCGTTTGGTGAGATCGAAAAGAAAAGTGACCCAGCTAAAGCGACAGTTGTAAAAGTGTCGCCTACTGTGGATAAAAAGTGGACACGCCGCATTGGCCCAAGGGGCGAATTGCGATCGAAGTAAATTTTGAGCCAACTAACCAAACGATATAGGTGGTCTTTTATCGTTGCAACAAGGGACACTGCTACTCATGCTAAAGGCGTCTTGGCAAATTCCATCGGATAGATCTAATACGAGGGTCGGGTAGTCATGGGCGATAATCCTAATTTTAAGATATGGCAATGAGTGACGATAACTTTTTGCTTCAAAGGATGTTTCTTCGCTGGTCGAAATTCAGTTTTCAAGCTTTGTTTTGTGTCAGCGCTTTGTGTCAGCGCATTGAACTATCGATTTGAACCTAACAACCTCAAGTTTCTAGAGTTACTGGCGGGGCGGGTAACTGTGCTAAATCAATGACAAAGCTGCCAGATACACAGCCGCAGTGTTTTTAAGGTTCAGTTTTTTTTGCGAGGCAAAAGATCATACTTTTATCTTGAAACAAACTAGAGGCTAAATAGATCTTTGACCTCCCTTTCAGTGTCTTGTGTGCGATAGAGTTGGTGTCTCAAAGGATGCACATCCACTTGCTCGCTCTTGAGTGCCGACCCGTCGATCACTATCAAGAGTGGTCTGGAGATAAATTTAGATTGGATTAAATTGGAGACCAGAGTTGCCCGACCAAAGAGTGCGGGAGCCATTATTGGATTGTCGATGCTCTTTGCTGCAGTTGCACAGGGATTTGGTCGGTTTAGTTACAGCCTTATCATTCCGTCTTTGGTGCGTACGACTATTCACTCTGTCGCCTTGGCTGGGACTCTAGGAACGGTAAACGTGGGCTCGTATTTGCTGGGATCTACCTTTGTAACTTTGAACTCCCGAAGAATCTCCAACATTACTCTCATTCGTGTGGGTCTCTTCCTTTCTGCAAGTGGCCTTTTGATCTTTGCCTTTACAAATTCGTTCATCACTTTCTTTTTTGCGATGGTCCTGATGGGTTTCGGAGGGGCGATGATCTGGATCCAATCTCCTGGATTGGCAGCCTCTGCAGTAAGTGTTGAAAAAAAGGGATGGGCCATGGGTCTAACTGGGGCCGGGATAGGAATCGCCATCACACTCGAAGCGCAATTTGCCAGAATGACTCAGAATCTGGGGGGCTTATGGTCTTGGAAGATAATTCTCTATGTTGAAGGTTTCATTGCCCTGGTGAGTGCTCTGATTGCGCTATTGAAATTAAAGGGTGAACAAAAGGTTGTAGACCTCTTCGAAGTGACAGATTCTGACGTAAAACCCTCTCACGTTCCACCAATACCGGAACAGAACTTTCTTTTTGGTGCATATATGGCATATGGCTTGGCTCAAGCGATATTTTTGACCTTTGTTGTGACAGCTCTCGAACACGACCACAACTATTCGGCTGGATGGTCTTCGTTTATCTTTGCTCTCGTTGGTTTTATATCGATCTTTGGTGGGGTGCTTGCTGGGCGAATTAGCGATTCGATCTCCAATCGTGGCATTGTTATGGTAGGTGGTTTCATATGTATGGCTTTTTCTGGGGTGGCTGTCGTAGAAGGGGCATACCCATTGGTTATAGTGGGAGCGATCACATATGGTTTAGGGATGTCGGGTATCCCGAATTTGGTTGCTGCATATATCTCGGACTTTCAAAGTGGTTCTGATTTTGCAAGAACTTTTGCCTTGGTAACCCTTTTCTTTGGAATTACTCAGGCTGTTGGTCCACAGCTGGCAGGAGTTGTAGAAAGTTCTACTGGTAGTTTTGTGGTTGATTTTTTGCTCGTGTCAATCTCTTGTGTGGTTGGAGTTTTGTTCAGTATAAAGTTGAGCTACCGGGCATCGTTGTCTAAACTCTCATAAATCGGCGGAGTCTAGACCTCTCTTTGATCTTAGATATTTGACTCTAAGCTTCTTATGTAAAGTTGACTATCACACCTTTACTACTCTTTTTTGTTAGGGCGAGTTTTTATTTTTTCGAGTTTGCTCTGAATCTCAAAATAGAGCGATTCAATTGCGATAGCAAGTCTATGGGGACCATTCATTTCGAAAATCGGTGCTCGTTCGATCGCCATCTTCTCCATCTCTGCCGCATAGGGAATATAGCTCGATAGAAGTTGAATATTGGAAAGTTTTTCGTGATTTGAGATCGCATCTCTATGTGCATTTCTGCGGATATCTACCATGTTGTAGACCGTGAAACTTCGATCGATCATCTTGATCTTTTCTAGATGTAACGACAGCGCTTCCAGTGAGTGAGTAGCCAGTGGGCTGGGTTGTAGGGGAATCACAAGGAGGTCAATTGCGGCCAGCATTGAATCCGAGAGGCTATTTAAGCTGGGTGGCGAGTCGATTACGACAAGATCAAACGATCCTTTGGCAGATGATGTTGCCCTAGAGATCGTGTTTTTGCCTGAGTTTGAATCGAAGATTTTTTCTGAGAGAAGTCGTTGCGCATTCGAAGCCGGAACGATAAATAAGCTTTGGTAGTTGGTGCGTATGGCTAAATCTTCCAAGGAGACATTTTTGTCTAAAAGCGCCTTGGCCCTTGGCGCTAGGGTTTCGTTAACTCTAAGAACATAGGTGGCACTCGCTTGTGGGTCTAGATCCCAAAGCAATGTTCGAAGGCCCGACCGGGAGGCGAGGTATGCGTAGTTTATCGCTAATGATGTTTTACCTACGCCTCCTTTTTGGTTGTAAAACGCGATTGTCTTCACTTGTCGTCCTTTGTCTGGGTGCTTCTAGGGCGGATTTTTTTCGTTGTCTGTAGCTTCATAACGTCTTGGAGCCGTGTTTTTTCGAAGTGGTACTTAGAGATTTTGAAGTGTTTGCTCTTTTACTGTTTTTGGACTTGTTAGTTTTAGAGATCTGCGATGGGTGCGACCAACCAGGTTTGCCAGAGAGTTCCACCAATGCCAAGACCGAAGAGGCTTTCGTCTCTTGTAGTGAGGTTTGTGCTTGATTGATTAGCGACATAAGTGGTGCAAGGTCATTTGAGTCCTCGAGTCCTTCTTTTTCTTGCTCTAAAAACTCCATCCTTACTGTGGCGTCTTGAAATAGACCAAGTTCAGTTTGGAGAACTTTGGAGAGAAAGATATCAGTGTTGGTGGTAGCCGTATTGTCGCTGGCGAAGGTCTCGCTTAGATACCTCAGGCGTTTGAAGTCTTTACGAAGGTCGTGTAGTTCTTGGGAGGATGGATCATTTTTCTTTGCTATCTCTGAAACCGTAATTTGGCAGTCGCTTTTTGCCATCGAGATAGTTTTTTCGACGAATTTTTTGGTTTGAGTACTGGCTATCTCCAGTTTCCCATCCGGCCCTTTGAAGGTTCCCGATGATGCCGCGATGAGCTTGGCAATGCTGGCTTGCCAGATGCTTTCGAGTGCCACGAACCTCTCCTCTAATTCGCGTTCTAACGTCTCGTTTATCTGAGATTGACGTTCTTTGAGCTTGTGCAGGAATGGGTTATACGGAGAGGTCTCTCCAAAGTACGTGACTATTACATCGATGTCGCGGGCAGAATTTGTGGCTTGTGCGATTGACTTTACATTTGAGAGCAGATCTTCAAGCGAACTAGAGTTGAAAGTTTTGACCACGGGTTCTAGGATCGCTCGGGTGGAACGCAAAATGACCCGAAGATGATGAAGTGACTCTTGGTCGGCGCGAAGTTTCGCGACATCCAGGGCTAGTTTGGCGTTTCGGAGTGATTTTGACAGGTATGTAGACATCGAAAGTGCAACGTTTTCATTTGCTTTTGGAATGACGCTAAATTTTACCGCGAAATCGCCGCGTGCTCGATTGGCACTTCTGAGTGCGCTATCGTAATAGTCGTGGCTGGGGGCGACCCTCCAAAATGACCCCATCGCCCGCTTGAGAAAGTCAAGAATGCGGTCCATCAACTCGTTGTCGTCTGAATCGCACTCTAGATGGAGCCAAAACTCAAAGGCAGCTGGGTTGGCAATGATCTCAACGCTTGCGTCCCGCCGTTGATGTGAATCAATATGGATCAGTTCGGCATGGTTGGTATCAACTTCGACGATTGAGATCACCGCCATCTCTAGGGCAACTTCATTGACTCTTTCGACTAGCACTTTCGAACTGCATGATTGAATTGAGATTGGTTGGGGGTGACTCGAGGTTGTGGGCTTTCCAGTATATTCACCACGAAAGCTCACACCCTTTTCGTCGGTTAATACGAGCTCACATTTGGAAGTTTTCGGAATCTCTTGAAGTTCGAGACGCCACCCGTGACTCGCAAATCGCCAATCCAAAGTATCTAAGAGAATTCTTCGTTGGCGAATGGAAGTTGGAGACTGTGCCTTCAAGAGGTCACTTTTACCAAGATGGTCAATTACGGTTTCAATTGCAATTTCACGGGTAGCAAGATAGCGTTGGAAAATTCTCTTCAAATTGCGCCGTCCTTAGGCTGGGATACCTTAACAAAAGGTAAACAATTAGAGTCTAAATGGTAAATTCAGTCGTTAGACGCAACTTTTAGCTTGGTAAATTTGGACTTCAAATTGAGACTAGCAGGCGAAATGATCTTCGAATGGACAGTTTTGGCCATTCTAGGTATTTTGTAATTCCCTTTAGAGCGCGCTAGCTTAGATCTTTTCTCGAGTTTTGAACTGTAGCTGCTAAGTGGTTTGGCTTTAGCCTGTAGATTTTAGAGTCGAGCCAAAATCAATTCTTGTTACATCTCTTTGATAGTATCGTATTTAAAGTCGTAGCTTCTGATATTTACTTAAATAGCGGTCATGCTTTAGAAGGGCAACCACTGAGTGCCATGAGCAAGGACTCTTCCTGAGTAGGAATTAGCTTCAACTGTCGGCTTTAGGCAACGATTGACTTGGGAATGTGGAATGTCAAATGTCGAGCTATAGCTCCACAGGTGAGAACAAATAACAGATGAACGACCAAGTTGTGACTTTTATACACGCGTCCGACCTCCATCTCGACTCTCCATTTGTCGGCTTGGCGGATCGCTATGGCCCAAGAGTCCGTGATGCTGCGACGCAAGCCTCTATCTCGGCATTAAATTCTCTTGTACGCAATGCGATCGATCTGCAATGTGATTTTGTAGCCATAGCCGGGGATCTTTACGATGGTGTTTCCGTCGGCGTAAGAGCAAGGGCGGCCTTTTTGGATGCCGTGCACACTCTGTCTGAGCACGAGATACGGGTTTGTGTGGCCTTGGGAAATCATGATCCTCTGGATGAGCAATGGCTGCGTTCGTCTAATCTTCCTAGTAATCTGACGATTTTTGATAGTTCTGAGCCCGAAGTTCTTACTTTCCCTAGCCGCAGCGGTCTGGTTGTCAATGTTGTTGGAGTCTCTTACTCAATACGAAACGAGAGCCGAAACTTAGCTTCAATGTTTCTCCACAAGAGTGCTTTGGATGGATCTGCGGTTACTGTTGGCATATTGCACTCCAATGTTGGTAGCGTCAAAGAACATGCCCCCTATGCACCTGCAAATTTGGACGATATAACTCGTCTCGAATATGATTACTTTGCGCTTGGCCACATCCATTCCTTTGAGGTGCTCTCGCAAAGGCCAATGGTTGTCTATTCAGGCACTACTCAGGGGCGGAGTTTTAAATCTTCCGAACAGGGTGCTAAGGGTGCTTTGGTAGTTTCAATTCGCCCTGAGGTTACTCCCGTGCTGAGATTTGTCGAGTTGGGCACCTTTCGTTTTGAGAAAATCTTGGTAGACCTCTCATCTCTAGAGTTGGGTGAGGATCCGCTTGATGCCATGGACTACATCTATGGGGTTGTCTCAAGCGAAATATCTACACTTTTGGAGGGGACTTCGCATCCATCGCGTCGCTTTTTATTGAGGGTGGTTTTGAATGGTCGGGTTAGCTCGAGGATTCGTATCGCAGAACACCTTAGGGAATATACGGATTTGCTCGGTGACAAAATTGTATCTGGGGGTGGCGGGGATTTTGTCATTTTGGAGTCGATACGTGATGAGACAGCCTCGTATTTTGACTTAGATGAGATCGACGTAGTTTCAATTTCGGAATCAGGTGGCTTTTTGAGTTTGCTAATCGAGGATTTCAATACCGACGGAGGCCACCTTGGTACAGGGGAAACCACGACGACGACGGAGGCAATTTTAACTTCGCTGTCCCGTCTTCGAGAGCGGTCAAAGGTTTCTAGCGAAATCATAGCCCTCGTGAGAGCAACTTTTTCTAGCAGCGATGCCCTAGATGGCTTTAACCTAGCAGAACTGGATCGCAGGGTTATCGGAGAGGTCTTGATCAATCTCCAGGCTCGGACAGAAAGTGCTCGCTAGATGACCTCCAACTCCATTAGTGTTCACGTCAAGACTATATGGGCGGATCAAATTGGTGCTTTAGACAAGCGCTCTTTAGGAGTTTCGAATTTACAACTTGGCGGGGCACTAAATGTGGTTATCGGACCAAACGAAGCAGGAAAGTCAACACTTCGACGGGTCGTCTCCTTTGTTTTATTTGGAAGCGAATTTTTGTCTTATCCTATAAAGGCAGGTTTGACCATAGGGGTTGGAGATATGGTCTATGAACTCCAAAGGGAGGCTCAAAGTCACAAGGCTAGTCATCGGATATTTGTAAGATTGCGCTCTGACCTTAACCCAGGGGCTTCACCGGATGATTTTCCCGGGACCTTCACCCTTGTTGATCAGGACTATATTAGAAGGACCCTGATTGGAGTCGATTCACTTACCTTCGATAGCGTCTATTCGATCGCCCCAGAGGCGCAAATTTTGAACGAGAAGATAGCGATGGCCACCACTGCAGAGATGATGGCCGGCGCTTGGTTGGTAGGTGGCGGTGAAAACCCCACTCAATTGGCCAAAAAATACGCTTCGAATAGTGATGGAATTTGGCCACCAAGAGCCACTGGCATCGATACGCTGTCGTCAATGGCCAAGGAGTTCCGAGAGCTAGAAGATAAAAAAAGAGAGCTGTTCGGGCGGTCTTTGAGCTATGACGACAAATTAGCCACGATCGATCGACTGACTCAAGAGCGTCGTCACGCAGTTCAAGGTCTAAACGAAATTGAAGTTGAACTTAGAAATTACGAAGTTGCCCTCAAACTAGTCGAGATTAAGGCTGAGGTCGGCAACCTACGCGCTCTTCTTTTGCCCTTTGTGGATACGCGGATATTAACGGATGCAGAAGTATTTAAGCTACGAGAACTTTTGAGCGAGAACGACTTTAGGGTTAGACACTATGAAGCCATAAAGGCGGAACTTGAGGCTCTTAGCTCCTTGGACGAGCTGGGCAACCTAGATATTGACAGAAGCTCCCTTCGTTTGTTGCTTGAAGAGATGAGGACGCATCGCGAACTCTACTTCCGTGCCAAAGCCCGTAACAACGCTATCGAGGAGTCGCTAAAACGCTTGGAGGGGGAGATCCAAGAGACACTGGGTGTCGAGGGTCTCCCCTTTATTAGCCCGCTCAAGCTTGAGATGTTGGGGAAAATTGAGGGAGAATTGATTCGAATTAGAGGCAAACTTGCGCAAATCACCTCAATCGAAGGCGCTCGAGATCGAACCTTGGATGTACTGATCGATCTTGATGTCCAGCTCAACAGGGAAATGGCTGCACTCGGCGGTTTTGACCTACCGTCGATAAAGAGCTGTGACACCTTGAATTCGAGGGAGTTCTCGACGCAGCTGAATCAAGAGATATCTACCATTATCTCCCTCTGCGACGAAGCCATTGCGCTGCAGGCTCGCAAGGTCGAATATGGATCGACTCTAGGATTGGCCGAAGATGTGGCGTCTAGGACTAGAGGGGTCCTAAGGTTCGCTCCTTACTTTCTGGTACTTTCTCTACTTGGAGCAATATCTATCTTTTTGTTTTCCGGAGCTGCGATGGTTCTGAGAGCTCTTTTGTCATTTGCTCTCATTGCTTTTGGTGTTTTCGTTCTTTTTTTTGCCAGCAATCGTTTCAACGGTCTCAAATTGGGGAACGCTCTAGGTACGGTGGATGCGTTAAATCGACAGATCGATAAGTTGGCAGGTGATCTTCGGAGCGTCTATGTGGGGTCGATAGAGTTTGGAGCTATCAGAGATAAAGCTATTGCGATGGTGAGCCTTGCTGATCGACTTGGCCATATCTTTTCACTACAAAGACAAAAGGCAGAAGAACGGGACTCTTTAGAAGATCAAATCACGCTAATGACAGGTTCATGGGTGAGGTCTCGGGACGATGTAGCGGCGAGCCTCTCTGAAATGGGTGTCGATAAGATTGACTATTTCTTGAGTGAGAAAGGCTCATTGGCTCTCAAAGGGGCGATTGAGGATCTCTCGAACTTCTCTCGGATGAGTAGCGAATGTAAAAGCGGACGTGAGATCACTGATAGCTTTGAGGCATCTTATTCTAAGCTCTGTGAGATTTTGGCAATAGATAATCTCTCGTTTGAAAGAGATGTTATTTTGGCTGTGTTGGACCAAGCGACATCGATAGTTGAGGCTAAGGACGACTTTGACCGACAGTTCGAAGCCAAAAGTGCTCAATTCCAAGCACTTCGACTTCAGATCTTCTCTCAAGAGGTTAAGAACGCCATCGAAACGTTTGGCCCCTCGAACATGGAACAACTAGAGAGACACCTTGAGCAACAGCGCTGGTTACTTGACAGGCGTGCTCATATGAAAGTCTTAGAAAGTGAGCTTCGGAGTCTCTCTCACCGGCTAGATGGGAGTCTATTTTTGTCCGAGCATGTCGCGTCAAAGGATGCAATAGATAGGATCGTCTCCGACCTAGAGGCCTCGCAACTGGTCGCTAAGGATACCGTGGCTAAGATTGATTTAGATCTAGGTGAGCTTCGAAGTCAAAGTTCACTTTTAGCGACCGACGATGAAATGACTACCCTGAGCACCGAGATTGAATTTTTAAAGGCGCGTTTTGTTGGCCGACTTAGGGAATGGTATATCAACGCTCGAAGCCGCGAGATCTTAGAGTCGGCCATGGGGAGATATGCTAGCGAGCGCATAGGGGAGATCTCTGAACTTTCGTCGAAGTTCATTACGGATGCGACAGGCGGACGTTATGTCAGGGTTCACTATGATCTGGATCGATCTGGTCTTGAGATGATGGATGGCACTTTGTTGGCGTTCAAAGACCTATCAAGGGGAACTGCAGACCTGGCATACCTGATAACACGCTTTAGCGCTGGGCAAACGCGAAAGGTAAGGATTGGGAGCGATCTTGTTAACCTGCCATTTATCCTGGATGAAACATTCGCCCATCAGGATGGTTTGCGACTAGATGAAATTGTTAAAATCTTGATAGCCATCGCCAACGATCGCCAGGTGATAGTCTTTAGTTGCCATGACCATATTGCCAGGCGATTTGTTGAACTCTCTAAGGATAGGCCTGACGCTAGAGCGACTATAGTGGTAGACGTAAGATAAATTCTGCTGAGCCGCTGGCTCCCATCTAATCTTGGTTTTTCTAAGTAATAGGTGGTGACAAGGTCGATTAAGTTCGCCGTCGTGGAAGGTCAATAATAATCCCCAAGGGATTCAAAGAGGTAGTGATATCGTGCGTCCATTTTTCTCGGTGGCGTCCACAAAGGTAAGAGATTCATTTCCAGGCATTTCATTTGGACGTCTGGGTTTGGCAAATGTAGCTAGGGTTCCAATCGCAATGGCCCCCCTTGCGTTGGTAATTTCAGAGGGTAAAACTAAGAGTGCCTTGGCAATGGGTTCGTTCATGGTTTCAGCCTTCACCATTGGCGAGATCTTTCTTTCGTCTCGACTGGCTAAGTTGGGTGATTCTATCGATCCAAATTCGGCTCTGATACGACTGCTTTTTCCTTTAATTTTTATATGGGGATTATTTGGAGTTCTCTCATCCCATGTTTCAAACCCGATTGTATTTGGCGTTCTTGCACTATCTTCCCTTTTGATTGGCGGAATCGGAGCAGGTTTATTTGGTATCTCTCGAAATATTGTTTTGGATGGACCAAAGGTGCTCAAAGGCAGTGCTAAATCTCGTGACCGCCTGATTTCTCTAGATACGTCGCTAATGGAGGTCTTTTTCTTGGTCTCGCCAATAGTCGTCTCGTTTGCCGTTGTTCTCGGCGGTTCGGCCTTTGGCGCTATAGTCACTTCTTTTGTGAGCCTGGGTGGTCTTGGAGTTGCCTTCTATTTCAAGAGAAGCGGCCGTATTGAGACCAAAAACCAAAATTCGAACGCTGATTCAACGGTTTTAAGGGGTAGCCATCCTTTTGAAGGCGGCTCGCTGAAGCTCAAGAGTAAGGGTGAAAGCGTTTGGTTTTCCAAGTCTCGCCTGTGGATCTTTTTAGCTTCAGCGGGAGAGGGAGTTGCCGAAGGTGGGCTCATCATCGCCATACCCTCCATTTTGCTGGAGAATCATCAAAGTGTTGGATTTGCCGGAGTGGCCATTGCGATGATTTCACTTGGCAGCATTACCGGTGGAACGGTTGCAACTGCCTTTTCTCATTCGTTATCGCGTATTGATATTCGAGTCCGACTGGCCCTGTTTCTCTTGGGTCTTTCTGGTGGGGTAGTGGTTTTGACGACCCTGCACAGCCTTTTGTCGATTCTTATTGCTACGTTTATTGCTGGGCTTTTTGTAGCTCCTATAAACACTGCTCGTGCATTGGCTATTGGTGCGACTGTCTCAGAGGGGCAAAACGCCGAGGCGTTTGGGGCTCTATATGGCTCCTATTCGATTGGCTTTGCGCTTATAGGCCTCATATTGGGGATCTTTGGAACATCAGTGCCGGCGGCATCACTACTTGGTGCGACAGCATTCCTATCACTTTTGATCGCCCTATACCTTATGCTTACTCGTCGCAGCAACTTTAGTGGGCTGTCACGGACTACTCCTACCGGATCTGCGATTGTAACGAATTAGAGTCCCCCTCTCTTTTGATATCCTTGGGTAAAGAACGTCTTTTTGGCGTTCTTTACCTTGATTTTCTTCTAGTGCAAAAGCGCCATATGCAAAAGGTCCCAATTGACCCTGTGGCTGCTGTAAAAGAAGGAATATACCCTTTATCTAGATCCGTGCGCTTTTTTGGAGAAGGTAGATTTAGCCGAATATCCTATAAAAGCTCCGGTAGAGATAGAGGGCAATCCTTGGATTGGAGAAGGCGAGATTTAGGTTTGCTAGATAAATGTCACAGGAGGGGACTCGAGAAGCCAGGCTCGTAGTTGGAACTGAAGACGAATCAAGTTTGGTGACACTCTGGTATCGTCGGCCTTTTTTGTCGGACCTGTCTCCTTTTGTAAGAAGTTGATCGATCTGTTTTGACAAATTACAAGTTCGATTTCATTTGGACTTGTAGATTTGCTTTAATCTTTTTCACGGCCTGGCAGAGCTTTTCAGCTGTGTCCTTCAGTGTTCATCGGCAGTGGAATACTTTAAGTAGTTGCCTAGTTGCAGGGTGACCTAGAATTGATCTGGGTGTGACCATAGGAAATGGTCAAGCGGCCCTGCTCCTGAGCCAAGTGCCCAGGACGATCCCCCCATGATTGCCTTGGTTGTGTAGATCTTTGCGTTTCTTATGGCTTGGTCTATGGGTTGACCGCAGGCAATTTGGGCTGCCAAAGCAGCAGAAAAGGTGCATCCCGTTCCATGGGTATTTGGGGTGGCGATTCGATTGGTCCGGAGGTTTGATACATTTTGTCCATCGAAGAAGATATCGATCGATTCATCGCCTTCTAGGTGTCCACCTTTTATGTAAACGTATTTGGGGCCAAAGCGATGAATTAGTTGTGCGGCTCGTACCATTTCAGATTGGTTTGTTATCTCGATTTCACTGAGAAGTTCGGCCTCTGGAATGTTAGGAGTGACTACATAAGCATATGGAAGCAGAAATTCGCGATAGCCGCTGACGATCGACTGCGGACTCAGAATGTCTCCAGATGTGGCGATCATAACCGGATCTACGATTAATTTTGGTAAAGTCCCCCTGCGAGCAAAGTCTGCAACAATCTCAAGCAACTCGATAGATCCCAGCATCCCAGTCTTGGATCCTCGTATGAAAAAATCTGAGGTAACCGCATCGATCTGGGCGTAGAGACTGAGTGGGCTCATTAGATCGATCGCAAGGACCCCTTTGGTATTTTGAGCCGTGACTGCCGTGATGGCCGAAGTTCCATAGGCACCGTTGGCAGCAAAGGCCTTGAGGTCGGCTTGGATTCCAGCACCGCCGCCGGAATCCGAGCCTGCGATGGTGAGAGCCACTGGAGGTGTTCTAGTTCCTGGATACATAGAGTTGACAACCTTGTTAGTGCGAATCGCTACGCTATTTTCTTTCTTAGCAAATATTAAGAATAAGTCAAAATCACACCAAACGTGTCCTTTAGACCTACTTTAAGTGAGAATTACTACTTTCCCATTTGATTATCAGGTTTATTGGGCGATCATTCCTTCGGTTGGTGAACTAGCAAGTGCTTGATCGCGTTTGGGTATTCGCCCACTTATTCTTGTTAAGTATCCAGCCTCAAGCGCCAGCGCGAGAGACTTCGCCATCAATTCTGGGTATTGGGCACGATTGATCGCTGATGCGACCAACACGCCATCGCAGCCAAGTTCCATTGCTTGACTGACGTCTGATGCCCCACCTACGCCTGCATCTAAGATGACTGGAACGTTTGAGTGGTTCGTGATCGACTCTATGTTGTAGGGATTTAGTATTCCAAGGCCCGATCCGATGGGCGATCCCAGAGGCATAACTGCTGCCGCCCCTGCGAGTTCTAGTCTTCGGGCCAAGATCGGGTCGTCGCTGCAATAAGCCATAACTAGAAAGCCTTCATTGGCGAGGCTCTCAGTGGCTCGTAGAGTTTCTATTGGATCAGGAAGCAAGGTGGCATCGTCGGCGATCACTTCGATCTTTATGAACTTCGTCCCTAGCACCTCAGATGCCAACTTTGCGGTTAATATTGCCTCTTTGTGGCTATAGCAGCCCGCAGTATTGGGCAGGATTTTCAAGTTCAGCTCACCTAGGAGCTTGTAAAGTCCCATTGAACTGGTCGGCTCGAATCGTCGAATTGCTACGGTCGTTAGAGATGTTTTAGAGGCAATCAATGCTGCCTTTAGTGCGCTGAGCGAAGTCATGCCTCCACTGCCGGTTATGAGACGCGAAGAGACCTCTTCGCCACCGATGACTAGCGGGGGATAGGGAGTGACTGGTTCGGTCGCGTTTGCTTGTGCGGTAGTTGTCATTTGAATATCTTTTCGCAGTGGTCTTTCGATTTGGTCCCGTATGTTCTTAGTTTTAATATGTCTTTAGTCGTGCCAGATCAAAACCGCCAAGACGAGTACATTTCTACGGGTTTTATGCTTGGTATCCTAGTACTTGGAGGAGTCAAATCTCCTTTCGAATTTATGGGAATCGAGGCAGATAACTACTATTGAATGTCATAGATGATATTATCCACCTGCAACAATCGATACTATCTCAATTTCTTCGCCACCTGTAATTATTCGCATGGTCCACTGGCTTTTATGTATGATTTCTTGGTTGATTGCGATTGCTACCCCTATTGTTGGAATGGTTAGTTCGTCCAATAGCGCTGCCAAACTTATTGATTCATTGATCGATAAAGCCTTGCCATTGATGGTTATATCGATGTCTTTTCGAAGGTTCAATTAATTGCTCTTTCAAATTAGATCATAAAGACCGTCTCTGTATGGACCTCTATGGATTGCCCTAGGCCATTAGTTGATTAAGGTTGGCCCCAAGCGACAGGTAGGGGCGATCTCGGTTTGTTTTATTACCAGAGGTATGGCGTGGTCTTGTTTGACTTTCTACCGTGTCTTTTTTGTTTTTCATTCTTCTACCCAATTTCTATCCTTATAATTTGCGACTGCTTACCTAAGGCGATTTGGAGTAAATAGTCCTAGTTCGATAGAGGTTGTAGGCCCAGAGATCATCTCGGCAATTCCCCTGCCAATTATTGAAGAGAGCAGGATTCCATGGCGGAAGCTACCAAGTGCGCAGAAAAGATCTTGTTCGACCTGACCCAAAATTGGAAAGTTGTCGTTAGTGGCTGGCCGAAAGCCGACGTTGATCTCGGCGATCTCCATCTCTCCCAATGCAGGTATTACTCTCAGAGCGTCACGAAGTAGTTCATAGGTGGATCGCACCTTTGTGCTAGCGTCAAATCCCTTTTCCTCTTGCGTGGCACCGATAACAATCTCCCCGTCCAGGCGAGGAACGATATAGCCCGATCTGCCCTCTACCAAGTAGCGAACAATTCGCTCTGGAGCAGGTGTGAATTTGTTTGTCCTTATTCGTATTACTTCTCCGCGTACTGGCCTGAGCGAGTCGTAGATAAAGTCGGGAACACCCTTGATGGCATCCTTGGTTACGCCAAATGCAAGAACGATTTTGTCGGCTTTGATGCAAGTCTCGTCTTCAAGGGAGATTTCGAAGGAGTCCCCAATTCGATTTATCTGTGTCGCGTCGTGCGTTACGAAGTCAACGCCTAGGCGCTTGGAAGCTTCAATTAGGGCGATGTGTGCTTTTCTGTTGTCAACTTGGTTGTCAATCTCAGTAAAGATACCACCAGAAATCATGGGTGAAAGGGTTGGTTCTATCGAATCGAGTTCGCTCTTAGAAAGGTAGGTGCAGGCAAGTCCGAGTCTGTCGTAAAAACTTTTTGCACGGTTGATCTCGACTGTGTCATTTGGGGTAGCTCCAATCAGTAGTGATCCAGTGTTTCGCAGACCCACGTCCAGACCGAAGTCATCTCTTAGCTTCTCGGCGAGTTCCCCCCAGTATCGTGCAGCTCCAAGCATCGTATCTAAGAGGCGTTCTTCTCCATAGACGGCTTCTGCGACGGGTGCTAACATCCCAGCGGCGACCCTGGTGGCACCCCTGGCCACATCTGCGTCCAGTACGGAGATGTTGAGTGATTTTGTCGACGCCAAGTGGTAGGCGATAGACGCCCCGGTAATCCCGCCGCCAATAATTGCTATTTTTTGATCTTTGCTCACTTAGGACATCTTAGGTCGTTGAATTGGGTGGTCAAAATAATGTGATAAGTGATTTCCTCTAAGGCCGATACCTTGCCTACTATCAACCTTAGGTTTTGAGTCGGCTTTGACTAACTTCATATGCTGGGTTGGATGATTTGAAGTTACGAAAGGTATTGAGGCCAAGTGGAGGTTCGAATTCTGGTCTCTCCTTAAGTGATCACTTCTATAGATGCCATATCTTTGCTTCATCAATGTTTCAGCTTGATATATTCGACTAGCTTAAATTCTTACACCTATCAAGTTGAGATAGTTCAAAATAAGCGTGCATTGCTTTGCAATTTGGATAAGAATTAAGTAGCTGGGCTTTTGGCGCCTAGATTGCCCAGCGTTTACTTTAGTCGCTTGAATTTAGCAGTTAAAGATTGAGCTGCCCTTGTAGTTAGAGTACATGGGCTGGCTATCGAACGAGTGGGAGAAAATAACTTGAAATCTACTATGCAGGAATCAAAGCTTTCTGTCCCGTTTATCTTTCGCCATGGAGAGATGCTTTATGGGAATTCGAAGATCCTCAACTTCGATGGAGAGAATGTCGTTGAATTTACCTATACTCAGGTGGCCAAGAGGGCGCACGCTCTTTCAGGTGCGCTTCGTGACCTCGGCGTGGGCAAAGACGACAGAGTAGCCACTTTTTGCTTTAACCACAATCAGCACCTTGAGGCTTACCTTGCGATTCCTTCTATGGGTGCTATTTTGCACACCTTAAACGTGCGCCTTTTTGCAGACCAATTGGAATTTATTGTGGACGATGCCCAAGATAAGGTCATTATCGCGGATGGGATTGTCTTGGGACTTTTGTTGAGAGTCTTAGGTCGCTCAACCTGTGTTCGAGACGTCATCATAGTTGGTGGCTACGACCACAGCGCGATAGAGGCTTTCGGCAATACTTCAAATATTCAATTTCACGAATACGAGGCGTTGATTGCAAACGGTGTCGACGTGGGTCACTTTGTCGAGCCTGACGACGAGAACGACGCTGCCGCGATGTGCTATACCAGTGGAACAACTGGAAAGCCTAAAGGCGTTGTTTATTCTCATCGCTCAACTTGGTTGCATTCAATTGCAGCATCATCGTCCGCCTCGCTTGGCCTCTCTACCATGGATCGATGTCTTGTGATAGTGCCAATGTTTCATGCAAATGCTTGGGGAATACCCTATGCTGCGTGGATGGTCGGTGCCGACATGATTATGCCAGGGAGATTTCTTCAGGCTGCCCCGTTGGCTAGGATGATTAGCGAACTCGCTCCAACTGTGGCCTCTGGGGTGCCGGTGATATGGAATGATCTATTGCATTACGCAAAAGACAACGAGGTGGATTTCTCATCTGTGAGGATTCTATCGGCTGGTGGCTCTTCGGTTCCTCGTTCATTGATCGAGGGCTTCAGGGATCGATATAATATCTCACTCGTCCAGGGCTGGGGGATGACTGAGACATCGCCTCTTTGCACCCTAGCCATTCCGCCAGTCGGAACCGATCCAGAACGTGCTATCGAATATCAGGTAACAGCTGGCCGCCCGGTAGCGGGGGTTGAGATCAGAATTGTTGATGCCGAAGGCATTGTTGCTCCTAATGATGGTACGACGTTAGGCGAGATTCAAGTTAGCGGCCCCTGGATAGCAAGTAGCTATTACAAGGGTGTCAATCCCGAGAGCTTTGATGGGGGATGGTTGAAGACCGGAGATATGGGCACTATTGACGCGCAGGGGTACCTTCGAATTACCGATCGCACTAAGGACGTGATTAAATCTGGCGGAGAGTGGATCTCGTCGGTTGAGCTAGAGAATGCCATTATGTCACATCCATTGGTTTATGAGGCCGCCGTGATTGGTGTACCAGATTCCAAATGGGATGAAAGGCCGCTGGCTTGTGTAGTTGTGGCCCCGGGAAGTGAACTCAGTGCAACAGAGCTTTCAAACTATATCTTAAAGATGGTGGCAAAGTGGTGGCTACCTGAACGGTGGAGCTTCGTGGATGAGATTCCAAAGACGTCAGTTGGCAAGTTCGACAAGAAAGTTCTGCGTAATCTCTATTCACAGGAGAAACTTGCGATAGAGACGATCTAGGCGAGAGTTTCATTCGAGAAGTTGATAGGTGAAGTGGACTCTGGCAATTTTACGGCCATGGCGACATTGCGACAGACAGACTTGTTGCTAAGACTAAGTTTTAAGGCGTGACTAGCATTAAAGATGATATCGACCAGAAGTTTCGCCAGGTAGCCATTCCCTATCTGGAAAAGTACATAGCCATCAAGTCTCTTTCTCCGGCATTTGATCCGCACTGGGAAGAATCTGGAGAGATTGCAAGAGCGCTCGAGTTGTTCAGCGCATTCGTTGGGCAGCTCGAGATACCTGGTTGCGTGGCTTGGGTCTCGCAGATCAAAGGTCGGACACCTGCTTTAGTGATCGAAGTTCCACCTTCATCTCCTGAGATTGTGGCTCCTGGTGTCCTTTTGTATGGTCATCTTGACAAACAGCCCGCTAGCGGCCCCTGGATGGAGGGAACCGACCCCTTCGAACCCCATATGCGAGGAGACTTACTGTATGGGCGAGGCGTGGTCGACGACGGTTATTCGATCTTTGCTGCCCTTTTGGCGATTGATGCTCTTGCGCGTCGGGGGCTACCGTATCCACGGTCTGTTGTGATAATTGAGGCAAGCGAGGAGAGCGGCAGTCCGGATCTTTCTGCTCATCTTGATCGCGCCAAGGAAGTGCTGGGCGAGATTGGTTTGGTGGTATGCCTCGATGCGGGTGGCCTGGACTTTGAAAGAGTTTGGGTGACTACCTCGCTTAGAGGGAATTTAGTCATAAGGGTAAATGTCAAAGTTCTAGAGCACGGCGTACATTCGGGTGAAGCTGGCGGCGTGGTGCCATCGTCCTTTCGGATACTTAGACAGCTGTTGTCTAGAATAGAAGACGAGAGAACGGGTGAACTGATACCCCAACTCCTTCGTCCTGAGATTCCGCAGTTTTTCATTGATGGCGCGAACGCGTTAGATAGTCAACTTCGTGATCCGCTGGCACGGGCTTTTCCTATTGTCGATGGTCTAGCTTTGGATGGCGACGGCGCGCAGCGAATTTTAGCTCAGACATGGAAATCGTCTCTCTCGGCTATCGGAATTTCTGGAATTCCCGATGTCGATGAAGGCGGAAATGTATTACGGGCCAATACCCAACTTAAGATCTCACTTAGAATTCCTCCATCGGTGGATCCCCTCGCCGCACAGGATGCGATCGTCGAACTCCTCTCGAACGACCCTCCCTATGGGGCTCTCGTTGAGATAGAGTGCGAGGAGCCCGCCGCAGGATGGGTTGCCAATATTCCTGCGCCCTGGTTGATGGATGCGCTCTCACGTGGATCCCAGGATGCCTTTGGAAAAGATCCTGGATTTTGCGGTGAAGGTGGCAGCATCCCATTTTTAGCAATGCTCGGCGAAAGGTTTCCAACTGCGCAATTTGTAGCAACGGGTGCGCTTGGGCCTGGTTCTAATGCACATGGGCCAAACGAATCCCTCAACATTGCTTTTGCCTCTGGAATATGCACTGTGGTCGGCCACCTTCTTATTGCCGCTAGTTTATGTGAATGAATTAGGGTAGCAATTTTTCGGTAGATTGGTTACTTGACCCAAGGATGGCAATTTCTTAAATGAACATCACTATTGTGGCACAATTTTGCAAATTTAATGGCTTGATTGAAGTGCCAATGGTCGGCTAATTTACCCGTTAACTGCATGATTGAAATTATTCAAAGGGTATATTCACTTATTTGCCTTCCATAATTTTATCTTTAACGTGAGGTAATCTATTTTTTATATTCTTGTGCTACAGCTAAGGATAATGAAATAAGGTGTTTCGCTATTGGCACATTTAATATCTAAATATGCCTGATTGATCTGTTCATAAAATTGGTAATTATTGCACTATATGACAACTTCACGAAGGTCGTGGTCGATAGGGACCGCCAGAGGTGTCTTGGAATGGTCTTTGACATGTTGCCTACATCGTTTAGCTTGTCTGGTTTTTAAGACCATTAGTCTGCGACATAAGAGTAATGACCTCAATAACTAGTTGACTTATCACTTGCCTGAAATGAAATGCGCAAAAAGCGATTGAGTTGAAATGGTGGTGATTAAACCACCGGATTAAATTCGATATCTTTCTCATTTATCTCAAGTTATTACTAGTAATTTTTTTTTGCGTGATGGTCATACCGTGATAATACCGATGTAGTGAGACCTGTTGGTTTCTAATTCGAATAGAGCAGTAATACTCTATTCAATACGTGATTTAGATAGGTGAATTTAGCAACTGGGATGATCTAGTTTTAAACGAGCCAGAGTTCAAGATAGATTGATATGGTGTCGATTAAGAATCGTAGAGCAATCTCAAATGTTTATCTGCAAAGCGGCGGTTGGGATGTTTGGATGCGACTTGGCCGATGGGGTTCATTTCCAATAAATAAAAAAGGTGGCCGATCTTGGATATCAAGCTCGCTGAAAGTAGTGCACCGGTGGCCGGGTTTGGTAGCTTTGAAGATGCCTCACGATCACTTCTAACATATCTGCAGCAAAAGGTAGGGTTAGACCTCTGGATGGTGACTCGTACCGTTGATCCGTATTGGACGATCTTGGAGGTAGCAGGGTCAAAATTCGGGATTCAGGCAGGGGCGGTTCTTTCCTGGAGCGATTCGATCTGCTCAAGAATGATAGCCGGGCTAGGGCCTAATATCGTGCCCTGTCTAGAAGACGTTCGTCAATACATGGAAGCGGCAGTAGCTTTGACCCATGGCCTTGGCGCCTACGTAGGGGTTCCGATAACCTATTCGGACGGTTCTCTTTTTGGTACGCTGTGCGGCATCTCCACCCAGAAGATGGATGAGGCGATTTTACAGTATCGAGATGAAATCCATTTGATGGCTCGCTTGCTATCAACGGTTTTGGCCTTTGAACTAGAGCGAGATTGTCTTGAGCGTTCGATTGACGCTTTTGAAGATGATCTGAGGTCAAAGAGAAGAAATGGAGCCCTTGGCGTAGGGGACTTTTTTGGTGCGCTCAGGCGCGAAGGTGAACGTGGAAGGCGATTATTCACACCTGTGCTTGTCGGAGTGATTGATCTAGTCTTAGAGCCGGGTAAAACCCCAAGTAGCGACTATGACGTTGTGACCCACAAACTCTCGTTTTCCATAAGAACTAACAGGTTGGCCCGCGGCACAATAGGGAAACTGTCCCAGGGTGAGTATGGTTTTTTCGTCTGTGAGCTTTTTGGTAACTCAGCGATTCAATATTTGGCGATGCTGGAGAATATGTTAGGGGATCTGGGCGTCAAGGCAACGGTTCGCAGTGAACAGATGCCGGCAGGATCGGATCTTCCTCGTTACTTCGAAGAGTTTTTAGGGCGAGGTATTTAAAGCTATAGCCATAACTGTCTATCACTATCTCGCTGGAATCCCTCTCGTCAATCTCAGAACAAAGCCAATCCGCGCTAGGATTCCCAGATCTGAATGCGATGACGGGGTTCACGTGTCGCCTACTTGCCGCGGTTTGTATGGATGCTTACGCCGTGAGATCGATAACTTAGGAGCTAACGTTCGTCCAAAGTCGGCCCGTCGCTTTTTGTGATCGGGTGAAGGCCAATTTGCTCTTCCTCTTTTGGGCTTGGATTGATTGGCCTGTGATTTAGCCTGTGATTTAGCCTGTGACGAGTGCTATCAGCTTGAGTGGCAGACTCATCGATTCGATCGAATTGAAGCTTTGGCATTTTGGTGTTACCTGTCTTTAATCTTTAGGATGTAAGTTCTTTCTTTGTCATGAATGCGCAGGGCCAAGAAAATAGCAAGTGGTTATTTGCTGACCTTAAATCGGTGAGTAAAAGTCTGCGTGTTACCTTAGTCGTAACGACGATATTTTTTCTCTCATTGGGCTTGGTCCGCGTGTCACAGCTAATTAGGGGTGCCCCGGTAGTCCCTAACGCGGTAGTTTCTCCGACGAAGTTGCAGAAAATTGCTGGCTTTGGGGCATCTGGTGCATGGTGGTCTGGTCCTGTGTATTCGATGCCCAAGTCAAGCCGTCTCGAAGTCGGAAAGTTGCTTTTTTCATCCAAGGGGCTCCAGATGAGCCAATTTCGATACAATGTGGGTGGCGGAGGCGTCGGGGTCACAACGTCTTGGAAGGCCCCGCCGACTTTTTTGAATGCAAATGGAAGTTATAACTTCAACAACGACCCAGCGGGAACCTATTTTCTCAAGATGGCCAAGGCTTATCATGTTCAGGATTTAGTTGCTTTTGTCAATTCGGCCCCACCAATCTTTACCTCTAACCATCTGAGTTGTCGGGGATTTTTGTCGTTCCGGCAGGTTGCTCCCTACGCAAGATATTTGACCCACGTCGTGGTAGGCCTAAAGAAACACTTGGGGATAGACGTTAGCTATCTCTCTCCGATGAACGAACCTGACTTTTCGATGGCGCCGTGCAAGCAAGAGGGGATGAGGGTCCCTGTGCCTGTTCGGGCTCTGCTTGTGAGCACTTTGGGAAAGGATCTAGCCAAGTCGGCACCTTGGTGTCATATAATAGCAGATGAGTCATCTCAAATAGCGTTCCAGCTTATTCCTGAGGTGTCCCACTGGGTTCATCATCTCAATGCAATTAAGTACATAGCCGCCTTCGCACACCATAGCTATGATTATCCAGGCCCTCAGGTCCTAAGCGATATGAAGAGTGTCTTTGCTCGTTTGGGACTCAACTCCTGGATGACGGAGATCTGCTGTTTCAACGGAAAGCGTTTTGGCTATCAATACGATCCAACCATGGTCTCTGGTATGTGGCTCGCTAAATCCATCTTTAACGATCTTTTTTATGGTGGGGATTCGGCCTTTGATTGGTGGACTGCGCTTTCGCCTAATATTGGCTGCCAGCCCAATCTCTCAAGCGGATGCGCCTCTAACGTCAACATTCTCGGTAGGAATGACGGCCTCGTCTATTACGACATTAACTATCCAAATGACCACAACTATAAGTTCTATTTGACTAAACGGTATTATGTTTTTGGTAACTTTTCTAAGTTCATGCCCATCGGATCGGTTCTACATGGCGTAGTTGGTCTGCCCAATGGGATTGAGGCAATCGCTAGTCAAAAGCTAGGTAGCTGGTCTGTCGTTCTGATCGACGATCGATCAGTCAATTCCCCTACAGTGAAGATCAAGATTGCCCTGCCAACGCAATTTAGTTCATCAAAGGTAGTCTCTAGCGCTCTCACGAGTGCACGTAGCTCCTGGGCGAAGATTTCAAATGCGTCAATGGCGCAGAATGTTTTGACATTCAACTCTGCGCCACAGAGTGTGAGTTCGGTTATGGTCTCGCCAACGCCGATTCGCTAGCTATCTGTTCCGATAAAGATTCGATAAGGATACCGTCTTAGTCTCTAAGATTTAGCTTTTAGAGGGCTAGTCATTCAGATTTTGGCCGATAGCAAATGCACGATATAGCCGAATCGGTTACGCGTTACTTGTGCCATGAAGGTTTCAACAAGAGGCCAAAGTCCACGAGAGTCAAGATATAGTTGCTATACGAGGTAGATGATTTTATGCAAGACAAAACTAAAGTGCGCAAACGTTTTGGAGTCATCATGGCGGCAGGAGAAGGCACGCGAATGAAGTCGTCGCGTCCCAAGCCGCTAGTTCGTATCTGCGGTAAGCCTATGGTCCTGCATATCTTAGAGGAGATTCTAAAGGCAGGCATAACCGACGTGGTTGTCGTCGTGGGCTTTCGTGCCGATGTTGTAAGGAACTCCATACTAAGGCTGGCTCCCGCCGGAATGCATATAGAGTTCGTCGAACAAAAGGCTCAGCGAGGGACGGGCGACGCTCTGGCAACTGCCATGACAGCCTTGCCAGACCCGATAGCATTTGATATCGACGCGCCACCTATGGTTCTTGTGGTTCCCGGTGATACGCCGTTAATTCGCGCCGAGACCATCGAGGCTATATTTGCTAGTCACGTACGAGATAATTCTGCGCTTAGCGTGAGTTATACCGATCTTCTGGATCCCAGCGGTTACGGAAGGGTGATCTTTGGTAAGGACGAAAAGGTGCTCAGGATCGTTGAGCACAAGGATGCGACAATCCAAGAGCGAGACTGTACTTATGTAAATTCGTCGATCTATGTGGCTAACTTGGATGTGCTTTCTCCGGCGCTGCGTCGGCTGAATCCGTCAAATGTACAAGGCGAGTATTACCTTACTGACGTTGTGGAGATTCTTGCTAAGGCGGGATACCATGTAAGTGGATACGAGATTTCTGACCCAGATGAAGCCTTGGGCGTAAATGATCGCCGTCAACTCGCTAGTGCAGAGGCGAAGATGCGAGAGCGAATCAATGCCTCCTTCATGCTCAAAGGGGTAAACTTGGTGGACCCGAACAGCATCTATATAGATTCCACTGTAGAGATCGGCCAAGATACGACAATTTGGCCAGGTACATTTTTAATTGGTCAAACGACGGTGGGCCGAGGTGCTGAGATTGGTCCCGAGGTACGTATTAGCGACTCGGTGATCCAAGATGGCGCTAAGGTTGTGAGATCGGACCTTGAAGGTTGTCGGGTCGGTGAAGATGCTATTGTTGGACCCTATGCGGTGCTTCGATCAGGTGTAAAGATCGACGATTCGTCAAAAAGTGGATCGTTTGTAGTTTTGGAGTAAATGTGGAATTAGTCCCTCGTAAACGTCTTGAGATCTATTCAGGTAGGTCGCACCCAGAACTCGCTGCCGAAGTTGCGCTCCACCTCGATGTACCCTTGGGTCAAGTTGACCTAAGGGAATTTGCAGACGGGGAGATCTACTGTCGCTTTGGCGAGTCGATTAGAGGTAAAGATATCTTTATCATCCAATCACACGCCTACCCGGTAAATTCGGCGATCTTTGAACAATTGAATATGATCGATGCCGCTAAGAGGGCCTCAGCAAAGCGAATTACGGCGGTCTGCCCATACTATGGCTACTCAAGGCAAGACCGAAAGGCCTCGGGTCGTGAGCCAATCACGGCCAAATTGGTGGCTGACGTTCTAGCCACTGCGGGGGCTGACAGGATTATAACTTTAGATCTGCATTCCGGTCAGATCCAGGGGTTCTTTGATGGTCCAGTTGATCATTTGACTGCGATGCCGGTATTGATTGACTATTTGAAGGCCAACCACACCGCCGATACCGTGATCGTGGCTCCCGATGCTGGTCGTGTAAAGGTTGCTTCTCGCTTTTCGCTCTATTTGGACATGGAACTAGCATTTGTGCACAAGAGACGACCTCGTGGCAAAGCCAATGTTGTGGAGGCACTTGATGTCGTTGGGGATGTTGCAGGTAAACGCTGCGTTATTATCGACGACATGATCGATACTGCAGGAACTATCTGCGCTGCAGCCGAGTTGTTGATAAGCCAAGGAGCAGCTGAAGTTTGGGCGATGGCTACGCATGGCATTTTGAGCGATCCAGCGACTAAGCGCCTCGAAGAGTCGCCAATTTCTAAGGTTGTAATTACCAACACCCTTCCGCTTCTTCCTGAGAGGAGGATCGCCAAGTTGGAGGTGCTCTCGGTCGCCCAAGTAATAGCGGCAGCTATTGGCGCAGTCTTTGAGGATACCTCCGTCTCGGATATCTTTGGTGGAGAAAACCTTTCATGACGATTTTGCCCTGCCGGCTATAGAGCGATTAGGGCGGCGTGTTGGCTTTTTACCACTAGGATGCTTTGGGTTATATTCAACTCTTTTTGACGAGTGAATTCATACGTTCTAGTTCTTTGATGTACGCGAGGTTTATTAAAAGTGTCCGATTCCATATTGCAGGCCCTAAGCGGAAGAGAGCTTGGTAGCCGACCTTCAAGTCGCCTTAGAAGGCAAGGTTTTGTGCCAGTAACGATCTATGGAAAGGGAAGCGAACCAAGGTCGATAGCAGTACCTGCTCGAGAACTTAATGCCCTAGTCATTCATCGTAAGCTAATGGGTGCAATTTTGGAGATTGAGATTGACGGAAAGCCTCAGACGACCTTGGTGAAGGATATTCAACGTCATCCAGTTCGGCGAAGCCTTCTTCATATGGACCTTCAATTGCTCTCAGCGAATCAAGAGGTCGTTGTCACGGTGACTTTGGTAGCAGGTGAGGGCGTTGAGCTTGAACTCGACAACCTAGAGGTATCGGGACCAACTTCAGAGATTCCTGCGACTATTGATGTCGGACCGGAGTTACTGGTCGATGGAATGATCTTGGCGTCTGCACTGGGCTTGCCCGCGAAAGTTACACTTCTAACTCCGAGTGATACCGTCGTCGGCAAGGAAGCTGGACTTCGCGAAGCTGAGTAGGTGATCGCCGTTGCGATCTGTTAAATTAGTCTTAGGCCTAGGAAATCCTGGTCGCCAATTTGAGAATACCCGTCACAATTTCGGTGCGATTGTCCTAGATAGAGCCGTCAAGGATCGAGGTCTCAAGCTCATTCCTTCACTTAGAAGCCACAGCCTTTTAGCGGAGGATCGAGATGGACTGGATGTCGTTGCCTTTGCATTCCCTCAAACATTTATGAATAATTCTGGGAATGCTTTGGCGGGCCTATCCAAACGTTATAAGTTAAAGGAAACTTCTGATCTGATCGTCATACACGACGAACTAGATCTCCCACCGGGATCCATAAAGGTAAAACGTGGTGGAGGAGTCGCAGGTCACAATGGATTAAAGTCTATTGTGGCACAACTGGGTTCCTCTGATTTTGTGCGAATACGCGTTGGAATTGGACGTCCGATTGGGACGCAACCGGTTCGCGACTACGTCCTTGCACAGTTGAAGCCGAGCGATCTGGCCGGATATGAAGGTGCATTTGAACTTGGCGTAGCTGCCCTACAGAATGTACTGGGAAAAGGGGTCGATGCCGCAATGAATGAAATCAACAGGAACTAGCGTTTCAGCTTTTATATGTCTATAATCTCTCATCTTGCCAAGGTTTTGGATTCCAGAGGGGTCTTCGATGAGATCTCGTTGTCTCGAAGTAAGAGCGTCTATCTAAAAGAGCCAGGGTTTGCCTTTTTGGTAGCCCGTTACGCTCGTGCTAGGAATGACTCCCAGCGGGTCATTGTGGTAGTGCCTTCAATGGCGGACGCGGAAGTCTTGGCTAGGGACCTAGAACCATTTCAGGACGAATTTTTTGCGGCAATTATGCCAAGTTGGGATACTCTGCCCTTTGAGAGATTGTCTCCACGTCTGGAGACGATGGCTATGCGCCTTAGGTGTCTTTGGGAGTTGACGCATCGGGAGAGCGCTATCTCCAAAACGGCTATTTGGATCGTTCCCGCTCGATCGTTAGCTCAGAAGATCGACCTCTCTAGCCTTGGGTTTACTCCAATTGAGGTCAACGTGGGTTCAACCATAGATATGGCTGAACTCGTTCGATCGCTTGGGGAATTTGGTTATCGACGTGAATATCAAGTTGAGTCTTTAGGTGAATTTGCGGTAAGGGGATCGATCGTCGATCTCTTTGCGCCTGGACTACCGTCGCCAATACGAATCGATTTTTTTGGCGATGAAATTGATCGATTGTCAAACTTCTCACTTGTAGATCAGTTGAGCACAGAAGCGCTTGCTAAGGCTACCATCTTTCCAATACGTGAGTTTCGCCCAAATGCTTCCCAACGTGGCGAGGCGTTGACCTTAGCCGATTCCATGGGGGTCCTATCTGGTATCTTTGAACAGATCTCTCAAGGAATTTACTTCGAAGGAATGGAGTCCTGGACTCCATTTTTCTCATCCTTTGATACCGCGTTTGAATCTTTATTGACCAAGGGTGACACCGTTATTGTGTCTGACTCACCCAGAGTTGTTGAGAGGATCTCCGCAATTGCTTCGGAAGAAGAAGATCTAATCTCGGTGCTAGGTCCAACTTGGGGGCTAAAGAGCGACGAATATTCCAGTGTGACGCTGTATGTACGAGCCGACAATCTCTTTGGCGATTTTGGCGGAGAAGTGATATTCCGCGATTCACTTGCTAGGTCGAGCGATTCAACTGTAATTGATATTGGTGGGGTAGGTCTCGGCGATCATAGAAGTGAGACTATCGTATCGGCCATTCGTAGTGACATGACTGCTGGTTTTTGTGTGTTGGTCAGCGCTGACTCTGCTGCGATGGCGAATCGGATTATCGCTTCCCTCAAGGACGAGGGCGTTGGCGCCTTTGCTATTCGCAATACTAACGAGCTAGAAGTCGCTCTTAGCAATCGACGCCGAGGCGGAGTCGGATGTTTTATCTCTGGGATCGAAGTTGGCTTTCGAAGTGCTCGCGGTGGCTTTGTGGTTATAGGACCTAGCGACTTTACTGGTCATAGGGTACGTCGCACCTCGACCTACTCTACCCGCAGCGCTCGTGGAGTAGGCGCTTTCTTTGATAGCCTTTCCGCGGGCGGTTATGTAGTACATGACTATCACGGAGTCGGGCGATATCTTGGGATGGTGCGACGCAGCATAAGTGGTGTTGAGCGCGACTATTTAGAGATCGAATATCGCGATAAGGCGAAGCTTTTTGTTCCAACCGATCAGATGGGAGCCCTAACCCCATATTCGGGTGGTGATAATCCCACTTTGTCTCGAATGGGTGGCACCGATTGGACAAAGACGAAGGCCAAGGTAAAGGCCTCGGTGGAGCGAATAGCCCAAGAGCTCGTCCTGCTATACCAAAAGCGTTTAGCAGCAGTTGGTTTTTCTCATGCTCCAGATACGAATTGGCAAGTGGAGATGGAGGAACTCTTCCCCTACACCTTGACGCCTGACCAGCAAAAGGCGATAGTCGAAGTGAAAGCCGACATGGAGAGCGATCGACCCATGGATCGTCTCATCTGCGGCGATGTTGGCTTTGGCAAAACCGAAGTCGCTATAAGAGCTGCCTTTAAAGCGGTTCAAGCTGGCAAGCAGGTAGCTATCTTGGTCCCAACTACTCTTCTGGCGCAGCAGCACTATCAGACTTTTTCGGAGAGGTTTTCCCCATTTCCAGTTCGAGTTGAAGTGGTATCGCGCTTTTTGTCGAATTCGGAGGCAAAAGAGATCATTGCCTCTCTAGGTGATAGAAGTGTTGATGTAATTATTGGGACCCATCGCCTTCTTTCGAAGGACGTTAAATTTGGGGACCTCGGTCTTTTGATCGTTGATGAGGAGCAACGCTTTGGAGTGACCCATAAAGAGGCCATTAAAGCGCTTAGCGTCAATGTGGATGTGTTGACCTTGAGTGCCACTCCAATACCCAGGACGCTTGAGATGTCTTTGACCGGTTTGCGCGATCTATCGCTTTTAAATACTCCTCCAGGGTCGCGTCAGCCTATTTTGACCTACGTGGGTGACTTTGACGAAGCCGCTGTTACTGAGGCGATTCGCCGCGAACTTCTTCGCGAGGGTCAAGTCTTTTATGTGCATAATCGCGTGATGGATATAGAAGCGGTTGCCTCGAGGATTCGAATGCTTGTTCCTGAAGCGAGAGTGGCGGTTGCCCATGGCCAGATGGAAGAGTCACACCTAGAGACGATTGTCGAAGATTTTTGGCGTGGCGAGTTCGACGTTTTGGTTTGCACCACCATTATTGAATCTGGAATCGATATGCCAACGGTGAATACATTGGTTGTCGATCGAGCTGAGCTGTTGGGACTAGGGCAGTTGCACCAGCTTCGAGGTCGAGTTGGACGTGCTGGCGTAAAGGCTTATGCATATCTATTTCATGCTCCTAACACCAAGCTTACCGAAGAAGCCTACGAACGGCTCAAGACCATTGGTGAGGCGATAGAGCTAGGTTCGGGTTTTAGGATTGCTATGCGTGACCTTGAGATTCGAGGAGCGGGAAGCCTTCTTGGTCATACTCAAAGTGGCCACATTGCAGCTGTAGGATACGACCTCTACGTCAAGATGGTAAAAGAGGCCATTGCCTATCTAAATGGAGAGGAGGTTGCACTACCGGTTGAATGTCGAATTGATATTCCTGTGAGTGCGACGATACCTCGAAGTTACATTGAAAAGGATGAGATTAGGTTAGAAACTTACAAGGAGTTGGCTGACTGTCAAAATGACGAGGCAATTTCAGCGATTCAATTGGCTTGGCAAGATCGTTTTGGTCCTGTTCCTGATGAAGCCAAAGCCCTCTGCGATGTGACGAGAATTCGTAATCGGGCTCTTTATTTGGCTATGACCGAGGTCAAGGGTGTAATCCAGAGCACGTCATTTCAAAGTAGATTGCGGATTACAATGGTTGGATTTTCACCAGCGTTGAGTGCCCTTGTAAATTTGAGGCGACGCTTTGCCAAAGCAGACTTTAGAGACATCTCTAAGACTCTCTCGATCGAAGTTGATAGTACTTTGGATCCAGTAGAGGTAATTCTCTCCATTATGGATCTACTTATTGAACGTGCTAACATCAAGTCGGCGAGGATAGGTTAGATTCTTAGGGTACCTTTTTGGATGCCAAATTCTTATCAGGAGTATCATGACAGAACCGGAAATTAGCCTTAGCCCCTTGGCTCAAAGTATTGCAACTTTTTTGGCGGAATCAGGATGGGGTATAGAAAGTCAAGATGGTCTTTTGACATGTCTTGGCGGAATCACCACAGACACTCTTGAACTGGGTTATATAGCCACCTTGGCCCCTGACAGCGATCAGATTTTAGTATCCGTTGTCTTCGAGCTTGAGGTCGATGAGACTTTCAAGATGGAGCTGTTGCTCTTGTTGAATGAGATCAATAAGGGTGTGATTCCGGGTTCGGCATCTTATCACTTTGATGACTCGATGGTTGAACTCTGCTCGAGCCTTATCGTTGGCGGTATTGATAATCTAGATGACGCTCAAATTGAAGAGATTGCGATTGAGTCATTCGCTCAGGTTCATGAGATCTTAATTGGTGTAGCGCTTGCGGCTCACATGTCAATAGGCGAATTGGTGAGCGGGGTTGGCGTTGAGTCAGCATTTTCGACCTTCACAAACGCGATTGACACTTTTATCGCCGCTCTGGATTTGGAGTTGGACGAAGAGGAGTAATTTCCAGGTAGAGATAGAAGTTTTTTTAACTTGTGCTTTTGGGATTATCTTGGTTTAAGGACTAAATTGAGATATTGAGCTTGTGTGCCATAGGGTTTTTGAGTGACATATCGCCAGATTCATGGCTTTTCGGCCTTGGTGAAATTGGCTCGGCGCATTTTTGCTTAGATAGAGATTTATAAAGATAGGGTTCAATGTTTATTAGAGGTAATCGCAATAGTTCGATCTTTTCTCGTAAGAGACTTATGGTTGGGGGCGTTTTTGGCGCACTAGCGATCACTGCATCAGCCTGTAATGTGACTCCATATGCCG
Organism: Acidithrix sp. C25; assembly: GCF_904848545.2. Classification (NCBI taxonomy): domain Bacteria; kingdom Bacillati; phylum Actinomycetota; class Acidimicrobiia; order Acidimicrobiales; family Acidimicrobiaceae; genus Acidithrix; species Acidithrix sp. C25. The sequence goes on from NZ_CAJHCI020000007.1 coordinate 773,692, forward strand.
CTTCGGTAGGATCGAGCTATATCTCTGTATCCTCATTAAATTCAGAGTTGGCATCTTTAGCTGCTAACAAGACTTTTGTATCGAAATTAACAGCCCAAGAACCAGTATTTGCATCTAACAGTGCAGGTTCAAAGGTTTTTTCGACCAAATTTGTTGATCAAGTCCTCAATCGAAGAATCTCCGTCGATCTCATTTCCCAAGCTGTAGCTAAGTTGGGATTGCATATTTCTCCCTCGGAGATGACAGTCGCGAAAGCGACAGCAGTTGGATCATATGGTGGCACCGCTATATTTGACCAGTTTCCTAAGTCGTATCAGGCCATCTTGACTTCAGATACCGCAGATATTACGGTTTTAGAGGCCTATATAACCAAGGCGAATATCTCGATTCCTGCACTTCGCTCCTATTATCAGGCAAATCCAACTCAATTTGATCAGATCTGCGCTGCTCACATTTTGGTACCGACCCTAGCTAAAGCACAATCCCTCCTAAGCCAACTTAGGGCTGGAGCGAGCTTTGTGACTCTAGCTCGGAGCAATTCAACTGATACGAATACCGCTCCTAACGGCGGCTATATTGGCTGTGGGCTCGACGCCAACTTTGCAAGTGCCTTTGGTAGCGCATTTGCCAGTGAAGTGGCCACGGGGGTTCCAAACCAGGCGCTAACTCCAGTGGCGCTCGGTTCTAGTTATTCCATTCCGATGGTCGTTTCGAGGACGCAAATTAGTTTTACCAACTCGATAGCAAATATCGTCTCTGATAAGTTTGGAGCGAATGGGAGCGCGAGCCTAAATGCTTTCATAGCTGGCGAGGCTAAGGGGGCTAACGTGAATGTGAACCCTGCTTATGGAACCTTCAGTATAAATACTTCAAATTCCGCCGTAAACCCTCCTGCGTTGCCCAAGCCATAAAGCCGACTCTGAAGTGCTATCTGAGCGATTGACTCTGAGTGATCGAGATTGCCACGAAAGGTCCCCGAATAGGTGGTAGGTGGATTGAGTTAGAGGGTGAGAGGGTGAGATGGTGAGATGGTCTAAGGATCCCTCTCTTTTTAACATCCAAAGATCAGCCTTTGTGTGGGTGCTAATTGCGCCATCGTCTTTTGATTGTCTTTGGCTAGGTTGAAATGCGTCTGGAGTTCTATGGGATCCCGTTATGGGAAGCCAATCGAAACGCTGTGGAAATTCTATTTTAGCAATAGCTCGACTAAGTGGCTCATGGTCAACTTCGATTGCGACTTTGGGGGCCGGATAATCAGGCGCCTTTAAATTTTTGACGATGCAATTATCCGGCTTCACCCGCTCAAGGCAGCACCTGATGACTAAGGGCTATTTCTATACGTGAAGAGATCAATCAGTAGTGATAGGCAATTTGACATCGGTCCTTTGTAAAAATACTTTTAGTATTGTTGAGACGATAGATCTTATGATTATCGATTCCTTTACCCTTACCCCTTACCCCTTACCCCTTACCCCTACCTCTTCAATTTGGCTGTGGTTTTTGAGCGTGCTGCTACGAGGCAGATTCAATGCCAGCAGTTTTTACCTGGAGCATTGTCGGCTTTCTCTTTTTGTGTAGCTATTTTTAGCTTATGGCACTGAGCAGACTGGAGATTCGTAGAATCATGGCTCAATCGATAAGTCGCACTTGAGCTACTAGGGTTTTTGGTTGTTGGCTGCGAAGTTGCTAAGTAGATTTACCTAGAATTTGGAGATTAAATGGCTTTCTTGACGATCGTCGGCATGGGCCCAGGTGCTGACTCTTATCTAACCCTTGGAGCCATGGCCGAGATTGCCTCGGGCGACCTTGTGGTGTTTAGAACAACCAATCATCCGAGTGCGGCTTCGGTGCTGGATAGCTTGGCTCAAAGTGCTTCGCCAGTTTTTTCCTTTGATCTTCTCTACGATCGATTTGATGACTTTGATACGATCTATGAGACTATGGCCAAGCTTATCGAGGGGCTTGTTCGTCAGCGTGTATCTATAGAGGATTTTGCTCAATCGGCGACTCTAATTCATGGAAAACTAGAGCTAGATGAGTTGAATAAGGTAGTCTTCGTAGTTCCAGGTTCGCCAAATGTAGCAGAGGCGAGTGTGCGCCATCTGTGTGAGATCTTCAAGGATTCTATTCAAGTTGAAGCCGGCGTATCGTTCTTGGACATTGCATTCTCTAGGCTGAATCGCGACCCGTTTGAATCACCTTTAACCTTGGTCGATTCTACAGAGTTTTTGGATCATTTCGATCGATACGCTGGAGATCTTTTGATAGGACAGGTGTGGTCTGAGATCATCGCTATGTCCATAGCGGACCTATTGGTTGGTGCTGATAAGGCCTATTCCATGACGTACCTATATCACTTGGGATTAGATGATGAGCTCGTCAGGGAGATTGGTCTCGCCGAGGTCTCCTCTTTGCCCTTTGACCATTTGACTTCACTTCTTCTGAATGACTTTACTGAATCTTCGGCGAGCGCTTTTACCTCACTTTTGGAGATAGTTCGTGAGCTAAGGGTAAAGTGTCCCTGGGATGCTAATCAGGACCACCAAAGTCTCTCCAAACATTTGGTCGAAGAGGCCTACGAAGTTGTGGATGCTATCGACAAGTTCTATTCAGAGACTTCCAACTCTGGCGCACTCGGAGATGAATTTCTCTCTGATCACCAGATCTATTGCGATGAATTTGGGACAGAACTTGGAGACTTGGTTGTGCAAGTATTCTTTCACGCAGTTATCGCTCAAGAGGGTGGCCTCTTTGACATGCGGTTTGTCCTTGATGCCATTCGCCAGAAGCTGATTCGCCGCCATCCTCACGTCTTTGGTGGTCTCAAGGTGGATGGAGCTAGCGAAGTTGCGAGCAATTGGGAGAAGATAAAACGGGAGGAAAAGCCAGACTCCTCTCCGATCGATGACATTCCATCGTCACTTCCTGGCCTTTTATATGCCGGCAAGGTAATACGAAAGGCGGGTGGTTTTGGCTTTGTGATACCTGAAATGCCGGAGTTGGTCCGCTCGATTCGATCTTTTGGCTCCTTGGAGGAATTTAGCGAAGCGGATCTCCTTGAACTTATATTTGAGATTGTTATGCTTTCCAAGGCGATGGGAGTTGACCTTGAGTCGGGCCTTAGGCTAAGGGCTCGCCAATTTGCAAGTCAGTTTTCAGGGGACGAGGCCGCTGAGTAGCTTTTGGAGGTGATTTGTAGCTCTTAAACCGGGCATTTTGGCTTTCTTTGGGCCTTGGCATTTTCTTTGTGGTTGCAAATGCAACAATAAGCCTATTTTACCAATTGATTCGAGGAGTTTTTTTGTACGGTTTCTAACTAGGCTAGAGGCAATTATCCTCCTTGTTATCTTTCGAACTCTATATCGGAGTTGGCCTTGGCTTGGTCGGTATTAGCTTTATGAACACAGTTGCAATTGATATCCGCGAGGTTCAACGTGGGATCAACGAAGTGAAAAGAGATTGTTAGGTATGACCATAATCAAAGACATTATTGGGAGAGAAGTTCTAGATTCTCGAGGCAACCCTACCGTTGAGGTTGAGGTCAGATTAGATAACGGCGTTCATGCTTTGGCGATTGTACCCTCGGGTGCATCAACGGGATCGCTTGAGGCTCTTGAACTGAGAGACGGCGATGATCGCTATCGAGGCAAAGGCGTACGTAGCGCGATCCAAAATGTCAATGAGGACTTAGCGGCGCTTTTGGTGGGTCGTTCGCCCTTTGATCAACGGGCGATAGATCAAGATATGATCGCCCTAGATGGTACCAAAAATAAAGATCGGCTTGGCGCTAATTCAATTTTGGGTGTTTCGTTGGCCGTGGCTCGAGCGGGAGCCATTTCTTTGGGCCAACCTCTCTATCGTTATCTTGGCGGCGTGAATGCCCATCTTTTGCCAACGCCAATGATGAATGTAATCAACGGGGGTGCCCATGCCGATAACTCTATTGATCTCCAAGAGTTTATGATTATGCCAATTGGCGCTCCGAACTTCGCTGAGGCTCTTAGGTGGGGTAGTCAGACCTACCACGTGCTAGCTTCCCTGTTGAAGGAGATGGGCCTATCGACCGGGGTTGGAGATGAGGGTGGTTTTGCACCAAACTTGAAGGCCAATACAGATGCGCTCTCTATCTTGGTTACCGCGATTGAGAAGGCGGGGTTTGAGCCAGGTGTTGACATAGCGCTTGCTCTAGATCCAGCAGCATCGGAGTTCTATGTCGATGGTTCATATCATCTCGATGGAGAGGGCCGCGTTCTCTCAAGTGCTGAGATGGTGGATTTTTGGGTAGATGCTGTCGATCGTTATCCGATCGTCTCGATCGAAGACGGTATGGCTGAAAATGACGCTCAGGGCTGGAAACTCTTAACGCAGCGTTTGGGGGACCGTATTCAGCTCGTTGGTGATGATCTTTTTGTTACTAATCCAGCTATTTTGGCTTCAGGAATCCAAGATGGGATCGCGAATTCGATCCTGATCAAACTAAATCAGATTGGCACTCTAACCGAAACTTTAGATACGGTTGAGCTTGCTAAGAGATCGGGCTACTCTTCGATTATCTCACACCGTTCAGGTGAGTCAGAGGACACCTTTATCGCAGATCTTGCGGTTGCTACAAATGCCGGTCAAATAAAGACTGGTGCGCCTGCTCGAAGCGACCGTGTGGCAAAGTACAACCAGCTTCTTCGCATTGAATCGGCACTAGGCGCTACTGCTCGCTTCGCAGGAGCATCTCGAGTAAAGAAGTAGCTTTGTGATCTTGCTCTAGTGCATTCCTCTCCAAGGAACGTGCTTATCGACCTTGTGATAACTCAGAGCTCGAGTTTATCAGTTTGATTTGGCCGATTGACACCTCTAGTCGCGGCCAAATCGACGTAGATGTGGACTGGATAATTACAACCATGGTATTGTTATCATGTGACTACTATCGACGCAAAGCCAAAGATTGTCAAGCCTTTTAGGGGCTATTTAATTTTGGTAGCTTCATCTATAGTTTTGGCGGGCATTTTGCTTTGGTCGCCTATCAATGCCTATTTTGTTGCGAAGACAAATCTCACGGCGACGAACACTCAGCTGGCCCAACTTCAACTTCGCCAGAGGCAACTTTTGGCCCAGATAAGTAAGTTGAATAGCCCAAATGAGATTGCCTACCTTGCGAAGGTAGATTTGAATATGGTCTACAGCGGGGCCAAGAGCCTCGCACCACTACCCTCCGGTAGCCCCAACGGTTAGAAATCGTCCCCTGAATTCTTTAGAGTCTTCTCTCTGTAAAATCGGCGATTCTCTGGATTTTCTCTATTGAATATCGATAACCTCCGGAATTTCCATTTTTGGACTGATAGCCTTTTGATTGCTTTGCATGAGTAGTTCGGATGAGAATTGAAATGCTAGAAATTCCATTCACTTTTTGGTGCGTGCGGATTTGGGATATTCATGGAATTGAAGAATATCTGCCATCTTAAAGTCTTACTGATCTTTCTCAGTGGGTGGTTTTGATTGATGGAAAGTGTATATGGGAGGGCTCTCTAACTTCGAATAAGTGGTGGCTATCCTATTTGCGTTTATTACCTCGCTTTAGCGATGCAACTTAGAACTTTGATTTATTGAATCTTTCAAGGAATCCATTTGAAACAAGAGGCCCGAAAAGGTGGTGTACCAGGCTTGGTGCATCAGAGTTGAAATACGGTTCGATTTTAGGGGAGTTTTATGAGTATTCTTGGTAACCGCGTATTGAGGAAAGAGGATCCGAAACTTCTTACCTCCGGGGGTGTTTATGTTAGCGATCTGAAATTTGATGGCATGCTCTATGCAGGATATGTGACTTCATCTATGGCTTTTGCCAAGATATTGACCATCGATGTTACCGAAGCCTTGGACCTAGAGGGCGTGGTAGCTGTCTTTGTAAACAGTGATCTAGAGATTCCACCTCCACCTCCACCTCGAATGTTTAATGCTGCAATGGCTCGAAAGTGGCTCGCTGACGATTACGTGCGCTATGCGGGCGATCCAATAGCATTGGTCGTTGCAACCTCGCAAGCCTTAGTAGAAGATGCTATTGAGCGCGTATTTGTTGAATTCGAGCCATTAGAAGCCGTTATTGATCCGCTTGTAGCACTGCGAGATGAGACCTTGCTCTTTCCAGAGGCGGGTACGAATATCGCAACCACATTTGCTGGTGACTTTTCCGATAAATTTTTTGACGACGCTGATGTTGTAGTTAGATCGAGTTTTGTCAATCAACGGCTCGCTCCAGCACCTCTTGAGGTGAGGGGTGCGCTTGCTCGGTGGCTCGAAGATGATCGCTGTGAGTTTTATATATCCACCCAGGTCCCCCACTCTCACAGGGACCAGGTTGCTGATGCCCTAGGGGTGGATAAAGAGATGGTAAGGGTGATCACTCCCGATGTAGGTGGAGGATTTGGCGCTAAAGGTACGGTTTACATTGAGGAGATTTTGATAGCCTGTGTCTCCCGTGTCTTGGGTAGGCCGATTCGTTGGGTCGAGACACGCAGCCAGTCCATGATGGGATTGGGCCACGGTAGGGCCCAGCACCAAAGAATCGAGCTTGGCGCTACACGGGAGGGCATTATAACTGGCTATCGCCTAGATGTAGTGCAGGATGCGGGCGCATATCCGATGGTGGGTGCATTCTTACCCTATCTGACCAAGGTTATGGGGACCGGCGTTTACCAGATTCCAAAGTATGAGTTCAATTCTGTTTCGGTCCTAACTAATACCACTCCGATCGTCTCCTACAGAGGTGCAGGACGCCCCGAAGCGACTGCTGCTATTGAGCGAGCAATAGATCTGTTGTCGAATGAGTTGGGGATGGATCCGGCAGAATTGCGGTTGAAGAACTTTATTAGGCCAGATCAATTTCCCTATCAAAGTGCAGCGGGATCAAATTACGACGTTGGCGACTACTCCTTAGCACTGGAAGTGCTCTTGGAGAGATCTGACTATAAGGGACTGAGGGAACTTCAGGCACGAAGAGTCGCGGATAAGGATCCAATTTTGTTGGGCCTTGGCCTTTCAACCTATGTAGAAGTCACTAATCCATTCCCCTCGGGTGAGTTTGCCCGGGTGGAGATACTAAAGGACGCAAAGGCGATCGTTTACACGGGGACTTCACCACACGGTCAGGGTCATGACACCTCGTGGTCGATGATTGTCTGTGAGACGCTGGGTATTGCTATGGAGGACATAGAAGTTGTGCATGGCGATACGGATCGAGTTGCACGAGGCGTTGGAACCTTTGGGTCGCGTTCGCTCCAGGTTGGAGGGAGCGCGGTACTAAATGCTAGCGAGGAGATTGCTGACAAAGCGCGGGAGTTGGCTGCGAGTTTACTGGAAGCTGATCCGGCTGACGTAGTCTTTGATGTCGCCGTAGGTGGTGCTTACATTATTGGTACCAAGACCAAAGCAGTCACATGGGCGAAACTATATGAAGCTTCGTCGACAAAGGGCATCGATCTCTTTGCGGAGGTGGACTTTAATCCTGATGGATCTACCTATCCCTTTGGTGCCCATTTGGCAGTTGTCGAGGTTGACAGTGAGACGGGCAAGGTGTCGATTTTACGCATGATAGCCGTGGACGATGCGGGCAGATTGCTAAATCCGCTACTTGCAGAGGGCCAAGTCCAAGGTGGTCTCGGCCAAGGAATTGCTCAGGCGCTTTTAGAGGAGGTCGCCTATGATGAATATGGAAATCCAACAACTTCTAACTTTAGCGATTATGGGGTAATCTCTGCCACCGAACTTCCACTCTTTGAAGTATTCCATACTCAAACCCCAACTCCGAGGAATCCCCTTGGAGCCAAGGGTATTGGGGAGTCCGGCACAATTGGATCGACTCCAGCCGTTTGGAACGCGGTAATCGATGCTCTTAGTGTGTTTGGGGTAACCACCATAGAGATGCCGACTACGCCAATGCGCGTATGGCAGGCAATCTCAACCGCTAAAAAAAATTAGTTGCGTTAAAACTTCTGATCCCCTAAAAAAATTAAATGGCCTGCTCTTCTTATGGGGGGAGAGAAAGCAGGCCTACAAACTTTGGGGGAAGTTGTATTAATTATAACTATCGGATTGGGAGTTTTATTCCTTTAGATCTAAAAGTTAAAGTTAGCACCTATCAAACGCCCAATATATGATTTTGATCCCAAGTTGATGGGGTTGATGACGCTAATATGCATGGTGTTTGAGTAATTTATGCGAAAATAACTTCAATGATTAGCCAATCAAGTGCCTATTGATAAGTGATGCCTTGGTGTCTTGAAGTTTGCAAGACTTTACCTTCGGATGAGATTTTATCTAAACCGCCACAGTTTTAGACTTATCCAATATGACCCAGCGCTTTCAGTGTTTTCGATTGATCTAGTTTGTCGTGAACTCCAAAGTTCGGCTCGGCCAGGGAGAGCCCTCGCCTTGTTATGATTTCGCGCAATAGAATGTAAAGATAGCAAGAGAATGGCCAGCCGATTTTGAAGTGGCTACGAGGTTAAATTTATAGACATGGACAAGCAGATCTCACAACGGAAGATTCCATGGCTTGCAAATGCGTTAGTCTCTAGCGTGATTTTGGTTATCGTGCTGGCGTCTGTTTTTCTGTTGACAAGCATTATTAATGGTTCGCCGACCAACAGTGTGGTTCGTACCTCTAAAGTTATGACGAGTACGACTGATCCTTCAAGTGCGCAGGTTGGTGCTGTGACGAATGTTTCGGTAAATGACTCTACGCCTCCGACGGGAAGTACTCTCATATCACTAAGTGGAAGTGGCACAAGATTATCGCGCCCGATCGATCTCTCTTTTTTATGGAGCGGTGTTTGGTCTGTGGATTGTATCGATACGACGACGTCTGCGAGTCTAAGCATCTCTTTGTCGATCATAAGTGCCACGAATGGTCAATCGATTACAACGACATCGCTTCTTAGTCGTCCCCTAAAAGTTGGTGGTATATCATCTGGAACTTTCTTGGGTAAGGCCGCAACTCTTGGTCGAATTTCCGTTTCATCAGGTTGCGACTGGTCGGTTTCCATCATTCGTAGCAAGGTCAAATAGTGATAGAATTCGCTAGTATTGCATATTCAACTTTCACATTTAAGTATTCCCATGGGTAAAAATAAACTGGATTACCCATGTCAAATTACCCAGGCCAAATTACCCAGGCCAAATTTGTAGTTCGATTGTTCGTCAAAATCGCCTGACAAGGATTGAGGTTCTAAATATCGATTTAAAGTAGTTGAATTGATCACAGATTTGCAAGTTTTACGAAATCTCATGGATAAAATCGATTGGTGATGCGGGAAATGTCGCGCAGATTGTGGTCAATCGCAAAGATATCAAAGTTTCATAAATTGCCTGCAGAAGACGTGCTTATGCCGTTGCGACAAGCTCAAGTTGTAGGCATATGTTTTCGTTTTTATATCAATCATTAAGAAGACGATTGAGGACATTCCATAATTCCAGCGGGCAACGTTGTGCCGATTATTGTAATTGTCGCAGCGCAAGTCCCACCCCCGATCGATCCAGTAGATGGGAATGATTGATTTCAATATCTCTATGGGAGTTGTCTATTGCGAATGATGCTAAATGCACATACCCGGTTTGTAGGTCGCGCTTATAATCTTTGGGATTGTATCTTTATCTTTGGGAAATTAAATCCCCGCATCTCTTGAGACGTTTGCGGAAGTTCTATGCCAGATGTGGGTTTGTTTTGGTCTTCATTTGGACCTGGTTCAACTTTTTAATGCCCGAACTATTTGAAGGTTTGTCTCATGTCCTGTGCTTAGAAAATTTTGATGGAATATGGCCATTTGAAGCGCGATCAGATCACGGTGCGATAGCAGTGAAATAAGAACTGGTCGATGCGTCATCATGGTTCATCGATGGCGCATGGTATTTTGGGTCGATTGGGTTGTCAAATCTCACGCGTCATTGGTCGTGATTTGAGAGAAGGTTAGTTCCATATAGTTGCAATGATCCAGCAACTATGAATTGCTAAAGGAGACATCCTATATCACCGGAAATGGGTGATATAGGAACATGGAATAGGTGGCTAAAACTTTTAGTTAGGCTACTACTTCTAGAAGTGGCGCTTTCTGATCAATCTGAAAGAACCTCGTGGGGATCGTCGAACAATCCTTGAGATTATAAAGAGCGGCGCCATCATTATTCCGAGAATAAACATGAAAGAGACGAGTTTGAAGAGTATGAAAGCTCCAGCAGTTGCCATTTGAAAGAAGAACATGAACCCAAGTATCAATGCGGCGACCCTAAGACCCGGATGACGGTTAGTTTGATGTCTGTGGTTGTGTGGTGGCCTTAGATCCAGATGCGATGACGTTGAGTATGACTGGGGTGTGGCGAAGTTGGAGCGGATATGAGAGCGCGCAGCGTCTCGCACTAATTCGGCTCCGCCGGGAATATCTTTGACGAGGGTCAGAAGGTCTGAAAAAGTTTTTGACGCAATCGCAACGTCTAGACGACCCCGCATTTCGTCGGTCGTTATAAACCCTTTTGCAAGGGCATCCGATAGGAAGTTTGTGACCTTATTTCTGTCCTGGTCACTCGCACGTAAAAAAAGTTCATCGCCCATGATTTGAATCTACCACCGAAACATAAAGATTGCCCAAAGGTTTATGAGAAGTTATCGGTGCGGGGTCCTCAAAATGAAGTTATCCATGAAAAATCTCCGCCTCTCAATCCATTCCTCAACTGTGATTGCAAAGATATCGTGGTCTTCCCATGCGCCGTTAATCTCAATATATCTAACAGCAATACCCTCATGTCTTATGCCCAATTTTGTTATAACTCCGTGACTTGGTTCATTTCGGGGAACTATGGAGATCGCGATTCTATGGAGACCTAGATCTTCAAATGCGAATTTGAAGATTACCGCTACCGCCTCAGGGATATATCCTTTGCCGGCGCGTTCTTTGTCGATCCAGTATCCGATGTTGGCTGTTTGCACTGGACCGCGTTGAATCCCAGAAAGATTTGCTTCACCGATAAAGTTGTCTTCAAGGAATACGCCAAAGGCATAGGCGCTGCCAAGGCGACTCTCCTGTTCCCGGGCGACGCAACGGGATTGATAGAGTCGCTTGCCGTTTGGGTCACCCCAACCCTCTGGGGGTAGCGGCTCCCATTGGGTAAGCCAATCACCGCATCGAACTCGTACTTCGTTCCACCTGTCGAAATCGGTGTCACGCAGGGGACGTAACATTATCCGACTTCCTCTCAAAATAATTGACATTGTAATCAGTTAAGGTTAGCTGAGTAGTTATCGTAAGATCCGACCTTTTACCTTTTCTTTTATTACTAATGACCGACATTTAGACGCGATTGCTAATAACCTTATGCAGCCAAAGGGAAATTTGATTTTTTTTCTTTGCCAAAAGAGCAAATCTCTTTGAAATGGTTTGTGAAGTGTGTCACTAAATGCTAGCTTTAGCTAGTTGACCTTAATCGGGAAAGGATTGTCGTGGAAGTTACCATGATTATCAACGGGTCCAGCGTCACCCGTGACGTCGAGCCAAGGACTTTGTTGGTACATTTCATACGAGACCAAGTGGGTCTCACCGGCACAAATGTAGGTTGTGATACCTCGTCTTGTGGGGCATGCACTGTGCATGTAAATGGCGAGTCGGTCAAGAGCTGCACAATGTTAGCGGTGCAGGCAGATGGAGCAGAGATCAAGACCATTGAAGGAATGGCAAGCCCTAGCGGTGAATTGCATCCGCTTCAAAGAGCTTTCCAGGAGAATCATGGTCTGCAATGTGGGTATTGTACCCCCGGTATGGTTATGGCCGCCTCTTCCTTCTTGGCCGAGAACCCACATCCAACCGAACAAGAGGTGCGCCACGGGCTGGAGGGAAATCTTTGTCGGTGTACGGGATATCACAATATAGTCAAGTCTGTGCTGGCTGCAGCAAATGAGACGGCGGAGGTCTAAATGACTGTTACTGAGCCCAAGACCTCTGGCGGTGTAATTGGAACTCGTATGCTTCGCAAGGAGGATCCAAGCCTTCTGACTGGTGAGTCAAAGTTTTCAGATGATCTTGTTATCCCAGGTGCACTCTATATTGCGCTTTTGAGAGCGACAGTGGCCCATGCTAGGATCGTCTCCATCGATACCTCAGCGGCAAAGAGCAGTGCTGGGGTGGTCGCAGTCTATACCTATGATGACCTCAAGGATGACTGGGCTGGACCGATGCCCTGTGCTTGGCCTGTAACGGCTGACATGAAGAACCCAGCGCATTTTCCTTTGGCAAATGGCAAAGTGAACTATGTAGGTGATGGAGTGGCCGTCGTCGTCGCCAACTCCAAGACTGCGGCGATCGATGCGATCGAGGCGATAGAGGTTGAATATGAGGAGCTGACTCCGGTGCTCGATCTCGAGGACTCGGTTTCGGATTCAACGGTTATCCATCAGGATCTAGCGACCAATTCGAGTTATTTATGGGAGCTAATTCCAAATAAGGATGCAGTGGACGAAGCGTTTTCTAATGCTGTTCATACCGTCAAAGAACGATATATTCAGCAACGACTGATCCCTGCAGCCATGGAACCTCGCTCCTTAGTGGTTGTTCCGGCTCCCTTTGGCGGCGACTTTACCGTATATACCTCCACTCAAATCCCACACATTTTGAAGGTTATGTTAGCGCTAACCTTGGGTATCTCTGAAACTAAGATCCGTGTCGTTGCGCCTAGTGTAGGCGGCGGCTTTGGCTCGAAGTTGAATGTCTATGCCGAAGAGGTTCTAGCACTAGCGATAGCTCGTAAGTTGCGTAAGCCGATTCGATGGACTGAGGAGCGTACCGAGAACGCTCTTGCTACGATTCATGGCCGAGGCCAGGTCCAAGACATTGAACTGGCTGCTGACGCAAATGGGAAGATTACTGCCGTCAGGGTTAATATCCTTGCTGATATGGGCGCTTATCTCCAGCTGGTAACCCCAGGAGTTCCACTCTTGGGTGCATTTTTGTATCATGGAGTCTACGACATCCCAAATTACTCCTTCTCCTGCACCGGAGTCTTTACCAATAAGACTCCAACCGATGCATATAGAGGCGCGGGTAGGCCTGAGGCAACTTATGCAATCGAGCGAGCGGTGGATGCCCTTGCTCGCAAGATGGGAGTCTCAGCGATTGAGCTTCGTCGAAGGAACTTTATTCCAAAGGAGGCTTTCCCTTATCCTTCTGCAGCTGGACTTACCTTCGATAGCGGCGACTATGCGGCGAACCTTGACAAGGCCCTTTCTATCTTGGATATAGAGCCCATCCTTGCGGAGAAGCAGGCAAGGATTGACGCTGGATCGACCAAGGTTTTAGGTGTCGGCCTCTCTTTCTTTGTAGAGATGTGTGGCCTTGCCCCAAGTAGGGTTTTGGCATCCTTGAACTACGGTGCGGGTGGCTGGGAAGCTGCCACAGTTCGCATCTTGCCCACATCGAAGGTTCAGGTTGTAACTGGAACTGCACCACATGGACAAGGTCATGAAACATCGTGGTCTATGATTGTTGCAGATAAGTTGGGTATTTCCCCTGATGACATCGAGGTGCTGCACTCTGACACTGCAATTGCTCCATATGGTATGGATACCTATGGATCGAGATCGTTATCTGTGGGTGGAAGTGCTATACATCTTGCAACCGAGAAGGTTTTGGATAAGGCGCGAGCAATTGCTGCCCATCAACTTGAAGTTTCAGCGGATGACCTTGAATACTCAAATGGCACATTTGCTGTGAAAGGTTCTCCAGAGAAGGCCTACCCACTTGCAGCAGCAGCCTTTGAGGCCTTTACCGCCCACAACCTCCCTGACGGAATGGAGCCCAATCTGGAGGCGTCGGTAACATGGGATCCACCTAACTTTACCTTCCCTTATGGTAGCCATTTTGCCGTTGTCGAGGTTGATACTGAGACTGGTAAGGTCGAGTTAGTTCGCTATTTAGCGGTGGACGATTGTGGAAATCGAATTAATCCACTGATCATTGAAGGTCAGATTCATGGAGGATTGGTTCAGGGCATCGCTCAGGCACTCTATGAAGAGGCATCTTATGATGCAGCTGGGAACCTTTTAACCTCCACATTGGCTGATTACCTTGTGCCATCTGCGACCGAGTTTCCGTTCTTTGAGCTGGATCATACGGTTACACCGAGCCCGACAAATCCGCTTGGAGTAAAGGGAATCGGTGAAGCTGGCGCTATCGCATCACCTCCAGCTATCATCAATGCGATCATTGATGCATTGAGCCATTTAGGTGTCAGTCATATTGATATGCCTGCATCTCCACAGCGAGTATGGGAGACCATTAATAATGCCGGAAAATGAATGGCAATTGCATATTTTTTGTAGTTATCAAACCAAAGAAGGGTTAAAAGGGTAATGTTTCCATCATCTTTTGACTACGTTCGAGCATCGTCGGTGGCTGAAGCCATATCGATTCTTGCGAACGAGGAGGATGCAAAGCTCTTAGCGGGCGGCCACTCACTCCTACCTCTAATGAAATTGCGCCTAGCGAGTCCGTCAAAGCTGGTTGATATTGGACGCATCTCCGAGTTGTCCTATATAGAGGATCGCGGCGAGTACGTGGCAGTAGGTGCTTTGACGAGACATCGGGACCTAGAGGTCTCGGCGGTGCTGGGCTCAAGCGTGCCTATGCTCTCTCACGTAGCATCTTTGGTTGGAGATCCATCGGTTCGTCACCGCGGTACTATCGGTGGCTCCGTAGCCCATGGCGATGGTGCTTCAGACCTTCCAGCAGCTGTATTAGCGCTAGATGCAACAATGGTTGCTCAGGGGCCAAATGGTACTCGAGAGATCCCGGCTTCGGAGTTTTTCTTGGGCTTTTTGGAGACGGCACTTGAAGAGGGCGAGATCTTGACTGAAATCAAGGTTCCTAAGATACATGGTGGATGGTCGTATCAGAAGTTCAACCGAAGGGCTCAGGATTGGGCTATTGTAGGAGTTGCAGCCGTAAGGAATGGATCGACGAAAGTTTCGTTGGTTAATATGGGTTCAATGCCGCTTCGTGCTTTAGCTACCGAGGCAGCTATGAACTCAGGTGCTTCAATCTCTGATGCCGCAGCCTTAGCTGCGGAGGGAATCGATCCCCCCGCAGACTTAAATGCTTCGGCGGATTATCGTCGGCACCTTGCTTCAGTTTTAGTAAAACGAGCCTTGGAAGAGGCAAGTTCAAGTTAATCATTCAAAGGAGTTTGATGGATCCAAAGACGCGTCAAAGCCATGACGATTTGGCGCAGTTGCCATCAATTTGTGAGCAGCTCTCGATAGAGTCGCCAAGTGCGCTCATTCGAGAGCTGCGCGATTGTGATTACATAGCCTCTGAATCTTTGGCCACCGCTATCTATTTGGCTCTTAGCCTTCGCCGTCCGCTTCTTTTGGAGGGTGAACCTGGTGTTGGAAAGACAGAGGTGGCCAAGAGTCTTTCTAGGCTGCTAGGTTCTCCACTGGTTCGCCTTCAGTGCTATGAAGGGATCGACGTATCCCAAGCACTCTATGAGTGGAACTACTCCAGGCAGCTTTTGCATCTACGTACCGTTGAAGTTTTATCAGACACCAATGGCCTGAAGGTGGATGAATCCATAGAGGACGATCTCTACAGCGAGAAGTTTTTGGTTCGCAGACCCCTTCTTCGGGCTCTAGATCCTATAGCAGCAGGGGACGAGTTGCCAACGGTTGGTGGCGCCACCTTGCCGGCAGTCCTATTGATCGACGAGCTTGACAGGGCTGACGATGAGTTCGAGGCGTTTTTGCTCGAAGCCCTCTCAGACTATGCGGCTACCATTCCCGAACTCGGCACAATCTTTGCTCCGGTCCCGCCGGTCGTGATTATCACCTCGAATAGGACACGTGATCTTCACGATGCACTAAAGAGACGATGTCTCTACCACTGGGTAGATCACCCTTCCTTTGAGACCGAAGTGTCGATCATCATGACACGCGTACCAGGAGCGGATCGCTTTTTAGCTTCTCAGGTCGCTATTTTGTCGGGTTCTCTTCGTGCGATGGGTTTATTTAAACCGCCAGGCGTCGCCGAATCTATCGATTGGCTCCGTTCGCTAATAGCACTAGGTGCAAGCGAGATAACAGAGTCAATCTTTGAGGCGTCACTTTCTGCGGTAGTCAAGTATAGAGAAGACGCGCAGAAAGTTAAAGAGGCAGATGTGTCGGCGTTAGTGCGGGCGGCGATTG
Source organism: Acidithrix sp. C25 (assembly GCF_904848545.2). Classification (NCBI taxonomy): domain Bacteria; kingdom Bacillati; phylum Actinomycetota; class Acidimicrobiia; order Acidimicrobiales; family Acidimicrobiaceae; genus Acidithrix; species Acidithrix sp. C25. The sequence continues at coordinate 789,899 of NZ_CAJHCI020000007.1, forward strand.
CAAAATCAAGCTAACTCTTAAAGTTGGACTTAGCCCTGGTAACTAAGGTTTGAGATATGGCAAATACCTACGAGATAGTAGTGGGCTTCGGGGAACACCTTCGAGCAAATGAGGTTTTGGCTGATCCAGATTCTCTTTCTCTTTTTTTGAGAGGAATGGAACTGGTTGGAATAGATACCAGAGCAAAGGTATACGAGGTGGCACGCGTTACCTTGGTAAAGCGCGTTGAGGATTTGGCAAAGTTCGATCGAGCATTTGCCAAGTTCTTTGATGGTGGTATTTTCGATGACGATTCACTCTTTAGCGAGCCCCAAGTTCATGAGACGCTCTTTATAGATATCGCCAGTGATGAAGAAGACCAAAGCGATGAAACTCAAGATATTCCCGAAGATGAGAACCACGTAACATTGCGTTTTTCAGCCAAGGAGATACTTTCTAATAAGGATTTTGCTAAATGTACGCGAGTGGAGCTCGTGCAACTTTATGCGATGATGTCAATGATGCGATTCTCTGGATCTAAGCAGCGCTCCAGAAGGATGATTAGAGATCGCAGAGGCGGCCTCCTAGATCTCAAAGGAACCGTGTCCAAGGCAATTTCTCGATATGGCGAGCCTATAGAACGTGTTTATAAGACCAATGGAAAGCGATTTAGGCGCGTCGTTTTTATCTTGGATATCTCTGGATCTATGGATCCTTACGCCCGCGCGCTACTACGATTCGTGCATGCTTCAGTTTTGGCACGTAGCCGAATAGAGGTCTTTACCTTCAGCACCCGGCTGACTCGAATTACTCGTGAATTGACTTGGCGCGAACCGGACCAAGCTTTGAATGACGTATCAAAGCGCGTTGCAGATTTCTCAGGCGGTACTCGATTAGGTGAGACGATCGGCGAGTTTAATAACAACTATGGGGTGCGAGGAATGGCGAGGGGAGCCAACGTCGTAATACTCTCTGATGGCTGGGATCGAGGGGATCCAGATCATCTTGGTTTGGAGATGGCGAGGCTTCATAGGGTGGCACGTAAAGTTATTTGGGTTAATCCCCTAAAGGCTCATGAGGGATATGCACCCCTGGCTCGCGGAATGGCCGCAGCTCTACCCTATGTCGACGTCTTTGTAGAGGGGCATTCCCTGAATGCGCTAGCAAATTTGGTTAGGGTTTTAGATGCGCCATGATTTTGAAGGCCCTTGACCACTTTATCGATCGTTTTCGTGAATGAAGGGCGTCTCGTTGTGGCCTGCGTCCATCTATAAGAGAGCCGTCAAGTTCGGTAGGTTGATTTTTTATTTGAAAGGAGCATACATTGAGGGATGTCTTATCTGATTTGATCCGATGGCGTGCCCAGGGTAAAGCTGTAGCAATAGCGCGAGTAGTAGGTACCGAAGGGTCCAGTCCGCGTGAGCCTGGTGCCACCATGGCAATAAGCGATATAGGAGAAGTTTCAGGTTCGGTTTCTGGCGGTTGCGTCGAGGGAGCCGTGGTGATGGAGGCACTCGCGGCGATGGGTGTCACTAGCGTAGCCGTCGGCAATAATACTGTAATGGATGTGGATGCATCTGGTGTGCAGGCATGTCCAAGCGTATCGGTCTTTGGCTATTCAGATGATGAGGCGTTTGCTGTGGGTCTGACCTGCGGCGGTACTTTGCGAATCTTAATTGAACCCAATGTGGATCGACCATATGATCTAGTCGCTCGACTGTTGGATGAAAATACTCCATTTGTGCGTGCCACCGTGGTCTCAGGTATCGGTGCAGTTCCTGGGAATGATGCTCCTGTAGAGCTACAGATCTCCAGTGAAGGGTTGTCGGCCTTTGAAGTCTTTGGGGCGCTTCCTAGCGTTGGATCAACGCTGATAATTGTCGACGGTAAAGCCATTTATTCGAATTTAGAGAATGATACCCTTTCGGATGTAATCATTCGAGATAGTCAAGGTGCATTGGCGTCTGGCACGACCATGGTTCGTCATTACGGCAGAAATGGACAAGCAAAGCTCGAAGAGGTAGAGGTTCTCTTTGAGACCTTCGCTCCGCCACCTCGCATGATTATCTTTGGCGCCGTAGATTTTACTGCTGCCCTTGCTAGAGTTGGTAAGTTGTTGGGATATAGTGTTTCGGTTTGCGATGCTCGACCTATCTTCGCTACGCGTGTGAGGTTTGCGATGGCTGACGAGGTGGTCGTGGACTGGCCGGATAAGTATTTAGATCGGATTGGTGGCTCACTTGGACAAAGAGATGCTATCTGTGTACTTACCCATGATCCAAAGTTCGATGTACCAGCAATTGTCGGAGCTCTCAAGACTAAAGTGGGCTATATAGGTGCGATGGGGTCGAGAAGGACGCATCAAGAGCGCAGCAAACGCCTGATAGATGTAGGCGTAGATCCTGACGAACTTTCACGGGTAATGGGACCAATTGGGTTAGATATTGGGGCTAGGACGCCCGAGGAGACGGCTATTTCCATTGCTGGAGAGATAATTGCACTACGGACCAATAAGGTACCCGTCTCATTAGCGCTGGGCGAAGGTCCAATTCATCCTAGGAGCCGTTGACAATGGTTATGGCTGGGATCTTACTCTGTGGTGGATCTGGTTCTAGATATAGGGGAGATACCCATAAATTAGAGGCGCCGTTTCGGGGATCTACAGTCTTTGAGCATTCGCTGGCGGGGCTTCGGGGAGCATCTATAGAGCCAATTGCCGTGGTCTTTGGGGTGATTGATCTATCGCATTTACTGCATGAGGGCGAGGTTGCACTTCTGAATCCTAACCCCAATTTAGGGATGGCATCTTCTCTGGCGATTGGGCTAGCGTGGGCGAAGAGCCTCGAGGCGTCCGAGGTAATTGTTGGTTTGGGGGATCAACCTTTAATTGGTTCATCCCCATGGTTAACTCTTGCACATGCAGGCGAAACCTCGCCTATTATGGTAGCAACATATGAGGGAAGACGTCGTAACCCGGTTCGAATTTCCCGCGAGCTTTTCGACCTCATTCCGAGCCAGGGCGAGGTTGGAGCCAGGTCGCTATATTCGCAATTTTCGGAGCAATTGCTAGAGGTCGAATGTGTTGGCGAGCCGATTGATATTGATACAAAAGAGGAGTTGGATAGATGGAATTGGTAAATAAGTTTTCTGTAAATGTTCCAATAGAGCAAGCGTGGGCGCTTTTGACTGACGTAGAAAAGATAGCACCTTGTCTCCCGGGAGCTGCTCTCGAGGAGATTGATGGCGATGAATTTCGTGGATCAGTCAAGGTTAAGGTGGGACCTATTACTGCTGCCTACAAAGGAAAAGCATCTTTTATAGAGCTAAATAAAGAGACACATACAGCGGTTCTCAGGGCAGAAGGTCGAGACACTAAGGGTCAAGGTAACGCCTCGGCTACCGTAACGGCACAGCTGGATGGAGATGAGAATTCGACAAACGTTTCCGTTACGACAAATTTAGCAATAACTGGCAAGGTTGCTTCGTTCGGTAGAGGGGTCTTGGCTGATGTTTCAAACAAGCTTCTAAGTCAGTTCGTAGTATCGCTTGAGGCGCTGGTTGAAAACGATGGCAAAGAGGTACCTTCGGCAGAACCACAATCCTCGGACCCGGCTGCGTCTCCGGCCAAAGAGGCGGTCAGCTCCAACGACGATGAAAAGCCTCCAACCATAAAGAAGACCTTTGCACCTACTGAAACTGCTCCGGTAGACCTTTTGGGCGTCGCTGGATCGCCAATAATAAAGCGGGTCGTTCCGGCTGCAGTGGGCAGTTTGCTCTTTTTGATTATGATACTAATCCGCCGCTCAAGAAAGCGAAAAGGTTAAGTTCAATTGAATATTGATCTTTGGGAAGGTCCTTCGGAAGTCGACTACAACCATGTTGAGCGCCTCTTGGGGCGACCTCCTCAAGGGCGCTTCGTGGTTGTGGCTAGGCGCATCTCCACAGGTATCCCTAGCGTGATTGCATGCTGGCCGATAATTGAGGAGAGGCTTCCGATGCCGACTCTCTTTTGGCTCTGTGACCCACAAATATCTCTTGCGGTTTCACGGCTAGAGTCGGGTGGAATTATCAAAGAGATCCGAGAGAGTCTTGACCTTGACCTGGTCGAATATGGCCACAGAACGTATTCTTCTATCCGCGATGGTTTGATTCCAGATGACTATTTGGGTCCTCGTCCCTCAGGAGGGGTTGGCGGCACTAGAAGTGGATTCAAATGTTTACATGCCCATGTGGGCTGGCACATCGTCTCTAAGGTAGATGCTCCAACTCTCTATGTATTGGAGCATCACCCGCAGAGTTTGGACTTGAGTGACGTTCGAGTTCTTGGGATGCCAGCGGGTTTGGGCCGCGTTATCGACCTCCACGTTGACGCGTTATCGTAACTATTGCACAGGGTGAATAATGCTTGATGGTTCACCCTGGGGCTGGCGCTTATTTGAGGTGATCTTTGATAGTGGAGGTGGTAGTTGCGACTGCGCTCCGTTTGATAATCTCAAATTATACCGTCGATTTAACTACCAAAGAGCGCCTTATTGTGTTGAAATAGGGGTCGCTAGTCGTTCAATTCGACGAACCTTTCCAGAGCTTTCATCTGATTTGCGTGGAACGAGCGTATCTTTTCGATAGAAAGGCCAAAGGATATTCTTCCTCTCTCGATAAATGTTACATAGGGATCGATTGCGCTCGATGCCATGAAATATTGATTTTGAGAACTCTCTGTTGCCGTGGGTGCGATAGATTCGGCGATGAAACGGCCATCTTGATCGAAGTGGCGAGTTACTTTTTTCGATCCCGGAATCGTCTCCTTGCCGATCGAAGCCTTAGAGACGCCAACCATTTCGCCATTGACTTCAATCTCGGAGAGTTTGTAAACCAAATTGGCGCTAGGGTGTCCTGAGCCAATTACAAAGCGCGTTCCTACACCGTAGCCATCGATTGGGGCATCTCTCAGACGTTGGATCTCAAATTCATCCAGGTCGCCCGTGACGATGATTCTCGTCGATTTGGCGCCCTTAGAGTCTAGAAGTTGTCTCGCGTTGGTGGCACCTTCAAAAAGATCTCCTGAGTCGATACGAATAGCTCCTGGTTCCCCGTCGCAAGCCATAATGGCATCTAAAATTCCGCTATCTTGATCGTATGTATCCACTAAAAAGGTAGATGATGCCCCTAGCGTCATAGCTTGAGCATGGAATGCCTCGATTTGATTTTCAAAAGCCATTACCAATGCATGGCCTGCCGTGCCAGACGCTGGAATATTGTAAATGCGTGCGGCACCAAGATTTGACGTAGATGCCATCCCTACGATGTATCCGATCCTTGCTGCGGCTAGAGCCGCTTCTTCATGAATCCGACGGGAGCCCATTTCGATTATTGGACGTCGATTGGCAGCCCTTACCATTCTCTCGCCAGCTGCAGCTAGAGCAGAGTCGAAATTTAGAATTGAAAGGACCAATGTCTCGATTATTAGGCACTCTGCAAAGGTCCCTTCGATCTTCAAAATCGGCGTTCCGCCAAAGTAGAAGCTTCCCTCTGGGAGTCCGGTTATAGTGCCGTGAAATTCGAAACTTTCTAGATAACCTATTGTTCGCTCACTTAAAAAGTTAGCTCTACGAAGAAAGGAGATATCAGCTTTTGAGAACTTGAATCTAGAAAGTGCTTCAAGAAGGCGTTGCTGGCCCCCTACGATTCCGTACTTTCGCCCTTGAGGTAGGCTTCGAGTGAAGACCTCGAAGACGGCTCTATGGAATGCTTTATCTGCATTTATGGCAGTATCGAGCATCGTGAATTCATATTTGTCGGTATGTAGAGCTGTAGTTTCAAGGCGGTTTTCAGTCAAGATTCCTTCTTGGTTTTAGATGATCTATTCTGTGATCTTTAAGATGGTTTGTTTTCGTCAGGTTGAAGGCCATCCACTAAGATGTGTTCGTTATCGTTGGCATTGGTCATTCCGGTATTGGTCGAATCTTCGCCCTCGCCGTCATAGACCTGTGTGTTTTGAGAGTTGCGTCTTTCTGGCGAGTTCAGAATTAGAAATGCACATGCCGAGCTTATGATCAAAATAATGGAGAATACCTCTACTGCATCCCATAGGCGGGGAACTGCTAGCCAGAAGTATTCGTCCCAAAATCTTGGGATCGACCATAGAAAAAGTCCAGCTATGGCTAGGCTGCCGCTTCGATACGGTGGAGCTTTTGTAGTCATCCATTTTTCAATTTTAAGGAGAATCAGAAAGATTATAAAGTCTTCAGTAGCCTGAAAAATGGGAACTGGTATTCGATATCCGACCTGCCCGGCGTATTGTAGACCATACCAAGCATTGGTAGGTCGTCCTCCACCTTGGAACATCAACTGTGGCCCCAAAATGCGACCTATCGACCAAGCTAAAATGAGCGCTGGAACCAGCTTGTCAAAGGTGTCGGCGATGCGGAGGTCTGGAGCATATTTACGCTTTAGATAAATACCAACGGGGATTGCTCCTGCTAATCCGCCAAACGAAGAGAGGCCGCCGTGCCAGATCAAGGGAATTTGTGCTGGAAATTTCAAATAGTATGAGATATTTGCTATGACATGGACTATTCTGGCGCCAACTACAGCTGCCGCAATTATCCACAGGAACGATTTTCCAACCCAGTTGTATGGCATCCCTGAATCTTTAAGTCGTTTCTCGAAATATCGATAGGCAACGTAGAATGCGATAGCCAATCCGATACCATAGGTGTGTACCTGAACGGGACCGATATTGAAAACGATGGGTATTGGTTTCATGTTTCACCTAAAATTGTGTGGTGCATAGATTTCTCGATGATCACTGAAATGGTCGTTACATAGTAAGTGCATTGGAAGCGTAATGATTCCATCTTTTTGGTCAATTATATTTTAGAGCTATTTTAAAGCTTTGAGGAGGAGATCTATGACAAAGCATTTGCCAGGCCAGTTTGGCATAGAGGGTAAAGTTGCGATTGTAACTGGTGCGTCGAGTGGGATCGGTGCTCGCCTTGCGACGGTATTGTCACAGGCGGGAGCGTCGGTGGTTTTAGCAGCACGGAGAGAAGAACGTATTGCGGCGCTCTCGTCCACCTTGCAAGATTCTATTCACGTGGTGTGTGACGTCACTTTGGATCACGACCTGGAGAATCTGGTTGCCAGAACGATTGAGCGCTTCGGAAAGATAGACATCTGTGTCAACAACGCCGGAATCGCCGAGCCATTGTCGGCCCTTGAGGAGTCGCCAGCTCAATTTAGGCGGATAGTAGAGACAAATTTGACATCGGTTTTCGTCCTATCGCAACTTGTCGCCCAGAAAATGATTGATTTGGGTGGTGGCGGTACCATTGTAAATGTTGCATCGGTGCTTGGACTTATCGCATCGAACTCTATTCCTCAGGCAAGCTATACCGCTTCAAAGGCTGGTGTCGTGAATCTGACAAGAGAGTTGGCTTATCAGTGGGCCAAGCATAAGATAAGGGTCAATGCTATCGCTCCAGGTTGGTTCCCTTCTGAAATGACTTCTGTAATGTTTGAGGAAGGGCGAGGTTTGAGTTGGATTAATCGTAATACGCCACTGGGACGCGGTGGTAATATCGATGAGCTCGACGGGCCTTTGCTACTGTTGGCATCGGATGCTTCTAGTTACATTACTGGCCAAACGCTTGTAGTGGATGGCGGGTGGTCTCTGACTTAGTGGCTAGTTGATGAATGCTACTGGCTCAAGAGGTTTCTTGAATTGTCTCTTTGTCATACTCTTTTACGACCCGGTGGGTCGGAGGGTCTTGGTCTGTGGTTTTGAGTGACTTGTCGAGATGGTAACCCTGTAGTGGCGTCGCGCATGAACTTTGTAAAGCGCATTAGTCGTAGTTTGCTTTAATGTGCGTATTTAGGTGGTGCGGATGCGAAAAGTGTATATGCGTCAGAAAATGGTGGCTTGCTTCATTCTAGCTGTCTCTCATAAGGTGGTTTTTGATAACTCAATCGCTATGTGATAGCCATAAAGGCACTGCCTAAGTGTCTCATGGAACCTTTTCTGGTCCAGATGGTATTTGGCAAAGAGACCGATAGCTGCGGTAAATGTTAAAGTGATCCCAGTGATCTGATTTAGGTTCAGATCACTGGGATCGGATAAGTGCGGCTATATGGTGATGATATCGATTCGGTTTGTGTCTCCAGATATTCGGCCTTGTGACCCCTGTGTTAGGAGTACTACTGACGTCGTGGGGTCGATCTCGGTCATAACCTCTCGAGTCTTGATCTCCCAGGTTGTATCATGAGGCTTGATGACTAAGGGAGCAACCCCTGAAGTAAAGGCTAGGCGTCTCGCGGTCGTTTCTTCTCGTGAAAGCGCTACGATCCAAGGCTTCATTCTGAACTTGGCAATGGATCTAGGAGTCGATCCTGACTCGGTCGGAGTGACGATGTAGTCCGGATCCAATTTTTCCACCGCAGAGAGCACCGATAAGGCGACAATTTCAGGAATTGTTGTGGCGTGATCGCGCATGTAGTCGGCAACCCGTTCACGTGACGGTATAAATGTGGCGTGTTCCTCGGTGTATCGAGCAACCTTGGCCAACGTTGCAACCGCTTCAACCGGGTACTTACCCATTGCGGACTCTTCGCTTAACATTACTGCGTCGGTGCCATCTAAGATTGCATTCGCCACATCTGTTACCTCAGCACGAGTCGGTCTTGGCGAGTCAACCATCGATTCCAACATTTGTGTTGCCGTTATGACTGGCTTTCCGATACAGTTTGCCCTAAAGATTAAGTCTTTTTGGACCAGTGGAATTTCTTCGAGAGGAAGTTCGATGCCAAGGTCGCCACGTGCCACCATAATCCCATCGCACGCATTGAGGATTGCATCGATGTCTCGAAGTGCTGCTGGATGTTCTATCTTGGCGAAAAGAAATGGAGAAAAGCCGTGCTCTCCTGCGATAGCTCTTGCCCGATGGAGGTCTTCAGCCCGTTGGACAAAAGAGATTGAAAGTGCATCTGCCCCCCTGGAGAGGGCGAAATATAAGAGCTCCGCGTCCTTATCTGTGAGTGATGAAATGTCAAGGGTGGCACCAGGAAGGTTGATTCCTTTGTGGGATGACAATTCTCCGCCTGCAGCAACGGTGCAGAGGATGCTTTCACCTTCGACTCGAACTACTTTGAGAGAGATAAATCCATCTGCTAGGTAGATGAGTGAACCTGGTCCAACCGCTCTGGCGATTCCAGGGAAATCAACAGGAATATTTATATCATTATCGACTGCCGGCGAACCGGTAGGGGCGAGCCTTACGGTCATTCCGCCCTTTAGCCCTATCGCTTGGTCTAACTTGCCGATCCTCATCTTTGGACCAGGAAGATCGGCAAGAATGGATATCATCTTTCCGGTATGTCGCTCTGCTCTGCGGACCAGTCCAATTAGTCGTACAATTGATGCTGGAGTTCCGTGAGCTAAATTTAGACGAGCTACATTCATTCCCGCTTTGGCCATCGCTACTACCGTATCAATATTGGCACAAGCGGGCCCGAGAGTTGCCACAATTTTGGTCTTTTTATCTTCGATCAAGGGTCCCCTTCCTTACTTCGAGTTTAAAACTACATACGACCTTAGCCACTGGATATTAAACAAAGGTTGTACACCAGGCAACAAAGTTACAGGATTGACCTGCATGGGTGTAAAAGGGTTTGAATTTATCAAGCCGCGGTGGCAAATATTTGAGATGGCGACCCTTTTTAAATTTGAAATTATCGTTTAGATCGAAAAATCCAAGATGAGCTTGCCTACTTTTGATTTGCTAAAGTCGCTATAGGCAAGTGCGGCCTTCGATGCGGGGTAGACCGCTGATATGAGTGGTCCGAAAGTTCCATCTTTGATTGCGGGTAGGATGTGGCTTTGAATTCGCTGCGCAATCTGCGCCTTCTCTCCAACGCTTCGGGGTCTTAGTGTCGAACCTCTAACAGTCGCTCTTTTAGCCATAATCATACGAAGGTCGACTTCAGCCTTTGGCCCTGCTCCGACTCCTATTATGACTATCCTGCCAAGAAGCGATAGAGCTTGAAGATTGGAGGCCATATTGACCCCGCCGACGAGTTCTAGTATAAGATCAAAAGGGCCAGATGTTGCGATTTGCGATGGCGAGATTGCCATAGCCCCCTGGCGTTCTATGGCCAAGAGTCCTTCGTCGGTCCGTGATACTCCAAAGACTGTGGCGCCAGCAAATTTTGCAAGCGCGATAGCGGCAGTTCCGACACCTCCAGTAGCTCCAGTGATCAAGACTCTATCTCCGGCGCTAATCTCACCTTGGCTAAAGAGTGCATCGTAAGCCGTTGTATAGGCCTCTGGTATCGCGGACCACTTCACTAGGGGTAATGTTTGGTCAACTTCTATTGCGTTGCTAAAGTGAATCTTTACCAATTCGGCCTGGGCTCCGCCTGCGACGATACCCATTATTGGTCTATTGATCCAGTTCGTGGGTACCTTTGATCCTTGAGCAACTACGGTCCCAGAAAATTCCAAGCCCGGAATATCGCTAACCACTCCATTTGGCGGGGGATAAAACCCTCCAACTTGGAGTAGGTCAGCCGCGTTTAATCCGGCACCGGCCACTCTGACGAGTAACTCTTCATCGCTGATAGTGGGATCTGGGCAAGTGGTGAATAGGATTGTTTTGTCTATGATCTTTGCAGCATTCATTGCAAAACAAGCATACGACCCATAGATAAAAATCAATCCACCTACAAGTTGGATCTAGGGACGTCCGGCTCCTACGGGACTTCCGTCCCAATAGAGGCTCCGCACCATGATTGGGTATGAAGGATTATCGGCCACTACTACTTCGCCATTGCCAATGTACATTGCAACGTGGTCTATGGGAGTGAAGTAAAAGACTAAATCCCCTGGTTGAAGGCTGTTGAGTGAGACGTGTTGAATTGAGTCGTATTGTGCTGCAGCGGAATGCGGGAGATAGACCCCAGCGTGCGCCCATGCGTACATTACAAAGCCAGAGCAGTCAAAGTAGTTGGGCCCGGCACCGCCAAATACGTAACTTTTACCGATTTGTGCCATCGCAACCGACACTGCTGTACCTGCTCCAGCACCTGGAGGAATTGCTACATATGCTGGAGCAGCACCTGCTCTAGTACCTGGAGGAATTGCTACATATGCAGGTTGGCCATTTGGGTTGCTTTGTTGAGCATTTGCACGACTTGTAGTAGTCGCACTTCGTTGTTGTTGAAGCTGCTGTTGTTGAAGCTGCTGTTGTTGAAGCTGCTGTTGTTGAAGCTGAAGATGCTGTGCAAGAGCAAGAGCTTGGGCCCGCTTTTGGGCCTGCAGGGCCGCGGCTTCTTGGGCTAGTTGCTGTTGCTTTTGTGCCTGGAGGACCAGTGATGCGATATTGGAATTGACTGTGAGTAATTGCGATTGCGCAGTATTCATCGCGGACTGCGCGGCGGCTTTTGAAGAGGCTGCGCTTTTTAGTGCCGCTGTTGCTAGGGCCTTTTCGGAGGCCAACTTAGCTTTTTCGATGTTGAGGTTGGCATTTGCAAGGTTGAACTGCGCGATTAATGTCTGTTGTGAGTTGGCTACGGTTCCCGCGAAGACGTCTCGCAAGGTTACGTCTGTGGATGAACCATTTAAGACGTCGGCAAAGGAAACGACTGATCCACCCTGGGTGTAAAAATTCACAGCTTCAGCGGCTAGTTTTTTTCTAAGCTCCGCGATCTTTGCTTCTGTGGAGGCAATTGAGGCTTTGCTTATTGAGATCTGCTGATTTAGGGTTTGTAGCTTCAGCTGCGCTTGGTCATAAGCTTCAGAGTAAGCGCTTACTTGGGCATTGAGGGTAGCAATTTTACTCGCAATTGCCGATGCTTGTGCTTTCGCGCTTGAAAGCTGATCGGCCGATGCGCTAGTTGCGAAAGTTGCTATCGGGGTCAACCCTAGTACTAGAGCTGAAATTCCGGTAAGCGCCTTTCGGCTAAATTTTTTGGACCGAACTTCGGTCACTTTGAATTCGGCATCTAAATCCGTATCATCGTTAGGCAGGTTCGTCACAATTCAAATATGATAGTAAGCTCCGCAGAGATATTTGGCTGATTCCATACATTAATGTCTGTTCTAAGGAATATTTTATTTCATCGACGCTTCTTCGAATCGACTTGAGCAGGTAGAGCGTTTTTGAGGGATTTTCCTCTAATAAGACAAAACTTATCTTTGAGATTCCTTGACTCCGAAACGATTCTGGCTGCCTTGACACGGAGGAAGCAGAGGGAATCTCTCATATTGATTGACTCTTACGAAATGGTGATTTTGAGGTCGTCGGTTAATTATTCTCCTCGTGTCGGGGGCTACATGGGGAATTGTAGCTGCTTCTAGCTCACCTAAAGGGATGGCTTTTCCATACGATACTTGGGTTCCAAGGCTCTGGTGTACCAGTGGAGACTAAGCGTAGGCTAGATTTTGTGGGATGGGTTTGGATATGCGTCTCGAATTTGTTGTTCATAGCTGATTCTGGTGAGCATGACGTTGCTAGCGTTATCATTGGCATAATGGTCATTGCAAATTAGCGACGGCATTTATATTTGTAGTAGTTTTGTGAATGATGAGTACAACTTCAAATTCCCAAAACTTCCGGTTAGAACACGATTCCATGGGCGACATTGCAGTCCCGTTACAAGCTAAGTGGCAAGCTCAGACCCAGCGAGCGGTTGAGAACTTTCCCATTTCAGGCCTTCGGATATCGAAACCTCTGATACGGGCTCTAGCGCTCATAAAATCCGCTGGCGCAATGGCTAACTCTCAAATTGGTACTCTGGATCCGAAAATTGCCAATGCCATTTCCAGCGCTGCAGAGCGCGTGGCTAATGGTGACTTCGACGACGAGTTTCCGATTGACGTCTTTCAGACTGGTTCTGGTACTTCTTCGAACATGAATATGAACGAAGTTTTAGCAACTCTGGCAAGTGAGATTCTCGTTGACGTTACCGTAAAGCCGAACGACCATACCAATGCCTCGCAATCTTCCAATGACGTTTTCCCAAGTGCCATTCACTTGGCTACCGCCAGTGAGCTAAAGTTCAACCTGATTCCGGCGCTTTTGGAACTGTCAGCCTCACTTGGTTCAAAAGCAATTGAATTCGAGAGCGTGGTCAAGTCTGGTCGAACCCACCTAATGGATGCTACTCCGGTTACCCTTGGGCAAGAGTTTTCTGGGTATCGTGCAGCAATCGACTACGGTATTGAGCGTATCGAATCAGTTCTACCTCGGGTGTGCGAGATACCCTTGGGCGGAACGGCCGTTGGAACTGGTATCAATGCCCCTAAAGAGTTCGCGCCTAAAGCTATTGCGCTCCTTCGCGAGTGGATGGACCTGCCCTTGACTGAGGCTAGAAACCACTTTGAGGCGCAGGGTTCGCGCGATGCTCTCGTGGAGGCTTCAGGAGTGCTTCGCACTATCGCGATCTCTCTGTATAAGATCGCAAATGACCTGAGGTGGATGGCTTCAGGCCCACGTTGTGGGCTCGGAGAGATCCACCTCCCCGATCTTCAACCAGGATCCTCAATTATGCCTGGCAAGGTGAATCCAGTTGTGCCAGAAGCAGTATGTCAAGTGGTTGCTCAAGTGATCGGTAATGATGCCGCTGTGGCATTCGGCGGAAGCGCCGGCATCCTTGAGCTAAATGTTATGCTTCCCGTGATAGCGCGAAACATAATTGAGTCGATTGAGTTGATCTCTTCCGTCTCAATTGCTCTGGCTCACAAGTGTGTTGATGGCATTGAGGCCGATGTTGAAAGATGTAGAAATTACGCACTATCTTCACCTTCTATTGGTACCTCGTTGAATCCCTATATTGGCTATGAGGCAGCTGCGAAAATTATCAAGCGATCTTTAGCCGAAAATAAGGACTTGCGAACTTTAGTATTAGAAGAAGGACTTCTAACTCCAGAGGAAGCAGATAAAGCATTAGACGTCTTTGCGATGACAAAGGGTGGATTAATAGGGTAACTTAGTAATATGAATCCCCTTGAAATTCTTCGCTATGTAGCGGGTCTTGATGATCGTTCTCCAGAGGTAGTGGCGCTCTCTGCGCTCGACTCGTTGGGTGCGCTTGCGGACCGTCCTGAAATGCTTTTAGTCGCAATTCGCCGCCTATTGGAGTCACATCCAAGAAATGGTCTTTTGTGGACGCTGGCCAATCGAATTTTACTCTCTATCGAGGTCGGTGATGAGGTCGAATTGATTCGGGATGAGATTTTAGGGGATCAGAGTATATCGGGTCTGTTTGGCCAGATCGACAATGGAATGGCTCTGTATTTTTTAGATATGAACCGGGCATTTGAGACGATGACTACTGGCCGTACCAAAGAAAATGGACGGTCAGTACGCTCTGTTTCAAGTAAGAATATTGACACCTTGGATACTCGAGATAAGATAAACTATTTCGATCCTATGAACTCGATCTCTCAGTTGATCGGGAAGGCACACCCCCCAAATCGTTCAGCATTGGTTTTGGAGCCATCTTCTTTTTCAGGCGGTCGGGTTGTAATTGCGAGTCACATAATCTCGATAGCCAACCAAGTCCTGGGGGATGGAGTTAGGGTTATTATCCGAATTCCGTTCGGGTTTGAGCTACCTAGCGAGCTATTTGACGCCCAAATTAGAGCCCTCGCTTTGGGGAGTTCTGAAGGTGGTAGCGAGCTCCACAAGGAGGTAACTACCCTCAGTGAGTTGCCTGGTTTTAGGGCTAATCCTGAGAGCGTCACCTATGTGATGGGGTCACGTAGAAGCACAAGAAACGATGCTGTTGCCTCCGAACTGATCTGACGTCCGTTTTTGTAACTAGTGGTTGGGCCCTTAGGTGGCTATACATACCAACATGGCTGATTTGATATTTATGACTCTATTCTTCAAGGTCTTCAATTGAGACCTTGGCTCCCCAACTCTAGATTTGGAGCGGGAGGCGATCTATTGGTTTTTTAAGGTGATATCAAGTCTCTTAGTAACAATCAAGGATAAGGATCTCATCTCTTTACATTTAGAAGAGAGATTTATTCACAGCATATATGTTCACGGCGTATAAAGGTATGTCTGACAAGGCAATGCCGTTGTAATCCGGAGAGTTCCTATCCTTGCTTTTTGACATTGCTAAAAGGTTTGCGCGAGAGACTCTTGGTGCGACTTTATATCTCTAGTGCTATTTATTTTTTGAGAGAAAAACCATTGGACCCTTGAAGTCCGTTTGTGCAATAAACTCACCACTTGGGCAATGCGTGCGATTGGTTCGATCTCCTATTTATTTTAATTTGGTGATCTTGGCTTTCTGATTAGGGTCGAAGTAAGGATCTCTATCGATGCTCTCTGAAGTCAAAGCTCTCCATCTCGGTTGGGCTTCCGCTCGATTTTAATGGGTTTGACTTTCCTTTTGAAATTTTGAACGAGTCGATTCGCAAATGCCGAAACCCCAGGTGGGGATCTTCAGGTAACAGATCTCGTATCTTTGTCTGACTGCTTTTTCGCGCCAGAGCCTAGCAATGAGAAGTTCGATTTGCCACTTTGCCTCAAGTTTTCCCTCCTATTGCCCTGCAATGTCGTGCAAATCTTGGATATGTTGACAATTATCCGTGAGGTCCAAGACACACCACGCTTTTGCTGGCTAATGTTGGAACTTTAGGACGCTTTTTACGATAGGAGATCACATTGGCCACCAGAAGAGACCTGATCAAGATGACCGAGGATGAATTAGCGGCCTTTTTGCACCTTCCGTCTTCAATGTCGGTCGCAACTCACTCGCCGTCTAACGCAATTCACCTTGTCGCTATGTGGTATGGATTTTACGGCGATGATCTTGCATTTTGGACCTATTCCAAGAGTCAAAAGGTAAAGAACCTTGAGCGCAACTCATCTATTACTTGTTTGGTGGAGAGTGGCAATAGCTATGATCAGCTTAGAGGCGTCGAGATAGTGGGCACTTGTGAGATAGTTCGAGATTTAGAGGTCGTTAGGAGCATCGGAAATTCAGTCTTTTCGAGATATTACCCAGAGGCTGATCCTGCTGCATCGCTCGTATTTCTCTCTAGTACTCCAAAGAGAGTTGGTGTCATAATTAAAGCAACGAAGATGGTTTCATGGGATCACTCGAAGTTGGCCGGCGCTTATTGAGAATTCAGCCATTCACCTCTAGCGACTAGGGTTTTCAAAGCTCTAAGAATTACTTTCGAAAGAGTTGCTTGTAAGAAGGAGTGATTATAACGTTAGATTTTTGAGATCCAGAGAGCTTTCATCTCTGTCCAAATACTATTTCAACCCAGGGATGAGCCGATAAAACGCCTTTGGTTCATTGAGTTTTGAATCGTTCAATTCCTTTCTGAGGAATTTTGTGGCATTTGCTTCACAGTCTTTTGGTCATCGAACTAATTGGATCTACTTTTCTGCTATCTTTAGAATTATGGGCAAAATGATTGAGTTTCCAAGTAATGGAACAAATGGCGTTGGTTATCTCGCGACGCCGACCACTAGCAATGGCAAAGCAATAGTCGTAATTCAAGAGTGGTGGGGTCTTGTCGATCACATAAAGGACGTGTGTGACCGTTTCGCCGCCCTTGGGTATTTGGCTCTCGCACCAGATTTGTACCACGGCAAAGTCGCGACAGAGCCAGACGAAGCGGGCAAGTACATGATGGCTCTTGAGATCGATAAATTCGCCAAGGATCTTTCTGGTGCTGTGGATGAACTGATGGTTCGGGCCGAGACATCTAAGGTCGGTGTCGTTGGGTTTTGCATGGGCGGAGGCTTGGCATTAGTCTTGGCGGCCAATAGACCAGATGCGGTTGGTGCGGTTGCACCGTTCTATGGAGTAATACCTTGGCCAGAGGCGGCGCCAGATTATTCGGCGATAACTGCATCCATCCAAGGTCACTATGCCGAGATCGACGATTTTGCTCCGCCAAAGGTATCCAGGGGACTGGAACGCAGCTTGGTCGAACTTGGTAAAGATGCGGAGTTTTTTGTGTATCCAAATACTGAGCACGCATTTTTCAATGATGCGAGACCTGAGGTCTATGATGCAGCTGCATCAAATCAGGCTTGGGATAGGTTGATTCCGTTTTTAGAGGAATCCCTTAGGTAGCCACCGGTGCAAGGTCAAAGTGCTTACTCATTAGTGATGTGCTTTTTTTGAGTGGAAGTTGCTCTCCAGGGTCGATGTAGCAGTCGTTTTCTGCTTTTTAATAATCCCAATGGGTTGCCTTATGAGGTAATCCATTGGGATTATTTTTATAGTTCGGGCAATGATGGCTTCAATTGGAATCAACGAGAAAACTGAACTCTTTTTGGATTTTTATTGATAGATACCTTTGAGCGGCCTTCCTTGTTTATAGGGCTATTGGAGATTCACTAGAGGCCACAGATGAAAACAGAAGGAGTATTTTTTTTCCGAGACTGGAAAAGCCCTCTCGCATACGGCTGAGATCGATGACCTTTTGTTTGTGTGTCATGTGAAGTTTGTCACTTATCTTCAACAAACCCATCTCTTAGTGGGATTTTGCTGGTATTTATTTTGGGGCTGACATTTAGTTTTAGGTCTTTGACTAGTAGTGCGTGATCAAATTGAGTTATTATTTTTGAATGTCTGATAGAAGTAGAAATTTACCAAGGCGTTCCTGCCTTTCAGTTCCCGGATCTTCTGAGCGCTTTCTTGCAAAGGCGCCAACGATTCCGGCCGATATGTCTTTTTTGGATCTCGAGGACTCGGTAGCACCTCTGGAAAAGGAGGGTGCTAGGACCAAGGTGGTAGAGGCGATACGTAACCTCGAATGGGATGATCGTGTATTGTGCGTGCGTGTGAATGCATGGGATACCAAGTGGACTTACGCCGATGTTATTGAAGTGGTGGGAAATGCTGGTGAGCGTCTTGATGAGATTATGCTCCCGAAAGTCCAGAGTGCAGCAGACGTGATAGCCATGGATCGCCTATTAACCCAAGTTGAGATCAACGCTGGCCTTCCTAAGGGTCATATTGGGATCGAGGCACAGATTGAATCGACTTTAGGTTTGATAAATGTCGAAGAGATATGTGCGGCTTCTCCCCGCCTCGAGACAATTGTCTTTGGACCGGCTGATTTTGCAGCTTCGATGGAGATGCCTGTTTTGACGGGTGGTGTTCAGATTCCTAATTACCCTGGTGATCATTTTCATTATGTCTTCTCGAAGATTTTGATGGCGGGACGTGCTTACGGGTTGCAGGTCATTGATGGACCATTCTTGAAGGTAAAAGACAGCCAAGCGCTTAGAGACTACTGCAATCGTACTGTAACCTTGGGCTATGACGGCAAATGGGCTTTGCATCCTGATCAAGTAACAGTGATAAACGAGATGTATTCGCCAACCGCCGAACAGTTTGAGCTAGCTTGGTCAATTTTGGACGCTTACAAAGTTGCCACCGAGGGTGATCGAAAAGGTGCAGTAATGTTCGGAGATGAGATGATCGATGAAGCATCAAGAAAGATGGCTACCAAGTTCGTTACTCGAGGTGAGAGAGCTGGCATGAAGAGAGTCGTCGAGGACTGAATACAAGACGCCACAGCTCTAGGGCGATAGATTATTGACCAATTCCCCGTGTATTTGTTCAGAGCATGAATACACGGGGAATTTTATATCTTTAAGTAGGAAGACGATGAAATGGAGATACCTCTTCTCTTCGGCTCGCCTTAATGCATTATGATTAAATTAATCGAGCTTGCAATGTGGCTAAGCTAGTGGCATTACCCTAGCTTAAGCTCTTGGGATCGCCACCATCGCTCACTCATCGGTTGCTTGGTGTGTTGTGGGTGAGCGGAGTCAGAATGCACTTGTTGGCAATTCCGGCTACGAAAGGTACAAGTCCAACTATCGAGATCACTATCCAGGCCTTTCCTGGAATCAAGCCCGCGAAAATCAAGATTAGTCCGGCTATAATTCGCGAGGATCTCCCTGTGGTGCTGTTCATAAAGGTAATAAATTTCATTGAGATCTCCTTTCTATATAGATATATACCCCCTATGGTATATATCTATTCCTGTAATCGAATGGCAAGGTCTTCGTGCCCTATTGCTTTTTTGGAGCGCCTTTTGGGCTGTGAAGAATGTTGGACAGACCACTGCCATGATCGGCCTGATTGTGAGGAAGGCGATTTGATTTTTAATGCATAGTCTCAAACCCGCGCCCTGGTCATCGTTTGACTAAGCTCTGTGAGTTTGGTTGCATCAAATTAACAATGGGGTCATTTTTGATTAGAGATGAACCCTTTTATTGATGAGTTGAAATTCGAGATAGTGTCGAATTTTTAACACGTTTTATGAGTAATTTGTCCTAGAATTTTATAAATGATGAGTGATATTTTCGGAGGTAGCCAAATGATAGGTTGTGATTATTAATATAGAATGAATAAAGTTTTATAATAGATACTCTATCTATAATTTGTTTTTGCGATTTAATTTGAGCAGATAATGCGGTTAGAAAAATGAAAGAAATGGGTTTGAATCGCTAGAACGTGGCCGAACTAATAGCATTCTTTTTGAACTGGGCTAACTTGAACTGGGCTAACTAGCGGAAGTTGGAAACTAATTTGGGATGTCGGTAGGCACCGTAGGTATCTTCGTTCTATGAGATAGGACAGTGGACAGTAGTCGCCCTTGCAAAAGTTTTTCTCAAAGATCGATATTCATAAGAACAATTCCATTGATTCGGAGGTGAATATTGTGATTGTTCATTTAAAATAGGATATTTTTAGAGACTGAGTTGACCTTGGCGGCTGCTTGGTTGACGATTTCATGCTTGTAGTCATTTTTGAATATTGATCTGATTGGATATGCATTATAGATACCTATCTCGCTATATTATACTATATTTACTCAAGGTAAAACCATTGATAAATTTGGATTTATGACCGTGGTTGAATCGCTTTTTCTAAATGATATTTGCTATTTTGAGCTACATAAGTTTGATAAAATATCTTGGATAGCGGACGATTTCCGAGATAGATTTACTCTTCGATTTGGTTGGGTAATATCAAATGGTTTTCGCCAATGCAGGTGGCTCGGCTAGGCATTAGGTCTTAGACTTTGTGCATTGCGGGTTATCGTTGAGGATTTGTTAGCAAAGTTGTGAATCGACCAAACGTCTAGCTGATCTCGACTACTTGGCGGTTATAGGTTTTACTTGATCAGATCGATGGTTTCGGCCACTTTTGTGCAGAGGGCAATGGTCTACGGAATGGAAGATTGATAGTTGCATAACAATAGCTCGGCGCCAAGGTTAAAGACAGAACGACTTACCTTTTTCGTTACTGCATTGGGCACCTATATGGCTTCGTTGGATCTCTCGATCGTAAATATCGCATTTCCTTCGATCGAACAATCATTTCCATATGATTCACGGGCAGCCCTATCCTGGGTGGTTAGCGGCTACACCATAATCTTTGGAGCGTTACTGGTTAGCGCTGGTAGATACGGTGATCGATCGGGACGTAGGAGGACCTTCTATCTCGGACTCGTTATCTTTTCCTTGGGATCGGCGCTATGTGCGCTTGCACCTTCGGTGGTTACTGTAATTCTGGGAAGGGTCGTACAGGGTCTCGGGGCGGCGGCATTGCTTCCAGCGTCTTTGGGTCTGCTTCTAGGTGCATTCTCACCCGAGCGGCGTTCGCAGGTGGTTACACTTTGGGCTGGAATTGGTGCATTGGCGGTCGCTACCGGTCCTACTCTTGGGGCTGGATTGATCTCTCTTGGTGGATGGCGATTGGTCTTTGTGGTAAATATTCCAATCGCGATAGTCGCACTTGTTCTTGGTAGGCGATGCTTGGTTGAATCTGAGCGTTCGGTTTCGACAATTCGACCGGATTATTTCGGTGTGGTTTTAGTGACAACATCAATTGCGAGTGTCGTCTTTGGAATATCCCAGGGTGCATCATGGGGGTGGACCTCTCGTTTTGTCCTATCGGCCTTTGCTCTTTCTTTGGTTAGTGGATACTGGTTTATTAGGCGGTCAATGAATCATCTACAACCCGTTGTAGATCTCAGTCTTTTTCGGATTCGTTCGTTCAGTGCAGCGAATGCGGCTACCTTTCTCTATGCGATGGCTTTTTTCGCGATGCTACTGGGCAATATCTTGTTCTTGACTAGCGTGTGGCATTTTTCTACATTGGACGCGGGGTTGTCTATTACACCTACTCCTATAGTCGTTGCCCTGGTTTCTGGCTTCGCAGGAAAGGTAGCCCGACGATATGGGTTTCGTATAGTGATGATCTTTGGTTCTGTTATCTATGCGTGCGGCTTAGCTTCCTTTGGAATATTTGCCGGAGGAGTTCCTAACTACCTTTTTCATTGGTTGCCCTCGTCTTTAATTGTGGGAGTTGGAATAGGTTCGACCTTTCCCATCCTGAGCGCCGCTGCAGTCGCTGACCTTTCTCCTTCGGACTTCGGAGTTGGAAGCGCGTTGAATCAAACAGCTCGCCAGATTGGTGGGGCCGTGGGCGTTGCTATTTTGGTCGTAATTTTGGCGGGTTCGTCACGGAGATCTGGGAATTTCGGTAATTTTCAAGATCTCTGGTGGTATGAGAGTGCAACGGCGATTGCATCTGGGGTCTTTGGATCGTTCTTATCGTCAAGGTCTAGGTCGCACTCCGACCTAAAGGCGAGCGCTGATTGAAGTTGAGACCAGCTGGATTGAGCTTTGTGACTTTGAACTGCGGTTGAATTGTTCTTGTAGGACTAGGTGGAGCCGGAGGTTTCTTGCGTGGGTCACCTTTTGGTAGATGGTTGTAGATCCAGGATCAGTTCCAAAAGAGATAAGCGAGCCTTCGATCTTGGTTTGGATGGATTTAGGCTTATGCCGGTTTTGGTACCAGTTTTGGCTAAACCAAGATCTTAGGGGCCAAGCGATGACGACTATAGCTTGGCGATAGATTTGATCGAATGTGGCTGGGGATACGAATGATTGCCATATTGGCTATAGAAATGGAATAAATCTTGGCAAACTAATGCAACCAATGCCAGTCACAAAGATCGTGATGTAGGTGGCGATAACGGGTCCACCGATGGCCTTTAGTACTATGGAGGCCACTGGTCCCCACGATATTGCGAGCATTGGTATTATCCATTGTGGAAGTATGAAGAAGACGAAGGCGTTGAAGAAGCTTATTGCAATTAGCCTCCAGCCGATCGCTTCAATGACATGTCTTCGCTTAGCTGCAATGATAAATGCGAATCCAAGCAGCAGTCCCGCGCCAACAAAGGCATCACGCTCGACTCGAGGAAGTGCTCGTTTTATAATTCCAAGATTCGGAAGGGAGGTGCCAGGTATGTTGATTACTAGAGGAGTCTTTTGTACCAGAGACGCTAGGGATGGGTCAATCGGTTGGAGAGACGATGCTAGGGTGTTTTGAAATGTTGGACCTCCTATGGTGATGGGGCCAAGTGAGGCGCCATTCAAGTGCGACTGAGCCTCCGATAGCGCATTTGCAAATATGTTTTGGACGGAGGCATTTTCGAAGGTCTTTTGGAGTGCAAGATTTACCTCGTTTGCACTTTGTGGCGATGTCATTCCCAATGTATTGGTTATTGATGAAGTGATTGCATTGGAGATGTCGGCTCTAACCGCGGAACTTGCCATAATTGTCTTTGCAGAATTCGCGAGAGTACCCTGTTGGAAGATGCTCTGCGTTGCCAGAAAGCTGAAGATGCCCACAAGGGCAAAGACCATACCAATATTCATAGCGATCCAGGCAACAGCGTCTCGTGCTTGTTTCATTGAATCTAAACCTCGTGTCGCTGTTAGATATAGGTCACATCTAGTTAACGGTTAAATATCGCAACCGGAACGAATTAATATTACAGTTTCTATCAATATAAGATATTTCGGCTCGTTTATGCCCCCGAATAAATAGTTTTTTAGAAGCTGCGATGGCTAAATGGTCGATCGATAGTACATATTTGCCACTTTGTGGTTGACTCTCTCAAGATAAAGTTCGAGGTCTCCCTGTAAAGTTCGATGGATCTAAATTTTTTACGAACCGAAAGCCCTTGTATGCCATAGCGCCGATGACTATCTAGAGTCGCTTTGAAAGCTAAAATCTGTTGGCGCATTTTCAACGCGGTGCAGGTGTCCAATCCAAAGCATTCTCGCTTAAATTACCCAAGGAACCAAGATGCATCTGCAGCCGACAGCCACAAATCCCGGGATAGTCCAAAGCGTGGAACTTACTGAAATCTTGTGGCTGTGGCCGTCTTCGTGAACTATTTAGAGATTTTGGAGTATTTCATTTTCGACGATTAACTTATGCTGTCGATAAGTTTTCGTGCTATGACCTTCAAAGAGAGGGTTTCGTCGGCACCTTCAAAGATTGAAAGGACTCGTGCGTCTAGAAAAAGGCGACTTACGGGGAACTCTTCGGCGTAGCCCATGCCACCGTGTATCTGCATTGCCTCACGAGTTACCCATTCTGCGGCTCGACATACATAGGCCTTTACCATAGATGCCTCTAGAGCCCCTTCGCCTTTGGCCATCAAAATACAGACTTGATAGGCGAGTTGGCGCGATGCTTGGATGATCGCCGCCATCTTTCCTAGCTTGTATTGGCTTAGCTGGTAGTCAATTATCGGTGCCCCAAAGACCTTTCTATTTTGTGCGTAGACGACGGCACTTTCATATGCTGCCTGCATGATTCCCACTGCTCGTGCTGCGGTTTGAATTCTTCCGTTTTCAAAGCCTTCCATCTGGTAGTAGAAACCTCTTCCAAGGCCGGAATCTTCTCCAACTAGGTTTTCGTTGGCCACGAACCAGTTTTCGATGGCAATTTCATACGAGTGCATGCCTCGATAACCTATAGTGTCGATTGGCCTGCCTTCCATTTTGGCAGGTGCTCCATCGGCGCTAGCTTGCTCAAAGAGAAATCCGCCTGAATCTCCGTGGGGCTTGGGAACAATAAAGAGGGAGAGGCCACGATGAGCCTTTGAGCGATCCGGGTCTGTTCTGGCAAGGACCATCAATACGTCGGCTCGAGCTCCAAAGGTACACCAGGTCTTTACTCCGTTCAAGAGCCAACCACCTTCAGTGCGAACCGCGCTCGTAGTTAATCCAGCCACATCTGAACCATAGTCTGGCTCGGTGACAGCTACGGCGGCCATTATCTCTCCTGAGGCTAGTTTCGGGAGCCAGTACTCTTTTTGGGCTTGTGTCCCTCCTCTAAGGAGTGCCCGAGCTAGTATCTCAGGTCGGGTGATCAATGATCCACCAGACGCAAGAGAGCAACGTGAGAGTTCTTCGGTGGCTATTACCATAGCAAGATAGTCGTTCTCGTTGCCGGTGGAGAAGCCTCCATATTCCTCGGGAATTGAAAGGCCAAAGGCTCCCATCTCGCCTAGGCCCGAAATTATAGATTCGGGTACGTCAAGATTTTTACGATGAATCTCATCGGCAAGCGGTGCGATTTGGTCTTGGGCGAATTTGCGAAATGTATCTCTTACCAGCTCGAAGTCAACGTCTAGGTGTGTTGGTCCCATCTGATTTGCAAGGCTGCTTACGTAATTTGGATCGCGGAAACGACGGACAAAATCGTGCAGGGTCTCCAATTGATTTTCATTTATACCCCAGAGTGACTCTCGGCCAAAGGCTCGCGATACCAGATCTCCAGCTACTTCTGCGATAAAGGCACACGCTAGGCGTGCCTCGATCGCACCGTTAGCACCATAGGTGATCATTGCCTTTGCCGCCTCAACTCCAGATGCCGCATGCGCGAGATCGTAAGCTACCACTTGGTTGGCGTCTATTCCAGAGTTTTTCATTTCGACAATTGCGCTAGCGACAATTTTTTTCGCTGTTTCAACGGCAGTGGCCGCTAACTGCATATCAGGTTCGTACATGAAAGGAGATTTTAGCCTATTTCGCCACTATTTTTGAATTGCCAAATAGCAAAAATTATTCATTTTCTCAAGATATGGATTATTCATCTAGCCATCTTTGCTTTCTCGGGTATCGATTGCGTAGCTTGTGCGTAGCTTGCGACTTCACTCGTTATTTTGAGATCCATCGCTACGTCGCAAGGGCCATTTCTGCGATCAAAGATTCAGCTGCCTAAATGGAGCAGCCAAGGCGTATTTGGCAATTTCGACTACGGAAGAAGTCTATACAAATTAGTTTTTCCCTCAATGGTTATCACTATTTTGCTTTCATGGTGCCCAGTGCTCTTTTCTGGCGCACTATTTCCTTTTGGGCTAACGATTAACTCGTCCTACTACTGTCACCACTGGTGGAAGCACGATCTGTTCATCTAGTACTTCAGTGTCCGTAAGGGCCTCGAGGTATGACGATACTGCTCCTGGGCCAATTCCCACTGGAGCTTCAATCCATGCGTCTTTTACTTCGAGATCTTGGTCTACGAGAAGTTCAAGGAGAGATGCCCCAATATCGGGGTCTACCACAAAATCACTGTCCATGCTTAGAGGTAAGCGACCTACTCGTCCGCAGCTCGTGATCGGTTCTTGGAGAATCACCCAACCTCCTTTTTTAGTCGCTTTGATCATTCGAGATATGACTATCTTTGGCTCTGGCACCGCCAACAAGAGAAATCGGCAGTAGGCTAAATCGACTTGTTCTGGCAACGTTAATTCCTGGGCGGCTTGAGTTAGCGCGATCACTTGAGAGAATTGTGCCGCATGGGTTGCGATCTCATTTCGACGGACTGGATCGATATCAACTGCGTAGATACGCCCATTTTGTCCGCAAAGTTCTGCCAGAGCAATTGAGACATCACCACCGCCAGCTCCTACGTCTACGCAGGAAAATCCTGTCATATCGCGCAGGTGTTGGAGTGCTCGAAGAAGCGGACTTTTATAAAGATCGTCGCGAAGTTGATATGGAATGGCAAATGTCACGCTAAAGACACTAGCGTATCTGACGTGAATGCTACATTACTTTTATGCGACTCCGCTGTGGTCTCTGAGGCCAAGCTATTTATCCTCGGTGGCGGCTGGAGCCTTGTTGGCCCTGGACCGACCCCAATGGCAATTGCTCTAAAGATTGACGTTGACTTTAACGCCGTCGACGACGAGCATCATTGGGAACTATTTCTCGAAGAGCAAAATGGCGACCCCATTATCTTTGAGACTCCGGATGGCCCGCGTCCAATTGAAGTTAGAGGTGACTTTCGTGTTGGCAGACCAGAGGAGATGCCTGCTGAAGCGGCAATTCCAGTCAATATTGCCATCAACTTGGGCCCCCTTCCCCTCGAGCCAGGTAAGTCATTTGTTTGGAGACTGACAGTTAATGGCTATAGCGATCCAAGCTGGAGCGCTTTTTTTGCCACACGAGCAATGCCTGACTTCACAATGATGGAAGGCAATCAGTGACAACCTACGATCGTCCGTTCGGGCGCTATTTTGAAGATTTTGTCCCTGGTGACATATTGAAACATTGGCCAGGAAAGACGATCACAGAGGCGGACGACCACCTTTTTTGTATGATCACTATGAATCATCATCCACTTCACACCAATTTATATTTTGCTGAGCACGAAAGCGTTCAGGGAAGAAATGTTGTGGTGGGGAATTTGGTCTATTCTCTGATTCTGGGTATGTCTGTACCTGATGTTTCAGGCGCCGCGATTGCGAACCTAGAGATCGAATCGTTGATCCATAGAAATCCCACATTCCATGGAGATACGATCTATGCCGAAACCCGCGTACTTGAGTTGATTGAATCTAAGTCCAAACCAGATAGGGGTATCGTTGTGGTTGAAACCAAGGGAATCAATCAAAATGGCCTTGAAGTGTGCTATTTCCGGCGACGAGTAATGGTTTGGAAGACAGAATTTGCTCCAGCGCGACAGCGCCCCTATGCCGGCGAAATTTGGGATTGACCTTAATCGGCATAATTCACTAGAAACTTTAGCAAAATATCACTAAAAGTGATAAATCTTTGATATAATGGCTTCATAAGCTTTTTTCCTACCATGAGTGGTAGGAAAAGGTGGTTACCAAATCAGGGGATAAGATGACGTTAAAGTTTCGAACGAGGGCCGCGATTGCGAGCAGTGTTTCTGTTGCAGGTGCACTGCTCGCTACTCTCATAGTGACAACCTATATTCCCAGTGGTGGTCATGGAACACTTGCCTCGGGTAACTTCTCAAGTCTCGTTTCATCAAATGATCGTCCAACGACGACTGTAGTTCAGCCTATACTTAGTTCTAGTACAACTCAAGTTGCGTCGTCTCAATCTCCAATTTCCACACCCGCCACAATTTCCACACCCGCCACAATTTCTAATACAACTTCTGCTCCTGCTTTGTCACCGAGCCAAACTCCTTCTCCATCTACGACAGGACAATCAAACTCTTTGGTTGTTTCTTCATCTCAAACCGCTCCTGTCGTCTACAACTGCACATCTAGCTCGTCTTTAGATTCCCCAGTCTTGACTCAAGTTCAAAACCCAAGCTCAACTATCTACAATGCGAACCTGGAGATTTTAGTAAAGGGTCAAAATTTGGCGCCCGTTACTCAGATCCTGCTCTGTCCTTTAGCGGGCGAGGCGATCGGGCCGGTATCTATTTCTACCTCAGATGTGAGCGGTAACTCGACCCAATTGAATATCTATCTTGGCTCGGCTGTTGTAAGTGGTGCTTCTTATGATGTTCGGATCGCCTCGGGAAACGGAATTAGCGCGATATCGAATACCGATCGTCTTTATAGCGCTGCGAACCCGTCGTCTGGATTACTGGCTCAGTAAGCTTTACAGATTTATAATAAAGTTTCCATTTTCACCTCCTGCAAAAGATAAAAATGGCCTAGGCGTCGACAGAAGTAATTCGGTCGACGCCTTTGTTTATCCCCATAGACATCGATTGTCTCTCATCCTTTGAGAGCTTTAGGGTCGATTTATACGCACTTTGTTTTGTGTTTTTCTTGAAGTGGATGGCTGAGTTCCACTGTGGTAGTCTTGTTAGTTTAATATTCAAGCACATAAAAGATAATCGTATTTTTGGCTAAACCCGCGCCTTGAATTGTTCGAAAATAAGCACAGCGTCTTAGCCAATGATTAATAAGCCGTTAGTCGTTTCTCAAAAAAGAGAGTTTAATATGATCGATTCGAGATCGTGGCATAAAGGTAGGTTTTCTATCGTCATCTCGATTGTTGCGCTAACCCTTTTTTGCCTAGATATTGTCCTAAGCGGCGGCAATCTCTTTGCTAGTGCATTTTCGGTTCATATGGTCCGAACAACAACTCTTTTTGGCTTGTATCTAGCCACAGAATCCTTCTCGGTGCTTAGGAGATCAGATAATAAGCAAAGACCTTCCGAGGTCTATTCATGGACTTTTTTGTTCGCTTTGATTTTGGTTAATCCATCGCCTCTATTTGTTATGGGGATTGCAATTGCCAAGGTGTTTATTGAGCTGATCGCAAGGCGATCTGTTGGGACAGCTATATTTTCAGGTGCGTCACTCATGATCTCACTTAGCTTTGGAGAACTGATCCTACGAGTTTTTCGCGTGATCCCAGAGGCGGTACCTAGCCTGGCCCTTGACAGGGTGGATCTTTTCACGGTTGTCTTTGCCGGTTTGTTTATCGCGGTTTTTCATGGAGTGCTACGTTCAATTTATTGGTCCAACTCCAGAGATTCATCATGGATATTGGGCCTCAGGAGTGAGACCTTCGACACTACCGTATACGACCTAGTTCTGATCATGCTTGGCGTTTTGGTAACGACATTTGTCTTGAGCGGGTTGGAATCTCTCCCATTGGCGGGAGTCATCGGTTTTGCTATATCCATTGGAGCATCTCTTTCGATTGAAGCTAAGAGAAGTAGAGGTCTGGATTCGCTTACGAATCTTCCCAATCGATGGGCATTTGAGCGTCAAATCGAACGTTATGTTCTTGAAGCGTCTCGTCGTCATGGTCGATTTGGCGTTTTGTTGATTGATCTAGATGATTTTGGTGAGTTGAATGACAAATTGGGAAGTGCCGCAGGAGATGCAACGCTAAGAGCAATGGCAGGCCGACTTGATGGCACCAAGAGACCGAGCGATTTAGTTTCAAGATTGAGTGATGACACATTTGGCTTTTTGGCTTTTGAGATTAAATCCGACGGTGACATTAAAGCAGTAGCGGAAAGGCTTAGGGCTCTAATATCTTTGGATCTGGATGTTGATGGCTTTCCGGTTGTATTGCGAGGTACGATTGGTGCTGCAATCTTTCCAGATCACGCTGGTACGGCATTTGAGTTACTTCGGATGGCCGATGTGGCACTTTATAGGGCGAAGCAGTCCAATAGCGGAGTGGGAATATATGCCGGCAATGGGGAGCGCTTCAATGGAGGTAGATTCTCGTTACTCGCAGATCTATCGGCTGCCATAGGCTCCGACCAACTCCATCTGGTTTATCAACCTAAAGTTGATCTAGCGACGGATCGTGTAACGGGGGTCGAGGCCCTTCTTCGTTGGGATCATCCTAAGTTGGGATCAATTTCGCCATCTCAATTTATGCCATTTGCAGAACAGACCGAATTGATGATACCTCTTACCAAGTGGGTGTTGGAGTCGGCGCTGGACCAGTGTTCACGTTGGCATGCAGCGGGATTGAGGATTGGGGTTTCGGTAAATGGGTCTGCTAGAAATCTCCATGATTTTGAATTTCCCGCAGTGGTTGACTCTGCCCTGCGGCGATTTGGAGTGAGTCCGCAGTGGTTGGAGATCGAGATCACTGAGAGTTCCGTAATGGCGGATCCAGGCAGATCTAAAGCCATTTTAGAGAATCTCCGAAATTTGGGCGTAGCGGTTTCAGTAGACGACTTTGGCACTGGCTATTCGTCATTTACGTATTTGAAGAATTTGCCAATTTCAAGTGTAAAGATAGATTCGTCTTTCGTGACCTCAATGAATGTCGATGAGAGCGGACATGCGATCGTGCGAGCCATAATCGACTTGGCTAGAAATTTGAGTTTGACTACTGTAGCAGAGGGTGTTGAGACCTTTGACGTTATGGATTCACTTCGCGGGTTAGGTTGCTCTATGGCGCAAGGGTTTTACATCTCAAAGCCCGCTATTGCGAGCGAGATTACTAGCTGGATAGCGCTTGACGGGGCGAATCGAAAGGCATCTAGTCATCTTTTAGAGTAGCTTTGATTTTTGGCGAAATTCCTAAGGGGCTAGCCGATCAAAGACGTTAGCGTTCTTGGTGGATAGCTTTGCACAAAGCCGATAAATTATTGCCTGGTGGCTCCGCGAAGCATTCTCGGCTAGTTATATTTGGCTACTAACAAGCGCTTTTAGTCGTTTCCACATTTTTACTGCTGTTTTTTGGCCCATCGTCCGCATTGTATTTATTCTGTCAAATGTGCCCACACGTAAGTAGCGAGACAGCAGGCGGATCAATCTTTCCTTTTTTGCTTGTCTTGCCTTGGGTTTTAGCGGTGTGATCTTTGTTTTGGGATTAGAAACCTTGTGGCCGTTAGCTTTTGAAAGCTGCTAATGGTAGGATGTACGACTTTAAAGTGCGGCTGTATTAATGCCGATTTCATGGTTGTGCATCCTGAAGTGTTAGATGGTTTATTGCGGATCTTAGTTTCCCGGAAGGGTTCCGATCTGCACGTTAAGGTCGGCGTTCCTCCGAGAATTCGAGTCAAGGGACTGTTGAGCGAGATTGGGGGAATACCCCCGGCAACTGCAGTTTTGGTCCAAGAACTGGTTCGCAAATCGATACCTGCAGAGATGTGGGATGAGTTCTTGCATTCAAAGCAGGCCGATTATGCCTACCAATCGCATGATGGTAACCGATTTAGGGTGAATGCATTCTTTCAACGAGGGAATATCTCTATCGCGTTTCGCTTGGTCGCCTCTTCACCGGCATCGATCGAAGAGTTGTATCTACCGGAGGTGGTATCTGCGCTTGCCAATGAGAGAAGAGGCCTGATTTTAGTGACTGGACCGACCGGTTCAGGGAAGTCGTCTACCTTAGCGGCGATGGTTCAAAGGATTAATGAGACTCGAAGTGCTCATATAATCACAATCGAAGATCCAATAGAGACCTTGCATAGCGACATCTGCTCTTTGATAAATCAACGCGAAGTTGGATTTGACGTCACTACATTTCTAGACGCGATAAGGGCGGCTATGCGTGAGGACCCAGATGTTATCTTGATCGGAGAAATGCGTGACGAAGAGACGGTTCGCGCCGCGATTTCGGCGGCAGAGACGGGTCATTTGGTGCTTTCAACGCTCCACACTTTAAATGCAAAGGAGACAGTTTCTAGAATTATTGACTTCTTTCCCTCTCATCAACATCAACAGATTAGATCCTCGTTGGCTGGATCTTTGCGAGGAGTAATCTGTCAACGATTGGTTCGAGTTAACGATTCATCGTTGCGTCCAGTTTTGGAGGTTATGGTCGCAAATGGACGAATAATCCAGTGCATTCTCGAGCCCTCCAAAGGTTCGGAGATACCTGTGATTATCAAAGAGGGGGAGTACTATGGAATGCGAACATTTGAAAGGTCTCTTTTTGATCTGATCGAGAGTGGGCTTATCTCCTCCAGCGAGGCGATGCTTTCAGCGACTTCTCCACAAGATCTTCAGGTTATGTTGCAGCGAAGCGGCTTAGTTTGAGTGGACCCGGACGATTTTGGCTTCATTTAGAGGCGGCCTAAGAGGTGATTGATGTCTCAAATCGTTTGTCTTGGGAATCTTTGGGGTAGTTTGTAAAACCAGTGGCAATAAAAGTTAAATTTTACGGAACTCGCGGTTCGACGCCAAAAGCTGGGGATGATTTCGCAACTTTTGGAGGCGACACCTCTACGGTAGTCCTTTTTGGAGCGGGAGTTCCAGTAATTTTGGATTTAGGAACAGGACTCAGCAATTTTGCACAGGAGTTAGATCCACTTAGTAGCTTCGGCGCCTACGTCCTATTGAGTCACTTTCATTTTGATCACATTCAAGGGCTTGGCTTTTTTGTTCCGTTGGATCAACCCGGAGCATGGCTCGAAGTGCACGGTCCCAATCTCGAATTCGATCCTCTCCGTGCCCTTTTTACTCCACCGTATTTCCCAGTCTCTCCCTATGACGATTTCGCCGGAGAGCTGAGATTTGTAGGCCATGAGCCAGGTTCGTTCTGGCTAGAGGGGTCTTTTGCTCGGATAACTTGTGGAGTGATTGCGCACTCTAATTTGGCGTTTGGCTTTCGAATCGAGATGGGTTCGCACTCGATCGCTTACCTACCAGATCATCAGCAGCCCTATGGCGCCCAAGGCGTCGATAAAGTTGCCTTGGCCTTGGCCGACGATGTAGATCTTTTGATCCATGATGCGCAATACTCTCAGGATGAGTTTGAATCCAAGTCCACTTGGGGGCATTCCACCTTTGAATTTGCGATAGATTTCGCCAGGTCGGCCAATGTAAAGCGCTTAGCGATGTTTCACCACGATCCATCACACAACGATGAATATCTACGCGAGGTTCAGCAGCGCTATGGATTTGTCAACGGAAGTGGGAGCTTGAAAGAGGTCTTTGTCGCAAAGCAAGGTAAAGTGGTGGAGTTCGACTGACCAAGATCTAGAGGCCGAGCCACTAATATCGATCTTGAAGTTCGGGCTTTGCGTGTCGAAATAAGAGGTTCAATTAAAATGTCTCAGATAAATCCATCATCGACGATTGCTGACGTTATTGTCATCGAGCCAATCGCATTCGGCGATGACAGAGGTAAATTCACTGAAACTTACCGTCGATCTTGGTTTCCAATTGGGCGTGAAATGGTGCAAGGCTCGAGGTCGGATAAGATAGCCGACAGTCTTGTAGGTCTTCACTACCATTTGCACCAAGCTGATTACTGGTACGTTGTCACTGGCAGAGCCAAGGTGGTGCTGCACGACCTTAGAGTTGGATCACCGACCAATGGTGCTACATTGAATATCGAACTAGGGGAGGAGAACCCAGTTGGGCTCTATATCCCCCCTGGCGTAGCTCACGGATTTGCAGCAATCTCCGATATGGTCTTAACCTATCTAGTCGATAGTTATTACAACCCATCTGATGAGCTTGGCGTGGCCTATGATGATCCTGAGATTGCCGCAGATTGGGGCGTCTCTGAACCCGTGGTCTCGGAGCGTGATCGTAAAAATCCCTTAAGAGCAGCGATTCCTGAACATTTGCGACCCAGAGTTACTCTTAGGACCTAAGAAATAGTTTAATTCTGGAATTTAACGCTCAGAGTGGTGTTTTTCTACTGGTGTTGTGCTAATTTATATTTACTATGGTTAACGTAACCCGAACAATTCAAGAAGCAGGCCCATGGCTGTTTGTTCCGCCTACCGACGTCGACATCACCCACAAAAGATGGCGTCGGAGACGTTCGTTGATATGGTTGGGAATACTGGTTCCAGTTGCTCTTCTTAGCCTTGCTAGACTTGGCACCTATTTGTGGTTCGATAATCTGATTTCGTTCCCGTCGATACATATTGGCTCTTCGCCTTATCTGATCCCAGCGCTTTTGATAATTGTGCTTATCTTGGTAATGCTTCTGCCGACTTTGGCGCTTGGACGATCGCCTCACGTTCGGTTTGATCCTAGCGATATTAGCGTTGACTTTGGATCCGTCAAAGGCCTAGC
The DNA here is from genome assembly GCF_904848545.2 of Acidithrix sp. C25. Taxonomy (NCBI): domain Bacteria; kingdom Bacillati; phylum Actinomycetota; class Acidimicrobiia; order Acidimicrobiales; family Acidimicrobiaceae; genus Acidithrix; species Acidithrix sp. C25. The sequence continues at coordinate 823,476 of NZ_CAJHCI020000007.1, forward strand.
TCCTGAGGTTGCGGAAATCAAAAAGACGCTTGAGCTCTTTATGTATCGGGATCGTTTTGGAAGCGAGATGGGTGGACAGGCTAGAAGGGGAGTCCTCTTCGAAGGCCCTCCGGGGACCGGAAAGACCATGATGGCAAAGGCTATGGCCAAAGAGGCCGGGGTGCCGTTTTTGTACGCATCTGCATCCTCATTTCAAGCAATGTATTATGGTCAGACGAACCGAAAGATTAGAGCCTACTTTAAGTCGTTGCGAACCTTGGCAACTCGCTATGGGGGCGCTATCGGCTTTATAGACGAGTTTGATGCAATTGGTGCTGCGCGCAGGGGATTGGGTTCCGGAAGTACCGAGGGAGTGACTGGCGTTGTCTCCGAACTTCTGGTTCAGATGCAGAGTTTCGAGATCCCAAGTCGTTTTGCTCGGTGGAGAGCAAGTATTGGTCGTGGCATACCTTTGTTGGCCCGGCGAAGCCCAAAGGCTACATATGTGCCTAACGTCTTGATGGTTGCCGCAACCAATAGGGCCTCTGATCTGGATCCAGCATTGGTTCGACCAGGTCGTTTTGACCGCATCATTAGTTTTGGACTCCCTTCTCGTTCTGAAAGAATGGAGTTGATTGACTTCTTTCTGACCAGTCGATCTCATGATTATGATTTGGATGTCGAGCTCAATCGCGAGCGAATTGCTGCTAAGACTTCGGGCTATTCTCCTGCGATGCTCGAGCGCCTCTTTGACGAAGCACTTGTGGTTGCAACTAGATATGGCATTTCTGTGATGCGCTACTCTCATATTGAAGAAGCTCTTCTCACCGTCTCGATTGGCATAGCTAGGGTCGAACCGTATCCAACTTCTCAAAGGGTTGCCATCGCCACCCATGAAGCTGGCCATGCCATTATGACCTGGGCATGTGGAAAGAATCGCACAGTTGAGATGGTTTCAATTCTAAAGAGAGGCCCAGCGCTTGGTGCGACCCTTCATGATGGAATAGAGGAGTCATTTGTTGAGACTAGAAGTGAACTTCATGCGATGATGAAGATATCTTTTGGTGGGATGGTCGCCGAGGAGGTACTGCTCGGCGAGTCTAGTTCTGGAGCTTCTGGAGATTTGATAAATGCAACTCAGATCGGTGCGAGATGCGTCGGCACATATGGAATGGAGGGCCTCTTTCTTTCGTTAGCGTCCACTGGGCGTCCCAACGACGACGTAGCTAATGTCGTCAACGATGCTAAGGCACGTGATCTGCTCGAGGACCTATTGGAGAAGATGTATGCCGAGACAGTTGCGATAATCAAAGTCCACAGGGACCTTGTCTCGAAAGTGGCAGACGAATTACTTTTGCATGAGGAGTTGACGAAAGAGCAGCTTTATGAGCTTTTGCCTCAAGGGGATGCTGAGGTGCTTGACCTGAGGGAAAGTTGAAGGAAGCCCCTGCAACTTGAAGATACTCCGTAAGATATTTGGTCAGTCCTACTAGAGTATTGTTTGTATACTCCCCTATTTGGGTCATGGACTAATTGACTGGAGTTGGAGTGAAACTACTACTACTACTCCTGATTGTTTTCGGAGTTGGCGGATTTTTGATGTCGTGGCTTGCGACGGCTTACTCGCGCGAAAGGCGATCAATCGCTCGTCACAATCAGGCTATGGGCGTTATGCATAAGATTTCTGGTGATGCACCTGGTGTCGCTGGGGTTATACCGGTCGAGGCGAATCCTCATATTAGAGTAGTAAAGCCCGGTGGTAACCATGAGGGTGATGATCTTGTAGTTAAAGCATCCAGTGACGCGGTACCCCCGCAAAATTTGCCTGCTGATTCCATAGAGAAAGTTCCTGATCCACCTTCACTCCCAGCTGCGAAGTCGGTTGGTTTTAGTGATGGTATCTCAGGAGACGAACCTAGCGTTTCGAGGCGCCTAGTTTCTGCTTCTAACAATTTCAAGAAAGAGCCGAATTTAGATGAGTTCAATCTCGATTCAACGGGTGAGTTCGCTCCTCGATTTGGCGCTCCACTTGTTTTTGATGAGACTGCTTCACTAGATCCATCTCTGTCTAACAAAAGCCTTGGTCGTTCACCCCGCTTTGGTTGGAATAGGCCACGAGGTTTGGGGAGGGGTTCTGCAACTCCAGTTTTAGCAGCGAGTTCGGTAGCTCTGGTTTTGATAGTTATTATAGGTTTTTTCGCCTTCTCTAAGTCCCCGGCGACAGTCAAGTCGAATATAGTCACAACCACCGTTCCGCCAGTACCTAAAAACAAGACCACAGCTTCAACCACCACCACGGTTCCGTCTTTTCTCGCGCCATCAAGCTCGAATTATTTGGGGGCCAGCTATCCAGCACCGACAGGTAGCTATAGCGTTGTTGTCTCAGTAACATCTGGTGCGTGCTGGGTTGCCCAGAGCACTGCGGCGGGCGCTGTGATATCTTGGGAAGCTGTCTTGCAGGCTGGCCAGATTCGAACTATCTCAACAACCGGTCCTTTGTGGATCCGAGTGGGAAATTCCACAGTAGCTACGCTGTCGATAAATGGGGTACCGCTTCACTTTACATCGAAGCCTGGACCCTACAATTTCACATTTGTGCCAAGTCAAGGGTCGCAGATCTAAACTTTGTAGTAGCCCCTAGTGCTCACTTCGATTCGGTGGATAAGTTATTTTGCGTGTTTTGGCCAGTCGATAACCTGTCCAATTACAAGGTTATCCAAAAGGTCAAGTCCTTGAGTTTGCCGGAGTAGCCCAATTGGAATGCCTATCCAGTGGCCGATTCGCGCCTTTCTTTGCTTTGGGATCCTAAAATCTTTATTGCCTCAATGGCGCTATGGCTATGAATTGTACCAAGAGGAACTTTATTGGTATCTATTTGGGTTTAATTCACAGTCGATTTGGGATCTCTCTTGAGGTGGCTTTGGATGGCGAGCTTTCTCTATTGAACAAATGGACAATTGTGCCTAGTTGACTTTGTTATTTAGCTCTTCGATATCGTCGAAGAGGCATCCCAAGACAAATGCGTAGATTCGAGATTCCATCTCCCACTCGTTGAAACGCCCGGAAGTGCCAAAATGTCCCGCTGAGGTCTCTGTCCATAAAATCACCTTTGGATTGGTGGTTATTTCTCTTATCTTTGCGACCCATTTTGATGGTTCAACGTAGGAGACTCTTGGGTCTGTCAACCCAGAGGTGACTAAAAGCGGAGGATATTCGACTCCAGCTGCGACGTTATCATATGGAGAGTACGAGAGCATCTCTTTGTAAATTGTGTAGTCATCTAATGGATTTCCCCACTCTTCCCATTCGGGTATTGTAAGGGGTAGGCTTGGATTTGAAATAGTGGTGAGACAATCTACGAAGGGAACTTCTGCGATCACTCCTCCAAAGAGTGATGGATCTTGGTTTAGAGCCGCTCCTACCAGCATCCCGCCAGCACTGCCGCCCATGATCATAATCTTGCCTGGTTGGGTCCAACCCAGGTCTACTAGGCCTCGCGCGACATCGACGAAGTCGTTGAAAGTGTTATGCTTTTTAACGAGTTTTCCATCCAGGTACCATTGACGCCCTAACTCTCCGCCTCCTCTGATGTGGGCGATTGCAAAGATGGCTCCACGAGAACAGAGCGATAACCTAAGAGTTGAAAACCTCGGGTCGATGGAATGTTCATACGAGCCATACCCATAGAGAACGACCGGATTGTTGCCATCCTGTGAGATATCGCGGGGATATATCAAAGATACGCCAACTTCGACGCCATCTCGGGCTCGTATTCTTATTACTGCCGAAGAATAGTCGCTCGGATCAAAGCCTCCGAGGACCTTAGTTTGCTTGAGGAGTTTGATCTCTTTGGACTTTAGGTCTATTTCGAAAGTCGATCGTGGTGTCGTCATCGAGGTATAGCTATAACGCAGCGAGTTGGCGTCCATCTCGGGATTTGCACTCAACTCTAGCGTCGAAGCTTCGTCTTGAACTGGGATCTCAAATGAACTTTGATCCAAAAGATCCACAATTCTAATTCTGGCGAACCCATCTCGTCGTTCTTCGATTGCGAGATGATGGTCGAAGATCTCGATTGCTTCGATCTTTATATTGGGTTCAATGGGCAGTAGATCGCTCCAGTTTTCCAGTGACATCTGGCCTCTTGGACAGATTGAGATATGGAAGTTATCGTTTTTTAGATTTGAGAGGATGTAAATCTGATCGCCTATTGGCTCCACTGAGTACTCCAGGCCGTTAGTGCGCCTCTGGAATAGCTCTAGTTGTGCCTGTGGATCGCTCAGATCTAGGAAGTACGCCTCAGAAGATGTTGTTGAACTTGAGTCAACGATGAGAGTCTTGTTGTCTTTGGAGCGGCCTATTGAAACTCCGAACGACTGGTCATCATCTTTGTATAGTTCCATAGAACCCTGCTCTATATTGTTCAGATCAATGACGTTGACTTTGTATGGCCTAGTCGCGTCGTCGCTTTCGACCCAGAAGAGTCGTTTTGCTTGGATATCGAATTCCAAACCGTATGTGGCATTCTGAGTTGGAATGTGGATCGTCTTGCCCGTTGATAGATCCTTGATGTAGATCTCATAGTTTTCTGCTCCAGTGGTATCTATTCCATAGGCGATTAGGTTTTCGTCGTCAGAGAGGGCCGTTGATCCTAGCGAAAAAAATTCATGACCTTGGGCAAGTTCGTTCTCGTTGAGCACAACTTCTACATCTTGTTCTACGATTGTGGGTTCACCGTAACCTCTGTCTTTGTATCGAAAGTGAATCTCATACTGCGACTCTTTATCAGTGGCGCCGTAATACCAGAAATGTTTTCTTCGCTGAGGTACACCGTGATCTTCAAGCTCAATTCTCTCTAGAAATTCGGAGTAAACCTTCTCTCGCAGAGGTTCAAGATTTGACAGAACTGTGCGCGCGAAGGCATTTTCCTCGTCAATAAAGGTGCGTACAGAGGGATTTTCACTCTCGTTCATCCAGAAGTAGTTGTCGATACGGGGCTCACCAAGGCCCAGCAGGATGGATGGATTCTTGGGTGGTAGTTTAGGCGGGGTTAGTGATTTGAAGATCTTTGAAACTGCTGACACAGTTATGACCTTATAGGCGCTTTGATTTGTTTATACCGATTGCACTAAATTTATATTACGCTGGATTCGCAGGTGCCATTTCTAAGTGCTGGCCTTTTTTGGTTTCGGCGAGATCCTAGATAGAAATTTACCTTCGGCGATAGAGATTTCAGAAGGACGACTGCTTTAGCTGAAGCTAGTTTAGATATTTGAAATATTTTCTCCTATCTGTATAGGAGAAATTACTTAGATGGGCTAGTCTTAAAGTAATTCTTGAATGCGTTTGGTTTTCTTTTTTATTATTTTCAAGTGAGGTCCAATGAGTACTGTCGATCTAGATCTTGGTAAGTACAAGCTCGGTTGGTCCGACCGGGAAGACTATGTCTTCAAGCCAAAGAAGGGTATCAACTCTGAGATCGTCAAAGAGATGTCTTGGATGAAGAATGAGCCCGATTGGATGAAGGCCTTTCGGATGCGATCTTTGGCTAACTTCGAGCGCAAGCCGATGTTACAATGGTTTGCAGTAAATATGCCTGATATTGATTTCGATGATATCTATTACTACATAAAGCCAATCGAAAAGCAGGTATCTTCCTGGGATCAGTTACCAGAATCGGTCAAGGCAACTTACGAGAAGCTCGGGATACCAGAGGCAGAGCGAAAGTACTTAGCTGGAGTTACGGCTCAATATGAGTCTGAGGTCGTCTACCACCGAAACCGTGAGGACCTAGAAGAGATGGGTGTCATCTTTTGCGACATGGATACTGCAGTTAGGGAACATTCCGATCTTGTCCGACAGTATTTTGGCACAGTGATCCCACCAAATGACAATAAATTTGCTGCATTAAACTCAGCCGTCTGGTCTGGGGGCTCGTTTATCTATGTGCCTCCTGGCGTAGAGGTGGATATGCCACTTCAGGCATATTTCCGTATAAATGCTGAGAACATGGGGCAGTTCGAGAGAACCTTGATCATTGCAGACGAAGGTTCAAAGGTCCACTACATCGAAGGTTGCTCTGCGCCTGTTTATACTACGGATTCGCTTCACTCGGCTGTGGTCGAGTTAATCGCTAAGCCGGGAGCGCGGATCACCTATACAACGATTCAGAACTGGTCTTCGAACGTCTACAACTTGGTAACCAAGAGGGCAATTGCCGAGACGGAAGCACGCGTTGAATGGATCGATGGCAACATTGGTTCCAAGTTGACGATGAAGTATCCCGCGGTCTATCTTATGGGGCCTAAAGCACAAGGTGAGGTTCTGTCTGTCGCTTATGCAGGAGAGGGTCAGCACCAAGACGCAGGAGCCAAGATGGTTCATGCGGCTCCAGAGACTACATCTACCATCATCTCCAAGTCAATTTCAAAGGACGGTGGAAAGACCACCTATCGAGGATTGGTGCACGTAGATGAGGGAGCTAAGGGGTCTAAGAGCTTTGTTCGTTGTGACGCGCTTCTTTTGGATGATATCTCCGTCTCTGAAACTAAGCCATATATGGAAGTACAGGAGCAGAACGCGCAAATTGGCCACGAAGCGACAGTTTCTAAGATCGGTGACGATCAATTGTTTTACCTCATGAGTCGTGGCTTGAGCGAGTCTGCGGCTATGAGCTTGATTGTAAATGGCTTTATCGAACCAGTCACCAAGACGTTGCCAATGGAGTATGCCGTTGAATGGAGTCGTCTGATTGAATTGCAAATGGATGGTTCTATAGGCTAGTTCTGAAGTCTTATTGATCCTTTGAAGTGCCATCTCACGATGATTTCCTGTATATGAAAATGGGCCCGACGTTATAATCGGGTCCATTTTTATATTTGCATCTTGCCGACTTGGACCCTAGGAGCTCGTGGTGGAGATCTTATTTGGGCACCGAGTGAAAGATATTGCTCAGCCCCGAATCGTCGCCCAGAAGGCTTTGGACAGGGATTGAAAAGGGAACTGTCTGATTCGCCACCTTGAGACCTTTGGGGTAATTTGTCGGTCTGAATTACATTGAATAGTTGGAGTAGCCTTCTTATCGTGCGATTCGTAAAAGGATCAAAATTGCCTATAGCGAGTTTGGTGCCTTGCACTAATGGTCCTTGGGTAGTGGCCTGAATCAGGGGCGTGGGTTTGGCAACTACCATAGCTGTTTTATGCTAGCTACTTGAAAGCTTCAAGGATGGAACTGCCAAATTCATAGGCTGATTCTGCGTGCAAGGACGTATCCATTCCTTCGTTCTCTTGCTCTTGAGAAATTCTTAGGCCCATTGTCTTGTCGATAGTTTTTGCGATCAGCCATGTCATCGAAAACGAATAAAGCCCGCATGCCAGGACTGCTATCAACTGATGCAGGAGGAGCAATGCGCTGCCTCCGTAGAGTATGCCGTTGATTCCAGAGACGGCTGAGGTGCCAACAACTCCGATAAGTAACGTTCCGACTATTCCACCTACAAGGTGGACCCCGCCTACATCAAGTGCATCATCCACGCCGGCTTTGAACTTCAAAGTGATCGCATAGGCACAAACCAATCCGGCAATAAGTCCGATTGCGCTGGCACCGTAGATGTCAACAAAGCCACACGATGGAGTGATAGCTACGAGCCCTGCTACTGCACCCGAGACCGCGCCTAAGGTAGTAGACTTTCCTCCGCGAAGTCGCTCAAATACCAACCAACTCAACATTCCACATGCGCCTGCAGTATTGGTATTTATAAAGGCGTGGGCAGCTAATGTGTTGGCGGCTAGTGCCGAGCCAGCGTTGAATCCGAACCAACCGAACCATAGGATGCCACCACCCAAGAGGGCCAATGGCACGCTATGTGGAGCCATCGGTTTGTGTGGCCACCCTCGTCGTTTTCCTATAACAATTGCTAGAGCTACACCAGCGGCTCCTGAATTAATTTCAACGACATTTCCACCGGCGAAATCTTCTACTTTGAGCTTAAATAGCCAACCGTTGGGGGAAAATACCCAGTGCGCCACAGGCGCATAGACAAGGATTGACCAAAGAATTATAAAGACCACGAACGGTCCAAACGCCAGACGATCTGCAGAGGATCCAGTTATGATCGCCGGAGTTATGATTGCGAAAGACATTTGAAAAATGACAAAGACCAATGGAGGTATATGTTGAGTCAGCGGGCCAGAGTAACCCGGTACGGCTTGTGTTATGTGACCCAGCCCAAAGAAATGGAGAGTTCCAATCACTCCAAATCCGCCTAGGTCCACACCAAATGCCAATGAATAGGTTACAAAGACCCAAAGAACGCTAACTATGCCCATTACGACAAAGTTTTGCATGAGCATGGCTAGAACGTTTTTAGATCGAACCATGCCGCCGTAAAAGAATGCAAGGCCTGGAGTCATAAAGATGACCAATGCTCCAGCGATTAGGACCCATGCGGTATCTCCCGAATTGAAATTCATATCTCTCCCCTGATCGGCGACTGGTGATTTTCCGAGCGAAGGCGGCGCTTGCGCTTAGGATAACTCCCGATTCGTGTCACAATAAATGGGAAATGTTTCTAACAGAATTCCAGAATGTTTCCAAAATGTTTCGTCTTGTTTTTTTGAGATGAATTGGCTTTAGACAGTGTCGCTGGTGGAAAATTTAAAGGTATAAAAATAGACAATGCTTGTGTGGCTCCTGGCCTTAATGAGACAGGAGAGCGGGGCGAATCTCAGATTTCATATAGACCGACTTGCCTGGTCGTTGTCTAAATTGCATCAATGCCGCGTTCGCCGGTTCGAACGCGTATTAGTTCGTCTAGGTCTATCACCCAAACCTTGCCGTCACCGATCTTTTCAGTTCGGGCTGCGGTCACAACGAGTTCCATAACTTCATCGAGGGCTTCATCGGCCACGACTATCTCCACTTTGAGCTTTGGGACAAATCTTGTCTGGTACTCTGCTCCTCGGTACACCTCGGTATGTCCGGCTTGACGGCCATACCCCTGGACTTCGGAGACGGTCATGCCTTTAATGTCTATCTTTGATAGTGCGTTTGCGACGTCCTCAAGTTTGAACGGCTTTATAATGGCGACGATCAATTTCATATCGATTGTAAACCTTTGATTTAGGACCATATTGGTGCGAGATGTCGGAGTCAATGTTAGTGTTTTCTTCGGGTGTCGATTCCTTAAAGTTCAGTTGGGCCGGTACCTACTTTTTGTAGGTGCCAAGCAAAAAGCTTGGGTAAGAACCAAGAGTATGAGCGCCTTCGTGGCGCCTTGTTGTTTGGATCTCTACTGGAGGTGCTACATATTTACGCGTATCCATGTTGCTATTGCTTGATGGTCATTGTGTTAGCTAGCTTTATCAATTAGAGCAAACTCAAGAGAGCGTCGATTTGACCGAAATCTTACCTTTTCACTCCAGGACGGGATCTGCTTGCTTATCTGAACCGTAGCTTACATGGTGGTAATTCCCGCGTAACTTTTTTAGAACACGAGCCAAAAACGGAGGGCTCCCATGCATCGATTTCGGTAACCGTGGGTTCAGATGGCAGAAAAGCCAATCAGATTTAGTTATCATGCTTTTTGATGCGCAGTGATTTCTATTTTTGGAAAATCGATTGAGATCTAGATTGGAAAATCTTAAGCCAGCGGGTGGAAGTTCTGTATGGATATGGCGCCTTGGGTGCCAAATGCTTTTGGTTTCAAAAGGTGGCGCTATGGGCGCTTCGAAGGTGGTAGATGACATGTAATTTCAACTACGAGCACCTTTAGTTCAAATACCAGTTTCAGCGTTATTTATCTTGGACACCCCGGTCCAGGTAAAGTTTGAGTTACCTAGCCCGGGGCTTTTGTTCCAAATATCTCTAATGGTATTTTCGAAGATCTAGCTGATCGAAATCCTAGGAGTTACTTTTATATTGTTTTCCTCGTGGCCAGAGAATTACTGAACCAACTATTGCCAATAGTGCTGCCAGGTACCAATAGACCAGGGTTCCCATGGTTTGCCCGTGTGGGTTGAGGGTACGACTACTTGTGAAGCTGATTTTGGCACAGTAGTTGCCGGATTGGCCGTCGAAGGTGCTGTCACCGGTACCAGTGTTGTCGGAGGCGTCGTGGTCGAGGAAGAAAAGCTAGGCACAGTCACCGGCGTTGTAGTTGGCGGAGCCGTCGTGGTCGTGGTCGAAAGGCTAGGCGCGGTTACCGGCGTTGTAGTTGGCGGAGCCGTCGTGGTCGTGGTCGAAAGGCTAGGCGCGGTTACCGGCGTTGTAGTTGGCGGAGCCGTCGTGGTCGTGGTCGAAAGGCTAGGCGCGGTTACCGGCGTTGTAGTTGGCGGAGCCGTCGTGGTCGTGGTGGTAGCGGGCGAGGAGACCGTTACCGTGTCACTCCATTGTACTGGATTGGCGTCTTCTGATTCCGCTGTGGCGGTGTTGGTAAAGCTTCCAGTCGCGTTTGCTTTTACTCCTACGGTTATGGGTGGAAGTGTCGTGCCCGGGGCAATCGGCGATGCCGGGGTGTATGAACAGCTGAATGAGTTTTGCGGATGATTAATTTGACAATTCCAATTTGGCGTTGCTCCGCTAGGGCCGCTAACGGTGTCGAGGCTAAATTGTGATGGTACGGGGTCAGTTACAGTTATTGTTTTCGATTCGGATCTGTTTTGAATATTTCCAATTTGAGTCGGCAAACCGACAGTTACGGTAAAGTTGAAGTTGCTATCTATCGTCGTGCTTCCGCCGGTGGTAGTGAAGCTTGAGGTACTAGCTATTCCGCCAACGCTATCAGTCTTTTTGATGGAAAGTGTTGGTCCTCCAAAATAGTAGATTGGGTTACCGTTGGCGTAAAGCGCAAAGTCGTCGGCTCCTTCACTTACTCCTGTTGGAGTTTTGTACCAAGTTGGAGTGAGGGTTTTTACGCTAGATGTCCCTGTTACTGAACTTGACAATGCGTTTATGTTGAAATAGCCAAAACTCACATTGGAATATGGGACCCCATTTACGTTGCCAGAGGCAATCCATAGATTGCCTGAATGTGGATCATAAGTCATTGATTCAATTTCGTTGTTAGGACTACCTCCTATCTGATAGTCGTACCCAGTTATGCTTCCGGTGGTTGCAATTGGGATATAACCGACTTGTTTGTTGAATTCACGCACGAACCATAGCTCGGAACTACTTCCGTTGGTGGTGACCCCTTGAAAGTCTCCGAATCCTCCTCCGTTTGAGGGTACGCTATAGACGACATTTGGGGTATTTGGGTTTGATGCAGTGTTATTTGCAGGGGAAAGAGTGCTGAGTAAATAGGAATAGATGTGGTGCGATGCGCCGCCGATATAGGCGTATTTACCGTAGATGCCCATCGCTGACCCAATTGTTTCGGTGGGGTCCAAAATAAATGCAGTAGCAGCCAGAGAGGTGGTTGTCGTGCTGTTTGCATTCTTGATTTCCCATAGAACGTTATAATAAGTGCGCGTAGTGGCAGGGTTCAGAACTAGGGAAGGTTGCGTTAGATAGACGTTGGTTCCATCTGTTGCAATCGAATATGAGGACTGGCCACTTAGGGCTTTGCCCGTTGAACTATTTACTACGCAATTTAATTTCGGAGTGGTGTATTGAAGTGATCCAGCGCTAGTAAAAGTTAATCCGCTTAGTGAGAGCTCAACGACTGTGCAATTGCTTGATCCTTGGTTTATGAAATATAGACGATCAGAACTTCCAGCAACAGGTACTACTACGCCATCGTAGAGTTGATCGGCGGTATGGATATAGCCTATTGCAGAATCCGAGATACCGGAGAATTCAATTAAATACCCACTCGTTGTTGATACCCAGTAGTTGCCATCGGAGGTTTTGAGGGTTTGCTCAAAGTGAGTGCTAGAAGATACAACTTGACTTGTGATGAGATTCGAAAGGTTGAAGGCAATAGGCGTGTATTTCGTGTTCGATGCGGGATCTGCGGAGGCTGTATTTGTGCTGGAGAAAACGGTAGCTAGGCTCGCGGCACCTATCATCGTAAGTGACGAGCCTAGCAAGGCGGCTTTTCTTAGAGAAGTTTTCACAGGGTTTCTACTATTCTTTTCGATTAGGGCGGTCACGATCTCATCTCTGTTGACCGACTGATGATCAATTTTCTTTTATCCGTAGCTTCGGGTCTTTTTGGCTCGGGTGCTCAAGATCTTTAACGTTGGAAGATTTGTTACTTTTTGATGATCGAATCTAAGACCTGCCCACATGGCTGTTGATCTCTGGAAGCTCCATTGATGTATATTCCGGAATAATTCCTTGATGTGTGCGATTCGGCTAGACATTTCTATCCCTGGCGGCGGGTTCGATGGTGTGTCTTTTGTTACGTCGGGCGATGTGTCCTCGAAGCAGCTCATTTCTTTTTGACTCGAAGGTGCAAATTGTCTTTGAAGATTTAGGTCAGGTTTATCTTCAATATCTCTTTTTTCGGCGGATTTTGAGCCTGGGTTAAACATATCAGTAAATATTTTGAAATTTCAATCATTCCAATGTTAGCAATCCTTTGACATTGTCAATTACACCTCGGCGTCATTACTAAAGTTCATTGGTAATACTTTTGTGTGGGTTTTAGCCATACTGGGCGATACGAGAAGTGGATTCTGGTGAGTTTTGATTGGATAAATATCTTTTTGCATCGATCCGCCGTGATCTAGCTCGTAAAAAGGTCTTAGTTGGATAATCTTAGTCATAAATGGCAAATTTAGAATTATTAAAGATTACGTAAGCTAGCTGTAGTCAATGTATGATTTATCTTTTAAATAATTTTTCAGGTTCTGCTGATTCTAGAAAATATAAATTGTCGTTAAATTTTCTGTCTAAATCAATGAATTTCTGACTAAGTTGAACCATTTAGCAACCTTAAAGATTATTTTTTCAAGTATCTGACATTGTCGTAGAGCACATTAGCCATCGTGACTTGGACCTATTGAAGGGAGATCCCTATTGAAGGCAGAATCACATGTAGGTCTCTATGTCAATATTTTCGTAGACGTTTATAGCAATCGGGGAGATTGATGGCAAGATTACTCCAGTTTTGCTAGAAATATGATTTAAGATTGGCTATTTTGTTTCAAAACCATCTCCGGTTAGGTTGGTGTTTACTTCGCGTTGAGACCATAGGTGGCGTTCGATGGATCTATTAGATTTTTATCGAGTTAGCTTATCGTAGAGGCCTATCTGGCCAATACGGGAAGTTGATTAGTTGTCTACCAAGTACTTATTTGTTACTTTATGATTTTTGTTACTTTATGAATTTTTTCAAAAGGAATGCTTTGGTTGTTTAATACAAATCATTATTGCTTTTCACTTAGGTAAAGTGGGTTGTTGATAAAAGTGTACTGAGGCTTTCCCGCGGCTTTTTGGACATGGCAATCAAAGGCGCGTTCGTCCATGGCATTGTTGGGAACCATGTATAAAACATGAAACCTAAGGAAGCTTTGCTTGGCTCTCCTAGTCATTATGTGGTTCGAGGAAAAGAGAAAGCTAGGGCTAAGGGTGGCTTGGTTTGGGCTGTGGCATCATGGGTGGATAGGGCTTCAATTGCGCTCCAAGGCCGGAGTGAGTTCGTTATTCGGGCGATCTTAGCTGGCTGGTTGGCATCAAAGAGGCTCGGCACTTAGGTCTTTGACTTTCTCGCGAGCTCTTTGACGATAATTGCCTTCTCCTTGGAATTTTCCAGTTCTCCTGGGGAGCACCTCGATGGTACTGCGGGTATCGGTCATGGTTGGTTGTGCTTGTGAATTTCAGGGATCGGTTGTCTTTGTGTGGGCATCCATCTCGATAAATTGACCTTGGTGGATAACTTAATCTTTTTGCTCGTTCGAGATAGGCATGGATAAGTAGGGGTCATAATTGGTTAGAAGCACAACATTGTCTTTTGTTGCGATTTCTCTACCTGATGCGCTATTTCGATCGTTTGAGAGGTTTCGCCAGATGAGTCTCCAACAGATAATGATGCTCTGTTGAATAACGTTCTATCAGCTAATTCCAAGATGGTCAAGGTGGCCATTAAATAATGGTCTTGGTTCGCAGGTCTTGTGATCATGAATCCTGGGTGAATCCCTGGTTAAATCTTTAAGCTCCGATGATCTATCAAAAGCGCAAACGAGAGCAATAGTTCAAGGTAGCTTCTTTTTTGAGAGTGGTCGAATTAGGCTCGGTGGCTAGTTTTGGCGGCGCCGTCGAAAGATGTCTCCATGATGTTAAATGGAGATATTCTCTTTGGCGTTGTGAAAGGTTTGCTTGCTGATTGGCAATGGCCTATCTCTATTTCGTCATTACTGGCACACGCCAGACCAGATGTTATTTTTTTGCGTGCTCTAAAAATTGGCTACTCCAACCCAAAACAGAGCGATCTTGCGATAACTTTTTCTAAAGCTGGGTTAGTCGATATCAAATAAGACGATTCTTGAGCAAGTGGCTCATCGGGGTAAAGGGTTAACTAGATTTTTACGATTTCGTGCCATTTGTCCGCCAAGGTATGATCGCCGATTAGCTCTAGATTCTCGTAGGCGAATCGATTCCATAGCCACCCATAAAGCGCGCTTGCGGTACCGCGTAGCGCAAGATCACACTTTTGGTGCAATTGCTTTGCTTCTATGGTCGTAGTGCCAAAGAGGAAGACCCATTCGGTATCTGAGACATCATTTGCATGGATATGGATGGAAAATGGCTCGGAACTCCCTTCGTACTTGGCATTTAATCGGCCCAGAAATACATTAACAAATTCCGCGATTCCGTCACTGGCAAATTTTGGATTGAAATATTTATTGACATCTTGGACTAAATTCAATGCGAGTGCAATGTCGAGAGAGTGTACCGCTACTTCGTGGGCCGTACGACGCTTTAACCAAGCGCTATTTTGATTTGATCCCGTCCAATTCCAGGCAGGTGTTTGATCGCTCGTGGTTTTCAACGTTGCAATAAGACGATTCGAAGTCTCGGTGTATTGCTCAAGATGGTCGATGGTTCCCGTCGCACTTTCGCCAGCTTTGGGTTCTTCGGTCTTTCCAATGCGATTTATTGCCCTCTCTAAGACTAACGAAAGGTGTTCGAGTAGGTCGCTTACACGCCACGACCCAAGGTGAGCCAAGGCCAAGTCGAGATTGGAGGGGGCCTGTTCGCTAATCTGGGCAGCGTATTTCTCTAATTCATCTATCAATTCAGATGTTTCTATTGCCATTTCGATCCTTAGTATGAGTCAGAAGGTGTTCCGCGGGTAGAAATTGATAAAAAACAATGGAAAGGTCCTTCCAAACGAGCACCTTCGCCAGTTGACTGAATTCCTAGAAGAAGCTCCGATGAAGATGAATGCATTGTCTTTTAATTTATCTATTTTATGAGCTGCTCTAGTCTTATCGTAGCTTTAATATTTATAATATCTAGGAGTGAGTAGATTGTGATGGCGAATTTTACGATCCGCTACCGAATGAGACCGGGGGGTCGCCGCTCAAAGGTGAATCGATCGATCCCAGGTTGTTTTGGGCGGTGTTTGGGCCCTGATTGGCGATTGGAAGTTCTACTCCAATGGTAATGCCTTTTCCAATTCCGCCAGAGGTTATCCAAACCTTTCCATTGTGCGATTCGGTAATCGATTGAACGAGGGAAAGACCTAGTCCTGCTCCACCTTGGGATCGCGTTCGAGATGGGTCAGCTCGGTAGAAACGCTCAAATACGTGGTCAAGTTGCTCTTTTGAGAGACCTGGTCCCCAATCCCTCACTGATAGCTGACAGATTGGAGCCCCCTGTTCATCTGCTGTCACCCCTAGGGTAATTTCAGCCTGGGTATTTTCTGTCGTATGTGTTCTTAGGTTCGACATAATGTTCGAGACGACTTGGGTGAGCCTTGGCTGGTCTCCGATTACATGTATATCCGGCGCGATAGATGCATTAAGTGGTCTGTTGGGCTCCACTACGTGGGCATCGGCCACTACAGCTGCGACTATTTGAGAAAAGTTTACGTCGAGTTTTTGCAGGGCTCGAGCTTGGTCCAACCGAGCAAGA
The DNA here is from genome assembly GCF_904848545.2 of Acidithrix sp. C25. Classification (NCBI taxonomy): domain Bacteria; kingdom Bacillati; phylum Actinomycetota; class Acidimicrobiia; order Acidimicrobiales; family Acidimicrobiaceae; genus Acidithrix; species Acidithrix sp. C25. Next base: position 839,479 of record NZ_CAJHCI020000007.1, read on the forward strand.
AGTAAAAGGTCTTCGACCAATCCCGCCATCCTAACCGATTCAGTTGTGATACGTTCGGCGGCGGAGTATATATCTTCGGGTTTAGAGATCAAGCCGGTTTCGATTAGCTCTGCATAACCTCTGATTGAGGTAAGCGGCGTCCGTAATTCGTGAGATGCATCAGCAACGAATCGCTTTAGACGCCCTTCGGAGGCTTCGCGTTTTTCAATCTCGGCTTGAATCGTTCCCAACATGTAATTAAGGGCGTCCGCCAGTTTTTCAACTTCTGCATCTCGTGATTCTGCTTCGATTCGTCGCGAGAAATCGCCCTTTGAGATTTGATCAGCAGTCTCGGTCATTCGATCAAGAGGTGCCAGACCAATCCCAATTAGATAGAATCCAAGTGCGATCAGAATTACCAGTAAGGTCAGCGACACGAGCGTTGTGACTATGGCTAGACGTGATAGGGTCGCATGTAGACCAGTCTCTGGAATAGCTAAGATGACTGTAACATTTCCAACTGAGGTAGTAATGGCTAACGCGCGATATTGAATTTGGCTACCGTTGGAAGCTGTAACGGTCGTTGGGTGATTCACTTTAATTGCCTGTGAGCCGCTTAGTTGGATCTTGGGTGGCGAACCTTGGAGAGTTCCGGGTTGAACGAATGCAACGCTAAAAACTATTCTACCGCCCGAAGCTATTTCTCCCCAAGACCCATCGGGTACCATGGCTGGTATAGAACCGTTGCCAGGTCTTCCCTGAAATGATTCGAAAAGTGCTTGCGCCGTGGATCCAATTGTAGTTTGGAGCTGCTGGTCTAATTTTTGGTAGAGAAAAGATTGCAAGGCTGTATACGTTGCGAGATCAGCTATCCCAAGTCCAAAGGCCACCAGTAGTGCCACTGTTATTAGAAGCTTAGCTTTTAGTGTTGATTTCGGTTTTTTATTTCGAGCGTCTGCTTGGCTTTGTTGAGTTGCTTCAATTCTTCGCCTTAGGATTTCCTTTACTGCAACCAATCCAATGTCTTTCATCTCGAAATTGGCACTTCATTTTGGTTGAATGAAGTGCCTAAATTTTGTATTTGGATCTCTCATTGAGCGTCATAGCTATTGGGCATTCGCATTGAGTATCCAGCTCCTCGAACGGTTCGAATGAGCGAAGGTTCGCTATCTGAGTCGATCTTTCTTCGCAGATAGGAGATGTAGGTCTCCACGATGTTAGCGTCCCCACCGAAGTCGTAATGCCAGACGTGATCGAGGATCTGTGATTTAGATACGACCCGTCGGGCATTTTCCATCAGATATTGAAGTAGATTGAACTCGGTTGAGGTGAGCTCGACCTGTTGTCCTTTTCTAAATACTTCATGCGTTTCTAGATCGAGGATGAGATCCGCGAAGACCAACCTCGTCGAAATCTCATTATCTTTCTTAGTGCGTCTGATGATTGCATCGACTCGGGCAGCTAGTTCTTCAAGCGAAAATGGCTTTGTTACGTAGTCATCGCCGCCGATTTTGAGGCCTGAGACCTTGTCCTCAGTCGTATCTTTGGCTGTTAGAAAGATTATCGGCGTATCGATCTTTTCCATTCGCAAGCGTCTTGCCACTTCGAAGCCGTCTAACTCTGGCATCATTACGTCAAGCAAAATAATATCTGGAGAGAATGAGCGAACTTTTTCAAGTCCCTCTCTGGCACCCGATGCCTTTTCTACTTTGTATCCTTGGAAACCAAGGGCTAGTGAGACCAGATCGGTTATGGAGCTTTCGTCATCGATAACTAGAACTCTAGGGGCTGTGGTTGGTTCGCTCAATTTTGGCTCTCTGCTCGTTGAAACCTTGGGAATGAGATTCGTCACTTTGATCCTATCGGCTTTTTATTGTGCGTCATGACGACTAGGCGGTCGGGGCTGCTGCCAAGGTCACCGTCGCAGAATTGGTGCCTTGTGCGTTGACCCATTTGACAGTCAGAGATTGCCCAGGCTTGTGTGAATGTATCGCTGTGACAAGGCTCGATGCACTGGTAATGGCCTTCGAATTGACGTTGGTGATTACGGATCCTGGGGTAATTCCAGCTTGATTTGCTGGTGCTCCTGCTGTGACCTGGTCGACTAGAGCGCCATTTAGGGATGTTGGTAGACCGAGTTGGCTAGCGATGGAAGGAGTCAGTGTTTCCACAGCTACACCGAGGTATGCCGTTTGTCCAGTGACAGGGGTAGTTGTAGTAAATGTGTTCGGGTGAGCTTCGATCTTGGCGACGATTGGAAGTACAGAGTCTATTGATTCGGCAAATCCTAGATTTTGAGCAGGTTCGGTACCGGTTCCTGTCAAGATTTCGGTATTCATTCCAATTACTTGCCCGGATGCATTTACCAACGGTCCGCCTGAGTTGCCAGGATTGATCGGTGCATCGGTTTGGATGAGACCGCTAAGGGTGCTAGTTGACGACTGTAGCGTTCGATTAAGGCCAGAGACGATTCCCTGGGTCACAGTCGGCATTCCTTGAAGTGCCAGTGCATTACCAATAGCGACAACGCTGTCTCCAACTTGAAGGGCTGATGACTTTCCAAATGTTACAGTAGGCAGATTGGATGCGCCTTGAATTTGAAGTACAGCTACATCGTGGGCCGTATCTCGGCCTATGACGGTAGCGTTGTATGATTTGGATTGACCAAGTAAAGTCACGCGAATTGTACTTGCATTCGCGACAACGTGTGCATTTGTTAGCACCTTACCATTGGGTGTCATTATCATTCCTGTACCGGCAGCCGAGAAGCTGCTAGAGCCTCCGAAGAAGCCATTGGATTGAACGCCGGTGGTAGAGATGTCCACTATCGCAGGTTCAACCTTCGCGAGGATAGCTTGGATACTCATCGCTCCATTGGCCGACGTAATTGCGGCAGCAGCCTGAGCTGTTGTGGTTGCATTTGTTTGGACTGCAGAGGGAACGGTTGTGCTTGTGGTGGTGGAGCTAGCTAGCTTGTAGCCGCCATATCCACCAACTGCGCTGACCACTAGGGCTGTTAGTGCGACGCCAGCAAAGAGGCGACCATTTCCTCTTCTTCGCCTTTGCGTTCTCTGTTTTTGCGCTATGGGTGCTGCAGTGTAGAGGTTTTGCCCATTGAAGCTGGTACCTGCTGACGTATCTGTCGGTTCGTTTAGATATCCCGGGTTTGTGAACTTCGGTGCCTGCTCCTGGGAAGGTTGATCGCCTTGGGATTCAAATGAGGTTGTTGGCTCAAAATCTTCGAAACTCTGGCTCGTAATGATTGCTTCTTCTGAAGTTGGTTTTGGTCCACTTTCTGCCAGTGAGCTGAGCGCTTCGTCGAATGGATCAATATCGGAACTCTTGTCGTTTGGGGTGTCACCTTGGGGGGTAAAGTTTTCTTCCATTGCGTATCCCTCGTTTTTGTCTCGTCTTGTCATCGTTTGGGTTTTGAAAAAACCTTATGAGACCACTATCGAGGTTGAACCTTTGAGGATTCTGAAATATCGCTAAAGGATCGCGTATAATTGCCGATAATAAATATGCGACCCAATGAGAGTCTAAAAGGGGCCCCACTCTCTCCCTCTAAAGGGTCGACAGATATTAGTTGTAGTGCTTTTTGTGATGATTTCCCCCATCACTATTTTTTTTAATCCGTTAAATCATTTGGGAAAGTTGGGCCCTCCTAACTTAGATGTGGATCAAGCAACCCGCTCGTAGGGGAGCCTTGGGGCAATTGGTCCCCATTAAAGCATTACCAAAGCAAGTTTCGATTTTGCCATAGGAAGACCATGGGTTCTAACATCGTGTTTTCAAGGCGGCCCAATATCTTGGTAATTTTCTTAGTTGAGTTTTTGTCGGGATTTCATCTTGGTGACGTAATCAGTCATCTGTTTTTTTAAATGGATAATCCATGGGGCATCTTCGTGAACGAATTGAGTTTCCGATATTTTTGTTATTGAGTCTCTCCATATTGGCCATCTTTGATTTCGCCCATTTGAACTGGATATTCGATCGATTTAGGAGCCATTTAGGTTGGTCGTTTTGAGGTCGTATTCATAGTTAAATGAGCATGTAATTTTTCATTGTTCGTCAAAAGTGTTGAGCTTGGACTAGTCTTTGCCAAAAGGGTTCGACGCTGGAAGAAGGAAATGTCGGATGGGGATGCGTCAAGAGTGTAAAAACTATCAGAGCCGTACATATGATACGGGCGATGTTGCGAGGTATTGCGTTTTGGGCCTTGCCCCAGAGGCACCATGGAAGTGTCCAGATAATTGTCCGAAATATGAGCGAAGACTTGCAGATGTTGGTTGGCAACATGGAAAATTGGTTTCGCCGCCTGTGGTTCCTATCGATATCCCGCAAGACGAAGAGCGCGATATCGAGGAGCTCTTAAATCGTGCTGAAGATGTTGTCAATTCCGCAGTCTTTGACACGATGAACGAATTAAAAGAATCGAAGAAACGGCGAGGCCTTTTCCGACGCAAAGATCGCGACTAGGTAAGGTAGCTTATTCGGCGATAAAAGCTCGTCTTTTGTCGTACTGGATGTGTTGTACGCGATGGGCGAACCAAGCCCAATCTGAGGTCTAGCACGTCGCGTTCCATTTCGCTCAATTTATGGATACCTTGGAAATGGCGGTTCGACAAGGTGCTAAATCACCTTATTGAGCGAGAATCCAATAAGGTGATTTAGATCTTTTATTTGGCTGTGGTGTCCGCCTCTTACTACGTTGGGTCTTTGTGGCCCATCTGCCTTGCCAGCTACCTTACTACTCTCCGGTAAAGTTAGGGGGTCGCTTTTCTATGAAGGAGCCAATGGCTTCGTTTAGGTCATTTGAGCGCAGGAAGGCTGAGTTCCAAAGGCCAACCCTGTCAAGGTCTTCAGATAGGTGGTGACCATAAACTGAATTGAGAATATTTTTTGTGCCAGCTGTGGCGAGCGGCGAGTTGGCAGCGATTTTTTTAGCAACCTCAAAGGCTGCTTCAATTACTTCTTCTTTTGTCGGGAGTATCCTATTGATCAAGTTTATCTCTAGGGCTCGGTCGGCTCCAAAGTCCTCAGCCGTTAGTGCGAGCTCATAAAGGTGGCCTCGTGGAATTATCGAGGGAAGCCTTTGCAGAGATCCCAGGTCGGCAACGATAGCGATCTTGGCTTCCCTTATGGAAAAGATTGCATCCGCAGATGCGATTCGGATATCACATGCAGCAATCAAATCGACACCGCCACCGATACAATATCCGCTGATCGCGGCGATTACAGGAATCGAAGTATTTTCTAAGACTGAAAAAGAGTCCTGCAGAGCTTTGACTCTTTCGTACATGATCGAAGCCGATTTAGCTACTGATCCACCAGGTGAATGGAGTATCGACTCTTTTAGATCTAGGCCGACTGTAAAGTCATTTCCACTTGAACTAATTACGATGGCTCTGACTTGGCCATCTTTAACTAACTCTTTGATGGCTAGAGGGAATTCTTCGAAGAATGCAGGATTCATTGCATTTCTTCGCTCTTGACGTGAGAGGATTACGTGACCAATGTGGCCATTGATTTTGTATTCGATACATTGGTTACTAGACATTTCATAATGCTAACATCAACAAATTGTCGGTTTTTTCGATTATCTAGATTTGCCCTACATTGTGGCTCTTGGCCGGGTTAGATCCATTAATTCGGTCTGGAAGGATTGGCTTGCAAATGGGCTGAAGTCGCCGATATTCCTTTGCAAATTTGAAGAACTAGGTTTGACAATCCGTTTGTAGGCGAATTCCAATTGGGATTCTACTATCGTGATAGGAGAAATTATTTTTGAAATTGCGATCGAGGTGACCGTGTCGAGCGAAATTGGCAGCGTCCAAGCATTCGAACTTGAAAACCAGACTGTTTTAGGAGGGGATGGCTCTTGGCTAACCTCTCTTCGGGAGGACGCCCGGAAAAAGGCGATCGAAATTGGCTTTCCAGCTCCCAGCGAGGAGATTTGGCGTTATTCGAGAGTTGAGGATTTGACTTCACTCTCGTTAAGAGTTGGCCTTTCAAAGCCAATAATCAAGCTATTCGATGGAGTTCCACCGCTATTAGATGGCCTAAAAGCATCTCTCGTGGCATCTTCTTCACTGTATCTAGAAGTTGCTCCAGGTTCTTTGGACATCTATGACCGGGCTAAAAACTCTGAGGTTCTCAGTGTCTCTCATATCTCTGATATAACAAAACCTCATTGGGACGAGTATCTATTGATGGACGACTTTTTTTCTGCATACTCCTTGGCGTACTCGCAAGATCATTACGTCATATCGATTGCCGACAATGCGAAGATTGATGAACCGATAGTCATAAGCTACAGGGTGCCTGGTGAGGATGTGGCGTTTTTGCCACGCGTTGTCGTGGTTTTGGGAGATGGATCCCAAGCAAATGTCATTGAGTTCATATCTTCGGAGCCTTCTGTCTCCTTCGTAGGGGCAAACTTTCTTAGTTGCTTAGGGGCAGGCTCCAACCTCTATCACTATCAGATTCAAGACCTTTCTAAAGATGGTTATATCGTTGCCAACTGCTCGGCACGCATTAGCGATCATGCCAAGCTTGAATTTGGCGTTTTTAGCTTTGGCGGTAGCTACGCTCGTGTTCGCGCGGAGAGCCACTTGGATGGAGCCGATGCCAAGGCCTACCTGAAGGCTGCTTATTTTGCAAGCGGTAGCCAGATGCTAGACTTTCGCACTCTCCAGGATCATCATGCTCCAAATACCTTTTCGGAGTTGCTCTTCAAAGGGGCAGTTTCGGAGAATTCGCACTCGGTATACTCTGGTTTAGTCCGCATTGAAGAGGGCGCCTCGCGTTCCGATGCCTTTCAGACAAATCGAAACCTCGTGCTTTCTGAAGGCGCGCGCGCTGATTCGGTGCCAAATTTGGATATCAGAGAGAACAATGTTCGATGTTCGCATGCGTCAGCAGTAGGACCGATCGATCCAGAGATGGTCTTTTATTTGGAATCTCGCGGAATTGACCCAGAACGTGCCAAGCGGATTATCGTTAAGGGGTTTTTCAACGAGATTATGGAGGGGATCGCTTCGTCAGAGGCGGTTGAGGTAATCAATGAATTGGTTGATATCAAATTGAGGGAGACCTTGTAATGCACGATAGTATCGCTCTTGGAACGGTTGAAGAGTTCGAGGTCGGAAAGGCGCGAAGCGTCGAGGTCGGTGGTCATCGAATAGCAATTGTCAGAATAGGCGATGATTTTTATGCCATTGGAGACAAATGCAGCCACGCAGATTATGCATTGAGCGAAGGTGAAGTCTATTCGCAAGAGAAGGAACTGGAGTGCTGGAAGCACGGAAGTACTTTCTCTCTTGTCACAGGCAAGCCCACTACGCTACCTGCAACGCGTGCTGTGCCCGTCTATGACGTTCACGTAGAAGATGGAAAGTTATGGGTGACAATCAAATGACGATAGCTGCCAAGACCTCAGTAGATTCGGTCATGCGCCTTGTGGATCTTCATATTGAGATAGACCACAAAGAGATAGTCAAGGGCGTTGATTTGACTATAAAGGCCGGCGAAGTCCACGCGATAATGGGCCCTAATGGCTCAGGCAAGACGACGCTTGCATCTACCATCATGGGAAAGAATCCATATGTGGTGACCTCTGGCGGGATTTTTTTGAATGATTTGGAACTTACTAATCTTCCGACCTACCAAAGGGCCCGGGCTGGGTTGTTCATGATTGCCCAGTACCCTCCCGAACTGGTGGGCGTGAGCTTTGATGACCTTGCCCGTGAGCTGAATTTGGACGAAGCTAGGTTGGCTGCTAAAGACTTAAGTAAAGAGGCAGTTGCAATTGGTCTTTCGCCAGAGCTTCTTTCGCGAAGTGTAAACGTTGGATTTTCTGGTGGCGAGAAAAAGCGGGCCGAGACCTTTCAGCTGGCTACCTTCGGCGCGAAGATTGCGATCTTGGACGAGCTCGATTCCGGTCTAGATATTGATGCTCTGCGTGACGTCTCTCGCCGTATCGCTTTGATGGTTAAGGAAGAGGGGCTAGGTGTACTTGTCATCACTCATTACTCCCGCCTTCTGCGTGAGCTCGAGCCTGACTTTGTGCACGTCTTTGAAGATGGACACATAAATCGTAGCGGTGGTCCGGAGTTGGCTTTCGAGCTTGAACGAACAGGTTATGGTCCAAAAAAGAGGTGAAATTCCTCTTTGTGGCTGATAAATCCTTCCCTGCGGCAATAATTTCATCAGATTTTAATTTTTTTTAGAGGTTTCTACCTTTAGTGATTTGTGACTTAAGTCACTGGTGTGTATACTGGTTCTCAGTGAAGCGCAAGGAAATTCACAGGCCGTGCGAAAGCAACTTGGGGGAGTTTGGTCAGTGTAGTGGGGATTTCCAGGCGCTTGCTTTTTCTGGATGGGGGAAGTCAAGGAGGCGCATAGCGCCTCCTTCTTCGTTTAATCTTCTATATCTGTATCGTCTTTGTTGGTCGCTTCTGAAATCATTTCTTTTTGCTTTGGACGAAATCTATCCAGGGCGACTGGCTGTCCTCAGAATTTTGATCCCCAAGGGCCATGGCCCTTGGTCAGGGATGTCAGCAGCTAGAGGTATCTCTCTTCGCCATAATTAGCCCGATTTCACTCGGCCTTTGCAACTGGACTCTAGATAAAATGGCAAGTATTTTCGCTTGGGGTTCTAGCGGTAAGATTTTAGGTATTAGATACAGCAGGTAACACATAGGGCACGTGTTTCTAATGATGGGGCAAAGTAGGCGCTTTGGACCAATGCAGTTACCACTTGCCATATTTGAAGGCTCGCTAGAGTTCGAGGTGATTACAGCCTGAACAAATGAAGTTGATTTGAGCACCTCAAGCGTGTGGCTTTTGAAATTGCCTAGTTGGTTATCGTCTAAATTGCGTTATCTTTGGTGGATCATCTTCAACCTATGATCGAGAGCGCTTGGGTCGGACACGATTCAACCGCTTCGATCAATGTTTCGCGAAGTTCTTCGTCTGGTGTATCGTTTAGAACGTAGAGATATCCGTCTTCTCTAACTTCAAAGATTGTTGGCGCAATTCGCATGCAAATTGCATTTGACTGACACTTTTCAAAGTCGACTTCTACTTTCATTGAAAGCTCCTTGGTTGATGTGATCTAAAACCAAAGGTTAGCCTATTTTTCAAAGTGAGAATAGACCTTTGCCGATTTAGAAATTTGACTCTTTGTTAGCTTTCATGAAGATTACTTATAATGTCGGTGGGTTCTTGATAATCTTGGTGCCAGATTTTAGGTTAGGTGAGTGATATGCGGCTGCTGGTTGTTGAGGACGAGGTAAGGCTCGCCGAGGCGTTACGACGTGGCTTGCAGGCTGAGGGTTTCGCAGTCGATATAGCAAATAGTGGAACTGAAGGTTTGCGACTAGCCAAGGAGAGCCCATATGATGTGATCCTTCTTGACATTATGTTGCCCGGGATCAATGGATTTAAGCTATGTGCAATGCTTCGTGAATCTGAGATTTGGTGCCCGATAATGATGCTAACTGCAAAGGATGGAGAACTCGATGAGGCCGAGGCATTAGATACCGGCGCTGACGACTTTTTATCGAAGCCATTTTCTTTTACAGTATTGTTAGCTCGGATTCGGGCCCTGCTGCGGCGGTCATCGCCTTCTCGGCCAGCCCAGTTGAGCGTCGATGATTTGATTCTTGACCCAGCGAGCCATGGAGTGAGCCGTGGTTTGGTGGAGATTGAACTGACATCTCGAGAATTTTCTTTACTCGAGCTTTTGCTTCGGCGAAAAGGCGAGGTGTTGACCAAATCTGAAATCATAGAGCACGTTTGGGACTATGACTTCGAAGGTGACTCAAACATCGTTGAGGTCTATGTCGGATATCTGCGCAAGAAGATCGATGCACCATTTGGAACAAAGACAATTCGAACTATTCGAGGAGCTGGTTATGTCATATCATAATTTGCCTGCTTGGCGCACTTCGATTGGCCTGTTTGTTTGTGTGTTTCGTCTTTGTCGGTGATTTGCGTTCTGGCTTTAAATCACAGTTTACATTCAGGGAGGTTTGCGCTTAAAAGTAGCCCAATGATCCCTGGGCGTTATATCCAGGACAGGTCTCAGGCGTCATCTCACCTAAAGTTCAGCCGATCTTCATCCGTTAGCATCTGTATGGATTCTGTTGCTTATCGTCGCTGGAGCTTTTAGTCAACGCTTTTTTACCGCGGATACGGTTTGCGCTGTGGCTTGATTTAGAGACCTGGAGCTTTGTCTTTGGTGCAGGTCTGACTTTCTGAGCGTGTTGGCGCTTTCTGGATGTTGACTATATTTTTTGTTTTAGATCTTACGTGCCAATGTGTTTTTTTGGTTTAGAGTTGGTTGATTCCGTAGCTGGGATCCATCTCTTTTTTGGGGAGGTCGTAGCTCGGTGGCTCTAGGTTGATTTGTTTTGAAAAGTCATCTAGACGTGTGTGAAAAAGTGGTGTCAAGCTGGCAATGGATCGAAAGATACAAAACGAAGTTAAGGCTAAGACTCGATCCTTTTATAGGTCCGTACGTGCACGGACAACGTTTGCGGCAGTTCTAGTAGTCTCTCTGGCCCTTTTTTTGGCTGGAGTTGTATTACTTCGTAATACGTTAGATGCCTTCGATCAGGCGGCAATGAACTTAGCTCGCACGGAGCTCGGTACTGTATCTATTATGCTCCACAGCAGGGATATTCTTAATCCATTGCCGGCTCCTCGGGGAGATTTGGGAGTTCAAATCATTGATTCCCAGGGACGCGTAGTAGCATCAACTGGAAATTTTAGCGGATTGGGTCCAATCACTAAGATTCCGCCGGCTCAAGGTGCCGTCAACTTGACCTATACGCCTCCATCTTCGAATCTTCATCGCCGTTTTGTTCGTGATTCAAACGGAGTTATAGTAGGTGCTGCAGTTCCGGTTTCAAGCGAGGGACTCAGTATTGTGAAGTTCTCATCGGGAGCTACTCCGGATATAGGACTTCCAGAGCGATCGGAGACTCCAGTTCTTACTACAAAAAAGGAGATAGGTCCTGCCGCTGGGAATCAAAAGCTTGCTAGCGCTAAGGTCTATGTCTTTGTCTGGGCTTCGTTAGCCTCGCGAGAACAGTCAATTAATGCTATTGAGACGTCGCTCTTTGTTGTCTTTCCACTTTTGGTGATACTGGTTGGATTGATCGTTTGGTTTGTTACAGGACTAGCTCTTTCTCCGGTTGAGAAGATCAGAAGTGAAGTTAGCGATATCTCCGGTTCCAATCTGCATCGGCGAGTCTTTGTTCCACAAACAAAAGATGAGATAGCGGCCCTTGCTTTTACGATGAATGCAATGCTCGATCGAATTGAGGTCTCGACTGAGCGTCAACGTCAGTTCGTCTCTGACGCATCTCATGAGCTGAGAAGTCCCATATCGTCGATTCGGGCCGAACTTGAGGTGGCGCTTTTGCATCCAGAAGCCACCGATATACCTCAGTCCTTGAATGCAGCGCTGGATGAAGCTCAGAGAATGCAGCGGATTGTGGCAGATTTGTTGACCTTGGCCAAGCTCGACGAAAAGGTGATTCGACCATCCCTAGAGTCGGTAGATCTAGATGAGATTATCTCCGCAGAGGCGCGACGGGTTCGAATCCACAATCAGAAGATCGTGGATGCCACTAGGGTGAGCGCGGCGCGAGTTAGGGCAGATAGGGATCAAATAATACGTGTCATCCGGAATTTACTCGAAAACGCTGCTCGCCATTCGAGATCTACGATTTCGATTGGTCTAAGAACTATTGATTACCATGGAGAGGCTAGCGTTGAGTTACGCATCGGAGACGATGGGCCGGGCATAGCACCTGAGATGAGAGAGAAAGTCTTCGAGAGGTTTCACAGGGTTGATGAAGATCGCGCGCGAATTAGTGGCGGGTCAGGGCTAGGTCTGTCGATCGTCGCTGCGTTGGTTGAACTTCATCAGGGTACAATTGAAGTATCGGCTGAACCTGCTGAATTAGGGGGAGCGGAGTTTATACTGCATCTTCCTATAGATCCAGACTTTGCTGACCTTGATGTTGAGTCAATTCAGCAAATTCATACGTAGACCATTTATGTTGTAGTAGGTAGTTTTTGCCCTGTGGCTTTTATTGAATCAGCTACAGTCGGTATGAAGATTTTCAGCTAATAGAAATTAGCGAGAAGTGGAATAATGCAAAGAACCTATAGCCGTAGACGTTTTCGACCAAGATATTTTAGAATTTCAATAGTCTTAGTTGGGGCAATTCTCATATCCACCGTAGCGTGGTCTTATGGAACAGCCCTTACTGCCCCTGGTAGTAGTAGCTTGGGGGTAAAGACAGTTGAGTGGATTCGTGGTCACGGTGGAGCTTCGATTGTTCGCTATGCAGAGAACTTCTGGTATAGCCACAACAAGCCACCAGTAGGTGGCAAACCACCAGCCGGGGCGATTGCCAAGGTGACGAAGTCTACGACTACAACTATAGCTAAGGGTCCTGCCCATCTGCCCCCACCTAAATCTTTGGTTCCATTCGTATCTCCGTCTATAGCTGGAGAAGGCGTTTGGCAGCCTCAGGGTAGATTGATCGGCGGGGTGGCTGGTCTTTACACCACGACCATTCGTCCTTCTACGGTCTATACATCCCTAGTGGCTGGAGTGGCATGGATGGATCCGAATTTGCTCTCGTTTACCCTTTTTGCAGGGGCGGCAGAGCCAGGTCATGGACCATGGACCTACATGGCCCCATTTTCCACGACAGAAGAGCAAAGCTTGGTCGCTGCCTTCAACGCGGGCTTTAGAATGCAGGATGCCAAGGGCGGCTGGTATTCTGAGGGTCGTCAGGTCTATCCGTTAGTAAATGGCGCAGCGTCTTTTGTAATCTATAAAAATGGTACTGCCAATGTCGTGCAGTGGGGTAGAGATCAGACGCTAACTTCAGATGTGGCGTCTGTGCGACAGAATCTATCATTGATTGTCGATAATGGGAAAGTTAATCCTGCGGTCTACTCCAATAACTTTCTCATTTGGGGGGCAACTGTTGGGAATGCTGTTTTGGTTTGGCGGTCTGGAGTCGGTGTGACGGCTAACGGAGCGATAATCTATGCAGCAGGAGCGGGTCTTAGTACTGCCAACTTGGCGAACATTCTCATTAGGGCAGGGGCCGTTCGCGCTATGGAGATGGATATCAACTCCACTTGGACCAACTTCTTCTATTTCAATCCATCGACAAATAACGGTCTAGCGTTACCTAGTAATGGATCCCGTCTGGTCTACAATATGCTGCGGCCGCCTGCTCGCTACTTTGAAGGTACCGCTCGAGACTTTATTGCCGCCTTTGCTCGGCCTACGGATGCAAATGGGCATGTAATTCCTCAGACATCGTCATCTACAACCTCAAGCGTGCCAGCTGGTTGAAATTATACCGAGCGAGATAGCTACGTTGGTTGCAATGTAGCTATTTTAGCTCCAGCCTTTCGGCTTTAGCGTGGTTTTACTCGTGAACTATCTGGGTTCTAGTCACGGCTTCGAACCCTCCCTGCCTTTACGGACGTGGCTTCTGGCCCCTATCGTTTGGTTGAGGTTGCCTCACATGCCGTCCATCACGCCACCACGAACATCTGGTCGGGTATCGAGGAATTGATACTGGTAGGTGAGGTTGCTAGTTATTGGCTTGCGCTGGTCTGAGATAAATCAGACAGGGCCCGGTTCGGGGTGCTACTTTGGGCTCTGGCCTTGCGACCGTGAACCTGGGGTGTATGCCTTACGTTGATCTAGCGACCAACGTTTGACGGATTGGAGATGTGCCGACTCGGACTTTTATTTCCGGGCCAATTGGGGTGTATCTGTTGCCAGTAACATTAAATTGACCACCCCAGTAAGCCTTATATTGGAACGTTCAAAACCACCCGGGAGTCATCAAATGCCAAAGGTTAGGCCATCAATGAATTGATTAGAAATTAGGAGCCCAAGGACACAGCTGTCTCGAAATAGCCAAACTTATCGGAGACAAGAGCAAAGTTATCTTAGTCCTTAGCCACCTTTGATTAGCATTTATTTTTAGTTTTTCCAATGAATTTAGGTATTTCAGTTGGTTGGGTGTATTCGGTGGCCATAGACCTTATTTAGGAATGACTAAGCCGCCTAGGGTTAAATGGTCGCATCTATCTCATCTAGAATTTGAGAAAATGTGTTCCAAGCGAGGGTCGCACATTTGATGCGAACTGGGAATTTCACCACACCCTGAAGCGCGGCTAGTTCGCCTAGAGCCCTTAGGTCTTCGTTGGTTTGAATCTCTACTGTTTCATGATCATCTGCAAGAGATAGTAGAGATTTAAAGGTCTTAATTACTCCCCGGGCCTCCTCTAAGGATTTGCCTTTTACGGAGATTGTCATAAGCGAGGCTGAGGAGCGAGAGATCGAACAACCCTGTCCAGCCATTTTTATATCGGCTATCTTGTCACCATCCCAATTTACATAGATGGTAACTTCATCACCACATAGCGGATTGTAACCCTCATTCTTCAGTGCCGGTGGCGATTCCAATGTTCCTGAATTTCTTGGGTTCTTGTAGTGGTCAAGGATGATCTCCCTGTATAGATCCTCTAATCCCTGCATTTCCTTCGTACCTTCATTCAAAATTTATCGATTAAGAGTCTAATCGTCGTATTGCAATGGCCCCTTTTGGGTGATTGCCTTTGGCGGGTGGCTTTTATGATTAGCTAAAGTAGCGCTGTGCTTCGGCAAGCGCCTCTACCAGTGCGTCGACGTCATCTTCGTCGTTGTAGATATGAAATGAGGCTCGAGCCGTTGCTGCTACACCCAATTCACGCATCAATGGCTTTGCACAATGGTGGCCAGCTCGTACGCACACGCCATGGAGGTCGAGTATTTGTGATATGTCGTGGGGGTGCACGTTTTCAAAGCTAAACGAGATGCAGCCGGAGCGCTCCTTGTAGTCTTTTGGACCATAAATCTTGATGGTGTCTCCAAAGCGATCATTGATTTTTTCGAGAGCAATCTTCATTATTGCTCGATCGTGATTAGCGATATTTTGCATACCAAGATTATTCAAGTAGTCAACGGCTGCTCCTAAGCCAATGACTTCAGCGATTGGTGGTGTCCCCGCTTCAAATTTATATGGAAGTTCATTAGGGGTATAGCTTTCAAGGCGTACATCGGCGATCATGTCGCCACCTCCTAAGAAGGGCGGCATCGATTCAAGGGTTTTGAGATTTCCCCATAGCACGCCAACACCTGTTGGTCCGAGCATCTTATGACCAGTGAATGCTACCAAGTCAGCACCAAGCTCTTTTACGTTTAAGGGCATATGTGGCACATATTGAGAGGCATCCCCAACGACAATTGCACCATAACTGTGAGCGACTTGAGCTATCTGACTAAAAGGAGTAATCGTTCCTAGCACGTTTGAGGCGAGAGTGAGCGATACGACTTTGGCGCCATCTAATGTTTGATCTAAGTTATCTAGGATAAGGCGACCTTGTTCATCGTGGTCGATGAATTCTAGTTTTATACCAAGATAAGATGCAAGCATGATCCAGGGAACGTGATTAGCGTGGTGTTCCATTTTGGTTAGGACGACCTTGTCACCTGCGTGCAAGTAACCGTGACCAAGCGAATTGGCAATTAGATTTAGTGATTCGGTTGAGTTCTTTGAGAAGACAATCTCTTTGGATGGATTGGGCGCACCTATAAAGTTACCGATTTTTAGGCGGGCGGCTTCATAGCGGTTTGTCGCCTCTTCAGCTAGAGCGTAAACTCCCCGATGGACGTTGGCGTGTGTGGTGCGGTAGTAGTCGTCCATGGCGTCTAGTACTGACGTGGGTCTTTGTGAAGATGCTCCGGAATCTAAAAAGACAAGCGGCTTATCTCGGTTTTGGGAAAATATGGGGAAATCTTTTTTGATTACCTTTGGATCGAAACTCAATTCATTTAAATTCGGCATCTCCGGTAGAGTCCCCATTTGTGTTATCTCCATCCTTCGTAGCCGCTTATTTCTAGGGTTTCTACGATCTCCATGCCACCACTAGCGATTATCTTTCCATCGATAAGGATGTGAATTTTATCTGGATGTACCTCGTCGAGAAAACGCTGGTAGTGCGTTACTAATAAGGCTCCCAGATTCGGATTGATTGAGCGCACTTCATTGATACCTCTAGATACGACTCTAAGTGCGTCGATATCGAGGCCCGAGTCGGTTTCATCTAATATTGCGAAATCGGGATTCAAAAGGGCAAGCTGGAGGACTTCATTGCGCTTTTTTTCGCCGCCTGAAAATCCTTCGTTTAGATAACGTTCAGCGAAGGACGGGTCCATTCCAAGGCGATCCATCCAATCTAGCATTTCAAAGCGTACTTCAAGGGCCGATACATCTACCCCTCTACGAGCACTCATGGCCTGGCGTAGGAACTGCACTACCGAGACGCCGCTAATGGCTTCAGGATATTGAAATGCTAGGAAGATCCCGGCTTTTCCTCGGGCGTCAGTACTCCATTCGGTGATATCTTCACCGTGGAACAAGATCGACCCCGAGGTTATGCGATACCCTCGGTGACCCAGAAGGGCTGAGGCCAAAGTGGTCTTTCCTGAGCCATTTGGTCCCATGAGCGCGTGAACCTCACCGATGGGTATCGTGAGGTTCACGCCTTTGAGGATTTCTTTGTCATCGTCAGTGCTGACGTGTAGATCGCGAAGTTCGAAGAGAGGGAAAGCCATGTTTTTAAATAATAGTGGCTGTTGGTAGATATTTTCCCTATCTAGATAGTAATAATACCTATGACTCCCACTTCGATACGATATCGCTTAGTTCCGGATCGTTTGGCTCTGGGGTGATACCGTCTTTGTAGGATCCAAAATAGAGGAAACCTATAAGATAATCTGTTTTTGCTAATCCGAGCGCCTCTTTTATGAATGGATCAAAGAGGACATCGCCGCTGCGCCACATCGAACCGTAGCCGAAAGAAGTTGCTGCTAGTAGCATATTTTGTGCGGCTGCGGCACCGGCGCAAATTAACTCTTCATCGGGTAGGACTATCTCTGGGTGTTTTTTGGCAGCGACCGCAATGACTAGGGGTGCTCTTAGGAATTTTGTCTTTTCTTTTGTGATTTGACCTTGAGTTGGTTCGATGCCTAAGGCTAAACTGCGACGAGTCATAGATTCGGCTAAGACTTCTCCGAATTCAAGGCGTGCGTCACCTTCAAAGACGATAAACCAAAAGGGTCTGGTCAATTTGTGATCTGGTGCTGCAGCTCCGGCTCGAAGTATTGTAATCAATTCTGCTTCGCTTGGTCCCGGTGGGTTGAGTTTGCCACTCGATCGTCGATTGAATATTGTTGCTATTGTAGCGTTATTACCGGTCTTCAATGTTTCCTTCTTTAGTAGAAATCGGTGCGTAATTAAGGGCTAATTCGAAAATCAGGGTTGTTTCTATGAGTTAGTTAGGATATACGCCTTATCTTAAGATTTTCGAGCGAATTTTAATTGTTACCTACAATTTTATTACTGTTATTCTTTTGCGACTTTATGTGAATGCGACTATCGAAATTTCATTGGCGAAATTAACCTTTTCGTAAACGACCCGTAACCTTTTGTTCGCTTTGTCAGACTGTGCATGAATTGATAGGGTCATTGGCGGTTTGGGTCAGTAGCCTCTTGAGATCCATTCGTTGAGATTTGGAGCTTCATTTGCGATGGTGGTATTTTCACCGTGACCGGGTAATACTATCGTTGTTCCGTCAAATCTTGCGAATAGCTTTCGTTCGATTGAATTGATTATCTCTTGGAAGTTACCTCCAGGAAAGTGTGTAGCGCCGGGTCCTCCTGGAAATAATGTATCTCCAGAGAAAAGTAGTGGGCTATCTTGAAGGTGAAAGCTTAAGGAGCCTGGAGTGTGGCCTGGAGTGTGAATAACCTCTACCTTGAGTCTTCCGATGGTGATGATAGCTTCATCAATTAATATTTGGTCGTAAGATTTGAGCATGGATGAATCCTGGGCGGAGATGGCAACGTTATACCCCGCATCTCTAAGCGCTGGCACCGCTGCGATATGGTCATCGTGGCCATGGGTCTCTAGAACATTTCGAACGTTATAGGTTTCGCAAAGCTGTTGAAGGTAGTCATCTTCATTTGCTGCATCAATAAGGACTGATTCGCCACTGTCGCGGCATTGCAGAATGTAGACGTTGTTGTCAAGTGGACCTACTACGCATTTGTATAAGTTAAAGGCGGAGTCCTGATAGAGCTTGATAAGGGATGGTGTCATGGCTTTATTCCTGCACTCTTTCAATGTCGATACTTTGGACCATGTGGTAGTGTTTTTATAAATCTAGGTCTCAATTAGCAATTACCACACATTTGTATTGAACTTTGGCTAGATTTGGGTTTTGGTTTGGCATCAAATGGTTTTATAGGAAGCCTACGAATGGGGATGAGATGAATTTCGCATTTTCTGAAGAACAGGAAGAGTTGCGTAAGTCGGTTAGGCGTTTTATGGAAGATAAATCGCCAACTTCTAGCGTCAGAGCGCAGATGGAGACGCAAGAGGGATATGACCGTGAGGTATGGGATATCTTAAATAATCAGCTGGGCCTTTGCAGCTTAGCGATTCCAGAAGAGTTTGGTGGCGCTGGATTTGGCCCACTCGAGTTGACTGTTGTATTCGAGGAGATGGGCAGGGCGCTTTTTTGCGGCCCCTATTTTTCTAGTGTTGCGCTTGGAGCAAATGCGATTCTCCAAAGTGATGATGAGGTGGCAAAGGCCGATCTTCTTCCTTCGATTGCCTCTGGTGAGACCTTGGTAACCTTGGCTATCACCGAAGGGGATGGTCGATGGGATCTGGATGGGATCTCGACGACGGCTACAGCTATCGACTCGTCTTGGGTTATCAATGGCGAGAAGCGTTATGTGATTGATGGCAGCATCGCCGACAAGATAATTGTTGTGGCTCGCACCACCGATGGCATTTCAATGCTTGTTGTAGAGTCCGATGCCCCCAACATGACTATAACTCCCATCGTGACCTTGGATTCAACCCGAAAGATGGCCACAATAGAGTTCAATGGTACTCCAGCGCGGTTGATTGGCACTCAAGGTGCATCTGCTAGAGCAATTGAAACAACTCTCGATCTAGCTGGAGTCGCTTTGGCGGCCGAGCAGGTTGGAGGTGCCTCACGTTGTTTGGAGATGGCTGTGGATTACGCTAAATCCAGAATCCAATTTGGGCGACCGATTGGAAGTTTCCAGGCGATAAAGCATAAGTGTGCTGATGTACTTCTCGAGGTTGAATCAGCAAAGTCGGCAGCCTATTACGCAGCGTGGGCGGCGAGTGAGCAAAATGAAGAGTTTGAGATTTCAGCTCCCTTGGCGAAGGCATTCTGTTCAGATGCCTATTTCAAAGCTGCCGCTGAGAATATCCAGATTCACGGTGGAATTGGCTTCACATGGGAGCACGACGCACATCTTTATTTCAAGCGCGCAAAGGCTTCCCAGTTGCTATTTGGGGATTCTTCCTATCATCGTGAACGTCTCGCACAAAAGATAGGTCTTTAGTCCGCTTTTTGCTTGGACTAATCGGTGAGATGGTGATCTACTGGCGGGACCCTTTTGTGTGGCCCGCCAAGATCTTGGTATTTAGCAGATGATTTATCTATTTAGATTTTTGATAGATTTGCCATAGAAGTTATTTCTGATATGAAAATTTTTTGATATTGGAATTGATAAATCTTGCTAAGTCAAAAGTTGGAGGTGCTACATGGATGAAAGCCATGGCCATTATCAGAGTCTCTCGAGGGATCTTTCACTTCCGGCAAAGGAGTTGCGGGCACTTACACCAGATGTATGGAAGGGCTTCGCTGATCTCTCTCGAGCTGCGATGGCAGAGGGAGAGTTGCCAGCTAAATACAAGGAGTTGATCGCTCTCTCTATCGCGATTGCCCGCGAATGTGACGGTTGTATCTCCTCGCATGCGCGAGGGGCCGCACGAAAGGGCGTGACCCCTCAAGAGGTCGCCGAGATGGTTGGAGTTACGATTCTAATGCTAGGGGGTCCGGGTACTGTTTATGGCCCTCGAGCTTGGCAAGCTTTTAATGAGTTTTACACTCCCCAGGTTGATGAAGGTTAATGGACGATACGCGGAATTTCCATCGGGGTTATACTTCAACTTCTAACATGCGACGATATCGGTCGTCTTCTTCGGGTATGAATTCAGGCTTGACTCTGTGATTATTGAGATTCCATCGGGTGGAAAACGCCTGAATGTATCGGTGGTAGAGGATTCTAAGTCCAAAATGGACAATCTTCCTCCCCCAAAGGCACTGATTTTAGCCTATGGTGCTCCCACCGCTCCACGAGTTTCCGGAGTCGAGGTCGACTTCTATCTGGATAACTTTCAGCAACGTCTAGTTACATCATCGGGGTGTATGGTGGCGGTAGTTAATTTGTCCGGTGTGGGTGGTTCTCAGGGTGCTTTCTCGCCTTTGACGTGGCGCCAGGACCTCGTGAATACTGTTTCATATTTTCGAGATGAAATGCACGTAGATCGTGTATTTATGGTTGGCTTTGAGTTGGCTACGATTCCAGTTTTGGCCGCCGCGGCCGAGATCCGTGACCTGCAAGGTGTCGTCACAGTGTCCACTATTCCGACCGTTCCTCCCTATGGCCTTTCCGTCTATGAATTGGCCGATCAACTTGAGAGTCTCGGGGTTGGTGTGCCTGGATCAATAGAGATGATCAAAAGCTGGGAGAATGAATTTCATGCGATTGATCCCAGCTTGAGCGTGCAGAGCCTATCTACCATTCCTTGGTTGATTATTCAAGGTGGTGACGACAATGCGATAGACGCCAACGACCTACGCAAGCTGGTTGAGGATGTGGCAGGTCACGGTGAGCTACACTTCATCTCAGCCGGTGGCGAAAGTCTAAGAGCAGACCCACGACTGTTGGCCCTTGTGGTTGGTTGGATCGCACGAATAGATGAGTAGTTAACCATTTTGGACTAAGCGACAAACCGGACTCCTACCAATATTGGTCGATAGCGTCCCTTAGTTTTTTTGCTGAAAGAAATGCATCTTTTGCTTGAGTGATATATCGCACTACGACAAAGTGGGAGATACCCAAAGGACTTAACTCGTGGATTTTTTCCGGTGTTATCCCACCTGTGATAAAAACCGGTCGCGGGGATGTCTTTATGGCATATTGCGCATAGTCCACTCCAACGGGATCTCTCAATGGTTTTGTGGGAGTTTTTTCGATGGGGCCAGCTGAGATGTATGCTATCTCTTCGTCGAGCGACCTTTGGCACTCGGCTACTGAATGGGTTGACCTGCCTATGGCTGTTTCAGGCCCTAAGATTGTCCGCGCTTGGGTAGGGGATATGTCACCTTGACCTAGGTGAACTCCATCTGAGGCTACTATCTTGGCAATATCTACACGATCGTTGATAAAAAATGGAATGTCGTTCCTCTTTAATATCTCCTTTAAGGCTAAGGCGGTCTCAATGATTGGCTGAGCTTCAGCATTTTTTTCGCGCAGCTGTACTACATCAACCCCACCGTCGATGGCGGCACGCACAACGTCGCGGACTTGCTCTGAGATCCCAATGCACAGATATAGCCGTCTATCGGAATAGTCAAACTTCATCGGTCTTCGCCTTCTTGGCCAGCTTCATCTCTTGCTTGAATTGGCGCACACTAGCAAATGTCGCATCATCGATAATGTCCGCGACGCTTATAGTGGTACCTTCTTCTCCGAATGGTTGACATACTTCCTGCCAGCCATCTATCTTTATTCCAACCTGTTTGCCTAGGAGTGCTATGAAGATCTTGGTCTTATCGATCCCAAAGCCAGGGAGGTCGCAGATGCGTTTGAAGAGGTCGCTTGGAGAAGTTGCGTTATTCCAAATTGCTCCTGCGTCGTTATTGTAATCAACGGCAACTAGCCTTGCCACCTCTGCGACTCGCTTAGCCATTGCTGATGGGAACCGATGTAGCGCGGGCTTGATTGAAAATATTTCTTGAAGCTTTTCGGGATCCATGGTGGCAATATATTGCGCATCGAGAGGTTGCCCGAGTCGATTTTGAAGGAGGTACGGTGCCGAGAAGGCCCGCTCCATTGGTATTTGTTGATCTAAAACCATACCAATGAGTAGCGCTAGCGGGGATTGATCCAGTAATAAATTGGCATTTTCTTCTGCTGCAATATAAAAAGGCATATGGTTCCTTGTGAGAAGGTCTCGACTGGTTAGGTTGTTGTTTTATAAGTTAGTTGCTCACTGGATCACAAAGACTTGCTCTTCGCATAAATCTTTAGTCAGGTAACTCCGGTTGGTTCATGAAAGGAGGTACCACAAAAGGGGGCTATTGCCTTCGTCTTGGTTGAGATGGAGGTCTGTTGATCCACAGGTGCGTCGATGAGAGATCGATTTCGGGGAGGTTTTTTGGGTTCGATTTACCTTTTCTTCGTAGCTTGTGTGATCCTTTATTACCATGATCTTCTAGGATGAAGGGAGATATAAAGAAGCCTCTTTTGGTGATTTTAGATAATCGACCAAGACCTTCTGCCTCTTCGAGGTGATTGTCGTAAATTGGCTAAAGGTGCAACCACTTGGTTGGGGTGGCCAGTTTTTAAGTGCTTCTGAGTACTTAGGGTCGTGACTTCAAATAGGCGACATTGATGATGTGCGCGCTAGAGATTGTACGGGTAATACGGGCAATTCAGGAGATGAGGATGGTTCAATTCCATGTAATCTCCCGGAACGATAGCGCAAAGGTGTGGCTTTTTTCTGAAAATGAAGACGCTCTCGCTACCAGCCAGCAGCTGTTGTTGTGGTCGACCACCCACTTCCTCCACAGGTGGTGGGCATTTGGGTAGATTTTAGGTATTGAATAGGCGCCATAGATGTGCCGCCGTTGTCATAGATAGAATAATAATTCCCGGTTTGAGAGTAGGTAGTTATGCACTCGGGCGCGTAGGTTCCATGTGGAACGCCTCCAGTGGCATACCAGACGTCTACTTCGTTTACTTTACTGGGGGCTATGGCGTCGACATAGCTCAGAGAAGGTTCAATCTTGGCCAACTGTGTGGCGTTGATAGAGCTGTAGCCGTTGTGTTGGAAGAAGTAGATCTTCTCTGCCGAAAATGCATTTCTAAGAGTGGCTTCCGCCTGTTTATTCTGCGCGGATGCTGAAACGCCAAGATAGGTTGGGATGGCGATAGCTGCTAGGATTCCAATGATCAAGACTATGACCATCAGCTCCACCATGGTGAATCCGTCTTGAATATCGGTAAGTCTACTGGCAGCCGCCAAGCGCCTTTTCATCTTCTTGTCGAACTTCCTTGCTCGATAATCCTTGCTCAAAGAGATTGAAGGTGGTGATTGATCCTCCTCATCTTGCGAGATCTATCGTCAGTCCTTAGAACTTCCTTTAAGATCTATTATTGGTAAAATTATCTTCTTATACTCGGCCACTTTGATTATTGAGATCTCCTTTACTAGATGCCGCCACTATAACCAAACCGCCTTTATCTCCATAGGAAGAGCCTCCAGTTATCGTGGACCTAACGGTGAGTGTGTATTTAGCTTTTTTACTTTGATGAACAGGCAAAAAGAGATCTGCTTGGCAATAATTATGTAGATTTTGGTCCTGTGGGACTATGAGTGCGGCCAAGATTTGAGCTGAGGTATTTGTGGACTATGTCACTTTTTGAAGTCCTCGGAATGACGTTCTAATTTTGCAACCAGGTAGAGATAGATCGAAAAAAGGAGGTGATGGCGCTTTTATATCGATCTTGCCGTTATCAGCGAGTTATTGATTACACAGTGAGATACTGCTCCGAGTCGAGGTCAATCTCCACTTAGAGCAGTATCTTGTGATTATAAATGAACAATCAGTCGTCTTATTTAGATGGTTCTGAGCGGATCCGTTTTGGATGCGTCGATTCCAAGTTCATCGATAGCACTTTGCACCAATGTCATTGGGACCAGCTTCTCCTGCGCGAGGGAATTTAATATTCCCACTACGATTTGTGGAGCATCTATTTCAAAGTATCTGCGTAGGTTCTCTCTTGTATCAGATCTACCGAAGCCATCTGTTCCCAGTGGAGTAAAGTTCCTATTGGCAAGGAATCGTCCCACTTGATCTGGAACTGCTTTCATGAAATCTGATACCGCAAGAATGGGTCCTGAGGATGCATCGAGAACGGAACTGATAGTTGATTGACGAGGGGCGGAGAGGGGGTGGAGACGGTTGTAACGCTCGGTTTCAAGAGCATCTTCACGCAGACTCTTGTACGAGGTGACCGAGTATAGGTCAGCCGCCACAGAGTATCTCTCTGTTAGTATCTTCTGAGCTTCTACAGCAGCTAGCCAAGCAGTTCCCGAGAAGAGAATTGTTGCCCTAAGGTTTCCATTTTCATTCTCGATCGATGGCGCTTGTCTAAATAGATAGATCCCATTTATTATCCCGGCTTTTACCTCCTCGAAGTCCACGCCTTCTGGCATAGCTGGCATCTGGTAGTTCTCGTTGTAGAGGGTGATGTAATAGATCTCATCTTTTTGAGGCACCCCATACATCTCATTTATCCCGTGTTCTACCAAGATTGCCATCTCGTAGGCGAATGCTGGGTCATACGCCCGAACGCTAGGAACGGTAGAAGCTAGCAAGAGGGAGTGACCGTCGTTGTGCTGAAGTCCTTCACCCATCAGAGTGGTACGCCCTGCGGTACCGCCAATTAGAAAGCCGCGCGACCTAGCATCGCTCGCGGCCCATATCTGATCGCCAGTGCGTTGAAATCCAAACATTGAATAGAACATGTAGAACGGAATTGTGGGGCATCCAAAGGTGGAATAGCTGGTTCCAGCGACCTGGAAGGTTGCCATTGAGCCAGCCTCGGTAATTCCCTCCTCGAGGATTTGCCCGTCCACGCCCTCTTCGTAGGAGAGTAGTAGGCCGGCGTCCACAGGGGTATACCTTTGTCCCTGCGACGCGTAGATCTTGACATCTTTGATGAGCGATTCAAGGCCAAAAGTTCGAGCTTCATCTGGAATTATCGGAACCACTCGGTTGCCTATACTTGGATCTCGAACAAGATTTTTTAGCAATTTGGCAAATGCCATCGTCGTGGACGCCGAGACCCGTCCTGAGCCTTGATAGAACTCTTTGAAGCATGCCTGCGCTGGCATGGGAAGCGGTGACGCCTTTACAGTGCGAGATGGCGAGTTTCCTCCCAAGCTCCTTCTCTTTTGAATCATGTATTCATAGACATCGCTGCCTGGCTTGGGGCGAATGTATGGTGGTAATTTTGTTTCAAAAGCAGAATCTGGAAGTTCTAGATCTAAATCTAGGGTTTCACGAAGGGCAAGCAACTGATCCCTTGACATCTTTTTGATCTGGTGAGTTGCGTTTCGTGCCTCTATTCCTGATCCTAGAGTCCATCCTTTGACCGTCTTTGCCAAAATAGCCGTTGGTGCACCACTATGTTCGGTTGCAGCTTTATAGGCCGCATAGAGCTTCTTGTAGTCGTGGCCGCCTCTTGGAAGCTTTACCAATTCATCGTCAGATAAATGCTCAACCAATCGTCTAAGTCGAGGATCTGGCCCGAAGAAGTGCTCTCGTATGTATGCACCAGTTTCGGTAGCGAGTTTTTGAAATTCCCCGTCACAGGTTGAATTCATCTTGTTGAGCAGAACACCGTCGATATCTCTGGCTAGCAGTTCGTCCCATGCACTTCCCCAGATCACCTTTATGACGTTCCATCCAGATCCACGCAAGGTGGCTTCGAGCTCTTGTATTATCTTTCCATTGCCTCGAACTGGGCCATCTAGGCGTTGTAGGTTGCAGTTGACGACCATTACTAAGTTGTCAAGTTTCTCGCGACCGGCAAGTGAGAGCCCTGCAGTGGTCTCGGGTTCGTCAAATTCACCGTCACCGACGAAGGCCCAAACGGTAGATTCAGAGGTATCACAGAGCTGGCGATTTTGTAGATATCTATTGAAATATGCTTGGTTGATTGCCGTGAGCGGCCCGATTCCCATTGAGACTGTTGGAAATTCCCAAAAGTCAGGTAGACATCTTGGATGCGGATACGAAGGAAGTCCATTTCCACCCGTCTCCATTCTGTAATTGTCGAGTTGTGCCTCGCTCAATCGACCTTCAACAAATGCGCGTGAATAGATTCCTGGCGATGCATGGCCCTGAAAAAAGACCTGATCACCAGGCCCACCATTTGATTTTCCCTTGAAAAAGTGGTTGAAACCAACTTCATACAAGGTGGCCGAGCTTGCATAGGTTGCCAAGTGACCCCCGATGCCATCGGATTTCATGTTTGCTCTGGTCACCATAACTGCGGCGTTCCATCGAATGTAACGACGTATCTGTCGTTCCATCTCCTCGTCGCCAGGGAACCACGGCTGTTGTTCGGGTGGTATCGAATTTATGTATGGAGTTGAAACGGTTGCTGGAAACCCTACTTGACTCGATCGAGCAGCTTCGAGGAGTCTCAGAAGGATATAACTTGCCCTTGATTTTCCCTTCCCGTCAACGAGGGAATTGAAGGAATCAACCCACTCCGTGGTCTCTTGAGGGTCGATATCTGGTATTTGGTGTGAAAAGCCATCGATTATCATACTCTGAATCTAAGCACTTTTTTTGCTCTCTGTCACATCTGAGCATTAAAGGTGATAAATTGTCTCCTTCGATTTGGCGACATAGTTGTAGTATTACCAGTTCAAAGTAGTTTTCAATCACCGCAGACTCCTTGGTTCGATCCATAGTTTCCATCGAGGGAGGTCCTTGATCGAGATGGCGTTGTTTGGAGTCCTTGAATTGTGAACAATGACGGTTGAAATTAACAAGCATTTTTGCCCTAAATTGAGCTTTGAGGGACGGAATTGGTCGAATTAGCTGTCGAGCCGTTAAATTGACTCTAAATTCTATACCATGGATATTTCTGGAGCATCTGCAATTGTCAGCGGGGGAGCATCCGGTCTCGGAGCCGCCGCCGTTAGAAGAATAATCGAGGCTGGGGCCTTTTGTACCGTCTTGGATCGCGATGAAGAGCGTGCCAAGGCATTCGCTGGCACTTTTGGAGATCGAGCCGACTATTTTGGAGGTGATGTCTCCGATCCGACCGACGTTTTGGGCGCTATCGAATTGGCGTCCTCGAAGGCACCATTGCGTCTCGCTGTAAACTGTGCCGGAATCGGTGCTGCTGAGCGTACTATCGGTAAAGATGGGTCCCCACACAAGCTCGAAACCTTCGAGAGAATCATGCGAGTGAACCTTATAGGAACCTTCAACCTGTTGCGTCTTGGTGCTCAGGCGATCTCAAAGTCCGAGCCAATGGAACATGGTGAGCGAGGTCTTGTCGTAAATACTGCTTCGATAGCGGCTTACGATGGACAGATCGGTCAGCTTGCCTACTCCGCATCAAAGGGTGGAATCGTTGGTATGACACTGCCTGCTGCACGAGATTTGGCTGCTGCTGGGATTCGAGTAGTAACGATTGCCCCAGGAATAATGGATACACCACTACTTGGTCAGCTGCCCGATGAGATTCGTGGTATTTTGGCCGCTGGAGTTCCTTTTCCGCATCGACTCGGTCTGCCAGAAGACTTTGCATCTTTGGTAATGGAGATTGTTCGAAATGGCTACATCAACGGCGAAGTCATTCGTTTGGATGGCGCACTTCGGATGCCACCCAAATAGGCCTTAACTGCAGTCGTGCCATTCGACTATCAATATTTCGACTATCCATGAGAGTTAATTCCGTCTCTATCCATCGATAAGGAATTAGACCGACAACGATTAGCTCGACATTATCGAAGTGAGATTTTCCCTAGGGCCAATCGTTGCTTCTAGGGATTTCCTTTCTAAGAGCGGTGATAGCGCCCGAAGTGCTATCGGCGAATGGTTAGGTGCGGTCTTTGTCGCTGCTTTTATGTGAGGGATTCTTTTGCTTGGCCACAACCTAACTCCTGGTTAGGTGTATTCGATTCTCAAATAGCATTAGTTAAGTGAAATATTACGATCTTGGAGATCAAAAGATCTCCGCAGTGGGCCTTGGAACGTGGCAATTTGGATCAAGAGAGTGGAATTACGGTTCAGATTACGCCTCCTCGATGGCTCGTGCGATACTAGAGCGCGCGCTTGAATTGGGTGTCACCCTAATTGATACGGCTGAACTATATGGATTTGGAGAGTCTGAGCGAATAATCGGAAGAGTTCTAGGACGACAAGCCAAGGACGTTTGCGTCGCGACTAAGGTTTGGCCGGTCTATACCTCTGAAAAGTATTTTGCCCTGCACGCCAAGAAGAGTTCTGAACGCCTCCAGTCGTCAAAGATAGACCTCTATCAGGTACATTTTCGAAATCCAGCATTTTCGAATTCATCTTTATCTCGCGCTCTTGATGGCGTGGTATCGAGAGATTTAGCGGGTAAGTTCGGAATATCTAACTTTTCTAGGTATGACTGGGAAGATCTCGAGAGAAAATTTGGCCGACCGATATATTCAAATCAAGTTCACTACTCGCTCTTGCATCGGCGAGCGGAAGAGGAGATTATTCCATTTGCTCAGGCGACCAAACACCTAGTGATTGCATATTCTCCCTTAGAGCAAGGTATTTTATCGGGGAAATATAGTTTTGATAATCGTCCACGCGATATTCGTCGCATAAATAAACACTTTGGAATCGATGCAATCGAGCGAATGCAGCCACTTCTCATTGCCTTGGCGAAGATCGGTGCCAAATATGGTGCATCCAGTGCACAAATTGCATTGGCTTGGATAATTTCACACCCGAATGTTGTTGTGATACCTGGCGCTTCAAGTGTCTCTCAGCTAGAGGCAAATGTTGGCGCCGGAGAGATCGTTTTGGAGAATGGTGAGATTGAAGAGCTCAATGAGCGATCTTATCAATATGAGCAATCGGCCATGATGCCGATTCTTCGAACCTTGAGAACTCGGCTGGGTATTTAGATCTTTGGTTTAAAGTCCATGGTGTCGCCTTGAAACAGTTGTTTTGAATTGAAATTTTAGGAAGTGTACAGATATGCCCAAGTTGATAAAATCCAAGAAGGCTGCTATCTTGAGCCTTCGTATAACTGCTGGTTGGACTTTTTATGTGTGGGCACGGCTAGTGCGTAATATGGTTAGAGACAAGGATCATTCTCGCACATTTAGATTTGTACATATCGCCCTTGGTATCGTCTCAATAGTTCTTGGATTTTCTGGGTTGGCCGTCTCGAACTATATCTCTGACGAGGTGGGCCAATCGGTTAATCCTAAAAATTAATGCCTCCGGAGACAAGAATTAAATCAAATAATTGGGTGAGACGACTTGCGAAAATAGTATTTTCTCATCGTCTTGCAGTGACTACAGCCCTCGTAACTTCTGTTTTGGGCATGTTGATTCAAGTTGTGATACCGCTTTTGGAGCGTCAGATCATCGACTCTACGATGGTAGTACATAAGTACAGTCCTGCCGGTCTTGCTATTGGTATTATCATTCTGGCACTTGGAGCATTTGGCCTCTCGTTTCTGCGACGTTATTTTGGGGGCCGACTCGCCTTTGACGTTCAGCATGACATTCGAAGTAGGATCTTTTCTCACTTGCAACGCCTTGACTTTGCCCGTCACGATCAGCTTCAGAGCGGGCAGCTTGTATCTAGAGCCAATTCGGATGTCGGGCTAATTCAGGGTCTTTTATCTTTTTTGCCTTTGATGTTTGGAAATCTGTTCATGCTCGTTGTGAGCCTTGGCGTGATGTTCTATCTCTCTCCGATATTGGGATTGATAGAGTTCTGTGCTATCCCCTTGCTTGGAAGTGTCGCCTATAGACTCCGCGCAAAGGTTTTTCCTGCAGTCTATGACGCTCAAGTAAAAGAAGGCGAAGTCGCGGTTGTCGTAGAAGAGTCGATCAGTGGCGTTCGAGTCGTAAAGGGGTTTGGACGCGAGAAGGCGCGCTTGGCAGAGCTATCGCGGGCCGCTCTCGCTCTATTTCGCTCCTCGGTCAGAGTCGACAAGATTGAGGCTCGACTCCAATCTTCGCTCTCTTCGTTGCCGGGACTCATACAGGCGCTGGTTTTGTTGGTCGGTGGTTACCTGGGGCTGCACCATGAGATGACAATTGGCACCTTCTTGGTCTTTTTTTCCTATATAGTTCAGATCGGTGCACCTATTCGACAGGTTTCGGTTCTGGTAACCTTTTCGCAGCAGGCAAAGGCGGGTGCAGAGCGAATCTTTGAACTCCTAGACGCTAATCCGCTTGTCAAGGATGCGGAATTTCCAAGCGAGATGCCTCTTCTTCCGGCAACGATAGCCTTTAGTGATGCCTACTTTGAATATCAACCTGGAAATCCAGTCCTAAAGGGTCTCTCCCTAGAGGTAGAGGGTGGATCTGTAACAGCTTTTGTCGGCCTTTCGGGTTCGGGAAAATCCACTTTGGCGCTATTGCTACCGCGCTTTTATGACCTAAATCGCGGTTCGATCGCTATTGGCGGCGTTGATATAAAAGAGCTCTCAATTGCGCAGTTGCGAAAAAAGATAGGAGTTGTCTTTGAAGAGAGTTTCTTATTTTCGGATACGATCGCTAAAAATATTGCCTTCGGCTATCCCGATGCGACATTGGAGGAGATTCGAATTGCAGCTGAACGGGCGGGCGCCCTATCTTTTATCGAGGGTCTTTCAAATGGCTTTGACACTGTGGTCGGAGAGTATGGAATTACTCTCTCTGGCGGTCAACGCCAGAGAGTTGCTCTTGCTAGAGCACTCATAACAGATCCTGATATTTTGATTTTGGATGACGCCACCTCTTCGGTAGATGTGACAACTGAGGCTGAGATCAACCAGGCTCTTCGTGAATTTGCCAAGGGGAGAACGGTCTTGGTTATTGCCCATCGCCGTTCTACTTTGAGCCTCGCTCAGCGGATAGTCGTCCTTGATTCCGGGCGTGTGGAAGATAGTGGAAGCCATAGCGAGTTGATCGATCGATCTGCGATCTACAGAAAGCTGATCTCTGCTGAGGGCGATGAGATCTCTGAGGGCGATGAAGAGTTAACTACTACCTTATCTGGATCAACGACCAAAGCACCTTCAACTCCGTTAGCTCAGTCTCAAGGTTTTCGTCTTGCACGGGGTGGCAGGGGAGGCGGTGGTGGTCCGAGAGATGCTGCACTTAGCCTAACTCCGGGGTTGGCGCAAGCTCTAAACAGCCTTCCGGCCGAGGAGATGACTCCAGATGTCGATGAGGAGTTAGTGACCAAAGATGTTGATCATTTTGCATTTTGGCGTTTTATATCGCCATTTCGCTGGAAACTACTAGCCAGTTTTGCCTTCTTGTTGGCTGATACGATCCTTTCACTCGCTGGCCCATATGCAATAAAGACCGGTATCGACAAGGCGTAGTAGGTGGCTCTTTGTCGATGATCGTTCTTGTCTCCATCTTCTATGTCTTTGTGGTCCTTTGTGACTGGGGCGCTGTCTACATGCAGAACATCCTCTCTAATATCACTACCGAGCGAATCCTCTATGGCTTGCGGTTGCGGATCTTCTCTCATTTGCAACGTTTGGGGCTTAGCTTTTACGAATCTGAGATGTCCGGCCGTATCTTGACTCGCATGACTACCGACGTGGTTGCTCTTTCGAATTTGCTACAGAGCGGTTTGACTGGCGCCTTGGTGAACCTATTCAGTTTTGTGGCAATCTCGATAGTTATGTTGGTTATCGATCCACGTTTGGCCCTGGCTGCCCTCTATGTTCTCATTCCGCTTGCCATAGCTACAGTTTGGTTTCAACGTCGCTCAACGAGAGCTTATAGAGTTTCACGAGAGAAGATAGCTGCGGTGAATGCCAATCTTCAAGAGGGGATCTCTGGGGTTAGGGTGACCCAGGCCTTTTCCCGCGAAGCTCAAAATGCAAAAGAGTTCAATCGGGTATCGCAAGGGTATCGTGACTCTAGGGTAAAGGCGCAGCGCTTAGTGGCTATCTACTTTCCGTTTGTCCTCTTTCTCTCTGACTTAGCTTCGACTTCGGTTTTATGGTATGGATCGAATCTTGTCAACGCAAAGGTGATATCGGTTGGCGCTGTGATTGCTTTTACCCTATATATCGATCAACTTTTTGCGCCACTTCAGCAGCTTTCTCAGACCTTTGACCAATTTCAACAGGCAAGAGTATCTCTGGTTCAAGTCGATCGACTCTTGAATATGCCAACAACGACACCGGCCTCTTTGACGCCGATAAAGCCGCTGATAGATAGTGGCGAGATCGTCTTTGAGGATGTGGGATTCTCCTATGACGGAAGTGATCGAAACGTTATCGAGGCTATCTCAATGCACATCAAAGGTGGCGATACCGTAGCTCTAGTCGGTGAGACAGGAGCAGGAAAGTCTACAATTGTGAAGTTGATCGCCCGGCTTTATGATCCAACTGATGGGCGAATTCTTATAGATGGCCAACCGCTTAAAGATCTTGATCTAGATGACTTTAGATCCCATCTAGGTTATGTGCCCCAAGAGGCTTTTCTCTTTTCTGGGACCATTGCATCCAATATTTCATTTGCTCGTCCTCAGGCTTCATTCGAGGAGATCAAGGAGGCGGCAACGGCTGTAGGGGCCGATTCTTTTATCGATAAGATTCCAGGTGGTTATAGCTATGAAGTGAGCGAGAGAGGTAGAGCGTTATCTAGTGGACAGCGTCAACTGATCGCTTTAGCTCGTGCATATCTGGCTCGACCGAAGATCTTGATTTTAGATGAAGCTACCGCCAATTTGGATCTATCTAGCGAACGCAAGGTGACACAAGCAATGGGAGTGGTTGCAAGTGGCCGCACATGTATCTTGATAGCACATCGACTTCAGAGCGCTGCTCTTGCTGATCGAATCTTTGTAATTGGCGATGGTCGACTTCTTGAGGAGGGTTCTCACGATGAACTCTTGCGTAATGATTCCGTTTATGCATCTCTTTGGCGTGAATCTAACGACTCTAGCACCTCAAGGATTGCATGATTTGGTGATCTTTCGTTTCAATTTGAATTTTTGCTCGGAATAGCCCGGGCGACTGCCACTAGGAGACAATCGCGCAATTCATAGATCAACTATTTCGGATGGTATTTTTTGACCCAGACTGCAATTGCCTTGCCTTACTTGGCATTAAGTACAGAGTTTATAATCCAAAACGGGTTAAATCCACTTGTGCAATTATCCCTCAGACCTCATTGCTAGATTGAAGAAAGAAAGCAGATCTATATGGGTTTTGCCCAATGCGCTAGCTCGTGGTGCTTAGATTCTGCCATGGCAGTGAGAGCTTGCCACACACTTACACTTATGCTATGGAGTTCTGGAACCACAACACCGCCTACCATGTCTTCATTCTTGAGGTAGCTCATGGCCTGAATGGGGACGTGCTTGACGTTTCGGTGTGGGGAGGGCCTTTTGCTTGAACGACTATCTTTCCTTTCGCGATCTGTAGTTGGGATCGACCCTGATTCTTGGGCGATCATGCGAGCCCGTGTGCGAATTGATGGGTTAGAGAATGTGAGAGTCATCGAGGGTGATTTCATGGAATTGATATCGAGTACGACTCTTATGACCTGGTCACAATGGTTGCTAGCCTTCATCACATGGAATTTGAGAGAGCGATTTCACGGGTAAAACTGCTCTTGCGTCCCGGGGGCAAATTGATAGTGATTGGTCTTAGCGCTAATAAGTCGATCGGAGATTGGACGCTATCAGGGTTGTTTCTTCCGGCCGTTCGCCTTATGAGTCGACTTCACTGGGAAGTTCGAGAGATCCAGGTGGTGACTAAGGTTCCGAGTCAGAGTCTGCGAGAGATCAAAGTGATCGCTGGTCATCTTTTACTGAATTGTAAGATCAAAAGAGGGCTTTATTATCGCTACATCCTTAGCTGGACGAAGGTCTAATAGTCAATGTGGTATCGATATTTTCAGAGATAGCATAATTTTCAGATAGAACGGGGAGGCTGTATTATACAAAGCTCTCCAACTCATATGTGAGACTTGGGGTGTTATTGGGGCTTCTTTGGTCAGATGGTTATCTAATTTTGGTTTTCGTCTGGGGTCTCTCGAAATTTTGTTATCGCTGCGATGGTTGTCTAGTAGGTCTCTGTGGTGACTTTATAGGAGTAGAAATATGAACGTTGGCGACTTGGTGGCAGATTTTGAACTGTATGACCAGAATGAGCAGTTATTTCGTTTGAGCGAAAAGTTAAAGGGCGGTCCAATAGTTCTGTTTTTTTATCCCGCTGCCATGACTAAGGGATGCACCGCCGAGAGTTGTCATTTTCGCGATCTCAAAGAGGAGTTTGAGCGGGCTGGCGCACAGCGCGTTGGGATTAGCGCCGATAAAGTTGCCAAACAAAAGGAGTTTTCCAACCTTCATGACTTTGATTACCCGCTTTTATCTGATGTCGATCAGGTCGTAGCTGAGCAATTTGGGGTAAAAAGGCGATTTGGTCCTATACCCGTCAAGAGGCACACCTTCGTTATTGGTCAAGATCAGAGGGTTCTTGAGATCTTTGCCTCTGAGTTTGCAATGAATGCTCATGCTGATAAGGCCCTTGAGTTCTTTAGGACCAGACAAGCCGGGTAGGTTGGCAGGTTGATCCAGAAAACTTTTGAGCGATCTTTTTTATAGATCAGTTATTCCTGAACTTTAAAGATATCTATCCATTTACAAACTATATTGAACATATGTTCGATATAGTTTTATTATGGGCAGACAGGATTTAGCTAAATTTTCGGCAATTGTTGCTCCAACAACTTTAGCTATCGATCAGCGGATAGAGGTTCTGGATAAGTTTAGGGACATCTTACCTAACTCTTCTTTGCGTCGGGGATCGGTTGGTGTGCTTGGCGGTGAATTAGGGAGCGGAATTACATCACTCTTATTTGGACTTCTGGCAAGACCTAGCTCTATGGGGAACTGGATTGCTATCGTAGGCAGCCCGAATCTTGGTTTTGCTGCAGCTAGGGATCATGGCGTCGACTTGAAGAGACTTCTCAATGTGAAGTGTACCTCTTCGGAGGCGGTTGAGATCGCCGCCATTATGTTAGATGGCTTTGATATTGTAGTTTTATCTTCTCCGCTTGATGCGACTCGCGCACGAAAGCTTTCGGAACGCACAAGAAAGACAAAGTCGATCCTTATCTATCTTTCTACCCTTGGAAAAAAAGGGGCGACCTGGCCGGGTAGTTGTGACTTTTCCTTATTGGCCAAAGGATCGAGTTGGCAACTCGATGGAAGTGCTCCAATTGCAACTAGAACGCTGAAGATTGAAGTGAGCGCAAACAAGTGGGCCGCTTCCAAGATGCAACTGGTCGTTGGACTATGAGGCGTTATGGATCCAGTCAGAGTCTGTTCGAAGAGTTAGATCAGGTAAATACTCCACGAATGCTCGTCATCTTTGTCCCTAACTGGCCTTTTCTGTCACGTTCGATCTCTCAAGATCAACAGGCGATTGTGGTTGACAACAAAAGGGTAGTGGCGGTTACATTGGCTGCACGGGCTCTTGGCATAAGAGTTGAAGATCGCATTGAGGCCACATTGGAAAAATCCTCGGAGTTGTTGGTGATCGACTCCGACTACGACTTAGAGCTCTCGCAATTTGAAAGAGTGATCAATGTCGCAGAGGAGTTTTGCCCTGAGGTCGAGGTCTTTTCTCCTGGTCTGTGTGGCTTCAACCTAAAGGGACCGGCAAAGTATTTTGGTGGTGAGGCGTCTCTCTTGAAAAAGCTCGCAAAGGCGCTGGGAAAGATTGACTTTGAGGTCTATGCGAATCCCAGCAAAAAGAGGCGGAGTCCGGATCGACCTTTCTCAAATTCCACCTTAGAAGAGGAGTCAACTTCTGACTATGGTAGTTGGTTTTTGTTCGGCGTGGCCGATGGCCTCTTTTGCGCTAAGGTCGCCTCTGGCTTTGGCGTTGTGGTCAAGGTGGGTTTCACCAAGGAGTTTCTATCGGGTTTCCCTATAGAGGTCTTCGGGCAAGGACACGACTTTGAAACTATGAGATCCTCTGGCATCGATAAGGTCTCCGACCTACTGGAGCTTCCTCGCAATTTGCTTATCGAACGATTTGGTTCGATGGGTAGACGACTGTTCGAGCTGGGAAATGGGATAGATGGCAGTGGGATTCAAAAGAGGGATGTGAAGGCCAGCCACTCTGTTAGAGTCGAATTTGATCCTCCGGGCTATTTGGCTGAGACAATTATCTTTTCCATGAGATCAAATGTGGATCTTCTTTTTTCCTCCCTTTACGACAGAGGACTCTATCCGCTAAGGGTGAGAGTGGTCTTTGAGACGGAGTCGGCCGAGACTTTCTCTAGGGTGTGGACCAGTGGGATTCCTATATCTACTCAGTTTCTTTTGAGTTGGTCCCGATGGCAACTTGACTCGTGGACTACGCCTAATTCAAAGACCAATCGAGAGCCACCAAGTTCAGGGGTGGTCTATTGTGAGGTTGAGGTCCTAGATGTCACCTCGAACCCCTCGGTACAGCTGGATCTCTATTCCTGCGCCTTTCACCCCAAAGAGCAGGTCTTGAGGGCGATTGAAAGGGCCAAGGCGCGCCTTGGAGACGGCTCGATTACCGTTCCGAAGAGCAATTCGGGAAGATCTCCGAGAGATAAGTTTAAGTTGATTGAGTGGCAGTTGCAACTCTTTGAAGAACCTCAAGATTCATCGAGGATTAGCTCTTCTCCTTGGCCGGGCCAGGTCCCAGGTCCTGAACCATCTTTGGTCTTTGACCCTGTGGTTCCAATGGAGATATTAGGAGTTGATGGCCTAAAGGTAAGCGTTAGCGGATCGGGGGAGTTTACCTCGGAGCCGCACGAGATAGTTATCAACTCTCTTTTTGAGAGGCCTAAGAAGATCTCAAAGATTATAGGACCATGGCCGATGAACGAGAAGTGGTGGGACTCCAAAAACTCTAAAAGGCTAGCAAGAATCCAAGTTGTGGCTGATGACGGAGTTGCGATGATGGCGATAATTCAAAACTCTAGATGGTACCTGGAGGCGATCTATGATTGATCATCTTACGGCTGGTCGATTCTTTAGGCCCCTTGAGGTCGAGAGGTATTTGCCCCAGAGACCCTTGGTCGTTCGGGTTCACAACTAATATTGTAATCGAACAGATGTTCGATTACAATATTAGTTGTGAACGATAACCCAAAATACGCCGAGCTTCACTGCCACTCTAATTTCAGTTTTTTGGATGGTGTTTCAAGTCCAAGTGAGATAGTTGAACGAGCGATAGATGCGGAACTTCCGATCTGTGCCATAACTGATCACAATGGCCTCTATGGCGTCGTGGCTTTTGCAGGAGCTGCACGAGGGACCTCTCTCAAGACGGTTTTTGGGGCTGAGTTGACCATAAACTCCACAAAGCCAAGAGACAATATTGAAGATCCTCAAGGTGAACATCTAGTTATCTTGGCTAAAAACCCCAGTGGCTATGCGAGCCTTTCTCGCGTGATTTCCAAAGGTCATTTAAAAGATTCAAATAAGGGGGTCTTTGATCTTTCTCTTGATGACCTGTCTCGTTGTGACTATACGGATTGGGTCATACTTAGTGGATGTCGCAAGGGTGGCTTGTCGTCCGCTTTGATTGAAAATGGTCCCCAGGCTGCTCGAAGAGTTGCCAAAGAGCTCTCTGAAATCTTTGGTAGAGATAGGTTTGTTATCGAGTGTTGGGATCATGGAGATCCCCTAGATCAAGCCCGTAACGATGAATTTGTTAAGATCGCCACAGACCTTGACTTGAATTGTGTTGCTAGCAATAACGTTCACTACGCCAGTACTAAGAACGCTAAATTGCATTCGGTTACCGCTGCTATTAGGGCTGGCAAGAATCTAGATGGAATTGACGGATGGCTTCCGGTGGATCAGATGGCGCACTTGCGTTCTCCGAGGGATCAACTTCGTCGCTTTCGTAGATATCCAGAGCTGGTCTCTCGGGCCTATGAGATTGGCCTTGAATGCGCATTTGATCTTTCACTGCTCGCTCCGGCTCTGCCTAATTCTTTGGTTCCCCATGGTCAGTCTCAGACGTACTACCTTAGAAGCCTGACTATGAAAGGGGCGACCGAACGCTATGGTCCAAAGGATAACGAGAGGGTCAAGGGGGCCTATGCTCAGCTTGAGTACGAACTTAAAATAATTGAAAGGTTGGGATTTGGTGGATATTTTTTGATTGTTTGGGATATTGTACAATTCGCTAGATCCTCTAATATCTACTGCCAAGGCAGGGGGTCGGCTGCAAACTCTGCAGTTTGCTATGCCCTTGGAATAACCAATGTTGATCCGGTCTCGCTGGGGTTGCTATTTGAGAGGTTTCTTTCAACAGAGCGAGATGGCCCTCCAGATATCGACGTTGACTTTGAAAGTGAGGCTCGGGAAGAGGTTATTCAGTATGTCTATGAAAAGTACGGTCGTGACCGTGCCGCCCAAGTTAGCAATGTAATTACCTATAGATCGCGTTCAGCCATACGAGATGTGGCGAGGGCTTTTGGCTATCCAACCTCTGTGATCAACACTTGGTCAAAGCAAGTGGACCGCTATAAGTCCTTGGCGGAAATGGTGGCTGTTAGAGATGCAAAAGGGGAGCCGATTTTAGATCTTCCGCCAAGAGTTGCGCAGTTCGCCACTGAGATTGAACGGTCTCCGCGACATTTGGGTATTCATA
Source organism: Acidithrix sp. C25 (assembly GCF_904848545.2). Classification (NCBI taxonomy): domain Bacteria; kingdom Bacillati; phylum Actinomycetota; class Acidimicrobiia; order Acidimicrobiales; family Acidimicrobiaceae; genus Acidithrix; species Acidithrix sp. C25. The sequence goes on from NZ_CAJHCI020000007.1 coordinate 878,149, forward strand.
CCGGTGGAATGGTGATTTGCGATCGGCCAATTGTGGAGGTATGCCCGGTTGAGTGGGCTCGTCGTCCTGGAAGAACCGTACTCCAATGGGATAAGGATGATTGCGCTATAGCGGGTTTGGTCAAGTTTGACCTTTTGGGTCTGGGCATGCTAGAGGCCCTTCATCGCATGGTGGATACGGTCTTTGGTTACTACGGGCAAAGGTGCGACTTGGCGCTAATTCCCCAAGAAGATGTCGTCTACGAGATGCTCTCACAGGCGGATACGGTAGGAGTCTTTCAAGTCGAGAGTCGGGCACAGATGGCAACGCTACCTCGACTGAGACCAAGACACTTTTATGATCTTGTTGTTGAGGTGGCTCTGATAAGGCCAGGACCCATCCAAGGTGGTTCGGTTCACCCCTATATCCGCCGACGAAATGGTCTAGAGAAGGTTACCTATCTTCATCCATTGTTAGAGAAATCTCTCTCTAAGACTCTTGGGGTACCTCTATTTCAAGAGCAACTCATGCAGATGGCAATCGATGTGGCCGGATTTACCCCATCTGAAGCAGACCAGTTGCGCCAGGCTATGGGATCCAAGAGATCTAAAGATCGAATGGAAAAACTCAAAGTTCGCTTTTATGAGGGGATGGCTCGAAATGGTATCGTCGAGAGGACGGCAGATGAGATCTTTGCGAAATTGGAGGCCTTTGCCAACTTTGGGTTTCCCGAGAGTCATTCGGCGTCGTTTGCCTATCTGGTCTACGCTTCGGCTTGGTTCAAGTACTTCTATACTGCTGCATTTACAGCCTCGATTATAAATTCTCAGCCAATGGGTTTTTGGTCAAGAGAGACTCTTATAGAAGATGCTAAGAGACACGGTGTTGAAGTGCTAGGTCCACATGTGAACTTCTCAAGCGTTGAATGCACCTTGGAAGGGCCATCGGTCGTGAGGGACCCCTCTTTTGTTGCCTCTGGGAATGAGAGGCCGAAATCCGAAGGTGGCTACATCTCTGACATCCATGAACGTTGTCGGATTGGGCCCAATCTACGAATAGGAATTGGTCAGATAGCCAAGGTAGGCAAAGCCATGGCATCTTCAATAGTTGCGAATGCACCATATCTAAATATTGAAGATCTTGTGATCAAGACGTCAATTGATAGAGCGCAACTTGAGTCTTTAGCTAGCTCAGGGGCCCTCGAGGGACTTACCTCAAGTGGGGCTGGAGCTACCTTGACGAGGAGGCAGGCGATTTGGATAGCAGAGCCTTTGGCTAGGCGTGCCTCGAATGGTTTGCCCGGAATGACACTTGGAGACGAGGCTCCAAAACTAAAGGAGATGACCTCTAAGGATAGGAGCTACATGGATTTAGCCGCATTTGGAATGACACCAACTAGTCATCCAATGGCATTTTTTCGGGATCGATTGTCTGGTTTTGGTGTCTCTTTGGCAAGTGAGCTAGTGGCGCGTAGAAATAGAGATCGAATTAAGGTCGCAGGAGTCGTGACCCATCGTCAGCGACCGGCAACGGCTAACGGGGTAACTTTTATCAGCCTTGAAGATGAGACTGGATTGATGAATGTGGTGGTGGCAAGGGATATATGGGATAGCCACAGACAGATAGTTAGGCTTTCGAATGCATTGATCATCGAGGGAGTTTTGGAGAGCTATTCCGGAGTGGTAAATATCGTGGCTAAGCATATTGAGCCTCTCGATATCTCCATAGGTTCAATGTCGAGAGATTTTCACTAGCTCTTTCGACGTCGAACGGATATGGTGATATTAATTTAAGTTCGTGAACAAGATCCCAAGTCTTGTTATTTTTAGCTATTTCCTGTTGTTCTTTAAGATAGATCTTTATATAGATTATTTTGCTAGATCTCTTTAGCGTCAAATACTTCAAATCTAATTTTGTACCTTATGCCTTTGATATCCAAGTTAAGTTTTGCTCGTTAGATAATTAAGCTAGGTAAATAACCATTTTAATGTGACTTTTTATGTGAGATAGCGTTTAGTGATTTGATCCGATTTTTATAAGTAAAAAGTTGCTAGCCGTTTTAATTATAAAGTGTGTCATTAGCTTAGATAATTGATTAATTATAAATTTATATTGAATAAGTATTCTCAGCTTTTATAAAGTGACTTCGGTGCTTTGGTCGCCACGATGGATCGAGGATCAACTTGATCGGTACCGAAGATGGAACTAGGCACTTGGTAAAAGATATAGCTAACCTATAAGACGATGAAAGCGGTGACTGTAGGTATGAATATCTGGACTTGATTGTCCAAAATGCGCTATATCGCTTTTATGTGTTGGTCTTTAGTACTCTAATAGCTATCTCAGAGCTATCGAAATAGCTAAAAGGTCGACTCTTTGGTTGGCGGTGACATCGAACTTCTCAAAGGTTTTTATTCTATCTTTGTAACCATCCATCTGGTCTATGACCTTCCTTCGGTGCCTCATTCGTGTTTGGTACTTTCGGCGGACAAGATATAGTGATTGGCGAGGTGATGGCGCCTTTGACGGTCATCTTTGACTCCATTGAAAGCGCCTCATTTTATTGATCTTTCATTTCATTCATCTTTGTGCTGCTGATCTCTGCGCTAGTTGGTTTAACTTTCAAAGAAAGAGATATTGATTTTTAATTGAGGGTTAAGGCATGGTTTCCACCTGAAATATTAGACATATTAGGATTTTCATATTTCAGATAAGATTACCTATCTGGCTAATTTATTACTACGAAATCTGTCAGTGGTAATAGCGACCATTAATTCAAAGATGTATCTATTTTTGGTTGTTGGTTAGTTCCATCTACGACGACAAAAACTAATGCGCCTATCGCAATTGTGGTGCCGATGATTTGGTTGAGATTTACCTTATCTCCAAGTAATATCCAAGCAAATATCATTGTCACAATCGGAGTGCCAAGGGTAAGAATAGAGGCCAGAGTTAGCTCCAAATGGCTGTGAGCCCAATTGATGAAGAAGTGACCACTACCTGGAATGATCGTAAGAATTGCAACCAAATATAGGCTGTGTATTGTGATTGAGCTGGCACCGCCCAGAAAGATGCCAAATGGAAGGACTACCAACGCAGCGGAGATTTGCATGCCTGCTTGGTATTCAATGGTATCTATTTTGAGGCGGGCTTGTTTGGAAAATATAAAGTAAAGTGCATAGGTTACTAGAGCCAATAGGGCAAGGAAGTCTCCAAAGAGTGAGTCGTGTCCCGACCTAGGGGCGCCAAAGACGACAAGTGCTGTGGCTGCTATGGCGACAATGGAACCGAATATCGTTTTGGTGGTGACTTTTTCTCCGAAGAGTCTTCCAGATACCGTCATCAAGAGGGCAGGCTGCAGCGCGCCGATGACTGTTGCTGTGGTCGGTGAGGTGTACTTTACCGCGCTGAAGAAAAAGAGGCTGTTTAGGCCGAATGCCACACCTCCCCAGAGGCCCAGCTTTAGGATTCTAACGGTAAGTTTTCGGCGGGTTAAATAAGCCATTGCGATGGCAATTATGGCTCCAAGGCTCATTCTAAGGACCGATAACAGAGGTCCGGAGATTGGAATCATTCTTGCTAGAACGTTGCCGTAACCCCATACAGCGACTGCATATGATGCTGCGAGAACTCCACCTGGTGAGTTTTTGGTGGTGGCGTGCTTAACATTCATCTTTGGCGGTTCCTATTCTTTGTGTTGCAGCTTTTAAAGGGTTGACTTTTTGGGTCTCCCATCAAGCTTCAAAAGGAAGTTGGTTGATTCGATGAATCAAATGATCTTCCCGATTTAAGGCGATCTATCCCAAATTGAGTGATATGGCGTGCTTAATTAACTATTAAAAGTTTGCCTTTGCGAGCTTTGGAATTTGCCGACCCCGCTCGTATGGAATCCTGCTGGCTGCTCTCAAAGCATTTGACATTATTTGTCAAATAGCTCTCATTCCCACAGGGCAGAATCTCTTGCGGAACCCCCAGTAAAGCTTATTGTTTTACCTTGAGGTGATCTGTCATTTATAGCGACAAAATAATCCATTGTTTGTTGGAAGAATAAATATATGGTCATTAGTGAGTTATTCGTTTCCCTAACGGCTTATTGGTGGGGTATGGCTCGGTTAGGCGGAAAGAATTGGGCGATAAATGTTACAAATTCGCAGATATCGACCTTGGATGATGTCAAACTCTGTTATGGAAAATTCGAGATTGATCGCGGACGAGGTTACAGTTCGATTTGGCGGTCTGGTTGCCTTGGATCGAGTTTCGCTAAATGCTAATTTGGGTGAGGTTCATGGAGTTATTGGCCCAAACGGGGCGGGGAAAACGACACTCTTTAATGTCTTGTGCGGATTCGTAAAGCCGTCATCGGGAAAGTTGACCTACTTTGGGAATGAAGTCAAGACGCTACGACCAGAGCAGCTTTCAAAGATGGGAGTCTCTCGGACCTTGCAAGGTCTTGGCCTCTTCTCTCGAATGACAGTGCTTGAAAATGTGATGATTGGCGCGACGTCGCTGACCAAAGTGGGGCCATTTCGCTCCCTATTGGGAGTAGGAACGACTGTCACCGAGGAGGCTCGAATCAAGGATTTGGCGCTTTCGGTGATTGAAGATTTGGGTCTTTCCTCTTTTGCTAAACGCCTTCCTCCGTCGTTACCCTATGCCATCCAAAAGAAGGTTGCTCTAGCTCGAGCACTAGTTCTATCTCCGAAGTTTATCCTTCTTGATGAACCAGCTTCTGGTCTTTCCAACGTTGAGATGGACGAGCTCGGTGATTTAATCCTAGGTCTCTCCAAGAATTTGGGTGTTTTGCTAGTCGAGCATCATATGGATTTGGTCATGCGGGTATGTTCGACAATCACAGTCTTGGACTTCGGACGGGTGATAGCGAACGGGAATCCCAGCGAAATTAGGGTAAATCCAATAGTAACCCAAGCTTACCTTGGGGAAGATGTTACTATTTGACACCTTCGATTAATGGTTAGAAGTTTACTTTTTACAGGGGGAGAAAAAGTTGCTCATAGTTGAAGGGCTTTCCGCGAGTTATGGCCCGGTGAGGGCGCTACGCGGAGTTACCATGTCGGTCGATCGATCTAAGATCACGGCGGTCCTTGGAGCTAATGGTGCTGGTAAAACGACGTTGCTTCGTACGCTATCTGGATTGGTAAAGGCAATTGATGGAAGTGCTTCCATAGACGGATTGCACTTCGAGAACAAGAACCCAGAAGACATAGCTCGAATGGGAATCTCACACGTTCCCGAAGGGCGTGGCGTTGTTCAGGAGATGACGGTGGATGAAAACCTTCGCTTGGGAGCAATTTGGAAGAAGGATTTTGACATTAAATCCAAATTGAATTGGGTCTATGAACTATTTCCACCACTGCTTCCGCGATCCACTAAGGCAGCCTTTACCCTTTCTGGAGGTGAGAGACAGATGCTTGCCGTAGGACGAGCATTGATGTCTGAGCCAAAAGCTCTTCTTTTGGATGAACCATCCTTAGGGCTGGCTCCATTGGTTACTGCTGGGATAATGTCACTTCTTCGAAAGCTATGTGACGATCAGGGCCTTGCAGTCTTACTAGTTGAGCAAAATGCGAGAAGTGCCTTATCGGTCGCTGACGAAGCTGTGGTGCTCTCTTTGGGCGAGGTGGTCGTATCAGACAAGGCCTCTGCTATCAAGGAAGATGCCGCTTTGCGTCATCACTATTTAGGTTTTTAGGTGCCCAATGGGAGACTTTTTGACGATGGAATTTGATTTGGGGGAAGATTGAGTAACCTTGGTAACTTTGTGCTGATTGGTTTGAGCAATGGCTTGATCTATTCAGTTGTGGCGATATGTATCGTTTTGATCTTTCGGTCCACCAGAGTGATTAATTTTTCACAAGCCGCATTGGCTATGTTCTCTACCTATGTGGCTGTCTCCCTCATAGATCGGGGTGTGCCTTACTATCTGGCATTTTTGATCGCGGTAATCTTTGGTTTTATAGCCGGGGCACTGATTGAGCGCTTTTTGATGAGGAGGGTTGAATCGAAATCGCCCCTTAATGCTGTGATCGTTGCAGTTGGCGTACTTATCACCCTTGAAGCGATGGCCGGCGTCATCTGGGGGGCAACTCTCAGAAACTTTCCATCCCATTTTTCTTTGATAGGAATCAAAATTGGGAAATCAAGATTAGGTATTTCACCCTTTGACATATTCATATTGGTTGTTGTCTTGGTCTTGCTTGGTGCTTTAGTCTTTTTGTTTCGCTATACCAAACTTGGAATGATGATGCGGGCTTCGGCTTTTGCTCCCGAGGTGGCACGACTCTTAGGGGTTAGGGTTGGAAGGATGTTGACGTTAGGGTGGGCGTTGGCCGGTGCTGGCGGTGCCGTTGCAGGAATGCTCGCAGCCCCGCGTGTCTTTCTATTTCCAAACAATATGGATGCAGTTTTAGTTTTTGCCTTTACAGCTGCAATCATAGGTGGACTTGATTCGCCGGTAGGCGCTCTTGTTGGAGGGTTGATAATGGGAGTATCACTCTCGCTAATAGGCGGCTATCTGGGTTCGGACCTAGAGAATCCGGGTGCATTTTTGATTCTGGTGGTAGTACTGATGGCCCGGCCACAAGGACTCTTTTCTTCAATTTCGGAACGGAGGGTCTAATGGAGGAGTCAACGATTTCAGGTGAATCAAATGAGAATCTCGTCTCAGAGATTCCACCAAAGCAATTGGATCAAGCTGCGTCAGAGAAGATCAAGTTGCCCTTATGGAGATTGCCACTTATTCGTAATTGCGGAATAGGAATTGTCGCAATTGCCTTGTTTTTTGTAATAAGCGGTCACTTAAGCCTCTATCGCAACTATCAACTTGCTGAGGTGGGGCCCTATATATTGGCGCTTTTGGGTCTGTCTCTTTTGGTTGGCCAGAATGGTCAGATCTCCATTGGACATGGAGCCTTAATGGCGATCGGAGCTTGGACCTTTGCCCTTTTTCAACTTCATACCAAATTACCATTAGCGGTTCTTTTGATCTTGGCGACGCTGGTGACCTTTATCTTTGGTTCTTTGTTGGGATTGGTGGCTGCTCGACTGAGGGGACCCTATTTGGCAGGCACTACCCTCGCTTTGGCGTTGGGATTACCCGATATAGCGACTCGATATCGATCTCTTTTTGGTGGTTATCAGGGGCTTCAAATTACACAACCATCTCCACCTGCCTTTTTGGGCGCAACCTTTTCTGCTCAGCAATATCTAGCTGTTATTGATATGATTTGTATCGTAATTGGTATCATCATATTTGCAAACCTCATACGCTCCAAGACGGGGCGCAATATGAGGGCTGTGAGGGATGACGAAATTGCAAGTCGAATTTCGGGAATTTCAGTTCAAAAGACCCAAGTCTTCGCCTTTGCTGTCTCCGCTGGGGCTGCTGGTTTGGGCGGCGCATTGTTGGCTTTGGTCTCGTCGAATGTCTCTCCGGGCGCATTTACCCTTACCCTTTCAATATCTCTTTTGGCTGGAATGGTAATCGGGGGAACTGGAACCATAGCAGGTCCGATTTGGGGCGCATTCATAATGGTCTACGTACCACAGTGGGCCACCACGGCTACAGAGAAATTGAACCTGAACCAGGGAATCGCGGCGAATCTATCCTTGGGCTTATATGGAGTACTTTTGATCGTGATTATCTTGTTGGCTCCAATGGGGATACAGGGTCTTTTGAGAAGTGGATTTTCAAAGCTTGTGTTGAGACGACAAGGCAAATTATCTAAGTGAGACTATTGAGCCTTCTGGCTGACTTTCATCATTTTTATCCCATGATTACGCTTTGAAGCTCCATAATTCGATGGCGGCGATCAGATGGATATCTTTATTATTTGACTATAGATCATCCCAAGTCGGAGTTTTTGTGCCTTGAGGTCGGCTTTTAATTTTTAAGGTTTTTATCTGATACGGGATCGGCCATCTTATTCGAATAATTTTCTTATCGATCTCTATTTTTATCTCCTAAAACTGTGAATTGACCAACATTTCGTCCGCGGATTGTCTAGTCTTAGTGAATCACATCAGACAACTATTGATTTTGGTTCGGGCGGGGTGCCCGAAGCCATGAATGGTCAGTATTCGTCGTTGATAATTAGGGGGAAATAAATGGGGAATAAGCGTTCATCGTTGACGAAACGCTTTCGTATCTTGGCAGCGGCTGCTTCATTAAGTTTGCTAGCAGCAGCCTGTGGTAGTTCGACAACTTCGTCCGGATCTTCTGGGTCGAGTTCGACTCCAGGGGCAACAAAAAACACTGCATCTGCTCCTGGGATTACTGCTACAAGCATTTTGTTTGGATCGCACCAGCCATTGACTGGACCAGCAGCACCGGGTTATTCCGAGATAGCGCCAGCAATACAGGCATTTTTTGACTATCTCAACGCCCATGGTGGGGTATACGGGCGAAGTATTACCCTAAAGTACGAAGATGATGCGTATAATCCGGCTCAGACTGTTCAGGTGGTACAAAAGCTTGTCTTACAGGATAATGTGTTTGGTATTTTGGGCGGTTTGGGTACGCCAACTCACCAAGCAGTCGTCAACTTTTTGAATACCAATAAGATTCCGGATATCTTTGTTTCTTCGGGTTGTGATTGTTGGAATCAGCCTAAGATCCACCCTTATACCTATGGATTTGAGCCTGATTACATAATTGAAGGCAAGATCTTAGGAACCTATATCAAGAGCAAGTATCCCGGAATGAAGATCGGTGTCCTCTATCAAAATGATGATTTCGGTGGCGGTGGATTGATCGGCCTCAAGCAGATATTGACCTCAGGACAGATCGTCTCGGCTCAACCGTATGACCCAACTACTCTTGCTAATGGCCTTGGAACGCAGGTTGCCTCACTTCATGCGGCAGGTGCCC
>NZ_CAJHCI020000008.1:0-267204 GCF_904848545.2 Acidithrix sp. C25
CCTTCGACAAATATTCCTGTCTATCAGGTTGCCTCGGGCTCTGCTAATCCTCTACGCTATAAGGTCCTTGTCGACCTAGTGCGAGAGTGGTTCCTAGAACACCCACTTTATGATTCACAGGGACAACCTATCCTGGTACCAGAGTGGAACTTCCCCGGCCGAGGTCGGGTCCAAAAACAACTCGCAAGGTTAGCTACCAATTTAGAATTCGCTGATTCGATAATTTCACATCTCCCCTCAGAGGGGAACGAGCCGAACTCGTAACAGACTTAGAGGAGAAGAAGGAGGCTATAAATAGAGCCCTTTCATACGTCAAGCTCTATGGCTCCTACGCGGAGACCGAAGCTATCTTTGACGTAAAGAACCTCCTTGCGCTTTGGAATAAGCAAAGCGCCTCAGATCAATTAGATTTTGCATTCGATCCGCGACTGATCAATTGGGACTCTTTTGTAACAGAGATTCATCTACCTTCAGTAGTCAAACACGCAAGAGTAAAGACGACCCCAGATCGCAAGTCCACTAGCGCTCGAGTGGATCGTACCACCTCATCCATATTGAACGATGAATTCAAAGTGGCAGCTTTTGACCTAGAGAACACAGTTATAGCATCCAATGTCGTCGATGCATATGCCTGGTTTGCAACAAAAGATCTCCCTCTTGGTAAGAAAGCACTTTTTTCGCTCGCGCTAATGGCTGAAGGACCGTCGCTGATAGCCTCTGATCGAAGTGATAGAGGTGACTTTCTGCGCAACTTCTATCGACGCTATTCAAAGGCAGAAGCGGCTCATCTCAGTGAAGACGCCAACGAACTCTTCAACTCCTACCTCCTAAAGAAAGCATTTCCTCGGGCTATCGAACGGATTCGCCATCACCGCAGATTGGGTCACAAGACGATACTGATAACTGGAGCACTCGACTTTGTCATAGCACCATTAGCGCCACTCTTTGACGACATCGTCGCATGTACCATGACGACCGATAGCCGTGGACGCCTTACCGGAAACTTAGATCAAACCCACCTACCGGGGAAGCGCGAGCCATTCTGCTCGGAGACTTTGCCGATAAATACGAGGTATCCCTCTCCAAATGCGTTGCATATGCGGACTCGTCATCCGATCTTCCAATGCTGGAGGCTGTTGGCTTCCCGGTGGCTGTAAATCCAGAACCGCGCCTACTAGCGATGGCAAAAAGACGGGGTTGGACGATAGAAAATTGGGAACGGCAACCAGGACATTCAAAACTACTCCTCCCGATTGGTAAAGCACGATGAAAGCTTTAGTATTCTCAAGATCTCCAACGAGGTACGCGGCGACGCGGACTCTTAGCGTGGTTAGTTCGCGTTTCAATGCGTCGGTCTCTCCCTTAGACTTCACAACTAACTTCGAACTACCAAATAGAAACCTTCCTTATCAACAATGCAAGGTACTTTTGAGCGGAATCTGTGGCTCTGACATATCCATGCTGGACTCATCTTCTTCTCGATACTTCGAAGATTTCACCAGCTTTCCTTTTGTCCCCGGCCATGAAATTGTTGCGCTTGCCCCAATGACGATGGGACTAAAAGGCGAGTGGTAATTGAACCGGGATTAAGTTGCATCGTACGAGAAATCTCGCCCCTCTGTGACTACTGCAGCGTTGGCGCTACCGACAAATGCATAAACACCATCTCCGGATCACTAAATAGTGGAATTCAAACTGGCTACTGCCATTCAACTGGCGGAGGATGGTCTGAGAACTTTATCGCCCACCCGAGCCAAATCCATGACTTGCCAGAGTCGATCTCAAATGAAGCAGCCCTCATGATCGAACCACTTGCATGTGCCATGCATGGAGTTCTGCGAGCTAAGCCCAAGGCCGATTCTGAGGTAGCAGTTATTGGCGCTGGAACCGTCGGTCAGATGACGCTCGCAGCCCTCTTCACCTTGGCGCCTGAGGCCAAGGTAAGTGCCTTAGCCCGCTACTCAAACCAAGCCGAACTAGCTAGTTCGTTCGGTGCCTCGATTTTACGTTCCAACGACGAACTACGTCGAACTGCAAGGCGAAAGTCAAAGGGTATCATGGTTGCCAATAGGGTAATGGGCGGCTTCGATACCACATTTGATTGTGTTGGCACAAATGAAACCTTAAGCCATGCACTCGAAATAACTAGACCTGGTGGCACTGTAATTCTCTCCGGTCTTCCTTCTCCGATGCGAATAGATTTAACTCCGCTTTGGCACAAACAAATCTCTATCGTGGGCACCTACGCATATGGTAGCGAAATCTACGAAGATAAGACGATACGAACATTTGAACTCGCTATTCAAAGAGCCAACTCGCTTGGCTTGGAGCGATTTGTATCGACAATTTATCCCCTCGAAGATTTCGAAGAAGCAATTAATCACGCTAGAAATTCAGGGCGCAGAGGAGCGACCAAGATCGCATTTGACCCTGCATCCAAAGTTTCACACACACCTCGAAAGGCATCCTAATTGAGTCCTAGACCTGGATTTATCCTAAATGTAGACAAGTCGTATCCGGGAACTCTCTTTTGGCACGGCGAAGGCTATCGAATTGAAAAACTTCCCGAAGGTTCATCTGTCATCTATGCACCTGAATCGCTACCATCTTTATCTGACCCTCTCGGGGCCATCGAAGATGCTCTGGACAACCCAGTTGGCGATAGCGATCCGTTGGATACCCTTCTGACCTCAGGGATGCGCTTGACAATCGCCTTTGACGACGTGTCGCTTCCTCTTCCTCAAATGGTCTCACCCGACATTCGCTCCCTAATAATTGAAGCAGTATTAGAGCGTGCGGCTAGAGCAGGCGTCGAGGACGTGGTGCTGATAGCTGCTTTAGCTCTCCATCGCCGAATGACCGAATCCGAACTTCGCCATGCGGTCGGAGATCGAGTTTATGACTCGTTTTACCCACGCGGTCTCCTTTTGCAGCACGACGCCGAAGATCCCAAGGGGCTTAGCTTTATAGGCCTCACGCCACAGGGCGAAGAGGTCGAAATCTCCAAGCGCGCCGCTGAAAGCGACCTGATAGTCTATGTAAATGTCAATTTAGTCTCCATGGATGGCGGCCACAAGAGCGTAGCTACTGGTCTATCTAGCTATCGGAGCCTAAGACATCACCATAACGTAAAGACAATGGTCCACTCTAAGTCATTTATGGATCGTCACAATTCGCAGTTGCACTCGTCCAACTGGAGGATGGGAGCAGTCATAAAAGAGGCAGGCATCAAGATCTTCCAGATCGAAACCACTCTAAATAACGACACCTTTCCAAAGCAATTCGAATTCCTCCAAAAGCGCGAATGGGAGTGGAACCTAAAAGACCGCGCGAAATTCATCACCACATCTAAAGCTCTAGAGGCCACTCCCCCATGGATGGCTCGTAATATCTTTCACTCCATAAGATCTCCCTATGGCCTTACTGGCGTGAACGCAGGTGAGGTAGACGCCGTCCATGAAAAGACGCTTGAGCGGGTCTACAAGCAACAACTGGTTCATGTCTCTGGACAATCCGACATATTGACTATGGGTTTGCCATTCATTGGTCCATACAATGTCAATTCGATCATGAACCCAATTCTGGTCTATTGTTTGGGACTTGGGTATTTCTTTAATATGTACAAAAACAAGCCTCTCGTGCGAAAGGGAGGTGTGTTGATAATGAGCCACCCCACGCGCAACGAATTTGACCCGGTCTTTCACCCTTCCTACATTGACTTTTACGAAAACGTCCTAAGTGAAACCACAGATCCAATTGAGATCGAGGCAAAGTACGAAAAGAGTTACGCTGAGGACCCCTGGTATATCCATCTCTATAGAACAGGTAACGCATACCATGGAGTTCATCCGTTCTATATGTGGTACTGGGGAGCCCACGCACTTGACCACCTCGGAGCAGTGATTATTCTTGGTGGCGACCCTAAGGTTGCAAAGCGACTGGGTTTCATGGCAGCAAGTACCCTTAATGACGCATTAGCAATGGCCTCGGCTTATGTTGGTACTTCTCCGTCGATTACACACTTGCACTCACCTCCTCTGTTGATGGCTCAAGTTGAATAATCTAGAATTCGAAAAGATCTAATACCAAGGACGAGCAATGGCAAAAATGCGTGGACTACTGGGCAAGATAACTATGCCCTTCCCACTTGGTCGGCCCACTTGGCCAGCCAATGTAGAAAGAACAATTCCCAAGTCAAAACTCGGTGCAAACTACGATACAGAATGGGCTAGAAGGTACTCAGTACGTCTTGTACGATCACTGATAACTGACTATGTCACTAAACCCGCGATAAATATAGTTGCTTCCCCAAAAGTGCTCGGTACCGATCGCCTAAAGGGTATCGACGTACCTGTTATCTTTGCCGCTAACCATGCCTCTCACTTAGATACTCCGCTTCTACTCTCGGTGCTTCCAGATGACTTTCGCCACAAGACGGCTGTTGGAGCCGGAGCAGACTACTTCTTTGACCGCAAATACAAGGCAGTCATCTGGTCATTCCTCTTAGGAGCAATTCCTATCGAGAGAACAAGGGTATCGAGAAGATCAACCGATTTAGCCTTAGAGATCCTGCGCGATGACTGGAACCTAATTCTCTTTCCTGAAGGCGGCAGAACCCCTGACGGTTTCGCAAGGGAGTTCAAAGGGGGCGTCGCGCAGCTAGCCCTAAAGACAGGCTCGACCATCGTACCCGTCTTCATAGGTGGCACCTATGAGGTCCTAGGTAAAAATAAAAAAGGCTTTAGCCCCGGTTCTACAGTTGTAAACTTTGGCAGGCCAATAAGTCCTAGCGGTTCAAATCCCCGTGATTTAACCAAAGAGTTACAAAGTGCGGTCAACCGTCTTGGAGATGAAGTCTACAGCGACTACTGGGACGCTGCGCTAAGAAGCGGAGCAAGTTCCACGCCGGACTTGGCCGACAATGGCGATAATTCCTGGATAGCAGAGTGGAATCGTCCCAGGTTTAGCGACACCTTTGAAGATTCAAAGAAAAGTCGTTGGCCAAGATTACCATTTATCGACAAGCCACTCTGATTTAAAAGCCTGCTAGAGAAAGACGAGCCGAGCCTTAAGGTCGACGTCGACATATTTATTATCCAATGTACTCCCAGGGAACGGCTTTCTCTCGGTTTAGGTAAGGCCAAATTACACGATGCCAGCTCGTTATTTATAAGGTCAGTTTTAAGGATAAAATCATCTACCCGTCGCTCTTTGGCTGTCTAGCGGTGGTTATCCCATCCACTTATAACCTAACTACCAATCGCTCCAAGGACTAACCCCTGGTTGATCCAAACTCTAGATACGAGGAGACTTATACTTGGACCTAACGCCTAATAAAACGAGGGACTGAGATAGCCTAAGGCAGTACTAATTGGTTAAAAATTGAAAAATCGGCGCCGAAAGAGCGGCTATGATTGCACTAGACGCAGACCCGAAGGAGCTATAGAATCTGGCTCACTAACCAACTCGGTAACAAATTCCGTTTTATGACCAGGAAAGACGGAGACTGAATAAAGTTTGGCCCCACCGTCTTCATCATAGGTAATCCTCTCACACCAAAGCGCCGGCGAGTCACGCGGTACTCCAAGCAACTTGGCATCGTCATGGTCGATTGCAATGGCCACAATTGTCTGCACCGCCCGACTCAGACGCTTAGCTAGATTACCCCGCTCCCCCAAAAGATCATACAAACTCGCCTCCTCCAGTTCAGGTATCGAAAACTGAGCACCAATTTGCGCCGGAACCCAAACTGTAACCCTAGCAAACGGATTACCATCGGCGAGGTTGATTCTCGTTATGACAAGCAACTCGCCCTCGCCGAGAATCTCCTTCAGCCGGCCCTCGGCGATCTCAACCCGTGCGGAGATAATCTTCCTGCCCGGTTTAACACCTCGTTCAGACATCTGGGCTTCAATGGTAGTGAAGCGCCCTAAGCTCTGACGTACCGGGTCTGAATTCGCGATCCAACCAAAACCCTGTCTTGAGTCAACAAGGCCCTCGCTTCTCAAGACATCGAGAGCTTTTCTTACAGTAATCCGACTAGCCCTATGAGTTCGTGAAAGGGCCGCCTCGCTCGGTAAGACCGAGCCACGACTCACCTGTCCGGACACAATTTGCGTACGGAGGCTGGATGCAATCTCTATATATCTGGGTGTTTTTTTGCTTTCTATATTCCCAAGATACCCAAAGTTGGATACAATTCCAAAACCGAGCCCTCAACAATCATTAAAAGCAAAAAAGTAAAAGCTAGGTTCTAATTTTAGCGTTACAACTTAGGCTAGGTACAAAAAGCGCCTAGGCGAGAGATTCTCTGGTTGGGTAGATTCTCTGGTTGGTATATATTCGCTCACCGACCTATAAGCAGCCAATCTCCTCTGTAGACATTAGTTAGCTGTTCAACTTCGAGATGCGCCAAAATCGTTTGGCTAATTTCCGAGAGCGCGATCAACTGTTGGCCACTCAACACATTCGCAAAGCAATGACAGACTGCTACGGCGTGGATAGGCTCCGCCATAGTGATTCGCTTCAGACCCTCTTCAGTGAGCACCTTAATCGATCCACGCCGATCGGTGCTACATATCCTTGCGAACAACGACGCCACGCACGCCATCCGGCTAAGCTGCTGAGAGGTACGACTGCGCTACCAGCCAAGACCGCTGGCGAGATCCATCGAACGCATCTGGTGGTCAGAAGACTTCGAGAACACAGCACTGGTCCTCATCGACCACCACGTCGGCACGATCAGCTGGGCGGGCGAACTCGTGGTCGAAGAGAAGGAGCAGTTTGTTGCTGGCAGCACAGCTCAAGATGTGAGTTACGGTCATCGCGCGCTTCGCTGAGGCGGCTGGTATACCTCTTGTCCTCACGAGCAGCCTCGAAACCGAAGCACAAGGACCGCTATTGCCCGAGTTCGAAAAGTTCCTTCCCGAAGAGTTCGTCGCGCGCATCAAGCGAGAGGGAGTCATCAATGCTTGGGAGGACCCGGCTTTCGCCGAGGCAGTGAGAGCCACTGGCAAGACGAACTTGCTGATAGGTGGTTTGACGACCGATGTCTGCTTGGTCCCCCAGCCCTATCGGCGAAAGAAGAGGGCTTCAACGTCGTAGCACTGATGGACACCTCGGCTGCTTGCACCAAAATCGGTGCCCAGAACAGCCGTGACCTCTTACTAGCCACGGAAATCGAGTTGATGACGGTGATACCCATGATCACCTCCATAATCTCAGGAACTACTAGAACCCTGCCTCTGGGGAGCTTTACGCCGCGTCCGGTGAAGAGGGTGTCTATCACGCCTTCGCCCAGGGCGACCTCCGCTAACATCGCCACCGGAACCCTCGTCGTATCTGCGGTGTGAGGGTTCCGGTGGCCCGAGATTCAAGAGGGTACAACTTTGCGTGATTGGCCCAGCGCATCACAAGAGCGAGGCTTCTTCTTGCCTGTAGCTGAAGCCCTGACAGTCGGCGTCGTGTTCGTCGCGGTATTGCTGATTGGTTATCACTCACCACGCCCGCGCGATGGCCGCGTCGACGTGGTTGGCAGTCCGGCATCCGTTCCGGCGCTAGTTCATCAATGTCAATCAAAGCAAACCGGGGGCTCTCGACCTTGTCCGGGCTCGCTCGAGCGAAATAGGCCTCGAGTCGCTACGCGAGGGACGGATATTCGGCGTCCTCACTCTAAGCAGCAATCCAACTCTCTACGTTGCCGGCGCCAACGGGCTGTCAGTGACATCTGGCCTCGAAACGAACTCTTACACTCGATGATCTCGCAGAGCGCTCCATTGCACACCGTCGACAAGTTGCCCCTACTGCCCAATGACACGTCGGGGCTACCCCTCTTCTATCCAGTCTTTGGCGTTGTAATTGCCAGCTACCTGTTCGGGATCGCGTCGGTGACTACGGGTCGGAGCCTCTCACCGACTGGTCGCTGGGCCCCGGCGTCCCTGCTTGCATCGCTACTCGCCGCATTATCAACGTTGATTGCTCGCTTCAGTACTCAAACCATCAACGGCCACGCCACTATCGTCTTCCTCTTTCTCCTGTCGCTTGTTGTAGGTGCGGAACAGCGATGTTCCTCGGTATCTTCAACACCTTTCGCGCAACCATGGCCACTGTGGTCCTGGTGCACTCGCTAGCGCGAGCGGGGGTCTGCTCCCGGCTCCGTGGCATCCTCGTTGGCTCGGAGCGTTGCGCGGCCTCTTGCTTATGAGTGTGGCACTTACTGGTATTCGCGACGCCGCCTACTTCAGTGGTGTTGGAGTGATCCACGCTCAATCTGTTCTGTCTGCGTGGTCAGTCGTACCGGTTGTATTCATTGCCATCACCCAAAGATTGATGGGATGGATATTCCAGTAATTCATTTCCACCTATTCTAGTAATACGTTTCCATCCATTCCGGAAACTCTTTACCAGTCTTTTGGAGTAGGTGAATATCAAACCTTTCGACCAGCTGACTTTCTTAGATAAGTCTCGGTTTCCGAACCATCAATCACGAATGCTCGCGAGATTCCGGATTTAGTGATCGCAAGTTGTGGAATAGTCAAAAGAGAGGCTAACGCCAGCGCTATTAGCATCGCGATGAGGATTAGGGCTTGTTGGCTCCCTGAAAGAGGGATCAATCTTCCCTATCCCCCCTAACGCCTAGGTTCTTCCTTAGCGACTCCAACAATTACTTAGCGACTCCAACAATGTATAGGTTTGAGCTTGCGCCTGCTACTTACGAGCAAGCTCGCGTTCTAAGAGGGTCACCTTTGCCCGTTCAATCGCTAAGTTCGCACGGTACTCCTTGGCGGCGATGCTAAAGCGGTCATTGGCATTGCGACAGGCCGCCCTTTCCAACCATCGCGATCCTACGCCAGAATCCCAAGTGCCCGAGGTAGGTGTCAAGTTCGAGTTTGGTCAGGGATTGGACTCTCACAACATCTCTCGTACTTTGCCTTGAACGAGAGCGTAATCGACGGGTTCGCACATGCGGAGAACTTGCCAATGGCACCGGTTCGCTTCAGTGACGTGTTCTGGGTGTAGCGCGCATTGAGTGGAATTCCTTCAACATTAGAAAGCTCGATAACTGCACCTTTGTCTATCCCCGTCATCAGCTAAACATAAGAACTTCCTCAGCACTCGTTCCTTTTATTTTCCTGGGTATACCGTTTCCATGACTCCTCTATCTTTGCCCTATCTTTGACTGAATTAGATTTTCCGACAAGGACTCTGAAGGCTAGAGTTATCAAACAGTCCTAGAGTTAGGTTGCGTTAACCGTCTCATAAGGGTGCGAACGGACCCCTTATTGCCTTGAACCTCTTTGATTCGCTCACGCCTCAAATTCTCAGCTTCGATACCTATATCGCGCCTTCGAAGCGACTCTAGTTCGAGTCCGTGAACCCTCTCCAAAAGTCGATCGGCTAGCGCAGGATTCCTAGCAAGAAGGGGCCCATGGGCATAACTTGCTATAACGTTATCCGACAAATAACCGTCCTGGGTGTCTTCGTATCTATTTCCAACCCCGCGGATCACACGCCCTAACGGATTACCATCCAATATCTCCGTCTGACCCCCATGGTTTTCATATCCACTTAACAACGCAATTCCAAGCTCCGACGACGCCTCACAGAGGAGCTCGCCGACACAACGCCGTTGGCGACCGCGCCGCGTAACGACCGGTATCAGGCCCAACCCTGGGACGTTATCCACGTCCGAGGTTGCAAAGGACTCCCCAATTATCTGAAATCCGGCACAAATGGCTAATATTTGACGACCCTGCTGATGAACCTCTTTCAAGACTCCATCTCTCCGCAGAGCATCGACTGCCGCCTGTTGGGGTCCATCCTCCCCTCCGCCTAGAACATAAACATCACCTGAATCATCTAAGCGTTCCTGAGAGTGGACCACCCTCAGCTCAGCATCAACTCCTCGAAGAGTTGCCCGCCTCACTAATATCTCAGCATTGCCCGAATCGCCATATGTGCCCAAAAGATCTGGATAGACCAACACCACTTTAAACTTGGACGTAGCCATCCTTAGACACCTCCGTTGATATTTGGGCGACTCGATACCCTAAGGGTCGATCTCGCATCCTGGAACGCGGTGTAGTTTCCAACGACGACAGCCTCAGAGCCAACGACGTGGCTCAGAGCCCGTTCGAAAGATTCAACAACCTCATGATCTACATTGGCATAGCTAAGACGAAGGCCAATATCCCATCGTCGATCGCCAAAACATATAACCCGACGGTTTGAAAAACGCCCGAAGTCTACATCGTAAAGCCATGAAGTATCTCTACCGTCTGCCACTCTGGCGTTGATACCAATTACGATGTCTCGCTCATCACTAGCTAACATATCTATCAACGCTTGCCAACCGGCTGGATTTTTAGCCATCAAAGTTGTCAGCGAAAGACCCTTATGTTCGATCGTGTCATAGCGTCCCGCTACGGTTCGAACCTTGGAAACGCTCAGGAGTGCATCCTCTGGGGATAGGCCCCACTCAATTCCCAAGATAGCTGCCAATGCCCCATTGCACGCATTGAAATGACCAGGAAGTCCGACATGGACTGTTCCGATCGCCGACTTATCCCTATAGAGCACCTCGCTTTCGAAGCTATATTTGGCAGTAGGCATTCGAAAGTCACAATCAATACAACGATAAAACTCATTTTTGCCAAACTCAAGCGCCGAATCACAGACAGGGCATACTGTCGAATCCAGTTTCCACTGATTACCAAGCGCAACACGAACTACTTTGTTGCAATTCATTGTCGCAAAATGTATGTGGGGATCACTTACATTAGCAATCACGGAAATTTCGGGATTTTGGTCGATCAATTTCTTCCAACGAAGCGCCAAGGATTTGACTTCACTAATGCGGTCCAACTGATCCCGTGAGAGATTCATGAGTACTAGCCACTGCGCGCCAGTACGTCGTGCGACTTCACCTAAATGCGCTTCGTCAACTTCAAGAACTCCGATCTTCGATTTATTCGAATTCTCCAAAGCCAAGGCTACGCCAGGAGTCATGTTATTTCCAGACGCATTAGTGAAGACCGGCGCAACTTTCGATAACACCGAAACACACATGGCTGTAGTAGTCGTTTTGCCGTTAGTTGCACTCACCAAAACAATCGACTTGTCCCTCGAGATGCGTTCGATACCACCTGGATCAAGCCGATTTAATATCAAACCAGCTACTGCTTCCCCTGAGCCCCGACCACTAGCCCTCGAAGCTCTACCAACAATTGTCGCTAACGGTCCGGCTAGGAATCGAGTAAAACCAGAAACTTTTCTCGAAATCAATTTTTAGGCAACCTTAATATCATCGAACATATGCCAACCCAACGCCTTAACGGTGCCTCATACGACTAGAGCATATTTACAAAATCACAACTTAACCTCAACAGAAGTAGTTAAACAGTCAGGTTGCACAATCGAAAACATCCGATCCACTCGATACTTGGCGGCGCAAAAGTTATACAGATCAATCTAATCTCGAGAAGTCATTGCCTCAAATATAATCACATAATTTACAAAAATATAAATGACTCCATCGTTAGAGATGCAGGCCTACCAACCCTCTAATAGGGCGTTCTGTCTCATTCGGCTCAGGAAGAGTGCGCCACCATCTTGAGCTTTGGCTCTGGCCAATAGCGGTCAACGTCTCTATGTGCCAATCAGTCGAATCTTATCTATTTAAAGACTCAACCTGATGGTTAAATGAGAGCATTTTTGATCAAGGCGCTAGGTTCAACACCAGTCATATCTTCCTTCATGCGGGTTCAAATTGCCATTTACAATGAAAAGAAGCTGACTATTTGCTATCGCAAAGACATAAAGACTCCATCGATCCAAAAAGATAACGACCTCAAAGTTAGATAGCTCGCCTTTAGATTTCACCCCTAAGCTCTCATCTACCTCCTTTACCGCTGGAATATTAGGGCGGTTGTCCCACAAGAGAAAGAACTTATACAAATACCGAACTGTCGAGGAGCGATCTTGTTCTTGTCTTTTGTCAATTCCCCGAAAATTCTCAAGATCCAAGGACCATTGTCCAGCTAAAATCCTAGGGGCTGTTAGCAGCGAACTTCCCAAGCCCTATCAACGTCTGTCAACGGCCATGAGAAACAAGATAGATGCGGTCCACAAAATAGACCTTTTATGGCAAATTGCTTATAATTTTAAAGGGCTACAAACACTCCAGGCGCTTGCTCGTTGCCCTTTGGAGAATTTTGTTACTTTTATAAAGCGTCACAAGCACAATGGCCAAATTGCTTAAGAGCTTTGGATTAACGATCCCATGCACTCCTTGAAAAAAGAGCTTGCTCAGTTCCGCTAATCGCGATTTCCTAGGGATTTATTCAATTGGTCGTCCCGCCCTAGATGCATCGCGATAGTGAGTGTCATTTTAGTTGAAGATGAAGAGATAAATTTGGTGGTGAACGATTAATCGTTCACCACCTTCGACCCACGGGCCATATTTCCCCTGTAACATGGGGCAGCTAATCCATTGAGCACCCCTGTGTGAAGGATAAAATCCTATCTAAAGATGGATCCTCAAATATAGGCTTTTGTCATTACTATGCAATTGCCGCAATTGGCGCATTTAAGTGAATTGAGGCAACTCCACCGTCATAGCTTGAGTTGAAGTTGAAGACTCCACCATCAGCCCCGACAAGGCTGTAGCCGTTCAACGGGGCGTAATACTTGATTCCCACTATTGGTGCATTCAGGTGAGTTCCACCAAGAGATCCTTGGAACTTAGCATCTCCAAAGCTAAAGACTCCACCATCGCTTGCGACTAACCAATAGCCTTGACCGGATCCACTGGATGCAATTCCAACAATAGGTGCATTCAGGTGAGTTCCACCAAGAGATCCTTGGAACTTAGCATCTCCAAAGCTAAAGACTCCACCATCGCTTGCGACTAACCAATAGCCTTTCCCATCGGGAGTCGATGCTATTCCAACAATAGGTGCATTCAGGTGAGTTCCACCAAGAGATCCTTGGAACTTAGCATCTCCAAAGCTAAAGACTCCACCATCGCTTGCGACTAACCAATAGCCTTTCCCATCGGGAGTCGATGCTATTCCAACAATAGGTGCATTCAGGTGAGTTCCACCAAGAGATCCTTGGAACTTAGCATCTCCAAAGCTAAAGACTCCACCATCGCTTGCGACTAACCAATAGCCTTGACCATCGGGTGTACGAGCTATTCCCACTACTGGCGCATTGAGTTTAACGCTAGCCATCGATCCTCTGAATGATCCATTGAAGGCAAAGACCCCTCCGTCCTTTGCCGCAAGAAGATATCCCGATTGGCTTTGCCCAAGTGGAACACCTGGGGTAAATCCAGAAGTATCAAAAGCTGGGGGTGCCGGATAAACGTTGCTTGGGAAAGTCCGCGGACTAGAGTCAGCAGTTGCATTGTAACTAGGGTCGCTATAGCACTTGGCGGCATATGCATTAAGTGCCGCCGGTGTTGCGCCGCTCCAAGAACCAGTGGCTACTCGCGACATTAGGCCATGAAGTCCACTGGCATATTCGGCGGCGCTAAAGGCACAGTGGCCCGGATCATTTACGTAAACTTGATTCAATAAGTTTGAATTACCGCTCGCCGCCACTGCATTAGCATAGGAAGTCTCATTCTCAGGTGGCACCAATCCATCATTGGTTGTATGCATCGTAAGTACCGGGATTTGTATATTCCCATTGAATGAGAAATAACTTTGCAGATAGTGCAACGATGATGGGTTTGCCGAAATCGGAGTTGTACCTTGAATTGAAGCCAAATCAGAGCTCAATGAAATTCCAGCAGCCGCATAAAGTGCCTGGACTTCAGCATAGTCTGGCGAATTAGCGAGCACTTGAGCGTAATTGACGCCGTTAGTCCAAGATGGATTACCGCCAGCTACAGACTCAAGGTCAGATCTCCCCGGACCAAAAGCAAAAGGAAAATCTACATAAAACATCCAGTCAGCTTGGCCTAAAAGAGCAGACTGTAGTCCCGATGGGGTGGATAAGTTAGGTGCAGTGGCACTCGATTGAAATGGAATTTCAGTAGAAGTAGGCGTGCCAGAAGGAGCTTGGGAAAACCAAGTCGGCACGCTACCAAGGGCAGCTACCAATGCTAAGCGCGCCGCGGTAGCTGCCGAGGAACTCGCCTTTGAAAGGGCTCCAGCCAAGATAGCATCGGCGCTTGCATAGTTGCTCGTTGCTGCTCCTGGTGAGATACCAGTCGTCAATAGAGACCCTGTTGGATCAAATAGCGTCTTAAAGGCAACCTCGGAATAGAGGGCTCGATTCCAAGCGGTCACGCCACCACCAACGACTCCACAAGCCGGCATAGCCCCAGTAAAGGTGGTCGGGTTTTGCTGCACTAGCGCAGCTGTAATCATTCCACCCAAGGAAACGCCAGTCGCATATGTAGCGCTAACCGCATTGGACGACAAAGTCTGGCCCAAAACCGCAGGGTCATTAGTAGCAATCAAGCTCTTAGCGTCATTGAGAGTCGTAATTTGATCCACAAGTGCAGCTTGAACTGCTCCCCATCCATTCTTCGCATAGCTCGAACCCGCCAGGGCATCTCCCTCTGCTAATAAAATTGAAGCAGTTCCCGCCGAGAAAGCGTCGACAGCGGTGAGCGGATTTCCAGAAAAGACATAACCATGACTATACAAAATCAAATTGCCATTGAAGTTAGAAGGTATCTGGATCAGCTCCTTTGACCCATCGGGGGCCACCGTGGTACAGGTACTAACCGTGGGCTTCGCTGAAATATTTGGAGTTGCCAAAGACGAAGTAGCGCAGGAAAAACTATTCGACGCTCCAACTGGAGTCGAATTTACCAGCGGAATAGATGCGCCAGCCAATAGCGCCAGGGCTGATAAAGACCCCTTCAAATGCTTCATATATTCTCTCTCATCTCTCTTATCAATAGTTTTCGAGATCACAGTTCTAGCACACAAAAAACCTCCAAATGAGGAAAATATCATAAAGATAAAGGCATCCACCACTGTTTACAAAATTACGTAACTTAGGATGTAATTGCTATTCGGGAATGATCTCACGGTAAAAATACGTATAGGCCGGTGATTACCCGCCATCTCAACAAGCCACATCGACACACCTATGCAACAACAAAGACGAAATACCTAGGTGACTCATCTAAATATCAATTAGCAACTTGGGCGAACCCACCAGGGAAACTACTGCATTTTAAGCACATAATAAACTCCTATTAGAGCACACAAGATTGCCTGGCCACGCCGGAGGTTTGCAAGCCTAAATCAGCATAACATCGCTCGATATCCAGGCAACATAGCGAATAAATGTCACAACAACTAAATCACCCAAATCACGGTTTTAAAGCTAGTTTGCGAAGATATTCCCTAGTAGTCACGACAGCGAGCACATAGGGGCTAGAAATCCACAGAGAAGGAAATCTCATCTTGGGATAGTAAAGATGTGGCTCTGGTCCTAACTTTGGCGGAAAATTTTCCCTCAATCGCGGATTCCAACTAGTTTTTAAATAATCTGAATCTACGAACACATCAACACTTTTCAACTGAAGAACCTTCAATTCCTATCTAAAGGTAATATTCATCTGACGAATAAGAGCCCGACCTATATTCCTCACTGAAATTCGCCACCGTCAAATCTCCCGTCAAAGCACAACTTCTTAAAAGTCCAAATTGAAAATTTCATATGATGACAGCTATATCAGAACAATACGTCCCAGCTAAAAAGAGTCCATGCTCAAGAAAGATCTCAAGAAAGATGCAGTATTCAAAGTCGATTCAATCAAGGAGGTCAACATAGGACTTTGGCAGTGATGTAAACTTATGAAACTAAAACACCGTTCGAAATGCCAGAACATCTCAAGCCCACCAAAGAACATCCGAGCAGCACAAAGAGGATAATCTTCCAGATCATCGAGAACTGTAATCTCACGATCCGCCAGATCAAAAAGAGGGCGACCACAGATAGACGTCCAGGCTGGCAGAGTAAAAAAGAAGGCCAGCGGGGGGAGCTGGCCTTCTTCTAATTTGCAAGCTGGAGGGGGGATCCGTTATCTTGCTAATAAACATAATAGTCAATGTGCAATTATCTCTCTATCAGTAATGTACGATAGCTAGAATCATATTTTATGATCGAATTACGGCAACTTCGCGCCCTCCTAGCAATAGAAGACTTCAAGTCCTTCTCACAAGCCGCCCATGCACTAGGAACAGTTCAATCTAATATCTCAGCCCACCTCTCGCGGCTAGAAGATTCTGTCGGTGCAATCTTAATCGACAGGAAGAGCGGGTCGTTGACGCAAGAAGGTCGTGCGGTAGCTTTACGTGCAAGGCGCCTCTTGACGGAGTTGGACGCCATCGATTCCGACATCTCCGGACTAAAAAATGACGTCAGGGGTCGGGTTAGGATAGGGATGGTAGGAACGGTTGCTCGATGGTTCGTACCTCCGCTGATCAACGAATTATCCCTTCGCCATCCCAACCTCAAAATAGAAGTTGCAGAAGGAACAACCTCTGCACTGGAAGCAAGAGTCTATTCAAATGCATTTGAGTTTGCAATCATGACTCGACCCACCAACACCGATGAACTGGCCTTCAGGGCCGCCTTTGAAGAACCTCTGGTGCTGATTACGACCAAAGAACATCGACTAGCAAATAGAGAGGCAATCACCTTGGCTGACCTTGATAACGAGCCACTTCTGCTGCCTCCCCGAGGCACCCAATTTCGTGACCAAATCGAATTGATCGCAACGCAAGTAGGTATCACGCTCCAACCTAAAGCAGAAATTGATGGGATACGGCTCTTAGCCTCCATGGCATTCGATGGGTTCGCACCAACCATTGCACCAACGTCTGCAATTCCAGACTTCATGGTCGAACGGTTAGGAATTGTCGAGATTACCGGACTGCCTCCCCGCAGAGTAGGGATAGCACGGCGAAAAAGGGTCGCGCATTCTGCGGCCGTCAAGACCGTTCTTGATATCGTAGATGAGTTCTTCAGTTCGTCCAAATTGGCCCATAGGTACAAATTTCCAAGAGGCATACGCCAGATACCTTGAAGATCCCTAAGCCAATCAGGCCTGAAAATCTCACCAGCACCTTCCGGTCGGACTTAGAAATGAGACGGGAAAAGCTGTTTGAGCGACATTTTCACTTGACCCTGATGTATTGTTTTGTGGCAAACTATATTGGATATTACCATCTAGTAACATAACGACCTCCAAAGCGGCTTTTGCCGCCTGGAATATCCCCAAGGAGTTAAAAAGTGGCAGGTATCTGCGAAGATCGAGTTGTAATAGTAACTGGAGCTGGCCGAGGCATCGGAAAAGCACACGCTCTGGAATTTGCCCGTCAAGGTGCGAAAGTTGTAGTCAACGATATTGGAGCCGAGGTCGACGGCAGTGGCTCGTCAATTGGACCAGCTGGCGAAGTGGTCGATGAAATCCGTGCTATGGGCGGAGAAGCGGTCGCAAACGGCGATGACGTCTCAGATTGGGAAGGCGCCCAACGCTTAATCAATAGCGCAGTCGAAGCCTTTGGCACCTTAGACGTTCTGGTAAACAATGCTGGAATTCTCAGGGACCGAATGCTCATCAATATGACAGATGCGGAATGGGACGCGGTCATCCGCGTACACCTTCGAGGAACCTTTGCACCAAGCCGATGGGCCGCGACCTATTGGCGAGAGCGCGCAAAGGAGGGCCACACCAATGATGCTCGTATAATCAACACCTCTTCTTCGAGCGGCATATATGGCAACGTCGGCCAATCTAACTACGGTGCCGCGAAAGCTGGGATAGCATCCTTTACGGTCATAACCTCCCAAGAGCTAGCCCGTTACGGAATCACTGTCAATGCCGTGGCTCCCGCGGCACTAACACGAATGACCGCCAACCTTGGCTTTGCGTCCAACGATGAGAAGCCAGAAGCCTTTGACATCTTTGCACCTGAGAACATATCACCACTGGTTGTTTATTTGGGCTCCTCCGCCTCCAAGGCGATCACAGGAAGAGTCTTCGATGTAGTGGGCGGCCATATAGACGTTGCTGAAGGATGGCATGGCGGACCTGCGATCGACAAGAACGATCGTTGGAGCGTCGAAGAACTCGCCGACCTTATACCGGACCTTGTCAACAAAGCGGCACGAAATGCTGACATGTCGGGCAGAATTCCTTCGTAACAGCGTCCAACTTTGCGCACTAGAAAACAATACAAGTCATAGCATAGATCTCGCCAACGACCAGCACCGGTCAACTCCAAAGCTGGTTGTTGGCGAGATCATCGCCTCATTACTAGCCATTACCCACTAATCATGCGCATTAACCCAGAGAAGCCTTAGATCGAAATCTAGCACCATGAGGATCACGGATTTAGGGTAATAACACCAAAGCTCATCCAAAAATAACTCAATACAATCAAGACGTGGCCTATTTAAAATATCCGCCTACTTGAAATATCTAAGGCTTCAATAGCCGCGACCTATCAATTGGTTCATTTCACTTCTAATTACCTTTATAAAGCCATCTGAAGACTTTTCGCAATAGATAGAGCACTTCTTCAAACAAAAACCATATTACCTAATTTACCATTATTACAATGTCATTGGTCTGGAATATATTGGTTCATTCCTCCCAATCTCCGAAGGATTCAACGCTGGAAAGTGACAATTTATCTGGCAATTCACTCAAGATAAATATGTGAAATAGCAAAATATAAAATTACTATAAATACGCAGACCTCTCTGAATTCGAAATGCTCAATTGCTCTGCTATGGTTACTATTGAAAAATAAGATAGAACTCAAGCATGAAAACAGGAGATTCTATAATCAAAATATTGACGATTAACAACCACAGCATAGCTCATACATTAACTCAAATTATAAAGCTGTGTCTAAAAATTAAACAACTTATAGCGGTCCCAGTGATATATGTGCGAAGCACACGATGCGCTCTGTTGCTTGGGCAAATAATGATTGTTGATCACTACTGCAAATAATCATAACAATTTATTGGATCGCCTTTTGCTATCAATATGCTCGTTAGTTGAGAATATATCCAAATCAATCATGCCCAGGCAACCTATATGTCTTCCCGCAGATCACTAGGCGAGAAGTTCATAAATTTATAAATACGAAGTAATATTATCCAAAAGATCATCCATTGTAATATGTAAAACAAGTTGAAATCAGAGAAGCAATTGACATTAAGGATCCTCATAAACTCAACACCCTGGTACGAAGTTGCACCCCGCACCTACGGTGGAATTGAGTCCTTTTGCGCAAATTTAGCAAAGGGCCTTGACGCTTTGGGGGCTGAAGTTGGAATCGTCTCGCCTGGAAATCTCAACATCGACGGCGATCACAATATCATCCATTTTCAGAGCCTTAGACAAAGTGCAAATCAAAACTACTCACAACCCGAACCACTCATAGCGCACCACAACGCATTTCTAGACGCGCTCAGATCGACCAAATGGGACTGCGTCAGCGACCACACGCTTATCGGCTCCCAAATGGCGTCACTTACCTCCACGCCTGCGGTTTTGACAGCACATCGAATCATGGATGAGCAATACCGGGCACTTTATGGTGCGATCTCTAGGCATACACCGATCGTTGCGATCTCCAACCGACAGGCCGAGCTGGCGGTAGACGTCAATATCACAACAGTAATTCACCATGGAATAGACACCGATGTCTATCGTCCAACGTCGCATCCCAGTGACGACTACTTGGTATTCTTGGGATCAATGACACAATTCAAAGGTGCTCATATCGCCATAGAAGCCTCTCGTCAATCCGGATATCCTCTTATAATTGCAGCAAAATGTCAGGAACCAGTTGAACTCAACTACTTCGAGGAGTTCATCTCTCCCAAGTTGGGAAACGACGTTACGTGGATTGGCGAGGTGGGCGGCCCAGACAAGATAAACCTCTTGGCAAACGCTAGCGGTCTAATATTCCCCGTAGGTTGGGAAGAATCATTTGGCCTTGTGATCATTGAGGCTCTCAGCTGTGGAACGCCTGTCATAGCGTTCAATCGAGGCGCTGTTCCCGAAATCATCACCAACGAAAGAACCGGATATGTGACCCAAGATCTCAAGTCAATGGTGAAGGCCATAGAACACATCGATCAAATCTCTCGTTCCACATGTCGAAAGGAGGCTCTAGAACGATTTGACTATAGAGCCATGGCATCTAGCTATTTAGCCACCTTCACCAAATCCATCGCGCGTTACCATTCTACCAATATGCTCCAAAACTTATAGTTGGAAGGTAAAATCCCCTTTACCGTCCTCCCAAAGCTGGGAACAAAACAAAAGCCAATTTGTTGATCAACCAAGTCAACAATAGAGTCACAAAAAGGAAACGAGTTATCTTGGACAAAATAGAGTTCTTCTTCGACCCGATCTGCCCTTGGGCGTGGGTAACTTCCAGATGGATTGATGATCTAGCCAACCAACAAGTCGTCGAACCTACCTGGAGGTTTATCTCACTTGCGGTTGTCAACTCATCAAGAGATTACGAAGCGGAATTTCCACAAGGATACACAAATATCCACGGCTTGGGCCACAATCTGCTTCGTGTAGCAGCCGCAGTTAGACAAGACTCCGGAAACGACGGAGTTGCCCGTTGGTACCGAGAAATTGGAACCGAACTCCACACAAATAAGAACCGTGAACGCTACATAGCCGGCGAGTCCATAGCGCCGATCCTAAAGCGAGCAGGCATCGATCAGGAACTCGAGGGCGCCTTTAGTGATTCAACTTACGATGCACTAATCACCGCAGAGACCAACACAGCGCTAGAGCGCACAGGACGAGATGTTGGCACCCCGATCATCACCTTCGGAGAAAATGGACCCTCACTCTTTGGCCCTGTCATGAGCACGATCCCAAAGGGACAAGATGCCATTGAAGTCTATGGCGCTTACAAGGTTTTAGCCAGTCGGGAAGACTTCTACGAGATGAAAAGAGCCGTTCGAAAAGCACCGGTCTTCGAGTAATTGAGCAAAGCAGTTTATCTATAGGCGTTAGCCGTAGTCACAAATACAATTCAAAGAAGTGCCTACGGCTCGCACTCTTTCGTCCTAAGATATAAGGGCACAAGGAGTCGCACCTAATGCAAAAGTTAAGGATCCGGGGGAGTCACTTTTGAATAATTCTGATCGGGGTCCCTATCTGAACAAATTATTGGAGACAAATGAGTTTCAATCGATCGAGACACTCGTAATCCAACTCTTTGGCTTAGTGGGTGGCCACCTATCCGGCGCCACCGAAGCACTCCTTTCAGGCGATCACCATATTGCTCGAGACTTAATACGCCGCGACTCCATGGTGGATGAACTCTACAAGAACATTCAGAGATTCTCCTACGAAGTTCTCCTTACCACGGTTCCTGAGGAAAGCGCTATGCGCTATCTCATCTCAATTTTGAGAATAATCCCCGAACTAGAACGTTCTGGAGATCTAGCAGAGCATATCGCCAGACGCGCCCTCCAAAATGTAACAGCCGAACTGACTCCACGAATGAGAGGGATAATCGCCCAAATGGGAGAGATAGGTCTCAAAATGTGGATGCTAACAGCCGATGATTTTGCTGATCACGAATGCACCCACCAGTCTACCGTCGAATCCTTAGACGATGAACTCGACGACCTTCAAGTCGCATTGGTAGCAGAGTTAGCCTCGGGTGGGCTTCCTATTCCAGTGACAATCGAACTCGCATTGATTGCCAGGTTTTACGAAAGATTTGGAGATCACGCAGTAAACCTCGGAAGAACGCTCAGGGAACTTTGGATGAAATAGATCCCTAACTTTCTGCTTTCCTGAGCGGCTATATCTCAGCAAATTGGCAGTCCAAATCTAGTCTGGTATAAACCCATCTTTCAATTTATCGACCAAAGGCTCGAATATTCTTCGGTCCAGAGATACGCCTACCAGATATGATGTCGGGGCGTATTCCAAGAAGACTTGCGGAATCCGCATCGATCCAAACTTCCATAACATTATCTATCTTAGAAATCAAAGTGGGCTCTTCATCCAAGCGAAAGGCAACTCCTATCGCCAGCACCGACCAGCCATATTCGTCTTCACTCGAATATTCATCTACTTCAAAAGCCACGACCGACTTGTTGGTCGCAGCGGAAAGCTTCGCACCGCTGGCCGAGAGAACGATAATAACACCGTCTACAAATCTATAATTAACTGGCAAAATAGCAGGTAAGGCATTTACCGATAAGCCAATACGTCCGAAGTCTCGACTCTCTAGCAAATCAAGGCATTCCTGGCCAGTAAGCATCTCAAGGCCGTTTCTATCAAATGTTGTCACTTATCAATCCTTACCTAAAAGAGTCGCTATTCAAAGGGTCCAAGGTCACTAAGTCGAACGAAAAGTCCTGCCATGTCTAGTTACCAAGTCTACGCTAACTGTGAATTAAAGAGTATTTGGGGCATTCGACAGATCTCATTAGCAAAATATTTAAATTGATTTTACCGACTCAAATAGAAGCTCGACGCTGCCTAGCTTGAGGCGGGACAAGTTACGAATTTACAGATACATCAAAGGACAACAATTACCAATCTATTTCCAAGTCCGCTCGGGTCAATCCCTCTAGTTGTCACAAATATACAGCCACCATTAAACGAGCATTCTGTCACTTTATCAGATTATAAAGACGCCCAATTGCCGACAACCTAACATTTGAAAACTTATAGATCTAATCTAAACCAGCAGTCGATCCAAAACTCTGAACTTGGATAATTTAAGTACACAGAAGCCAATATTTACCCCACTCGTAAAGGAAGCCTATCGACAATTGTCGATAGGCTTCCTTGTTGATTTGAAATATTTATTGCTACAATAAGAAGAATCTTTGAGGTTTCTTTGACTTATATCTAGTCGATCTTCTCTGACTCAACTTCGCGATAATAATCTCGCCAAATAAGCCTATAGAGCTTTACTTTCTCTGGAATTGCCCGAAGACCCGGAATGAATGGTAGCAACATCATGCCCAAACTTAGAACAATGATTATTGACCATACCAGAACGTCCGCATTACCTGAAGTCGAGAATGGAGATATCTGATACCAGAAGGTATACAGCCACAGCCACGCTTGGCCAGGGTAGTTTCCGGTCTCGTTCATCATTCCCCACTGAGTACCTAGCAGATGTTGCTTTTGTGCAATTCCTGCCATGTATCCACCATCTGCCAAAAAGAGCAGAGGCTTGGTATAGTCGGTTCCGTAGAATCCAGTTCCAGCAACCAATGAAGCATCAAGGCCGCCTGAGCTTGCGAGACGTAGTAGTGAGTTCATCATGTACGGAACAGGACCATATTGCCCACTCGGTACACTTACCACACCGCCAGCTGCCGTTCCTTTACTAAGAGCCTTAGTATAGGCGTCGACCCATTTGCCATCCTGAGATGCTCCAGCGCTATTGTAAGTTGATAGATCACTCGCCAATGTCGGGTCGTTTGTGACCGTGGCAAGTGGCTTTAGAACAAAGTCTTGAGCTGGATTAACTGGAATCGTTACGCCAAAGATCGAAGGGAAGGAGATTGGTCCTAGCTTCTGACCTGATCCTGGAACGTTATTGTAAGGGTAACCATATCCAGCAGAGATCGAAGTGCCTGCTAATTCACTGGTAGCCGTTGAAACAAAGTCCACGGGAGCACTTCTTGCCCAAGTTTGAAGGGTAATTGGAGCCTCATCAGGAGAGGAGAAGACCACTGCGAACAGAATCGTCAAGACGAGCACTACCGTCATAGCGATGGTACCCTCTTTTAGAATGTCGTATCGGCGATACTTACCGGTCCAAGGCTTATCATCAGCTGGGTAGTCCTTAGCGCCCTTTGGTGGGAATGGATGAACCACTCCTCGCAACCTAACCATAACCACGTGAATCGCGACGATGATCAAGACAATCAATGGAAGAAGGACGATATGCCACATTAGCATCTGTCCAAAGTTCAAAACATTGAAGAACGAGCCTATGCCTGCAGCATTAAGGCCGTCTTTACCTTGAGTAGAGATCCACTGAGAATCGAAGTTCTGCTGGGAAACGTAACCGGTAAAGGCAGTACCTACGGATGCCAAGAATGTGATCATTCCAGTTATCCATGTGAGGGATCTCTTCCCGCGCCACGAGGCCATAAAGAACTTGCCCCACAGGTGGATAATCATAAAGAAGAAGAAGAGTTCCACGCTCCACATATGGAGAGAGTTCACATAGTGGCCGATTGAAGAACCATGCCACCAAGATGGCCCTTTTACGGCCAAGATAGCACCCGAGAGTGCGACTACAGCCAAAGCCGAAACGGTCAATATTCCAAAAACGTAGATCCACGAAGAGACATAAGAAGGTTGTCGATCGGGGAGCAATTTCTCTGGTGGTAGCTTTCCGTAGAACTTTCTTCTGACCTTATTTGTCCACATATCGCTATCTTCGGGCAACCCCGCAACGATAGACTCACGATCCATACCATCCATTTCAGTCTTCATGATTGATGTTTCTTTCCAGGAAATGGCACGAAAATTGCCAATAGAAATACCGCTATCATCAGCAAAATGACTATAAAATTAGCCACCGAGATCGAAATGACCCCAACACTGATGAAATGCCCCGGAGTATTCAAATTCACGAGACTGGCGATAATTGGAACTAGAGCAGCAAACGCCAGTTTCATCTTTCACCACCTTACTTTGCACATTCAAACGAAGAATATCTCCGCACTTACAGTCTCACCGATAGTCACCGATTTGCTAAGTGACCTTTTACCCTTTTGCGACCCTATAATGTCCCAACATTTACTCGCATCCATGCACTTGTGCGAAAGTTCAATCGCTAAAAGTAATGTGAACCCCTTAGGGTGATATTAGCCCCGCTAGGGGCCAAACCGTAACGGATCAGGCGATATCTCAATAAGTTACCTGCAACAGCTTTCGTATGAATAGCGCTCTGACCGATATTCATTTCTAAAATCGGCGCACCCATAATCTTTAAAGACTCCTTGGCCTGGCAGCTTCGCTAATTCAAACCTAAACCACCAGCGGCTTTCGAATAGGAAAAATAATCTAAAAAATCTGAACCTAACCAAGGCAAAATTCCACGAACACACCAAGTTACCCTTATGTCTCGGACCAACTCGGTACCGCGGTGATAGATATGTGAACCAAGTAGCTTCGAACAGTTCACGAACTGCCCATCGTAAGGCAGTTGCCTTCCTAGAAAAGCAAGTATCACTCCATAGCGTCGGCCAAATGGTCGAGATTGCTTAAATCACATTCTCCAAGGAGAAAGCTACCCTTGTTACAAGGGCGGATGAACTATTACAACGGGGCAACGAGCGGCCTCCGAGACGTGATGTGATGTGGAGTCGATCAATCCGCCAATTACGCTGTGGCCACGAGATCCCACAACGATCAAGTCCGCGCCGACTTCACTTTCAAGCATAAGTAGCACCGAAACTGGGTTACCATCCCGCAAAACGAGTTCGTAGTCTAACCCCGAATCAGAAAGAGGCTTAGCCCATTCACTGCCAAAACGTTCTCTGATCGAATCCATGTGACCCTTGGTCGGGGTGATAGAGCCATTCGAATCTTGGTTCAATAATCCACAAGCATGGACGCCAACTACCTTCGCTGAAAGGATCGAAGCAAGTTCTATCGCCCATAACAATGCTGCTTTGGATGCATCATCTTGGTCGATTGCGACCATAATCGTTGAAATCATCACATTCCCTTAGGGTAATTTAATGGGTAAAACTGCAATGAACGGGCTGCCAAATGAAGACCCAAACAGATCTCCCTAGAGGAAACCAGCGCGAAAATCCTGTTTCAATCGATATAGAACTCACCTGGTATCGCGCCTCATTCGTTCCTTTATCCTATTTGAGAGGACGTCTTGTCCAGAGAGGCTATTGGCACATCCAAACCCACCTTAAAGCCCTACAATTTCGCGTAAGAAGTCACCCCAAACGATAAATAACAGGTACAGGCATACAAGTCCCTTGAAACTTTTATTTTCAATTCGAATAGGGTCAAATGACTCCATTAATATCCAAATGCCGTTCATTTGCTATCTTAGATTAGTTTAAGTCATGTGGCAATACGTGTATTCTTGGTAGATGATCATGAGGTAGTTCGACGTGGCCTCGCGAGCTTAATCGACGTGGAAAGCGACATAGAAGTCGTTGGAGAAGCGGGGGGCGTTGCTGATGCGTTGGCGCGAATCCCAGCAGTGCAACCTCAAGTCGTAATTTTAGATGTGCGACTTCCAGATGGTGATGGAATCGAGCTCTGTAGAGAGATAAAGACCAAATCGCCAGAGATAGGATGCTTAATGCTCACATCTTTTTCTGACGATGAAGCACTTTTCTCGGCAATCTTAGCGGGAGCAGCCGGCTATTTATTGAAGCAAATTCGAAGTTCCGATCTTATTGATGGTATTCGTCGAGTTCACAATGGCGAGTCCCTTCTCGACCCCGCCGTCACAGCACGAGTCCTACAACGACTTAGAAGCCCCGAACCAGAAGACGATCTTCTATCAAAACTATCACCTCAAGAACGCAAGATCCTTAACTTTATAGCAGAGGGAATGACAAATCGCGAGATTGCCAACGAGATGTTCTTGGCCGAAAAGACCGTAAAGAACTACGTCTCAAACATGCTTTCCAAACTTGGGATGGGGCACCGAAGTGAAGCAGCAGCATATGCGGCTCGTCTCTCTGAGCGAAAGCGACTAAAGGACCACGATTAGCTTTGCCTGATGACGATCGTTGGCGATCGATGCAACCCAAAAATCGTCGACTTGAAGATTAAAAGGCTCATTTTACGCAAGAGTACCCTAGTTGAATTACCGTCGTTACTACAGCACAGTCAATAGCTCCTCCCGCTCTGATTTTCAATTAACAGATGAGTTCAATCTATCTAAAATGAAGTTTAGGCGGTGGCGCAATCCTCCATAAATCAGCTTTCATAGTCGATACACAGGCTCTATGAAAAAATCCTAGGAACAATCCCTAGTAAAAAAGGCTTAGGGACTAATGTCCTTAAAACAAATAGCAATATGGCAATTCATTTTTTCTTATAAGTGTGCGATAATGTTGGCATGCGAACGAACCTATTGTGGAGATGATAGAAATGTCGATCAGAAAAGAATTTTCGAGGGTAGTTGTTGGTGTAGACGGTTCACCGTCCTCGAAGGCGGCTTTAGAATTTGCGGCAGAAGAAGCCAAACTACGTCATGCAGTGCTGGAAATAGTTCACATCTGGGGATTGCCTACAATGGCATATGGCGGATATGTAAGCCAATTAGATGATTTTGAAAAAGATGGTGTAAAGTTCCTAGACGAGATTACAACGAAGGCCAAGGAGAGCTATCCCGACATTACGATCGAGTCAACAATCCGCCAAGGACCTCCAGCAGTGGCACTCATTGAACGTGGAAACAACGCTGACCTCGTCGTAGTTGGATCACGAGGCCATGGAGGATTCACTGGACTCATGCTAGGATCCGTCTCCCAGCAACTCGCTCATCATGCAAATTTTCCGTTGGTGATAGTGCGCAACGCCAAAAACTAACGATAGACACAGTTTCCCAACCCAAAAACCCAAGCATCGGGCCTTCGTCAAATAGACGGAGGCCCGATGCTTAATTATGAACCCTAAAACCACATGTCGATAGCCATAGTTTCACCACAAGACACTCAAAGCCCCTAATAGAGACGACACCAATACAAGTAATCACTAAACTCTCAGACCCACATTGGCAGATGCAACAAAACGATCCCAGTGGGATCCGACGAAATTTTTACATAAAGTCCCAACTCCAAAGTGGTAGCGACTACCTCCAAGACAAGTACAGGATCTAACTCAAGCGAAGTTGGCACCAACTAATTACTACTTTTAATCGCCATAGACTAAATCACTAGAAGTGGTAATTCTAAGACTATGGCCAATCGCCAAACAACGCAGCGAAGCGCTCCGCTTGTTATCTTGGGAAATACAAGCTATCAAGAGGCAGGGAAATTCCCTGGTAATTTCAAGATCAAAGGGGTCAAGACGGATAAAGAGCGACAGAGAACAAGAGATTTCCGCAAATGACGACCTGGATTTTATAACTCCAATCACTATCGCGCCTATTTTATACTACTCATAGCACTATTTATCACTCATCGACTGCAATAGATCAGCAGATATCGCTATATCATGCAATTAATCCTTGTGATCTGCTTTCTTATCACTTTAGGTGATATTTTGCTCAAGGTCAACCACAAAACGTCCGTTGCTTAGAGCAGAATACAACCCACAGTCGGAAAGGACTCCAATGACGTGGAAGGACAAAAGTAGCCATTTAGCACCAGGACACCCAAGCCGCACAAAGGCGACTGTAATGGTGGCGTCCACCCTGATAGCGACTTTTGGAATTGGACTCGAAAATACATCCAGCTATCACCACTCTCAAAACACAGCAGCCTCAGTCAAGGGGAAAAACTCCCTTTTAGGCAACACAGCCGACGGAGTAACCCCAGTTGTTTCACCTGGACAGTTGAACCCTGCAATCTCGAATCTGAATAAGCCAATAGTTGGAATGGCAGCTACTCCAGATGGAAAAGGCTATTGGTTGGTCGCAAGCGACGGTGGAATCTTCACCTATGGAGATGCAGCCTTTTATGGTTCAGCCGGAGCAATACCACTCAATAAGCCAATAGTTGGAATGGCATCTACTCCAGATGGAAAAGGCTATTGGTTGGTCGCAAGCGACGGTGGAATCTTCACCTATGGAGATGCAGCCTTTTATGGTTCAGCCGGAGCAATACCACTCAATAAGCCAATAGTTGGAATGGCATCTACTCCAGATGGAAAAGGCTATTGGTTGGTCGCAAGCGACGGTGGAATCTTCACCTATGGAGATGCAGCCTTTTATGGTTCAGCCGGAGCAATACCACTCAATAAGCCAATAGTTGGAATGGCATCTACTCCAGATGGAAAAGGCTATTGGTTGGTCGCAAGCGACGGTGGAATCTTCACCTATGGAGATGCAGCCTTTTATGGTTCAGCCGGAGCAATACCACTCAATAAGCCAATAGTTGGAATGGCATCTACTCCAGATGGAAAAGGCTATTGGTTGGTCGCAAGCGACGGTGGAATCTTCACCTATGGAGACGCAGCCTTTTGGGGTTCAGAGGGTGGTCAAGGCATCTCAGATGTCGTTTCAATTGCACCATCTGGATCGAATGGATACCTTCTCTCAGGACAAGACGGGGAAGGCTATACATTTAATAAAAATACACCATTACCAACACCACTTCCGGTGGCGCCATCTAATTCACAGAGCGCTATCAACCCCTCGGGACAAAGCCTTGTAAGCTCGACAGGACTGACATGGAATAGCCAAGGAGTTTCCAGCGACAGCGGAGTTCATTTCTCGTCAGCATCACCTCCAATTGGCCAGAGCGCACCAGCAGCTGGGACTTTCGGCTTCCTAGAGACTCAACCGGGTTCATCTCTTCCCGTCCGGTACAATCCGTGCGTTCCCATCCACTATGTCGTCAACACCTCGGAAGCACCCTCATGGGGGCTATCACTTATCAAAAGCGCCTTCGCCGAACTCCATGACGCTACAGGTATCACCTTCGTCTTCGACGGAACGACAGCAACCTTTCCATCCTCTACCTATCCAGGTTGGCAAAATGGCACCCCTTCACCGATACTCGTAGCGTGGGAACATAACGGTCAAACCAATTACCTACCGGCCGGCCACAACTATGTAGGTATGGGAGGATCATCCTTTACCTATAGTTCGAGCGCTGGGCAATATGAATACATAACTGGCCAAGCAGCAATATCTTCTAGTTACAATCTATCCCAGGGACAAACGATAAATCTAGCTCTCCACGAGTTGGGCCACGTTATAGGCCTTGGACATACCTCCCAGAACAGTCAAATAATGTATCCATACAACCAATCCAACCCGACTACCTACCAATCAGGCGACCTCGCCGGACTCGCACGGTTAGGACTGGCCGCCGGCTGCCTTGATTGATTAGATCATGGAAATGATAGATCGCACAACTCCAAATCACCCCTAGCTAGCCAAACAGCCACCGTCACAAATAGCCAGAAGGCAAAAAGTTCGATGGTGGCTAAAGTCATCCAGTCAAATAAACCAACCGAAGGATCACTAGGGAAAAATCAAATCGTCTCACAAAAGTCCCTCGGAATCCCTCGAGCATTGAGAGTCGACCCTATCCATGGTCCCCCAGACCACGGGCATAGAATCAAACTTTGATATTCTCAAAAGTTTTTAACCCTTTTTGATGCTAGGGCTCGCAGGTCACTGTTATTTTCTATAACATGGAACTCGGTATCAGTGGGAAACATGCACTTGTAACAGGTGGATCAAGCGGCCTAGGCCTTGGAATTGCAAATGCACTAGCAGCCGAAGGTGTAATAGTGACAATAGCATCACGGAATGAGGCAAAGTTAGAAAAAGCAATCTCCGAAATAGGCCATGGCGCCAAAGGCTTCGTCTGTAATCTATCTCAACCCGAAAACGCAGCCACCCTAGTTGATCAAGTCGCTTCGGATCTCGGACCAATTGACATTCTTATCGCCAACGCTGGTGGCCCACGACCAGCCATGCCATCGCAATTGGCGCTCTCGGACTTTCGATTAGCGATAAACCAAAATCTACTCTCCTCCATTGGCCTCTGCCAAGGCGTAATACCCAATATGGTGGAACGGGGATTCGGTCGAATTATCGCGGTAACATCGCTTTACGTGAAGGCTCCATCTAGTCCTCTCACCCTTTCGAATACGGCCAGAACTGGACTGACTGCATATCTGAAATCTCTATCAAACGAAGTTGCGCCCAATAACATAACCGTCAATTCACTTTTGCCTGGCCTTCATCAAACACAAAGATTGATCGAACTCAGCGGAGCCAACTTACAAGAACGTGCAAAGACAGTCCCATCTCTTCAGCTGGGAGACAGTGAAAGTTTTGGTAAAGTTGCGGCCTTCCTCTGTTCAAAGTGGGCTTGGTACATCACGGGACAAGCAATAACCGTTGACGGAGGACTGACGCCTGGTCTCTTTTGAGAAAGCCAGACCTAAACCATGGCCGACCATAATCCACTGCGAGACCCTCGCCTGTTGTGTGGGCTAAAGCTTTTACCTTTGTCATCTTGACCCACGTAAGTCAACTCAACCTACCAAAGCTTCATTATCGCCACGAGATTGTGCAGCTAACTCCATTAAAGCCATGGTTGCAATATCCATTCGGATTGGCATATAGGTATTGTTGATGGTAGGCCTCGCCATAGTAGTATTGCCCCAAACGGCCAACCTCGGTCCTAATCAAGCCCCGAGAGCGCTCTTGTAGTTCCTTACCATAAGCTTCTTTTGCCCTATTGGCAATGGAATATTGGGCATCGGTTGAAGCTAATACCATCGAGCGATATTGAGAGCCCACGTCATTGCCTTGCCGCATCGACTGAGTTGGATCGTGATTCTCAAAGAATGACGAGAGAACCTCATCGTAGCTAATGATCTTTGGATCGTAGACTATCCGGGCAACTTCACCGTGACCGGTACGTCCGCTACAAACCTCTTCGTAGGTCGGATTCGGAGTAAAACCCCCGCTGTAACCGACGCTAGTCGAGACAACTCCATTCAATTGCCAAAAGATCCTCTCAGCGCCCCAAAAGCAGCCCATTCCAAGAACTGCAATCTCAAGGTTAGGATCGAATGGTCCAAACAGTTCCGTCCCAAAAACTCTGTGGCGTGCGCCTAAAAAGATCGGTTCATCTCGACCTTTTAACGCCTCATTCGGACCTGTCATCTTAGAAACTTTCCCAAACATTTAACTTGTTTTATCCTTCCAAAATCGGATCGAGGAACTTCAATTGTTTTGAGAGACAAAAAACCGACTATCTAAACCAACACAACAGGTCAAAAACGAAAAATATTCACACAGCTACCATATTCTCCGGAGATAGACGGCCAGCCTAGGCCATCGGGAACACTTTAAAAGGATCAAAAGCAATGCTGGCCAAATCACCCGCGACTCGCCATAGAGTTTGATTAAGACGCTCACGTCAATCGATTCGCATCTAGAGTGGAGTTTTGTATGGACTGATCGATAATGATCGCCCTGGAAGTACCGCGATAGATAAGGAAACGGACAAATGTTACGGCACATGGTTATCTTTAAGTTCAAAGAGGGTACCGATCCCAAGGCGATCGATCTTCTAGCAGATGAGCTTTCAAAGTTCTACACCGGCTACGTTGGATTCACAAAAGCCATTCGAGGCAAAGACCTCAAACTGCGTCAGGGGAATGGCGATCTAGGCATCTGCGTCGACTTTGAAAGTGAACAGGAATTCCGAGCTTATGCTGATGACAAAGATCACCTAGAGCTGATAAAAAACTATGTAGCGCCGATCATAGAATCTCGGGCTGCAGTACAAATCGAGATCTAACACAGCAATACTATCTTCGAGAGAGATCAAGAGCTAGTAGTCACGCCTGAGACTATAAGCTCTTGATCTATCGCCTCAATGGAGTCCAGAATATATCGCTCCCGCGAAAATCGATCTACGGCAAGATGGTAGCTCGATTCATCGACCAGCGCAATAGTCTCTGCAAACCTCTCCTCAATCAGATCGACTTTAGCGGGTGAATAGAGCTTCAATATCTCAATAATCTCCTCCGCATCATCGCCGTCCAACGCTTTCAATATTGCATCCACTTTGCTCGAAAGATTTACCAGTGAATGGCGCAATATCTCTCTATTGGAATACAGAAAGCTACCAACCATAACTGGAGAGCTACGCGCTACGCGTGTTACACCAGCAAAGGAGTTTCCAGACAGAGTTTGCAGTAGAACCTGATCGTTGACCTCATTGGCGAAACTCGATGTCAGATAGGCAAATACATGAGGAAGCTGAATCGTAAAGTTGGTGACGCGATCGTGAATTGCAGGATTTACGAAGATCACACGTGAACCTAGATCGTGAACTATCAATTGTGCTACGGCCAATGACGACCTAGGATCGCTCGCGCTACCAGAAGATACAACCATGGTCCGCCCACGAAACAGGTCGAGTTCTGCCCCTTCAAAAGATGGTCGCTCATTTCCCGCAAGGGGATGGATGCCTACGTAACTAACGTAACGCGAATCAAAGTTTAAAGAAAGTACTTTAGTTTCGATATCTAATTTGGTTGAGGCCATGTCTACCAAGACAATTGGCGACTTTAGGGCTAAATCAGATATCATCTCAAGAAGTCGAATGACTTCAAATGATGGTACCGCGAGAAATACGATTTCGGAACTCTCCAAAATCTCTATCAAATTAGCCTTTATCTCGATTCCGTTAGCCTCCCCAAAGGCGCAAGCCGTCTCGCTTAGGTCAAACCCATAAACCTCATAGGATCCCTTGAGTCCAAGCATCAACGAAGAGCCGATTTGGCCCAAACCTATAATTCCCACCCTCTTGAAACCTGGCAATCGAAAGATCCTTAGACTAGCAATTTCTCAAATCCCCTGCCAGTAAGTCCAATTTACTCGAGAAGACTTAGCCGGAGACAATATTTCTAAATTAGCGACGACTCAGCGTACTGTGGGAAATAAGTGCCTCTAACGTCCCAACACTACCTCTTGGAAGGTTGGGCGAAGGAACTGAAACATCGATTCCTCGCCACCGCGGATAGGAACCTAAAAGTTTAATGGTTGCATCAAGCTCAAATAGTTCACCAACCATCGACGATATCTGTTCATCATATATATGACCCTCTAGGACAATATGCATTGCATAATTGCCAATCTTTGCCGAAAGGGGCCGAGAGAGTATGTGATTCATATTGACGCCATGGCGTGAAAATATAGCTGCCACCTCAGATAGAAATCCGACCCGATCTGAAGTCGGAGTAACCACTAACGACGTGCGATCATCCCCCGATGGCGGTGCCACTTCCCTACCCAAAAGCACATAACGGGTTCGAATATCAGGTACATCCATCACCGCATTTGCAACCAGCGAGAGACCATAACTCTCCCCCACCACCATTGGCGCTAGAGCAATCACGGTAGGATCACGATTGTCTGCGACATATCGCGCTGCCTCAGCCGTTGAAAGAGCATGGCGGGTCACAAGCGAGTGTTGTTTAATATATTTAGTACACAGATCCAAAATTAGCGGATGTGAAACGACTGTGGTTGGCTGGACTGCTGGATCTAGACAGTATGCATCAATACTCTCGGCAAGCACAACCTCTTCGCGAATCATTACATTCTCGACTTCGAAGATCAACTTGTCAAGATTGATGGTCATCTCGCCATCGGTAGAATTTTCAAGCGGAATAATTCCCAAGGCACCGGGTGTGTAATTTACGGTCTCAACCACATCAGAGATTGAGGACATAGGAAGCGGTTCGGGCCCCTCAACCGATCTCAACAACGAAATTGCCCTAAAGTCCGAGGTACCTCTAGGTCCCAGGTAACAGATGATCATTCCTTAATTGCTCCTTCAATTTCTATGGGTCATCTTAAACGGCTTCCGACAATCAGCAGGCAAAAGTCACGACAAGAATCTCCTCTCGCAATCTCAATTGAATCGAACGAGCAGAATTGAGACCAAAGTTATAGGAAAACGAGCAAACCAAGAAACAGTATCGGCAGTTGCAAGGAAAAATTATCCTAATCTTGATAGGGACGGAAGGACCCAGTTCCCAAGATAATCAAGCGTCTTTGGGCGATAATCATCTTACGAGATTCATCGCTATCCTTCATAATCTGGGGTGCAAGAACAACTAACCAAAGGCGAAATCTAGGGTGCGAATTCAATCTGGAAGCTCAAAAGGAAAAGCCATCTCCACAAAAGTCAGTGAGAAGACACGACCAACAACTGCGCGAGTGCGCAAGGCCATCTTCGATACCCTCTTTGGAAAATTTGAAATCGCCAACGCGAGTGTTTTAGATCTGTTTGCAGGGACGGGCTCCTTGGGCTTTGAGGCCGCCTCTCGCGGTGCCGCCGAGGTAGACCTAGTGGATATCGACCGAATGGCAGCCAACGCCCTTTTGCGTACAGCCACCTCCCTAGAGGAAAAATCGAGCTGTAAATTTAGAGTTTGGAACCAAAATGCCTTCATTTACCTGAGAAATGCTAACCGAGTAGATCACCCTGTGGACTTGGCCTTTTGTGATCCCCCTTACCTATTTAGCGAGTGGGACGATCTATTTTCACTTCGCCCTGGGCGGTTCCTTGTAGTTGAATCAAATCGTCAAATTGCACAACACCCCAACTATAACGAGGTTACGCTAAAGGTGTATGGTGATACCTATGTCTCGTTTCGCACGTTAGCGCAAAGCTAGATACGATTGATCGAGATAAGAGTTATCTCTTTAGCAATATTGGCATGAACAAAGATTTATCAGTTGGGTGGGATAGCAAAAGTTGAGAGTTGCACTATTTCCTGGATCATTTGATCCCTTTCACAACGGCCATATGGAAGTCGTCGAGCGAGGATCTCGTCTCTTTGACAAAGTGGTAGTTGCGGCTATGAGAAACCCTCAAAAGGCATCTGCTCTATTTAACCTTTCAGAGCGACAGGAACTCATAGAGGCATCAGTCTCTCACCTTGACAATGTAGAGATCGTCGCGCTCTCTACATTGGTTGTAAATCTTGCCGAAGAAATTGGAGCTAACGTTATCATTCGAGGACTCAGGGCAGTCTCTGACTTTGAAAATGAACTTCAAATGGCTCAGATGAACCGACAACTCTCCGGGATAGATACAATCTTTATTCCAACGTCATCTGAATATTCATTTTTAGCGTCGCGACTGCTCCGAGAGGTGGCATCCTATGGGGGTAATGTATCAAAGATGGTACCAGAGCCTATAGCTAACGCGATACTTGCTAAATTTAGAGAGTGAGTTCAATAGGAGACCGGCAATTGAACCATAGAAAATCTTCACTTGCAGCCTT
Organism: Acidithrix sp. C25; assembly: GCF_904848545.2. Classification (NCBI taxonomy): domain Bacteria; kingdom Bacillati; phylum Actinomycetota; class Acidimicrobiia; order Acidimicrobiales; family Acidimicrobiaceae; genus Acidithrix; species Acidithrix sp. C25. The sequence continues at coordinate 35,996 of NZ_CAJHCI020000008.1, forward strand.
GTAGTATGCATCGCTGCAACAAACCTCATCGATTGAAACTTCAATCTCATCAAAGGCAAGAATTGATCTCATGGACCCTTACTAGATAGCGGTTGTCCACTTCATAACTTTATGAAAAGAACACAATATTTCAACCAATATCTCAGAAAAGCCACGATAACCAAAACACTCTCGATCCAAGTTGACATAACAATGGTCAAATTGGATCGAACCCTATAGTTGAAACCAAATCGGATAGGTTTAAAACTCCTCAAGGCCAAGGGCCCTCGTCACGACTCAGTCAGGCATCAAAGCGTACCAAATAGCTGCTATTAGCCATCCTAGAGAAGGTCGATAGTGCCTATGTGGGAATAGGGGACAGTCTCATACGTTTTTAACAAATCGATAGTTTAGAAAGAAGAAGCAGATGAAAGCGATATATTACGAAAACTACGGCGATGCTGATGTCCTTCAATATGGAGAAGTACCTGAACCCAAGGTAGGTCCAGACTCAGTTTTAGTCGATATCTCAGCAACGTCGGTCAATCCAGTCGATTGGAAGATTACTGCTGGATACCTAGACCAGGTCTTGTATACAACCTTTCCTATCATCCCAGGTTGGGATGCCTCTGGCGTAGTAGCGGCAAAAGGACCCGCCGCCTCTGAAATAAAAGAGGGTGACGAGGTCTATGGCTACATCCGCATGGATTTCATACATGCTGGCACCTTCGCAGAGCGAATTGCTGCCCCAATCAGAACACTCGCACTCAAGCCTAAGAATCTAACCTTTGCCGAAGCAGCATGTGTTCCTCTAGCTGGCTTAACTGCCTATCAAGGTCTGGTCAACGCTCTAGGTATCCAAAAGGGCGATACCGTCTTTATAAGTGCGGGTGCTGGAGGAGTCGGTACATTTGCAATCCAGATTGCAAAATCACTCGGGGCGAACGTGATAGCCAGTGCATCTCCACTTAACCATGACTTCATTGCATCGTTGGGCGCAGAGCCCGTAACCTACGGAGCAGACCTGATAGCTGGGATCTCAAAGCAAGCTTCAGGCGGTTTGGACGCGTACTTAGACCTCAATGGCGGTCCAGAAGGCCACCGTCCGATCGAATTACTAAAGCAAAGTAACAGGGTCGCATCTATCGCCGACGCTAGTGTCGCTCAAATCGGAGGCAAATATGTCTTCGTTCGCCCGAGCATCCAAGACTTAAATCATCTAACCAAGTTGATCGAATCCGAACAAATTCGACCGATAGTCACCGAGAGCTACGCCTTAAAAGATAGCGCTGACGCCTTCAAGTCAAATATGAGTGGTCACACGCGCGGCAAAATCTCAATCGTAGTCAAATAGCACGCTCCAAATCTCCAACTAACCATTGGAATTTAGGCAATTGGCTCAGCCATCCAAAAGACAATTAGCGCGTTCAGATAGATCTCAATTACAAGATCCAAAGATTGCTCTCAAAATAGCTATCCAATAATAATTCAGCTCACCTCAAATACTCCTCCTTCATCGCGCTCTCGAAAGATACCTTCTTTGAAGGAGGAGTACCGGCCAACAGGAACATCTCAACCGATGGTCCATTATCACCAAAGGCTATGGCGAAAAAGAAGAGTTCTAAAAACGTTAAAAGATGCAGACCTAAACTTGAGTGCAACCCGAAATTGAGTGCAACCCGAAATTGAGAGTCAAAAACTAAAGTCTCCCTAATCCAATGTTGAGACGAGGTTATCTCTTTTTTAATTGGTCTAGCATTGCGGAAGTTAAAGCAGCCAAACCTTGAACAAGCTGCGCCTCTAACCCCGAGGGAATCTTGGCGTCGCTTGGGATTCGGCCATCTCTAGCCCCCATAAACGGCAGTTGACGATGATCTCGCTCATCTGAACCAAAAATGCGCGTTAGCCAAGAAGCCAACACCGGATCGGATCGGATCGAATCGAATCGAATCGAGCCTAACCAACCTGATTTGGAGGCGCACTCATGGACAAGATATTTCCAATCATTGTCTGTACAAACACCCTTAAATATCAAAGCGCGAGCGCGTAGCGACATCGAAACTACATTTGCCTGTTGCCCTTTGAAGAAAGACCCTTGCAGCAAAATGCAGCTATTCAAAGCAAGAGTGCCAGATAACTTCAACACTGCTCCGTTAGTGCTTTGATGGGCTCCCAAATGCTAAGGCTTCAAATAACTAATCCCAGAACGAAACACAAGTGCCCTAAAGAGCGCCAGAACCAGATCCGTATGAGCCTCACCCCTGGTAGGTAGTTCGAAAGAGATTACAAGCCCCACAGCCCATAAAACCACATAGCGAAAGTCACCTTTGGCGAGGCTGGTTGATGAATGCGAAGATGTCAGGTCGCTCTCATGGGTGATTGTAAGGATAAAGGCGCCCTTGAGATCAGACCGCCTACTTCGTTGGATCGCCTCATAAAAAATCCTAAAAAATCAACACGCCATTAATAATTAGATCTCATGGACCAAAACCACAAAGACCACCTCTACATGAATCGAAGATCATGGCGCAGATTATTAAGACATTGAGATCGAACCAGAAAATATCGATGGAAAGAGCTTTAATGTTGGAAACCAACGCTCCAAATCCGGAGGATGAAATCACGGTATCGTAAAAATTCCATACGAGCTCCCTAGCGAAAAAGATTGACAATAACCTAAAGTTCTATTACAATTAGAACTATGCTCATTCGTATCGACACCAATAGCTCAGTTCCTCTCTTCGAACAGATTACTAGCGCCCTTCGAAGGGCCATTGCCGATGGCTCCTTACCAGGGGGAAGCCCACTCCCACCGGCTAGAGAACTTGCAGAAGGCCTCGAAGTCAACATGCATACAGTCCTACGTGCATATCAGATTCTTTGCGCTGAAGATCTAGTAAACATGCGACGTGGACGCGGTGCGTACGTCTCTGATAACCATCCCGATTCTCGGGCACTCATAATTGAACAAGTCCAAGGACTCGTTCTACAGGCCAAAAGACTCGGCTTCAATTCGGATGAGGTAGTTGAGTTGATCAAGGGCGCTATGGCATGAAGCCAGAACAACGAAAGCCTTACATCATTTCCCTAATATTTCTTGCGGCCACAGGTTCTATCATTGTCGCGAAATCACCAAATTATCGCCTCGAGATAGGGTCAGTTATCGTGGTCACCACCTTTACATCGATAATTGTGGGGCAAATTCGTGCTCGAAAATATTTGTCGGCCCCAAAAAAGATCTCGAAGTCGGATGAATCTCAAGAGACCATAGATTTACGACCAGGCGAAAGGGCCATCTATCACAAACGGGTTACAAACCCCCTGCTTTTCGTGTTTAGCCTCGCTCTGCTCGGCATATATTTCTACTCTGGTATCACCCCAATCGAGCTAATCGGGGGTTTGGGATGGCTTTATGTAATCGGTGGCGTTTCGACCATTACGGTTCACATCGATTCCAAGGGTCTCAGGGTCATCGCTTGGCCCCTAAAAAGGCCCCAACGGTATGTTCCAATGGAAGATATAGCAAAGGCCGAGTCAATCAGGATTGGAAGATTTCACATCTACGGCATGTGTTGGCTACCTCGACGACGAGCTTGGGCATTTTTTATCCGTGGAAGAGAGGCACTTGAGGTGCACAAACAAAATGGAGAATCGCTAATTGTCACGATCACGGACTCCAAAGTCGCAGCGGGCCTCCTGAATGACCTTGGATCACAAAGGGACCCACTCTTGGATAATTAAGCATGAGACCAAAATGACAAAAAGGCAAAAACAATTTTGCTAGCTAAATTGCCACACAGCTTTGCATGCTGACTCTACCATGTCGCAACCATGTCGCAGCGCAGAGGTGATTCTCGATCAAGACTCAAGACCATACAACACTCGAACTCGTACATAGCTAGATGCCAAAGATTATTGAGGTTACAAAATCAATTGTGGGCCGTACAAGACTCGAACTTGTGACCCCTTGCGTGTCATGCAAGTGCGCTACCAGCTGCGCCAACGGCCCATATTTTGTTCTATTAAAGATAGTTGGTTATCGGGTCTCTTCGCGCAGAATTAATGCGATTAGTGAATTCGGTATTAGATTGATTACCTCGCAATAGGTCATATCGCCCAGGACCGTAGCCGCATGTCCCGTTGATGAATCCAACAAGATCGCTGCATCTGAGGTTGGGAATCTATCGGCCACACTTATCTTAATCTCGTTCTGCGAGAGATTGAAGTAGATGACGACCTTGTTGGAACTACCGCTCTCGCGCCACAGGCAGACCTCTAGGATGCGAGGATCGATCTCTGGATCACCATCGAATCCACTGGCATCGCTCTCAAGTATGGTGGCCTCTATGGAGTCACAGCAAGATATGTAGTTCTTTCTAATCTTTGATAGGGCGCACACCCACTCGCAAAATGGACTCTGGGCCATCGACCAATTGAATCCAAAGTCCACTCGATCTTGACAATATGCGTTATTATTGCCCTGCTGACTCCTCGAGAGTTCGTCCCCACCAAGCAGCATCGGAACACCTGGAGCTAGCAACAGAGCCGCTATCGCACTTCTCCGCGCAAGATCACGCATCTCTACAATCTCTACCGGCGCATTCAAACCTTCAAAGCCAAAGTTATTTGAAAGATTGTTGTCGGATCCATCTCTGTTTTCTTCACCGTTGCTATTGTTATGTTTGTAATCAAACGAAACAAGATCCATCAAGGTGAAGCCATCATGACAGGTGATAAAGTTTATCCTTCGTGAAAGCGAAAGAGGATCATTACGTCCTTCGACTATCTCCGCAACCTCATTTGGGTCACCCTGACGATTGACAAGAGCTCGCCGCATCCCATCTCGAAAGCGATCATTCCACTCAACAAAAGGTCGAGGAAAAAAGCCACGGCGGTAGCCGTTGTTCCCCAAATCCCAAGGCTCCGCAATAAGTTTGATCTTCGACAGAATCGGGTCGTTTGTCACCGCGGAGAGAACACCCCCCATAGGGGAAAAGGAATAACCATTCTTAGTGTCATTATCGCGTCCTATAGTGGTAGCTAGATCAAACCTAAAACCATCAACCCCATAGGCCTCTACGAAGTGGCGCATCGAATCAATAATCATTCGGTTACAAACCTCAGAGGCAACATTGAGCGTATTTCCGGTTCCTGTTATGTCAATGTGATAGTTGCCCTGTCCTTCCATCAAGTAGTAGTCATGCGCGCTCAAACCTCGATAAGAGAGGGTGGGGCCAGAGATATCACCTTCTCCGGTGTGGTTGTAGACAACGTCGAGGAGAACCTCTATATCAGCCTGATGGAGCAGATCAACCATCTCAGCAAATTCACTTTTAGCTGTTGCAAAATCGTTACAACTTGCATATCGAGGCTCGGGAACAAAGAAAGAGATTGGTGAATATCCCCAGAAATTTGTCAATCCATTATGAAAAAGTGCCTCAGAGTCAGCAAAGTGAAAGACTGGCAGCAACTCCAGCGTTGTGACACCTAATCTATGAAAATGCTCTATTACACTTGGATGCGATAGACCCAAGTAGGTTCCTCTAAGTGAAGAGGGAACTACCATATTTGAAATGGTCGCACTCTTTACGTGAACCTCGTAGACGGTCGTATCTCGCCATGAATATGAAGAAGCGATATCTTTGGGTCGATCCCTTTGGGCAAAATCTCCATCATCAATCTGCGCAAGAGCAACTCCAGTTATTGAATCGACCGATGACTTCGTAAGATAGTCATACGGAGCGTGGACTCTTGTGACATCGCCAAAGGAGATGTGGCCAGAAAATGACTTTGCATATGGATCAAAGAGGATCTTGTTTGAATTATAAAACAGACCATCATTTGGTTGGTATGCCCCCGATGCCCTAAGGCCATAGAGCATCTTGTCCGCTCCCGCAAATACGCCGATCCACCATCCATCGCCAATGGGTCGCAATGCACTAGTTGAAATCAAATGACGACGATCGTCAAATAACTCCAAAGATAACGACTCTGCTCTACCTGCAAAAACCTTAATGGTGTAAGTTCCATCTTGATTTTTGGTCAAACCGGGCAATAGATCTATCGATTCGAAGTCAACGGATTTGATTGGAAATCTCCTTGTAGCGTGGCCCCATAGCTGAATAATCGACACGTAAAGACTCTAGGGTAAATCTTCTTTTCGACAATGCTAGCCATATTGCGAGCACTATGGAGTTCATGACGAGATTCGCCTAAGGGCAATTCTTCTAACGAAGATTGAGTAGGCCATCGCCAGCAAGAGGAGATGTAGCCGAAAACGATCAAGAGAAAGAGAGGCGGCGAGCGGAATCGAACCGCTGTGCAAGGCTTTGCAGGCCCTTGCCTAAACCACTCGGCCACGCCGCCAGAGCTGTAATTACTGTCTAGAAAAACCTAATAGCCCTCCGGTCTTATTCCGGCTAGTTAGTGCTCTATCAGATGCGATTAGAAGATATCACCCTCTTGAAACCTTGATCTAAGCTCCAAAATTCCAGATCTTAGCCTCACAAGAGACCATCACCCCGACACTGTGGCTCGGCGCTGTTGGCTCGGCGCTGTTGGCTCGGCGCTGTTGGCTCGGCGCTGTTGGCTCAAGAAGTCGATCCAAAAGAGTCATGGCAACCTTTCAACGGCAAAAACCACCATCTCAGCCATCTCACAAGAACACACATAAAATTATCTGACTCAACCTTATGTGCCTCAACCTTGCACCCTTTTACATCGTAGAAAAATAAGAAAAATCGAACAAATCTGAGCTTGGCAAGGCAAAAAACCAAACTGCGAGTTAGTCTATACCACGCATGACAAGGGGTCACTCTCCTTGGATCGCCTTATTATCAGTGGAGCTAATTATCCGCCATGGAGCCAACTATCCCCCGTGGAACTCCTTGCAAGGCGCCAAGGTAACCTATCTTCTACGCCGAGGCAAAGACTGCCCTTAGGAATGGATGGTCTTTTTCTCTGGCCATCACGGCTCAAACACCTCGATTGGAGAAATCTATGCCAGGACGCGAAATATCAATTCACGCCTTGATCCAATCAACTTTAATCGCTCCAACTATGCTGTTTCCTATGCCTAAAACGACACACGAAGTGGCTTGGTCACCTGTAGCTAAAGTTCGCAATTACGGGGCAAAAGTTTAAAGCACAAGAGCGACCCGACCCTTAGGTTACCCAAGCATACACCGTGACCAGGTAATTTGTTTAGGGTAATTCAACTTCATCACCATGGGAACAACGGAGCGAAGTTACATATCTAGCGGAGTTACATATCTAAATGAAAGTCGGACAACTTAGAGAGAAGACAATTGCAAAGCCAATCTAGCAATCAAAAAAACGATCCCGACAAGGAGGTCACAGATCACCTCGAGTCATCTGAAGCGACCTCGGATTCTACAGAGACAAACGCCATTGAGAATTCCTCATTTGTTGGGGCAGTAAAAAAGAGTCGCCTCTCAAAATTGCAAAAGAGAATTATTCTCGGGGTGCTCCTTGTGATCTTCACCGGTGGTACCTTAGCTGGGATTCCTATTGGAGCAAAACCAAATAGTAATGTGCGAATCACGCTTGCCTATCAATCTATCGCCAAGGCATTTATGCCTCTTGACAAAGAGGGTGTCGTGCCCAAGAATATCTTCTCAGCTAGCGTAGTCCCGCTAGGTGCTTCACTCCTTGGCTTGGCCAACCTAGACATGGGCAATGGCCCCTTCGACCGAGAGATTACCTTTTCGATTCCATTCACCATCTCGCAAGCAACTACTTTCGAACAAACCGTCATAGCACACATGGGTTGGCGACTTCTCAGCCGCCAAATCACTCCAACTGGTTCAACTTTCTATCTCCAAAAGTCAGGCACTGACGGAAAGCTTTGGGAAGAAAAGGTAAACATCAAAAAGTCCAATATCATAAGCCTTGGTGCAACCGTCGCAAAAGTTACCATCTCACTTAGGCTCTTAATTGTCTCTTTCCAGTAGGACAAAGACTATTCATGGATGGGAACGTCAACTTAACTACCTTCGAATGAACAGTTGGTCCAAAAGATAGTCACTTGATCCTATGTCCACTTTCCAATTTCAAAGATCATAATCAAAAAATACCCCAGGAGTAAATTTGAATCGATATGACGTCGCGGTGATCGGTGCGGGCCCGGGGGGATCCATAGCCGCAAGCCTTCTAGCATCGAGTGGCGCAAGGGTGGCATTAATCGACAAGTCCACCTTCCCCAGAGACAAAGCTTGCGGAGATTTGGTTGGACCGCGTGCCCTAGCCCTCTTAGCCGACCTAGGCATTGACCTACCTAGAAACCGAAGGGTCGTCTCAGATATGTTATTGGTTGGACCATCGGGACGACCACTGCGACTACCGGCGGAATCTGGAATTACCTATCCGGGAAGCGGTTGGCTAATCAAACGCCGCATCTTTGATGAGACACTTTATGAAAATGCAATCTCTGGTGGTTCATTGCCAATCAGCGCTAGAGTAAACAAAATCACAAGAGCCGATGGTGGCCGATATCAAATTTACATCGGGAATTCGGCTATCAGCGCAGACTTTGTTATAGGTGCAGATGGTGCAAATTCTTTAGTCGCCAAGGAGATGAACCTCTCAGATGAGGCAAGTGCCCTCTATGGCTTTGCCATTCGAGGATATCTAGAGGCTTCAGTCGACACTCCTGTTATCTCGCTCTTTGACGAAAAGTCGATAGGGGGAGAGTCAAATGTACTCTTCCCGGGCTATGGCTGGATCTTCTCCGACTGCGAAGGAATGGCAAATTGCGGAGTTGGCATGGGAGTTCTGGGCGATAAAAAAAACGCATCGATGGCCACTCGAGCGCTACTACCCTATCTCGAGCTCCTTAAACGACAAGGTTGGATAAAGTCATCTAAATTTGACCCCGCTACCAAGCTAGGTGGCTGGCTCAAGATGGGATACCATGGAATCATCCCAGCCAGAGAAAATGTCCTACTTATAGGCGACGCCGCAGGGCTGGTGAACCCCCTTCAGGGAGAGGGAATCTATGCAGCGATGGATTCAGGTATGCGAGCAGCTAGCGCAATCTCTTCAAATCCTGGAAATGCCGCACAAATCTACCGACAGGAGCTAGAGAAAAACCATGCAGTCTATTTGAAATCAGCCGCAGCAATACAGAGGTTGGCGCTAGCTCATCCCAAACTAGCCAAAAATGGAGCAAACCTTCTGACGAGCAAATGGATGCCTTCTACAGTCGGTTCAGCTTGGGGGATCTATTGGAACGACCTTATTGAAGGAGCTGGCCATATCAAGGGAATCAAACTAGCCAAATCAGTCGCCTTTGGAGTGAAACTCTTAGCAGGGATGACCCAGTAATCAATATCAACGACTCGACAATCAGCTCAATCAATTGAGAACTCCCCAAAAAACCCATGGATAGGGCCAAAAATCAACGACAATCAAAAAGGTGTCGCGCTTTTCTAGCGGTACTTTGGAAGGGTATCAATATTTGATCAAAATTCACTAATCATGAAAGCGGGTAAGCATTCAAGCCATCAATCGATAGTTGATTATGTTTGGCCTGGTATTCGAGAAGCTTCGAATCACCTTTACGATTCAACCACCCATCTAGATCCGATCTCTCTTGTAACTCAACTGCCACAGGTACGCCAAAACCGCAAGAGTTATCGAGCCGTTGGATCTCTACCACAATGACTCCGCGAACGCCTTTGTGTGGAGGGAAATGAGCGATCAGCTCTTCAAAATCGGGGGTCTGTGGTCGCACAACTCGACCACGGCCGTGAATTCGCAAAATATTAGGGTCACCCCCAAACGAACACCACATTAGCGTAATCCGCCCATTTTCACTTAGGTGGGCTGCTGTTTCTGCTCCAGATCCGGTCAGATCTAGATACGCGACGTGATGATCATCCAAGATCCTAAAGGTATTCGATATCCCTTTAGGGGAAAGATTGATATGTCCGTTGGGATCCAGCGGAGCGCTCGCCACGAAAAAGACGCTCGATCCCTCAATCATCGATCTTTCAAAGTCGCCAATCACGGTTGCATAAGCCATAATTACCATGTTAGCGATTAAACCCAATCTTTAATTTCGTATCGAACCTGAGAAAATCTCCAGACGGCCAAAGTAAAAACTACCAACTGGAAATAGAATCAATTTAAAACTAGTTGACTATGCAAGTAAAACCTTTACAGAAACTAAGCAGAACGGAAAGAGATGTCAAAGCCAAAAATTGTCGCCCTATCGGGATCTGCAGCCCAAAAAAGTTACAACAGCGCACTTTTGAGAGCGATAGGATCGCTCCTACCAGAAACGGTCGAATTCGAGCTCTTCGAAGATATCAAAGCATTGCCCTTTTACACCCCCGACCTCGACAACCAGAACGCTCCAGAAGTTGCATCGAGATTTCGCCAAACGATCAAAGAGGCAGACGCTATCATAATCGCAAGTCCAGAGTACAACTACTCATTCACTGGCCTAATCAAAAATGCATTGGATTGGGCATCGCGACCTTATGGCAAGCACGTCTTGATTGCAAAGCCGGTGGTTCTTGCTAGTGCTTCCACTGGCATTTTAGGTGGAGTAAGAGGTCAGCTTCACCTTCGAGAAGTTCTCCATGCAACGGGCTCGCTCGTTCTGTCACGTCCAGAGATCTTTGTCACATCGGCCGCACAAAAGTTCAACTCCAACTTAGAACTCACCGATGAATCGACTTGGACCATGCTCGAGCAGGCCGTTGAGGCACTAATAGTACATGCAGATCTTAAGGTTGAAGATAGTGCGGCTTAGTACTAATAAGGTACGGGGCGCCTTTGTGGCTTCCAAGCTCCATTAGGAAAATGCATATAGTGAATTCACTTGATTGAATGCGCTCATGTAGCATGCACTTGGTCAAAACTTGTTCTTCGAGACAATGATCGCTCTCGAAGAACAAATGCCTCTATGTTTATCATTTCATCTCCAAGAAGTAGATAGTTAGTTCGAGCCAATCTAGCAAAAAGCTGGATGGAGATCCTAGAGATAACGCTTTCTTGGATATAAATTATCAGGAGACATGATTCGGTCTAAAAAAACCATACCATTCAAGTGATCCACTTCATGCTGTATCGCCTGAGCTTCAAAGCCATCGGTTTCAATCTCAAAGATCTCCCCATTACAATTTTGAGCCCGAAGCGTAACGTTAGAAAAACGTTCAATTGCCCCGGTAAAATCAGCGACACTCATGCAACCTTCGCGCACTTTGATCGGCTTCGACTTTGCAGTTATCACCGGATTGATTGCCACGATCAGGCCGTTATAACTACGAGTTTTCTTGTGTCCCGCCACGTCGGCCACAAAGATCGCCAGGGGAACTCCTATTTGAACTGCAGCTAGACCTACACAACCCGGAGATACAGCCATCGTATCGCACATATCGCCGACCAACTTCGCAAGCTCTTCGTCAAAAAAATTAACTTCCAAAGCTTGACGAGAAAGTACTGGATGCGGAACGCTTACGACCTCTCTAATAGCCATGAAATCCCGACTTTGACAATTAAAAAACCCAAAACCTTCCTTAGATGGTGTCTGGCTCGATAAGTTCCGCACTCAAGTGCACAGTGAGCCTCAAAGCGACTTCGATCAAATCAGCCCGAATTCTCTCAAAACTTACAGAGGAATCGAGATCAACAAGAATAATCATCACGTAATTGGAAGATGGAAATGGAGTCGTCGAATGAGTCTTCAGTTCAACGATGTTAGCTTTATAGTTGAACAAGACTTCAGAAATTCCTGCAACGATTCCCGGACGATCACCGCCAATGACTCTAATGGCGACCCGGGATACGTCCTTGAGGTCAATCCAATCCTTAATCTCGATCTGATTTACAAAAAGTGCTAAGCCTAAATCAGCTAGATTCTCATTGAGCTCTTTATTCAACTGATCCGAATTGGAAAGACCTTCAACTTCAAATGAAAGCATTATCGCAAATTGGCCCTCCAAATCCGTCATCGTAGAGTCGGTAAGGTTTGCGCCCAACCGAGCCAACTCCTTTGTCAACCGATATACAATTCCTGGCCTATCAGAGCCGAACGCAGTTAGAATAAAGCGATTCACGCTAATAAAGGATAGTTGTATAAGGGAAATACCCAACGAGCTATCCCTAACTATCACATTGCGGGGGGGGTTATATGCAAAATAATCTAGAAACACTGATAGATTCCAACGCACTAGTTGAGCTAATCCATACAAACACAGTAAATGTAATCGATGCTCGATGGTATCTAGATGGTCGAAATGGGTACGATGCATATCTCAAAGGCCATATACCAGGGTCAATCTTTATCGATATTGATGCGGTAGCAAGCGACCACCGGGTAAGCAATCATGGACGACATCCGCTTCCTGACTCAAACGCCTTTCAGCTAGCCTTAAAAACCTGCGGAATCGATCTTTCCAAACCAACTGTCATCTATGACGACTGCGGAGGTGTTATCGCAGCGCGAATATGGTGGATGAACCGTCGCCTTGGTCTAAAAGCCGCAGTTCTAAACGGTGGAATTGCGGCATGGGATGGCCCGCTCGAAACAGGGTCAACCAGAATCTCACAATTTAATGGATACGATACGCCTCTCGCTGAAAATAACCTTGGCGGATGGGGTCCTGGGGTCTGCGATACACAATACGTCAAAACTTCCATCGAAAAAAGCTCAGCGATAGTTCTAGATGCACGGGACGAGAGTCGATACCGAGGTGACAGCGATCCAGTCGATCCTCGCCCCGGGCACATCCCTGGTGCAATTTCACTTCCAACGAGATCGCTGCTTGATCATAACTCATATTTTCCTGAGGTCGAACAACTCCGAAAGACCCTAATGGACCGAGTCGGATTCGAACCAAAATCAGGAAAAGAGATAATCGGAAGTTGCGGATCTGGAATTACAGCTTGCCATCTTGCATTGGCATTCAAATATGCATTCTCGATCGAGATCGAAATCTATGAAGGTTCCTTCTCGGCCTGGTCTAGGGAGACGTCGCTTCCAGTTGCCACCGGGACTGCACCAGGGAGCCTAAACACTCCAAATAGATTTCCCCTTGGCTAATTTTTGGGTTGACCCTCAAATAAGCAAGGCAGAGGCAGATTGAGGATTGCACCGTCAATCAAACTCCATTGACAATACATAGCAATATTTTGTTCCTTTTCCATAGCCAAAGCAGTCTCTCCTTGGCCTTCTCCTCTCATAAAATTCAGCATGAAATTCAGGAAGCGCAATCCAAGGACCAGATCCGGGAAATCGAGGCTTGGGTTTAAATATTCACTGATCAGCTAGAGACGATCCTTGAGGTCTTGGTATTCAAGGATCAGATCCGGATTCGCCATGGAACCTCGCGACGCGACTTTATCTATCTCCTCACCTAGGAGCAAACGCCTAATCGGCACCTCCATCTTCTTACCATTTAACGTTCGTGGAATTGCTGAAACCTCTACGATAAGATCAGGCACATGCCTCGGGGACAATTCTTCACGAATACGAGTGCGAATTTCAGATCTCAACCCATCCGTAAAGACGCCACCAGCCTCAATGACGACCAGCAATACCAATTTCCCGTCATTCCCCAATCTCGAGGTATCAATTATCATGGAGTCCACAATCATAGGAATCATCTCAATCACACGATAAAAATCAGCGGTACCCATACGAACACCACCTCGATTCAAGGTAGAGTCGCTCCTGCCATAGATTACAAACGAACCATCACTGCGCTCTTTCACCCAATCACCGTGGCGCCACATATTTGGATAGGTAGAAAAATATGCGTCATGAAGCTTTTCACCCGAAGGATCATTCAAGAAATAGATCGGCATGGAAGGCATTGGGTCTACAATTACCAATTCGCCTACCTCGTCCACTACGCCCTGCCCCTCACTATTTGCCGCGATAACAAATGCACCCAGGCCAGCCACATTCAACACGCCGGCTTTGGTATCATGAAACGGAGTGGAAAGTAAAAAGGCGGTACACAAATCAGTCCCACCGCTTACGGATGCTACGGCAACTCCATCTGCAACGTTCTCATAGATCCAAGAGAATCCCTCGGGAGAAAGCGGTGCACCTGTTGAACCTATCGTACGAAGGCCTCGCAAGTCATATCTTTGTTTTGGAGTGATATTGGCCTTCTGACACGAGGTTATAAAAGGTGCGCTAACCCCAAGAAAGGTCACCTTCTTAGAAGCCGCAATATCAAAAAGACGATATAAGTCCTTGTATCCTGGCGATCCATCAAACAAAAGGATTCCAGATCCAACTAAAAGGCCAGAAATCAAAAAGTTCCACATCATCCAGCCAGTGGTTGTGAACCAAAAAAAGAGATCACCATCTCGAATGTCACAATGCAACGACAACGCCTTAGTGTGCTCTAAGAAGATTCCACCGTGGCTATGCACTATCGCCTTTGGCATTCCAGTCGTACCCGACGAATAGAGAGCCCACAAGGGGTGATTAAAGTCGAGATCTTCAAATTGCGGTCGATCTAAACCCTCTATTGGCTCCATGAACTCAGCAGTAGCAAACACCCCAAACCTATCCTCAACAAACGACTCTGTATGATCCACAATCAGAAGCTCAAGATTGGCGCCCAAAGCGCCGCAAATATCTCGCACCTCTGAGCTTCGGTCAAAGACCTTTCCCCCATAGGAGTAGCTGCTTACGGCAACAAGTACCTTTGGCTTTAGCTGAATGAAACGATCCGCAACAGCCGAAGATCCAAAGTCTGGCGAGCACGAAGACCAAATTGCCCCGATAGATGCAGCGGCCAAAAAGGCCACCAACGCCTCGAGCGAATTGGGAAGATACCCCACAACTCCATCTCCTGCGCGTACTCCGCGATCTCTTAGTCTCTTGGAAAATGCGGCTACGAGTGCGTTCAACTCCCTAAAAGTTACCTTTGCCTCGTTCAGCTCCGACACAACCACAATCGCAATCGCATCATCACACCGCGCAAGTGAATAACTGGCATAATTACACCGCTGGCCCTTGAAGAACCCGCTGGCTGGTTGATCTCTGGAGTCTAAAACCAAGGTAGGATCAAACCCTATATTGGATATGCCAGATCTTCCAAGATCGCTTTGGCCGAATGCCGGATCTATGAACGCCCACCATAAGGTCCAAAAACGTTCCAAGTTCTCAACGGAAAACTTCCACAGCTGATCGTAATTTTCAAATTGGCTTCCAATATTGCGGTTAAGCCAGTCCATAAAAACAGCCAAGTTGGACGATTTTGCTATGGCTTGATCAAACCTAGCAAGAACTTCACCTTCAGAAACCATCGCTTTAGCCTTATCAGTCAACTTCGACCACTCCAATTATCCACAAAACTGCCAATCACTGGAATTAGTCAACACCCATTGTTGCCAAATGTCAATGCGAATGACATGCTTTGCTATTGACAAAAAAAGACCAAGACCACATTTCACAATGTGACGTGCGCTATGTTAGGCTGCAAATGCCACTATTCGTCTTCTTTAATGTGTGGTTCTAGCAAGGTAAGATCCCCTTGGGCTTTTTTTAGCGCCCGAAGGACTTTGGATAGAATTCTCTCGATTGCTAGGGCCTCACTGGTGAATTTTGGATCAACTCCAATCAGGCGGGCATAACCTAGCTCTTCGACTTCTTCAATCAATCTCTCGACTCGGCTTTGAAGTCCATTAACATCTTCACGCGAGATCATCCCGGGAACCTCCAGAAAAAAAGAGTAGTTCAATACCTTCGACCCATCAAATAAATCTTGCTAAGTCGCAGCTGTCTTCATGTAAGACAATAACCGCCAGCCCAATAGTCGATGACGACTTTCTCCACGTGTTCACAGAAGGGCCCCAAGATCAAATAGACAAGGTCCAAATTTTAAAAACAGATCCTTCCTGCAAGACGAGGTCACACAATAAACCCTGACCACCTAAGTTCCAGCCCCATTACAGGTCCAAATCATCGGGTGGTGGTTTGCCCTTGACCCATAGATCCTGCCAGATTCTACAAACGAACAAATAACCTAATATTTGTTATTCAAAGCAAACAGCTTTGGTCGCTAAATTGATAAGTTTTAATTTCAAATTAGACAAGGAAGAAGGGCATGCTTTGAAAACTGCATTGGTTACAGGTGGAACATCTGGAATAGGATTGGCCACCGTAGAGGCGCTTGTGGCAAAGGGATATACGGTCTATGTAACCTCGGTCAGAAGCGCCCAGGCTGGACTCGAAATGGAAGAGTCCTCAAACGGGGCGATTCGCTATGTTCAAACTGACGTAACAGATAAAGAGCACCGAAATAACCTCTATGAAGTTATAAAAAACGAAGTCAGTGGCCTTGATGTACTTGTAAATAATGCTGGGTACACCAAGGTGATTCCACATAGAGACCTCGAAGGAGCAAGTGACGACGTATGGGCGAAAATACTCGACACCAACCTCATGGGCACGTGGTGGATGTGCAAAGAGTTCTATCCCCTCTTAGGAGCAAATGGAGGATGTATCATCAATGTCACTTCGATCGCAGGGATAAGGCCTACGGGTTCATCGATACCATATGCCGTCTCTAAGGCGGCAATTAACCATCTCACAACACTGCTAGCTGCATCGTTTGAAAATGGGGTAAGAGTAAATGCAGTCGCGCCCGGATTGATCGATACTCCATGGACCAAGGACTGGGAGCAAATTCGTGAGCATGTAGGCAAAACCGCACCGCTAAAACGCTCAGGACAGCCCAAAGATGTCGCAACGGTTATCTGCTCTATCATCGACGCCACCTATATGACCGGTCAAGTAATCACTGTAGATGGCGGGCTTACACTAAAGTAACCTCCGATAGAGATCTTTCGAGTCGGCCAAAGTGTTCCTATCGAAATCTAAAAAGACTGGAAGGCTCCAACTCTTTAGGTCATAAGTCACCAAATTTGTTAATAAATCCAGCCATAGAGGCAGGTGGGCTTCCAAATGCGAAGCTCGCAAGTGCCACACGGATAAATCAAACGGATAAAGACGCTGGGAGAAGCTTGTACATTTGCAATTCAGGCAGAGGCAACACCAAATATGACGAAATGAGACCATGGCATCGAGCTCCTTGGAAAAAGCACCTGTGTAGTTTCAAACTCTAGCTTCGATTCGAGACTCTCAAAAAACCATTCTTTTAATCAATCTGACCCTTCAAGGAGGACGGCACTTGGAACCCACCCGAAATGTACTTTTTATAACCCTAGATCAATGGCGTGGTGACGGAATCTCCCTCCTTGGTCACCCGGTTCTTCAGACCAAAACCCTAGACCAATTGGCTAGGCGAGGAACGATATTCAAAAACCATTGGGCAAACGCGGCCCCTTGTGGACCGTCACGCGCCTGTCTGTATACAGGGACTTATCTTCATAGAAATCGATCAGTCCTAAATGGAACTCCCCTATCACAAAGATTCACCAACATCGCGCTCCTTGCCCGGGATGCAGGATATGATCCCGTTCTCTTTGGTTATACCGACACAAGCATCGATCCGTCAACTGTCCCAAAAAATGACCCGGCACTCTATTCATACGAAGGCATTCTTCCCGGCTTTCGTCCAATTGTTCACGATCCATTTGAAGCTAAGAGTCCAATGTGGGCAAAGTGGCTCGCCAAAAAAGGCATAGACGTCCCCTCGAACCCTCACGATCTTTACCTACCCGACACGACATTTCCCGGCGCCACAACCCACGGATCAACATGGGCCCCAACCCGCTTTTCGTCCGAAAACTCTGAGACCTCCTTCATGGTGGAACAGATCACGCACTACCTAGACCAAAATGGCGACAAACCCTTCTTTATCCACGCCTCATTCATAAGACCGCATCCACCGCGTCGAAATCCACCTGGCTATCACGACCTATACGACGCGAACGATGTAGATGACCCAAAAGGAGCACAGACCAAGGAACAAGAGGCAGCTATTCATCCTCTAGCTGCTATCGCGACGCAATTGCCCAGGGTAGGCGCGCCTAATGATGAAGGTGAAAAACGCCAGATGCGCGCAACTTACTACGGGGCTCAGCACGAAGTTGATGACAAACTGGAGATCCTATTCAGCTATCTACGCGACAGTGGCCTCTTCGAATCAACCCTTATCGTCCTCACTAGCGACCATGGAGAGATGGGAGGAGATCATTGGCTCTTTGAAAAACTTGGCTACTGGGATGAAAGTTACCATATTCCACTCATAATCTTCGACCCGTATACAACGACTTCCAACAATACCGTGGAGCACTTTACAGAATCCGTAGATATTGTTCCCACGATCTGCGAATGGCTCGGGATAGAAAAGCCCCTACAGTGTGATGGCTTTTCCCTAACGCAATTTATAAATGGCCAAGGGGCTCCATCGCATTGGCGAAGTGAGGCCCATTTTGAGTGGGATTTTAGGTCTCCTTCTACCAAGTGGGCAGAGTCGATCCTTCAGATACCAATGGCACATTGTGGCTTGAATGTCATTCGATCCGCTACGACCAAGTACGTAGCATTCGGCACCGACCAGGATAAACTTCCTCCGCTTATCTTCGATTTGCAAGAGGATCCAAACCAAATCTACGATTTAGTTGCAAACCACTCGAGCGACGCAGCATCAATAGGGTGGGAGTACTCAAACAAGGCACTGCAATGGAGGATGAGAAACGACGAGCGACTAAACAGCGGCCAGTTTCTCTCTCCATCTGAAGGACTAATCGAAGAACGCGATGCGTGGTGGTGAGAATGAGAGAATCAAGGATAAGACCAGGAATACGTTGACCATTTGGAGACCCATGCAAACCCCAGCAAAATAGGCTTGCGAATCGCTTCGCAAAGGACACACCTAGAGGTAGATAACTGACCTTCCAAAGAAACCAATTGAGGCAAGTGCACGTGAATCTATTGATATCGAAATACCCAATAACAAATAAATCGAGGCAACATCTGAAGATATCAACCCAACTCGGCCAAGATTGCAAATCTTTATGAAAGCGCCTGAACGACCTCATGGGGGAAAGATGGATCCAACCGAGATCATAAAAATTGTCACAGCGGCAGAAAAATACACCGAATCACAGAGCGTCAAACCACATGTAGATGTACATCCTGCCATGAAGCTGACTATCGTATCGTGCATGGACTCTCGTCTTGATCTCTTTGGGATATTGGGGCTCGATATCGGAGACGCCCATATCGTTAGAAACGCGGGTGGCATTGTTACCGACGATGTAATTCGCTCCCTCGCCGTATCACAAAGGTCGCTCGGAACAAATATGATAGTTCTAATTCACCACACAGATTGCGGTCTAGAAAAGATTTCAGACGACGACTTTAAATTTCAGATTGAACGAGAGATCGGCATTCGCCCATCTTGGGCAGTCGAAGCATTCAGAGATCCCTACGACGACGTACGTCAGTCGATCGCTCGTTTGGCAGCGTCTCCATTTGTAACTCACAAACAAAACATCTTCGGTTTTGTCTATGAAGTCGACAAGCATCAACTCGTTCGAGTAGATCCATACCCAAGTTGACACCTTTAGATTATGATTTGGAGACCAAAGGCTACCATTTTTACAGGTAGCTCTCCTTGGTCTCCAAATCTATGAAGTCGCACTGGATACTCCTTGGGACTTCTATCGCTCTCCGGCAAAGAATAGCCCTACTTGATATGCAAAAATGTCTGCAAGGATAAGCTCGTAGCAGCCACCAATACCCAAAGAATGGCACCCATTGCTAAAGGCTTGAAACCTGCACGCCTAATCTGATCAAAACGGATGGAAAGCCCAATGGCAGCCAACGCTGCGGTAATCATCACAGTCGCGACGGTAGAGACATGAACTCGTACAAAGGTTGGCACGATTCCAATAGAACTTACCACTACTGCCAATAGGAAAAAGAGTATAAAGGGAGGGAATCCCTTACGTATTTGACGAGAAAAGACTGCGAGTGATGACGAAGCAGGATCCTCATGTCGACGCTGTCGAATGAGTGCAGTTCCAACCGTCAAAGGCACGATAGCCAGTGTTCGAGTCAACTTCACAATGACTGCGTATCCAACTGAAGCTCCGGAGAAAACCGTGGCTGCCGCTACGACAGACGACATATCATTTACCGCAGTGCCGGCAAAAAGACCAAAAGAGCGTGAACTCATGCCAATCAAGTGGCCCAATAGAGGAAATGTCAGGACAGCAGCCACGTTAAAGGTGAAGATAGTCGCTATCGAATAGGCAATTTCAGATTCAGTCGCCGCGATGGTTGCGCTCATGGCTGCAATGGCAGAGGCTCCACAAATTCCAGTCCCGACTGAGACCAAAAGTGAGATATCGGGTTCTATCTTAAGTAACCGTCCAACTAAAAAACCCCCACCGATAGCAGCCAATAGCGTTCCCGCCAAGACAGGAAGCGAAGATGCCCCAACTCTCAACACCTGTGAGAGTGAGAGGCCGAGCCCTAGAAGGACTACCGAAGCTTGTAGGATTCCGCGGGAGGTAAAGCGGACCCCCGGTGCAAAAGAAGACGGTAACTTGATAAAGATCGTCGATATCGCACCAATAAGTATTGCAAAGACGGGCGAGCCGACTATTGGGAACAAATGTCCCAGGTAGGTAGCAATCGCAGTTATCACAGCTGCTACCCCAACTCCTGGGATCAAGGTCATTAGATGCGAAGGAGAAAATCGATTTTGAACAACATCTCCATCGGCTTGTTCAGTATCTGGTGGCGTTATATTTGGGTCCATATAAAAGACGATATGGCTCGCGTACCCGAGGCTATGACCCGCCTACATTATGGTATTATAAGTAGTTCTTATGCCATTATCTGAACCAATTCCAGACGCTCTATCACTTGACCTTCTAAAGAGCGTTGCAGGCCTTGGCTCGATCACCGAAGCCGCGATAGCCCATAGGATCAGCCAACCGGCTGCGAGCATGAGACTTAAAGAACTCGAGAGAACTCTAGGGCTGACCCTCATCGATCGCTCGAGCGGAAGAGCTCAGTTGACCGCTAATGGTTTGGCAGTAGTGGAATGGGCGGAAGTGGTACTAGTTGCAATAGCCAACCTTCAGATTGGATCGACAGCGCTTCGCAAAGGCAAAACCTCGCACCTAGCAGTCGGTGCTAGCATGACCGTAGCCGAATACCTAGTGCCCAAATGGCTCGTGGCCCTCCACGACCACGATCCGGCTCTAACAGTAGCCATAACAATGGGCAATTCTTCCGAAGTCATACGTCTGCTCGCCAACGGTAGCGTAAATCTAGCTTTCGTCGAGGGTATTGATTATCCAAAAGATCTTCAGTGCCAAATCGTTTACCACGATCGTCTAGTAGTTGTCGTTGCGCCAAACCACCCCTGGGCAAAACAAAACCGGATAGTTTCGATCGATCAACTCGCAAAGACACCTCTCGTCCTTCGTGAAACTGGTTCAGGAACCCGTGAAGTACTCGAGGAATCCCTCAAACCCCATGGATCCCTAGTTACTCCAGTCGCTGAACTCTCCTCCACCACGGCTATCAAATCAGCCATTGAAGGCAGACTCGGCCCAGCTGTAATTAGTTGGTTAGCAGTCCACGATGATATCGAACGTGGAAAAATGGTCGAAGTTCAAATCGAAGGCCTCTCGCTATCTCGAGAAATTAGGGCCATTTGGAGAAACGAATCCGACCTAGACGAACCAACTCTGAAGTTCCTAAAG
This sequence comes from Acidithrix sp. C25, assembly GCF_904848545.2. Taxonomy (NCBI): domain Bacteria; kingdom Bacillati; phylum Actinomycetota; class Acidimicrobiia; order Acidimicrobiales; family Acidimicrobiaceae; genus Acidithrix; species Acidithrix sp. C25. The sequence goes on from NZ_CAJHCI020000008.1 coordinate 57,659, forward strand.
ATCGCCAAAGAATCCAAGTCTGCCTTGTAGGCGAACAGTTACGCCCCGGTGGTAAAGGTGGGTGATTTAGTCCCATTGTCGTCATGGCACCTCAAATGACACAAGGTATGACCTTCGACAAAGGAGTGGACTTTGACTTTAATTCGAAGAATGCTTTGAGGGCGCCGCTTTTACTCAAAGCAGCTCCCTCAAAAAAATCGATTAGTCAAAAGGAATTGCCACAAAAAAACCCTAACTATAAATTGGCTATTCCATCTCGAAACCTCGCCGTCACAACCCTCCTTTTGCAAGAAAACCCCTTGCAAAGCATCAAGATCCGACCTTTTATTGGCGAGATCTCAAAGACTATTGCCTATCCAAAAAGGATCTGACTGCAAAATTCCACGCCTGGGGATCTTCAAAATATGGAGAGTGGCCACAGCCGGTAATCTCCGTAATGCGGGCATCGGGAAGAAGATCGGTAAGAGCCCGAATCGATCTAGGAGGAAAGAGAGGATCTCTATCTCCAACGAGACATAAGATCGCCATGGTGAGTGAGTCCGCATCTTCCTTTGAATGAGTATGTGCAAGCAAACGCGGGATCATGACCTGACCGTCGACACTTCCCATTGCGGATAGGCACTGATAGAGGTGTGCTCGATCTGGAAACCTTTGCGTAAACGAAAGAGACAGGGCTGGGTGACCACCAAGATGATCGGTGGACTGGATCTCAAAACCCTTCGAGGATGCGACAGCCGCTTGAATTTCAGGGGTTATAAAACCACCTAGTGTATCCGCTAAGACCAACCGGCGAAATAAAGATGGCTCCATTAGTGCAGCTCCAACGACGCTCCATCCTCCCATGGATTGTCCGACGAAGTCTGCCTTGCCAATAGACAGCTCCTTTACCAACGCCAAAAGATCTCGTGCCGCCACTTCTGGTCCAGACAATCCCGCACGATCGCTGGAGCGCCCATACCCCCTATGGTCCCAAGTTACGACCATACGATCACGAGCGAACTCAGCCACCTGCTGATACCATGAAGCGTGATTTCCTCCCGCACCATGGCTCAAGATTAACGGCACTCCACCTTCACCAATAACTTCATAATAGAGGGACTCGCCTTCATTGTCGAAAAAACCCGTCCTGCGTGGAATATCTTTCGCTCTCCAGACCCTCTCAGGACGATGACGCCTTGCCACACATTCGATCTCCACCGCGGCGCCCAACGCTAAGACGACCCCGCCGATTGTTATCCGAGCTGGTGGCTCCTGGTCAAAGAAGCTGGCATAGGAACGATTCATGGCATCAAAGTTAGCCATATCCGCAACGAAGACGCTCACCTTCAATACGTCGTTCCAGGACGATCCGACCTCGTTTAAGATCCGTTCGATATTCCCCAGACATTGGATCGTCTGTGGTCCGATCCCACCATCAACTAGTCCTAAATCTTCAGAGGTTCCCAATGTGCCCGATACAAAGATCAAATCATCACTCATAGCGGCGTGAGAGAACTCTCGAAGACGCCCTAGCCCTGCCACAGAATATCGATCTAATTGCGAAGTCATATCCTACCCATCGTTCAAGCTTCCTAGATAATGCGACTATAGACGATAAAAAGCGAACGGACCATCTGGTAATTGCCACATCTGGTGCAAGCTCGCCTAAAAAACCAAAGAAAACTACACCAATTAATCCAGAGCAATATCCAAAACACCCACATGATCGCTTGATTGGATCAATGATTACTTCGTCTTTCGACCAATCAACCACGGTCAGTCAGTTCTAGAGAGTCGATGGTCGTCATGGTAGGCAGCTCTTTCAGCGTCATCCTAAGGCTTTAGATCTTCTAAAAACGAAGATTCAAACATTACCTTTGGACAGGGAGATTCGGGGCACAAATCTACAAATCCGTGACAAGTAGAAACACTAATCAAAAAAGCTATGCCCTTTGTTGTGCACGAGCCTGAACCGTTAGGCATTTTCAATCGAGGAAGTCAACTCGGTGCTCTCAGTCGCGCCTTTATGTCATCGATAATAAGGGCTTAATACGGTTCGAAAGGGGGCCGATTTGAAGGGGGCCGGGTCTCGGGTGGCTTTGGCAAATGGCATCTAGCGTCACTTGGGATTTACGAGTGCCTTGGAGAAAAAGGATCCTTTACGTGAGGTCACTTAGGCTATGAGCTCGTGCAGCCACAACAGACTTGGGAATTCGCCAGCATCGATCGCCGATCTTTCCCAGAACTCATTTCCACACACTGTATCTACAGATAGATCGATAGATTTGTCGAATTGGTTCCATCGAATTGGTTCATTTTTGAGGGCTGATGATTAGCGGTGACCGTCAGTGTATTTGCTGGTTCGAACTAGATCCAACTCCTATCATCCTTTCGCGCGCGAGATAGATGAAGGCGACACCAAACACATTAGGTTCCCCTCCATAACTATTGGCGCACCCTATTAATCTTCGAACTGGCACAACCTGATAAGGACCTAAGGCTTGCCGATGTCGCCTGCAGGACATAAGGTCACACAGGCTCATTAGAACTCTCGTTAAATCAGCCATCCATTCCACAAGATCCAAAGTGCATCACGCTACTTCAGTCAAGGAAAGGAAACTGCAAGAATGCAAAACCATGCAATGCAAAAGGGTCACGGAGAGCTAAAGATCGAGTCACGATAAACTCAATATCATGTAGTCGAAAAAGAGCGGAAATATCCGTATCGACCGTATTATCGACAGAATTATTTGCCATGGAACCTTAAAGTGATGAAATCGCCCAAATACGCCCGGTGGCAGGTCCGAAAGCGACTGACCCAAGGTCAATTGTTAGTGTGTTCTACGATCCTATTGTCCGCCTGTGGTACGTCGGTGGCGACCTCAAGCACTACGTTGACGCCACGAACCAGTATTACAACTACCTCTACAACACTTAGTGTTCCTAACTCCACCACCACAACCGCGGCGGTGACGACGAGTTTAGCCGCTACTGAGGCAAAATTGGAGTCCGATCAATCGCTATATCCTCCTCCTCTCGCTGGCACCAAATACTCTTCCTGTCCCAATCCCCTTGGAGTTGGTGCTGATGCAAATCCTACTGGGCAGCTGCGAACCTCCTTGATCCAGACGACCCGAGAGTGGCTCATGGCCTCTTCAATAGCGACGCGGCTTAGCTTATCGGATAGAGCCCTATGGGCCCAGGTCTCACTAGGACCCTCACAAAATCCAGTCATGTCTGCCGCGAGCGCAGAACACGTACAAATACAGATCTCTCGACCGACACCTCTTAGCGCCTACTCAGGTTGCTTCGCAAAGATAGTAAGAGACAGCCCCTTGATCGTGGTCTGCAATTCAGCAACCGCAACGGTAGCAGCCTGTGACCCAGGACTCTCCATTGAGCTATACGTTCTCAATCGATCAGGTCATTGGCTAATGTGGCAGGAACTTGCCTAGCAATAAATGTCATCTTGAACAATCGCATATAGCTATTTCCCACGAGGAGCCAATGGACAAATGGCCTAAGACCAGTGTTAGTCTGACGGTTGGCCTCGGCAGCTATAACACCTAGCCCATGGTCTTCGTCGAGATCAACAGGGCCTGCTTCGGCTGGGTCACCTGTCGCAGCATTCCACTCGATGGTACCGATCGTTCCACCGAGACCCTCCCGGGCGGCCACAGCCAAAAAGCCTGAACGGCCAAGATATAGCCCATTCACCATCTGCAATCACTCGAATACTACCACGGAGAGATCTCAGATGGATTATTTGCTTGGAGATAGCCAAGAACTGAAATTGGCTTCGTCCAAACTATCAACGCTGCCAAACGCCTTAGAAGTCGGCTAAAGGAATTCATCTGTCGAACTTTATAGATCCCCTGGAAACACCGGAGCAATTTGGCCCCAATCGGCTTGACTAGGTGGCCCCACTCTTAGACACAATATTTCCTATTATTGAGTTTATGGGAAACGACTCGAAAGATGGAAAAAGATGCTAACAGTGCAACTATATGAGACTATCAGAACCTCGCCAAATAAAGAAGGCATTTCCATAAGAGGTGCGGCAAATAGGTTCAAAGTTCACCCAAGTGTGGTATCGACGGGCGCTACTAAATTCAATGCCGCCAGAACGAAACGCTAGTTCTATTAGACGACCAAAACTAGGCCAGTACGAACTCATAGTTCGCAAAAGGTATCTTTAGAACTACCAACTCATGAGAATTTGGTTTTAAAAGTTTTCAACCGTCAGCTACCTGGCAATTGCGGTATCAAGAATTGGGTCAGCGACGATCTTCTCTAGAACACTGATCTTTATATTCGCCTTCTTTGTGAAAGTTACCCGTCGGTTCCCTTAAATGCATCGTAGGAATGTTTACCAAGTAGTATCCCGATCACAGCGCGATTGGATTTTAACGATAAATTGACAACATCACTTTGCGTTGCACCCTCACTGAGCACGTTCTCCTCATATGTGAGCTTCTTCAGCACAGCTGCTCAGCTGACCTCGGATGCATAGGGTATCTTCTTTGGAGTTCACAATAGTTTCTTCCTTGTACACCACGCATGCCAAACTCACACCAGCAGTTGGCCAATTAATCGGTGGCCTTGCGCTGAGGTCAACGAAGATGCCACCTTCAATCTCTTACCCATTTAGCCAACCATACCCGCGACATAACGATAAAACTGACGCCACAAATCGAAAGTAAGTCACTCTAACAATCAACTTGGCATCAAGTAGTTGGAAGCAACAATTGGAAAAATGCCCATCACCGGTAGACAGACAATCATAAAAAAACGGTCTCTTCCAAGCGGAACCAGCGTTCTTCAATTGGCCCAAAGGTAACGCAAAGGCTTGGAATTATTTAGCAAATGGCGGCCCGTGAAAAACGAGCTAAGAATAATTGCCAAAGACAAAATTGTCCCAAAAAGCGCATGGCTATAAGAGAGAGTTGCTAACCCAAACGGGATTGCCACCAGCACAAAAACCATAGATAATACCATTATCACAGTTCTTCGCTTTTTTGGACTCTCTGTTTTTGATGAATCGATATCGCCCGAACGAAAGACAAATTGTACTACTGAAGCAGCTATGAAGCTCGCGAAGGCCACTGCGAGACTGGTTACCATCTCAACGACAGCTAAATGGCCCAATGACGCTAACGCTACCAAAAGTGAAAGTACCCAAAAGGCAACTATCACGGGCAAAGATGAGATGATGCGCGAATACCATACCTTCGAGAGAGAGACGGGTGCTACGAACAACAACGGCAACCCTTTGACCCCAGTTAAGTAACGAAGTTGTGAAGCTCCCAATATCCCCGAAGCAATCGCCACTCCAGACATCCACATATGGTGTTGAAAAAAGGTGAAGGCAAATATCATAAGGATAGGGGCGATGAATTCAGCCCTTCGTCGCTTGTAGTAGATGGCCTCAACCCAATGAAGCATATTATTCAAACCATGAGGAGCGCTCTTTGAACGATAGATCTTGCTAGTTGACTTGAATTTCATAACCTTGATCTCTTCTTGCGAGCGCAAGGTGACAACGACACGCAAACAATAGCCACCAATGCCGATGATCATGGCGACAGCCACTATCGGAAATGCATGCGTGTTCAGAGTTCCAACGTCAAGAATTCCTTTCCCGACCTTCTCAAGCCAAGGTTTACTTTGCTTGCCAAAGATAGCCAAAGAGAGGAAACCGAGCATCATTATCAAAAAGCCAGCAAGGGCAAATACTTTTTGAGGCTCCTTTGGCTTGAATGTTTTGATCACCAATTCAAGTAGTGCAGAAAACCCAAAAGGCATACCAAAGAAGAATACAAAGGCGCAGGGGAAGATGACAAGACCTCCCAATGGCGATAGTCGAATCGCCACCAATATGCCCAAGGCTAAGCCAACACCAAATGAGCTGAGAAAGTGGTTGATACTTAACATCAATAGTACCCAAGCCGACTTGGCAGAAGAAGGAAGTGGAGAGATACCAATGATTCCTTGGGTGGTGGCTAACTTCTGGGTACTATATCCAACAACGGCCTGTGGCATTGAGTACAAGAACATAAATAGAACAACTTCCCCAAGGGGTCTTTCGAGACTCCTTCCGCCTCCAAGAAAAAAAATGAGCAAAACGCCCATCTGGATCACTGTTGACATAATCAAGGGAAACCAGTTTTGAAAGGATCGAAGCTGCCGTTTCAGCAAAAAGAGTTGCCAACGTATGACGAAGGAGATCATCGTTCAGTTCCTTTGGTCAAGGAAAAAAAGTAATTCTGAAGGTTGCTATGTGATTCGAGCAAGTTTTCATCAATACGTTGATCTGCCAGCAGAACCCCCTTGGACAAAATGAGTACGCGACTACAAATTCCTTCGGCCATTTCAAGCTGGTGCGTGGACAGAAGAATTGAATTACCAGATTCCACATATTCGCGAAATGTCTTTTGCATCTCCAAGATTCCGTCAGGATCTAGCCCTACGCTCGGTTCATCGGCCAACAGGAGATCAGGCTCGTGAACCAACTGCGCAATAAGTGCGATCTTTTGCTGCATTCCGTGAGAATATTGATCAGCTCTTTTGTAAATGGCACCAGTCAGCCGAAATCGCTCTAGATAGGGTTCTGCTCGGCACTTAGCCGTTTTGCCGTCGATACCATACATTCCAGCAACAAATTCCACGTACTCAATACCCGTCAGATAAGGTATGATCATAGGTTGCTCAGCCACATAACCAAAGTGTCTACGGGCATCTATGGGATCATCAGCAATGTCATAACCGCGATATGTGACGCTACCTTTCGAAGGCGCAACGAGACCGGTAAGCATTCGCATGGTAGAACTTTTGCCCGCACCGTTTGGACCTAATAGGCCTACAAGCTCACCTGGATAAATTTTCACAGTAAAGTTGTCTACGGCTGTAATCGTTCCATAGACCTGACTGAGTTCCTCCGCGTTCAAAATCGTTTGATTCATTGCGCTGTCTCTTCCGCATAGAAGCCCACTCTGTTTTTGCTCCTTTGATCCCATGCATTGCAATGATTTACGCTACGATAAGCCCGATAAGCTTCCAAACAAAAACCTATCTTAGGACCAAATGCACGCATCCGACGTATAAAAGAGCTCTAGTTCGCCAATTCAAAGAAATTTAACGATCCAGAATCAATCATTCTCATTCCTTTGAGATCATAGCGGACGAACTATCTCTTTTTAGGATTTCAACTCTAGTTAATGAGTTGGAAGGCTACCATTTAATTGATCCGCTACCAATGTGAGTCTTGTATCCATAATGCAGATGGAGGAAATTATTGTGAAGTCCAAAAGGCATACCCGTTCTACTCAAGGTAAGCAGGGCGCAGGTGCGCAAGAAGATCGCCGAAGGGGACAAGATGCTAAATGACAGTGCAACCATAAGTGAAGTTGCCGCTTTGCCATAAAAGCCCTAAGGCGCTGCAGTTACCGAGACAACCTGGTACCGATGGAAGGGTACCTACGCTGCATTGAAGGGAACCAAAGTAAAGCTTACTCATTGAACTTGAATCTAAAGAACCGTCGCCTAAAGAGCATCGTTGTCGACCTAACTCTTGATGTCTCCATGCTTAAGGAGGTGACGATAAGAAACTTCTAACCCTAAAATCTCACGTCTTTGGTAGTTCGCAAACTACAGATACGATTCGGGGTTTCTAAAGAGACGAGCCTGCAAAGTAGCAGGTCAAAATCGTTCTACGCAGCGTACCGTAGCACCTGAACGCAAAAGTGCAGATCTAGACGAAGAGATCACGCAACTCCTAAGAACGTTTGTCCTAGAACACAAGGCTCAGGGTTACAAAAGAGCATATCGCTACGTCATAGACAAGGGATACCATGTCAATATCAAAAAGGTAAGGTCTCTTTGGCGACAGGCTTAACAACCTACTACTACTTAACAAAAAGCTCTATGAATTTTCCTTAGAGTCGCTAACATATAGAAACAACCCGATCCAAAAATCACATTAATTTTGGACCATTAAATGGAGACCCGCCAGAGTGACCTTGTTTTTTAGCAATCCCTCTCCAGCAAAGACGCCATAGGACTGGCAACACCCTCTTTCGATGGCTCTTTGTCCACATTTAGCCATAATGCTCCTCTTTTGCTTTTAATCCACTGCCATGGCAATTACTCGTGCCTCGGGCACTAGAATTTCCGACTTTATCAAGCAGGAACACCTCCATTTGTTTAGTGCTCTAACAGAAATATTAGGTCACCAGACCAAACGGGTTCATATGATTTTGGCTAATCAGATTCGACCAGGCATGCGGGCAAATCGTAAATAAGCCGGGGCTTCCAATCACTCATCTCCTTGGCATTGCCAATTTCCTAACTTTCCCAAGCCCGCTAAAAAATCAAAACAGGAAAACCCTGGCTTCAAATGGTGAGAGCTAGATTACCCTGAATCGCCATTTCAACCCCGGATGGTCCTTTGGGGCCAGAAGCACAAAAGCCAATCATTTTCGGATTACAGGAGAAAGAACCCTCTGGAGGACAGCTCCCGGAAAATCTCCCAGCCACACGGTCTCAATAGTCAAAGAATCCCAAAAGCCAAAGTCATGGCATCCTGAACAACCTCAAAAAGTTCTCGATTGATCCGGTCATATTAGCCCAAAGATCAAGCATACGACTGGTCGAATGCGATAGCGGAACTTTCAACCACCGTAGCACTATCCGGCCTCGGTCTGCTGAGGGTTTGCCGTGGCCTTACCCACTGCACACATACTCAACTCTAATCGATGGCCCTAATGACCCCAGTGATAAGAGTACACCCCAATTCAGAGGGTGCGCATCAAAAGCATCTCAAAAGTTTTGAAACAAACAGCCTGAGTAGCTGCGCTAGAGATCAAGACACCTCGCTGCACGGCTATCGCTGGTATTGCTGGCGGACCAGGACTCGAACCTGGAACCTCCTGATCCAAAGTCAGGCGTTCTGCCAATTGAACTATCCGCCAATAGATCGCGCACGCGATTCAACATGAAAAGTCTAGCGAAAGTTCTCAAAACAAAGTACCTGCAATTTTCTAATAAATTGGAAAATTGAAAAAAAAGATCACCCAACGACCACTACCGCCGACTCAAGCCGAATCATGAGTCGGGATGAACGAAAAATAACAGAGAGGGTACGTGAACCTCCACGCCCTTACAGACGGGGCTTCTGGCTCCGTCTGTTTGGTTGGGGTTCCCTGACATCGCTCCCATCACGCCACCGGGACCGACTGGTCTGGTACTAATGAATTGGTACTGGTGGATGAGTTCGCTAGTTTCGGCTTGCTTGTCTGAGATGTCTCAGACAAGGCCCGGTTCTGGGCACTACTTCGGGCTCTGGCCTTAGGGCACTGCACCTTTTGGTGTGTCTTGCGTTGATCGGGTGACCAATGTTTTTCAGCTCGAAGATACGTGACTAAGATTGTTGTATCTAGTCCAATTGGAGAGTGCTCTGCGTATATCGCCTTCTGGAGAATGTTTATTGCTCCTAGGGCGTCTCGATGACAGCTGAACCCACAGATAGGGCTCTTGCATCGGTAGTGCCGACCTGATGGTCGGTTGCGTCTTAAACACGCTAGACAAGTTTGGCTAGAGTATGACTCGTCCTGGTGAACCAACTCTAGCTTGGTCTTTTCTTGTAGATAGCGCCCTTGGCGTCCTCTCGACCACTGGAATAGTTGCTGGCGACCGTGGCGACCCATGGATCGTTTGGCTTTACTATGTTTTTCTATCCCTCTTACGTCACCAACTATGAGTGTGGCGGTGTTGTGGTTAATGACGTGATTGGCCGCCTTGTGCGAGACTTGATGGTCAAAATCACAAAGTGCTAGCTTTGTCTTAAAGTTGACTTTCTTCTTCGCCGCAACTAGACGGCGATGCCTAGGTGATCCATTCTTACACTTGCTGATCTTATGTTGGAGCTTGCCTATGGCCTTATTTCTTTGGGAATTGATTGCTCGGGCTTTGCCAGCTGAATGACAAGTTCCTCCTTTTAGAACAGTTAAATTCGGCGACCTCATGTCGCACGCCTGTTACTGGCCATAGGGTTGATGATTTTCTCGTCTATAGCGGTGGTGGCATCTCCATGTGAGCCTTCACGCACCGTCTTGTAAGGGATATGGAGGCTGAAGCGTCTGTGGTCTTGGTCCCAACACAGTTGTATCTCACCCCCATAGCTTGGGTTAACACTTCAGGGTCAACATTCTTGTTAGACATAAGAGTCCAAAATAGTTGGAATCGCTACGTCAATACGTGGACGGCCTCTTCCTAGTGATAGGTGGAGTTGGCCTTTGGAGATACGCCAACCGTACCCCCTTAAGTACGATAGAGCTGAGAACGATAGAGCTGAGAACGATAGAGGGCGGTAGTTCTTCTTGCGCCAAGGAGATCGAACTTTCATAGCTGTTTTACTGTTCGTCCTAAAGGTGGTTATGACCTCGTGTAAATCATGTGCAATTATTTCAGTGGTATGGGCGTGCAGTGGACGATCTTGTCGATCTAGCGAGTTGAGAAACCTTTGGATGTCATACTTGTTCGCAGAGCGTTTGGCTTTCTACTCTCCTTGACACCTAGGGCCATGAACCCAATCGACGCCTTGGTTCCATGACAGTGCTGCGTTGTGGTATGAACGGACCAATTGGCTGATCGACTTAAATCCAATGACAAAGATACCCAAATGATGACCACTACAAAAAGTAGATGAGCGAGGCTAGGTCGATACCATGGCCATGAGATCTCAGCCGTCACCACAGACTCTCAGCTTGATAATCAAAATATAAGTTATTCATAAGCCACAAACAGAATACTCCCAAGCCGATCATCGAGGAATTACGGACGATTTCAAGCTAAAAACGACGAAAACAGGAGGTTCGAGAACAAATTATCTAAAAACCGCCCTTCGATTACACATCGAGCTCAATTAGCGGCTAGCTTTTATCTTTCTATGGGATCACTTATTAAAAAACGAAGAAAGCGCATGCGCAAGAAGAAGCATAAGAAGATGATGAAGGCCACACGCTGGCAGCGTAGGGCTGGTAAATAGCTGATTTAGGGCTATAGATGCATTTGCTAAAATATGGCCCTAAACTCAAATTCCCGATCATTGCACAAAAGCTACATTTAAATAACCCACTACAGCGGTGATGAGCAAAATGATGACCGTTATTATCTATTTAATATGATCGAGGCTCAATCATCAGCTTCACTGAGTTCAACCTCAATCAAGATCCGACCGATGAACCTCTTGTACACTAACCGCTAAAACCGCCCCAAGACCATCGTCGCCAAAATCAACGTAACTCCATTCAGCACCCGCAACTTCACCCATCGCCCTTAGGTCCAAATCGTCAAAGTCTCCATTACAAAAGTACGTAGAGCCAGAGCCAGCCATGCTCGGCACCCTTTTAAACCGATCGGTCAACGCACTGCGATAACGACCAAGGATGGGAGACACAGCAATCGCTGCAGATTCAAGATCATTTTCGAATTCTCCAAGCTCACCCAAGGAGTCAAGGTTCGGACCCATCTCATCGAATCGTCGATAGACCTGGGGTGTAGAAGAATGCACAGGGAGCAAAAACAATACGAACTTATCGCGCCGGGCCACCCCAGGAGCAAATACTTCACCAATACCGCTAATGAAAGCTCGATCGACCCCAACGCAAAAAGGAACATCTGCACCGATTCTAAGAATTGCACTGGAAAGTTCAGAGGCATTGAGCAATGGTTCATACTTTGAAGTGCAATACCTAATCATTGCTGCCACATCACTCGAACCGCCACCAAGACCACCACCGGGAGGTATCCTCTTGTACACAATACAGTGGCCCCCCATTCCAAACAATGCAGCCCCTTTTGTTATGGTATTGGAGGAATCTAGAGCGACTGAGCAGATGTTGAAATCAATCTCCTCAGAGCCGAACGAGTCAACAATAGAAAGGTCAAGCGCAGAACCAGAAGCAGGTTCGTATTCCAAGGTATCAAATAAAGAGACCGACACCATCTCGGAGTCGATCAAATGATATCCGTCGTCACGTAGACCAATCACCTTCAAACCCAAAGTCAATTTTGCTGGCGCGTAAAGTAAATTAGGAGATCGCTCTAAGCCAAACCATCTCATTGTTGGTCCACAACTCCGTTCTCAGGGCCCTGGTAGCCTTGCCTCGCCAACCAATCTCCCAGATCCAGCCATTGGGTGGTCGTAACTTCCTCAGCTCGCTTTTCCTGCGAAATCTCAAGCGCTACCATACCTGCTCTTATCATCGGATCAGTTAAGTTTCTTCTCAGCATCTGGCGACGATGGCTGAAGCCAATCCTAGCAATCGAAAATGCGATATCGATTGCACCAGAAGAATAGCGAGATACATTACGACTCGTTGGCTTTAATACAATTACAGACGAAGTAATATTTGGCTTGGGCACAAAGGCATCATTGGAAACGTCTAACTCAACCTTTGAGTCGCAATAGACCGCGAGTTTAAGCGAGACAAAAGAACAGTTTTTACCGCCAGGAACTGCACACAATCGGTGAGCTACTTCCTTTTGAACTAAGAAAGATAGACTCTCTAAACTGCTTGGCCTTTCAACCAAAGAAAGTATCAGGGGCACGGATATGTTATATGGGAGATTACCGGCGACTGTTCTAATTTGTCTATCATCACAGTAGCCCAGAATATCAAAGAGAAGCGCGTCTCCATTTATAACCTCAACATTTGAGATCTCTCGGCGGGCCAATACTTTCTGTAACGACTCGGCAATCTTTTCATCTTTCTCCAGCACAACAACGTCTTGTCCCAGAGTTGCTAAAAAAACGGTTAGAGATCCTAGACCAGGTCCAATCTCGAAGATTCTTCGTCCATCTGGATCTGCCAAGCGTGCAATTGCGGTTGCGACGCTCGAATCGATTAAGAAATTCTGCCCTAGTGATCTCTTCGGAGAAAGCGAGGCATCTCCAAGGAGAGCTGCGATCTCACTCTTGGTTATGCCCACATCTTTTATATTCAACCCAGACCGCCTAGCATTATTAGATTCAATCTATCTAAGGTTAGCTACCAGGAGATCTTCACGGGTATCAGACCATTCGACAAAGAAGACAGCTGAGAGAATACATCCGGCGAAAGATCTATAACCCGCCCAGTTACATAGGGTCCTCGGTCATCTACCCTACAGGTAGTCGACTTGCCTGTAGATAGGTCAGTAATCGTAATAATCGTCCCAAAAGGAGCCGACAGGTTAGCACAACTGCCAAAGAACGTTGCGTACCAAGAACCGATGCCACTCATGACGTGAGTCAGCGCTGACGACACTACCACCGGCGCTGGCGGCACTACCACCGGCGCTGGCGGCACTACCACCGGCGCTGGCGGCACTACCACCGGCGCTGGCGGCACTACCACCGGCGCTGGCGGCACTACCACCGGCGCTGGCGGCACTACCACCGGCGCTGACGGCAACGCAACTGTCACTGGAATCGCTGGCGATACCACAGTCGAAATTAAGGCCACATCGATAGGCATAAGGGCTCCAAACGAGAGAGCCTCTACAGGGACGTTTGATGGATGGCTTTTATTAGCCACTGCATTAGTCAGGGCTTTTGCACTCATGATCGATAGATTGCGCCTACCAAGCGAGAGATTCTGGCCTTGTGGATCGGATAATTTGGGTGCAATCGCGCTGATTTGCGACCCACTTTTAGAGTTAAAAGTAGAGTTATGATTTTGGAGAAGTTGCGGTGAAATTAAGGTTGCGCTAAAACTTAATGGCAATACGACATAACTTCTCCAGTAGTTTTGAACCGTCAAGTGTAAACCTTTCGAGCGTTCAGTACGACTGGATAGAACTATTCGTGTGTCTTGGGCGTTATCGCTTCACTTTCTTTTGGGCCAAAACTATTTTTGGCATGCAATTAGCTGCAACTCGAGATCAAAGAGTTAGTCCTCTCCCGGAATGGAGGACAAATGCAACTAGTCGCTACGAGCAAGAAGGCGCCTAAATCCTCGTATTGATTATTACGAGAACTGGCTTGCCGCTCTCTGGGGAAACTACCTTTTCTCTGGCGTCTCCGCGGCTCTATATAAACTACCATAAGTTGGACCAAACAAGGTCAATTACTATCAAAAACCTATGCAACCAGCACTTTAATGCGCCAAAATAAGATGAGCAAACTTCCTAGCCTAGCGCAAAGGTACGCAGGGTATTTTCAAAAGTTTGCCTAGAAAAGACAAGGGGATCCATCGCCTTTAAATTAGCGATAAACCCACCCGTTAGTGAAACAAAGTGAGGAACATTCGGCTTCCCTCGGTGTGGAACCGGAGTAAGAAATGGCGAATCTGTCTCAATAATAATCCTATCCATGGGGCAAATCTTGGCAGCTTCCGCATTCAATTGAGCGGTTTTAAAAGTGACAATTCCAGAGAAAGAGATCATCGATTCAAAGGTCAAACATCGTTCCATTTCAGCTGGTCCCCCGGTGAAACAGTGAAGCACATAGGGATGATTTGGATAATTCTCCATTATGGAAAAGGTATCTTCCCAGGCATCTCGAGTGTGAATCACGACCGGAAGACCCAACTCTGCGGCCAAAGCGATCTGTCTATCAAAGATATCTCTCTGGGTGGCTCGGTCACTGTAGTCATAAAAATAGTCGAGGCCGCATTCACCAACTCCACAGATCAAATCAGGGAAATTTGTCTTAGCCTCCTTAGCAAAGTCAGAAAAACCCCCAAATTGATCGCCAGCAACCTCCTCGGCATCGTGAGGATGAATACCGACAGTTGCGCCAAATATCATACCTTCAAAGTCAAGGGCTACCTTGGAGGTAACATCGACCGCTTGACGAGAGGTGGCGAAAGTCGTACCTACGTTGATCAATCCGCCCAGATTATTTTGGCGGCACTCCTCGATTATCTCATTTGGACTCTGTGCCTCCTGGATATGACAATGTGAATCAAACCATAGGGGTTCTAAATCTAGCATTTTACTCCTACCTAGCTAATTCTGGGGAACAAGGGCTTAGCCTTTAGCACCTTAGCCCCACCTTGATACTCACCCCAGGACAATTGACCACTAAAGTCAAAGTCTATAATTGTTGGATCGATTCCAATAGCACTCAGGATTGTGCGGGACGATCGTACTAGAACCGGAGAGGTCAAAAGTGCTACGAGACGCAGCACTTCAAGGGCGTCTCCGAGTATCTCACCCAGTTCGTTTAGGTCACTGACCTTCCATGGAGCTCTATCCTCTAGAACCGAATTTGTATATCGAACTAGATTTTGAACTTCCTCTAAGGCCCGGGACGATGCATAGCCATTCCAAAAGTCCCGCGCACGATCGACATGTCCCTGTACGATCGAGGAGTCGATAACCCGTCCGGTCGAAGAGGGAGAGATGGAATCTAAAGAGCGCTCCACAATGTTAGTTACCCGCGATAGCAAATTACCGATATTGTTCGCCAATTCAACGTTGTAACGTTGCTCAAGAGCTTCAAGTGAAAAGTCACCATCTGAACCTAATGCATGCTCGCGCATCAGGTAGTATCGGACCGCCTCAACGCCATAGGTCTCTACCAAGTTGATCGGGTCCACTCCGTTCCCGCCAGATTTTGCCATCTTCTCGCCTTGAACCAGAAGCCAACCATGCACCAGTGCCTGAGTTGGTGGCTTCAAACCGGCCGCCATGCACATAGCTGGCCACCAGACGCAGTGAAACCTAATAATGTCTTTGCCAATAAGATGATGTGAATTCGCCCACCGCGCCTCAAACTTTGGGCCACCTTCTCCATAACCTATTCCAGTCAGATAATTGATCAAGGCATCAAACCAGACGTAACAGACATGACGTTCATCCCAGGGAAGCGGAATTCCCCAAGAAATTGAGGTACGGGAGATAGATATGTCCTGTAAACCTCCTCTTACAAACGAGAGGGCTTCATTCTTTCTAAAATCGGGAAATACGACGTCATTACCGCTTTCGTACCACTTCAAGATATCTTCTTGAAATGCGGAAAGTCGAAAAAAATAGTTCTCTTCAGCCATTACAGAAAGTGGTCGCTTATGGACCGGACACATCCCCGATTCCATTTCAGCATCGCTATAGTAAGCCTCGCAGGAGACACAGTAGTGGCCCTCGTATTTGGCTAAATAGATATACCCATTGTCATAAACCGCCTGCAGGAACTTCTGCACCGATACCCTGTGGCGATTCTCGGTAGTACGAATGAAGTCGTCATATGTGACCTCTAGTTTTGACCATGCATTCCTAAAGCGACCAGAGTAGGAGTCACACCAGTCTTCGACAGACATATTGGCCTTTTCAGCAGACTCTGCGACCTTCTGGCCATGCTCGTCTGTGCCCGTGAGGAAATACACGTCGTCGCCCATTCCTCTATGCCACCTTGAAAAAGAGTCGGCATTGATCATGGTATATGCATGGCCCAGATGAGGTACGTCGTTCACATAATATATCGGCGTCGAGATGAAGTAATCTGGCACGGTGACTTCCTTGCAATGGACTTCCAGTTGTTTGGAAGTTGATCCCGCCCAATTGAAAGTCACTTATTAATTGAAACTTTTACCATATAAGATTAGGAGTCCGATCGACAAAGGCGGGTTGTTCGGCGGGTTTCTACCTCAACTGCTACCTAGTATCTCGTTTAGGCCAGCGCAAAGAACACTGACTAACCTACTTCATCAAGTAGGATCCTCCCAGGCAAGTGATTAAATTAAATCGCCTTTAGATCGATCCCTTCAACCGACAAGATCAAAGTAACTATCGGGCACATTGATAAATTACCCATCTTTGAGTTGAAGTACCAACAAATGAAATTCCATAACTGACACCGATCATGTCCCAGTTTCCTCATGTCCCAGTTTCCTCATGTCCCAGTTTGTAGAGTGGCGGGAGGGATCTTCCCCCTCCCGTTCCCGTCAAACCGGACGTGAAAGTATCCCTTCATCCGGCTTCTCGCTCGCAACTGCTTTGTGTTAGCTCCTCCTCGTTGCTGAGTTGGCTAGTCCATTGCAGTCCGTTCGCCTTTAGCCTTTACTCAAAGTCTCATTACAAGACCCACGTCGCTAATACACCCCAGTCCGCCCCGCTGCGTAGCATCCGGTACTCTTACCTTTTGCTTTTGGCCTCGGCATACTCCCGCTCTCTCTGTTTCCAAAGGGACAACTACACGACTGGTTCCTTAAGTTCAACATGAAAGCCCATCTTGGGACCCTCCTGTGTTCACCCCTACTGTGTCCACCCCTACTGTGCTCATGCCACCTTTGCACGAAACCTTTGTCTGGCCAAGAACGAGACAACCTGCCAAGCTTATCCCAAGGATATGAGCCGACCTTGGTTCTGATGTCAACCATCTGGGTTTCGATGCGTCATCGGATGGTACGCTTTCGCTCATCTTCGTAGTACTTACCCAACGGAGGTATCTCCGCCTTTTAACAAAACGCTCGCCACCTTAGGCTCTTTACCAACGCAGCTTGTGCCGGTTTGATATCCCTTTCTCGTAAGTTGGATATCGAAAGGCCAGGGAGCTAAAATCTCCTTCTGTCATCTTTCAAATTGCATTGCTTGGCCAGCGACCTCAAAGGTCGACTTATGGTTAGCATTCACAGCACACGATCATGGCCAAGTTTGCTCAGGCCCCAGTTGGCGTCGAGGGTATCTAGGGTCACTTGAACACCTCTGTCAATTCTCAGAAGATCGACCGCCTCCATCGTCTCCCAAAAGTCCATAAGCTGCAGATCGAGAAATTGATGCTAACTTAGTCAGTCGACGTGCCTTTTCGGATCGAGAAAGTGTTACGTCTCTTACCACCTTGATGATCTCGATCGCATGATCCTCCTCTATTTGCCTTGGTTGATTAGAGGTCGATGGTACAACAAGGACATACTCACCCTTGGGTGAGAGCACCCGCTCATGTTCGAGCAACTCTTTGACACTAAGGTCGATTCGAGATTGAAATAACTTTGTCATCTCTCTGCAAAGAACGACTCGAGACAGCTCGCCGATAACGTCACCTAGTATTTTTAAGGTTCTCTGTAAATCGTGTGGTGCAACGTAAGCAACGACAGAACAACCACTATTTGCAGCACTTGAAAAGACAGTTTCAAAGCGATCTTTCGCCAAGGGCATAAATCCGACAAACATATACGGCCCATTCACCACACCAGAGAGTGCAACTGCCATTGATTCAGCCGACGGCCCTGGTGCTACATCGATCTTGAAACCATTCCTAATAACGAGATCAGCCAATTGAGAGCCGGGATCCGAGATAGCTGGCATTCCGGCATCGGTAACAAATCCTACGTCGTTACCGTCTCTAAGTTCACGCAGAATCGCCTGCTCTCCTGATGTGCGGTCATGATCGGAATATCTAAAGACGCGCCTATTGGAAGCACCTATGTGTGACAAAAGGGCCTTGGTCTTTCGCGTGTCTTCTGCAAAGATTACCTCTATCTCGCCAAGAAGTCGCTTAGCTCGAATTGTTATATCCTCGAGATTACCTATCGGTGTGCCAATTAGATATAGACACGGCGTGGAATTGGTGGCCTCACCGTCTCTCTTTTCTTGCCTATTAATCTCTGATTTCAAGCTGGTCCCCGATGTGGATGTCTAATTTGGCCGCGATGCGAATCGGGATATAAAAGGTCAAGGTATCGCCGAGAACGGGAATCCCGATACGATTACGCTTTAGCCTTCTGATTGAATTTACCTTAAGGTCGCCATCCGAACGCACCAAAAGCACATCCCCAGAATGAAAAAAAGAATTTATAAAAGTTCGGCCTCGCACTATGACAACTTCGTCCTTATCAAGCGTCGAGCTCCTCAGTGTCGCATTTACCTTCTTGGTCGAATCGAAAATTAGAGCACTCGCCAGAACTTGTGCATCCTTTAGTAACCATCCCATATCAACAAACCCCCGTGGATGCATTTGCAGCCAAACGCGCTAGCTGGTCGTGCGAACCAACCAAATAAATAAATATAGATAATGATCGATTTGCCAGCCGTCTACGTGAAATCATCAAATCAAACAGGTTTCGACTCAACGATCCCACCAACCTTCAAAGTTTGTCACCTCAGCATTTCATGGTTATCTAAAAGGAGGAGGCTCCCATTGGCGACACTTCACAACCTAGCCCAATACTCGATATAGCGCAGCGGCCAAAGCATTTGATCGCGAGTCGTCAATTAAAGCATTTGCCATTCGATTCATGGCATAGCCAAAACCTATACGTGCATCCAGATCACCAAAGCCAAGGCTCCCACCGGCTCCAGGATGGCCAAACGCGCTAGCTGGCAGCGACTCGCCAAGCATTGGCGCCAATGCAAACCCCATGCCAAAGGCAGTCTCGACACCCAAAACTTCATCGATTCCCCTAGAGCGTGGAATGATCGCTTCACGCACAATTTCGTCGCTAAGTAACCTCACCCCGTTATGACCAAATACGACTCCTTTGTAAATTTGCGCCAAAGACAAAGCTGAGGTCATTGCGCTTGAGGAGGGCATAGCCAGTGATCTGTAGGCAAGACTATTCCATCGCTGATCGTATGCAAATAGCCTTCCTGGACCATGGAAAGCACTAATGGATACCTCAGCTAGGCCAGCACTTCGCTCCATCTCGATCAGCTGATCTACGTCAGCCGCGACCGGATCGGTTACTAAATCAGCTATCTCGCCTTCAAGTGAGTCATTCCACTCCAAGGCGACGCTGACACCTAGCGGAGATGTGACCGTCTCAGAAATCGCAGAAGCAACACTGGTCGAATACAGCCTTCGCAGCAGCTCCCCATGTATCCAGCCAAAGGTTCTCATATGGTAGCCATGCCGTGATCCTGGCTCCCAAATAGGCCGCTGTCTTTCAATAGCAGCTATAACCTTATCCCAGTTAGTAACGTCTTGGATTGACAGAAGCTCATCATCGACGATGGCTACGCCTGATCGATGAGTCAAAGTGTCATAAAGAGTGATAGAGGCCTTTCCCGAATCCCCAAAATTAGGCCACACCTGCGAAATTGGTGTGTCATAACCAATTAGTCCCTGCGAAATTGCTACATGAATCGCAATCGCAGTGATTCCCTTTGTGGAGGAAAATACTATAACAGGGGTTTGACTCGTAAATGGTTTGGTTCGGCCCAAGTCTCGGTATCCCCTTGAAATATCTACCACCTTGATGTCACCGATGTAGGCCACAACCGCGG
Source organism: Acidithrix sp. C25 (assembly GCF_904848545.2). NCBI lineage: Bacteria > Bacillati > Actinomycetota > Acidimicrobiia > Acidimicrobiales > Acidimicrobiaceae > Acidithrix > Acidithrix sp. C25. Next base: position 77,840 of record NZ_CAJHCI020000008.1, read on the forward strand.
CACCAACTTCAAGGTTCTCGTCAAAATGGCGACGAAAAACGTCGGCCACTTCGCCAAAGCCCTCATCTACGAATTCTCTATCATCACTTTTTTGATTCATCTCCCCACGCTAGCCCATCGAAATCACTCGCGAATTGAAAAGATCACCCTCGTTTAAAAAAAAGCTCTGTGCAAAATTAAGGTTGGAAAGGGTACATCCCGTTGCTCGAGCTGACCTGACCCACACAGCACCACCAAGGTTGGGTTTTGCGAGCCATAATCGAGTAGATTCCTAGCTTCAGTGGTTGGGACGCCTATTCTCCCGCTGTCGGCCAACCTAGTCGTACTCCACATCTTGTGGGATTCTTTGGCGTGTGGCACCTTTGCCCGGAGGATCTCAACACTATACCCTGAGCCATTGCGATTGGCGATTTTGATCAGACCGTTCAGACTCTCCGTGTAAACCTTCGTAATCTACACCCGAGAATCACAGTACGCAAAGGTCTCAGCGTGGTGGCTTCGAACCGTCATCGCAAAGGAATTTGACTCGTTTGTCTCCTTGTTTAGGATTAAGCTCTCCCGCTCATCGAAGGTTCGCATTGAGAAGCTTTATAATGGCTGTCATAGATCCCGTAGAAGTTTTCCTTTGAATCGTAGGCCAGTGCAAGTTCGGGGTAGCTCGAGCGCAGCGCTTCGACCGCTCCAAATCGCAATTGAGAAAATTCATGGGTGCGCCAGGAAACTCAATCCACGATCCAAAACAAGAGCGATGTGACAAAAGGACAGCGTTTTAACTGACAAGCCTTTGATGCCAAGGCCAAGACCTAGTCCATTGTGCATGATAGCCACCTATCGCTTTGTGAAAGGCAAAAATTGGACAAGGTCGCCTGATGCAACCTATCCCTGAGCAATCTTAATGACTGTAACAACTACTCTGAGGGGATAGATTTTCGGGCGCGAGCGCTGGTAACAACTGATCTTAGATTTAAAAGACAACTTGCAGTGGCTGTTTCTCTCTTGATAGGTTGCCAGAATATGGAGATCACGGCAACCCCTTTCAAAGGACAAAGGAGATTACCCATTGAATCGCTTTAATGGCAGATACGGACCATGGGCTTTGATTGTGGGAGGGAAGCCAAGGATTAGGCGCCCAATGGTCATAAGCACTGGCTAAGCGAGGTCTCAATCTGGTAATAGTTGCTAGACGTGATAATCTTCTAAGCGATTTCACCAATGAGATACAAAATAAATACGGTGTCGAAGCTATAGCACTAGCTATCGATCTATCGTCACCAGAAGCCGTCGATGAAATATTTAATGGCATCAAAGACCTAGATATCGGGATAGCGATATACAACGCAGCCCTCTCGCCGATAGGAAATTTTTCAGAAGTTGATCCTGCGGTGACGAGAGAGACAATCACAACCAACCGCACAACACCGACTCTCTTTTCCCAAAGGTTTCTGAAGCGTCAAAACGAACGTGGCATGGATGGACTAATTGTCGTCTCGTCACTATCGGGGTACGTGGGCTCACCAAGAGTCGCGACTTATGCAGCAACCAAAGCCTACCTCCATGTACTAAGCGAAGGACTTTGGGGCGAGGTAAAAGATAAGAATATCTCCATATTGACGATAACACTGGGAGCCATATCCACGCCTGGACTAATCTCTCGAGCACAAAAAAAGACCCCTGGGCAACTCGATCCGGCAAAAGTCGTTGACCAGAGCTTATCCCACCTTGAGGGAGGGCCAACTTACACACCAGGGCTAAATAACAAGATCGGTCTGACCGTGCTAAACAAAATCCTCCCCAGGTCCTTTCAATAAAAATGATCGCCCTTGCATCTAGCGCAATCACCAAAGGAGATTGACTGCGGCGTGTAAAGTAAAATAGATCCGTCCTAAACACACCTGAGTGTTTGTTTGCACCTAAATTCCACAAACATCCTTTGGTTTACCAATCCAATTAACCACATTGCTAAAGGCACTGATTAGTTATGGAAAAAGAGGGTTCAGAACGAATAGCAAACACCTAAGGGTTGAAGAAGTTTTTCCAGAGAGACTCTCAAAAAGCTTCTATGATGCTCCGGATGCTAAGGCTTGGTCCCATGTGTAGGTAAAAGCACTGGGGGAAACAACTCCCTTTACGTATACCAAAAGAACGCCCTGAGAGACAAAAGAACCATTAGTTACAGATGCTGCACCCATAACTATTGATGTACCTGGTGGAGGTGTCGTCAAGATTGAGTCTCTGTGACCCCAGCAACCGAGAGAATATACAGAACTGCAGTCTATGTTCGAGGATCCGAGGCCATCGTTGTACATCCAGTCGTAGATTGACGACGGTGAAGAGTAGTCATTGGACCAAAGAGTTGTATAGCCAAAAACCCCAGTCGCCCCAGGAATACTTTCATTGCGATAGATAGGGTCAATAAAGCCATTCGCACCTACCGCAGCATCGGAATTCAACTGAGAGACCAAACCCAAGACTAAAGGTAACCCTCGTGCTTGGCGCTCTTGGTTGATCAAGATAAAGAGTTGCTGATCCATAGACATTGACGCAAAGTCACCAGGCAATACCATAGGGCCTAGCCCTTCTAGCGAGGCTCGTGCGTTATTTATGGCAGCGATTGAATCCGAAAGGCAAGTTGCTTCATTATTAGCCAGACATGGCGAAGCGTAGTTAGGCACGGGAGGTACATTGGTAGCTGGATTGCTAGGTGGAAGTATCACCCGAGAAGAATGATTAGAACTGGAAGTTTCACCTGAACCATAAAAGGCTGCGTCTCCATAGGTGAAGATTCCACCGTCGCTTGCGACCATTGAGTAGCCTTTTCCATCTGGAGTAGATGCCATTCCAACTATTGGCTTATTCAGTGGTAGGGCTCCGGCTGAACCGTAAAAGCCAGCATCTCCATAGGTGAAGATTCCACCGTCGCTTGCGACCAACCAATAGCCTTTTCCATCTGGAGTAGATGCCATTCCAACTATTGGCTTATTGAGTGGTAGGGCTCCAGCTGAACCATAAAAGCCTGCGTCTCCATAGGTGAAGATTCCACCGTCGCTTGCGACCAACCAATAGCCTTTTCCATCTGGAGTAGATGCCATTCCAACTATTGGCTTATTTAGTGGTAGGGCTCCAGCGGATCCGTAGAAACCAGCGTCTCCATAGGTGAAGATTCCACCGTCGCTTGCGACCAACCAATAGCCTTTTCCATCTGGAGTAGATGCCATTCCAACTATTGGCTTATTCAGTGGTATTGCTCCAGCTGAACCATAAAAGCCTGCATCTCCGAAGGTGAAGATTCCACCGTCGCTTGCGACCAACCAATAGCCTTTTCCATCTGGAGTAGATGCCATTCCAACTATTGGCTTATTTAGTGGTAGGGCTCCAGCTGAACCATAAAAGCCTGCGTCTCCATACGTGAAGATTCCACCGTCGCTTGCGACCAACCAATAGCCTTTTCCATCTGGAGTAGATGCCATTCCAACTATTGGCTTATTAGAAAATGACGAATTGATCAAAGATGCTCGAGAAGAAAGAGACAAGGAAACATTCCTAGATACTTCAACGAAGTTAGAACCCGTCAGGAGAGGTAGCCCTAAAGACAACATTAAGCAAAAAGAAATCAAGCCCATTATGGTTCGACCCCGGCAAATATGATCTTTCGCTCGTTGATACTTCAAGCAAACCCCCTCAAAAGCCTCTGCATCTAGATCGGCTTCAAAACTTTAGAATTAGCCCTTTTTTAGAGACCACAGTTTCACAAATTAGTCTCTTTCATTACGATAGCCACCAAGTTGCGATTTACCCAGAAAAAAACCGAAATACCACCAATAGATTTATCTAGCGATAAACAAGGAAGCGGCGGGATTGGTCCAAACTAACCATGACCTGGCTGCGTTACCATCAAAATGAGCGCCAAAGAAAATGCAAGGTCAACGATCAAGCTCAACCTTAAAATCTTCTTCATTGCAACCCGAACTTCAGCAGTCATCTCGAAGTTGCCGGTAGTTATCAAACGCCTAACCGTCGCCTCAATTGGCCAGATTAAGGCGCCAGAAATAGTGGCAGCTATCAGATATGCGATAAACGCAATTCGAAGCCATGGAGCATCTACGAACAGTAGGGGATGCTTAGAGAGCGCAATAAGAACGAGTCCAAATAAAAGCGCTACAACAACAAGTACTTTTGGTCCAATCCGCCGCGAACTAAAGTACTTTATACTTTCGGGGTCACCAGTGCTCAGTCGCGATGCATAGAGGCCAGAGAGCCCTACCCCGCCAAACCCAAAAGTGACACTTCCAAAATGCAGACCAAGTAAGACAATATAGATTGGGCTATTTGGGTTCATTTATCATCCAATCTCAAAAGCGCCAATCCAAAAAAACTCATTTAAAATTACTTTAGAGGCAAGATCCTTTTTAGCTTTAGCGATCTCGCAGCTCGAATAGTCTAGAAAACCTCGAAGATTGCAAAGGCGCCAAAAACTTTGAGAGATGATCACTAAAGCTGACCCCCAGTAAGTTGCAAATAGACCTTAGCCACAATCTCGCTAGCTTCGATAATCTCCTCGGCCGTGTTCGAGGTTGAAAATGAGAACCGAAGTGCGCTCTTGGCAAGAAGTTTGTCAACTCCAAGGGCCATGATTACATGACTTGGGTCAAGTGCACCCGAAGCGCACGCCGCTCCACCTGACGCGTACACACCGGCACCATCTAGAAGATACAGCATCTCTTCATTTGTGGTACCAGGAAACAATAGATTAGAAATTGCAGGCGAACGATCGCCATTCAAAGCATTGACGCTCACGTTTGGGAGCAAAGCCGTCAACCTCTCCTCAAAGAGATCACGAATCTTAATCAAGTATTCATGGGTTGTTGACCTTTGAGATTGTGCTTCTTCTAAAGCGACAACCATGGCTCCTATCGAAGGCAAATCATGAGTTCCAGGACGTATATCGCGTTCTTGAGAGCCACCTCGAACAATCGGTCTCAGGGCCGTCCCCTCCTTAACCACCAAAATTCCAGTGCCTTTTGGGCCATTGAACTTGTGACCACTCAAACTAAGACAATCCACCGATGCCACGATCGGGGCTAGATTCAAAATCTGACTGGCCTGAACACCATCGCAATGAAATATCGCTCCACCGCTATGTTTGTGGACCATCCCCGCAAATATCGGTATTGGATTAATGACACCGATCTCATTGTTAACGGCCATTATTGAGACCGCCGCAAGATTACCTCTCTTTTCTTTTAGGTAATCTCGAAAAAGATCTTGATCAATCATACCATCGCCACTGACGGGCACCTTTTCTCCACCGCCGTACTCCACAGGAGAAAGCACCGCCTTGTGCTCAATGGATGAGCACGCCAAGTCGCCCAACTTTCGATGCGAACCCAGAAGCGCTAAATTATTAGATTCAGTAGCACCGGAGGTAAAGTAAACCTCAGAGACGGCACAGCCCAAAACTTGGGACGCACGTTGGCGGTACTCGTCCAATTTCCTGAGTGCCAAGCGCGAAACAGTATGGTTCCCTTGGGGATTTCCATAAAAATCACTAGCGAGCATCTGGTACTCATTAAGTGCCGCCGCCGACATAGGAGTCGTCGAAGCATTGTCTAGATAAATACCCACTTCGACATCTTACCAATTTACTGCCAGGGAGAGATCCCGGAAAGATTTGAAACCCCGGTTGGATCAGCTTGTCAGAACTCTGGGCTTCCCCCAAAGATCAGACCAATCAAACGCGATTTTATGCAGGCTCGAGATCGACCGCCATCGTTTTACCATCAATTCTGCCCACTCGGGGCAGAATTAGTGCCTTGGAGATACGGCTACTCAACTACTCAAGAGCAGCCCTTGCCTTTATCGTTCAAAATGATAATTCAAAAGTCTAAATTACCCTTTCAGAGCGAGCCAATCAACTGCCGTAGCCTAAAGACGCCTATCGATCAAGCTAGTGGTCGGGGCTACCAAGGATAAAACAAAATGCCTCAGCCTTAGCTTTTTGGTAATATCGATCAAAGCCGGGAATGGTGATGAAAATCAAAATAATGGCTGTGCCCTAATAGGAGATCGAAAAAAGGTAAATCAATGATCCCAACCTCATACAAAATAGATGGACCAGATTCAGCGCCACCCCTCGTACTCCTAAACTCGCTCGGTAGCACGATGGATATGTGGAGATATCAACTACCCTTCCTAACTCAGAGATTCAAGGTAATCAGAGTCGACACTCGCGGCCATACGAGAGATACAAAACCACCGTCGGGACCATACTCAATCCAAGAACTTGGAAGCGACATAGTTGATCTCATAAAGCATCTGGACCTTAATATGGTATCGCTATGTGGCCTCTCACTAGGTGGGATGATAGCCATGAATATAGCGGCCAACCAGCCAAACCTCGTAGATAAGCTGATAGTATCATCTTCATCTTCTTATCTACCTCCGCTGCAAGGTTGGCAAGAACGGGCCCACACCGTTAGGACAAGCGGAACTGCATCTATCGCCGAAGCTTTGATCAAACGATGGTTCAGCGAAGCCTTTATAGCTTCTCACCCGCAAGAAGTTTCTTCGGTTATACAAATGATCGAATCGATTCCTGACGAAGGTTACGCTTGGTGCGCAGAGGCAATTGGCCACATGGACCAACGTCACCTTTTAGCAAAGATAACAGCGCCAACACTGCTCGTAGGCGGCTCCATGGATCCAGTAACGCCACCATCAATGATTTTTGAGACACACAGCGCCATCAAATCTTCATCTCTAACGATAGTTCCCGACGCATCGCACCTGTTGAATATTGAAAAACCCGATCAGTTTAATCAAGTCGTATCGAATTTCCTCTTAGACTCCCAAACCAGCAGGGGATCTCGAATCCGCCGAAGCGTACTTGGAGACAAACATGTCGACAGATCCATAGCTACTGCAAATTCATTCGATCAAGACTTCAAAGACTTCATTACAGGTTATGCATGGGGCGAAGTTTGGTCACGACCCGGGCTAGATCTAAAGATGCGCTCGGCAATCACGATTGCCGCCCTAACGGCGCTTGGTCGCGAAAAAGAGCTCTACCTTCATATCAAAGGAGCACTTAGGAATGGCATTACGGAGGCTGAACTGAGCGAGATACTTATTCATGTTGCTATTTACGCTGGTGTTCCTGCTTCAAATTCAGCATTCGAAATTGCCAGCAAAGTTCTAAGCGAGGACCCAGCCACATGGTAGCAAACGCGACTCAATTCCAATCTCGACCATGACAAGGAGACCCACCGCTAAGCCTTGGCTTTTAGCTGGCAACAGTGGTGTTTGGATTGTCTTTACTTGAATGCAAATTCCCATTGCACCTGGCGAATTACCTAACCGTTCATGTCAAGCCAAGAACTTTTAGGTAGTAGTAGAACTATTGCAGCCTTAGGCACAAGACTAAAAAGCCATATCAAACTAGCCATCGGTTGGAGTGGCTACGATTACCCTTATAGCTTTTCATTTCAACGCTGAACTATTCGTAGTGATTGAGAAATGGCCCGAGTCATATGCAAGATAGTGATCACACCTAAGATTATCGTAATACCTATCTTGGTAAAATATGGTCTCTTAGATTCAGGTTCGACACCTTCTCACCTTTTAAATTCTTAAATTCGCGCCTAGCAACTTCGAGCACCGCGTCCATATGACAAGTAGAAATTGACGGACCTTTTGGATTGGCAATGGCGACTGATGAGTTATGGATAAAGAGGCGACGATCTATCTTCCTCCTCGGTCACTTGCGCGGTAGTGATCCGAGGGTTATTCAACATCTTCGATCGGGGGTAAATGGCGATCTCAATCCACAAAAAGCGCCAAAGAAACAAGAACCAATGAGGGGCACTTTGTCTTTCCATGAAGAGTTCTTTCAGAATTAGCTCTATTGCTGCATTAGCAATTGAGCTAATTCACCCGAGAGGTGGTAATGTCCCTACTCTTGCAATACCTAGTCCCCGAAATGATTGTTTAGAGCTATTGGTGCAATGTTGTGGCTTTATCGACTCGTGATCGGTGGAATTAAAGACTTTCTATACGACTTCTAGACTCTAGGTGATAATTAATCATGGCTTTAGCAGTCGCCGAAAAAGATGGCACTCCCCCCAAAAAGTCAAAGACGCTCCCTGGAGGCAGGCAATGTGCTTATTCTGAATTAGAGCTACGATCTCGTCATTTACCCCCGAAGGCTCGCTTGCCTCGACTCAGAGTAACGCGAAATTAAAATCACCAATTTTTCGACGTTGGTTTAAAAGGAGTACCCATATGTGTCAAATGTCACGCAATACCGATCCTCCATGTTGTATCATCGGTTCTGACACCAGAATTTAATTTGGTGCAGTAATCAACCGGGGGGTTGTAAGTGCAATCTTGGGGGAAATATATGACTACATCAGTAACTGATCGCGTCTCGGGGGAAACGCCCAAAGGAGGATCGGGCTTTAGTCTTACCAATCGAAGACTTGAGTCCTATCCAGAGTTTGGACCCCGCATGGTGCAATTAGCGATTGTCGTTTTAGTGACAATCGCACTTTATTACGAACTTTACGTGGGTGGATCGGTTACGACCATTCTGCTTCCAAAGCTAGGAATGAGCTTCACATTTTACGTGACAGCCCTTGCCTTTGGTAATCTAATTGGAGCCTTTGGATCGCTGGCCGCTGGCCTTTCTGATCGTCTCGGCCGAGCGAACATAGTCGTCGCGGGTCTCTTGATAACGGGCCTCGCTACCGCTTTCGTGATACCATCCATGACTTCAAAATGGTCGTTCGTTATCGCGACTTACCTAGTCGGAATCGTTGAAGGAATCGCCCTTGTTGCCACTCCGGCTCTAATCCGAGACTTTTCGCCACAAACCGGTAGGGCAACCGCGATGGGACTTTGGACAACTGGACCAGTCTTGGGAAGTCTCGTAGTATCTGTCGTAGGTTCCACCACCATAACAGCTACGACACAATGGCCATATGAATATCGCATCTGCGGAATCGTTGGCCTCGTAATCTTTGTTATCGCGCTTTTCGGCCTCCGCGAGCTCTCGCCAAACCTTCGCGACCAGCTAATGGTTTCTGTTAAAGACCGAGTTCTAATTGAGGCAAGGGCAAAAGGAATCGACATTGAGGCCTCCCTGAAGAACCCTTGGCGCCAGATGTTAAAGGCTGATATTATCATATCGGCCGTGGCGGTGTCGATCCTGCTTTTGATCTACTATACGGCTGTAGCCTTTGGCACGGTCCTGCTTACCACCGTCTTTGGCTTCTCTCTCAAAAACGCCAACGGAATTGCCAATTGGCAGTGGGCTGCCAATGCTATAGCCCTGATCCTGGTGGGTATAATCTCCGACAAAGTAAGGGTCCGTAAGCCATTCATGATCGTTGGAGGTATAGGAGCTATAATTCTTACGATCGTATTCATCTTCAAACTTGGCCACACAAACAGCTACTACGAGATTGCATTTTTACTGGCCGGAATCTCCATCTTCCTAGCCTTCGCATATGCGCCATGGATGGCCAGCTTTACCGAAACAGTAGAAGCCAGAAATCCGGCACTGACTGCGACTGGTCTTGCAGTTTGGGGATGGATCTTGAGAGTGATCGTCTTTGTAGCATTTTTGGTAGTCCCGGCCGTCGTCAATTCAGCAACTCCTTTGGTTGAATACGGAGCTCAAGTCCAGGCTTACGCCACGCAAGATCAAAGTCAACTTGCCTTCGCGGCCTCGCATGGACCTCTACTCGCATTTGTCCAGAGCCACGGCTCTTTGATCGCTTTCGCCCAGTCTCACCCTACAATAATTCAAACGGCCACTACCTACTCAGCACAGCTAGCTGACGCGCAAAAATTTGCACCGGAGTTAGCCGTAATTGAGGCCCACCCGGCCATCTTCACTCAATTGGCTGGTTATTCAAATCCCGCTACGATCCCACCTGCACTCTTATCCCAAGCACTTACCGCTGCTGGAGGCGGAGCTAAAGGTGGAGCAATCCTTGCCTCAATCTCGGCGAATAAGGCCGCCATTGAGGGAGTCATAGCTGTAGCTTCACAATTGCAGAGCCTCGCTCCATATGCGACCCAGCTCAAAGCAATCGCTGCAAACGCTACGCAGTTCCAAGCACTTTCGGCTAACGCCTCGGAATTGGGGGCGCTGCAAAAAGCATCTAGCCAACTCAACTTCCTAAAGCTTCATGCGCCAGCTGTTCAAAGCGATGCAAAGCAGTCGCCTAAGCAATGGCAAACTTGGTACTGGATCTGCGCAGCTGCTTGTGTGCTATTTTTAGCCAGCGTACCGCTCATGCGAGGGCGCTGGAGTCCTAAAAAGGCAAAAGAGGATGAGGATGCTCACGAAGCAATGGTTGCAAAAGAGATGGAAAATTTGCATCTCGTCTGAAGTACATAGTCTGTCCACATAACCAAAACTCTTAAGACGGTCGTGAACTAGCCTTCCATTCGAAGTAGTTCACGACCGTCTTCCAATTTATGGAGCACCTTCGCGATCTAAAATTTAACTACGATGGTTCAAATTGCTAAAAAAAGATCAGCAATGGATCCAATGGGTCAACACTTGGAGATATTAGAAATTAAATAGGATTGACGGTGTTAGCTCAAGACGAAAAGATCTCTAGAAACCTAAATCACATCAGGATAAACACCTCTCATCGACCCCCAAACGCTCTCGATCTGAAACATAAATCTTCGATTCAAGGTAGCGCACTGATCTTCCAACACTATTTTAACGAAATTCCTCGTTACTTCGATAGCCATGAAACTCTTGATAAGCCACCGATAGGTTTCGAAATCGGAATCTTGTTAGACCTCTAGACATTACATCAAGTGATATCCGTGCGAAGTTTAGCTTCGAAAATAACTTTTATTCCATTTTCGGCCCGCTGCTTTAGCAAATTGAAACGACCTAACCTCACCACTTTCTGCCCTAAAAAGTCCGATAAGCAAGAGACCTGGCAAATCATTTCAAATATAGCCAAAGCGCTACATCGACGTAACGCTCGACTAGCAGATCTACAATTCGATCCTCTTTATTGATAGACATCTCGAAACGAATTATTCTTTTCCATCACGTATTCAATGCTCGCAACTCAAATTTTTGATAGGATCTATTCAATGGTTACTCCCTAAGATTAGCGATGGAAATCTTGCTTATCTTAAAGAGGCTTAAGGCTTACTGGAGGGCCTGGGTAGGTCATGGCTGATGGTTTTGAAAAATCCATACAAAAATTTCAATTCCAACATCATCTCTCGAACTCATTGACCTCCGCCATCATTTCAACTCGAGAAACTGTAATAAAATCGACTCAAGGTGATAGACAAATACCGGCGTTACCAATAGGTCCTGAATCTGACCGTTTTAATAGAAAGATACACTCCTTGAAGCCAAGCCATGATCAATCTACATACCGTCTTAGCTAAAGATATAGCCTCAAAAGTTAAGCCTGAAGACAAAGCCACGCATCCCGCTCCATCTGAGCTCGAGCAAATTCACGCCAAACGAACATCTTTGTGTAGCGATGGTGAATGTAGTGTCCCTTGGGTTCGTCATATCCGATCCGATGTAACGCAGAGATAGCCCCGACCCTACCTATGGCATCTTCAAAGCGACTTGGGTGCAATTTAGGTAGTGAAGCTGCTGAAATAAACACAAAGCATTAAGCACTACACCTTCACAATATTTTAAGGTAGTTGATAGCTGTCGCCAAGAAAGGCAAACCGATATGAGTGAGGTTTTCGAACAATTCAATGCCGGGCCATATGATCTTTGGCAGATCTGCGATAGTTCTTTAGATGCGAGCGAGAATATTCTTAGCACTATGAGTGTAATGTCGGAAAATTCCTTACTCGATAGGGGCAATCAAGCCATGATCAGTGATGACTTTCCAACGCCCACGCACCCACCGAGAATAGTTCTTCGACCACTCTCCATAGAGTCGACCACACCTGGAAGCCGAGCCAGCGCCGGCATTCTCTCTCGCCTTGAGCGGGTACTGACTCTCAACCCGAGCCACGAAGGCGAAGCACTCGAAGATCTTGAAATCTAGCTTAGGCGACTTCTAATAGCAGTAAGGATTGCTATGATTGGCTTCCCAATCTTTGGTCTACTTGCTTATTTTGGCCAATACGCCCATCCCTATCTCGTCGCCGGCGGAATCGCAGTAGCAATTCTTGGCGGGTGTTGTGAAATTTCACTTTTGCGAAAGGGAGCACAACTCGGCGGACGCATCATCCTCCCCTTTGACTTAGCTATCATCGCCATCGTGGCTCTACTTAGCATCATTGGCGCAGGACCACTCGGAAGGAGGCATGGCCTCGATGGCTTTACCCCATATGTAATGATGATCGCTGGCCTTGCCGGAATTGGTGCCGGAATGTCCTGGCGTGGAATAACGATCACCGCAATTGCAGGGGCAATTTGGGCCGTAATGCCTTTAGGAAGAGGAGCAATTATCTGGAATGACGAAGGGGGTTTTCTCCTTTGGCTCATATCAGGATCACTCGTCGCCGCCGCGTTACGCCTCTTTGCCACGCGGCTCGACCAAGCTGTAGCGGATCGGATCATAGCAGAACGAGCGGCAGAAAGAGCCGAACAAGAACATTGGATCCACGAGGACCTCATAGGTCTATGTGAAAGACTTGCACACGGAACCAGTGCGCCTGGAGATCGCCGGCTTGCCAGAAGAATCGCTGACCGTGCACGCGTTGGCGTTCTTGGGGATGCCCGATCCCATTCCGGAATAGTCGAAGGCCTCTCCGATCTACGCGACCAAGCCGTTCAGCTAGGAGCACGCCTTGAAGTCGTCCCACTCATAATACAAGAGCCACCGCTGACCATTACAGAAACCGCCCTGCGGCTGCTCGAGGGTTTTCTTGGCAACGCAGTTCATGACGGCGGAGCTACCGTCTGTGAACTAGCGGTAGAATCCGACCAAATGAGCCTCAACATGCACCTCTTGGGCCATGGATTGGGATTCGATCCAAGACACACCAAGTGGTCTCCACACACACACAATAAGACTAGTCAACGATGCCCGTTCGGTGAACTTGCAGATAAGCGTGCAAAGCGACCCTGATCTGGGAAGCCGATGGGAATTGAGATGGCAAGCATGAATCAACAATCGAGAGTTAAACACACTCAAGAGTTAAGGGACGATTGTGTCGGTAAACGTGCACTCGTGATCGACAACGACGCAACAGCCGCTCTCGGACTGAGCGTTGCGCTTGAACGTCTAGGAGTAAGCGTCGTCGCTGAGATCTCTCGGATTGAAGAGTCCGTTGACTATCCCGCCGAAATCGTCTGCTGCGACCTTGTTTTAAGTCGAGAAGGACGCGCGCTTCAAGGAGCCGCCGGCGTTGCTGAACTGGTTTCACAAGGTAGAAATATCCTAGCTCTTTCCAGTGTAGCTCGCGCCAACGAGGTGGGCGATGTTATCGGCGTTGGCGCACTAGGTTTTATAGACCGAGACAATTTAGACTGGGGGGACTTTGGCATTGCAGTTGGTGATATCAGCAGTGGCCAACGCCATCTTTCACGCTCGCTAGCGGCACGACACCTCTCCGACATCAATGATCGGCCCCTTCCCGGCAACTTTGAGCTCTCCCAAAGCTCGAAGCACTTACTTGAGGAACTCTTCGCCAAAGGCGACGAGGTTCTCAGGGCCATTCCCACCCAAGAGCTTGATGCCATAACAAGTCAAATTTGGTCAACGTGGTCGCGCCGTACGATCCGTTATCGGCTGAACCTTAGCAAGCGTTACCTTGAGCTTCTCCGTCGATTTCACGATGGTGCAAGCCCTGAAGCAATAGCCAAAGCTATGAATGTCTCGATCGGTACCGTCCATGCGGACCAAGATCGCATCAAAGCAGCCCTTCTTGCCACCTACGGAAAAGACTTAAGGCGAGAGGCTGCTTGTCGGCTCGTCTGGCAACTTGTCGACGGGCAACTGAGGTGGGGGGATAGAAGCGGTGAGTTAAAATGACATTGCAACTATCTGGATAATCCACTACTCCCTCCCCCAAACTAGATCAGCACTAAAAGAAGAAAAACTCTAGGGCAAAGATGTAAAACATTGCTCTGCCAATATCTAGCGACCAAACAAGAAGGTCACCTACCTAATCTTTAACCGTGGGGACCCGCCAGCACTACCGTAGAAATAGGCGACAGTACCGCTGACATAAGACTGCTCAAGGGGAATCTATTGGACTACTAGGTCTGTTACTTTTGACTAACTACCATGCAAACTTGCGAAGCCTCTGTGGGTTTCATCGCAATCAGGTTGCCTAAAGTAATAACTTCCCTCAGTTCAGCTATCTACCCGTTGCATTGAGGTCTAGATAAAAGAGTTAGACAGGCGCTGGCATGTCACCAATCCCGGCCTCAATAAATCCGTGGTACTAATCACGCCTTGGTGGAACCGTGAAACCCCCGATATCGCTTATATCAAAACCCACATAAGGCCCTTCGCTCAGACCAAGACAAAATAGTCAATTGGATACATTAGATCTTCAGGGTCAACGCCAAAAAGTCGTACTATCCAAAGCTTCAAGTCCCCAATAGATCAAATTACTGCCTTTAAAGATTTGCGCAAGCGCCTAGTGAATGGTATCGTCTCTACTACGTTGTCACGAGGTGCCCAAATCGGTCTTTGACCGAGGGAGAATCGGGAACTAGGTGAAACTCCTAGGCGGGCCCGCCACTGTAAACGGAGAGTCTATGTTCAATATGCCACTGAGAATTCCTCGGGAAGGCGAACAGTGACGTTTGATCCGCAAGCCAGGAGACCGGCCTCGATGATTTCGTAAACTACCCCTGGAAGCGGTAGTCAACCTTAAGGGTATAACTGTGTCACTTCTTTCGAGAGTAAAGACGTCACTAGAAAGTCAGCAGTTGTCAAAGACAACTCCAAACCAAAGATGGAAGCCCGAGACCTACGGTCTTGGAGCTATCTACGACCATGACCGAATCTCAAAACCTCGAGATCTGATCTGGATTTGGATGGCTGCGAACATCGGACTCGTTGCCGTCGTATACGGGGCAATAATGGCCGCAATGGCACTCGATCCCCTCCAAGCGATCATCCTCGCGATAATCGCGTCAATTGGATCATTCATTCCAGTTGGTCTACTGAGCATCTCGGGAAAACGTTACGGCGAACCCATGCTCGGCCTGTCCGTAAGAGTCTTCGGCAACAAATTCAACAAAGGACCCGCCTTCGCTAGTTGGCTCAGCCTATTGGGTTGGGAGACAATTACAGCAGTCATTGCGACCGAAGCCATCGAATCATTCCTTGGTAGCCACTCTTCTAGCCACAAAAATGAATTATCCATTCTGATCCTCACCGCCATAACAATTATCTCCTTATTAGCCAGTCGCCTAGGCCATAGAGCGATAGTCACTATTCAAAAGATCATTGCATGGATCTTCGGGTCAGCTACAGTCTTACTAATATTGGAAGTCGGTAACAAAACCGCCCTGGGCGTCTCTAATCAAGCGCATCCCGCGCCACTCACCTCAGTTTTGGCATCAGCCTCAATAATTGCAGCAAGTGGAGGGATTTCTTGGCTAAATGCAAGCGCTGACTATTCCCGATATCTTCGACGAACTGAACCTTCGTTTAAAGTAACGATTTACACAGCGCTGGGAGCTGGGATCCCATTTTCGATATTAATAATCTTTGGCTATCTGCTCGCCAAGTCGATTCCTTCGTTGGCTGGAAGTGAAAATCCAATACACGCTCTTGGCGTCTTACTTCCAACTTGGATGGTTGGCCCATATATCACACTGGCTATTGCTGGATTGATAGCCCAAATGATCCTTGGCCTTTATTCTTCGGGCCTAAGCCTACTGGCTCTTGGCATTCGGACCAAGCGCACCAAGACCGTGTTCGTTGATGCTGCTATAGTCGTCGCATTGGGAGCTTGGATTGTAACAAAACCAGGACCGATCCTTACAACCTTGGTGAGTCTGGTGGAACTCTTAGCTGTGCCAATTAGCTCATGGGCCGTCGTCTTTGCAATCGGAATCATTGCCGAAAATGGCTCCATGATCCAAAAAAGTGGTTTCATCAGTCGTTGGAATTCGTTCGTATCTTGGATTACAGGGACATTCGCAGGATTAGCATTGACCAACTCTTCGGTCTTTAGTGGCCCATTTGGCAATGGCACCATTGGAAAAGATAACTTAGGATTCGTAGTTGGCGCTATGGTAGCACTCGGGTTATATGTGACCGTAAGCACTTTGGATCGACACTTCAAAAAAGATAAAGAGCCCTTATCGGTTGTCGCCTTGACAAACGAAGCCCGACTCTGAACACCGAGCCGAGATAAAAAAGTCGAGTTAGAAAAAATCGAGTTAGAAAAAGTCAAGGCAATTGAGGTAAATGTGATCGGAATCCACATCAGACCTTCTCAGTCAAACATTTGGCCAAGGTTCTCTTGTCCCAAATAACCTCTATCAACTCTGGCTTCTTCTTCGGACAGGGACGTTTGGCAAGAAAAGTCAAATTCCAATTATCGTTTAACTCTCTGATTTGAAATGCAACTCTTCAATCTCAGCTTCCAAAAGTTCGAACCAATTGATAGCAAAAGCTAACTCGCAACCACCAGCATTAGTCATCCAGGTGGACCAAGATCCAAGGAGTAAATCAAAGGCACTACGTCATAGGCACTACGTCATAGGTGCTACGTCATAGGTGCTACGTTTTGCACAAGGAGCAAATACTTCCCAAAACTTGTGCCTCTCGGTCTATGTACGTATTATCAAATCTCAACATAGCACCTTCTTCAAGAACACCTTGGGATGCGGTTTCTTGCCCAGACGATAGCATATCCCGGCAAGAAACCGCCCAAGGGCATAAGAGCAGCTAGAAGTAACTAACGGTGAACGAGCCAGAGGAGGAGATCGGCCCCGGCGAAGCAACCAACGAACCACCTTGATACATATCAAAAGGAATCAAGGAATTCAAAGTTGCCGAAGTCGATCTACTCGCATTCACAAACTTAACATCGCTAAAGGGTGTCAAAGTAGCAACTGAACCATTGATCTGAGGCGCCTCTACGATCCACTCGGCCGAACTAGCAGGCCCGCTATAAGAAGATACGGTGGAAAAACTCTCTCCATTTGTAGTATCCGTAACGTTGATCTGCCATTGCCCACCAGACACCTGAGAAATGGAAACCGCAACAGAATCACCTGGTGAAACGTTGATCGATGAGATCGGGGTAGCGGACGCTGGTAGCACTTCCCACCAAGCATAGAGCTGAACCTGATTGCTACCTACTACCGGTTGCTCGGCAATTCCAGCCTGAATCAAATTTTGATTAGACGAAGGATAGCCATCAACGCCAACCCAAACAGATGAAGCACAATTTTGACTAACCTGTCCTGGAGTCCCTAGGTTACAATTGGCCGGCAATGCAGATGGAATGGCGGGAACATTAAATGTTGCGCTTACCCCTGTGAATCCACTTCCACTTGCAATATAACCCGCCCAATTAGTCGACCTGTTGCCAACAACCATCGGCAATGAAGATGACGCAGAGACACCACTGGCGTCTACAACACTAAGAGATATTGTGAATACCCCATAAGCAAGTGGTATTCCACTAATAACCCCAGTAGAAGAAAGTGCTAACCCAGGCGGCAGACCCGAACCACCCCACGTATAGCCACCAACTCCTCCACTTGCACCAAGTTGAAAGGAATAGTTCAAACCAACCACCGCTCCAGAAATCGAAGTCGTGGTTACCGCTAATGTGGAATTGCCAAGAGGTGTGGTTGGAGTACCTCCTACCGAAGTCGACGGCGCACTACTCGATGGAACAATCATTCCAACTATTGGCTTATTGAGTGGTATTGATCCAGCGGATCCATAGAAACCTGCATCTCCATAGGTGAAGATTCCACCGTCGCTTGCGACCAACCAATAGCCTTTTCCATCTGGAGTAGATGCCATTCCAACTATTGGCTTATTTAGTGGTAGGGCTCCGGCTGAACCGTAAAAGCCAGCATCTCCATAGGTGAAGATTCCACCGTCGCTTGCGACCAACCAATAGCCTTTTCCATCTGGAGTAGATGCCATTCCAACTATTGGCTTATTTAGTGGTAGGGCTCCGGCTGAACCGTAAAAGCCAGCATCTCCATAGGTGAAGATTCCACCGTCGCTTGCGACCAACCAATAGCCTTTTCCATCTGGAGTAGATGCCATTCCAACTATTGGCTTATTGAGTGGTAGGGCTCCAGCTGAACCATAAAAGCCTGCGTCTCCATAGGTGAAGATTCCACCGTCGCTTGCGACCAACCAATAGCCTTTTCCATCTGGAGTAGATGCCATTCCAACTATTGGCTTATTGAGTGGTAGGGCTCCAGCTGAACCATAAAAGCCTGCGTCTCCATAGGTGAAGATTCCACCGTCGCTTGCGACCAACCAATAGCCTTTTCCATCTGGAGTAGATGCCATTCCAACTATTGGCTTATTGAGTGGTAGGGCTCCAGCTGAACCATAAAAGCCTGCGTCTCCATAGGTGAAGATTCCACCGTCGCTTGCGACCAATGAGTAGCCACCAGCGACTGACACAGGGGATGAACTTAGCTTACTAGAGACCAGTCTCTGTCCCATAGGAGGATAGACAATCCCCATGGCACCGACGAACAGCGCCACGACAAAGAAGATTCTACCCACAAAAAGCGCTAAAACACGAGAAGTCAATCTCGACGGGACATTAATTCGATACAACTTCACTTGCCTAAACTCCCCACAAACCCAAAAACGTGCTCAAAAAACTAATCTTTCCTTAGCATTATGTTGAAACACCACAAAGAATATCGACTAGAACGAGCGCGGGGTTCAATCTACATTGACATAAATGCTCGCGTTATCGCAATGTCCAGAGCGGGGATCAATTACTCATACGCAAAACAATAGCTTTCCCCGCATATAAGTCCCACGCTAAGGGAGCGATTCTTACATTTTCAAGAATACCACTTTAAAAACACCATCTAAAAATGAAGCGTAGACTCATATAGCTCAGTTGCGCCTCGCGCATTAAAGCAGTACATCCTTCTCAAGTTCGTAAGTTTTATCCCTAGTGAGATTGGAAAACTCCAAGCTGCTAGTGCTTGAAGGCTCCTAATTAATTGATCCGCTACCTATGTGAGCCCTGTATCCATAATGTAAATATAAAGAAATTGACATGCATTCCAAAAGACCTTCCCGATTGACCCAATAGTAATCAAGCATTGTTCCTGAAGAAGATCGCCGATTAGGACAAATAACTCGGCTAAGACTTTGCTTATGCCACAACCCTAAGTTACCCGTTTAGCAAAAGCACCACCGCACTTCGATCTTCAAGAATACGATTTTCAAGAATTCTTGCACATCGGTACGAATACCTAACGGCAATAAAAGAAGCCGACCTAAAGCCAACAGTGGGTTCCGGAACGGTTGGCACATCTGCTCAGTTTCAGACCGATGGTACCTTGGTACCACCAAAATGATAAAGCTCACCAGACCAATCCAAAAATCACTTTCTCTTTATACCGTAGAATGGGGATCCATCACTAGCAAAAGCCAAGCAGACAAATTCTCTCTGTTCCGAGATGAAGAGTTCCGAGATGAAGAGTTCCGAGATGAAGAGTTCCGAGATGAAGAGTTCCGAGATGAAGAGTTCCGAGATGAAGATAAGGATTAACCCGAAACCAATTGACCAAAGATAGAATATCCATGCAAAGACAGCTAAAGAAAAACCCGATCAAAAAGCCTCCATGCCCTAACAATCATGGCTAGTTGACAAGCAAACCAGTTTATTTAAATATGCATGAGCAACTATAAAACTACAAGATTTAAGCTAATATCCTATCATATTGCGAATCATAATATCAATAGAAACCGACAATTTCAAGCTACATTTCTGTTCATATCCAAATGCTCTCATTATAACTACGTGGTCAAATCAAACCTACATGGTCCAAATGTTGACACTCATTTAGAATTATTAGCTCTCTAAAATTCGCTTGAGATTATCTAGATCTTTCTGAAAAACGATCCGTAAAAGCGGCTTCATCACCCATTGCAATCCAAACCAACTTAAGTAATTGGGAAGAGTGAGATATTCATTCCAGGTAAAAAGTGTCTTCCCTATGCCGTAGTCGCGAAGTTCAAATCTGCCCAAGCCTTTGACTCTTCCTCCATGTGAAATCTCAATCAAGCTACCATCTTGCCATTGCGTCACCAACATAGTGTCCTTGGTTCTTAGGGGACCAAGGCGAGTGTGACAGACAAACTCAAGGCCGACGCCCTCCTGAGCGATGGAAGTTATCTCGATTCGCTCGGCATCTACCATCCATTTTGTATGCGTCCTCACGTCACGGATTGATGAAAAAACATCCTCAGGCACACGAGAAATAATTACTGCACTTCGTATATGAACACTCACTCGGTAAATCCTAGTTGAATCAAAGATCATACGACGATAGAAAAAGATCTGCTAGGCAAGCGAAGATCAAATATTAACTCGAAAAAAAATAAATAAGATATGCTAAAGGTTTGGATCTAGATATTTTAATTTACCCCAGGGACCAAATTCGCACCATCACAATGAGCGCGAAGGCATCAATTACTATCCATATCTACCATCTATCTTGATATAAATATCATCAAAATTCAATCACGTAAAGAGAGACGAGAGCCAGCGGTCTTTGACCTGGGGCCCGATAGCCTCATTCCAAACCACAACATCAAAAACTAGGGTCCATGGTCGTGTAGCTTTCCCCAAGATTAATCTCTAGGACAGAATCCAAAAAATAACCCAAAATATTCACCAAACAAGCACTCCGACAACGGCGCCCCAAAGATAATCAAACAATGTAGGGATCCCTAACCATTCATTGATCCAATCATCACAATTCGATAACACAATCCCTCGAGAATCTAAAGCACTGATCTAAAGCACTGGAAAAGAAAGGAGTAAGAATGAAAAAGAAACCGATCAGATTTTTAGCGACCTTTGGCGTATTAACGGGTTGCGTGCTAGCTGGATGCGGCACTTCAAGTGCGGTCCTAAATCCGGCCGGTTCGGCTCAGGCGGCAAAGACAACGGGAGTTACTACTTCAATCGTTACCCACAATGCAATCGCTCAAAACAGTGGCAATCAGCCAAAACCAACCACAAATCCAATATCGCTGACAAATCTTTCGAATCGACCACAAAGCCTAACACCAACGAGCACTTTAGCGACAAACAATACCTTGGCGGGTACATCCCAGGGCACCCTCCAAAATAATATCCAATCAATCGACGCCCAACTTGCAAAATTGAATGCCGACATCACCTCTGCGAATTCAGATATAAACAACTCAGGATCGGGAAATTAATGAGACCTAAAATAGCAATTCTGTTATCGACCTTAGCGACAACGAGCACAATTATGTTCATGCCAGGAGTAGCCAGCGCAACCTCTTCTAGCGCGGGAACAACAACAAGCAGCAGCTCAGCAATCAATCCTTCGCCAACTACCAATAGTGCACAAAACTTCACATCGGCTCAGTCAGCCTTGGAAACACAGATTCAGGATCGCATTTCCAAGCTTGAAGGACTCAGTTCGAAGATTGCCAGTTCAACGACACTTACTCCTACAGATCGTACGACGCTTAGCGCCTTAGTCGGCAGTAGTTCAACCGGAGATCTAGGCACACTCAACGCGACGCTGACCAAAGTGCAATCGGACACCACAATGGCAGAACTAAAAGCTGATCGCACTGCAGTGATTCCAGATCTTCGCGTCTATGTAGTTGTGGCTCCAGTGGTAAACATCACAGTTACCGCCGATAAAATCACTTATATCAATAGCCTCATCACTTCAATTGAACCTAACGTATCAACCGTGGTGACCGACAATGGGAACTCCGCCACAGACACCACTGCCTACAACCAGATTCAGACCAATGTGACAGCGATAACTTCTAGCATAACGAACATTGATTCCGAACTTGGCTCCCTGACGCCCTCGGCCTTCAACGCCAATCCAACGGGGATCCATAGCCAAGTACTTTCGATGTGGCAAAGCGTAAAGAACGATTGGGCTACATTAAAACAAGATCACCAAGATATCAAAACAATAACAGGAATCGCTTAGTTTACTAAGCCCAGTTGAGTAAAAGGTTGATTTTTGCATCTGCTCAACTTCAGCCTAACTAGTCCCAAGATAAAACAAAAGGTGACTCGTCGATTTGACTCACGAGTCACCTTTTGGATTAAGGAAATCAGCTCTTCGAAAACTGCCCAAACAAATAGCTATCGCTAAATTCAATATGCCACCAAGGGCCAACTCTGGCTATCTTAGAATAAAAAAATAAGAAAACTTTGTCCGCCTAAATCAATGCCACATCGCCTAAGAACGGTTGAAGTTCCAACTTCACCAGGAAGGTCTTTCGGATTCAATCTCGAAGTGTAGCTTATCTAAGCGACAAGCCACGATGTAGCTTTTGATAGTTCAACCCTCCAAAGGAGTAGATAACTCTTTTGCTTCCGGTACCTGGACTAAGATCAATTCCATAACCCGATAGTTCCATCTATTGTCTTTGCATCGCAGTTCCGCCCAATTAGATATGATCTATCATCAAAGACACTAGATCAGCTACCGGAAATTGAAGAGGTCATCCAAAAAACGCCCTAGTTACCACTGCGACTAAAGGCTCTTTTCCGCACCTCTTACTATCGCAGTGATTGAATGATCGCCTTGGATAGCGCTGGCCATTGCACCTTCGCAAATGAATCAAACGGCCGATCAGTCAGCAGTCCAACACAAAGCGATAGACTCGGGTCACACCACAAAAAGGTCCCACTCGCACCAAAATGACCATAGGTCGAGGTCGAGGTCAGCGAGCCACTCCAATGGGGAGACTTTTCACCCTTGACTTCAAAGCCATAGCCCCAGGAGTTATCGTCAAAATAACCATAGCCAGGAAGGATTCCTCCAAGGCCTGGTTGGCTAGCGCTAGAGGCAAAGTCACGACTCCTTAGGCTCACAAGAGTTGGATTCATAACTTCATAGGCAAATAAACTGAGATCGACCACAGATGATACAAAACCAGCAGCAGCCCCCGAACGACCGGCACTTGGAAAGACCGACGAGGAGATCGAAGTATTGCTCAGCGACAGGGGTGCCAGTACTGCCTCATGAACATAATCCTGAAAACCAAAACCCGATAGATACGTCAATATACGTGCCAGAAGCTCAAAGCCGATATTTGAATAGATACGCCTCGATGCAAGCGGCCGCTCAAATGCGATAGAAGCACGTCCCTGCGATAGCACCGAATCTACAATTTCATCCGAAACCACACCGCCACTATCAAACCGGAGCCCACTTCGGTGACTTAGCAAGTCGCCAATGGTAAAATCCAACCCCTCAAAGTGGGTAGACGAAGAGGCCAAGCCTTCCTCAAGAGCAACCAGCCAAGCGTAAGTAGAGAACATCTTGCTCAGCGACGCCAATCGAAAGCTACCGCCAACGTCTCCGAAATACTCTATGGAATGAGCCTGGTCCGGACCCAACGCATCAATTACAAAGCCTCCAAAACCAACGCTATCCCACGTAGAAGTTATCGAATCGATCTTTTCTAGCAACTGCATAACCTATAAAACTAGTTGCCCTTGGTAAAATCTGCAAAAGCTCAACCTGTCAACCGCGTCTAGGAAAACCCTCCGAAAGACCCCTGCCCTAGAAGTGGCAGCTGACCCTAGCTCAAACGGGAAAACAACCTGATCAGATTACAATAGAAACCCACCAACACCCATGGTCTAGCTTGTAGCTCTTATTTAGGCAAGTATTCGGAGTCGTCAACTATGTAGCTCACGGCCTGACTCTTCGTTTATCTTTGGACTCCCTCGCCGAAATCTTTGGACCACCTCGCCGAAATCTTTGGACCACCTGATTCTTTATCTGATTAACTTGCTTTGGCGTCTTAAAAAATGTGGACGCCAAAGGAGGAATGATCATAAATGAGTTCAAAGAAATGGAAGGTGGATATGAAGGATATCCGTAATTTATTGGCTCTTGTAGCCAAGGGTAGTTACAGCAATAGCGAGATAGCAACATCGCTTGGTATCTCACACCAAAGCGTAAGTCGACATCTCGATAGGCTCGCCAAAGCAGGCGTTAGTACCCAAGAGGCATGCGACCTTGACGATGAGGCACTCTCTGCTATCTGCTATCCAAATAGTCCGGGTCCAAAATCCAATGGAGCGGTAATGCCGAATTTGGATGCAATACTCACAGAGCTAGCCAAGCCGAATCCACCAACTCGTAAAGTACTTTTTGACGAGTATTGTGAGCAATTTCCCGATGAGCACTATGGATATTCGCAATTTGGCGAATTTATCCGTCAAGCCAAAAAAGACCGTAGTCTCACGATGCACTTAGAGCATGTACCAGGGGATCAGTTATTGATTGACTTCGCTGGGGATAAGGTGGGAATCTACTCATCGCCAGGTGCTAGTGATCCCGACTACCAAGCCTCTATTTTTGTTGCTACTCTTGCCTTTTCAGGCAAGACATTTATTTGGGCTACCAGATATCAAGATGTATCTTGTGTGATAGATGCAACCGAAAGGGCTCTCTACTTCTTTGGCGGTGTTGTAGGTCGATTAGTCCCAGACAATATGGCTGCAGCGGTAACTACCGCCAAAGGTCCTAAGACTGCGCTGAAGCTAAATAATTCTTTCAAGGAATTTGCCAACCATCTTGGTACTTTAATAGCTCCGACCAGGGTTCGCAGGCCAAAAGATTATCCCGAAGTTTTAGTTATCCCGAATTAATTGCACAAGTCCTATTCAGGGTGTCAAGGGTAGATAAATCTTCGGGATAACCAAAAGATCAAACCCCAAGTGCATTTACCCAAATCACAACATCATCCATACTTATGACACCGGCAACAACGCCGGTTCGAGCTATGGAGAACCAGATGGAGAAACAGCTTTCACTTGAGGATTTGATCGTTTGTACGAGAAAAGCGATTGCTCTCCTTAACCACAGCAAGTCAACGCTGTGGCAGTACAACTACGGCTGGGAAGAACTGCGCTTTTATTTTATTGCCCATGGCTACGACTCATTTTCGATTGACCTGGCAGGTCGTTATGTTGATGAGGCCAGGGAAACCTACGAGCAGGGTGCGCCAAAGATGTGGAAATTCAAGCTATTTCGTCATACTCAGGCAATGCACTTGTACCAAGCAGGGATGCCAACTATCTTGACACTCACCACACCGGAGCGGAATGCAAATCTATCCAAGGAGAGATCCATTGCCTTGGCGGAACGGAGAGAATAACCTCCCAACCAACCAGCTTCACGAAGGCCTTTTCTCATCTCTGCTATAAAAAGGGCTCTCCGGCCCAAAAATGAGTGAGCTTCTCGGCAAACTCTTCGTCACCCTGAAAACTCTCAAATAGCCGCAGTGACGCACTAAGGCGCTGGTCTAGCTTGCACTCAGGCTGATGGAGCCAAGAATACGATCGACTGTAAGGATCGACTGTAAGGATCGACTGTAAGGATCGACTGTAAGGATCGACTGTAAGGATCGACAGACTGCTCCCGGTTCCAAATTCATCCCAGGTCTGGTCGATACCGATTGCATTGGCTATGTCGAGAATTCTGATATAGGGGTGACTCTCTATCAGGATTATTTTTCGCTTATGGCTTGTGAAAGGGGAGTTACCTGCCAGATTACGAATGTCCTCGACGGAGGGCTACTGTCTGGCTTATGGCCCGTCAGTATTGAAAACCCAACGACGCAATGGCGCGTAATCGCATACCGTAGAAGCGTTTTCGGTATGGCAAAAAACACCAAGGGTGAAATCCCAAATTATGGCAAACAGAAACATGAGTTTTCAGATCGAATGGCCCTCGCTATTGCCCAAGTGAAAGCTGATGGAGTCAGGCCTTAAGTTTCTAGCAAGACCGGGGCATTGCATATTTAAAGACCTTGGAGCTGACCTTTTAATAAATTAATCCGCGAATAAAGTACTCGATATCGTCTAAATCAATAAGTCACCTAAACCAATAATAGGAATCACCGTACCAAATGTCGCTTTATCGAACGCCACACACCCAACTAACGATGGTGGCGCTGCACTCCCCTTTTAATTAACTAGGTCAAGGGCGTCTTTGGTTGGGTCGAAGCATACTGTTATGGTTCGACCCAAGTCAAATCGCGAAAAAGTTCGTGAAAATGCGAAAAAGTTCGTATCTATATTTTTGGTCATCAACCTTGCAATTGGCATGGCGATAAGTGTCATCGCCCTCTATTCCAACGTTTCTGCCTCCAACTCCAAGGTGTCAAAGGCCTATTATCTCTGGGCACTCTCCGAGCAAGAGAATTCATTGCTTTTCGGTGCAACTTCGTCGGGTTCACTTTCGACCTCAGCCCAAAGGACATTTCGCTCAATCGATGGTCAATGGAGCTTCGATCTTGCCCAGCTTACGAAGGACAATTTTATGAATAGCAAGGTTCTTTTAGAGGCGCGAGCACTTCACCTTGCGAATATGAAACTTATGACGCTGCTTGGGAGAAAAAATACCTCTCTCGCTCAATCGGTTATTACCACGAAATCCAATCATGACTTAAAAATTCTTCGAAATGCAATTTCCCGAGCAATAAAGCAACAAGAAGCAGTGGCAGCCAGCTTAAAGTTAACAGCCGACTCGGAGACCCTTGTTTTTACCGTCCTTGCGTCAATACTTGCATTGATGCTCTTCTTTAAAATTACAAACACGAAGATTGCAGGTGCGATGCGAGCGAGTCTAGAGCGAGAGGCCGCTCAGACTCGTTATCGAACTTTAATCAATCAGTCCTCGGATCTTCTGATTGTTTTAGACGCACGTTCAACCATAAAATTTGTCGCACCATCCTGGATAAAAAACTTTGGCCATATTGAAGATGATGCCCTTGGATATGATTTTCTTACATTCGTGCATGCCGATGATTGTCTGCGTTTACTGAGCTACCTTGATCTATCGGTGGAGGGTTCAACGGCAGAAGTTGTCTTTCAGATGCTCCATGGGGACGGTTCTTATCGACATATCTCCGCGTTCATCTCAAATTACCTTGATTTGCCAGAAATTGGGGGCATTGTTATTAACGGTCGCGATATTACCGAAAAAAAGGCGCTTGAAGAGCAGCTCATACGAAATACCCTGTACGATCCACTCACCGGTTTACCTAATCGAATCTTACTCAACGAGCGACTCAAAGTAGAGATTCGCAACGAATCAGGATTGATGCCGGCGATATTATTTATCGACCTTGATGATTTTAAGACTATCAACGATTCTTTTGGGCGCGAGGTGGGGGATCAGTTGCTGGTTGGCGTGGCCGATCGAGTCTCTCAATGCATTGGAAAGCACAGGACGCTAGCTCATTTAGCGGGAGACGAATTTGGTGTGCTTTTGAAGCAAAGCGATGATTTAGAACAGATTGCTCGCAACATTATCGATGAGTTCTCGCATCCATTCTTGCTTTCGACCGGAGAGGTGAATATCCGCGCGAGCATAGGTGGAGCACGAGCAACTAGCCGGGAGAACACGGTCGAGGACCTCCTGCGAGATGCCGACGTCGCCATGTACGTAGCCAAAAGAGGCGGGAAAGCATCATTTTCCCTTTTCGACCCCTCGATGCATGCCTCAGTTCGCGATCGTCTGACACTAAAAGGCGATATTCAAGGAGCGATTGATCGTGATGAGTTTGTAGTAATGTATCAGCCCGTGATTGATATGACAACTAACCTTACCGCAGGCGTGGAGGCTTTGGTGCGTTGGCTTCACCCCCAGCGAGGGCTAATTGCGCCAGGGGCATTTATACCTATCGCCGAAGAGAGTCATGCTATCGTCGACATAGATCGAGTCGTCCTGAAAAAAGCAGCCTATCAAGTTGCGAAATGGAATAGACAACGATCCGGTGAAAAACTATCACTGAATGTCAATCTTTCAGTGGTGGAATTACACGAGAAAGATGTCGTGGAGGCCATTGCTAGCGTGTTGAGCGAAAGCAATCTAGACCCCAAGTTATTGATTCTTGAGATAACCGAATCGGTATTCATGGACAACCCCAAGACCCTCATCGGCAAGATCAATCAGATTAAAGCACTGGGGATTCGAATTGCAATTGACGACTTCGGCACTGGATATTCTTCGCTTAGTTTTTTGGAAGAGTTGCCTATTGACGTGCTTAAGATCGATAAATCATTTACAGATCGTTTAGCAAACGGTGATGCATCGATCACCCTCAAGGCGATAGTTCAATTGGGTCGAGCTCTGGGGTTGAAGCTCGTTGTTGAAGGAATAGAAGAGGCCTTCCAGGTAAAAACCTTGCTAGATCTCGGCTGTATCTTTGGTCAAGGATTTCATTTTGCACCTCCACAGACTGGTGATGACTTCGAGGCAAAGTTTCTAAATACAAAGGTAGCTACGCCACGATCGAATAGTTCTCGCAGCCGATTTCGCCCCGATAACAGCAAATCACCGTCCGAAGTAACTCTATCTAGCATTGTTGAAGAGAGGGATTGAAAATGAAAGAGATTTTTAAAGAGATAAGCGGCTCTACCTCCCAAATTTTCGCTGTGGGTGTTGGTCTGTTATACCTCATAATTGGCATTGGGGGATTGGCTTTCGTAGGAGTTCAGAGCTTTCCGCTTTTGCCCCATGGAACGTTCATCATCTTTGGCATGAATCCCTTGCATTGCATAATTCATCTAGTTGTTGGCATCGTATGGTTAGTTGCATCAATTAGATTTGAATGGTCAAAACGGGTCAATATCATCCTAGGTATTGTCTTTGGCACTTTGACCTTACTCGGACTCTTCAATCTTCTTGGCTTTTTAGGAGTTAACGGAATAGGCAATCCTGATAATTTCCTTCATTTGATGACGGGTGCATTCTCTCTGTATTTCGGAACTACGGCAAGCGAAGGTGCAAAACCGATTATGAAGAATCACCGCAGTTCTAACAGCAGTTCAAGCCCATGGGTGCAATAGTGGACTTCAGAGATGTGCCGAGCGTTTCGTTTTGATCATCGCCATATTAGATTCGCTTTAGAGGGCTATCGTATTGCGTAAATTCAGTCTCTATCGAGCCTAGAATCAACGTAGTTATCACTGAAAAAGATAGCCCATAAAAGTGCAAAAATGGATATCTTGGCCTTGTAATGATCTTTGCCTTAAAATCACAAGTTGAAGATCGTTCGATGCAAATATCAATGGCCCTAAAGAACCACAGAGCACACCTATTACTCCCGACTGAAAAGTTTTCGAAGGAGTTGAGATCCCTCGGTTCAGACATCTATCCTAGGGGAATCAAGATGGTTGTTATTCTTGATAAAGATGGTCAGCTACCACTCGTCTCTCCGACTCAGAACTGAAAGAGTATCTGACCTAACTCAATCGTTTAATCACGTCTTTCGCGCCGCTTCGAAAGCCGCCCTATAGCTCATACCTCATGTCATATTTACCATAGGAGTTGGAGCTGCCCCCCAAAAAAAAACAATCTCGAAGAGCCCAAACCCATCAATTGTCGGACGTTTCAGTGTGAGTGCTATCAGCTGGTATTGGGTTTACGACTTCTTTCATTTGCAGCACACGGGGAAAGACTCTAGCTAAGTGCTCTCAAGCAAATCGAACAATTGTGTCAAATCACCGTCTTCCCCATAGTCAATCTCAACCTTGGTTACGGTAGTCTGCGGTATGAAGGTAGGGTCAAGACGGATCAAATCCCACTCATTGATCCACGCTCGCACATACTGACGCATTCTATTTGAGCCCAACCTCTCTAGCCCACCCACATGTGGTGGGTCCCAGTTATAGGCAGCGCCGTGAATTCTTCGAATTGCCTCATAGGTTGCGTTCAATTCATTATCATTTGGAGACTGAAGCTCTGATTGACGACTGCCCAATATCTTCATCCCAGCTATAGCGTCGATTGAAAGCATTGCCTCCTCTAACCGGTCTTTAGCACCTAAGCGTTGGGGAATCTTGTTATAGTCACCCTTACCGATTAGGACTTCTCCTTCAAAGTCGTCCACACTGGTTAGAACCGAGATAATTGGCGAAGGTGGGTACTTTTTCGAACCCTCCACCCAGCGACGAATCTCCGCATAGGACTTTGCCCGTTGCATCAGGGAGTAACGTCCGATCAATTCAACTTCGTCGATCAAAAGCACCCATCCAGAAAAACCCGCCGCATGAATCAAGCGGGATACAAATGCAAATCTATCCAAGGAGAGATCCATTGCCTTGGTGGAACGAAGAGAATAACCTCCCAACCAACCAGCTTCGCGAAGGCGTTTTCTCATCTCTGCTATAGAAAAGGGCTCTCCGGCCCAAAACTGAGTAAGCTTCTCGGCAAACTCCTCATCACCCTGAAAGCTCTCAAATAGCCGCAGTGACGCACTAAGGCGCTGGTCTAGCTTACACTCGGGCTGATGGAGCCAAGAATAGAGCGCGGCATATCGAGGTGAATCAAATTTCAATGCAGCTGCAATCTCATCGATAGCCGATCCAGATCGTTCTGGTACTTTAGCTGAAGCTATCGCCGCGCGAAACATTGCAGTAGGATTGTGAAGCGGAGTCTCTTTGGAGATGACAATCTTTGAGACCACAAAACGTTTGGCCAATGCGACTTCGCCTAGATATTCAAGCAGGTGACTCTTTCCTGATCCAAAACCACCCTTGATGACCATGCCAAGGGAAGATCGATCGCTGGTAGCATCGGAGGTCTCGGTAAGCAAACCTTCAAATCGATCCACAATCGAACGCTGCGTTGTTCCAAGTGCCTTGACACTCTCGCCATTAGGAACTCCAGATCGAAGTGCCTCTATCGCTCGCCGGGCGATCTGTCGTACATCTTCTAAGCTCTCTTGATCCACGTTCAATGCGACACCTCCTTCAAAGTTGCCAAGTTACCATCTAAGAGATCTTGGGAGAGCTCCTCCGCGGTTGAAGAGGAGAGAGAAATAAGAGAAGAGTATGGGTTGTCACGGTTTTTATCTCTCACCTCGTCATAAATCCGCAGCTTAAGGGCTTGATAGGCTGACAGGCCTCGCGAGTCGTCACTCAAAAACTCTGGTGAGATAACGACGATCGTGGCAAAATTAGAAAATTCGTCCGCATTGTCGATGAGTTGGCGTAATGATTCATAGGCATCCATTACTGCATTGCGACTATAAATTATTCCGGGCGACTCAATGTCTGGTTCTTTTCTCAATTTCTGAAATTGACGGATATCGAGCGTCAATAGAAATCCCTCATAGCCATTCGCCACTATCCATCGAGAGAGAGAAAAGAGCATTGCCCTCGCATTCGAACGAGAGATCTTACGAAAGATTAGAGCACTCTTCAATAGAGAGATCTGCCTTAGGGATCCCTCCAGCCAAGCAATTATTGAATCACGCTCTAGTTCTGTAACCTGTCCGCTCTTGAGTTCGTACTGGCAAAGTCGCATCATTGCTATGCGAAACTCTCCAACCATAGAGTAATCTTTGAAGATCCTTTGCTGAAGAACGATATTGATATCGCGTTTAACTTCACGTTCATCAGCCCCATAAGAAAAAGCCAACATCGCTAGAGAAAGATCCTGATCGTCGTTGGGAACTGGATATCCTGCACTATGGGCTGCAATTCTGGTAAAGCTATTTGCTAGCTTTTGCCAATCGATCTGCCTTGCGATACCAAAAAAAATCTGCTCGATCATCTGCACCTTGGAGGTCGCTGAATCAATTCGTGCCACTAAATGTCCACTCGACTGTGCTTGCGAACAGATAGCATCAACGAAGTTAGCCTCTTCACCGGAAGGTGGTAAGACAAACTTTGTCGTAGTACCTCCCCTGGGTATATAGCTCGTTAGATATTCTTGGGAGAAAAACTCGAGATACTTATCGCTATCTATCATTGCGTCACCTCGAAGGAGATTCCTGCGTATAGCTTGATCTGACCACCTTTAGCAACTGTCTCCATCGTGCCGGAACTTCGAGTCATTGCACTTGCTGGCAACTTCAAGACACGGCCACCTCTGGTGGTATCAATTCCACTTTGATCGAGCAGATAGATATCTCGCACAAACTCCGATTTCGTGTAACTCTTAGCAGCTGGAAGAATCGTCAAAACTCTATAGAGATCCACAAGTTTGACAACTGTACCTGCTGGGAGCTCCTTTTCGGCAACTACTAGGTCATAGGCAGTTGCGATCATCTCAATAAATGTTTCTGGCTTTAATCCAAATTGGCGCTTTGAGAGGCTTTTCAATTGAGCAACCAAAAAACTAGGGCGAATCCCCCGCTGTTTCTTCTTTTCAATGATCACTGTTGCATCTGAGGGAGAAAGCGAGATTATTGTCGGATAGGAGAGGAATTTTCCATCGGATTCAATAATCCTTATATCTTCCTCCTCGCAAAGAGAAAATAGTTCCTCCTTGTAAGAGCCCGACTCCATTATCTTTGAGACATCTACTTCAGCAAGGGAACTAAGTTCATCCACCACCGAGCCAATCCCCTCAACCAATGTTTTCAATTCAGTCACAGCAAGGATGTAATCTCGAACTGAACCAGTTTGAGAGGCCTTCTTAGCCTTTTTCCCCCGAGCGCTGATGGAATTTACAATACGAACCAACTCATCAACCGTTGCTTCGGCCATCTCAAAGTGTCGCTCTAGAGAACTATCCTGCTTCAAATTGGGATTCAAACAATCATCCTTTCGATCGCATATGAAAGCGGCTACACATCTAAAAACACGAAAAGTGCAAATGCAAGTTAGTACTACTTTAATGTATCATCCCAGCTAGTCGCCTAGATACAATTTCATACGCACCCTTCGAAATAGGGATCGAATGTAGTTATCTCGTAACGAAACACCAAGAAATGACCTTGATAAAACCGATCCTCCCCAACCGGATAAGATCAAGAAATCAAGCCTCCTTCTTGCACCATTGACAAATCCGCCTAGCGTATCTTTGAGGGAACTCTACAGTCAAATCCAAGGTTTTGGTAGGATCAAACTGTTCTATCACAAATAACATTTCGCTCGCATCTACGAATTGAATTAGAGCTCATCTAAGCTGGAAAATCTATTTAAAAAAACTAACCGCGGCATGGGTATAAGAGTTAATAGAGCCCTTGCCTCTAGGGGTATATGGGGTCGTTCCGTCATCCTATCGCAAGTCAAATGGCTAAAGCTAAGAGTTCATACACTATAGCTGTGGCAATAATCGCCAGAGATGGACCCCAAAAGCCACTAGCCCTACTTTCGGCGTGCGTCATGAATGAAAGAGGTTGTAAATCATGTAGAAGCTGATAACAATCACACTGCAATGCTACATAGATGATGGAGGTAGGCCCTCCGGGATCGCCTTTTGGGAGGAGATTCCAAACCACCGTACGGGGCATTAGCTAAAGACTGTTGTCCAAAGCGGTACGGAAAAGTTAGAGCAATGACTCTTTCAGGTATGAGTTAAGAAGACGAGTGAAAACAAACCACTGACGAAGCGTTCGAAATTGGTATGGATGATGTCGAAACCGAGGGACGTCGAACTTTCGGGACAACTTGGAGACTAACCCAATTAGTGCTCCTTGGGCATCCGGCGTGTAGGTGGCGTGAGCTTAACATCAGGCGTTTATGTGGAACATGAGAACCCAGTCCTAGACGTTCTTGGCTAAGCCCACATGGGCTAAGCCCAAAGATGAGGAAAAACCTACAAGTTGCAGATCAACAAGAGGGAAAGTACCAAATGCCTATGGATTGGGGGCGGACCATCCCGTAGTAGCTACGAAGTCCTTGTAATGAGGATGGAGCCAAGGGGATGGAGTAAACAGCAGATCTAGTTGTAATTGGCAAATGAACAACTTCTCAAGGTAAAAGTTGAGGGGGAGGGATCAAATGACAAGACCACGACAAGAAAAAGCTTTTGATATCGACAAGTACGTCGTACTTAAAGCATACAAAGAGGCAAAAGCCAATCGAGGAGCACCAGGGATTGATAAGCAGTCCATCTCAGTCTTTGAGATGGATCTAAAGAACAATCTCTACCAACTCTGGAATCGAATGGCTTCTGGAAGTTATTTTCCAGCGGCAACTAGATATGTCGAGATAGACAAGTCAGATGGCGGTAAAAGAATCCTAGGTATTCCAACCGTCAAAGATCGCATCGCCCAAGGGGTAGCTAAAGCCTACATAGAGCCAAGATTGGAAGAGGTCTTCCACGAAGACTCCTATGGTTACAGGCCGAATCGCTCAGCCCATGATGCCATTGAAAAAGCACGCAAGAGATGTTGGAAGTACGATTGGGTCATTGATCTAGATATCAAGGCCTTCTTCGACACAATAGATCATGAACTGCTGCTAAAAGCTGTCTCTATGCACGTATCAGAGCCATGGATAATTCTCTACATCAAACGTTGGTTGAAAGCTCCAATGCAAAACAAAGATGGACAACTAATAGATCGAGAGCAAGGATTACCCCAAGGCGGGGTGATTTCTCCGATTTTGGCGAATCTGTTCTTACATTACGCTTTTGACAAATGGATGGTAAAGAACTTCCCGGATGCCCCGTTTGAACGATACGCGGATGACCTTTTGGTACATGTGAAAACAAAGAAACGAGCCGAAGAGATCCTAGAGGCTATAGGTCAGAGAATGACGCAGGTCAAGTTGGAGTTACATCCACAAAAGACCAAAATCGTCTATTGTAAGGACTCCAACCGTAAAGGAGAGTTCGAACAAATACGCTTTGACTTTCTAGGATTTACCTTCATACTTATCAAGTTTCGTAAGTTTCGCCTCCACCGAGACCAGATTGGAGCTAATCTTTAGTAGAACAGATGTTCGATTAAGGAGGCATGGTGGATATCTCAGGCTTTATGGTACGCTTCGCTTCAGAGGAAGCATGTGAAGATCATTTGATCAAATTGCGGTGGAAAGAGGGATTTAGATGCCCAAAGTGTGACTCTGACCAGTTTACCTTAATCAGGCCAAACCATCGAAGAAATGCAGCATCTCGAGCTCCACTTTTTCAATGTAAATCTTGTCACCGTCAAACTAGCGTTACCTCCGGAACCATCTTCCATCGAAGCCATATCTCTTTATCCAAGTGGTTCTCCGCTATCTATCTATTGTCCAACGACAAGCGTGGTCTTTCGGCTACTACCATTGCTAAATTCGTTCAAGTATCTTATTCGACTGGCTGGTTGATGCTAAATAAGCTACGAAAAGCAATGGCTGACCGAAATGGTTTATATAAACTTGGAGGAAACGTCCAGGTAGATGAGTTCTTTTTAGGTGGTGAGAGCCATGGCGAAGGCAGAAGAGGAAAGGGAACAAAACAAACCAATGTCCTAATTGGAGTGTCGATTAGCAATGGTGCTCCTACTCATTGCTTCATGGAAGTAATCAAAGATACCACTGCTAAATCATTCAAAGATGTTTTTGTGAGACGTTTAGATTCCGATACCAAGCTGATAAGTGATGGTAACCCAAGTTACGGGGTATGTGCTCGAGACCTTGGACTAGCGCATTCGATCACTCTATCCAAAGACGAACAAGCACATGTAACATTCAAATGGCTCAACATCCTGATAGGGAACTGCAAGAAATTTATCGACGGAACATACCACGGACGTGAGGAACATAAGCAACTTTACCTCGAGGAATTCGCATACCGATTCAACCGAAGGCACTTTGAAATGTCCTTGGTAGAGCGACTTCTCAATACATGTGTGTTTGCGTCTCCACATCCGCTACTCCGCGAATCTGATTCCAAAATGGCTCTTGCTTACGAAACTTGATAAGTATGTTTACCTTTGCACCACGCTACGCCCGCAATAAGTTCAAGCAGCAGTTTAACAACTTCCTGCCAGCGGCTTCAGATAAAGCGGTAGAAGAAATGGGCAGAGAACTTAGGCGGTTTCGTATTCACCTCCAAACAGGCCAAACCATAGCCGAACTCGCCAGGCTTTACAACCCGGTGATCTTAGGCTGGATCAACTACTATGGACGCTTCTACAAATCCAGATTAGGCCAACTCCTCCGACGTATCAATATCTATTTGATTAGATGGGCACGCAAAAAGTACAGGCGACTTAGCATACGAGCAAATGCTTGGAAATACCTATCTCAAATAGCCGAACGTGAACCCAATCTTTGGGCTCACTGGTCATTTGGGGTAATACCAAAAGTCGGTTCGCTAGGAGCCGTGTGAATTGAGAGGTTCACGCACGGTTCTGTGAGAGCGGGGAGGGGAAGTTCCTCCCCGCCACTCGACAACCACCCCATGAAAGCCCAGGTCATGACCATATTGGTGTCTGGATTTGGGCACTACAGTTGAGCAATCACCTTCTTGGTTCGAGCTAGGGTATCTACTACTCCAAGAATAGAGTAGATCTCTTTTTGGGTAGAGTTTGGAGTAGAGGAGATACGAAGGTTATGTAGACGTTTGTTATCATCTAACATCGTTACGTTCAAGCGGCTATGGGTAGACACTTGAGCAAGAATGCTGTGAACACTTCTTTTGTCACCGGCTTGAGATAAGCTAAGTGCAATTGCTCCATAGAGGTGATAAGCAACTACCGAGATAAATAGATGAGCAGCGGTACGACTAGCTAGTTGGTAATAGATCGGTCTCATCCCAAGATTGCTCTTTAGGGCTTTGAATGCATCCTCTACCTTTGTTAGGGTCATATAGAGCTTCCAGATCTCTTCTGGTTCTAGATCGTTCCTATTGGTCTCAATCACATATGCACCATAGAGAGTCTCAGCTGCTTCTTTTACTTTTGGTTTCTCGGTCAAAACCAGCTCTTTGACTTTTTGGTCATCGCCAGTTATGGCATCTATCTCATAGCGACGTGCAATAGAGCGATGCTCTTGCTTTAGCTTTCCTATTCTTGAAGCCACAGTTGTGGCATTGGAATATTGACCACGCTTAACTGAGTCAGCTAGTTTGTCAAATGCACTTTGGAACTTAGTTTGCATACCTATAGCAATTGCCTCTTCTTTATCCCTGCGACGCTCTGAGATACATAGGATCTGCTTTATCTTGTTGTCCATTGAGTCACTTGCGTATGGTTGAGCGCCATTGGAGTGGTTGGCTTGGGGTTCATTGCTCTGGGAGTGCTTGGCCTGTGGACCGCCAACTTGTGGAGCAGTATCCATCGAATCGATACCGAGGGACTCGCCGCCAAGTGAATGGTTAGCTTGTGGATGAGCGCTGAGTGATCCAGCATCGATGAAATCAACACGCATCGACTCACTGCCCATCGACTCGATGCCCATCGACTCACTGCCTTGTAGATGAACAACTATTTGCTCAGAATCCACCTCAGCACCCAGGTTACCACCCGACTCAGCAGCTTCTCCCTCGGCACCCGACTCAGCAGCTTCTCCCTCGGCACCCGACTCAGCAGCTTCTCCCTCGGCACCCGACTCAGCAGCTTCTCCCTCGGCACCCGACTCAGCAGCTTCTCCCTCGGCACCCGACTCAGCAGCTTCTCCCTCGGCACCCGACTCGGCAACTTCTCCCTCGGCACCCGACTCGGCAACTTCTACCTCGGCACCCGACTCGGCAGCTTCTCCCTCGGCACCCAGGTCAGCACCCGCCTCGGCAGCTTCTCCCTTGTCATCCATCTCACCACCCAGGTCATCACCCAGTTCTTTGATGTAGATGCTCTCATTGGAGGAGTTCTTGATCTCTAAGAAGGTATCTTTTCCTTGGCGTAGTTCAGCTAGATAGTGTCTAGCTGCATTAGCGCGTGTAATTACCAGATAGCTAAGACCATAGGACTCAATCAGTGCGATGTTGTCATAAGTTGCTATCCCTCTATCCATGATAACCGTTGGGAGATCTTCGCTAAAGAGTCCCTGTCTTAGGTGACTAGAGATACTAGATAAGACATCACCAAGGGTTTCAGGCTCTGACTGATTACCGGGATATATGTGGCTATAGATCGGTAGTCCACGATCATCCACCAAAAGGGCAAGACTTACTAAAGTACAGTCGAAGCGCTTCTCTTTGAAGTGGCCATATTGGGCTAGATCATTACCAAGTGTTCGTCCCTCAAAATAGGCATTGGTAAGATCAAATAAAAAGAGACGCTTATTAGTTGGGTAAAGCTCATTCTCGGCTTTGATAAGTGCCATCTCGATTGAGTCTTTGGCTTCGTAGATAGCATCAGCTATCTCATAAATAGCATCTTTACCGATATTGCTAAGGTCTTGGTCTACCAATTCATAGAGTGCAGAGTCCTCTTTTAGGAAGCGATGTGTTTCAAGATCAGAAGAAGGAGCAACCAAACGAGCACATATTACAGCTTTAGCAATTGCTGTCTCTTTTTCACTAAGGCCACACCGTAGTAGTTGCTCTTTGATCTTCAATCTGTCATAGAAGCTACTAGCTATTAGTTCAGGACCTAAGCGCCTAATATCAGATGCCTCTAGAGATGATGTATTGACATTTAGGAACTCGGCATCTTTTGTGATTACTTCACGATCAGAGCGAAGTGTTTGAGTAACAGAAAAGCTAGATAGAACTTTATCGGCGATTGACTTTAGTTCTAGATCACCTTCAAACAAAGACTCAGAGCCAGCTAGTCTCATCGTCAATATCTGAGCTAGCTTCTTGTAGTCCTTAGGATCGATCTCAAGTCGTCCTAGATCCATAACTATCTCTTGGCGTACTTTATCTCCTTCGCGATAAGACCTAACTAACTGATGCTTTATATATTTAGTTCCAGTTGCCTTATTCTTAGTGGTCTTCTCGCGAATGAACATATAACAAGTATACCAGATGAATTACCTTGTAGGTCAATATTCGCAGCTAACTCTCAGCTTAGGGCACTACATTCGCCACTTGAGAAAACCGAACTTCATCTACCAGCATCTCCAAATAGGGGTTACCCCTAAATAGGGGCTAAAAGGGGGCTTAAACGGGGTCTTGGGGGAAATTCAGTCGAGTGGCGGGGAGGAACTTCCCCTCCCCGCTCTCACAGAACCGTGCGTGAACCTCTCAATTCACACGGCTCCTAGCGAACCGACTTTTGGTATTACCCCAAATGACCAGTGAGCCCAAAGATTGGGTTCACGTTCGGCTATTTGAGATAGGTATTTCCAAGCATTTGCTCGTATGCTAAGTCGCCTGTACTTTTTGCGTGCCCATCTAATCAAATAGATATTGATACGTCGGAGGAGTTGGCCTAATCTGGATTTGTAGAAGCGTCCATAGTAGTTGATCCAGCCTAAGATCACCGGGTTGTAAAGCCTGGCGAGTTCGGCTATGGTTTGGCCTGTTTGGAGGTGAATACGAAACCGCCTAAGTTCTCTGCCCATTTCTTCTACCGCTTTATCTGAAGCCGCTGGCAGGAAGTTGTTAAACTGCTGCTTGAACTTATTGCGGGCGTAGCGTGGTGCAAAGGTAAATCCTAGAAAGTCAAAGCGTATTTGTTCGAACTCTCCTTTACGGTTGGAGTCCTTACAATAGACGATTTTGGTCTTTTGTGGATGTAACTCCAACTTGACCTGCGTCATTCTCTGACCTATAGCCTCTAGGATCTCTTCGGCTCGTTTCTTTGTTTCCACATGTACCAAAAGGTCATCCGCGTATCGTTCAAACGGGGCATAGGGTAAGTTCTTTACCATCCATTTGTCAAAAGCGTAATGTAAGAACAGATTCGCCAAAATCGGAGAAATCACCCCGCCTTGGGGTAATCCTTGCTCTCGATCTATTAGTTGTCCATCTTTGTTTTGCATTGGAGCTTTCAACCAACGTTTGATGTAGAGAATTATCCATGGCTCTGATACGTGCATAGAGACAGCTTTTAGCAGCAGTTCATGATCTATTGTGTCGAAGAAGGCCTTGATATCTAGATCAATGACCCAATCGTACTTCCAACATCTCTTGCGTGCTTTTTCAATGGCATCATGGGCTGAGCGATTCGGCCTGTAACCATAGGAGTCTTCGTGGAAGACCTCTTCCAATCTTGGCTCTATGTAGGCTTTAGCTACCCCTTGGGCGATGCGATCTTTGACGGTTGGAATACCTAGGATTCTTTTACCGCCATCTGACTTGTCTATCTCGACATATCTAGTTGCCGCTGGAAAATAACTTCCAGAAGCCATTCGATTCCAGAGTTGGTAGAGATTGTTCTTTAGATCCATCTCAAAGACTGAGATGGACTGCTTATCAATCCCTGGTGCTCCTCGATTGGCTTTTGCCTCTTTGTATGCTTTAAGTACGACGTACTTGTCTTTTGTCAAAAGCTTTTTCTTGTCGTGGTCTTGACATTTGATCCCTCCCCCTCAACTTTTACCTTGAGAAGTTGTTCATTTGCCAATTACAACTAGATCTGCTGTTTACTCCATCTCTTTGGCTTACATCCTCATTACAAGGACTTCGTAGCTACTACGGGATGGTCCGCCCCCAATCCATAGGCATTTGGTACTTTCCCTCTTGTTGATCTGCAACTTGTAGGTTTTTCCTCATCTTTGGGCTTAGCCCATGTAGGTTTTTCCTCATCATTGGGCTTAGCCAAGAACGTCTAGGACTGGGTTCTCATGTTCCACATAAACGCCTGATGTTAAGCTCACGCCACCTACACGCCGGATGCCCAAGGAGCACTAATTGGGTTAGTCTCCAAGTTGTCCCGAAAGTTCGACGTCCCTCGGTTTCGACATCATCCATACCAATTTCGAACGCTTCGTCAGTGGTTTGTTTTCACTCGTCTTCTTAACTCATACCTGAAAGAGTCATTGCTCTAACTTTTCCGTACCGCTTTGGACAACAGTCTTTAGCTAATGCCCCGTACGGTGGTTTGGAATCTCCTCCCAAAAGGCGATCCCGGAGGGCCTACCTCCATCATCTATGTAGCATTGCAGTGTGATTGTTATCAGCTTCTACATGATTTACAACCTCTTTCATTCATGACGCACGTCGAGTGGCGGGGAGGAACTTCCCCTCCCCGCTCTCACAGAACCGTGCGTGAACCTCTCAATTCACACGGCTCCTAGCGAACCGACTTTTGGTATTACCCCAAATGACCAGTGAGCCCAAAGATTGGGTTCACGTTCGGCTATTTGAGATAGGTATTTCCAAGCATTTGCTCGTATGCTAAGTCGCCTGTACTTTTTGCGTGCCCATCTAATCAAATAGATATTGATACGTCGGAGGAGTTGGCCTAATCTGGATTTGTAGAAGCGTCCATAGTAGTTGATCCAGCCTAAGATCACCGGGTTGTAAAGCCTGGCGAGTTCGGCTATGGTTTGGCCTGTTTGGAGGTGAATACGAAACCGCCTAAGTTCTCTGCCCATTTCTTCTACCGCTTTATCTGAAGCCGCTGGCAGGAAGTTGTTAAACTGCTGCTTGAACTTATTGCGGGCGTAGCGTGGTGCAAAGGTAAATCCTAGAAAGTCAAAGCGTATTTGTTCGAACTCTCCTTTACGGTTGGAGTCCTTACAATAGACGATTTTGGTCTTTTGTGGATGTAACTCCAACTTGACCTGCGTCATTCTCTGACCTATAGCCTCTAGGATCTCTTCGGCTCGTTTCTTTGTTTCCACATGTACCAAAAGGTCATCCGCGTATCGTTCAAACGGGGCATAGGGTAAGTTCTTTACCATCCATTTGTCAAAAGCGTAATGTAAGAACAGATTCGCCAAAATCGGAGAAATCACCCCGCCTTGGGGTAATCCTTGCTCTCGATCTATTAGTTGTCCATCTTTGTTTTGCATTGGAGCTTTCAACCAACGTTTGATGTAGAGAATTATCCATGGCTCTGATACGTGCATAGAGACAGCTTTTAGCAGCAGTTCATGATCTATTGTGTCGAAGAAGGCCTTGATATCTAGATCAATGACCCAATCGTACTTCCAACATCTCTTGCGTGCTTTTTCAATGGCATCATGGGCTGAGCGATTCGGCCTGTAACCATAGGAGTCTTCGTGGAAGACCTCTTCCAATCTTGGCTCTATGTAGGCTTTAGCTACCCCTTGGGCGATGCGATCTTTGACGGTTGGAATACCTAGGATTCTTTTACCGCCATCTGACTTGTCTATCTCGACATATCTAGTTGCCGCTGGAAAATAACTTCCAGAAGCCATTCGATTCCAGAGTTGGTAGAGATTGTTCTTTAGATCCATCTCAAAGACTGAGATGGACTGCTTATCAATCCCTGGTGCTCCTCGATTGGCTTTTGCCTCTTTGTATGCTTTAAGTACGACGTACTTGTCGATATCAAAAGCTTTTTCTTGTCGTGGTCTTGACATTTGATCCCTCCCCCTCAACTTTTACCTTGAGAAGTTGTTCATTTGCCAATTACAACTAGATCTGCTGTTTACTCCATCTCTTTGGCTTACATCCTCATTACAAGGACTTCGTAGCTACTACGGGATGGTCCGCCCCCAATCCATAGGCATTTGGTACTTTCCCTCTTGTTGATCTGCAACTTGTAGGTTT
This sequence comes from Acidithrix sp. C25, assembly GCF_904848545.2. Classification (NCBI taxonomy): domain Bacteria; kingdom Bacillati; phylum Actinomycetota; class Acidimicrobiia; order Acidimicrobiales; family Acidimicrobiaceae; genus Acidithrix; species Acidithrix sp. C25. Next base: position 120,321 of record NZ_CAJHCI020000008.1, read on the forward strand.
TTCCTCATCTTTGGGCTTAGCCCATGTGGGCTTAGCCAAGAACGTCTAGGACTGGGTTCTCATGTTCCACATAAACGCCTGATGTTAAGCTCACGCCACCTACACGCCGGATGCCCAAGGAGCACTAATTGGGTTAGTCTCCAAGTTGTCCCGAAAGTTCGACGTCCCTCGGTTTCGACATCATCCATACCAATTTCGAACGCTTCGTCAGTGGTTTGTTTTCACTCGTCTTCTTAACTCATACCTGAAAGAGTCATTGCTCTAACTTTTCCGTACCGCTTTGGACAACAGTCTTTAGCTAATGCCCCGTACGGTGGTTTGGAATCTCCTCCCAAAAGGCGATCCCGGAGGGCCTACCTCCATCATCTATGTAGCATTGCAGTGTGATTGTTATCAGCTTCTACATGATTTACAACCTCTTTCATTCATGACGCACGTCGAAACTGGGGCTAGTTTCGCTAGCAAAAACCATTTTGGAGTCAAATTCTCGGAGTAGCGGATGTGGAGACGCAAACACACATGTATTGAGAAGTCGCTCGACCAATGACATTTCAAAGTGCCTTGCGTTGAATCGGTATGCGAATTCCTCGAGGCATAAGTTGCTTATGTTCCTCATCTCCGTGGTATGTTCCGTCGATAAATTTCTTGCAGTTCCCAATTTAGGATCTTGAGCCATTTGAATGTTACATGTGCTTGTTCGTCTTTGGATAGAGTGAACCAGTGCGCTAGTCCAAGGTCTTTCAGCACATACCCGTAACTTGGGTTACCATCACTTATCAGCTTGGTATTAGAATCTCAACGTCTCACAAAAACATCTTTGGGTGATTTAGCAGTGGTATCTTTGATTACTTCCATGAAGCAATGAGTAGGAGCACCATTGCTAATCGATATTCAAATTAGGACATTGGTTTGGGTCGTTGCTTTTCCTCTTTAGCCTTCGCCATGGCTCTCACCACCTAAAAAGAACTCATCTACCTGTACATTTCCTCCAAGGTTGTATAAGCCATTACGCTCAGCCATTACGCTCAGCCATTACGCTCATCCATTACGCTCAGCCATTGCCTTAGGTAGCTTATTTAGCATCAACCAGCCAGTCGAATAAGATACTTCAACGAATTTAGCAAGGGCTCTGATGGCTGGGGGAGGTAGTAGCTGAAAGACCACGCTTGTCGTTGGACAATAGATAGATAGCGGAGAACCACTTGGATAAAGAGATATGGCTTCGATGGAAGATGGTTCCGGAGGTAACGCTAGTTTGGCGGTGAAAAGATTTACATTGAAAAAGTGGAGCTCGAGACGCTGCATTTCTTGAAATGATTTGGCCTTACTAAAGTAAATTGATCGAAGTCACACTTTGGACATCTAAATCCCTCATAGCATAAGCAATTTGATCAAATGATCTTCACATGCTTCTTGCGACGCGGAAGCGTACCATAAAGCCTGAGATATCTACCTAGACAGCTTTATTGAACATCTGTTCTACTAAGGATTAGCTCCAATCTGGTCTCGGTGGAGGCGAAACTTACGAAAGTTGATAAGTAGGTTTATGTAGCATTGCAGTGTGGCTGTTATCAGCTTGTAGGTGATTTACAACCTCTTTCATTCATGACGCACCAAGGAACTTCCCAATAGGGACACTAGCAGATAGCAAAAATAGCTAGGCCATGGGTGGTGCCTAGGGCTGTCTTGGAGTCAAAAAGCCAGCGAATCTGGCTTTCATCATACGAATTTTGCCCCAGGAGGCAAGTTCACTGCGACTAATCACACTAAGATTGCCTTAAACCTACAAAGTTAAAAATATACGCCAGGTTAAACGCTTACCCAAAGTCGTTCGGATAGAAACGATAGTCGAATCTAAGTAATTTCGACTTTGGATTCGATGCGCTAGCTTGGGCTATAGGGTTAACTTTACGGAATAAGATTTCGCTAGGAGCAGTCAAGAAGGGGTGGGGTCGAGACAATTGTCAACTGTTGTATTTCCAAATGGAATGGAAATGGACGAAGAGATCTGTTTGAAACTCGATAGATACCCCATATACCATCTTTGCCAACTCATCGATAGCCAAAGCATGGAGACGTTATGACCAATGCAGTTCAAACCAAATTCCAATCGCTCTCGGACCGCTACTCCCTGCAAACGGGATGGGTTCCGCTCTCTGGCATTCAGGGAATAATTAGAGCCCTCATAGAGATTCGAAGATACGATATCAAAAACGGTCTCAACACTTCAGCCTTCGTCAGTGGCTATCAGGGCTCACCGCTAGGCGGATTAGATACCGAACTATTGCGCGCTCATAAATCCATCGACAACCTCGGAATTGTCTTTCAACCTGGCCTAAACGAAGAGTTGGGTGCGACGTCGATAACAGGGACCCAGCTGCTAGCTTTGAATCGATCATCAAGCGTAAGCGGCGTAACTGGTATCTGGTATGGTAAGAGCCCCGGTGTGGATCGAGCTAGCGATGCGATAAGACACGGCAATCTCATCGGAGCCTCATCAAAAGGCGGAGTATTAGTATTAGCCGGGGATGATCCAGCAGCGAAATCCTCTACAGTTCCGGGTTCGTCGGACGCCACTTTAGCGGCTATGGGTCTTCCAGTTCTATTTCCTGGGAACACCCACGACCTGATCGGCCTAGCTCTCCATGGCATAGCACTCTCTCGCGCAAGTGGACTATGGAGCGGCTTCAAAGTCGTCACCAAAGTCGCGGACTCTACAGGTATATTCCCGGTAGGGGCCGACTTCAATCCGATTATCCCGACTCTCGACTATCGGGGCACCCCGTACCACCACATACCTGATGCGGAACTCCTTGGTGCCCACCTTTTGGAGTTAGAGGAGCGTCTCCTTGGGATCCGATTAGATATCGCCAAAGAGTACATCTACCAAAATAAGTTGAATCCAACCACCAGATCTTCAAATGCACGCCTTGGAATCGTAGCCGTTGGAACTGTCTATCATGACCTCTTGACGGCGCTTGCAAACCTAGGCATAGCCGATTCTGACGACATTGCAATAAAGAAAATGATGGTCACATACCCGCTGGATGAACGTGATATCATCGAATTTGCCAATGGACTTGAAGAGATTCTGGTCATCGAAGAGAAACCAGCCTTTGTCGAGCGACAAATCAAAGAGATACTTTATGGCCGCGCGCAAGCGCCCATCATCACAGGCAAAAAAGACGACCGGAACAATGCCCTTGTTCCCTCCCATGGTGCACTTGAATCCGACGATATCGCCAAAATTGTAGGTCGACGCTACCTTAGCCGTCACCGAACAGAGTCAATTACCAAATACTTAGACAAACTAACCAAGATTGATTCGAGAGAGCTTCTCCAAGTAGAGCAAAGAACTCCGTTTTTTTGTTCAGGATGCCCTCATAACACATCTACCCGCACCGAGGACTCAAACATAGTCGGCGCTGGAATTGGATGTCATACTCTTATCCTTCTCAACCCAAGAGGCAGAGGAGAGATTACCGGAGTTACTCAAATGGGAGGAGAGGGAGCCCAATTCATCGGAATGGCTCCATACCTTCCCGGCAAGCACTTCATTCAAAACATGGGAGATGGCACATTCCACCACAGCGGCTCCTTGGCCATTAGAGCCGCTGTCGCAGCCAAAATCCCCGTCACCTACAAGATCCTATACAACGACGCGGTAGCAATGACAGGGGGCCAGCGCGTCGAAGGACAACTAACAATTCCCGAGATGATCGAATCGCTCTATCTCGAGGGCGTATCAAAAGTGGTGGTTACAACTGACAATCGGGAAGCTTACGACGGCGTTAACCTGCCAAGAGGTACTGCCGTTTTTGATCGAGGGCAGCTAGATAAGGTCCAAAGCGACCTATCAAAGATCAATGGTGTTAGCGTAATCATTCACGATCAACTCTGCGCGATAGAAAAGCGCAGGCGTAGACGACAAGGGACCCTCGATGCTCCGAAGACTCTCATCGTTATAAATGAACGAACATGCGAAGGGTGTGGAGACTGTGGCGACAAATCCAATTGTCTCTCGGTCGAACCGGTTCTAACTGAATTCGGAAGAAAGACCAGAATCAACCAAGGCTCATGTAGCTCTGATCAGACGTGTCTTCAAGGCGATTGTCCTTCGTTTATGACAATTCCAAACGGCCCCAAATCACACAAGCCCATTGCGCTACCCAATGTCGATCTCGTGAAACCAAATCTCAAAGACTTCCGGGGGGCGACCAATATACGTCTAGTGGGAATTGGGGGGACTGGGGTTGTAACCCTGGCCGCGATCATTGAAGTTGCCTGCATTCTGGATGGAAAGTATTCTCGTGGGCTAGACCAAACCGGACTTTCGCAAAAAGCAGGACCGGTCATATCCGATATAGTGATCTCCTCCATTTACGAGGAGGGTTCAGCTCCATTGACATCGGGAGGAGCCGATTTGATCCTAGGATTCGACCTCATCGGCACCGCTGCCACCAAAAATCTAAAGGTGGCAGATCGAGACCGAACCATTGCCATCGTCTCTAGTTCGGTAATTCCCACCGGACGTCAAGTAACGGATGTAAAGCACGCTAAAACTCCCGACTCTAGCGCCATAGAGATGATAAACGAGTTCACCAACAGTGAGTCAAATCGATTTATTCCAGCTCAGGAACTCTCCGATATCTTATTCTTAGACCAAATACCGGCAAATGTAATTATCTTTGGTGCAGCTTGGCAGCTTGGACTTATTCCATTAAGCCTCGAAGCTATCGATGGTGCATTCAAACTCAACGGGGCGAACCTAAAGACGAATAAAGACGCCTTTGCATGGGGACGGATCGCAATAACCCATCCCGACAAGATCTCTGAATTGATTGATCCGATGTCAGCTAGAAATCAGCCGACACATAAGACCCTCACCTTAGTAAAAGAGGCACTCCCGATCAACGAACAGTCTTTGGTCGAAACTGTAGCAATTCGATACGAAGATTTGATTCGCTTTCAAAATAAAAAACTAGCCAAAAACTATCTCTCATCTGTGGTCACCTTTGCCAAGTCGGCCTGTTCTAAATTTGATAATCCAACCAAAGTGATCGATGAATTTACAAGAGGTCTCTACAAATTCACCGCCTATAAGGATGAGTACGAAGTGGCGAGACTGCATCTTGAATGGGTCGCCTCTCAAAACTACAGCGAATCCCCTACGATTCTGTTACATCCGCCGATTCTGCGTTCATTAGGGATGAAAAACAAGATCAAACTCAACAAGAGTGCGGCAGTAGCTATGCCAATTTTAGCGAGATGTAAAGTGCTCCGAGGAGGAAAACTTGACGTCTTTGGTAAGACTCCGATTCGAAAAGAAGAAGCCAAGTTAGCACTTGAATACCGAGAAACCATCACCAACGCACTGGATATCGTAAGCGCGGCTGACTATGCACTATTTCTAGAGCTAGTAATGCTATATGACAAGGTTCGTGGTTACGAAGAGATCAAACTAGCAAACCTCGACCGATATCGTGCTCGTGTTAGAGAGATCCAGGATACGTTGGCTCAAAGTAAAGTGTCAAAAGCATAGCCAGGCATCTCTAGCTCAATAGTAAAAGTATTGAGTTGAAGTCTAGGTCAACTTATCGACTCGACAATTCTTTACAACACCATGAATAGTCGAGGTATTTGAATCCAAGACAGACCTTCTAAAGGACCATGCATCGATTATGAAACGAGAGTTAAACCAATTAGGAACTTACTATCGTCGCTGTAGCAACTCTGAATCTTTGGGATCGCAGAATCAATCTAAAGATTCAGAGTTGGAGATCCGCGCGACATTTGATCCAACATGACCCAATTAGAGGCCAGATCAATTGAAAACATCCTCAAAACAACTACTGCACTTGGACGACAGGACGAAGATCTATAAAATTAACTTTCTACAGCTTTCACCCTAGATGGGGGTGGCTCTCAGGGATCATCCATTCCATGAAAGCAAGTGGCCACCTAGCGAACATTCTAACCATCGCCGATACCGATAATAAAAATAAGTTGATAGCACAGACAAACCAAAATTCCATAGATCGTGCCAATGACCAGTGTACCGCTATGGAAATAACTCCAAAAGGAGCCTACCCTGGTAAAATACTGACTAGATACCATCGGAAACTATCCTGAAATAGCCATCACAATCAAATCGAATTGATCAACTATAAACCTGTATTAAAGTGGCTTTTAGTACTATCAAAATTCATCGAGTTTAGGAATCAAATCTGGCACATCAACTGAGACTAAATCCATGAAATTGGGCTCACGCTTTTGAAGGAAAGATTCGATCCCCTCGTATGCATCGCCCGAACGACCCCTCGAGACCATCGCCTTTGAATCTAAGCGATGAGCATCCATTGGACTTCCTGCGCCCATCATCGTCCAAAGCATCTGTCGCGCCAATGCCACTGATACCGGCGAAGTTCCTAATGTCATTTGGTTAGCACGCTCAAGCGCCCTATCTATCAAAAGGTCCGGCTCAATGACCTCCGACACCAAATTCCCCGCCAGAGCCTCTTGGGCGTCGAAAACCCTACCACTCAAAACCCAATCCAGCGCTTGGGAGATTCCGACTATCCGAGGTAGAAACCAACTCGATGCAGCCTCTGGTATCACTCCACGGCGAGTAAAAACGAATCCAAACTTAGCCTTCGTTGATGCAATCCTTAGGTCCATCGGGAGGGTCATGGTTACCCCAATTCCAACCGCTGGACCATTTATAGCTCCTACGATGGGCTTTTTAGATTGAAAGATCGCCAGCGACACCTTTCCTCCGGTATCTCGCGTTTTACCGTTTGAGCGTGCTTCATCTTTTGAATAATCAAACGTTTTTCCCCCGCCAACAAGATCAGCGCCTGCGCAGAACCCTCGCCCTGCTCCAGTCACCACCACAGAACGAATGGCATCATCATTGTTTACTTGGTCAAAAGTTTCAATAAGTTCGTATGCCATAGTCTTGGTGAAGGCATTCAGCCGCTCAGACCTATTCAAAGTGATGAGCCCAACTTTTCCTACAACCTCAAAAATGATCTCGCTAGCCACGCCCGCCCCTTGTTTGATTAAAATGTCTCACACAAATTCTTATTCCAACTCAAACACTAGCCAAAAGATCACATGAGATGGTCCAAAGCGCCAAAAGCTAAAACAAATCTGCTAATTCGCCTCACGAAAGTACCCAGAGGGGCAAAGCTAATACTTATAGCTCTGTTTTTGGACGATCTTTCTAACAATGGCCTAGCCAAAGCACCTTATCGTGGGCCAAGTTGTCATCGATCACAACCAAAAGAGAAAAACTAGTTGCATCTACCTATCGGCGAGAGGAAGATTGATTCCGCCGGCCAAAAAGATTGGTCAATCGCGCAACTAAAAGCTCAAGAGCAAATCGATCTGAAATGCCATCGAGTCCTTTCATTCGCCCCTCAGTCTCTGCACAATACTCCAGTGCTTTCAAAACGTCATCGTAGGTAAGCACAGAAGCGGCGCTCGCTAACTTCTTCGCGGGAAAATCGTTTTTCTTTCTCATTCCGCTTGCTACTAAGGCCCGATTGATTTCGTCGACTGAGTAATTTAAAAGTCCGTGTACCGCCGCGATCTCAATGATTCTCCGCGAGATGGTGGTATATACCAGAAGAGGATGGATCCGGCTATCGTCTATAAACCGACGCAACTCTCCCAGCACCTTTGATTCAGAATTAGCCCGTGCCTCTTCAATGGCAGAGGTCAAAAGATAAAGTGGCTGAGATCCAGCCCGGTTCAAATACGGCTCAATCTCCTCGACTCCTAGCCTAGATCCGCTCCCAAAAGTCGCCTCTAAAACCTCTAGAAGCGATCGAACCCTAGCGACATCCTCGCCAAAGTGATTGGCAATCAAATTAGTCACACCGGCTTCAAATGACAAAGAAGACGATCGAATCTCGTTTTCAAGAAACGATCTCCGGTCCTTGGCATCTCCTAGTTTAAGATCTATCACCTGGCCGCAGGTGGTAATAGATTTCAAAAGCTTTGAATCTATAGTTCCGGTACTACTTGAGAGAACCAAATAATTATCGAACAATCGCTCTTCGGTTGCTTTGATCAAATATTGGCCAAGCATCTCTGTTAGCGAACTATCCAACGCATCAATGGATCGCAACGTCACTATCGCCCCGTCGCTAAACATATAGGCTTGACTCAATGCCATAACCACCTGAGAGCCCTCAACAGAAGACGACTCAAAGGTCACAACTTCAAGTTGCCCTTTTTTCTGTAATGATTCAATTGCCGCTGCCTCTCCATCTTGGACAAGGCGAGGATCGTTCCCTCTAATCAAGAAGATCCGCTTTTGGTGGTCTAAGCTTAGTTCGTTATCCATAGCATCTCTAGATCCAGGCTCAAGGGCCAAGCTAATATTATTATCGCCTTTAGAGAACTTGCCTCGACGGAGAAACCGAGTCGGCGATAGCCTCTGATATTTCGAGGGCGCGACGAGTTCCTTTGACGTCGTGAACTCGAAAGATTCTTGCTCCTTCTAGATACGCAATGATCGCAGACGAGATAGAACCAGGACCCCGTGCCGAAACGTCATACCCTAGCAGGCCACCTATAAAGTCCTTATTCGAAGCCGAAAGCAAAAGCGGAAAGCCAACATCGTCTATCAGTTCGCCAGTGCGAGCTAACAATTCGAGCGAATGAGCGGTCGTCTTACCAAGATCGAGCCCTGCGTCGATAACTATCGATTGACGGTCGACGCCACTAGAAATGGCATCGTTTACCTTTAATGTCAAAAATTCACAGACCTGGCCGTAGAGATCGTGATAAACGGGATCTGGGTCCGGAACTCTGGGCGCCAATCGAATATGAGTGGCTATGACTCCACAATCATGACGTGCGGCAACCTCCAAATATTTTGGGTCTCCAAAGCCGCTGATATCATTTCCACATACACCACCGACACTAAGCGCCTCATCTAAGACGATTGAGTTCCAAGTGTCGATGGAAACTGCAACATCGAAACGCTCCACCAAAGCTGAAACCGCCGGAACTACCCTATCAAGCTCCTCCTGCGTTGATATTGCAGGGCCAGCGCCTGCCTTTACTCCACCTACATCTAAGATCTCGGCACCACTTGAAACAAGCTCCTCAGCTCGCTCTAAAAATTTAGAAAATTCAAAGTAGGCACCCTTATCAAAAAAAGAGTCGGTCGTACGATTGAGAATTCCCATCACAAGGCCATGTGTTGCAATGTCAAATGTGTACTTGCCAAATCTAAGCATTCATACCACCGAAAAACAATTGTCTCGATTCCGCCCCAATCTGGTTTTATAGAAAGAAAGCGGCTCGAAGATGCTAAAAATCGTCAAAATAGACGAGCGGCCATCGCCCGACGATACTTGGTAGCTAGCTCCCTATCGGGCAAGACCTCGAGTAGATCGCGAAACTCTTGACGAGCGTCCTCATCATCTTTGACTAACTCTAAAAGGACTGTCAATCGCTCAGTAGCGTCAACCGACGAAAGCGCACCTTCACCTCCAAGGCGAGCCATTGCCTTTAAGCGAATTACATCCTCGCTCTCAGGAATTCTACTCAAGAGGCCGAGGGCTTCTTCGTTTTCTCCACGCTCAATAAGAATCGTAGACAACGCAATAATGGCTTTTTCATGACCCGGTTCGAGAGTTAGGGCCTCTCGTAGCGCCTCTTCGTCACCTGCCTGGACAAGTACATCGGCAGGCGACTGGTTTGCTTCTACCAACTTATCGACAAAAGCTCTAACCGTTGCCTCGGGCTGAGCGCCAACAAATCCATCGACAACCTTGCCATCTTTAATGGCATAGACAGCCGGTATGGACTGGACTTTAAACGCGCCTGCTATCTCTGGGTTCGCGTCAACGTCGATCTTTACAAGGGCAACGTCCCCATTTTTTTCATCTACTACTCGTTCAATAATTGGACCGAGAATCTTACAAGGATTACACCACTCTGCCCATAAATCCACAACGACAGGGACTGTCATTGAACGATTTATTACTTCGGCCTCAAAATTTGCATCTGTTACATCAATCGCACTCACATAACCAATACTAGCAGCGACGCCATTACGCCACCCATGAGAGTTTTATAGGTTGCTATTGACGATTTTTGTGGAATTGAGCCACATGTGCAGCCATAAGGGGTATAAGTTTTATGGGCAATGGAAGGCATCAACGAACCCGCAGTAACAAATTGGATCAAGTCGGCACTGCCAGACTTTGAGAGTCCCTACAACTACGAGCTCATCGCCGGAGGTAGGTCCAACCTTACCTTTGCAGTAACAGGGGCGACAGGAAAGAAGATCGTACTTCGTCGACCTCCAGTTTCACATGTCTTACCGACGGCTCACGACATGGAACGGGAATTTAGAATAATCTCCGCCCTAAAGCCAGTGGGATTTGAAGTTGCAACCCCCTTGGCGGTCTGCCATGACAAGGAGGTAAATGACTACCCTTTTTACCTAATGAGCTTCGTCGACGGCTACATATTGAAAGAGCCGGAGCTACTTTTAGAAAAATTTCCCAACCCAAATGATCGAAAAACAATCTCAGAGTCGGTCGTAGATACACTTGTAAAGCTACACAGTTATGATATCGACGAGATTGGCCTCGGAGACTTAGCGCGCAAAGAAGGATACATCGAGCGCCAACTCAAACGATGGTATAGCCAGTTCAGATCTAGTGCTTCTGAGATCGACCATAGCGTCCCCGAAGTTGACGAAATGTTTACTCGCCTCAGTGCAACAGTTCCAGAACAAAAACGCGCCGCCATAGTCCATGGGGACTATCGCCTTGACAACACCGCTGTTGGACAAGATGGCACAATTGCAGCGGTTCTAGATTGGGAGATCTGTACTTTAGGCGATCCATTGGCCGATATCGGACTTTTATTGGTCTACTGGACCGAACCGAGTGATACCAATCCACCACTGTCGTCGGTGACTTCTCTCGATGGATTCTACACAAGAGCCGAAATCGCACAGCGCTACGCTAATGCCGCAAAGGTAGACCTAGGGTTGATCAATTATTACGTATCCTTTGGTTATTGGAAGTTGGCCTGCATCCTCGAAGGCGTCTACTCCCGGTATGTCCAAGGAGCCCGTGGCGGCGATCGTAGCGAAATTACCGATTATGCAAAACAAGTAATGCTCTTGGCGCAATCAAGTTTCGCTGCCCTCGAGAAGTTTTAAACGCAAAGATGCAGCTGACTCTAGAGTCAGCTGCATCTTTGCGTTTCCATCTTGGTCCAAAAAGTACCAGATGAATAAGTACCCTGATGAATAAGCAATGGCATATTTGTGAACTTTGATGAAAAGAATTCATGCCACAGCGCAACGCTATTTGGCAATCCTAATAAGACCAAAACAACTCATAAAAACAAAAAGTCCGACGTCAAAGAAGCTGCCTGCCACGACTCGACGAATATTGGATTCACACAGGGGTTTCGAGATCGTCTTCAAATGATCAAGCGACTCCAACCCCAAATCACACCTATAGGTCAATTCCTGAGATCGGCCACGATTTCATACGAATCGGCTCCTGGGGCTTCCGATCCTGAAGAGCCGCCTCGATCTCCATGCGCCGCCCTAAAGGCGTCAGATTGACGCCAATTAATAAAATCCTCTTCGGATTCAAATTCCATAGTGGCCAAATAAGGAGATCCTTCCTTATTTGGTCTCATTAGACTCGCCCGAACAAGACCAACAACCTCTTTGAGGGTAGAATCCATCGAAGTCGAAAATCCCTTTTCAAAAGATTCACTAACGGGGGCGGCTATACGATTCACAACAAAATACATCTATACCTTCTCTAACAGATAAAGCAGTTCAAGCCGATAAACCTCCAGGGAACCTGGGAGTCCAATCCGTCGCTTAAAAATCAAACTATCAATGACCTACTTACCCTCTGAGCATAATTACTAATAACGATTTTCTCCAATAGATGATGTAGATACCACAGCTTTCGCCCAAAGTCCAAAAACCCAATCCTCACCGAAAATGCGACATTATGAAAAATAGGTCGCAGGGCAGCGGGGTCGCGGTCAAAGTGAACCAGCTCAAGATAACGCTAAAACGCCCGCACTCCCCCTTTGCGATCCAAAAATCAAAAGAAACCGTAATAGAAAAATGTAAAAGCCATTTATCTCAAAGCTGCGAAATCAATGCCGATTCGATGCCTGCTAGCGATATCCATTAGCCAGCGGTCTAGAGTTGCAATCGCGCAAAGGGAACGCTTTGGCCGTAAGATTTCTATGTGACAAAGAAACAAAACCCAAATGATATTGTAATTTTCGATCTAGGTGGGGTCCTTGGAGATTTCGGTGGAATAAATACACTTCATGAGATTGCCGATCTAAAGGACGATAACGAACTTTGGAATAAGTGGCTTACCTCAAATAGCGTGAGAGAATTTGAATCCGGCCGCTCCACATTTGATAAATTCGCTATTCAGATCACAAAAGAGTGGGAATTCACGATCACTGCGGATGAATTCAAATCACAATTCCTATCCTGGGTCAACGGACCGCTGGAGGGTTCCTTGGAACTTTTGAAATCGGTCAAGGAAAAGGTGCAAATAGGCTGCTTGAGCAATACCAACGAACCCCACTGGACTAACACGATATCAAAATGGGATTTCATCGAACTCTTCGATTTCCCCTTGCTATCATTTCAAATTGGCTTGCTAAAGCCAGACCCTGAGGTATTCGCGCACCTAACCCGGGTCACGAACCGTAACCCCCAGCAGATAATCTTCTTAGACGATAACCAAATGAACGTTGATGCCGCATTGGAATTCGGATTGAGGGCATACCAGGTAAATGCAATCGAGGGGTGTCAACGGGTTTTGAAGGAGATTGGGATCCTATAAATCGACTGAAATCGGTTCGCATTGGAAAAATAGCAATTCAATTTTTAATAAGATGCATCAGCAAATTGCGCAAATACATCCATTAATCTCAAAGACCACAAACACCACAACTTGTTTGGATCTTTTGTGGCTACTTCTCGATCGAACAAGATCCATTTAGGATACTCAGACTCGAAGGTTCAAGCCACTTAAAAATCTTGCCAGTTAAGAACCATATTGGCCTGATGGCTCTAGATGCGCTCAAAAAAAAGAGACTTCAGAGATACAAAAACTACTTCCAAACAGAAAGTAGAGTAAAAAGCTAAAAGGCCAATGGCGCGAGCGGTGGAAATAACTATTACCGACAACTCGATGGCTTAAATGTGAATTAACGAATCAAACGCCCCAAAGGTGTCATTGGGGCGTTTGATTGTTCTGAGTCAAATAGCTTCGCCCATCCAATACGCGAACTCGAGAATATCTCAATGATTCACGAAAAATGGACTAAGGAATCAAATTGATCAACTTTGGAAGTCTATAGACCACTCTTGATGCAGAGCCGTTAGCAAGGAATGATAAAACTTTTTGGCTGCCCATGCTGAGGGCAAGAGCCTCTTGCTCTGTAATAGATCCATCAACTTCGAACTTCTCTCGCACCTTCCCAGCAACCTGTACGACCAAGGTCTCTTTGACGCTAGAGAGCAGTGCCTGGTCAGGAGTTGGCCATTTCTGAAGATGCACGATCTCGCCATCATGGCGAATCGACCAAAGTTCAGCACAGATGTGCGGAGTCATAGGCGCTAAAAGTTTGATCAAGATATCGATCGCTTCGTCGACGCTTGAAGAATCTGCTCCGTTTGAGATCCCTTTATATATCTGGTTGCACAGCGACATAGCTCCCGATACAACTGTATTGTAGGACCAGCGCTCGTAGTCTATTGTTGCCTTTTCGATGATTCGATGGGTAAATTCTCTGAGCAATTTCGACTCTGAATCTTGAACCTTAGTGGGTACATATTCATTGACAGCGACGCGATAGACGCGCTTGAGAAAACGAGAGCAACCCTCTATCATCTCATCGGCTTGACCTGTCCAATCAAAGTCGTCGCCGGGAGGCCCAATAAAAAGATGAAAGAGCCTAAGTGCATCAGCACCCACTCCATCAAAATATTGCTCTGGAGAAATTAAATTACCCTTTGATTTGGACATTTTTGATCCGTCCATCCTGATCATCCCTTGGGTAAAAAGACGAGCAAAAGGTTCCTTTAGTGACTTTGGAACCAACGAAAGATCTGAAAGCGCACGCGTAAAAAACCTAGCGTACATAAGATGCAAAATCGCGTGTTCGATACCGCCGATATATTGATCAACCGGCATCCACTCTTCAAGTGCCGTCAGAGAAAATGGCTCTTTGGAATTGAACGAGTCACAAAATCTGAGAAAATACCATGACGAGTCGACGAAGGTATCCATTGTGTCTGTCTCTCGAGTTGCTGGACCCCCACACTTTGGACAGACAGCCTTTGAAAATATTGCATGGCGCGCCAATGGAGATTCGCCTGTTGGAAGAAACTCAACATCATCAGGAGCCAAAACCGGAAGATCATCCACTGGAACCGTTGAAGTGCCACACTTGTCACAATAAACGATCGGAATTGGACATCCCCAATATCTCTGTCTGGAGATCAACCAATCGCGCAACCGATATTGCGTAGAGGCAACACCTAAGTCACGCTCTTGCAACCAAGAGATCGCCTTAGATTTGGCCTCCTCGATGGAAAGTCCATTCAAAAATTCAGAGTTTATCTTCTCGCCGCTTCCGGTATAGGCATCGCCTTCAAAGCCCTCTGGTGGTGCCACGGTTCGAATAATAGGCAGATCGAAGACTTTGGCAAAGTCATAATCCCGTTGATCCTCACCAGGAACGGCCATGATTGCGCCGGTTCCATAAGTCATAAGCACGTAATCCGCAATATAAAGTGGGACCAATTTTCCGGTGAATGGATTCATTACCGAGCATCGGGTAAAGATTCCTCTCTTTGGTCGTTCGGAAGTAGTCGTGACCCTATCCACGTCAGAAAGGTTCTTCACCGATTGAACGAAATCCTGGATCTCTCGAGAATTCTGTTCACTTACAGAAAACTCGGGACTAACCACATTGTCAATCTTCCACTTTTCATCTTGGATCTTCGAAGACGTGATCAACTCGACAAACGGATGCTCAGGGGCGATAACGGCATAAGTCATGCCAAAGGAGGTATCAGGCCGGGTTGTGTAAACCTCAATCGAATAGTCAGACAGCCCTGCAACTTTGAGCTTCATCTTAGCGCCGACAGACCGACCGATCCAGTTACGCTGCATCGTTTTGACTCGCTCTGGCCAATCCAAACTGTCGAGGCCTTCAAGAAGATCATCGGCATAGGAAGTAATCCGAAAGAACCACTGCGAAAGGTTCTTACGTTCAACGATGTCACCGCTGCGATCACACGTACCGTCGGAATTCACTTGCTCATTTGCCAACACCGTTTGGCAACCTGGACACCAATTGACTGGGGCCTCTGCCTTGTAAGCAAGGCCCGCTTCATAAAGTCTGGCAAAGATAATCTGTGACCATTTAATCATCGATGGATCGTGACTCTTTGATTCACGTCGCCAATCAAAGACCGCTCCAAGGCGCTTTACGCTGGAACGAAGTTCGTCAATTCGTGCATCGGTATATTCCCTAGGATGAATCTTGGTCCTTATGGCAGCATTCTCTGCAGGAAGTCCAAACGAATCAAAGCCAAATGGCGAAAGGACGGCCTCGCCCTTCATTGTTCTAAAGCGAACATTTAGATCGCCGAAGGTATAGTTCTTAACATGGCCCTGATGCGCAGCACCCGATGGATAAGGATACATGCACAAGACATATGATCTTGGCCGGGTATCGTCCTCATCGACTTGGTAGATTCCCGATTCTTCCCAAATCCGTTGCCACTTACGCTCAACTTCTTGTACGTTATAAACCTCAGTCATTGACCCTCATGTCGTTACAAAATTACAACCATTCTAAACGGGGCGTCGTTAGAATACATTTTTGTGTGTCAAAAGTGTATTCTAACGATATAGGTTTCATTGATGGAAAATCACCCCATTGCTAGCGCCCGGGAGCTCCATACCCAGAGATTGCCTGAGGCCAAGAGGCAGCACCGACCTAGTGCAAGCTAGTATCGACACATTGGAACTGACCTATTGCCCTGTAAATGACCAAATCCGACCTTGCTAATTTTTGTCAAAGCTATGGCTCCACCTTTCACATTTACCACTCGGTCAGGGTGTCAGAAGGACAAAAGTTCATTAATTCGACTTGAGGCTAACCGATCAAACAATTTTGCAATATACTGTCATGGTGACCTCTTGGGGGTGTAGCTCAGCTGGAAGAGCATTTGACTGGCAGTCAAAAGGTCGTGGGTTCGAGCCCCATCACCTCCACCAAATGTGGGACGTTCAAACCCACGTCATTAAAAAAACCGGCACTACTGTTGTTATTAGATCCTTCGGCTATTAAGTCGGAGGATCTAATGCTTTCATAAACCCGCACCTCGTCATGTCGCATCGGCATGGCTACTACTCTCGGGTTGTTTTGGAGTAAAAGTCCCATCCCTTCGGTGTACTCATATGCTGCAACTCCGTCTTCAAAGACCATCAGTCGAGTAAAGACTGCCTGATTGAGTCGCCGCCGAACGCTGTTGCCAGCGAATTTATAAGCCTGTGGCAAATCGGCTGCCCAACCTATCGCCCGATTCAACTTCAGCTCAATGTTGCCAAATTCTTGGCTGGAATCATCCAGACGCTTTTGAGCTTGTGTCATCGCAGAACTAATGCGCTCCTGCTCAGAATGCAACAGATCCATTGGCACTGCACCGACGTAGTAGGCATCAAGCAACTTCTTGCGTTCAGTTGTTAACTGTTCGATCCGACGTTTCTGCAAGCGCTGTTCTCGCTCGGCATCAGCCCGGGTGTCGGCCAGACCTTCTTTCAGCACCGCTCGAAGTTCTTCTGAGCGTTCCGGCGTAATTCGAACATCTTGCCAGAACTCCTCCACTCGTTGTTCGACAAGCTCCACCTGTAAGGCTTTCTGCCAGCAGGAGTTGCCGTTGGCCCGACGGCCCAAGCAAAAGAAATAGACGTATGACCCCCCGTGTCCATTAGCGTGCGTCAGACAGAGCCGGGCCCCGCACTTGGCACAAAATACCGTGCCCTTGAGATAATGCTCGTGCCGCCAATGTTTCTCGCCAGATGTGTTATGCAGTGCCAGCACTTCTTGTACACGATCAAATAGCTCTGGTGTTACCAGCGGTTGATGCTTGCCTGGGTATTTAACGCCGTGATATACCACGACCCCTTTGTAATAGGGATTGACTAAAAATCGTTGCACAAGTGACAGATGTAACGGCTGGGATGGTTTCTTTAGTGTCGGACGAGTCATCAATCCTCGCATGGTCAGCTCTTCAAGTAATTTAGCGAGTGTCCAGTTCCCAGTGGCATATGTCTCAAAAGCCCAGGTGATATGCGGAGAGCGTTCTGGATCGGTCTCGATCCAACGCTTGTCCTTCTCCGCATTTGCGCCCTGGACGTTGAGATAGCCGATTGGCGCGAGCGATGGAGTGCCACCGTCTTTGACTTTCTGTAGCGTCTTGCGCTTGATGTCGTCACCTTGATTGCGCGATTGGTACTCATTGACGACTGCCAACATTCCCTGAAGCATCCGGCCAGAAGCAGTCCGGTCGATGCCGCCCTCCATGCAAGAAATCAATGTCGCACCAGATGCTTCCAAGCGCATGGTGATGCTGGCATCATCCAGGCGGTTACGGGCGAAGCGACTTAGCTGGTGCACGATCACATAGTCGACATCGCGTTCCTGGGTCACCCGATCAATAAGCGCTAACATGGCCGGACGCTTGTCAACACTGGTACCGCTGTCCTTGTCTATGTACTCGTCTACGATTATCGCTCCAAGCTGGCGGGCCCGGCTTGTACAAGCTGTTCGCTGAGTCGGCAGTGAATAGCCCTCTGGATTTCCATCACGTTCTGCCTGTGCCTTGGTGCTGACACGGATATAGGCAACGGCACGTTTGGTGGAAATATCCTGGGAAGCTGTATCGATATCCTCAGGATTTGAACGTTGGTCGCGCGCCACTTCCGCTGGAAGTGTAAGAGTGCTTTGATCAGTGATTGTCATGGCCTCTGTTGCTCCTGACTCATCATGCGCTGTCTCTGGTTCCATAATCACCTGCCTCTTCTGTAATTGGAACTGCTTGGTTGTTGTCTAGGCCATGGCGAGCTGAGAGTTCTTCGAAGAGTTTCTTCAGTTCTATAACCGCAGTGGCTGGTAGATCCTGGTACTTGGTTTTCAGATAAGACTCGAAGCTGGGCAGTTCTTTGGGCACCAGGTATCCGGCCCGGGCGTATACATCGGCTAAGGGTATCCCCAAAAGACTGGCGAAACGGGCCAGCTTGTCGGGCCGGGGAGCGGCGAATTTGCCTTGTTCGAAACGCACTACCGTTGAGCTTCTGACTCCAGCAGCATCGGCCACCTGATAGACCGAGTATCCCAGTTCCTTGCGTTTCTGGCGGAATAATTCTCCGAGTGCCTTTGATTGTTCTGGATTCATGAATATTGTTCCTTTTCCCAATACCCATTCTACCAGGAATAATGCGCGTACGCATCCCATTGTTGCCAATTCCACAACGAGAAAATTCAATAAATTTCATCAAATACATAAACACCCCCGTCTCCCTCACTTGTGGAAATGCTCCCAGATAATTCAAGGTCTCGGGCAAAGGCTTCAATGTCAATACGGACATAAGACCGAAGGTGCTCTGGCACGATGGTTTCGATCAGATCGTTATAACCTAAATCATCAAAGAGTTGACTGGCATAGTCAACCAGGCTGTCGAAGTGTCCACGGTAGGCATCTTCAAAACGACCCAGTGTTTCGGGACTGTTCTCGTCAGCCAGTGTCGCCCAGTGGGCATAGGCCACTCCGTGTTCACTGATTCCCTGGGCCAACCGAGCAACAGTTGCAATGCTCTCGTACTCATCAAGTTTTAGCGGTCCAAAGTTCTCATAATCATGTATGGCGTATTCTTCAGCTCCAGGTGTTGGAGACTTTGTCAGCATGTCTTGTATCGCTGTGTGGATATCTTCCGGTTCCTGTGCAGCGCTGATCCATGCGCCGTGCAGGTAACCGTCGTTGTAGTCACTCAGGCTGGCCACGTAAATGCGTGGCTCTGCTTCTAAACATTCAGTTTTGTCTTGTTCTTGTTCACCCTCTGGTATTTTCGGTTCGTCTTCCATTGTTCACCTCCTTAGTTATTCGTTATCTTTTTATGGGTTGATGACAGGGACTTTCTTGAGGTTCGCATAATTGCGATTCAGAAAGTCCCTGTCAGGGTGGAAATGGGTGCTCAGCTCAAAGCTGGCTCATTTTCCTTTGAGCGGTTGGACCGTTGGGATTTTGCTCCCGTTGGACTACCTGACTCCGGCGCTGCACTTTCGCCCCCAAATAGGGTGACGATGGCTTCACGCCGTTTGGCGGCATCGCTCTCGATTTCAGCGAGAACGGCTTCAGCCCGTCCAGCCAGTTGCGGATTGCCGCGCTTTGTCTCGATGAAACTCTCGATGGCTTGGCGAATAGCGTCGCTTATCGTAAGTTCCTCGAGCTGGGCAATCATTGTCAGCTGGGCGTGTAGATCTTCTTCCAAGCGAATGGCAAGTGATTTCACAGTGCCACCTCCTGGCAGAAGTACTTGAGTGCAACATGGCTCATAACCATATCCTCCTCGGTTTGGTGCGACCGGCGATCCCCGAATGGCATCTCCTCGTAAAGCCGCATTTCACCGACGAGGCATTCATGCGTCATGAAACCTCCTCCTTTGCTTGTTGTCCAGCGCTATCCCCAGTTATCCGGTCCCTGGTGATTCGAGCCTCAGTTATCCGTTCCATGGCCAGTTTGGCAAAGCGGGGGTTCAGCTCAATACCAAGCCAATCCCGCCTGTGTGCTTCAGCCACCAAACCAACAGTTCCGGCTCCGAAAAACGGATCGAGCACCACCCCTGGACGCCACCCCTTGCGGCACTTACACGATGGACGCAAATCACCAGGTACTGTGATATGCCCAACGGTCTTGGCTTGATTTCGTTGCCAGGGACTACCGCAACGAATACAGACCTTTTCCGGACAGGTTGCCAGTAGGGGCTGCTCCACGAGGCGGGGCGGGAAAGTGGCGAAATGCTCACCCCGGAAGTTCGCTGATGCCATTGTCCAGACATCCCCGGGATTCTTACCGAGCGGATGACCACTCAACCCCTGGGCTTTTAGCTTTGCCAGTCCAACGTTGTTGCCAGCCAGCGGTCCGGCCCAATTTGGTGGACTGGCCGATAATGGTGGGTAGGGCTTTAGTGCTTTGGCGGGGTGTTTGAGTGACGTGAGATGCGGTATCCGGATGGCGTCAAGATCGAAGTAGTAATGATGGGAACGGGTCAGGAAATAGATCACTTCCCAGGTGCACGACAGTCGGTCCCGAACGCTGCTTGGCATGGAACGGGTCTTGGCCCAGATAACCTTGTTTCGAATCGTCCAGCCGTCTTCTATAAGAGCAAGTGCCAACCGCTCCGGTCCCAGCAGCAGACTTTTCGACGGTGCACCAAAATGCGGGTGACGACTGAAGCTGTCTCCCAGGTTCAGCCAGACCGATCCGGTCGGCTTGAGCACTCTTGAAAGTCCACCCATTACCAGACGTAGCTCATTGACCCAGGCCGATACGTCAGGCTCCAGACCCATCTGATTCTTGCTTCCATAATCCCGTAGCTGAAAATACGGCGGCGAGGTAACAACAGAATCCACTGAAGCCTCGGGGATTTCCGCCAGCCGCTTTCGGGCATCACCTACTATAACGGTGTTGGTGATAATAGAGCTGCCGGGCAGATTCCTGCCTGATTGGCCGCTCATGAACTGCCTCCGCTAAGTGTCGATAACCCCTGATCAAAAGTGGTTGTCACAAATAGTTCCTTGGTCAATCGATGATCACGGGCAATGGCTGTTTGTAACCGCGCAACACGTTTGTTGTCTGGCATAATCCAGCAAACCTGGGGATGGAGACCGTGAGCCGCCTGTTCCTTACCGGAGCGGTAGTAGGTGTCATAGATGCGGCACTTGCGAAGAAGGGCTGGCAGGTGTTCACTGCCCCTGTCGATCTCGATGAACCATCGCTGTTCGTAGTCGCCCACACCGAGTGCCAGAAACAGATCAGGCCGTAAAAACATTGGACCACCCAGTCCGGAAAATTCCCGCCAACAGCGAGGTTCGCTCTGACAGCTCAGAATCTCGAACGCACCTTGACGGCTGGCTAGGGTCACGTCAACCACAACCTGGGAGACAGCCAGAGTGTGATCGACGAAAGTGGTGGTTGGTTCCCGAAACCTGGGACGATTGCCACCTGATGTAAGTATCCGGTGGCCAACCGGACCAAGGGCGTAAATATACGAGGCCGATCCGGCCCTAACCCCACCGACTCTACGATCAAGTCGCACCAGCAACCGGTCTCTAGTCAGTCCGGCCAGAACTCGTCGACAACTGCGAGCCGCCGATAAGGTACTGGCGTGATCTTCGCCCGAAAAATAAAGAGCTTCGATCTGGCGGCCACTCATCAGCCGCAACTCAAAAACTCGGCTGATTATCTCAAGATCCCGGGTCGAGAGTTGTTGGCGGGATCTCCTCAGTCCCTTTGAGCTGGTCCGTTGATCACTCATCGAAACCTCCCTGAGTTGCATACCAATTCCGCGCCTTTAGAGAGAGTATGAAAGGTGTAAGTGAGTGGGAATTTGGCAACACGAAGGGACAGACAACCCCCTGGAGCTATCTGATTATTGATTGTTCTGGGACTTCTGTCCGTCGAGTAATAGCCTTCATTGGTCGCCGTTGGCTCAGGCCCCCGGCCTTTGGCGAAAAAAGGGAAAGTGCAGCGAAGCAGCAATAGAGTCCGCGCCCTTGTTGAGGTATTTATGCCTTCTGGCCAGGTAGTACCCACCCCTGTTGACCACACGACCGGTAGAGCGAGCGGACACTGCCATAGGCCGCTCATAAGCTATCCCCGCGGTTACGCCTGCGGCGGCCAAGATCCTCTGTTGGCTCAGTTTTTCGTCCATAGGCAAGATCACGGATTGCGGCCTCGACAACACTTCGGTCAATGCCGTAGGCATCACGTGATGCAGTTCGAATAAGCTCCGGATCGCTCGTGGAATTGTCTGGCATAAGGGTGCGGGCGCTGCACCAGGGCTGAACCGAGTTTCGGGCCAACAGTTGCACGTAGCAGTGATAAGCACTCAGACTTTGAAAATCTTCTGGTTCCAAGTTGCTACCGGCGGCAATCAATTTGGCATCTTCGTTTGGCAGTCGAAAGGCAATGCGGGACTGGGCGTTGTTCATTACCGCTGAACGTATTGGCAGATCCAGTTGGTGCATGTACTGATGTGCTAAGACGAATCCGACACCCAATCCCCGAGCTTGAGCCATGGCATCTGCAAAGTCAGTAGCAGCCCGCAAATAATTTTGAAATTCATCGACGTATATGAAGACCGGGTGCCGTTTCTCCGGGGCAACTGTTGAACGGTTCAAGGTAGCCTGCCACAGTTGAGCAATTACCAAACTGCCAAGCAGTGCTGCCGTCTCCGGTCCCAGTTCTCCCTTAGCCAGATTGACGAGCAGGATTTTTCGTTTGGTAAATAGATCGCGGACATCGAATCGGGGCTTAGCTTGTCCGATAATGGCCCTAATTTGGGGCCGCAGTAAAAATGGACGGAGTTTATTCATAACCGGCGAGATGGCGGTTGTTCTCTCAGCTTCGCTCCAGTTTTCATAGGAGGCCCAAAACGGCTCCAGGCCAATCGGATCATCAAGGCTGGCCACCATTCGGCGGCGAAATCCGGCATTGGTTAGAAGCAGCGGCAAAGCCACAAGTGTCATGCCGGGATTACGGGCAAGGGTTAATAAGGCACTGCCCAAAATGTCCTGGGTCCTTGGTCCCCAGTTTGCAACGTAGAGGTTGTGAAAGACGCCAAGCAACTGATCGGCTACCAGTTCAGGTGAACGACCATGGGTAGATAAGGGATTGAGTCCCACTGGTTGTTTGTCATCGGTTGGATCGAGCAAAACCACGTCACCTGCGCGATGTGGCGGAACGTGGCTCAAGATATCTTTTATCAGATCGCCTCTGGGTTCGATTACCGCAACGCCCCTGCCATCTGCCATGTCTTGGACAACAAGATTGAGCAACAGCGTCGATTTACCAGATCCGGTTGGACCAAGCACATGGAAATGGCGCAGCGAGTCGGCTGCCGAGATAGCCAACGGTCGTTCCCTACCTGGGAATGTCGCTTCGCCAATAATGCGTCCCGATTTTGGTATCGCCGATGTCGGGGCCAGCATTCGACTGCCAACCTTGGCAACCGGAAGATCGCTGGTGGCACCGATTGGCCAACCAGACACCGTGGCCAGTTCAAGTGCATTGAGCCGCAGCGGAATGAACAAGGGCAGGTGAAGACTCGTGATTCGTTTAGGACTGGTCGAACGAGCCCGGAAACTGACACCGGGGGCTTCAGAGGTGCGCAGTGCTCCGAGAACCTGGCGAATGAGCTGGCGCTGCCTTGCCTCACTCTTAGCCATAACGCCAATTCGCCCGACAGCTTGCCAACCCGAGACGCCTTGCTTGGAACGCAGGGCAGTGCGAAATTCACTGTCAGCTGATTGTGATTTACCAAGAACGGTATCGGCCACATCAGCCAGCCAGAATTCATGAGAGGCGTTGATTTTGTTGGGAACCGGACTTGAAGACAGCTGACGGCCAAGTACCCATTGCAAAACCAGATGCTCATTGGCACCAAGGTGAGAAAGGGCACTCAGCAGTGCCGTACTGACAATTTCAGGATCGTCGGTACCAAGTGGTCGGCGGCGGGTCGATAACCGCAGTTCTACCGCCCGATTGAATGCACTGTTATTGTGGTCTATTGTCTCAACGGCCAGTCCAGGCAGACCAGCGCGTAGCTGATGGACGATGCTTCCGACCCGGTCTCTTGGCAGTGCCAGACGATGCTCCACGAAGTCAGCACTGCCAACTGTTTCAATTACAACTGGGGTTCCAGCTGTAGCGCTGAGCAGCAGAAAAGCCTGTTCAACCTGCTGGGCTGAGACATTTCGGGGCCAACGCAGCCGGTACCAGATAAGGAGTCCCGCCTTCACGCTGCATCACCCTGGTTACTGGTGTTGTCCTGATCTTTGACGGGTTTGATTGTCCGGTTAGCTCTGCTACGCTTTGCCCGGATTTCTGCCTTGGCTTGAATCCCGGCTCGAGCTTCAGCCTCGGCCTCAGTTTCGGCTTGAGCTTCAGCCAGGGCAATCAACGCCCTCGCCAAACGTCGCAGATCAGGTGGATCTTTTCTGACACCTCGGACTCTGATATGATCGTCATTATTGTGAAATGTTCTGCTCATAGCGTTACCTCCTTTTTCTGTTAGTTATGGGTTAATAAACAAGGGCGTTTGGTCCCAGAGCTTTGAATGCAAATGGGATGGACTTCATGGGTTATGCCCGCACCGATCCATTTCGCCTGATGCCAAAACGCATTGCTATGGACTGATAAGTAAATAATGCTTTTACGCATTAGTCAATGATGATTGTTAATTCCACAACACCGATTGGACATCATCCACCTCTGGCATTGTTCTCATAGTGGCCTCCAGTTACCACCCTTGCCTCCGGCGATGAATTAACCGCAACACGTAAACAATGGCTGCTGCCAGGCCCACTGCGATAAGCACCGGTAGCATTGCCTCGATAAGTCGAATGGCCATGTAAATAGCGAAAGTTGAGACCAATAGGGTGAAGGCGGCACCTGTCAGTGACTTGCGCCAACCCGACGAACCTGGTGTGGTCATATTGCCGTTCCTTGCATGAGGCTCCATCTGGCCTCACGCTCCAGTGCCGTGTCGAAGTCAAACCGGATGCAGTCGAGCGCAAACTGGAGCTGGTTAATAACGAAGCGGTGGGTACGAGCTGTATACAATGTCTGGTTCACTGTGTCCGCCAACAACAGGGCATATTCCAGTGATTCAGGACTAAGCCCTTCGGCTTTGGCTCTAGCCAAGTGACAAGAAGCCACCACCAATTCTGCCTCAGTTGAGAAGTCGGCCGAGAGCCAGACATGTCGAGTGTCATGCACATAGCGGAAGGCCCAGTTTGTGGCCGGGCGATCATAGATGGTGACATCTGAAAAGTCCCGTAGAACCCGCAGTGGCAGACCAGAGGCATGACAGGCTTGGAACTCAGTCCGTAGGGCATCCAGGTCACTCGGAGCTAGGGATGCTGGACGCCAGCCAAATCCGAGTTCGCCTGCTGTGCGCCGTGCCTCTGAACGAATGAATCTACTGAGGTGTTGCCGGGCAGTCAAGAGTTCGGTATCTGAAAGTTCTTTGCTATTGTTGGTCATCTGAATCCTCCTTCAGTTCGGCCCACCACATCTCCCTATCAAGTTCCCGCCGTAGCCTTGCCGAGGTCGCCCGAATCTCTGCCTTGCTTTGGGCTACGGCAAGGCGGGTTCGGGCTTCATGGAGACGTACTGTTGCATCAGCTGCTGTCTGGTAAAGCGATCTGCCGATAAAGCCGGTAAGCAAGAACAGGCCGACGATTAGCAAGGCAATCATGAGTACCACCACCGCTATCACCGGAACCGCCGAGGCTGACGTCGCTCTTGCAGAGTCGTCCCAAGCCGTAGCTTGTTGGCGATAACTGTTTCGGCTTCAGGACGCCCGTGGGCGGTAGCCCATTGTTTGGCGGCCTGGTCAATCCAAGCGTCGGTAGCTGGATCAAAACTGGGAATTGTCTGATCGATAGGCTGTCGATCAACTGTGCGGCGACGGAACCGACCGGCAATTCCGCCAGCCAAGCCGCCACATATCGTGGCGGCAACGACCGTGATGACGCTTTCGTACATGGCCATCACCGCCCGAACCGGCGGGCGATTCGCTGGTTGTTAATGTTTGACATCAGGTTGACCTTGCGGGCTACTAACTCGGTCTTAGCGACACTGTTGCCTGAAAGGGCCAGGCCGTAGTCAAGAAATCGCAACTCCTCTTCGGTAGCGGTAGTCATGACATCGGCGATGGCCTGGCTATCTTGGCGGTCAAGTTCTGTCATAACTGCCGTCTCAAGACTGTGCCGGAAAACCGTCACTTCTGCTCGGTACTGCGCTCTAGTAGCCTTTATCGTTTTTAGCTGAGCAAGCCCGTTGCTACGACTTGCGGGAATGAGTGTTGACATAATGTTGCTCCTTTCGGTTGGTATATGGGTTAAAGAAATTGGTGTTTGCAGGCGATCCAGCGGGTAAGGCAGGCGGTGTTAGCTGACTCAGTGTTTTGGGCACTTCGTACACCGGGCTTGGTTTGATTGCTTCGGGGGCATAGCGAATGGGGAAGACGGTAATTCCGGTCAGTACTAGCTTTGAAAAAGTTGGCCGATTGACTTGGTCTGTGGCGATAGCTTGGCGGATAATGTCGAGATCCTGTTGCAGGTTCGCGGCGTAGTGCGTCGCGGTGTCGACACCAGTAGGGTTCGTCATGCAGCACTCACCAAGCACATCGCAACGGACGCAGTGGTCGCAGCTTGCAATATGGTTTTGACAAGGATGGCAAGTCATGAATCCTCGCCAACGCTGAGTATCATTGCTACACGCTTAAGTGAAGACATTGATTTTGGTGGTAGCTGGCGAAGTGAAGTAATAATCGTATGGATCATCAGCGGACTCGTTCCCTATCTTTTTTACTAGCAATGAGAACCGTTCTCGTGCTGTGCCTATGCTTATTGAAAGAAATCGGAACATCTAATGAATTTTCGGGAGATTTCCGGGGTGATGAATTCAGACCTTGATGTGATGAACGAGATTGCTCGCCTACGCAAGGCGACAGTTTCCGATGTGGCTGAGCGTCCAGAGCGGTATTCATGTCTCGTTGCGATGATGAGCTCGATTGCCTGTCGACCGTTTCCTCGCGATTTTGCTAGTCGACATGATTTCACTCGAGATGTATTCGAGTTGGTTCTTCAGTCGCTACCGACAGAACAGCATTTTGCGGAAGCTATTCGCGAGCTATTTGGGATTGAGGGGTATCAAACAGTTGGGTTAAATGCGAGACGCAGATTAGCGAGTGCTGCGTGGGACGGTATGTACCGGGGCGCCGACACCTTCTATCGCGATATTGAGAAAGTTCTTGATCATCAGCTGTTCTTGACTCTAAAGCAACTTGCAGACGAGCGACCAGTGCATAGAGTAGGAAACGACTTACATTATGAAGAGGGCCTTGAAAACTGGGAGTACGATCTCGAACGTGCGGGGAGTTCCATTGCACAGCAGGCTTTTGCCGACGCCGATCGTCTACTGACACCGCGACTGTCTATCGCATTTCGGCGAGAGCACCTCAACGGGCCGGCGGCGACCACTCTTTTGGCTCGCTCGTTTGAACTTGCGGGGGATGCCCAACGTGATCGAGGTAATCTGGACGGACCGAATGGAGCTCGGCATAGATACCGCGAAGCACAGGAGCTGAACCTCCAGCTTGGTCGCTTGCCTAGAGCAAACTCGAATGAGTTGATGATCGCGGTTTGCCAAGAGATGGCTGGCCACCTGGTAGTAGCCCATCGGAGCTATCAACGGCTTACTCTGTCAATTGATGAGCCGGTGCTCGACTTTGACCGAGAACGAGCACGCCTGTGGACGGGCACCGTGCTGGCGAAACAGGGCGATGGCGAGTCTGCTCTCCCTCCAATTTATAGATCAATCTCATATTTCGTCGACGCAGGCGATCATCGAATGCTCGGTAATGCATATCAGAAACTGGCACTGGCTCACCTTAAGACTCGACATCCTCATCTTGCCAGCGGTGCGATGGAATTCGCCGAGGAGTTCTCCGATACAAATACACCGCTTACTCACGTTCGCTTTATGATCGCTAAAGCTCATGTTCTCTGGATGTGCGGTGAGCGATCAGTCTCGGAAACGTTGTTCGAGAACGCACGCATGCTCGCACGAACAAATAATCTTGAGCACCAACTTTCGTCGATTGAAGCACTTTGTCGTACACTTGAATTAGAGGAATCAAAATGATTGATGAAGAATTGAATGCTGCTCGTATTCTCTGGGACTATCACCAGATAGATCAAGATGCGCAAAAGTCCGATGTGGGAATTGGTCTTGGTTCACACGATTTAGGCGTAGCGCAAAGAGCAGCTAAATTGTACTTTGAAGGATACTTTCCAGTCCTTCTTTTTACCGGAGCAAATAGTCCAACCACGAAGGACCGTTTTCCAGACGGCGAGGCGGCGTCCTTCGCCCAATACGCAATTGGACAAGGCGTGCCTGAATCTGCACTGATAGTTGAGCCCACGGCGACTAATACCAGTGAGAACTTCACTAAATCACGGGGCTTACTTCAAGATGAGGGGCTTTCTCCTTCTTCAATTTTGGTTGTCTGCAAACCGTACATGCAGCGCCGAGCTTATTTAACCTGCGGCAAAGTATGGCCCGAAGTCACCGTGACATGTGCTTCTGAATCAATGACGCTCGAGGAGTACATATGTTCAATTGGCTCTGAGGACTTGGTCTTGAGCATGCTGGTCGGCGATACTCAACGAATCGAAATCTACGGGATAAAGGGATTCGCTCTCAAAGAGTCGTTATCAGCTGAGGTGAAATCTGCTTATGATTTCCTAGTCCGCAGAGGATATACGTCACGGCTTTTGGTAGACAGTGACTGATCCTTTCCTTGATTTACGACAACTTGTTTCTATCCATCAACCGAATCTATTCCCTCGCGTTACGACGCTCACAAAGATTCTACTCAGCAACATCTACGTGCCGCTTACAGAGGTGCAATTCACACAGCGTGACTATCAACATCGCTTTAGAATCTCTGACCGGCTTGATCACGAACAAATTCGATGGTTGACGGTGCCAGTGCATCTGACAAATGGGCAGAAGACTTTACTTACAGATGTCCAAATCGTAAAACCACAAATGTGTGCACAGCATCTCTTCGACACGCTTCGTTACCATTATGGATTGACCCCAGGGTGGGATATTGCAACTAACTGTGTTCTAAATGTGTGCAAAGCCATTGTGTCAAATGATCTCGTCGAGGCCAATCAAATTTCTATGAACTTCATGCTTGAATTGATGGATTGGCCAGGCACTGTGATTGCTAATGCAACTCAGCCACAGTGCGAACGATCTGAACGTCTTGCACGCATCACAAAGTCGGTTCGGGGAAACGCCTACATCTGTGGTACAGGAGGGCGAAATTATCTCAAAGAGAGTACTCTAAAGGACGCTGGTATTGATGTCATAAGTATCGACTATGCCGGATTGCAGAGCGTTTTAGGACCGTCGTGGAAGTCACGAAGCTCTATTGATCTCCTCTGCCTCAGTGGACTTGACGGATTTCGCTCAATACTTCAACGATGCCAGATGGTTCTAACTTAAAAGTAGGTTTCCAACCACAAGTACAAGAAATTGACACAAATAATAGACATTATGACAGTTGAACGCAACCAGTGCAATGTAGCAACTCCACCTTTCTTGAAGACCTGGGGTGATTTAGACGCAGCACTTCGGGAATTTTCAATAGCAGAAGCAGTCGTTCCGGCAGCGGGTGGTTGCATTTCTGGCGGGCTTTGTGTCTAAAACAACACGGGTTGGACGACGAATCACGGGCTGCACTTGAGCGAGCACTTCAAGCCAATGCGGCGCCGCTCAACCGAACTAAGCGGGAGCAGGCTATCCAGTTGCTTGGAAATTGGAAATCAATCTGAGCGTACCGCCCTGCAGGTATCACCAGTTGAGAAGGTACATGTAACACTGAGTCGCTATAGTTCGTTTACCAGCTATTTTTCGAACAATGTTATATAATCGAAGGTAAGTATGATAAATAATCCTGCAATGACTTCCACGGATAACAACCGATATTCCAAATTCACGAGGATGGCATATCTGAATAAGATCTCCATTCTTGGCAAGAATGCCCATCGACCAATCACATTACACAGTTTGCGGGCTATAACGTTGTTCGAGATGGAGGGATTGTGGCCACATGTTCCCTCAGAATATGGGTCGAACACCAACCATCAATCGTGCACGGAGATTGCCCAGTGAACGGCGAACAGCACAACCAGATCGTTAGTCTCATTTGGGGCATTGCAGATGATCTACTTCGGGATCTCTATGTCCGAGGCAAATATCGTGATGTAATCTTGCCTATGACGGTACTGCGTCGAATTGACGCCGTATTAGAGCCGACCAAACAAGCGGTCCTCGACATGAAGTCCTCGCTTGACAAAGCTGGCATTACCAACCAGGATTCAGCACTGCGCCAAGCATCGGAACAAGCCTTTTATAACACATCAAAATTCACCATGCGTGATCTCAAAGCCCGTGCCAATCAGCAACAACTAAAAGCTGATTTCGAGGCTTACTTAGATGGGTTCTCACCAAATATTCAAGACATACTTGACAAGTTCGAGTTTCGAAACCAGATTCCACGTCTGTCGAAAGCCGACGTACTGGGGAGCCTTTTGGAGAAGCTCCTCGACCCGAGTATCAACTTGAGTCCATACCCGGTGATGAACTCCAACGGGACTGAAAAACATCCTGGACTTGACAACCATGGAATGGGAACGGTCTTCGAGGAACTGGTACGTCGTTTCAATGAAGAGAATAACGAAGAGGCAGGCGAGCACTGGACCCCGAGAGACGCCGTAAAGCTCATGGCTCGTCTCATGTTTTTGCCGATTGCCGACCAGATCGAATCCGGAACCTATCTCTTATATGACGGCGCCCTTGGCACCGGTGGCATGCTCACCGTGGCGGAAGAGACCCTACAAGAATTAGCCGCCGAACATGGCAAAGAAGTGGCAACACATCTCTATGGCCAGGAAATCAACGCTGAGACCTACGCCATCTGCAAGGCGGATCTGTTACTCAAGGGAGAGGGCGAAGCTGCGGACAACGTAGTCGGAGGACCGGAGTTCTCGACACTTTCCAACGATGCATTCCCCTCCCGTGAGTTCGACTTCATGCTTTCCAATCCGCCTTATGGAAAGAGCTGGAAGAGCGATCTAGAGCGCATGGGTGGCAAATCCGGCTTGCGAGATCAACGCTTCATCATCGCACACGCTGGTGACCCCGAGTACTCACTGGTCACTCGCTCAAGTGATGGCCAGATGCTTTTTCTCGCCAACATGGTCTCAAAGATGAAACATGCCACGCCCCTTGGAAGCCGGATCGCAGAAGTCCACAACGGCTCGTCGTTGTTCACTGGCGATGCTGGCCAGGGCGAAAGCAACATTCGACGATGGATCATCGAAAATGACTGGCTCGAAGCCATAGTCGCGCTGCCTCTCAACATGTTCTATAACACTGGCATTGCCACCTACATCTGGGTGATCACTAACCGCAAGCCTGAGCATCGCCGAGGTAAGGTCCAGCTAATTGACGCCACACAGTGGTTCAAGCCTCTACGCAAGAACTTAGGCAAGAAGAACTGTGAACTCTCCGAGGACGACATCAACCGCATCTGTCAGACCTTCTTGGATTTTGAGGAAACTGAACAGTCAAAGATCTTTCCCAACAAAGCCTTTGGCTACTCAAAGGTCACCGTAGAGCGTCCACTGCGACTAGTTGGCATCGATCCAAACCGTGTGTATAGCCCCAAGGAAATTAAGTCACTGAAAGAGAGTACTGAGCGCAGCGACAGTGCTTTACCGGTGATCCGAAAGATTCACAAGAGGGACACCAATCCAGATCCCTTGCGTGGTCTCTTCGAAGTCACTATCGGCTCCAAGCATTGTGTTGCCGAATACGAGCCAGATCCTGATCTCCGTGATACCGAACAGATACCGCTAAACGAGGATGGCGGCATCGAGGCATTCCTGAAGCGCGAGGTATTGCCCTATGCGTCGGATGCATGGTATCTACCCGATAGCGTCAAGATTGGTTATGAGATCAGTTTCACCCGCCACTTCTACAAGCCTCAACCTTTGCGTACACTCGAGGAGATTCGCGCCGATATCTTGGCACTTGAGCAAGAGACCGAGGGATTGCTAAGTGAGATAATCGGGGATAGTGCGAGATGAAGGCTAACGAGGCGCAGCTACTGAAATTCCTCAAGGATGTAGAACAGCTTCAGATCCCGATCTACCAGCGCATGTACTCCTGGACCGAACGTGAATGCCAGCAACTTTGGGATGACATATTGCGCACCGGAGCTAACGATGACATTTCTGCTCACTTCGTCGGCTCAATTGTGTACATAGAGAGGGATCTTCACCAGGTTGCAAACTTCTCGCCAGTATTGGTGATTGATGGTCAACAGCGTCTTACGACCGTAACCCTTTTCATAGCTGCGCTAGCCAAGGCTTTAGAGAAGGCCAAACCGCATCAGCATGAGTCAGATGACGACTTTACGCCGAAAAAGCTGCGTAACTACTACCTAGTCAACCCGGAAGAATCCGGCGATCGTCACTATAAATTGCTATTGTCGCAGACAGACCGGGACTCGCTCATCGCGGTCGTTGAGGGTACCGAACCGCCCAAAGAGCCGTCTCTAAGGGTGATGAAGAACTTTGCGTTCTTCGAGGCAAAGCTAGACGAGCACAAAAGCGACCTCACGTCGTTGTTCAAAGGCATATCCAAGCTAATGGTGGTTGACCTTGCACTCAATCGTGGCCAGGACAACCCACAACTTATCTTCGAGAGCATGAACTCGACAGGCCGTGAACTAAGCCAAGCGGACTTGATCCGCAACTTTCTCTTGATGGGCATCGAGCCCCAGTTGCAGACAAAACTGTACGATCGATTCTGGCATCCCATCGAACTTGATTTTGGACAGGAAGCTTACGATACGCATTTCGATGGCTTCATGCGGCATTATCTGACGGTGAAGACCGGAACAATTCCCAAGCAGGACGAAGTCTACGAAGCATTCAAGTCTTATGCCCGTTCACCACAGCTAGCCGAGTTGGGCATCGAGGCTTTGGTGGGCGACATTCGCGAATTTGCGCAGTATTTTTGCGCTATGGCCCTTGGTGCCGAGACCGACACAGATCTGAAGAGATCATTCCGAGATCTTCGTGAACTGAAGGTGGATGTTGCGTATCCGTTCCTATTGGAACTGTACCGGGATTACCGTGCGGGTATTTTGGCAAAGGATGATCTCGCTGAAGCTGTCCGTCTAGTAGAGGCGTATGTCTTTCGGCGTGCCATTTGTGCCATTCCTACTAATTCACTTAATAAGACCTTTGCAACTTTCACCAAGGCTCTCAAGAAGGATCGATATCTCGAAAGTATCAAGGCACACTTCCTTGGACTTCCCTCATACCGCCGATTTCCAAGTGACGAAGAATTCCACCGCGACCTACAGACCCGCGACCTGTATAACTTCCGAAGCCGTAGCTACTGGCTTCGGCGTCTTGAGAACTACGGCCACAAGGAATGGGTGCAGGTAGACGAATACACCATTGAGCACATCATGCCTCAGAACGAGAACTTGTCTTCTGCCTGGAAGGAAGCTCTCGGCCCAAATTGGAAGACAATTCAGCAGACCTGGCTTCACACGCTTGGGAATCTAACCCTCACGGGCTACAACTCAGAATACGGCGATCGAGCCTTCATTGAAAAGCGCGACATGAAGGGTGGCTTCGCCGAGAGTCCCATCAGGCTTAATGCGGGCCTCGGCAAACTTGAGCAGTGGAATGAGGACACAATCAAGGAGCGGGCGAGCACGCTTGCTGATTTGGCGATCGACGTCTGGAAGTCTCCAACGCTTTCCGCAAGTATTCTGCAGACATACCAGGGAAAAACCCAGATCAGTGGCTACCGTCTTGCCGACCATCCATATCTTCTCAGTAGTCCCGTACGCGAGCTGTTCGAGGCTCTTCGCCGAGAGGTGCTCGCTCTCGACCCTTGCGTTACTGAGGAGTTTTTAAAGCTCTATGTCGCCTACAAGGCGGAGACCAACTTCGTGGATGTGGTGCCGCAATCTAAGCGACTACGGCTGTCACTAAACATTGGGTACGTAGAAATTGACGATCCACGTGCCATGTGCAGAGACGTGACACTCCTCGGACGTTGGGGCAACGGAGATGTCGAGGTTGGCTTTGCCTCTTTGGAGGAACTGCCTTATGTAATGGGACTTGTTCGTCAAGCGCTTGAGAAGCAGCTAGGCAACGGGGGTGACCAATGAAAGCCACATTAACGGCGTATCCAACATACAAGGAATCGGGTTCACTGTGGCTTGGCGATGTACCCGAGCATTGGAAAACGCATGCTCTCTGGACGATCAGCAAACTTAGGAACGAGAGAACACTCGGTGCACTCCAGCTACTTTCTGTATTCTTAAACCGCGGCGTGATTCGTTATGAAGAAGGTGGGGGCCAAGTCCATGCTCCGAGCTTGGATTTGACTAATTACCAAGTGGTTCATGCTGGCGACTTGGTACTTAATAATCAGCAGGCATGGCGGGGCTCAGTTGGTGTATCTTGCCATCATGGTATTATTAGTCCTGCATACATAGTTCTTGAGTTGCCGTGTGGGATCGATTCCGAATTTGCGAATTACCTAGTACGTTGCCCTGCGATCGTTGACCAGTTTGTGATCGCCTCGAAGGGTGTGGGTGATATCCAACGTCAAATCTTCTGGCCTTTTTTGCGATATGTGCAAATTCCTCTCCCGCCTCTAGACGAACAAGCGGTGATCGTAAAGTTCCTCAACTATATGGACCGACGGATTCGGCGCTATATAGGCGCAAAGCAGAAGCTGATCAAACTGCTGGAGGAGCAGAAGCAAGCAATCATACATCGAGCGATAACCCGTGGTCTTGATTCCGATGTCCGTCTCAAGCCTTCCGGTGTGGAGTGGCTGGGCGATGTACCCGAGCATTGGAAGGTAGAGCGACTCAAGTATCTTGCAAAAATGAATCCGTCAAGGACTGAACTAGATGAACTTGCCAGTAATACAGTGGTTACGGTCTTACCGATGGAGAATGTTAGCGAATGGGGCCAAATCGATAGCTCGAGGACCTCTGAACTAGGTTCCGTAAACCCTGGTTTTACCTACATGCGCGATGGTGATGTGATTGTTGCAAAGATTACCCCTTGCTTCGAAAATGGAAAGGGCGCTGTCTGCGCTGGACTAGCGAATCGCGTCGCATTCGGGTCAACCGAGTTTCACGTACTCAGGCCTTTTGCAAGAATACTACCTTGGTATCTGTACTATTTGACGCGAGAGCAGGCCTTTCGTGCGCACGGTGCTTTCAATATGCGTGGGTCTGCTGGCCAGCAGCGAGTTCCAACTGAGTTTTTGGCAAGCTGGTACATACCGATTCCGCCCGTCGCGGAACAACGAGATATCGTCGCAAGCATTAATCAAGAGTTACACGAGATCAACGACACAGCTGAACGTTTACATCGCCAAATCGTGCTCTTAAGCCAATACCGAACTCGTCTCATTGCCGACGTGGTCACCGGCAAGCTGGACATACGTGAAGCTGCAGCGAGATTACCTGACGAGCAGATTGAGTCGGAGCTGCTTGACGAGGAGAATACTCCGATGGTTGACGATGAATTTGAAGGTAGCGATGATGACCTCAATACGGAGCTGGAGGAGGTTGAGGCATGACCACCGACACTAGCGAAGGCGGTCTTGAATCTCTCATCGTCCATGACATGACGAGCACGAACGGCGGATGGATGGAGGGCGAAGCATCTGACTATGACCGAGAGTACTGCGTAGATCTAGCCCAACTGACTGCCTTCCTAAATGACACTCAGGCGGAAATATCTGAGGCGCTCGATCTCGAAGCGGATAGCCCTATGCGGCGCAAGTTTCTTGCCCGCTTGCAAGGAGAAATCGCCAAGCGTGGAATCATAGATGTGCTGCGCCATGGCATCAAGCACGGTCCCCACGAGATTACATTGTTCTACGGCTCACCCTCGCCCGGAAACGATAAGGCTAAAACTCAGTACGAGGCCAACCGTTTCAGCGTCACTCGTCAACTCCGTTACAGCCGTGACGAAACCCAGCTCGCATTGGATCTGGCTATATTTCTGAACGGTCTGCCCGTCGCCACATTCGAACTAAAGAACAACCTCACTAAACAGACGGTCGAAGATGCCGTCGAGCAATATAAGCGAGATCGAGACCCAAGGGAATTGCTTTTCGGCTTTGGGCGCTGCATAGCCCACTTTGCAATTGATGATCAGTCAGTTCGCTTCTGCACTCACCTAAAGGGCAAGGCGTCCTGGTTCCTGCCTTTTGATAAGGGATATCAAGATGGAGCAGGCAACCCGCCCAATCCTGACGGACTAAAGACCGACTACCTCTGGAAACACATTCTCTCGCCTCAAGGGCTGACCGATATATTGGAGAACTACGCACAAGTTGTTATTGAGACGAACCCCAAGACGAAAAAGAAGTCTTCTACGCAAATATTTCCTCGCTATCACCAACTTGATGTCGTGCGCAAACTGCTCGCCGACGTTTCTGAGCATGGAGCGGGTCGGAGGTATCTTATTCAGCACTCAGCGGGTAGCGGCAAGTCGAATTCCATCGCGTGGCTTGCCCACCAATTGATCGGGCTCAAAAAAGATGATGCTGAGGTATTCGACTCAATCATCGTCGTCACCGACCGACGTATCCTTGATCAACAGATCAAAGATACCATCAAGCAGTTCGCCCAGGTAGGGGCGACGGTAGGCCACGCGGAACGCTCCGGCGATCTACGCACATTCATCCAGGGTGGCAAAAAGATAATCATCACGACGGTGCAGAAGTTTCCATTCATCGTACAAGACATCGGAAGCGAGCATCGAAATCGCAAATTCGCCATTCTGATCGATGAGGCGCACTCCAGTCAGGGAGGTCGCACAACGGCGGCCATGAGTACTGCGTTATCAGAGGTAGGAGCCAAAGATGACGATGAATCACCCGAGGATGCCATCAACCGGATCATGGAAGCTCGAAAGATGCTGCCCAATGCCAGCTACTTTGCCTTCACGGCGACCCCGAAGAACAAGACCCTGCAGATCTTCGGTGAGCCGGTTCATGAAGGTGGGAATATTACCCATCATCCATTCCACAGCTACACGATGAAACAAGCCATCCAGGAAGGTTTCATCCTTGATGTACTCAAGAATTACATGCCAGTCAACAGCTACTACAAATTAGTAAAGACAGTCGAGGCCGACCCGGAATTCGATATCAGAAGAGCGTCAAAGAAACTTCGCCATTACGTTGAGAGCAACGACCACGCTATCGGTCTCAAGGCTGAGATCATGGTTGACCATTTTCTTCAACAGGTGATCGGTCTTAAGAAGATTGGCGGTCAGGCCCGGGCTATGGTTGTCACAGGCTCCATTGAGCGGGCGATCCAATACTACTACGCCATTACCCAGTACCTAATCGAATGCAAGAGTCCCTATCGCGCTATCGTCGCATTCTCAGGTGAGCCTGAATACCACGGTCAGGTTGTTTCGGAAGCTTCACTCAATGGCTTTTCGAGCAGGGAGATTCCTGACCAGATCCAAGAGGAACCCTACCGGTTCTTGGTGTGCGCCGACAAGTTCCAAACAGGTTACGACGAGCCTCTTCTGCACACGATGTACGTCGACAAGCCTCTCTCTGGCGTCAAAGCCGTTCAGACTCTGTCTCGGCTGAATCGTGCCCATCCTCAAAAACACGATGTGGCAGTACTGGACTTTATGAACAACACGGATGTGATCGAGAAGTCGTTCGCTCCTTACTACCGCACGACAGTACTTGCCGAAGAGACGGATCCCAACAAGCTACACGATCTAAAAAGTGAGCTGGACGGCTACGAGGTCTACGACGACAGCCAGATTACCAACTTCGTTAAGCTGTATCTTGGAAATGCCGATAGAGATCAGCTCGACCCAATTCTTGATGCTTGTGTTGCTGCGTACAAAGACAATCTCGACGAAGACGGGCAGGTGGATTTCAAAGGTAAGGCAAAGGCCTTTACTCGTACCTATGGATTCCTTGCTTCTGTTCTCCCATACTCGAACGCCGAATGGGAGAAACTCTCGATCTTCCTCAATTTCCTAATCCCCAAGCTTCCAGCACCGATAGAAGAAGACCTCTCGCGAGGCATCCTTGAAACCATCGATATGGATAGCTACCGAGTCGAGAAGATGGCCGCCATGCGCATTGCTCTCGCCGACGAGGATGGGGGAATCGGACCGGTCCCTACTTCTGGTGGCGGCCACAAGCCTGAACCTGAACTCGAACGACTATCAAACATCCTGAAGGCCTTCAATGATCAATTCGGAAATATTGATTGGATTAACTCCGATAGGGTGCAGCGCCAAATCGCCGAAGACATCCCGGCCCAGGTTGCGGCTGATAAGAGATACCAGAACGCACAGCGCAACAGCGACAAGGGAAATGCTCGGATCGAACACGATAAGGCGCTAGGCCGTGTAATGAATGCGTTCTTGAAAGATGATACCGAATTGTTCAAGCAATTCAGTGACAATGAGTCATTCCGGCGCTGGTTATCCGACTCGATCTTCTCGGCAACATATCGAAACGACATGGAGAATTCACACGAGAAAGCAGCGGCGGACTGAAGGGATGTACACCTATAAGAAAAGCATTGACATCGGGATGAGTCCCCATCGGATATTGAGGGCTAGATCATCAGTAACTTCACTTCTGCGGTAGCTATGCGCCCAACAATCCTAGATACTGACCACACACGTGTAAGACGTTTCTTTTTAGAAGATAAAGCATACACTACACTCGACTTGCCTAAATATTTTACATTTCAGACAATGTTATCGCAGCTTTCTGTCGTACTAAACGGCACCTTTCTAGGAATCACGGCTATCAGCGCAGCCAAACGACTGGATACCGTTAACCACGTCTTATATGGAAATAAGGACGGTAAGTACGACTGGCGGAAGTATGAATTGATAAATCCCCTACTCTACGTCTCTCTCGTCAACGCGGTTACTGAAGAGAGCAACTGGTGCACAATCACCTCCCGCTTCGACGAACTACGCGTAACTCGATCGATCCAGTGTATGAGCATCCCGGTACTGCCGGACCGCGGCGCTTCACAAAAAGCCACGCAAGTTAGCGAATGGCTTGAAACAATCGAAAAGGCATCACTTCGATATGCTCTCGATTTCGAGCACATCTACCAGACTGACATTACCGATTGCTACGGGTCAATCTATACACATTCGATATCTTGGGCGCTACACGACAAAATAACAGCCAAGGCTAATCGCCGTTATGACGCCTTATTAGGCAATTTAATTGATCATCACTTGCAGGCAATGTCTAACGGGCAAACCAATGGAATACCTCAGGGAAGTCTTCTGATGAATTTCATTGCCGAAATGCTTCTTGCGTATGCCGACCGCGAACTATATCAGAAGATCAATAGCAAGGTTCCGGATGATGCTTATCTTATTCTTCGTTATCGGGACGACTATAGGATCTTCGTTCGTGAACCCAGCCACGGTGATTTGATTATGAAAGCATTAAGTGAAGTCATGATCGATTTAGGTTTACGCTTGAATACTTCAAAAACGAAACGAAGTGATGACGTCATACTGAGTTCGATTAAGCCCGCAAAGATCGTCATGCTTGATAAAAAAATACCTTCAAAGTTGTCGCAAGCTGCAATGAAGGTAGAGCTACTCCAAATTTACGAACTTGGAAGATCCTATCCGAACGCCGGAACAATAAAAACTAGGCTTACAAAACTATATGGGATTGCAAAGGAACGACATTACAAAAACCAGAAATACGAATTATTGAGTATTTTAGTTAACATCGCTTTTGATAGTCCTGATTGCTTTCCAATGGTAGCTGCATTCATAAGTAGCATTGTTGGTACCTTGAATATAGAAGCGAAGAAGACCGCTATGGAACGAATCTGGCGAAAGCTTAGTTTGCTCCCTAATTCTGGGCTCGTGGAGATATGGCTACAGCGTGTCATGCTTTCGAATTCGTCTGATCATGACTTTAAAGAAGATATTTGCAGAAAAGTTACAGATAACGAGGTCGCGCTGTATCAATGTGGCTGGATCGCTGACCAATCGATAAGAGATATAATTGTGAACGCGGAGTTAATCGATACGAAGATCCTAAGAACGATGGATCCTGTAATAAGCAGTGAGGAGATTCAGCTCTTTGCGATAGAAGATTACTAACATATTGCAATCGAAATGCGATAGTGAGGCCTACTGTCCCATGCAGGTGAGTCGCTCACCTATTACGGGCACCGTTCAGGATGCAAGCTCGCTACCCCTGGTGAACGATTGGTATCCCAGAATCTACTTGTCAACCTCTACTTTTAATGAACACCTTGTCTGGACTTTTTTGTAGCCCTGCAGCGTAAGCTACTGGCGTGGTTTTTAAAGCTGTGTGGATTCTTTTTGTATTGTAGTAGTGGATCTGCAAAGCAACGGCTTCGTGTAATTCAGCTATATCCTTGAACCTGTTTAGTGGGCCAAGCTCTAGTTTGAAGTTACCGAACCAGCGTTCCATGAAACCGTTTTGCCAAGGCGAGCCTTTGTCACTAGCTGACAAAGTTATCTCCATCTTTTCACACAGCAGTTCATGTTTGTGACTCAAATATTCACTGCCTTGGTCACTATGCAAGATAGCTGGTGGCTCATGTTTAGATAGAGCGTCAAGTAAGGAGACATAGGTTAACTCGCTACTATGGTTGGCACCTAACCGCCAACCAACTACTTGCCTGGTTTTTAGATACATTACTATGGCCAGGTAGTACCAGCTTCGCTCAAACCACAAGTGAGTAAAGTCTTGTACCCAAGCCCCAGCGTTAACCATGCCAGAGTAATCCTGGCCATCCTGTGGCCGGGCCTCGTCCTTAAACACGGCATAAGGCTTTAGGGCATTAGCTGGAGCCATTATCTCTGCTTTACCCTTGCGATAGCGATGTTTTTTAGTGGCTCTGGGTATGACCATGCCGGCTAGATTACGTATCCGTCTGGTTTTCTTTTTACTCCAGTGTAAACGCATGCTCAAACGTCCAACACCATCGTAAGCATGCTCTTCGTGGACGGCTAATAGCTGACTCACAGCCAGTTGATCAGCCTGAGCCCGTTTAGTTGGCCGGCAGTAGTAGCTGGTTATGGATATCTCCAGGACAGTGGCAAAGTGTCTGCGCCATCCTGGATCGACCTCATCCAGTAGGCTTAGCCTTTTGGGCGTTTTAGTTCGGCTGTAGCCCGCCCCAGTAAGTTGTAGAGTTGTTCGTTCTCTTTCTTAAGGCGGTTCACCTGCAGGACCAGGCTGGAGTTGCCGTTAACAACGCCGTCCTTAAGCCAACCATAAATGGTTTTGTAATGGACACCATACGTACTAGCGGCATCGGTTACCCGCATACCCTCATCACGTATTTTTTTCACTATCTCGGCTTTAATGGCCGGGTCAGTATGTAAACCAACTGGCATAAAAAACTCCCTTCTAAAATGTTACATATATTGTACCGCCTGTTAGCAAGACAATGTGTTCATTTTAGCGGGAGGGTGACAACTTACTCATTTGTATACGATGGGAAGGTTCATATGAGATCATGCACCGACGCTCAACTTGAACTGCATCGATACTTTCTGCCTACGGTTAACATCCAAGAACATGAGCTCGCGAGCTACCGTGACTACGTGCAGAGACAATAGATCAGCGTGAGGGAAATTGACCACCAAAGAGCAGATCTAGATAAGTGAACGCTGTCACAGGATCACTGTTGTTGCACGCGTTAAGAGCTTTTCGAGCTCTGACCGCAGCCGTATGGACTTTGGAGAGCGCGTCTGTTGCTTTGGCCGTGCTCGAGCAGGCATAGATCCACCCCGTCGCTCCCTTGGGGTCATTCATAGCCGCCAGCTGCGTCGAGTCCAGCTTTTCGAGCACCTGGCAAACGTCCCACACGTGTATGTAAGTTGCTTGCGTGGCCACGTGTTGTGCACATCTCATCTCCAAGTAAAACGAAGAAACTGGAACATCGCAGTAGTACTTCCAAGCCTTGATAAGGCGTGATAACGCTTTCGCATCACCCTTATGTGGTTTGAGATTGCAGTCGTTTACATAGGACAAGTGTTCGTTCGGAGCCGAATCAATCCAGCTCGGGTTATCACTTGCGCCGGGAATATCGTAAACTAGTTGATTGACTCCTCGGTTGGTGAGAAAACCTGGAATCACTTCCCATGTTTCATAACCGCCTGCAAATTTAATAACTACTGCTGGTCTACGTATCTGCACAGTAGTCAACGGAAATCGCTTTTCCATAGCTTCCTTCACCCAGGCAATAGCCGTATACGAGGTCTCTGGACGACTATTACCAATACTTACAAGCACGTCGATGTCACTAAATCCTCGAAGTCCGGTGCCATGTGAAAATGAACCGGTCTCGAAGTACGCCATGATCGTGAGTTTTGCTTCAAGCGCGGCTTTGATAGACGCTCTATGGCTTGAACCCGCATCACGCTCTGCTTGCGTCGGCGTCAGGCGCTTTAGAAACTCTTCGAATCCTTCGTTAACAGTCCTGGCCATCAGTCGCGACCCGCTCTTTCCTTGGCAGCATAACGCATGTCTTCTTCGTAGGTCTTGGACAGAATCCAGTAGAACCACCCGGCAACTGGCGGAGCATCCCGTCGCAAATCGAATATCTGATCTTGAATCTCCCGCAGCGCCTCATGCGAGGAATCGTTCTTGTCGAACATTGCATTCGTCTCGTCTTCAAGATGTTGGCGGCGGGATGAGGCCAGGAAGTGCTTCTTCGACAGATCAACAGCATCAAGGACAGCTGGGAGCGACGGGAGGGCAACTGTAGTCAGGTACCCGGCGAGCGTTGCTTGTTGTACAAGTGCAATAATCACACCGAAGATTGCCCATACGAATGCCGAGACCAAGAGAAAACATCCATAGGCATGATGTTGACGTCTGGCCCAGACGGTATTCGATCGTTGACAAGTGATGACACTTCTTGGCCAGGCAATATCAATGTCGGTGGGATACCAGCCACAATGCTTCTTTGTTGACTTCGGATCTTTGAATCTTTTACTTGCCGATCGGATCTCTTCCTCCGAAGGCTGACGAATCAGTGCATCATTCCAAGTAAGGCCAAGGACATCGCAATCGAACATTTCTTGGGCAGAGGCCCCTTTTACCTGGCAGCCCTGCTTGAGAGGTTCGAAAAGGAGGCGGGACATGAAGATCCATACTCCAGCGATTGCTCCGAGCAACGGACCCCAGTCTGGTTCATACACGAGCACAAGTGGCGATGCCAGAGCCAAGATAATGGCTGTTGAAGCTCCCCAAAAGTGCCAACGGTTTCCTATTTTATAGAAGCGATCTTTGGCTTCTTGCCTGCGAAGATTGCGATTGCTGTCTTGCGCAACACCAATGTCATGCATAGATGGAGTCGAAGGGGAAAATTGTGCCATAGAATTAACCGTATGCCGGAAAGTAATCCCCGAACACCTTTCTCCATTCAACTATCGCAGCGGAAGTATTGCCGTTCTTAGCAAACTGCTCAGCCTTGATCGCTCTGTCGTAAGCGACCTGAAAGCGGTTGACTGCGTCAGAGACAGTCTTGGTCGCCAAGAGCGGATCAATCTGCTCTCCAAGTCCAGCAGGGTCCTTGACTTTCGTCTTGATCCGTTCACGCCCCTTATCAAAAAAGTAACGAACTGCGCTCGAATCAGAGCTGAGTGTTACGCCAGAGAAGATCTCTACAGCGACTAGCTCCAGGTAGAACGGAACGAAACTTCCTGAAATTTCCCGATTCCAGGCCTTAATCATCTTGGCAACTGGAACCACTGTCCCACCATGGTCCGCGTTCGACTTACTCATGTAGGTCTCATGAATAGTTGGATCTGTCGATATCCACCGTTTGTTACTCGAGTCTGGTATCAAAAAGCCACCACCGTTGCGGTTAAAGGCTGGGACCACGTCAACTTTGAAATCGGTAAATGAGATCGTTACGGCATGTCCATTGCGGCTGATTCTGGGAGTGTCGGGATATGTCTTCAATAGAGTAGCCCGTACTTTGTCGAGCAAAGATGCGTGCCCGTCGCTCTTGAAGTAGCTGGGATCCAGTACTACAAAGATGTCAACGTCAGCTTGACGCAGAGGTGCGATCAT
Organism: Acidithrix sp. C25; assembly: GCF_904848545.2. Classification (NCBI taxonomy): domain Bacteria; kingdom Bacillati; phylum Actinomycetota; class Acidimicrobiia; order Acidimicrobiales; family Acidimicrobiaceae; genus Acidithrix; species Acidithrix sp. C25. The sequence continues at coordinate 164,452 of NZ_CAJHCI020000008.1, forward strand.
TGTTGATCGCTTGTATGAGCCCGTCAGGAACGATCTCAGTACCGTGAAGTCCTTTTCAACGGCTTTTCTTACGTTCGTTTGTCTCGTCGAGACAGTTGAAGCCTGAAGATCCGTGATCTCCAAGTTCTGTCGCAGTTTAGCGAATGATGCGGTGATTGTCGTGGCCATCAGTTCATCTCCTAATACCTTGGTAAGCTCAGTAAGTTATCCGTCCATGTGCTATCGGCATAGGTTTGGACGTAAGGTGGGGTTGCCTCACGTACTTGCAAAAACGCTCTCATCGTTGGCCCTTGAACGTAGGCTTGGTTGGGATTACTGCGAACGAAAGTGACCATAGCTTCGCGAGTGCTTGCGCCTGTGGCGCCAGTGCCAGAATTGACCCACTTCATTTCAGCAATATGTTTGTGATGTTCTGTCCCGACCATATGAATCGCAGTGATTTGGACCATTTTGACACTTCCTTTTCGTGTTGAGTTATGATACTCTTTTAGTATATGGCAGGTCAATAGAATATGTCAACAGTTATAGGATATTTACTTACTAAAACAGGAGGATATATTTAATGACAGATGTTTTGAAATATGTGGCAGGCAGAATACGGCAGCTACGTACCACCTACGGAGAGACAGGCCTCTCACAGGAAGCACTAGCAAAAGAGTTAGGTATAGCCGCTAATACAGTGTCGAGGTGGGAGACTGGAGCATACAAGCCCGATCTGGCTGACTTGGATAAGCTAGCTCGCTTCTTCCACCAGTCCATACTTACTTTCTTTCCGCAAGATACTGATCCCGTCAAGAAAGAGACAGAAGCTTTACTACGAGCAGCAGAGGCTTTACCGGTTGACGATGTTGAGGAACTAGTCCGTTTCGCTGAGTTCAGACGCGCAAAATATATACACAAAGCAATCGAAAAAAACAAAGGCTGAGCAATGAGCCGAAGCCAAACTTATGCTCATGCCAAAGCCGAGGCTCTCCAAGTTCGAGAAACATATGGGATTGATGGCCCATCCCTCAAACTTCAGCAAATGCGAAAGATCTATAAGCATCAGGGAATCGATCTTATTTATTGGCCGTTCAAACTTCGTGTTTTGCGAGGGGCATACATCTGTGACGAAGATGGTCCGACGGTAATGGTTTACAAAAAACTGCCAGATGACCCGAAATTATTTACGCTTGCACACGAGCTAAAGCATCATCTGATCGATAACGGTGCTTGTAGCACTGTAGATAACAGCTCAGATGTACGTGAAATCGCCGCAGAAGTTTTTGCAGCGGAATTGCTCCTACCTGAAGCCATCTTCATTGAAGAACTCCACCAGCGTGGCGTCAGCCTTCACCAGCCCGTGGGTTTGGAAACAGTACAACGAGCTATTATCGACCTGAAGCGAGAGACTGGTACCACATTGAGCTACGCGGGTCTATCCAAGCGCGGTGAACGCTTAGGGTACGCCGCCACGGGCAGTTTGATTCAGACAAAGTGGAAAATATTGGAAGAATCAATTTATGGCAAGCCTTTTCATAGACAAAAGTATGCATAAGGTTGACTTTGGCACCGAAGTTCCTCGCGATCAAAACCCATGAACTTGAGGGCTGATTTTAAATTTGCCGACAATTTTTAGATAGATTGTGTCTGCCGAAAGCGCTTATTCACTCCCTGTCGCTTCAATATCGCTGATACCGTTCGGCGATCAATCTGGTAACATTTTGCCAACTCTTTCACTAAGATTCCAGCTTGATAGGTCTCTATCAATTCGATAACCTCATCAGGATCCAGTCGATGTTGGACTTGTTTTGGTATGAACTCCTTGATTTGAGAGCCATAGTCACAATTATTCAGATTGACAGGTTGTTTTTTGTTTTTTCTCTTGTTATCTGAAGGCTTCCAGCTCATAATCAAAGATTGAGCAGGGTGAACGGGGTTGTAAAGTCCTCGCATCACCTCCACTCGTAGTCATTACCTTGGAACTTTCATCGACAAACCAGGCGATGCAAGTTCCAAGGTAATGAATTGGCATCTTAACGAGCCACACCTCCTAGCAATTACCAACCTACTTATCAACTTTCGTAAGTTTCGCCTCCACCGAGACCAGATTGGAGCTAATCCATAGTAGAACAGATGCTCAATAAAGCTGTCTAGGTAGATATCTCAGGCTTTATGGTACGCTTCCGCGTCGCAAGAAGCATGTGAAGATCATTTGATCAAATTGCTTATGCTATGAGGGGTTTAGATGTCCAAAGTGTAACTTCGATCAATTTACTTTAGTAAGGCCAAATCATTTCAAGAAATGCAGCATCTCGAGCTCCACTTTTTCAATGTAAATCTTGTCACCGCCAAACTAGCGTTACCTCCGGGACTATCTTTCATCGAAGCCATATCTCTTTATCCAAGTGGTTCTCCGCTATCTATCTATTGTCCAACGACAGGCGTGGTCTTTCAGCTACTACCCCCTAGCCATCAGAGCCCTTGCTAAATTCGTTCAAGTTTCTTATTCGACTGGCTGGTTGATGCTAAATAAGCTACCTAAGGCAATGGCTGAGCGCAATGGCTGACCGAAATGGTTTATACAAACTTGGAGAAAACGCCTGAGTAGATGAGTTCTTTTTAGGTGGTGAGAGCCATGGTGAAGACTAAAGAGGAAAAGCAACGACCCAAACCAATCTCCTAATTTGAATATCGATTAGCAATGGTGCTCCTACTCATTGCTTCATGGAAGTAATCAAAGATACCACTGCTAAATCACCCAAAGATGTTTTTGTGAGACGTTGAGATTCTAATACCAAGCTGATAAGTGATGGTAACCCAAGTTACGGGGTATGTGCTGAAAGACCTTGGACTAGCGCACGGGTTCACTCTATCCAAAGACGAACAAGCACATGTAACATTCAAATGGCTCAAGATCCTAAATTGGGAACTGCAAGAAATTTATCGACGGAACATACCACGGAGATGAGGAACATAAGCAACTTATGTCTCGAGGAATTCGCATACCGATTCAACCCAAGGCACTTTGAAATGTCATTGGTAGAGCGACTTCTCAATACATGTGTGTTTGCGTCTCCCCATCCGCTACTCCGCGAATCTGACTCCAAAATGGCTCTTGCTTACGAAACTTGATAAGTCTGAAAAGATACGACTTTGGGGAACACGGAGTCGCCGACTACCACTGATCAGGCGACCTCTCACCTGCCTATCACCGATCTATGAAAGGTTCCACACCATCAGAGGTCTCCGGCCAAGGACGAATCGCTAAAAACCTGTTATTCAGAGTTTTACCCAGCGCCTTTTACCCTTGTTTGGCAGGTCGCATCGGAGCAACAATCTAATCAACACAGACCAACCAAAAGGCCGTTAAAACAAACTTTCCCCTATCCATATCGGAAGTAACCGACTATCGACGAGGGAAAGCCAAATGGAATTCAAGCTGCCCAAGGAGATAAAAAGAAGTCGTACCGAAACTGATCTCCGAAAGATCATCGACTCTAGGTCAGAGATTTTCCAAGAATCAGTGCGACCGGATTATCCATTGAAGGCCAAACAAAGTGACTCTCGCAAGCATCTCTGATAAGTGCTCGGTTCCGGAACCCAACAAACTTGATTAGCAGCTAGCCATGAGAGCTATTTCTGAATTCTTAGACCAACCTCAGTCGACATCAATTCTTGGCACAACTTTATCCAACCACTTTGGAAACCACCATGCGGCATCGCCGAAAAGTTCCATAACTGATGGGACGAGACAGAGGCGAATGATGGTCGCATCAATAATGACACTCACGCCCAAACCCACTCCCAACATCTTGATGACAATATTGGTAGAAGCAACGAAGGCGAAAAAGACTGCCGCCATGATGCTCGCGCCAGAACTGATCACTCGTGCCGTTTGCGAAAGGCCTGATGCAACGGCTAACGACGAATCCTTAGTACGCAGAAATTCTTCTTTTACCCTTGAGATCAAAAAGACTTCATAGTCCATCGACAGTCCGAAGGTAATCGCAAACATAATCATCGGGACGTAGGACTCGATCGGAACCTTCTGGTTCATTCCAACCAACGACGACCCCCAGCCCCACTGGAAGACAGCAACAACAACTCCATAAGCCGCTCCTATCGAAAACAGATTCAACAGGGCTGCCTTGATTGGAATCAATATGCTTCTGAAGGTGGCCATCAAGATGATAAACGCTGCAAGGATAACGAACAAAATGATGATTGGCAATTTTGAAACTACCAACTCTAGGAATTGGATTCCCGAAGCGGTATTTCCGGTAACATATCCCTTTTCTCCACCATTCAAGACCTTGGGAAGGGTAACATTTACCAAATTATCAAAGAGCGCCTTTGTCTGAGAGGCTTGTGGTCCATAAGTCGGAACAACATTGAAATACAAGATGGCTTTATTTGGAGAGAGGTTAGGCACCGTAATGTGAGCAACGTTAGAAAGAGAAGAGATCGAAGTATTTAAATTTTGTTCGAGAGTTCCAAGCGCACTAGAGGAGTTTGCAACGCTTGGGGGAAGCGTTACAACTATCACAAATGGACCATTTGCCCCTTGACCAAAGGCCGAGGCAACGGCGCCGTAGGCTTGCCGGTCTGAATATGTGGTTGGATTGGAGCCTGCATCTAGACGACCAAGCTGCATTGAAAAGAGTGGGATCACTAAAACACCGGCAATAATCGAACCTAAGACCAAAAAGGTCCATGGTCTCTTTTGAACAGAGCGCGAAAATCGATGCCAGAAATCTTCACCCTCGCCCGTCTCTGCAACAGCTTTCCCAAAGTGGATCCGATCCATACGGGTTCCCAAAAGTCCGAATAAGCCAGGGACTAGGGTAATTGCGCCAATGGCAGATGTAACCACACCCACCATCGCCGCCAAGCCGAGCTTACCTATAAAAGTTAGCCCCGAGACGTATAGTCCCAAAAGTGCAACCGAAACCGTGGCCGCAGCAACAATTACGGATCCACCAGAGGTAGAAACCGTTACTCCAGCCGCCTCCGCTGGTGATAAACCATCCATCAGCTTCTGGCGATGCCGGGTAGTCAGAAACAGACAATAGTCAATTCCGACCCCCAAACCCAACATCGTCGTAAGGGTAGGTGAAGTGGTTGAGAAGGTGGTAACTTTGGCGAGCAAGGCCATTATCCCCAGCGACCCCAAGACGCTAATCAAGGCAGAGACGAGTGGTAATCCAGCGGCATATAGCGACCTGAAGGCAAAGGCGATGATCAACAATGCAAGCACAAGCCCAATCAACTCGGACCTAATATCACTTGCCTTGGGATTCGCCAAAAGGCCAAGAGGGTCATTGTAGTAGACATTCACCTTCGCATTTGTTACCGACTTCATCGCAGTTTCAACCGAGGAGATGTAACTAGGCGAGAACAAGGAAGGATTCTGATTGAAGGCAACAGATATGTAAGCCGTCTCACCAGAGACAGAGACAGCGCCGGTGGCGGTTAGGGGATTCGAAACGGAGACGACATTGGGCAATTTGGACAAGCTGGTCAAAGCTTGAGATATTTGCGCGGAAAAGTTACTCAATGGCTTATTTGGGTCAACGAGAACGATCTGACTCGAATATCCAGTTACAGCTTTATTGTTTGCTTGCAAAATAGAAAGACCAGTTGAAGCCTGGGTGTTAGGAAGTGAGTAGTTGTTGGAATAAGTTCCGCCAATCTTTCCCATGAGCACCACTAGAAATACAACTACCAATAACCAAACCAAAATCGAGGTCTTGAAGTGTCGCGCATTCCATGCACCTAGGCGGTATAAAATCCCCGTCGAGGAGGGCCCTCTATTTGAATTGCCCTCCGATGCTAAAGAATCTCGAAACGACCCATCTAGGAGTTCATCCACCTGTTCCTCCAAAAGTAAATATTGTCATAACTGCCATTTAAAATATAATTCAAATTTATGGCACTTCTGCCATTTGTCATAAGCGTCTATAATTAAAGGGGTAATCCAGTCCAACGGAGGAAGATTCTTGAACGAACTTGGTCTAAGAGAAAAAAGAAGCTGCAAACACGGGTTGCCATCATGAAAGAGGCTGGACGATTATTCCAAGAAAAAGGCTTCTTTGATACCACGATTCGAGAAATTGCCGAGTCAGCGAACGTCTCAGAACGCACCTTTTACAGGTATTTCGAGAGCAAAGAGGAGCTGTTATTTTCAAATCTCAAGGAGGTGCTCGCCAAATTCATTCAAAATTTAAAGGTAATCCCCATGTCAAGCGACCCCATAGTCGCTATCAAATTCGCGTTAAACGAAACCTTGGAGGATTCGCCGCCCAATCTAAGCCAGATCCGAAAATTCATAGGGAGTTCGACCATCGTCGACGTCCACAAAGAACTATTGGGGATCATCTTCAACTGGGAGTCATCGTTGGCTCAAGAGATGGAAGGGCGTGCTCGTTACCTCGAACCAGAAGGAAACTCACTCGATCTCAAGATCTGGTCGCTGGTGCTCGCTAGGGCTGTATTCGGAGCGGCTCGAACGGCGCTAAACATATCTAATGACACTGCGATAAGCGCGCGAGAGCGCGATGACCTGATTAGGAGCACCTTCGATAAGTCACTAACGATAATGTTAAGCGGATTCAAGATACCCGCCCTGAAGACCTCGGCCATCGATGCTTAAATCTACCAAATTCTCGACATAAGTCTTGACACCACTAGGGACGCTCCAGACCTTCACTTATTTTTGGCAAAGCTAGAGGCTCAAGGTCAAATAGCCACATAGAACCAGTTCCCTTTTGGTCCCGTGGATCAATACTCACCTTAGAAATCTAACCATTTGCTCAAAGATTCAACCCTACCAAGAAAAATTTCAGCTACCCAAGCGTAAAAGACAGATACTGAAGTAGAAAGATCGAGCTGTTGTATTACGATAGCTCTATGGAAATCGGCACTTTAGGGACACGTAATTGCAGGATTATTCAATCACAGTCAACCACAGGTTAAAATATGCGCGCATCAAGGTCAAGGCTGACCAAAGCGTAGAGGTAGTGGTCCCTTTGGGATTTGACAGGTCCAAGATAGAGCGCTTCGTCCACGAACAGGGTGACTGGATCAGCCAAGCTCAAAACCGACTTGCAAAGCGCGCTGACATTTCTGGACTGCCACAAAAACATGAGCTCCCCGAAACCTTCTATTTGGCCGCAACCAATGAACTTTGGACGATTAAAAAGATATCTGGAGATCCAGCTCATATCTACCTCGAAGAAAAACACCCAAACATCTTGGAATTCACCGGCGGAACCAATAAGACCTCCCTGCAAGCGATTCATCTATTACGCGACTGGACGAAACATAGGGCCAAAGTGGAGTTCACCCCACTAGTGACTAAGCTCGCCTCGGAGATGGGTGTATCTCCAAAAAAGGTGGCCACTCGTATCCAAAAGACTCGCTGGGGAAGCTGCTCAAGTTCAGGGACAATCACCTTAAACGCAAGGCTGCTCTTCGTGGATCCGACTCTAGTGCGTTCGGTCATCTATCACGAACTAGCACATATCACGCACATGAACCATTCTAAAGAATTCTGGCTGCACCTAAGCAAATTCGATCCGAACTGTCATATCAATAAAACGCATCTAAATAGATCGTCTAAGGCAATTCCAAACTGGATGTTGCCCACCTTGTAGAGTCCAATAAAACCCTCTTGCCTGCCTCGAAATCTGAAATTAACCCAAAATTAGCGATCGTCTTAGTGGAAGGGGTCGCCTAATGCTGTTCAAATCAATCCTCAAGATCACTTCATCCTCACATAGTCCATCAATAAGTATTAAAACCTAAGTTTAATAAAGAGCGGAGCACCCTGTTAGAATTGGGCACTCCGCTATCGATCTATTTAAAATAAAGGAATCTTATCGACTTTTAGATCAAATATAACGATCTAAAGCGCCGAAAAAAATCGCGACTATTTATTTCCAATCTCAAAAAGTCTCTTAAACTGATCATCAGAGAGTTTCACCTTGTCGGCGTTGGAATTTTCTACCAGATGGTCCACCGAAGAAGTTCCTGGAATCGGCAGAACCACTTTAGATCTATGTAGCAACCACGCCAACGAGACCTGAGCCGGAGTGGCATCCAGCTCTTTTGCGACTTCGCCTACAACACCAGAACCTCCGGCTAAAGACCCCATCTGAATCGGAAACCAAGGTATAAAACCGATCCCATTTGCTCCACAATACTCCAGGACTGCTTCTGATGAGCGATTCGTTAGATTATACAGATTCTGAACTGTGTCTATCTTTGCGTACTTGGATGCTTCTGTGATATCGCTTACGCTCACCTCTGAGAGACCGATTCTATTCACCTTACCCTCCTTCTGGAGATCGCTCAAAAGACCAATCTGATCCGCAAGATCAACCTTTGGATCTATCCGATGAAGTTGAAAGAGATCGATCCTATCCACGCCCAAACGCCTCAGGCTCATTTCGAGCTCCTGACGCAAATATTCAGGCCGTCCAACTGGATGCCACTGGTTTGGCCCGGTGCGGACGAGACCTGCCTTGGTAGCAATCTTTACACCAGAGGCATATGGATAAAGTGCCTCTCGAATAAGCTCTTCACTTACGTAAGGACCATAACTATCTGCTGTATCTATAAAGTCGATCCCAACGTCTATCGCTTTGCGAAGAACCAAAATCGCTCCGGGACGGTCGATAGGTTCTCCCCAAATTCCAGGTCCGGTTATTCTCATAGCCCCAAAGCCAAGTCGATTGACCTCGAGCGAGCCACCTATATTGAATCTGCCACCTAGTTTTTCCAAAATGCCACCTTCCAGTGAAAGTCGTACAACGCTTTGGTTTCTTGAAAGAAGTAGACCAAAGGCTTTGCACAAAATTAATTTCTTTAACCTTTCAGTTTCAAACATGCTCTATAGATAAAACATTCCCTCGGGCGTCTCCCATCAATTCACCAATTGCACTTTCGCCTAAGCAAGTTGGGTCATCACGCTTTGATAAAAAATTCGAAAGCTACTATCCAAATCTTTCAGACCTGAAAAATAGATATGCCATGTTGGCGGTTCAAAAAATATCGAATTCAAATCTCAAGACAAATATAAATCGGCCAAAAAAGCTTTGATCTATATAATAGAGTCGATTGATTAAATAATCATAAAGTCGCCGCTAGGGTTCCACTAGACAAAATTCGTAATAGTACGTGTTCTAAAACATCAACTATGGAAATTGAATGATAAAGCATACAGAGTTTTCGTCCGACAAGAAACTATTGCAACAGATGATTTATGAACAAGTGACAGGGCCAAAGATTAACAACGCTGAGGTCTGTCCATAATGAGTGATATCCTACCTACGACCTATGCCAAACTTCGATCGGTCATAGATGCGTCCCAGCATTTAACTCAGATGGTCGACGAACATGAACTCTTTGAAACCATAGCGACAAATGTCTGTCGGGATCTTGGCTTTTCCATGTGCGTAATCTTTGTTCTCGAAGGAACCACGTCTTTTGTACCCAAGGTTATCAAAGGATACGATGACGACTTCACACCTCCTCCATCTAACTACGTTCTTCCGATGGAGGCGTTTAAGAAGATCGAGGAGCACGCAAGCAGAATTGGAAACCTATTTTGGGTGGATGGACGTTCCGATCTCATTCGTCATCCTATTATCTTCCCACACGTTGTAGCAACTAAAACAACCAACCCCGACATCGGTGAATGGCATGAAAAATCACTACTAATCGCACCACTGAGGGATCCCAGCGGGAAAGTAGTCGGATTGGTCAACCCTGACGACCCAATCGACGGCCATCTTCCATCGCTCGAAAGCACGCTGATCTTAGAGACCTATGCAAACTTCTGCTCGATCGCTCTCGAGTTAATTCGTGCCAGAACGAATGCAGCTGCAAAAATATTAATACTCGAGGCGCAAAGGTCACAGATCGTCCGGCTATTTGAAGCAAGTAACGCAATTCGCCGTGAAGCTCAGCTCGATGAGATGCTGGAAGACTTTGCAAGGTCGATGTCGCAAGTTGGCGACTTCCAAAGAATAGGCATCTTACTAATCGAGGAAGACAAAAAGACCTTGCGTTTTCAAGCCGGTTGGGGATTTGCGGCCTCGGAGAAAGCGCAACTATCCGCCACAAATATTGACATCTCTCTCTTTTCGAAACTTATGCAACCAGCTATGCTCCAAAGCAAATCTTACGTTTTTGATCACACCCGATTCAACGTGCCCAAAGAGCTAATGGACAGACTAAGCGTCCCTCTGCACACCCAGGAGGTAGAGGCTGGACATTGGCATCCTCTAGATTCTTTGAGCATACCTATGCAAGACGAAAGCGGCCGACTCATTGGCATAATCTCCGCCGACGAACCTCTATCTGGCCTCTTTCCTGAACCATCACACCTTGAGGCACTGGAGTTCTTTGCCGATCAATGTGCAATAGCGGTCTCGCAAGTACAAAAATACAAGTCACTTGAGCGGCGTGCCGAGATCGATTCACTGACCGGCCTTCCGAATCGCGCTACTTTCACTATTGCATTAAACGACGAAATTATAAAGGCATCCCAGGCGGGAGAAGAATTATCTTTGCTGTTTATGGATTTGGACCATTTCAAGGCAATCAACGACTCCTTTGGCCATCTTGGAGGTGATAGAGTCCTCAGAAATGTCGCATCTCTCATAAGAAGCCAAATCCGAAAGACAGACTTCATCTCGCGTTACGGAGGGGAAGAATTTACAGTACTGCTGCCACAGACCAAGATCGAAGAAGCAGTTCAAATTGCCGAAAAAATTCGCCAACAAATTGAAAACAATACAACAAAAATAGATGCTTTGGTCTCGATTAAAGCGACGATCTCAATTGGAGCATCATCGATCAGACCAGGTAATACTCGCTCTCATCACCTAATTGAAGAGCAAACTACTACTCTGATTTCAAGAGCTGACAAAGCATTATACGCCGCAAAAGCGTGCGGAAGAAATCAAGTTTCAACAGATTATCTCTAAACGCGATCTTCATAAATACTGACCTCGATCTACATCGCTCGCACAAGCCAGCACATCCCAAGAGCTTGGCACTTTATATTGTTGCAAAACAAGCGTCCTAAAAACTCTCCTAGCCAGATTGGATCCAGCAGCTACGGTGTCTCTCAATACAGAGATTGAGATCCCTTGATTAGCCCAAGCCCAAGCCCAAGCCCAAGCCCAAGCCCAAGCCCAAGGCCAAGGCCAAGGCCAAGGCCAAGGCCAAGGCCAAGGCCAAGGCCAAGGCCAAGCCCAAGCCCAAGGCCAAGGCCAAGGCCAAAGGTAATCCAAATGGAACAAACTAGGATCGGATCTCAAATCCGAATTGTACAAGAGTGAGAATTTATCCTCGATTCGCTCCCAAAAACCTAACAACTTTTAAAAACCATCGCCATAGGAAATAACTACGACCTTTGGATTACCGAACGAGCAATATCAATGCCAACTAACCCACTTGATCCAGGGGTATTTCCACAATATTTAGGTCAATCGAGTAATAGCCCCTCTTATTGCATTCAAAAGATAGTTAAATAGCTCGAGGCTCAAAGGGATTCGCCTCTATCAATAACTTCCCACTTGCATAAGGAGTTGAAACAATTGGCCTAATCAAGCCCGATAGTGTGGACACAAATCCAACTAAAGGCTAATCTATGATTCAAGGAGTCTCACATGACAGATTGGAATGCCAAAGGATTGCCACCTGCAGCCCAGCGGCGAATTGACAATATACGCACAACTCATCTTCGATCCTCGCTTCTGAGCGTCAACGGAGCAACAGGTGTAGAGTCAGCCGGCTTTACATTTGCTAGCGAGGTAATGGGGGCGATTGTGCTCAACACCACCGGCGCAAGGATGCCAAGTTGTGGGTTTGTAGGTAACTACTATGGCGGTGGACCGTTCGGTGGAGGAAACTTTCAAAACGCTGGAATGGGGGCGATGTTCAACACGGGCTTCAATTCGACCTACGGCAACTATTTCGATATCATCAATTCAGGTTGGAGAAAAGCCATAGAAAGGATGATTCTCGAAGCCACCGAGATTGGCGCTGACGGGGTCGTTGGAGTTCGACTAATGCAAAATTCTCTCGGCGAGGGATCGTCGGAATTTATTGCTATGGGCACTGCGATCTCGTCTAAAGGGAAATTACATTTAAAATCCCCCTTTAGCACCCATCTAAATGGAGCCGACTTTGCCAAACTCGTCCACAGCGGATATATTCCTGTTGCCATTTCAGTTGAAGTTAGTGTCGAGGTCACACACGACGACTATCGCACTCAACGGCAAAACTCGGTCTTCGCACCCAACGTCGAGATCGACACCTACACGGTCCTAGTCAAACAAGCACGGGAATCTGCCCGTCGGGCCTTGAGAAATGACGTAGCTCGAAAAGGCGCCGAAGGCGCCATAATAGAGGAAATGTCACTTCGAATATTTGAAACCGAACCATACGAAAACCACAGAGATCATGTAGCTGAGGTAAGAGTCGTCGGTACCTCATTGGTGAGATTCGACACCAAAACAAAGCCAGATCGACCGATGACGTTTATCTCACTAAAAGACAAGCGGTAAATCTCAATTAGCCAGCGCCTTGACGGCCAAAGATTAACAACCGCGAAAAAAGCAAACGAAGTAGGGAGCGCGAAAAAATTGACTAATGACAACCAAGCAATAGACCCAAGGTCAATCGGAGTACCCGAGGACGCTATTCGCCGGCTTTCTGAGATGAAACCGGGAAAAGCCACCTCTTTATTCACATCTGACCTTTCAGTCAACGAGTTCCTATTGGTGCGTGAAGCAGGATTTCGACCCCTTGGTCTAGTCTTTGGCTCCAGCATCTACCACGTAGGACTCCAAGTCGGAAAGTGGAGCGCCAATCAAGAGTTGACCAAGCTCACCGAAGCGATGTACCATGCCCGCGAGCTGGCGATGACAAGGATGGAAGCGGAAGCCGACATACTTGGTGCCGATGGTATCGTCGGGGTACGACTGGAGGTTGAATTCAAGGAATTCGGCTCAGATATAGCAGAATTCATAGCTGTTGGAACTGCGGTAGTCGCCGATGACAAGGAGATGCACTGGCGTTCGCAAGGAAAGCCGTTCACATCTGACCTTTCAGGACAAGACTTCTGGACTCTAGTTCAAGCAGGATATGCACCCCTCGGAATGGTGATGGGCACCTGTGTCTACCATATTGCCCATCAAAGGATGTTCCAATCCATGTCGAACTTTGGCCAGAACGTCGAAATTCCTCAATTCACTGAAGCGCTATATGACGCTCGCGAACTCGCCATGAGTCGCATGCAAGCCGAAGCCGAAACCCTCCATGCCGAAGGTATCGTTGGAGTCCAGCTCTTGTCACTTCCACATCGGTGGGGCGGCCACACCACGGAGTTCTTTGCAATCGGAACTGCCGTTCGTCCACTTCGCGAAAACCACGTCATAGCCAAACCACAGCTCGTATTGCCACTTGGAGACTAAGGTGACCGATGAACTAGAACCAATCTCTTCGGTAGATATGGTCGCTGCGGCACTTCGTGCCGACACCTCGGATCTTAATCTTCTGGGACAAGCCCTCTCTTCCAAGCTCGAAACTCTTCTTCCTGCAGGAATGGTCGAAGTTCGAAGGGAAAAATCGCTGTCAAACCGTTTTTCCAAACGAGAAGGCAAGGTAATTGCTCTAACGATTCGTACCAACAATCAAGTTCTGGAGCTAAATCAGGACAAACCGGGCCACATAAACCCGCAGATATCCCAGAGTGTAAAAGGAGTAGTAATTTCAAGAAGAAGTGTGGAGTTAGACGACTGGTTGCTCGCTTTAGCTAGTGAACTTACAGCTCTCGCAGCAAGCAACGCCAACGCTAGAAATGCACTTATCAATCTCCTGGGATAGCAACTTAGACGTGGATTGCATTTGAAAACAGATCGATCCACGTCTAAAAAATCCTAGAGTATTGCAGTCCTAAACTCTTTTTCTTTTGGATGACGAGATATAAACCATTCAGTGCCAAACGCTCTAGCGAAGTCTTCGTTGCCTAAGTCGAAGACAAAGGCAACTCCACCGATCTGGCTCCTATGGCGACTTAAAGCCTCTCTCTTGAGAAAGACGTACTCCGAGACGTCAACAGCCGTGTCAATTGCATCCTCGCCCATTCCAAAAGCGCTTTGGGGTTCATCGGGAACCTTCCCTGGGTTGTCAACGGAGTAATCGGCCATTAGTTCCATTAAATAGTCACGATTCATAGTGGCTTGATACACCTCCGACAAACCGGAAATTTCGCAAGCTCTAAGGCCAACCCGATTCACATTTATATGATCCGGATGGCCGTAACCACCGATTTCATCGTAGATGGTTACGACATCGGGCCTCTCAATCGCGATAATCTCCGCCAGAGCCTTGGCCGACTCGTCGATATCTGTCATCCAAAAAGATTTGGGATTGGAATTGCTTTGTGTTCCCATCATCCCTGAATCTCTATAGCCAAGGAAATAGACCTTGTCCACCCCTAGAACTTTCGCGGATTCCAATAGTTCACCGCGACGCCGATCAGGTAGTTCCGATCTATCGGATACAAATCCGGCTGGATATTCACCCTCTTCGCCACCAGTAGCTACGACTATCACTACTCGATGACCATCTGATTTAGCTTTTGCTAAGGTTCCGCCCGTCAAAAGACATTCGTCGTCGGGATGAGCATGAAATGAAAGTAAAGTCGCCATATGTACCTCGTGACAGTCGCAAGAATGAGATGTGAACGCCTATTAGCCATTAGCTCCACGAGATCATCAACGAAGATTGCGAAGATAAAATTTCCCACCAACAAAAACGGCGCCTCAAATTACAACACAATAATAAAAGCCCTTTTAGGTCTAAAAGATCGAGCTAAAAGAGCAGATAGGTCCAATAGATAGAGGTGATGAGTTTTTAGAAAATTACAAACGACCTCCAGAACCAATAAAGCTCCATCAACACATCCCCCTGGCAAATCAACCCATCACGGAGGTTACCCCGGAGGGGGGATCGCTCAGTTACTCCCACCTATCACCCCCGAGATCCAAAGCAAAACCAGAACCTCCCAAGGTAGCTCTTACCCGTCGATCTATCTGATGAGTCGATATTACAGTGACCCACAGCCGATCTGACCTTCGAATCCCACCAACTCGACCGCTATCGACATACATCAAAATAGACCTGAGTAGTTTGGATAGATAGAGTAAATGAAGCCTCAATTAAAAACGAAGATCAATTCCCATCGGTGGAATAGTGAACATAGATACATGTTGTATACAACATTAATTATCTCGTCGAAGTAAGGAACAAAAATTAGCGCGACGGTTGAAACTAAATCAAAAAGAGCTTCTGGAAATCCTTACATGAGTGCTTTCGCGATGTCGTTGGGCGTCGCAACTGCCCTAGGATTCGCACGCTTTTCTTATGGCTTAATCCTCCCCGCCATGAAGTCCAATCTTCACTGGACATACCTAGAAGCCGGCTCGCTCAATATTCTCAACGCTGTCGGATATGGGTTTGGCGCTATTATATCGGCGCCCGTAGCGAAACGATATGGAGCGAAAAAGAGCTTTAGATTCGCAATGGCCGCTATCACGATATTGACATTCGCCCCGGCTATCAATTCATCCCTCGGCTATCTTTTCATCGTTCGAGCAGCATCAGGGGTCTTTGGGGCCATGTTGCTAGTTGTCGGAGGTGCAATTGTTGCCCATTCAAACATTAGAAGTACCCATCGTGTTGCAGCCGGTTCATTAGGGATATTCTTCGGCGGAGCCGGTCTTGGAACGGCGATATCTGGAATCGGCATTCCCCCGCTACTTCACCTGGTTGGCAATAACGAATGGCAAGCTGCATGGATTTTACTTGGAGTTTTGTGCTTCATTAGCCTAATTATCACCAGCGTCGAACTCACCAAACTCACAAACCCAACCCCGCCAAAAGACATTTCCGAAAAGGCACGACTTCGAAGTTACATGCCTTCCTTTCTAGGATATGGAATCTTCGGTGCCGGATACATCTCATTCATGACCTTCATCGTGGCATTCCTTAAACAAAATGGATCGTCTTCAACCTTTGTCTCTGTCTTTTATATAGTTCTTGGAGTCGTTTCGGTCTTTTCAGGATTCTTTTGGGACCGACCTCTAGGCGCGCTTCGGGCAGGATGGGGACTTGGCGCGACCTTGACTGTAATTGCGATCGGGACGATCCTACCCCTGGTCAGCAAAGATCAGGGCGTCGTTCTCCTCTCAGCGGCCCTAATTGGCCTTGGATTGATGGCCGCCACAACAGCCATAACCCGGTTAGCCCAACGCAACTCAGCGCCCTCGCAGGTCGCTAAAATTCTTGGGACTGCCACGCTGGCCATGGCAATTGGGCAAAGCACAGGTCCGCTAGTAACCGGCTACTTCTCCGATACCTCTTCAGGGCTACGAATCGGAATGATCATTTCCAGCGCCTTCTGTTTGATAGCGATTCTGATCACTATTGTTCAAAAAGACTTCGCTCTGGAAAAACTAACTAGAAAAATACGCTGCCAATGCGATACTTCAAAAGAACCAACTACATTTTTCTAAGGTCCAATCCCTTTTTTATGATGGCCACATTGATCTGTATGGCCATCATAAAAGGTCGCGAAAGAAGGTGTTTTTATCTCAAGCGACGCTTTCGTGGCTCATTGTTGTAGTCCAAGAAAGGGGTCTCCAAATAATCGGACGAAACCTGTCTTGGTGGCCCTCTCCGACACCCATCGTTATAAACCCTGCCATCTGCCACTTTTCGATCTCTATCGAACTCGAGCCGTCAAATACTACGGTGCGAGAGTTCATGGCGGTAATCGCAATAGGATCCAGTTGGCCAAATTCTGGCCATGCTGCGCCAAAGACAATTGCATCAACGTCAACGATAGCTTCGCTAAGGGAATCAACTCGCGATGTAATTGAAAACTCTTGAAGCGAAGTCAACTTTGCCATAGGGTCGTAACCGACGACGACGCCACCCCTATTTATAAGTTCGCTGGACAATAAGAGCGCAGGCGAATCACGACAATCATCGGTTCCGGCCTTAAATGCCATTCCCAAAAGGGCGATACGCTTTCCGGATAAACCACCAACCGCCCTGTCAATGCGATCTATCGAACGCTCCCGAGCGGCTCGGTTAGCCAAAATCGCTGCCGACACCACCCCCGAATCGCACCCGAGGGAATCTGCGATAGCGACCATCCCAGAAGTATCCTTTGGAAGACAGGATCCACCCCAACCTATGCTTGGACTCAAAAAGGCAGTTCCTATCCGCGAATCCAAACCAACACCCCGAAGGACGTCGCTGGCTTTGGTTCCAAGTGACTCACATAGTGCTGCAATCTCATTCGCAAATGAAACCTTGACCGCCAAAAAGGCATTGGAGGCATACTTGATCAACTCAGCACCACGGCGGTCCATCTTGAGTAGTGGCATATAGTCGGGGTAGAGCGAAGCCACCACGTCAACCGCCCATTCTTCGCCTCCTATTACGACCCGATCCGGATTCATAAAATCGTCGATTGAGCGTCCTTCGCGTAGAAATTCGGGGTTTGAACACACAGTAGGCTCTACGCCTTCTTTGGCAGCCTCGTGGCAAATGAGCTCCAACGCCTCACATGTTCCAGGAGGTACAGTGCTCTTGACGACTATTGGGAGGCTTGTCGTGGCCGCGCCGGCAACTTCAGCGGCTGCTGCTGCAATAATTGACAGGTTGGGGTTGCCGTTAGGAGATGGTGGAGTACCTACACATAAAAATGCTACATCGACCCCAAAGCAACCATCTGCCATGGAATCACCCAAGATGATTCTTCCATCACGCAGAGATCGCGCAAAGATCTCATCCAGCTGGGGCTCGTAGATAGGTATCTTCCCACGTGAAAGACTCTCCATTCGCTCCTCGTCCTTTTCGATGAGGTAGACCCTATGACCCAATTCCGCGAAACACCCGGCAGCAGTTAAACCTACGTATCCCCCGCCAACAACTAAAATATCCCTGACAACAAAGCGACTTTCCATTTTGAAACTTTTCTCCGTTTCTAACTAAATCAAATAACTACGCCGATCAAAAAAAGACCGACCCTAACTAACAAGCCGTGCCGTCTTTTTCGTGAAAAAACCAAGCACAATCAACGACGGCCTTCCAATGAGACATTGAATACTCAAATAGACAATGACCAAAAAGAATCAAGCGCATCAAGATCTCAATGGTCACGCCTCAACCAAATGAAAGAAATTCATCGATTTGTTGACGTGGTTGACGATCCAAAGATGACAGGAAAAAATCTTCAAAGGTGCTCTTTTGCAATCGACCGTCACGAAAGCGATAGATCTCGTCACAAAAACGCAGCGTCTTTTCCTGATGGCTGATTACTATTGCAGTTCTACCTTTAGTAACCCGCTCGAAAGCACCGCATAAAACTTCCTCTAATTGCGGATCGACACCCACAGTTGGCTCATCCAAGATGATTATCCTTGCATTCTTAGCAACAGTTCGGGCGATTGCAATACACTGTCGCTGCCCTCCTGAGAGGGAGGTACCCTTTTCGGAGACGACTGTATCAATACCCATAGGAAGCACCTTGAAGACTTCCATAACTCCTGCCTCATAACAGGAGCGAACTGCGTCAAGGCGAATCGCCCCTTGAAGGCCATAGATGACGTTTTCCCAGATGGTACCCGAAAAGATAAAGGTCTCTTGAGGCAAGTAGGCGACTAATTCCCGTAGCTGAAATGAAGGAATCTCATCTAGAGAGCGACCCCCTATGGTCACTCGGCCCTCTTTGGGCTCCAAGAGCCGAGGGAGCATCTTTGCAATCGTCGACTTTCCCGATCCAGTTTCGCCTACAATTGCAATTCGCTTACCCTCCTCTACACGAAGGTTCAAATCCTCAAAGATCGAACGGCCGCCATGAGAGAAGGCGACACCTTCATAGCTAATAGAGCTCCCGCCGAGTGGAACTCGCCTCTTCGTGGTTACACCTGGCCTTGCATCATTGGCCAAAAGCAACTCTTCAACCCGCTCCTTGGCCGCTAAACCAACTCCAACGATTCCCGCTCTCTTGGTCAATTGTTGAAGCGGCTTGTATACCGATCGTGCATAGGAGGTCACAACCAAGATCATGCCAAGGCTAAGGGTGTGGGAAAAGACTGCCAATCCAGAAAAGAGGACGAAACCTGCAATAGTCAGATTCAATACCGAGGTTACAGATGAATTCATCGCAGCCTGTGCAATGTTGGAATTCAAAGAATGACGCGTACTCAATTTAACGAGCGAGGAAAACCGAAAGGATTCCATCTCTGTCGCTCCGTTAGTTTGAACTACCACCAAACCGGTAATCGCCTGCTGCGCAGCCGAATTCGCCATACCCTCGTAGTCTCGAGCCCTCCTCGACTCCCGCCGAACCCGTCGCATAAAATACGTTAGGTCAAAGACTACGAATACACCAAGTGCCAAAACCGCTACCAAAAAGACGACTCCAAGCATGGCCAAGATAATCATGATTCCAACTATGGCCAGTATCGAATTGACCAAGGTCGGAACAGACTCCACCATCGCTCGTTGTATCGACTGCACATCGGCAATCAAACGAGTAGATAGGTCACCAGCCTTTCGCTTCTCAAAGAACCCTTGTGGCTGCTTTAGGATATGGTCATAGACCCTTACCTGGAGATTATTAGAGAATATCTGTCCTGCATTTGCAAAACTCAACGCTGAAATGTAGGTACTCACACCACCAATTAGAGCAAGTGCGCCCATTGCGCCAACGGTGATATAGAGCAGTTCTAATTTTGTTCCCGTGTAACCAAAGCTAGAAGGCAAAGGTTTAGTTCCAAAAACTGAGTCAACAACGATCTTTAGTGGCCATGGGGTTATCCAAGTGATGGCTGCATTGACGAGTGAAAAAAGCAATCCGATCGCCATTCGACCGCGACTCTGTCGAAGGAAGTCACCGACCATCCTTCCTTTTGGTCGATTTCGAGCCCTCACTACTGCACCTGCCCTATCGTATCCACTGAATCAAACTGCACATCGTCTGGGCCATCTTTCTGGGAGGCCGCCACCTCAAGAATTGAACTAACCGTCTGATTCCAAGTGAAAGAGGTCTCGACCCGATCTCGTGCCTTTTTTCCTAGTTCCATGCGTCTTGTTGGATCGTCGATCAAAGTCGCAATTGCATTGGCAATCGCCTCTGGCGATGGGTCGCTCAAAAGAAATGCATCGCCTCCGACGATAGCTTCAATGGATGGAGTTCTAGTGGCAATTACAGCTATCGAAGACGCCATATACTCAAGGATCTTTAGCGGGGAGAAGTAGAAGTCTCCCCGGAGCAGATATGGAGCTACGCCTATATCCATCGAAGATAAATAAGATGGGATCTCGCTCATCTCGAGCGCTCCAACAAAATGAATACGAGCCCGTGCCTTGGAACGCTCCGACAGTTGCTTTAGGGATGTCATCTCTGGTCCATCACCAACTATCAAAAGTCGATGAAAAATACCCCTATCAAAGAGTAGATTTGAAGCTAAAATCAAATTATTAACTCCATGCCAAGTCTTCAAGGAGCCGACAAAACCTATTGTTGTTGGATCGCTTGGCCCCTTAGGGTCAGATGTCACTTTGAGCGACATACTTTGCGTATCATATCGATATTTGATAACTGATCCGAATCGCTCGGTGTCTACGCCATTGGGAAAGACCGATATCGTCTTTGCCTCATTTGTCCTAATGTAGGCGCACAACGACTCCGACACGGCGATGACGTCTGCACCATAGATAGCAGCGGCCTCTTTGGCTCTAGCTTCATCGATAAGATCGAGGTTAAAGTGCTCAATACGCTCATCCACTATCGGCGCGTTAACCTCTAACAATCTCTGGATTCCAAGTCGGATTGCAAGTTGGCGCCCCTCGCCAAAAAAGAGGCTCAGGCGCTCATAGATAAGATCTGGTTTTATCTCTCTCAATACGTCAAACGCACGTTCTGAAAATTCATTAGCAGCCTGGAACTTGGAGCCATCTGAGGCCTTAATGTAGGGTAACTCAATATGGTGCAAGATCACACTGGGAACCCCATCACCGACGACCCTGGTCGCAATCAAATGAATTTCATGGCCCAAGGCGCTGGCAGCACGGCAAAATTCACTTACGTGAATCGATGCGCCCTTTGTGCCTCCGACTGGGATACCTGGGTCAAAGAGAAGATACGCTATCCTCATTTCATACCAATTTTCCACTTGTCTTGGGAGCCATTACCACCGCTCGACAAGTCGCAATTGGATGACACCAAAGACCCATCGATGACAAATTGCAGATCTTCAACTTGAGAGCTATCGATACCCCCGATACTCAAGAGGTAATTGACCCTTTGAACCGTGCTCGCATGATTTAGGGGATCGGGCGAGCCATCAATTGGAACTTCGCTACCACCTAAGCCTCCTACGCCTTGTTTAGTTTGGGAGGTTCTATCTATTAGATACCCCAAGATAGCGTGCTCCCTTTGTGCCTGCCAATGGGTGGCTCCCTGATGAGCAGAAAATCCTATAGCATCAACGGCACCGCATTCCCCTTTATGGGATGTATCAGCCGGGCCAACAAGTACGTAATCTACGATTACGGCCGAGTCGCTCTCTTCGAAAAAGCGTACTTTGGTGGAATCGATAAATCGAGCTTGGTATCCATCAACGGTTGAGGCAATCATGGTGTGGTCTCTGCTGAGTCACAAGCGCGATCAAAATCTACTAAATCAGGAACTACAATTTGACTTGCAAATTTTGGAATCGCAGACATATTCACGCTTATCTGACTCGAAAGAATCGGTTCAGACCAAAAATGCATTACCTCTTGGGAGATCCTCTCGATCTTCCACCTAGACAGGTCGACAACGCGCCCAAATCCTAACTTCTCAAAGATCTTCGCCCTTATCAGCTGCTCTTGTCTGGGATATATCCTGGGCAGATAAAGAGCAGGAACCCTAGCTGCCGCCAGTTCAACGGTTGTATTATATCCAGCCATTGAAAGCGCAACCCTAGATTTCGATAGCAAAACCTCAATATTCAGCTCGAAATCAATTAAACTAATATTGGCAGCGTCGCCGATCAGTCGCCGGAGGTGAGCCAGTGCATCTACCTCCATCAGGGGGCCGGCGACTACTAAAGTTGGGACTTGGATAACCTTTCCAACCTCAATCCCAACCTCACAAACCTCCTGGGCATCGCCACCACCGCCGCCGGTTACTAAAAAATATCCTTGATCAGACGAGGCGTTGGCGAAAAATTCAGCTCGACACACACCCGCCTCGATGAATTCAGGCTTCCCCAAATATGAGAGGTATCGCAACTTGACACTTTCAGGAATCGAATAGTTCTTCCGCAGGTCGTAAATTGCCTCTTCTCCAAAGACAAACACCGCATGGTAATATCGAGCAATGGCATCCAATACACCATCGGTAGCCCAGCTTTGACCAAGATTAGTAGGTGAATCTATGACATCACGAAGACCAATAACTCGATGAATCTTAGGGTGTGCCAAAACCAAAAAGTCCAGGACTCCTAGGAGTTCCTTTGACATTCCAAGTGGCGAATGGTCCACGTAAAAGATATCTGGATTGAACCTAACCACTATATCTTTGATGATGGCTGCACGAGCACGCTTGATCAACGAAAGCGGAATCGAAACGCCATAACTCTCATACTCATCCGGACCAACTTTGATTACCGGTGGAAGCTCTACAAGCTCAATACCCCGAGAAGTATTAAAGCTACTCGCCACCCTCGAACCAGTCATAATGATAACTCGGACGGAGCGATTAATCCGAACTAGGGCCTCAGCAAGTGCTATATTGCGACGAAGATGACCAAGTCCATATGTATCGTGCGAATAAATTACAATACGTCTTGGCGCCATATCTGTGAGTTCATCGATCCTTGTGAAACTTTGGGTCACTGTGCCACACCTGCCGCCTGAAATGTGTGGAGATCTTTTAGCCATTCATATTCATTTCTAAATCCATTAGCAAAAGAGACCTTAGAAGAAAACCCGAGATAGTTTTTCGCTCTATCCAAATCAGCGCCGGTATGCAATACATCTCCCCGAGCAAAGTCGCCAAAGGAGACTCGCAGATCAGTACCGTGGAAACCTCGCAGCATCTCTACCACCGCCAGCAAGGTCACAGTCGAGCCACCACCGATATTTATTGCAAGTCCACTAACTTCAGCCTTGCCAGCACTCATTGTCGCATTGGCAATATCGCTCACGTAGGTAAAGTCACGACTCTGACTTCCATCGCCAAAGATCGCTATCTCCCGATCGGAAAGTGCGCTAGAGATAAATTTGCGCAAACCCATATCAGGACGCTGGGAGGGTCCATATACCGTGAAATATCTCAACGCAACCGTTTCGACCAGAGGGCTAGTTGCCTCTAAAACCACTCTTTCGGCGGCAAGCTTTGTCTTACCATATGGCGAGATGGGCGAAGGCTCATAAGACTCCAGGAATGGAGTCGGTGAATTTCCATAGATGCTAGATGAAGAGGCATACACCAAGCGTATCTTGCGATTCTGGTCGGCAATAGCTCCAACTAACTTTGTCGTAGCCAGGATATTGTCATGAACATAGCTTGGGTATTGCTCAAAACTAGATCGTACGCCCGCCCGACCCGCAAGATGAAAGACCGTATCGACACCATCGAGCAGGACATCAAGATCGGCATCGACCAAATCAGCTTTTTGAAATTCAAAACCCTCCAGCTCAGACAAAGTGAGCATTCTCTCGTATTTCTCACCCGAATCATAAGAATCGGAAAAACAGTCAACACCTACAACTTCTATTCCATCTCTAACTAGCATCGCGGATAGGTGAGATCCGATAAATCCTGCTGCCCCAGTCACTAAAACTCTCTGCATAATCAACCTTCCTATTGGACCGAGCCACAGGAAAGATGATCGCGAAGGGAGCTAAGGTACAGGTGACGAAGTAATTAGACATCCCTTATTCAAGTCATCAAGCAAATCTAAGACGAACCTAATAGATTCATGAACTAGATACTGAAAAATTAATACTAAATGATCATAGAACTTGGCCCACCTGGTGGTCAAGCCCCCATACCCACAACACATTGGCCGATAAAAGATTAGAACCACTACATCCTCTGAGTTTTTTTTGGAAACAATCTATCGCATCCAAACAGGAATAAAAGTCGATACTGCTCATCGTCTCTGACCCTAGCTAATGAATTTCAAATACGGCAGCTAAATTTCCATCCTTCGACTATCAAAGGAGTCCTAGATGGACATGAAGATCTAAATTTGAAGAGAGTTCATAGACCTAAGGCTGCAATCTTATGAATACCCTTAGAGATCACCGCGAATATTACGCCGGTTCAATGCGCCATATAGCCATTGCAAGATTCCTATAAAGCCTCGCCGACAGTTGATTCCACCGATCACGCCAAAGGCTTTAACAACAGGGGACTACCACAAGCTCCATAGAGAAGCCTCGCCGACGGACAAAAACCTCGACGACAATGGCGGCCTCACCAAATCGGATCGCCGGGGTAAATCCATAAGAGAAATAAACCTCAAACTAAAAAGCAGCCCCGCATCGACTTAGTCAAGCCCAGATAAAGCCTCAAAGGTAGCCAGCCCTAAATTCCTCTTTGAATAGCAACAGGTCGCAATTCCCCCGAGAAGCCAAGGAAAAAATAGCTGCACACGAAGTCACCGTTATTGGCCACTTCAGATTATTCCTGTTTGGAAAAAGCGCTCACCACTATCACAAACCAAGTTCCAAAATCTCGCCAAAGCAAGTTGGCTCATTAGAGGTTGAAGATTCAATAAATAAGATCGAAAATGGCCAATCACCATCCGTCGAAACTTCAGGGGCACAAACCTCTGGCATCTAACAAATATGACATAGGTACATCTAGTCAAAATACAAACGTCTTTTACTAATGTCAGATGCGGCTCTCTCGGTTCCACCGAGGACACCGACACGACTATTCACTTAGATTGAAACTTAGGAAAAATGAGATTGACCAACGACTACCTCTACCACACCAAAGCCACCAAACTACCGACTTAGATATAGCCCTGCAACAGATGAAGATCCTTCGGTTCAACAGAGAGCCGATAAGATATCTAAAAGGTGAAATGCCAACCGGATTTCCTCCGACTTGACTAGAAGCGTCCCAGCGAGCTTTAGATTTCGGAGTTCGATACCAACTCAGCCCACAGACCAATTGCCGCATCCCCTCCGATCCACCTTGATAGCACCCCTATCTCAATCCCATCTCCAAATTTCGCCCGCTGCAAAGAGCAAACGTATGGAAAGTATAAGCAAAATCATATGCAATTGAGATTTCAGATCAATCACACACGCAAATGTCGATATCGAAGCTGAGCAACAGTTAGCGGATTTAAAAGCTATTAGTCGTGATATATATATTCAAATTTATAGATATGAATACGGGCTTTAAGGCACCAATACAATTTCCAGCCAACGGTCTTCAACGGCTCCCGTTGCTGGCCAAGCCAATAGAAAGCCTGGCAATTACAATCCGCAAGACCGAGAGGCTCGATTAATATAACTTTAGCCTCTATTTCCGATCTTGGAATTATCTCATGGTCTCCAGCATTAAATAATGGGACTAGTAGCATTTAGGAGTGGTTGAAAGGCCAGAGTGTGGAACTGTCTAAAAGCCGAGATGGGATATAGCCCGAAAGCGCAATATCTCAAAGACAATCAAATCAATAGACTACTTTAGAGGTCAAGATATTCATGAATACCAAGTCAAACATTCAGAACACTTCAAATCGAAGTAGATGGTTAATGATGCCCTTCATTGCGCTTGGCGTCGCAATGATTATCGTCGATGCGACCATTGTCAATGTCGCGCTACCCACCATGATTCGCGATCTCCATTTGAACTCCAGTGACGCCGAATGGACCAACTCGATCTATTCGTTAGTATTTGGCGCACTTTTGATCTCACTGGGAAGACTCGGGGACAGATTCGGACGAAGAAAACTGTTCATTATTGGAACAATAATCTTCGTCTTGGCGAGCTTGCTAACCGCGGCCGCAAGTAACTCATCGATCCTGCTGCTTGGAAGGTTGATTCAAGGGATAGGAGGGGCAATGATTCTGCCATCCACCCTCTCTTTGGTAAATGCCAACTTCTTTGGCAAGGACCGCGGAATTGCCTTTGCCATTTGGGGTTCGACCATAGGTGGTGTAGCTGCATTGGGACCATTACTTGGGGGTTGGCTAACTCAGTCTTACTCATGGCGCTGGGCATTTTTGATCAACGTTCCCACTGGTATTGTAATCCTCGTTGGCGCCCTTCTTTTGGTTCCCGAATCGAAAGATGAAAATTCAGGGGCAATTGGAGATCTAGTTGGGAACCTACTTGTGATACTTAGCCTAGGCTCCTTAGTCTTTGGTCTTATTGAAGCCCAACGCTACGGATGGTGGAACGAGACCTCTCAATTTCAGCTCTCAAGCTTCACTTGGCCTGCTAACACGATCTCCCCAATCCCAATTGCATTGGCGATCTTTGCCATATCGGCGATCGCATTCATAGCATTAGAAAAATCAAACATCGCAAAGGGTCGACCATCTCTAATTGAATTCTCACTATTTTCAATTCGGAGCTTCAGTGCCGGCAATATTGCAGCAGCTATCGTCTCGTTGGGCGAGTTCGGAATCCTTTTTGCACTTCCGCTATTCCTTCAAGGCGCCAGAAACTATACCGCACTTGGCACCGGAACAATCCTATTGGCCTTGGCGCTAGGGAGCTTCCTTGCAGGCGGAGCAGTAACGCCCCTCTCTAAGAAGCTAGGCGCGAGAAATGTAGTTCGCATTGGCCTTGGGTTAGAGGTGATAGGGATTACCTCACTCGCCGTTGCAGTTTCCCCAACTCGATCAGTACTTTGGATGGTACCTGCATTTCTAATCTACGGCGTGGGTGTTGGCTTTGCAACGTCGCAATTGACTGGAGTAATTCTCGCGGAAGTTCCACTGGATAAAAGTGGCCTGGGATCGGGGATTCAAAGCACCTCCCGACAGATCGGATCAGCTCTCGGAATTGCCATCTTGGGCACCGTCCTTCTTAGCCAACTCGCAAGTACCATGACCAAAAACCTCAACTTGCTTCATTTGACTTCATTAGGTCCTACAGCACAGGCAGGGATCGTGAGGGAACTACGAGCTAGTGCTGGAGCGGCTATACCCACACTTTCCCACCTATACAACGGTACGCTCATCCATACCGCAGCGGTCGAAGCGATGGCAAGTGCCACCAAAACCGCAGCATTTACTGCAGCCTTATTTGTGCTTATTGGTCTCTTTGCGACATTCTTACTTCCGAAAGAGGTCGATGACCTCTCGTAGCCTCAGTCTGCTTTGAGCCCTATTTCAAGCCACTAAGAGTAGAAAGCTCGATTGGAATTTGAACTTTACCGATCGAGCTTTTTCAAACGTTAGTCCCAAAAGACGCTCCAAATAGATAACTTACTCTCAAGATATTGTTAACCCAAGGCAAGTCAACATGACAAGTCAAAAGGGCACAAATGAAGATAGTATCGCTTTATTTCTTCGGATTATCTAACCCAACCTTGATAGAGGGTGTTTTGGAGTTCGGATTGCGCCATAGAAAAGATTTCTCACCTAAAAAGACTGCCTTCAAGAGAAGTCGCAAACACAAGTGCCTATTTAGTTATCCACAATGACAAAATAGGCAGACCCTAAAAAAACAGCTAATCATTTTTCCGTCATTTTAGCCACCGAATTACAAAGAGAAGACAAGAAAGATCTGTCCAAATCCACTACCAA
The DNA here is from genome assembly GCF_904848545.2 of Acidithrix sp. C25. Taxonomy (NCBI): domain Bacteria; kingdom Bacillati; phylum Actinomycetota; class Acidimicrobiia; order Acidimicrobiales; family Acidimicrobiaceae; genus Acidithrix; species Acidithrix sp. C25. The sequence goes on from NZ_CAJHCI020000008.1 coordinate 192,301, forward strand.
CTACCACCACCCTCAAACGCACAACAAAGCCTAAAATTAGATAGCAATCTGCACCAGGTGCCCCACCCGCGCCAAAACCGACCCAAAAACGCGATGAAACTAAAAAGTATCAGTTGATACCAGGAAAGCCGATATCGATTCTCATTCATATTTACTTCAACTACAGCTAGTGATATGAGTAAGAGACAAAGCTCTAAACCAAGTGTCACGGCTTCAATCGGAGCGGCTCATCCGCGATAAAAATCCTAAAATTGTTAAAAATTGAGCAGCCAATTTGGGTATATGTCGTTTATGAATCGACTTTTATCGAACCAATCCGCTAACCTAACTCTTATTGGATAATCGGTACTTGGAAAGCCGACGCCAAAATGGAAAATGCGCTAGGTTTTTTTACCAAGCGGTGGAAGATTAATCCCACATTATCAATGACAATTAGGAGCAGGGATCGACTCAGAGATGCAGATGGTCAATGAAAAACTCGCAAAATTACGTACCGTAGCAGCTGGATACCTCTCGACGTTGGAAGACGGAGAGGGAAAATCCATGCTCGCATACACTTTGAACCTTGGACCGACTTGGAAGCAGATAATCGAATCACTTCCTCTTGGACCGAGCACGCGCGTACTCGATGTCGGTTGCGGCTACGGTCTACTGGCCATCGAGATCGCGATTCGAACTGGCGCTTCAATACTTGCATCAGATGTCAATCCAGAATTTGTAGCCGGTGCGAAAACCATCATTGAGCGCTCAATGGAACAAGGTATCTTGTCTAATGATATCTCTATCGAATTTCAAGTTGATGACATAATGCAACTCGACGTTCCAGAGGGAGAATTTGACGTAGTTGTAGTCCGTGAGGTCTTTAGCTACGTCTCAGATCCAGACAAGGCCGTTGGAAACCTCTTAGGGGCACTCAAGCCCGGTGGAGTGCTCTTAGTCGAAGATATAGATGACCATCTCTATATGACCTACCCAAGCCCATCTGATGCCTTCAGCCGTCTATTTGAGGCCATCCAAAAACTTCAAGGGCAACGAGGCGGGGATCGCGAAGTTGGTAGAAAGTTGTCGGTTTATTTATCGAGAGGTGGATTTGTGATCGACAGCGTAAAGCTGATGACCGAAGCGTTGCACGTTCATTCAGATCCCCAAAAAGGCGAGAAGCGCTTTATAGTCGACCAGATCGCAACACTGAAGGATCAACTCGTGGACTCGGGCCTCCTAGAGAGCGCGAGCTTCGACGAGCTTCTAGCCTCTGTAGCTCAAGAGGCTCCCCAAGAAGAATTCAGGATGAACGGTCGAGTCGTCGTACAAGCTCACCGCCCCTAATCAATAGAACTTTCAGCAATCAACTTTTGCAAAGTAACTACACCTATCATCTGTAGCTCGGTAAAAGTTGATTGCTGGCTATCTACAAAGCAATCCTTTTAATCGTCTCGAACCACTTGCAATGGCACTTTTTTAGAGACAACTACAAACTCCTTACCGCATCGATCGAAGTTCCTGGCTTTTTAATGAAGGAGGCCCTTTATTCGACATGGCTCTAAAGATATGTCGGCACGAACAAATCCGAATGGTCAATGGTCGTTCGGGTAGGCTAAGAGAGTTTCTAGAATAACAGTTTCGTATTCCATCTTTGCTCAATGGCGAATGCAAGATCCCTCGAGATATCTAAGGTAGGCGAACATGCTCAAAAAAATACTCGTAGCAAACCGTGGTGAGATTGCGATTCGTGCCTTTCGTGCCGCCTCTGAACTTCGCATTTCAACAGTTGGCATCTATGCATACGAAGATCGGTATTCCCTCCATCGTCAAAAGTCAGACGAAAGCTACCAAATTGGCGAACCAGGTCACCCTCTTCGATCCTATCTAGATGTCGATTCGATAATCGAAATCGCCCTAAAGTCACAGGCTGATGGAATCTATCCTGGATATGGCTTTCTCTCGGAGAACCCCTTACTCTCAGAGGCCTGTGTGAAGGCAGGGATCAAGTTCATAGGACCATCAACCGGCGCTCTCGAACTGGCTGGAAACAAGATGAACGCAGTGGCTGCAGCTCGTCGAGCCGGCATTCCGACCCTCAAGTCTCTAGGACCCGTCACGGCCTTGGACGACCTATCGGAGATAATCTCAACTTTTCACTTTCCACTTTTCGTAAAAGCCTCAGCCGGCGGAGGTGGCCGCGGTCTTCGAAAGGTGGACTCCCCCGATCAGCTAAGCAACGCGATTACCAGCGCAAGCACCGAAGCGCAACTTGCATTCGGTGACCCGACAATCTTTATTGAAGAGGCTGTCATTGCGCCACGCCACATTGAGGTGCAGATTCTTGCTGATGAATACGGCGAGGTGGTTCATCTCTTCGAAAGGGACTGTTCGATACAACGCCGCCATCAAAAGGTAGTTGAGATCGCACCCGCTCCAAATCTATCGCCCGACATCAGAGAGAAGATCTGCAATGACGCGGTGAAATTCGCAGCCTCAATTGGATATTCGAATGCCGGAACGGTGGAATTCCTGCTCGACTCGAAGAACCGTCATGTCTTCATTGAGATGAATCCTCGAATTCAAGTTGAACACACAGTCACCGAAGAGGTAACCGGGGTTGACATAGTCCAAGCGCAGATCAAAATCGCATCTGGACAAAGCTTAACTGACTTAGAAATTCGACAGGAAGGAATCACAACGAGGGGCAGCGCGCTCCAATGTCGCATAACCACCGAAGATCCATCTGATAACTTTAGACCAGATACCGGTAGAATCTCGGCATATCGTGCTCCAGGTGGCGCTGGCATTCGCCTTGATGAAAGCACCTATTCCGGAGCACAAGTCCTTCCCTACTTTGATTCGATGCTAGTCAAGCTCACCACCCGGGGCCACGACTATCGAGAGGCGATTCAACGTGCCGACCGAGCGTTGCGAGAGTTTCGAATACGCGGCGTGGCGACAAACATCGGCTTTCTCCAGGAGTTGCTAAAGGAGGAAGACTTCCGTCATGGTCAAATTAATACCTCTTACATAGAAAGTCACCCTGAACTCCTTAAGGCTAAGTCAGTCGCCGACCGCGGAACTAAACTCCTTACCTACATCTCTGACATCTCGGTAAATCGCCCCAATGGCTCAGCTCCGACAAACAGCATCCCAAACTCTAAATTACCTAAGATCGACTTGGCCTTGACTCCATCAAAAGGAAGTAAAAACCTTCTCAGCGAAGTTGGGCCGGCTGAGTTCGCGAGGCTGCTAAGAGAGCAAAAAGCGGTTGCCATAACAGATACAACGCTGCGAGATGCGCACCAAAGTCTCCTTGCAACTAGGTTGCGCACCAAGGACATGGTGGCAGTCGCGCCTTACATTCAAAGGCTCCTCCCCGGGTTACTGAGTATCGAGGCTTGGGGCGGGGCAACCTACGACGTTGCTCTTAGATTTTTAAAAGAAGATCCTTGGTCACGTCTAGAACAGTTGCGTGAGGAGATCCCAAACATTGCAATTCAAATGCTTCTTCGCGGCCAAAGCACCGTTGCATACACCCCCCAACCTGAGCCCGTGGCAAAATCATTTGTAAAGGCGGCGGTCAAAAGCGGTGTCGACATCTTTCGAGTCTTCGACGCCCTGAATAACGTCCAAATCATGCGACCTGAGATAGACGCGGTCTTAGAAAATAACGCCGTTGCAGAGGGAACCCTTTGCTATACAAGCGACATGACAAATCCAAAAGAGGCGCTTTACACAGTAGATTATTATCTAAGAATCGCCGAGCAACTTGTCTCTATGGGTTGCCACATTCTATGTATAAAGGATATGGCCGGCCTAGCCAAAGCACCGGCGGCGGCCAAATTGGTAAAAGCGCTTCGATCGAACTTCGATCTACCCGTACACTTTCATACCCACGATACAGCAGGAGGTCAACTCGCAACCTACCTAGCTGCAATCGAAGCCGGAGTAGATGCTGTCGATGGAGCAACGGCATCACTTGGAGGAACTACCTCCCAGCCACCTCTGTCTGCAATAATTGCCGCTTTAGAAAATACCCCCTACGATAGCGGCATTGACCTGAGCTCGGCACTTTCTCTTGAGCCATACTTTGACGCGGTAAGAAAGCTCTATCGTCCATTCGAATCTGGCCTTAGCGCCCCCACAGGACGTGTCTACCATCACGAGATTCCAGGGGGTCAGCTCTCAAACCTTCGCCAGCAAGCAATTGCACTGGGCCTTGGTGATCATTTTGAGCGAATCGAGGATATGTACGCAGCAGTAAACAAGATCCTCGGAAATATTGTAAAAGTTACACCCTCTTCAAAGGTCGTTGGTGATCTAGCACTCGGCTTAGTAGCTGCAGATGCTGACCCGACTGACTTTGAAGAAAACCCTTCGTCATATGATATTCCAGACAGTGTGATAGGTTTTCTCCAAGGTGAGTTAGGCATACCCGCTAGTGGATGGCCAGAGCCCTTTCGTACCAAAGCACTAACTAATCGCACCTCAAAATATCTAGGGCCCAAAGTGCTAGACCAAGAGAGCCTAGATGCCCTTGAAGCTCCAAATCCCAGAGCTACTTTGAGCCGTCTTTTGTTTCCTGGACCCGCAAAGGAGTACGAAGAGTCGCTTGATAAATATGGTTCGCTATCGGTATTGGATACCAAGACCTTCTTTTACGGTCTGGAGATCGGGGAAGAGACATCTGTCAAACTCGACCAAGGAGTAGACCTCTACTTGGCTCTCGACGCCATCGGCGGAGCTGATGAAAGAGGGATTAGAGACGTCTATTGTCGCCTCAACGGACAGCTTCGAGTAATTCCAATTCGCGACAACTCCATCAAGTCCACTGCACCGAAAAACGAAAGGGCTGACTCTTCTAATCCCGGTCATATCTCAGCCCCATTTTCTGGAGTTGTCACCATAGCTGTAGCTCTAAACGACACCCTGAATGCAGGTCAAACAATCGCCACTATCGAAGCAATGAAGATGGAAGCTGCCATTACCACCTCAGTGAGTGGTCGCGTGAAACGAATAGTGGCCTCGGGTCCCACAAAGATTGAGGCAGGCGATCTCCTCATAGAAGTTGAGATATCATGATCTACTTGACCCTGTGAGACCTTGATCAATATCCCAAGAGATCCCGAGACTATGAATCTAGTTGTGTTATCTTTGTCATAGTAAGGGCAATTTAATGCAAAGGTTGAAATGGCTGTTGACGTAAGGTATAAAACGAGTGCAACCGCTTGGGGAGGTCGCCAGGGCAAGGCGAAGTCTCATGATGGCAAATTAGATATATATTTGACTACTCCAGTGGAGTTGGGAGGACCCGGCGGAGATGGGACCAACCCTGAGCAACTCTTCGCACTAGGCTACGCTGGTTGTTTCCACTCTGCTCTCAAGCTTGTAGCACGATCAAAGGGGGTAGACCTCACCGATTCAGCTGTATCTGTTGAAGTAGGCATTGGTCTCGATGATTCAGACGGGGGCTTTGGACTAACAGTCGCAATTGAAGCTGAGATGCCGGGAATCAATGAAGCCTTGGCCCTAGAACTGGTCGAATTAGCACACCAAACCTGCCCCTACTCCAAAGCGACTATGGGAAATATAAAGGTGACGCTCACGGTCACATCCGAGTGACACTGTAGCTCTCCAAAAAATTTAGCGAAAGTCTCTGACAGACATGGCCGATATTGAAATCATTGTCATGTCTGTCACAACTGTCAACGACCTCGATCTAACAGTATCGGCCAGCCGTTATCGTCAATCTCGGCATTGGACTTAGCGCGCGCCCACTTATTGTAGCCTTCCACCCATTTATGATGAAAGCCTGCCAAAACATCTGAACTCGTAGAGGGCTCCAAATCGGCTATGGCCGGATAAATAGTTGCCATCTCGCGCAGTACGCGATAGGTTACCTTACAGTCTTCCAAAGCGTTATGAAGTTCACCCTTTGCGACATTATATCGAGTTCCAAGAGCATCTAGAGTTCGGCGCCCCTTCCTGTATGGATCGTAATGGCGATCTAGGACTAATGTGTCGACAACACCAGGGCTAATGCCCATCTCACCCAAGCCTACGCCCAACTCCCTCTTCAACACATTATCCAGCAGGGATAGGTCATAGCTAATATTCATCCCAACCACAAACCAGCCATTTCGATAAGCACGCATCAGCTGATCTACGATCAGACCAAGAGCATCCCCCAGTGAAAGGCCATGTCGTCTTACCGCCGCGTCTGAGATACCATGAATCTTTGCGGCCTCAATCGGTATTTGGATGCCAGGATCAACAAGCGAATAGCTCTCTAGTACGCAATTATCACCGCTCATTATCAAAAGGGCGTATGAAACAGGGAGATCAACAAAAACGTCGACACCCGTTGTCTCAAGATCAAAGACTAAAAAAGTATTGTCGCAAAGCCAACTCTGCACCTTGTCCGTCTCTAATTGGCCACCTTCGTTACCCAGATAAGATTCAACATTCACGACAGTCCTCAACCACCTTTTGCAACCACTGAGGTCCAAATCCCCAAAGAGAAAAAATCGTGTCCAAAATGAAAGCTATCTCACATTCTGAGGTGAGATAATTTGTGAACTGCCTCTAAACACTACGTCGAAAATGGAAAAAGCACTCACTGATTTACTGGTCAATTTAGGATTTTCGCAAAAAAAAACAAGAGACAGCTTCCAAAACTTATCTATAGTCGCCATCAGATATCTGTAATAGAAAATAGACCATCTGTAATTAGAGAGATACAGTCCTAAGTGTCACTACGCTCCTCGCAGAGTCCGAGCGGGAATTGAAAAAACCCGGAAACGCCTCAACCATCCGGCTATCAACGCTCCGCTCAACATCACCCAAAACTTTCCCAAAAGCTGGCCGCCCAGCGCCAGCGAAAGTGGAATCCCGGCCAACGTTAGAAATACGACCGAATCGACTACGTCGGCTACAATTCCCGAAGCCAATACAGCAAAAGGAAAGTTCTTCGACTGCAAAGGCGTATAGATCAAAAAGTCACAACTCTCAGAGAGCAAAAAGGTAGCACCTGAAGCAAAAGCAAGATGAGCTGACGAGACCAATGCAGATACTAGAGCTCCGACAATAATTGCCAAAATCCCAACTTTGGTACCTGTTACACGTTGTAAAACGTCTCTAGCGACAAAGGCCGCCCCAGCAAGATATACACCCGATGGAGCCATCAAACCAAACCCTACTGGTAGCACATGAGCTCCAGGAATAGCCTTCCCGACATGACCAATCATCCAATTTGAGCCGCCTATCACAAAGACGTAGATCAAAAACGCAATGGCTCCTATAACCAATTGACTCTTAGATCTGTCAATTTCCTCTAACGCCATCGATTGATACTTCCCCTAAATCAATTCCAAAAAATCAAACACGATCATCAGCCCCTTGGGCCACGGGCCGAGAGACGATCAAAACTTGCAAATAGCTCTGCGATCTCATCGCGCAGTTCACTAGCCATTGGAGAGTTGCGTCGAATGGTGAGTGGCTTAATGGCTATTCCGCCTCTGACGTTGAAGTCACCAAAGACTCTTAAATAAAGAGGGTTAATCTTACCCACGATGTCATCTGCAATTGAATTGACGCAGTCTTCGTGAAAGGCGCCGTGGTTCCTATAGCTGACAAGGTAAAGTTTAAGGCTCTTAGATTCAACACAGAGCTTGTCGCCAACGTAGTCAATATATATACTTCCGTAGTCGGGCTGTCCGGTCATAGGACAAAGACTAGTAAATTCCAGACAATCCAAACCTATGACAAAAGGAACTTCAGGACGCGGATTGTCAAAGACCTCTAGGAGGTCAGCCGTCGGCGAACTATATTCATAGTTAGTTGAGCCTGCTCCCAATAAACTCAGCTTCGAAGTATCGCTTACCATATAAATTTCACTCAGATTCCTTAAATACTTTTTCTTGAACTTCACGATAGAAACAGCCAAAGGCTTCGTAATGCCACAATCGCACACGGATCAACGAGGCTCCTAAAATAGCGGATCTACCATTCCTAGACTCTCAAAGGCCCCCATGCGTATCAGACACGAGTCACAGCTTCCGCAGGGTTTATTAAAGTCAACTGGGTCATAACAACTATGGGTTATGGAATAATCCACTCCCAGGGAAAGGCCAAGCTCGATTATTCCAACTTTAGTCAAAGTCAAAAGGGGGGCGTGGATCGTTGTCTTTTGGCCCTTCTCAACCGATGCCTTAGTAGCTAAATTCGCCATAGCTTCAAAGGCGGCCAAGTACTCGGGACGACAATCTGGATACCCACTATAGTCGATCGAATTCGCACCTATAAAGATGTCGCTGGCAGAGATCGTCTCCGCCAAAGCCAATGCAAATGAAAGAAAAATCGTGTTGCGTGCCGGTACGTAGGTGACAGGAATCTCCTTAGATGCCCCAAAGTCAACCGCCTCGCCGCTTTGACGGTGAGGAACATCAATGGATGCAGTGAGTGCCGAACCGCCAAACACTCTCAAATCTATGTCGCAAACTACATGGCTATGAAGACCCAGCTCTCGAGCAACGCGCCGAGCCGCATCAAGTTCAACAAGGTGGCGCTGACCGTAGTTAAAGCTCAAAGCATGAACGTCAAATCCTTGGCTCATGGCAAAGGCAGCCACGGTGCTAGAGTCAAGTCCACCACTTAGAAGCACTACACAATTGGCCATTACGACTCCTTAAATAGTAAAGAGATACTAGAACTAGGGACGATCCTCGACCGTTTTTGGGCCAAGTTCAAGATTTACTCCCAAATAGCCTATTGTCAATCCGCCCAAAGGACTTTGGGGAGGATACAAATCTTAATATTCAAAAACGAACCTCTCTTCATCAATGGATCCGCGTCAAGGCCTATCCAGAGTCCGAAAGATCCAAAAAAAGCGACCTTTATCCAATTGGTACCTTAGAAATCTGCTACTCGAAACCTTTCCATCTCGAAGAACTCAACCTCTCTCAGTCGAGCTTCGTCGACCACAAGATTCTCTTTAAAGCATTACCGGCGCCGATGATCAAAAGGGGAAAGGGGCCATCGCGGCCTCCAGTTGGATTAGGAGACAGACCCTATGAGCAAAAATGAAAAAATGCGATCGCATTTCTTATCGCCATCGCGAAAAAGATATCGGCCCCCTCCAGAAGCTATATTCAAAAATAAGGTGCTCTAAAAGATACCTTCGAGATCCACGAATGATTCCTCTTATTAGTTCACGGAGCCAAATGCAAAAAAGAAGTTAAAATCTATCAAGCGCGGCCAGAGCGATACCCCCCCCTCTTCTTTGGACAATATGCCCAAGGTAAGCAATTGAGCCAAGATCGGTCTGGCCCGTCGAGATGGTCTTGGCGAGATAGTCTTGGCCGCCCAAGAAGGCGTCAAATATCACCAAACCTGAAATTGAATCCCATAAGCGACTGCGAGGTGCAATAATTCTTATTGGAACAATTTTGGTATAAGGAATGTAACATGAAAATTAATGTAACCAAGGATCCAAAGCGAATGGGATTCGATCCCAAGAGGCTGGATCGAATCGGAGAGCACTTCCAATCCTACGTAGAACAAAAAAAACTTGCCGGATGGCTAGTCTCCATCACGCGCCACTCGGAGCCCATTTACCTTGCTAAATCAGGTTTAAGAGACATCGAGGGTGGACAGGCGATAGAAGAGGATACCTTATTTCGTATCTATTCAATGACTAAGCCGATCACCACAGTCGCAGCGATGATCCTATACGAACGAGGGCTCTTGGATATAACTGACCCAGTCTCGAAGTACATTCCATCATTTGCAAACCTCCGCGTCTTCAAGCAAGGCTCCACTCAAGCCCCCTTGACCGTTCCAGCGACTGAACCAATGCGAATTTGGCACCTCATGACCCATACATCAGGCCTCACCTACGGCTTTCACCACGCACACACCACCGATGCGATCTACCGTGCAAACGGTTACGAATGGGGTTGGCCGCCAGATGTCGATTTAGCAGGTGCGTGCGATGCATGGGCATCGATGCCCCTAGTGGCCAATCCAGGAACGGAATGGAACTACTCGGTATCGACAGACGTTCTAGGTCGCGTCGTTGAGGTTGCCTCGGGAATGGGACTTGATGAATTCATGAAGAGGGAGATCTTTGACCCACTCTCGATGGTCGATACATCATTTTATATAGAGCCAGAACGCGCATCGAGACTCGCCGCGCTCTATATGCCAGGAGTAAATGGTGAAATCACGCGCCTCGATGCCTTTGGAAATGCATGTCTATCGCCTCAGAGAGTGCTCTCTGGCGGTGGCGGACTAGTCTCAACGGCAAGCGACTATGCCGCCTTTATGGCGATGATGCTAAATCGTGGCGAGCTTGATAGGATCCGAATTCTCTCTCCTAAAACAGTAGATTACATGGTCACCAATCACCTTCCCGGAAACCAAGATATGGACCAGATCGGACGGCCAATCTTCTCCGAGTCAAATTCGGCTGGGGTTGGTTTTGGGCTGGGCTTCTCTGTTGTCATAAACCCCGCCGACACCAAATCTCTGATCTCCAAAGGAACCTATGCTTGGGGAGGGGCCGCCAGCACTGCCTTTTTCATCGATCCCAAAGAGGGTTTGGCGATCTCATTTATGACACAACTGCTCCCCTCCTCGACGTACCCAATTCGTCCAGAATTGGTTCAGTTGGTTTACAGTGCAATGGTAGATTAGCCATTCAAATTTGGCGGGATAAATCTATCCAAAAAAAAGGATCAAACGACCACTGAGAGATCGATCAGATCGTTTGGATATCGGAAGAAAAAACAACTGATGAGCTACCGGAGAGATTTTCATCTCCGGTAGCTCATCAATCTCTAATTGAGGGAGACGAATGGACTACGAAGAGGCGCTTTTAGCCATCACTGGAGCGGGACAGTTCTTTGAGATCGTAGATGCCAAAATAAATGGTATCGAAATGAAGGTCTTCAAAAATACGCCATCATGCCTCGGAGATCTCTTTGCCAACGCAGCCCAGCATGCTAACGAGATTGCTGTCGTCTACGAGGACGAGAGGGTCTCCTATGAAACCCTAATGAAGCGCGCAGATGCGTTTGCAGACCTATTGGCAAACCACTATGGCGTTCAAAAAGGTGACCGTGTCGCTATTGCCATGCGAAACTTACCTGAGTGGATCGAAGCCTACATCGCTACTTTAAATATTGGAGCAATTGCCACTTTGATAAACGGCTGGTGGCAGAGGGACGAAATCGAATACGCCCTAGGTGATGCAACACCAAAAGTTCTAATCGCAGACACAGAACGCGCCAAGCGATCTCTAGCTCCCGCAAGTGAAAGAGGGGTACCGATCGTCGTAGTTCGATCTACTCCGGCTGACGACCTTGGAGAACTAAGGCGATTTGACCCAGCCACCTGGGAGACAAAGCCGTATAAGAAACCTGTCATGGACCCCGACGACGACGCGACAATCCTCTACACCTCAGGTACGACAGGCTTTCCAAAAGGCGCTTTATCGACTCATAGGGCAATCATGAATGCAGTCTATGCAAATGGGGCTCGAGCTCAAATGAGCACCCTGCGGTACCCACCAAAGCAGCCGTCACAATGGCCAACTAGCTTTATCCTTGCGGTGCCCCTATTTCACGTAACTGGGTGCGTATCAGTACTTCTATCTTCACTAATTACGAACTCCAAATTAGTACTGATGCACCGCTGGGATCCAGATGTCGCCCTTGCAATAATCGAAGAGGAACATATAACCCACTTCATTGGTGTCCCTACAATGTCATGGGATATGCTCGAAAGTCCAAATTTCACCAAAACCGATACATCCTCGCTCTTGAGCATGGGTGGAGGGGGGTCGGCGGTTCCCCCAGAATTGATCAAGCGCATTGCAAATGGAATCAAAAACGGACGACCGGGTTTTGGCTATGGGATGACCGAAACTAATTCCTACGGACCGCAAATCGGAGATGACGAAGCACTTCAATATCCAAAATCAGCGGGGCGGTCTTTGCCTATTGTGGAGATTGCAATCCTCGACCCCATGGGTGAAAAAGTGCCCGTTGGCGAAAGAGGAGAGATCTGCTTCAAGGGCGCTACCGTCATTAAAGAGTATTGGAACAAGCCAGAGGCCAATGCTAAAACATTTGTGGATGGATTTTTGAGATCAGGCGACATCGGCCACTTGGATGAAAACGGACTCGTATACGTAGATGATCGAATCAAAGATATGGTAATTCGTGGCGGCGAAAACGTCTACTGCGCAGAGGTTGAATCTGCCATTTACGAATATCCTGCAGTCTATGAAGCCGCTGTCTTTGGACTACCACATCCCCGATTAGGGGAAGAGGTTGCAGCGTCAATCTACCTCAAGGAAGGCTCCAAAGTCTCGCCCCAAGAGATATCCTCTTTCCTTTCGAAAAAGATTGCAAGTTACAAAATCCCAACGAAACTTTACATTGAAAGTGATCCCCTCCCACGTGGTGCTACGGGAAAGATCCAAAAGCGCGAACTTCGAGATCGACACGTGGACTAATCAACAAAGCACTACGGACAATTCCTGCTTCGTATGCGCCCATGCCCGACCATAAAGAGTTCTGCCATGGGCGCATACGAAGTTGAGATAATTGATGAGAAGCTCCGTTGAATAGTCTTACCATTGAAGATGAGTGCAACGAAGTCACCGAAACCTCAACAATTTATCTCGACTTATCTCAACAATGTATCTCTAGGGTCAAAGGCTGAATCTAGCGAAAGGCGGACCGTAGATCGTATCGAGATCTCGCTCGTAGTTTATTTTGAGACATAGTCACTCGCCAGCATTGAAAAGCACAATCGATCTAGATAAAGACCATTCAGCAAAATGGCCCGCACAGCTCGCGACTCAAGCGAAAAGCCACAACGCTTCGCTACGGCAATAGAGCGCTCATTATTGTCTGCCACGAATATCTCCAACCGATTAATTCCCAGTTGCCCAAAGGCAAAAGAAGTCATCTCGGCGACGACCTTGGTAATTATGCCCCTACGTGTGAAAGGGTCACCCAGAAAATAACCGATCTCTCCGGAGTTATTTAGTGGATCCAAAGAGAGCGAAGCTCCACCCGCCATCAAACCGTTAAACCAAATTCCAAAGTGATACTCCAGACCTGAAGAATAAAGTTCAAGGGCGCGACGCAAAAAATCTGCCTCGTCATCTGGAGACTTTGTCGAATCAACCCAAGGCAAAAATCTCCTCAAAGAATTCCTCGAAGAATTTACGAGCGCAAAGATCTCATCGGCATCCCGAGGACTTAAAATACCAACCTCGATAGAGTCGTCTAGTCTAGAACGCAAAAAGTGCATAACATTAATATGCTATACGACGACGACTAGTGATTACGATCGCTAAAGTTTGACCATTAACCGCTCTAAAAATGGATCCCCAGGCGTGCTAATAGACAGTTAGGGAAAGTCTTTCGATTTACAATTTGTGGATGGTCCTATCTAAAAAGATAAATTACTCCCTATTAGGCCGCTAATATAAAGATTAAATGAGGCCCTATTTCTTATCCTTCCTGCTAACAGCGATCCTGATCGTCCTTCTTCCTGGACCAGACACCATGGTGGTCGTAAAAAACATAATCAGAGGCGGTAAAAAGGGTGGACTTCTAGCTGGCCTCGGCGTCCTAGTAGGGCTTATGATATGGGTAGCAGCGGCCAGTTTTGGTGTTTCGGAGATCCTTGCTGCTTCAAGATATGGATACATGGCACTAAGGGTCTGCGGTGCTATCTATTTAACCTGGATGGGAATATCAACAATTCGAAGTAGGAGAAAGGATATCGAGGGCATTGATGAGAAATACTCTATTGGAGGAGCTAAAGATAGGGCGGGTCACCTAAAAAGATCTTTTAGCGACGGCCTCATGAGCGATCTCCTAAATCCAAAGATTGGAATCTTTTTCATAACCTTTTTACCCAGCTTCGTGCCCTCTGGATATCAGATCGGAACTACTACCGCACTCTTGGGAATCGTCTTTACCATCCTCACCGCGATCTATTTTTCAATATTGATTGCCATCTCGATGAAATTGACAAAATGGATGTCAAAGGGGTCGATTAGGTCACGGCTGTCAATCGGGACTGGACTGGTTCTAATTGGATTCGCGATACGGCTAGCTACCGAATAGAACCTAAAATTGAGGATAGATAGCCATTAAGTCTCTCTATTACCACCACCACGGGACAAAACTCTCTCCATTACCGCGCACGTTCCTCAAAGCGCCTGATCCAATCAAATCACCAAACCAAACACACCGCCTTGGGGACTCGCCTAAAATATAGCTGTATTCGTGGCCGTCACCTTATGACATTGCCACGACCTAGGTGGCTGGAGTCCAAGGCATCGGCATAAACTCTATTCGGTCTGGTTTTAGCAGAACTCCTACCACCATCGTCGAACTAACTTCCAAAAGATTGAAAGACTAAAGCGTGCCCAAACACTCCTATCAAAAGCGTTCCACACTCGCTCAGTTCATCTCTCTGGCTCGGCCAAAACAATGGCTCAAAAATAGCCTTTTGCTTGCCGCTCCAGCTGCGGCGGGGAAGATAACCGAGATCCACTATCTTTCACTCGCCGTTCTTGCCACCATAACATTCTCGCTTGGTGCCTCTGGCCTATATATGATCAACGACGCAAAGGACGTCGAGAGCGACCGTCGTCACCCAACAAAGAAGAACCGACCTATCGCAGCCGGAGCAATAGCCCCAAAGACTGCGATATTTGTTGGTACCGCTATAATTTTCATCTCCTTGGCAATCTCACTTGCCATTAACGGCCCATTCTTTCTGGCGATTTTGACCTACATTGTCATCACGATCAGCTACACCTACTGGCTAAAGAATGAACCGGTCCTAGATATCTCCATTGTTTCATTTGGCTTCTTGCTTCGCGCAATAGCTGGCGGACTTGCAACCAACCTACCTCTTTCAGTCTGGTTTCTCACAGTGGCAGCGTTTGGCTCTCTCTTTATGGTCTCGGGAAAACGCTACGCGGAGGTAAAGACAATGGGTGATGACGCAATCGACCACAAGAAAGTCTTGGGAGAATATAGCTCTGAGTACTTAAACTACGTACGATCCATGGCATCAGCCGTTGCAATTGCGGGCTATGGCCTGTGGACCTTTGAGGGATTCGCCTCACGGCCAGGCCAGATATTTGTACAACTCTCAGGCATTCCATTTGTAATCGCAATTTTGATCTACGCACTTGAAGCCGATCGTGGATTAGCAGGAAGCCCCGAAGAAGTCGTTCTCGGCGATCGACGCCTTCAAATATTTGGTGCGATCTGGGCTCTCCTGGTCGCCATTGGTATCTATTATCCAAGACTCATCCATTGATTACAAAAGATCCAAACTAAAGATCGCTTTGTCCAAGATAAGCGACTCACACCTCGTCGTTATGTCTTCGAGCTCCCAAAACTCCATTTCTAAAAAGACAAAACCACCTATCAGGATGAAATAGAGATACCGTAGGCTAAATTATTCACCAGAAGGATTCGCTCTTTGGTATGCAATGCAAACTAATGATTTGCAATTTGAGCATCTTGGCCAAAGATCGTTTGCTTCTAGCGTCGCCTCGTACAACGAGGTAGATCTACCAGGGAGCAGCCATGAAGACACAAAGACAACTCCTAAACGGTTGGGGAAGAACTCAAAAGGTGACCTCTGAAGTAGTCGACCTCAAGCAGATAACTGATATAGAAAATATCTTTTCCGAAGCAAATGGAGCCGGCGTAATCGCAAGAGGAATGGGACGTGCGTACGGAGATGCCGCTCAAATCGCAGGGGGACGCGTCGTCATTCAAGAGGACCGAATTGACGATTCGCAGCTCTCGGGGAACCACCTCACCGTACATGGTGGCGTCTCTCTCAATTCTATCCTCAATAGTTATGTTCCAAAAGGATACTTTGTACCGGTCACACCGGGAACGAGGTATGTGAGCGTCGGAGGCGCCATAGCTGCAGATATCCATGGAAAAAATCACCACTTGGATGGCACATTCACCAATCACGTCTCTCAATTCGAACTAATAACACCTACTGGAACGCACCAGATAGATAAAGATTTGGACGAAGATATCTTTTGGGCAACCGCCGGAGGAATGGGACTGACAGGGATTATCGTAAAGGCGACTTTCGAGATGATTCCTATTGAGTCGGCATACATAAAGATGGAAACCCGAAGATGTACAAACTTGGATGAGTTGATGGCTGTCATGCTGGGAAGCGACGACAAATTTCGCTATAGCGTCGCTTGGATAGACCTGATGGCCAAAGGTGGCGACATCGGAAGATCGGTCCTTACTCGGGGCGACCATGCTATTTTGGATGAACTACATGGAAAACGTGCCGAACAACCCCTCAAATACGTTGCAAACACAAAATTAGAGGCACCCAAATGGATCCCCACCGGAACGCTAAACACAGTTTCAATAAAAGCCTTTAACGAACTTTGGTATCGCAAGGCACCCAAACTTCGACAAGACCAAATAGCAACACTGGCCTCATTTTTTCACCCACTCGACGGAGTTGGGAGCTGGAATCGCATCTACGGAAACTCTGGCTTCCTGCAATACCAATTTGTCGTTCCAAATGGTCAAGAAGAGACGCTCCGCAAAATAGTTGAGAGACTCTCAGCTGCCGGAGTGGCCTCATTTCTAGCAGTCCTGAAGCGCTTTGGTGCTGAAAATAAGGGGCTACTTTCCTTTCCACGACCTGGATGGACATTGGCCCTGGATATACCAATTGGCCAAGAAAATCTTTCTTCGCTTCTAAATGAACTAGACGATGAGGTACTTGGGGTCGGAGGCAGGATATATCTTGCCAAAGATTCAAGGGCGTCAGGGCCAACAATTCATAAGATGTACCCCGAAATCGACAAATTCGCGATGATAAAATCAAAGCTGGATCCAAATGGCCTTATAAAATCCGACCTTTCACGGCGGCTTGGCCTGATTTAGAAGATCGTCAGCTAATTTGAATGTTCATAGTCGTCATTCAATACATATGAATTAAATTTACTATCCGAGTTTAAAACTTGGAATTTTCGAGAGGTACCTAGTGTTCGACGCAATGCATACCCCAGACAACGTCCTTTTGGTTGGAGGATCTTCGGATATTGGAGTTGAGATAGCCAAATCATTAGCTCGCCGGGGAACTACTCGTTTTGTATTAGCTGGTCGGGACTTAGAGGCAATGCAACGCTCTGCAAATGCTATCTCCTCTGTCGCAACAGGTGAAGGGGTATCGGTTTCGGTAATCTTTTACGACGTCGTAGCAGAAAAGTCATACCAAGCGTTACTCGAAGTTGCAAGTACCGAACTTGAAACGATAGATTATGCAATCTTTGCCACGGGCGCGATGGGCGACCAGGATGAAGATGAAAACTCACCTGCGTCAACACTGGAAATTCTAGAGATCAACTTCTCTAAATTAGCACCAGCAATTTTGAATGTTGCTAACCATATGTCCAAACAAGGCTTCGGACAGATCGTGGTACTCTCCTCTGTAGCTGGCATAAGAGTTCGTCGCTCTAACTTTATTTACGGCTCTGCCAAAGCGGGACTAGATGGATTTGCTATGGCCCTTGGCGAATCCCTCATCGACAAGGGCGTCAAAGTCACAGTCGTTCGACCAGGCTTTGTAAAAACCAAGATGACTTCCCACCTAAAGGCCGCACCCCTATCCACAACGCCCGAAGAGGTTGCCAAAGCCACGCTTGCGGCGACAGATCACCAAAATGCGTCCGTCTATGTCCCGTCCGCCATTGGATTGGTCATCGGCGTCTATCGACATCTTCCTCGAGCGCTCGCTCGAAAAATCCCCTTCTAACCTAGATCATCAAATTGCTGCAATGCCGACGATAGAACCAGGAATGGTTCCTATATTCACGTAGGCGTTCTGAATAATTGGAGCTGGGCCAAAGGCGTAGATCTTGCCGCTCGAACTCAAAATGTAATAGCCACCTTGAGGGGCAGCTGCCATTGAGACAGCACTTCCCCCATAGCCATTACTTGCGATAGAACCCATGTTGGCTGCATCTCCAAAGCAATAGATAGATCCATTTGATGAGACCAACCAATAGCCTTTACCATCTGGAGTCGAGGCCATGCCGACTATTGGAGAGGTTATATTCATTGCTCCAGTCGAGCCATAGAAAGCTGCATCGCCGAAGGTAAAGATACCACCATCAGATGCTACCAACCAATAGCCTTTACCATCTGGAGTCGAGGCCATGCCGACTATTGGCTTATTGAGCTTCATTGCTCCAGTTGAGCCATAGAAAGCTGCGTCGCCAAAGGTAAAGATGCCACCATCAGATGCTACCAACCAATAGCCTTTACCATCTGGAGTCGAGGACATGCCGACTATTGGCTTATTGAGCTTTATTGCTCCAGTTGAGCCATAGAAAGCTGCATCGCCGAAGCTAAAGATGCCACCGTCGGCTGCAACCATCCAGTAGCCTTTACCGTCTGGCGTTGCCGCCATACCAACTACTGGCTTATTGAGCTTAGTTCCAACCATAGATCCAAAGACCGAAGCAGAACCCAATGCCACAACCCCACCTTGAGATGAATCTACATAGTAACCAGGTGTAGCAGGTGGTTGAGGAATTGTGGTTGGGGTTGTCGTTGTGGTTGCGAGGCTACCATTAGTCGAAAGGGCAATCCCCGATCCCGAAAAGGTAAACCAATCACTCCTCAATCCTGTGTCCCATGAAAACTGTTCGCCCGACATTGTTTGACTACCGCTTGATCCAGTAACTGTAATGTTGACGACTCGCCCACCATAATCGCCATATCCGTTGCGCTGGTCAACTGTAATAGCACTCAAGGTCCCAAGGGTGGGAAAATCGCTCTGAAGTTGCGAAATAGTCAAATTGGCATTCCAAGAATGATTCGTGTTACAGGCACTAGATGTACAAATCCCATCGTAGGTATCTACCACTGCTGGAAATGTTCCACCTGCCGTATAGCCACCTGTAGATGAAGAAAATTCCGTACGAGCGATTGCTCCGTTCAACATCAACACTTGACCCGCAGTCGCTGAAACCGCAGTGTCTGTATAGCTGCTCTCGCCTGCCATCCCACGGTAGACCTGGCAATATGTGTTATCACATATATCTGCGTAGCCAAACTCATTAGGGCTCGAAAGCGCATATGAACGCGCCTCAATGGCTTGGGCCATTAGTGCATACATTCCAGTAGGTTGGCTTCCCGCTGGAGTATTCGTATTGACAACATTTCCCAAAGTTCCCCAATAAGCCGGAGACTCTGAACCGACCACACCCCTTAGGTAATCTTCCACATCGACGACGTTGATCGTTCGCTCCGAGCCATTGTAACTAGCCCCATCTATCGTTCCTCGATAGTTATAAGGGACCCCACCAATACAAAGCGCCAAGGCATTTTGAGTGGTCTCGGTTGCATAATTCGTAGTGTTTGGAGACGCGACCGCTTGAGCCTGCGGAGTCGAGCTCGAGAGTGCTGTCCATGAGGTAGTTGGCGAACACGACGTAGCAGTGGTCGAATCGATCTCCCAAGTTCCATTGGCATTTAAATGCATCCGGGCTTGTGCGTTGGCCGCAAAGGCGAACCCCCCAACCGTAAAAGGAGATGAATCTGTTACAACAATGTCATTGCCTGAATTCGCAGTAATTATTACCCGAATGGGAGTGTTCTGGACAACAGATGGAGTGGTATTTGAGTAGTAGTGTGCAAGTATCTGATTGGCATTCAAACCGCCTTGAAGCGCGTATCCAAGTTGGCCCCACTGACCCGCACCCCTGCCGTGACCCCAGCCATGGCCAGAGAATGTAATAATAGAGGAACCACTGGAAGGTGGCGTTGACGCACCAGCGGCAATCGGAGTTAAAAAAAATACCGATCCCGGTGACAATCCGGCAACCGCCGCCGTAGCAATTACAGTCGGCCGTCTCATCATAGCTAGACGTGAGGGCTTTTTGTAATATCTTAAACTTCCTCCTTGGTAATTCATTTGCGCCATGCCTCCTGCATTCTGTCGCTCGGAACATTAAATCCCCTAAAGCATTTGCTTTATACGTCAACTTTCGTCACAAAATCCGCAAAGCTTAACACTTCTAGTGATTATCAAGAAGATAATATGCATAAAAATTCATGCATCTCACAATTCGACAACAAATACAGAGGGCATAGCCACCTAAGGTGGGCTACAAATCGTCGGATAAAACGGCTAGAATTATCCATGTAAAGTCCAAGGTACTTGGACCTATTCGAAGCGAAACAACAACTGGATGGCTGCCATTTTTGAGGACAATGATAGATCGAAATTTGAATTAGCAGCTAAGAGCTACAGCGACGTAGATATCGCACACCTATACGACCAAATCACAAAAGATATTGACTCCCTGATTTCCGAAAAACGAAATCTAGGTCATTATGACCCGTCAATGTTGATTAGACTCAGACCCTCGTTCGAGACGATTTCAGGTCAAAAACTACCTGATAATAACGACGAAACCGATGCGTTGTTGATAATCCGCAGCTACGCCAATGTAAATGCCGACCCTCAAACTGCATCTGGAAGCTGGCTCGCCACAAAGGCTAAGCGTCTTATTCGAAAATCCATGGCATGGTACATTCTCTACCTAGTGGATCAATTCAAAAACTTCACAAAAATGATAACGGAGCTACTCGTTAGCCTCATCGCACGGTTGAACAACCTCTCGAGCCTATTCAACTCGGAAACGATCCCCAACGAGAAATTAGTCAGATACTCCGGTGCTATCAAAGCTCACGAGCTTCCAATCGATCTAGACACACAATTGGAAATCGAAATCTCAAGGGCCCATGGTCGGATCTTACTTGCATCGCCTACGACCTGTCTCTTGCCATTTGCAGAGAGAACCAATGGCGCTCTAGATCTATACCTGTTGATAGACGACGCAGAAAAAGATATTGAAGGATTGGAAACCTCCATCTATATTCGCAATCAGCCCTTAGCTACTCATTTAGCTTCTATCGCCGACGGCTCGTTGTCATTACTGATCATAGATAGCCTATTATGGCGTAGCCATCCTAAAAAAATCGTCGGGCTCATTGAATTAATTAGCCGGAAAATATCAAACGACGGAAACGTCATTCTACTAGCCATAGATTTATCCGAAAAAAACGAATTCGACATTCAGGTTGAACAACGTTATTCATATCACCCAGATACAATCGTAAAATTGATGAACTATTATGGTCTAACTCAAATCGATGAGCCAGCAAAGAATTCGCAAAATTGGACATTATCCCGCTTCCAAAAGCGGGATCCACTTCCCCAAAGCTCCACAATCTGACTGCCCCGCAACTAAAAATGGTCATCGGCGAGCACAAGATCCTCAACAAAGCCATAACAACAGATGTCGCACGAGTTTCCAGATTTCCTCATCAAATTGAGCCCTAGCAATTTAAGGCCTCAAAATTGCTCAAGCCCCAAGCAATCAAAACGAAGTCGACCTAATGCTCGCTGCTATTCATCCTGGCCAAAAAGGCCAGATGGCATTTAGAAGCTAAGGTGAAATATTCACAGACGTAAGCCGAATTCTCTTCGCTGATAAAGTATCAATTACGGGTTATCTACCTAGGTTCCAGGTTGGCCACTCTAGTAATAGGATGGCTTAGTAATCAATTCGACCTCTCCCCTAAGGTGACTAATTTGCGCATTGGATTCGTAATACCGCGATACGGAAGCGAAATAATTGGTGGTGCGGAAAACGCCACGCGTCTATTAGCAGAAGCATTAGTAAGACACCAAGGTTATAAGGTAGATATACTGACAACAACCGCAATAGAAATCGAAGCCTGGAATAACCACTTCCCTTCTGGCGATTGCGAATTGAATGGGGTAAGAGTCCACCGCTATAAGGTAGAAGGGCGAAGACTACCAAACTTCTACCAAGCAACTAAACGAGCGCTGAACGCGCCCAAAAGCATGTCGCTTGCAGAATCTCTTGAGGTCATCCGTCTCCAAGGCCCTGTATCCCCGAAACTAAATGATGCCATTTCGACTTACAACGGAGACCTAATCGCCTTCTATACATATTTATATCACCCGATAGTCACCGGTGTCACCCTAACCAACCTTCCCAAAATCTTCCACCCTACCGCACATAACGAACCAATGTTAGATCTTCCTATCTTCAAAGAAGTATTCAATAGTATTGACGCGCTGGTATATCACACACCTTCCGAACGTCAAATAGTTGAAGATAGATTCGCTGTGGCACAAAAACCGGCAATGATACTTGGGATGGGGTACGAAAATACAAGTCAGAATAGAGACGACAGGTCATTGCTTCCCTCAAGTATCATCAATTCCAAGTACCTTCTTTGCTTAGGAAGGGTTGACACGCAAAAAGGAGCCACCTTGCTGGCCGACCTATTCAAAGAGTACAAGACTCGAAATCCATCCGATCTAAAGCTTGTCTTCGCCGGACCTATTTCAATTCTCCCAAATCCACATCCAGACATTGAAGTCCTAGGTTCCGTGGACGAGCCCACCAAACATACTCTTTTAGCCAACATGGAACTCCTGATATCACCGTCGCCATTTGAATCATTCTCAATCGTATTGATTGAAGCTTGGGCGCACCAAAAAGCAGTTATGGTAAATCGAAGCTGTGGACCCACAACAAACCAAGCAAGAGCGAGCGGCGGAGGTCTCTCATTCGACTCATATGAGAACTTCGAGGCAACTCTTTCGCTGCTCCTAACGAATACTCCACTGCGGAACCAACTAGCTAATAATGGCACTCAATATGTGGCTAAAAAATACCAATGGCCAAACCTGACCGCGCGATATAACGAATTCCTCACATCGGTAAGGAAAGGCAAGTCAGCACTCGATTCGTCACTACCTAATAACTAAGTTCAGCCGAACCCAGAGCAAAAAGAAGGGTTAACAGGTTTCCGACAATCCAAAAAATAGAAATCTGGTTAACTGTCGACCAGAAAATCCAAGGTTCTACTTTACCCCTAAGTGTAGGGGGAGACAGCGCCGCCTTACACAGAATATCAACCATGTAGAGCGAGAACCTAGACCGAAGAATGAAGACCTACCCTAAAGATCAAAAAAAGGCTGTCGGCAAGAAACTGAGAAGTTGGAGCTAAGTGTTGGCCATTTCTTTTAGTTTCTAGCTGGCAGTCGGCAGCTAGAAGGGCACTTCCGATTTAGCGGAGACTAGGGGTTGAAGTTCCATTTTTATGAAATCTCTTTAGAAGCAGTACAGCGGTTCTACCAGAATAGGATTTGAAGCAACTCACAATAGATTTCCCCCATTTTAGAAAAAGGTTCTAAAGCAATTGCTGAGATCCGTCTTGGCATCGACGATATTAAATTAATTCACGTCGCCCCAAGATCTCCGGAGAGGTAGCGCTCCTTAGGACAACTTTACCTCCCCGAATGTTGAGATCCTAGCCTAACTATCTTGCCATGTCACCCATGGACCCAATGAAGCTATGGACATTTGGTCAAGGTGACACACTTTGTCGCTTTTTTCATGACTAACTTCTATAACTGTTACCAGCAACATTAAATTGACCCAGGATCGCCAATATTAAATTGACCCACCCCCGCCAGTAAGACTTGTCTGTGGAACATTCAAAACCACCCAGGTGCAATCAAATGCTTCAAGGGCAGGACATTAATGAATTTAATTGAATTAAGATCACAAGGACACAGCTATCACGAAATATCTAAACTTGCCGGTGTATCTAGGAATACTGTAGCTAAGTACGTTCGTGATGGAGCAATGTGCGAAACTAAACCACCTAGAGCCCCTTGGGGATCAAAACTTAGGTCCTCTATAAGGAGATGATTGATGGTTTTGTCAAAGACGGATTGATCAGTGCTCCAGCGATACTCTCTCGAATAGAACCTTTGGGCTATAGCTCTAAAGAAACGACGATCCGTAATTACGTAAAATCTATCAAACCAAATATTAAACCTCACGCCAAGGCGACCATTCGCTATGAAAGCAAACCGGGAGCTCAGATTCAACTTGATTGGGGACTCTTTGTTTATGACGATCACCGAGGAACAAGGAGAAACATCGCTGGACTTATGGTGACAATGGGTTATAGCTAAAGGGTCTATCTAGAGTTTGCCCTAACAGCTGACATCTATGGCTTTTCTACCTGTTTGCGCAGCGGCGACGACCAGACCTCAATGTCGCGGGAGATGTGGTCAGCAGTCGCCGCGGGCACTCCGGCTTGGTCCGCGAAGGTCGACCACTTGGAGACCGCTTCGAGGACCTGCTCGATGATATCAAAGGCACCGGGGACGGCGAAGCGATCGCCAACATCGCGGACGTCCGACCGCGTGATTCCAGTCGTACGACCGTTCACAGCCATCAAGTGCTGTCGGGTCCACTGGCTGTCCGGAGCGTGCGCGTAAGTGATGTCGTAGGCTGGGGACAGACGCCACCTACCGCCTTGGGGCAGCAGGAACGAGAAGTTCTTGGTGTGGTCATCGCAATTGGCAACGGCGACGTTGAAGACCATTCTGCGGAAAGCCTCTGCACGCGCCTCTGGTCCAAGTCTCAATTGCTCGATGTGCAAAAACAACTGAGCGTAATCGTGGGCGCCAATTTGCCGGAAATCCAGGTGCGCCATTGCGCAGAGGGTTTGCACATGCACCTTCTCGCCTCCCGGAACGCGGTCGAAACGACGCGTCATGAAATGCGCCCGTCCGCCCTCTTCCAGCAGGCGGCATTCCATCATTTCAATACCAGCTACAGTAGCCATGAGGTAATAGCCGTATTCGATCCGGCCGAAGTGGCCGGATGCGCCTAGGTCAAGATCGGCACCGACGCCGTCCAGCTTCAAGATCCACTGCTCGAAGCCGGGATCGGCAGGAACCTGACCCGACCTCAACTCTCCCGTCTCGGAATTGAGCGCCACGACAGCCTTAGCCCTCGCACCGCCGGCAGAGGTGCCGACCGCGATTAGGTGCGAGATCGCATCCGTCAACCCGTCCTTGGACGTGATCCGCTCAGAGAGTGCGATGCGAGCGGCCACGACCAGTTCAGACAATTCTATCGCTGTCGCCTTGCGAGTGCGTGGACCCCGCAAGGGACGGAACTCCAGGGCACCGATCCCACGCGTTCCAAGGTACGCCAGCCGGTCCAGCGCGGTGATCTGCCCGGCCGTCAAACCCTCATTCGCCAGGTAGGCGGTCGTCAGAGCGTTGCCGAAGTCGTCCGGTAACGAGTCGGCTACCATCGATGGAAGTCGATGGTAAGTGTTGGGAGACAGCGTCGGGAAGAGGAAAAACTGCGCCGGCCCCGTGGTCGGCATCGTCATAGGTGCCAGCTCAACACCGCTGTTCGCCCAAGCTCGCTCGTACTCGAAAACGTAGAACCCCGACCGTTCGTCCAGCGCCACTGCGCCAACACGGGAGCCCCAGCACCGGACCTCTATTACGTCGACCGGCTGGTACGGCATCAGGGGACCCAACTCGGTTGCGGATCGGTCGAGCGCGCCCGGACACGCGTCCGCGGCGAATTCCGCTTGGCCCGCAGCATCTGGATCGGGGATACGGTCACGGGCGGAACCAGTGCTTCGATCCAATCTGTGCGATCCAGGGCCCGAACCACGGCCACCACCGTCTTAAGCGACGACCCTTTGCCACGCTCCAAATTAGAGAGCGCGCCCACCGAGACGTTCGCCAACTCCGCTAGGCGCGTCTGATCGAGGTCGTTCGCGATCCGCATGGCCCTGACCTGCTCGCCGACAAGGGTCTCCCACTCCTCGATCGTACGATAACTACGATTAACTACCATAATCCTCCATATTAGTGATGATCTAGCTCTTTATACATAGAATAGTACATGTTATACAGTTATCTAAAGGTAGTACTAACCACCAGAAACATATGTGTTAGAGCGAAATCAAAATAACACACATAGATTTATCTGTGTTACAAGGGTACAATCTGCAAAGAAGTAGTGATCGTTCCGATAGTCCTGAACCCCCACCTAGTTCGTCCTACTCTTCGAATCCTTTTGAGTTGTACAAAACACCTTGAACAGCGCTCCCGCGCGTTTAGCCCCGTGTCCAAGGTACAACTTTATCGGATAATCTTCTCCGAACTACATCAACTCTAGAAGACAATTTCACAACTCAGGAATCAACTATTTCGCCTGGTATTTTCGGGCCCAGACTGCAGCTACTTTGCCTTACTTGGCATTAAGTGCGGAACTTAAAATCCAAAAGGGACAAAGATCCAATTATACAATTGCCTCTTAAATCGGCTTGCGCATAAAGGCTGTGCGCGGTGAAACAGGGCGCGTGAGAAGCACTTTCGAGACAGTGACAGTCAAGCCACTTCACGTATTTCCTCAGAATGTCTTTGCTTTGCCGCCATTGCGTGGCTAACCCTGAACCTCCCCGCCCTCACGGACGGGGCTTCTGGCCTCGTCTGTTTGGTTGGGGTTCCCTGACATCGCTCCCATCACGCCACCGGGACCGACTGGTCTGGTGCTAATGAATTGGTACTGGTAGATGAGTTCGCTAGTTTCGGCTTGCCTGTCTGAGATATCTCAGACAAGGCCCGGTTCTGGGCACTACTTCGGGCTCTGGCCTTAGGGCACTGCACCTTTTGGTGTGTCTTGCGTTGATTGAGTGACCAATGTTTTTCAGCTCGAAGATACGTGACTAAGATTGTTGTATCTAGTCCAATTGGAGAGCACTCTGCGTATATCGCCTTCTGGAGAATGTTTATTGCTCCTAGGGCGTCTCGATGACAGCTGAACCCACAGATAGGGCTCTCGCATCGGTAGTGCCGACCTGATGGTCGCTTGCGTCTTAAGCACGCAGGGCAAGTTTGGCTAGAGTATGACTCGTTTAGGGGTTGTATCTCTAAGTTAGTTTTCTAATTGAGGTATTGCTCTTGAGGGCCTCTTGACCACTGGGATAGTTGCTGGCGACCGTGGCGACCCATGGATCGTTTGGCTTTACTATGTTTTTCTATCCCTCTTACGTCACCAACTATGAGTGTGGCGGTGTTGTGGTTAATGACGTGATTGGCCGGCTTTTTGGACACCTGATGGTCAAAGTCACAAAGTGATGATTTTGTCTTCCCTAGGTGTCAAGGGAGTTGACTTTCCTCTTCGCAGTTACCAGTCTTATATACTTCTTTGATCCAGGGCAGGTTTGCACCGGCTGATCTTGTGTTGGCTGATCTTGCGCTGGCTGATCTTATGTTGGCTGATCTTGTGCTGGCTGATCTTGCGCTGGCTGATCTTGCGCTGGCTGATCTTGCGCTGGCTGATCTTGTGCTGGCTGATCTTGCGCTGGCTGATCTTGTGCTGGCTGATCTTGTGGTGGAGCTTGCCTATGACCTTAGTTTCTTTGGCGCTTGATAGCTCGGGCTTCGCGACCATTAATGATTGTCACATCGATGGTTTTGTCATCTACCCAAGTGACTAGTGCCATAGGGTTGATGATTTTCTCGTCTATAGCGGTGGTGGCATCTCCACTAGAGGCTTCACGCACCGTCTCATAAGGGATATGGAGTCCGAAATGCTTTGTGGGGGAACCACTTTTGGTCACCCTCATAGTCTGTAGTGTCTTGTGGTGGAGCACCATTAGAGAAAGTGAAGTAGTACGGTGAGAAAGTACGGTGAGAAAGTACATAGAAAACCAGAAACTCCCAAGAGGTAAATCAGGGAGACCAAGAAAGGATGGGGTCGCTTGACCCCTCCCTTACCGGAAGGGGTACGGAAGGGGATTGCGCTCCCGTTAGTTCAATCGTCACTGAAGGCAAATGAGAAAGATTGACCAAGATCTCATCACGGACCTAGCCATCTTCGCGAATAGAACCTTCAACGGACATGAGTCTCGCAACCTTGTCCATAAAAGTTTCCAAAGGGTTATATGCGCCCTTACCCTGCTTCTACCACGCACCATGTCAAACAATACGTTAAGTTTCAATTGGGGAGATTTAAATGGAGGTTGCCAAGTCAATGAGAGTCTTGGTATGTAACAAAAAACCAGAACCTACCCATATAGACGTTGGAATTTGGGCGAGAATCGGACCTTACTTCAGATAATTCAACTTACTCAATACCGCTTGATTGCTAAGCCATTTGTCCGGTCTGTACATCGAAATACTTAAAGCTAACGTTCGGCCTAAGAAGAACTAGTTACCCTAAATGTTAGAGCAACTAGACCAGAGACTTTTGAAGGATTCATAACCTGGAATGCAGCTTTTTCCTCAATCCATGAGACCAAAGTGCCGCTTGCATCTATAATCATGGCGACAATTCCATATACACCATCCAACAGCGGAAGGCTTTCAAAATACAGTTCAAAGACTCCGTCGCCGTCAATGTCATATCCCGGCAAATCCAAATCCTTGGTATTGCCAGCAAAGATGGTCTCTCCTTGAGGGGACAAAAATTGAATTGTCAGACTCACATCTCCTATTGGTCTCTGTGTGTGATACGCAACATGAACGTTCAGCGAGTCGTGGGGGGAGATGTGATCATTCTCTTGGCCTACACCGCTAAAGCACTTAAGTGCGGTAACTGTGACCGCCTGTTCGACCACCAATGCAGTAGGATCAATTTGGGCAGTTGAAGATTCGTCACCAATTAATGATCCTCCTACTCCACCACGGCCCAGAGAGTCTCTAAGGGCGGCAATTGCTTCGCTAGGCTCTCCTCGACCAATCAATGATCCGTGGTCCAGGACGTATGCCGATTGACAAACAGTTCGAACCAAATCAGGAGAGTGTGAAACAAAAACAATCGTTCGCCCCTCTCGCTGAAAAAGCTTTATTCTTTCGATACACTTTCTCTGGAAATTCTCATCGCCAACTGCTAAAACCTCGTCGACTAAAAGCACATCGGGATCCACATTCACTGCAACGGCAAACCCCAAGCGGGCGTACATTCCAGAAGAATAGTGCTTCACCTGATTGTCAATAAATTTGCCCAACTCCGAGAATTCGACAATCTCATCAAAACGTCCTTCGACCTCTTTGACCGGAAGGCCTAACAAGGTAGCCGAGAGGAAAATATTGTCACGCCCTGTAAGTTCTTGATGAAAGCCAGCTCCAATCTCTAACATCGCTGAGACCCGACCCTTAATCCTGATCTCACCCTTGGTGGGCTGCAAGATGCCAGCCATAGTCTTGAGTAGGGTTGACTTTCCGGAACCATTGTGCCCTAGCAGGCCAACTGTCGAACCTTCCTCGATATTGAAGGTGACATCCCTAAGTGCGTAAAACTCCTGATATGGATTTTTACCGGCGTGAATTACTCGCTCCTTCAGCGATGTGTACTTCTCCGAATAAAGTCGAAAGATCTTAGTCACACCATCGATCTCAATAGCATTAGCCAAGAGTTACAACTCCTCTGCGAAATTACCTTCCATGCGCCCAAAAACTCGAAGCGCAAGGAAGAATAGGACTACTGAGACTGCGACAACTATTCCAAGTTGTCCGGCATACCAAAGTTCAGAATTAGCGGGCAAGATTGGCACCGGGAGATGATTTGCTCCAAGAGGCGATATCTGTGCATATAGAGTTCGCTGGAAGGTCAATATTATCGCAGTCATTGGATTGACAAAAAACGCCCAAAGTATATTGTGTCGGCCAAGAAGCGTTGCTACCAGATGGTAGGGATACACAATTGGAGTAGCCCAAAACCAAGCCATAAGTACAATCTCCATTAGGTGCTGGGTATCACGATAATAGACATTCAATGCCGACAAAAAGATGGCAATTGCGCTAGTCAAAATAACCAATGCGACAATAGCCACCAAGAGCAACGGCAGAAAGCTTATTGCTGGAGCATCTCTAGCAATCACAAGGGCGATGATCAAAACAATCGATTGCAAAAAGAAAAACACTAGCGCAGAACCAACCGATGCTAGCGGCAATACCTCGCGAGGAAATGAAACTTTTTTGACAATTCCAGCATTGCCAACCACCGATGTGGTCGCACCCATGAGTGCGGCTTGAAAGAAGTTCCAAACCACCAATCCACACAGCAAAAAGATTGCAAATTGTGGAATTCCGCTACCAAGGACTAACTGGAAAACCACATAATAGATAATCAAGGTCAAAGCTGGATTGAGCATTGACCACACAAAGCCAAGAACGCTATTTTTATACTTGACTGAAAGCTCTTTGCGAATCAACGATAACAGCAATGGCCGATATTCCCAAAGGTTTATCAGGCGCTGTCCAATGCCAACATCAGGAGAAACCACATGGAGTTTCTCACGCCCCATGCGGATCGCCACACCATCAGGTTTCTCATCGTGTGAGCTAAATTGTTCGATCAATGCCCTCTCCTAGATTGCGCCTACTTTTGGACGCGCTCGAGTCTGGATACTACTTTGTTGTAAATTTCGCCGACGATGACCGAGTGATTACCTGATCAATAAAGCCGTATTCCTTGGCCGCATCTGCTGTAAACCAACGATCCCGCTCAGAATCCCTTTGAATCGTCTCAAGGGTCTGACCCGTATGCATCGCAATTCTTTCTGCCAACATCTTCTTCATGTATCCGATTTGCTCTGCCTGAATCGCGATATCAGCCGCTTGGCCTTGCATCTGCGCTGAAGGCTGATGCATCATAATTCGCGAATGAGGAAGTGCATAACGCTTGCCTGGAGTTCCCGCGCAAAGCAAAAACTGCCCCATGGAAGCCGCCAGTCCGACACATATTGTAGCTACATCACAATTGATGTACTGCATAGTGTCGTAGATACCTAGACCATCGGTAACCGAACCGCCCGGTGAATTGATATAAAGGGCAATATCCTTCTCGGGATCCTCCGCTTCAAGTAATAAAAGTTGCGCACAAATCGCATTTGCCATTGCTTGATCTACAACACTGCCAAGAAAGATAATTCTTTCTCCCAACAACCGCTGGAAAATATCTGAACCCGACTCCAGTCGTGTTGGATCGCCTGCCATCATAAAACCGCTCACTCCACCACCAAGACCTTGAATGTAATCTGCCATAGCATCCACGCTAATAGTTTGTAAAAGATTTAAACCGAATTTCATGTAACCTGTTCTATCAATAAGCGGTTGATGGATTTTAAATAACAAGATTAAACCCTTCAATCAAAATAGGGATCACGAAATGCTCGATGGCGCTATTGTATAATATCGGTCATTAATTACAAAGTGATCGCAACTTAGCAATGCGGGCGTGGCGAAATAGGCAGACGCGCTAGATTTAGGTTCTAGTGCCGAGAGGCGTGGGAGTTCGAGTCTCCCCGCCCGCACACTGATAATTGATATAAAAATGGTCAATATATAAATCTCCCTAACGCCTATCGTTTCAAATATCAGCCCTACAAGCTAGACCACCCTCCCCAACATATCGACGCTTCACCCCCAAGGTAGTTAGACTTCGGCTACGCTACGAAACAAGCTCGCAGCCAAAACTCTCCTAAATTACAATATCCAACTAAAATTTCATGTGGCCATGAAAGCAAAGACAACCGATCTGCAATTTATCAAAGTAACCACAAACGCCTAAAGTAAGCAGTCAAAACGTCGGTTCCAATCAACATCAGTTCAAAACCAAAACTGCTGTTGAGACTCCTACGTCATCCGAGTCTGTAGCCCCTCGTATTCAATCGCCCGATAGGGTGAGCCTAAATCTTACTAAATCAGACCACCCAAATAAACCATTCAAACCCTACTCATGAGAACAGGGGCTCATGGGAACAGGGGCTCATGGGAACTAATAACAGAGCTAGCAGGAGGAACTGAGCCACACCCAAATTCTGGCCTATGAGAACGAAGTCGAGACCGTACCTTCTACGATATAACGCCTCACCAAAGCCCATAAAGCACAAATAGGAGTCTCTCTAACTTTCACTGACCACTCTCTCAGAAGACGTCGGCGCCCATTTGGGTAATATTTTGAGTGTGGCCGAAAGAGCGTCATTTCAAAGATACAGGCAAAAAGCTATTGCCTTAGACAAACATCAAGTGGTGGCTACATTCCCAGAGGATACGAACGGTCCACTATTTTGAGCCCCCGTGCTGTTAGAGGAACCTTTACCAGAACTGCCAACGCCAAAATGGACACTACCCTTTCCACCTAACACTAAAACTTCCCTAGCCATACCGTTTTGCGAAATAACAGTAGCGTAGGTCTTAGTCTTACCAACCAGAGAAGTTGAAACTTGGGATTCGCTTGAAGATCCAAATCCGGTCGAAGAAGAGATTGCTAAGGTAACCGTCGTTGAATCACGATGCTGAATCGTTATCGACGAAGATGAAATCTTCGTAACGCGGCCACGATCAACCTCGGTAGTAACAACCCCCGTTCCGCTCCTGTATCTCTCCAGCGACGCATGTTCAAGACCCAACAACAGGGAAACCTTTGAAGTTTGCGACGTTGCTTGGCCAGAAGCAGAAGATAAACCTGGCTTTGTCTTGGGTCCTGTGATACGTTCTACGATGCCATTGCTTGAAATCACCGCGACATGCACAGTAATTGAGCCAGAAAGATCTAGGGCCAGCTGACTTTGTGACGTATTTACAAAGGCGGTCGACGAAGTCAAAGTCAAAGTCAATTTCGTCGAATCCGCACGTGTCAGAGTAAGAGAAGTCGGGCTGATCACATTTAGCACCCCTTTATCGAAAGCGTAATTCACCACACCAGCGCCTTTTGGGTCCACCGTAAAGTCAGCATGATCCACCCCTCGAAGCAGCGCCACATTAGCCTGTCCCCTCGCTATTGGTTTCGCACCTCCGGTCGCTCCCGCTCCATTCGAAGTTCCAACTTTCAACTTATTCGAAGGCGGGACCGAAATTGCTACCTCAGCCGAACTATTGGACGTACTTAGTAGAAAAGAACCGCCAGCCACCGCCCCCGCAGCACCCAATGCCGCCAAAAGCCAAGCAACTTTAACTTTTACCTTCATCAAATCCTCCTCTAAAAAGACCCCTCGAAATCACAAGGCTAAATTTCGTTACCTAATGAGAAGATCTTCATAGGAAGTTGTTAGGAAGTTATTAGGAACAAGATCTATTAAAATTGAAAAGAGACTACGTGGTTAGGAATCCACTTATACAACGATATTGAGCCAGTCTGGTAAATCAATTTGGCACCCAGCGTCTGAACCACGGAAAACTTGGTTGGCGAAGACACACCGAGAGTTAGAGAGTTAGGGCTCCCAGATGTAAATACAAAAAAGACGATGGGTGCTTTTATCAATATGGGTGCTGTTGAAAGATCTGAATTGAGATATTGGTGGTCAGCCAAACGACCCAGTAACATTGGATCTCCAATGACCTGAGCGCGGTATGGAATCCTCAGGACCACCTGATCCATCGCCGCTCGATCGATCCCTGACAATGGAAATGCCGGACTCGATAAGGTCGTAAGTATAAAATAGCCAAAAGAAACGACGATTGAAACTGCAACTACGATCATCACCAGCGACTGTAACCGCCTATTTACTTTAGAAATTGCCCGAACAGCTCTTACGGTCGAGGCGCAAAATAAGATTGTGGCGCTATAACCTATTGCTGGCTCAATGGCCACGCTGGTATTGGTGAACACCATGGCTCCAACCACGGTAAAGATCAGAGATATCGGCCCTAAAAACCCTAAAATACCTAACATGCCACCCGCAGAGGCGACGTACAAGATTTGAGTAAGATTAGCTCTAAAGATTGAGGCTATACCAGACCAACTAGAAAGCAGCCTTCCAATGCCAGGGACTAATCCCGAATTTCCAAGTACCGCCAAAGAGGGTGCATAGGTCGTAAGAAAATGTGAATAGTTGATTCCAGCGTCAAATCCTCCCATCGTCAGGATCACTAGCCATCCAACGCCAACAGCTCCTTCTACGACTCCCTCAATACGATTTGAGATTCCTAGGGTAAGTGCCCGCGAGACACCAACAACGGCCAAAACAATCGCTCCGAATATACCCGTCAAGCAGCTACCTAGAATGGCTATGGATCGAAGCGGAAGTTTTGTAGCCGATGCTGGGCGAAGCAGAATAATGGCAAAGAAGATTGCGAATACCCATTCGAAGTTGAAGTCACCCAGAATTGCCAGGTAATAAAACGGGTTCATCAAAACGAGCATTAAAACGATGGCTTCGTTTCTAAGCGAAATCTCCTCAGACTTTGACGAGGTGCGAAGAAAATCAACCGAATAGCTCAACGTCAAAAAATTCGTCCCAAAAAGCAAAAGGACATATAAGCCACCAAGTACGAGTGGGCTACGAAAAAACACTCCAATTGCCGAAAGGCCAAAGAATGTAAAGTCGCCGGTCAGTCGCAAAAAGGGCGCGCCACCATAACTAGGACCCAAGTTAAAATGGCCCTGGGCAAAGTAAGAAAATGCTTGATAATAAGTTGGGAAAGAAACCCCCAGAGAAGAGGCGCTCACCCGCCTAGAGATGACATAATAAGCCAAGACGCCCTGTAATACCAGGAGTACGCGTCCTAAAACGATCAGACTATCGTTTGACTTTTTGCTCATCTTTTGATTCACTAAAAAGACACTACCTAGCCTCGCTAGCATAAACGACGAATAACTAAATATCTACTCTTATCCGTGACCCATATCTGAGTAAGAGACCTCGATTCTCATAGATAATTTACCGAGAGCGCCAAAAACAGAAAAGAAATTAAACACCGACCAATGACAAGTCAGATCAGAAACCTTTGGCCACTCCATTAAGCCCCGGAAATCGCATTGGATTTAGACCATCAATCACCGAGCCTATAGCTCCTCCTGGCCACATCAAAATGACAATCCTACATAATGGAAGAAAGCACATCTTCTTCAATGATAGCCCCGTCCACCATCCTGAATGAACGCACCTGGGGAGGTTGCATCTTTAGAGATACGATGAGGTAGTGCCAATTCGGATCTGGTGCCAGACGGAGATCGGTAGGCGACGGGAAAGCCTCGGAACTTGTATGAGAGTGATACACTCCGATGATCTCGAACCCCTTAGTTTGCGCATCCCGATCCGCCTTTAAATAGTCGAGTGGATTCAGTTGATATAGGACTTCGGAATTTGCATCATTTCTCGTCCGATAAACTTCATAGACATCATCGTCGACCCCAGATATCAGTCCACATACCTCAATTGGAAAGTGAACCTCCGCATGGTCAATTATGCCATTTATAAGGCCAGATGAAATTTTCAGCACACCAAAAAGGCTAAGCTCTTTTTGATAAAGAAGGTGTCCCAATGAGCAAAAAGAAGTCCTCTGCTGTAGATCGAATATCAGCTGGCACTCGCAATATCGCACAAAACAAACGTGCTCGCCATGAATATGAGATACTCGAGGAGCTTGAGTGCGGGATCGAGCTCAAAGGTTCAGAGGTAAAGTCACTCAGGGAGGGCAAAGCGCAACTCCAGGATGCCTTCGGACGGATCATCACTGGTGAACTTTGGATCTTCCAGATGAATATCGCCAAATATGACTATTCAAATGGGTTCGGTCAATTCGACCCAACTAGACCAAGGAAGTTACTCGCTCATCGAGATGAGATCGATGAGCTCACAGGAAAGTTGCAACAAAAGTCCCTGACGTTAATTCCACTTTCGATGTACTTTCACGGTGGTCACGTAAAATTAAAGATTGGATTAGCTAAGGGTAAAAAGCTCTACGACAAGCGACGAGACCTTGCAGCAAAGGATGCAAAAAGAGATGCGGCGCGAGAGATGGTCTCACTTAGAAAAGGACGCTGACGCACCCTGTGGCCACAAAGTGACTAGCATCTAATTTGTAGTTAATCTACCAATCATGGGGGTGTCAGGCTTCGACTTTGGTGTTTGCGGTATGGGAAGCGAGTCGTGGTCTCCGGAGCCACGTTAAAGAGCCGGAAAAATAAATAAACGCCGAGCCTCAGCTCGCTCTCGCTGCCTAAATAAGCCAGCGACGTCCGACCATTTCGAACTCTTAGGGATGGTATCGGGCGAGATCAAATAGAGGTAAGCTGGTGATCATTCTGGAATCACCGGACAAAAATCAACAGAATAAGGATCAAGTGATACGCATCCGGTAACTTGATTTCGAACAAATACAGGGTGCTGCACTCGGAGAAGTCATACTAAGGAACTGAAGGACGCGGGTTCAATTCCCGCCACCTCCACTATCGGTTGCACCACTAGTTGCAGGAAAATATAACCTGAAACTAGTGGTGACACCAAGACAAAGACGGACAAAACGACAATCGGCGGCAAACCGCAGAGCGCAGAGCGCAGATGCATTTTGCATTCGAAATCCACTAAAATAGATCTCCGATCGCAACAATAAAAACCTATTAGGACCATTTGAAGCGAAAATGCCAATTCGATCTAGGTACACGACGTCCTTCCACACAAAAGCACTAACCGACCAGACTCTAAACCTACGGATCGCTGGGACTAATACAATTGATCCCACGCAACTGCTAACCTTAGCTACACTGTGAACCTCCCCGCCCTTACGGACGGGGCTTCTGGCTCCGCCGTTTGGTTGGGGTTACCAAGCATCGCTCCCGTCACGCCACCACGACCAACTGGTCTGGTACCGATGAATCGGTACTGGTGGATGAGTTTGCTAGCTTCGGCTTGCTAATCTGAGTTGCCTCAGACAAGGCCCGGTTCTGGGCACTACTTCGGGCTCTGGCCTTGCGGCACTGCACCTTGGGGTGTGCTTCACGTTGATCAAGTGACCAGCGCTCGACAGCCCGGAGATACGTGACTCGGACTTTTATGTCCGGTCCAATTGGAGTGTATTCCCCGCATAACGCCTTCTGGAGGATATTGATCGCTCCTACAGCGTCTCGATGACAAGTAAAACCACAAATAGGGTTCTTGCATCGGTAGGGCCGACCTGATGGTCGATTGCGTGTCAAGCACGCTGGACAGGTCTTGGTTGAACCTGATTCGTTCAGGAAATCTAGGTCTAATCCGGTCTTGTCTTTGAGGTAGCGTTCCTGTCGACCCCTTGACCACTGGGAGAGTTGTTGACGACCGTGGCGGCCCATGCGCCGCTTGGACTTGGTCTCCTTCTCAATACCCCTCACGTCACCAACTATAACTCTGGCGGTGTTGTGGCTAATGACGTGATTGGCCGCCTTGTTGGAAACCTGATGATCAAAGTCACGAAGCGATAGCTTTGCTTTGGAGTTGATCTTCTTCTTCGCAGTTACCAGCCTTTTATGCTTCTTAGATCCATTCTTGCACTTGCTGATCTTGTGCTGTAGTTGACCGACGGCCTTGTTTCTTTGTCGTTTGATAGCTGGAGCTTCGCGTCCATTGATAATCGTTACGTCTATGGTCTTGTCATCTACCCAAGTAGCTAGCGCCATAGAGTTGATGATTCCTTCGTCGATGGCACTCAAAGCATCACCCACCGAGACTTCTCGGAGAGTCTCATAAGGGATATGCAGACTGAATCGTCTTTTATCTCGATCCCAGCACAGTTGAATCTCACCCCATAGCCCAGGGTCAACCTCTTCGCCAGTTGCAGAATCTAAAACGGTGGGAATAGAAAGATCTATACGCGGACGGCCCCTACCTAGTGACAGGTGGAGTTGACCTTTGGAGATACGCCAGCCAGAGTTCTTCGAGAACGATAGAGGCCGGTAGTTCTTCTTACGCCAAGGAGATCGGATCTTCATACCCTGCATGCGGTTTACCCTAGCTGTGGTTATGGCCTCTGAGAGATCGTGAGCGATTGTCTAAAGTGGTATGGGCGTGTAATGGACGGTCTTGGCGAGGTATCGAGTTGAGGAAGGCTTGAATGTCGTACTTATTAGGAGAGCGCTTGGCTTTCCATTCGCCATGGACACAATTGACCGCTTGGTTCCATAACAGTGCTGCCCTATGGCACGAGTCATGGGCTAGACGATAAGAGGCCCCTGTCAGAGTAACGGGCACGATAGCTGTTGTATACTCTGCGCTTTTACTAGCCATTTGATAACTAATATAGCATTATCTACTAAGGACTATATTTCACTACATGACGATGATTGGCGCAATGGAAGGCATGTGGTATATCAATTACATGCACACATCGTCTTGGTACCTAAATATCGACGTAATGTCATGACCGAGAGAGTTAGTGACGAGATCAGATCTGCGATTCTTGAGGTGTGTACTCGTTTCGATTCCACCTTCGATGCTTTCGAAACAGACGGCGATCATGCCCACCTACTGATCACCAACGCAGCTAAAGTTGCCCTGTCGAGACTGGTGATGTCCATGAAGACACTTATCGCCATGAGAGTAAGGGCAAAGAACTGGCCGGAAGTCCGAGAGGCTTTGTGGGGGGGGAGCACTTTTGGTCGCCCTCCTAGTCGATAGTGTCTTGTGGTGGAGCCCCATTAGAGGAAGTGAAGAAGTACATAGAAGACCAGAAACTCCCAAGAGGTAAATCAGGTAGACCGAGAAAGAATTAGGTCGCTTGACCCCTCCCTCACGGAAACCGATTGCGCTCCCGTTGGTTCAAAAGGCAAATTTCACTCAATTGAAGCCAAAATTCAAAATAGCCTATTTGCCTATTTAAAGGCAGTCTTCCAAGGTACCGCTTCGCGAATTGCACTTTCGGCCCCATCCTAAGATCGAGGCAAGCTTGCACTTCTCGATGGCCATTAACGGCAACATTGCAATCTTTACATGGGCCTCATCGTTCATTTGTGCCATCTGGTCACTGGTCTACTTCATTGGTTCACATTAATAGTCATCGATCAAAGATGGTTAACAATCTCACCGTCACATCAAAAGGATCCATCGATTCAATACCTCATTGGAGGTATTGCCCACACCCAATCGCCTACCCAAACGCCCAGGCAACAAAGGATCGTGACGCAGATTATCGAAGGTGAAAAATTGCCTTGGACGACAAATATAAAAAAAAGAGGCTGGTGCTTTGCTGAGCGATTGTTGACACGGCGGAAACGAAAATGGAGCATGTGGAACTTCCAAATTTACCAAGTATTCAATCTTGAGAAAGATGGCGTTGGCCATATAGGAAATTTGGCACTCTAATCTTCATGTGCCAACAAGGTGAGGAACTGTTCCCAGAACACTAAAGGTAACGTACGACTTTGAAAAAAACGACCCAAAGGCAAAAGGTAGCAATTATCGGTGCTGGAATCATCGGTTGCACACTAGTGATGAAGTCTCTAAAAGTTGGTTATGGCGTTACCCTGTTCGAACGTGATGCGACTTCCAAAGGTGCCTCAGCAAGCAATTTCGGCCTAATTATGGTAAGTGAACTTACCAAAGGAGAAGATCTTCGACTTAGGCTCGCCTCAAGCGCGCAAGGGCAAGAACTATCGGTGAAAATATCAGAAATCGACTTTAGAGCGGGGAGGTCTTTGGAGTTGTTCACAAGCCAAACCGAACTGCAATGGACTCAACGAACAATCGACCGTGGCTCAAATAATCAACGCAAACTAAAGATAATAGACCAGTGGGATCTAAAACACTTTGGGCTCGTCGTGTTGAATTCGAATGTCTTAGGTCGTCTCTTGAGTGATTCATACCCCTCAGTCGAACCCGGGACCGCTTTAGCCGAAATAATTAAATACTTAAACTCCTCCTTGAACTGCAACCTGAGATTTTGGGTCAAACCTATAGAGGTAGATGACAACGCCGTAGAGACTCCAGATGGTATCCAAGAAGAGTTTCACATCGTAAGCGCAACACCAAGAGAAAACTACGGCAGCTTTCTAGCTCGCCATACGGCTCCAAAAAAAACGAGCCTTCGGATCAGTCGGGCGGTTGGACTAAAGCGACAGCGCATCAAAGCGACAGTTGGAGCAGTAATAATCGACAGAGAAGCCCTGGCACATCATATTACCCATTCTTCGAACACCTGCCCCGTGAAGGACCCTCCCCAGGACGCCTCATCCGAAATGAGATACGATCTACAACTTTCATCAAGACGACCCGCCGATAGTTCCGTCTTTCTAAGAACGACCGACAACAAAGATCCTCAAGATGAATTCAGAATCGACGTCACTATGACAGAGTACATTAGTGGTAGCTTGTCCCCCTTGATCACCGCGGGAAAACTCTATAGCGGAGCTATTTGGGAGGGCGTCTATTCGTGTACCCAAGATCCCCTGCGAGACTGCGTCGCATTGGCACGTCAGAGCATTCCTATCGGTTTCAGGGGTTTGCCGAGAAGAACTAACCTTTCTCTAGCGATTGCCGACGAGATCGTCTCATGGATCAAATGACGCACCGAGAGAAAATGAGCTAAAGAATCGGTGTCATTATCACCTACCTAAAAACAATACAAAATAGCAAAATCTAATAATTTATCCACCATAACCAGGAAAGGTAACTCAATGGTGACACCATCTGAAGTTCGATCCTACCCAAAGATGATATTTGGAAACGATATAAATCTCCGAACACTAGAAGAACGAATCTTCGAAGCTGAACTAGTCGTCTCCGACATGGCCGGCACCACGATATGCGATGGAGGTCTTGTCCTTGGGGCGTTTAGAAACACCGCGGTTGAAATGGGCATTCCAACCGGATCTGAGGCATTCGACTCTACCATGCAGCAGGTGCGTGACACCATGGGTCAATCCAAAATAATCGCCTTTCGTCAGATATTTAATGATGAATCACTCGCGCTATTAGCCAATAACAAATTCGAAGATAACTACAAACAAATGATCGCTGAAAAAGGGGCCAAAGAGGTCCCAGGGGCAAGTGAGCTATTTTCAACATTGCGAGCAAGAATGATTAAAATCGCATTGACCACGGGTTTCGATAAATCAATTCAGGATCTACTGATCGATGGACTAGGTTGGACCAACAAGATAGATGCTGCTATTTGTCCCACGCAAGAGGTAAAAGGTCGGCCCGAACCCGATATGATCGAGCTAGCCATGAAAACCACAGGCGTATCGAGCTCACAAAATATCCTTGTTGTGGGAGATACGGCAAGCGACATTAAATCCGGTCGGGCAGCCGGTGTAGGACTGACGATCGGCGTGCTCTCTGGCGCGCACTCCTCTGGCGACCTCCTAAGTGCGGGAGCGGACCTAGTTCTCGAGAGTATCTTAGAGCTAACGACTCTAATCTATGCCTTCGGACGACCTATCAATTGATCCAATGAGGCCAATAACAACCTGGGAGTATCCGTCAAAGGAAGTAATTCAATCAGATAGA
Organism: Acidithrix sp. C25; assembly: GCF_904848545.2. Classification (NCBI taxonomy): domain Bacteria; kingdom Bacillati; phylum Actinomycetota; class Acidimicrobiia; order Acidimicrobiales; family Acidimicrobiaceae; genus Acidithrix; species Acidithrix sp. C25. Next base: position 233,472 of record NZ_CAJHCI020000008.1, read on the forward strand.
GTTCAGCTTTGAAATCACCCCATAGAGCTCCGACAAAGCTCGGCCCCTGTGTGAGATCGCATTTTTTTCCAAATGAGCCATCTCTGCGAATGTTCTGCCATCACCCTCGCTGGGAATGAATATTGGATCGTAACCAAATCCGTCATGGCCTTTAACGAAATTGGTTACGTACCCCTCCACTTTGCCTAGACAAACAATTGGCTCATCGATCGAGTCCACACCAACCAACGCCATTGCGCACATGAAATAGGCAGGAGAGCGATCAATCCCCATGGAGGCAAGCTCACCTAACAATTTCATCCTATTTGTCTCATCGTTAGCAAATTCGCCCGAATATCGAGCCGAAAATATCCCTGGTTCACCATTTAGCGCTTCAACAAAGAGGCCCGAATCGTCGCCTAAAGACGGCAAACCAGAGACTTCCTTTCCAAAACGAGCTTTTATAATAGCATTTTCACTTAATGTGGTACCGGTTTCTTCCGGCATCTCCAATGCACCATCAATCGTCTCGACGAAGATACCTAAAGGACTTAATATCTCACTAATCTCCCTCTGTTTTCCTTGGTTTCCAGAGGCTAAAATTATCCGATCGATCATTTAGATCTCGGCTTGGGAGGATCAGATAATACTGCATTCTGCAGATCCATCAAATACGAGATACCATGCTCAGCTAAGGACAACATGTCATCCAACTGACTCTTGGAGTAGGTAGTTCGCTCGCCGGTCCCTTGAACTTCAACAAATTTACCGTCGCTGGTCATAACCACATTCATATCGACATCAGCCCTAACATCTTCTGAGTAGTCCAGATCAAGCATCGCAATTTCATCAACGATTCCAACCGATACGGCAGCGCATTGACCAATCAATGCACGCTTTGAAATCCTATTCATGTCAATGAGTCGATTTATCGCATCCGAGAGTGCCACAAAGCCGCCAACGATCGATGCCGTTCGAGTGCCACCGTCCGCCTGAAGCACATCGCAATCAACAACAAGCTGAATCTCCGGAATAGCACTCATGTCAACCACCGATCGCAAACTCCGCCCAATTAGTCGTTGGATCTCCAGCGTTCTTCCAGATTGCTTTCCTTTTGAGGCCTCACGGCCACTTCGTTCAGGAGTCGAACCGGGCAATAGCGAATATTCCGCCGTGACCCAACCCTTTCCACTTCCTCGAAGCCATGCGGGAGCTCGATCCTCCATTGAAGCAGTACATAAAACTTTGGTCTTTCCGACAGAGATCAGGGCTGACCCTAAAGCCATCTGCGTAAAGTCACGCTCGATCAATGACGGTCTTAGCTCATCCAAAGCGCGGTCTTGAAAGCGGGGCACTGATTCTCCTTGTGGGCAACTGCTAAATTCCATCCATCATCAAATGGTTATTGATGAGATGGACAATCTCATACTCAACCATAATAACGATCCCATCGTAACTATGCAGAAATCTCTCCGTGGCCGCCGAGGTTAGCGGACTTAATTTAATAGCTTCCTATAGCCACTCCGTCCAAAAGCAAAAATCATTTGCCGCCCACGCTATCTTGCCCCGACCTAAGCCATAGATTGCCATCACGTCAGGGCCTTCGGCCTAGAATAGAGCTGAGGTCGTACCCATGACTCACCAGAAAGCAAAGTCAAGGATTGTCACTCTCAAATGAATGTGAAATAATGTCTTCAAAATCTATGTCCAAAAGTAATTTGCCAATACGACGAAAGTCTTGAGCGTCGCCTGAAGTAATGCATCTGATCAGACCGAAACTATCGTCTTTTTCGTCTATGCCTCCATCGATCAGATCACGGCGTACCTGAAAAGCCGTCTCTTCCGAAGAGGAAACCAATATGGTCTCCTCTCCAACTACCTGAGAAATTACTCGAGCTATAAAGGGATAGTGGGTACATCCAAGGAGAAGCGACTCGACCTTTCGATCAATGATCGGTCGCAGGAGTCGCTCAGCCAAAACAACTAGTTGCTCTGAATTGACTTCGCCTCGCTCTACGAACTCTACAAAACCAGGAGTCGCAGCACACGTCAAATGCTTTTGCGGAGCTAATTGAGCAATACGCTCCTGATAGGCCCCCGAGGAGATGGTGCCAAGGGTACCAATTACTCCAATCGAATCTCCGTCTGCAGAGGAAACCAACGACCTAGCACCCGGTTCGATCATACCAACGATAGGACCATCGAAGGCTCTCTCTAACTCCGCAAGTGCAAACGCGCTAGCGGTATTGCAAGCGACCACTACCATCTTTACGTCGTAGAGATCTTTGAGGTACTTAACTATTTGAAGCGAGAAAGAAGTCACCTCACCCTTGGATTTTGGACCATATGGATACCTAGCGCTATCGCCAAAATAAACAATATCCTCATATGGCATAAGGTCGACGATAGCCTTGAGTACCGTTAGTCCCCCAAATCCGCTATCAAAAATTCCAACTGGTCTCTTCTGCACTGGAATTAAAGCTTATCCCAAATCAACCTGGGTCCAAGTTGGGTCATTATCTCTAAAAGTCGACAGGTACCACAAAGGCGTCAGAATCTATCTTATCGATCGAGGCCGCACCCAGAAGAGCCATGGAGATTTTCGTCTCTTCAATCAAAGTATTAACTGCCGCCTTCAAACCGGCATCACCTCCGCCAAAGAGTCCTCTTGCGAAATAGCGTCCAACCATCACAGATGCCCCTCCTAAACCAAGCGACCTCAATACGTCAGCACCGGAATCCACCCCGCCATCGACTATCAAGTTACCCTGGAACTTTGTTCCTCCCTTAGAGATACGGTACAGGGCTTGAATAGCCGTTATTGAGCCATCCAACTGGCGACCGCCATGGTTAGAAAGTATTACGTCATCACAATGGGTAAGCGCCCTAGCGACATCCCTAGGATCCAAAACACCCTTCATCGCAAATGGAAGACCACCGGCCATGGATGAAAATTCGCCTAAATCGTCCCAACTAAAAGTGGGATCCTGCACTAGCGCCTCATAGTTCGTTCCAGAGACGCCTCGTCCAAAGTCGCTAGGAGTAAACACTTTGGCAGAAGTCGAAAGTTCTTGGATGAAGTTAGCATTTTGCCACTTGAGAGGTACCTCGAAATGATTGCTTCTATCACCTCGGCGTAGACCAATTACGGGAGAATCTACCGTGAGGACAAAGCCATCAAAACCATTTTCAACCGCGCGATTCATCAATGAATAGGTAATAGCGCGATCCTTCATAACATATACTTGCAATAAAAGAAGCGGCCGAGGTGCACTTGCCTGTGTGGTTGGGAGATTCGCATGAAAGATCGAAGCTACTTCTTCAAGGGGCATTGCACTGCGGGTGGACAAGACAAACGATACGCCAGACTTAGCAGCCCTACGAGCAAAGATCGCCTCGCCTTCCAATTCTAAGAGTGAGAGATATGCCATGGGCGCTATAAAGATCGGCAGTGGTGCCCTCTTTCCAAAGACCTCTACGCTCAAGTCTGGTGCCTCTAGGTGGTTGAGTACACGCGGAACCATTGTGATCTTTTCAAAAGCTCTAATATTCTTGCGCAGCGTCTCCTGGCTTCCTGCACCGCCAAAGTAATAATCCTTGACGCCAGAGATCGTCCTTTGGCTTGAAGATAGTTTGGACAAATATACCTCCGGCTCAAATGGGGCCATCTACCCCAAATCGATCGCTTGCAGTGCAAATATATCAGTTCCAGCGAGACGACGCTAATATCTCCAGAGCCCTCTTCGATCAAAGCAACCAAACGCTACCTCTACTCTTTACGAGGTCGCCACAGTGATCACGATATAGATCTCTTCCCAAATTGGCAAAATTAACCCACCTGGCCCAGGGCGAATCAAAAAAGCAACGTCCTTGTCTTAGGTCACCTGTGGTGAACGCGTTTGTCACCACAATTAGGGTCATTGGATCGACAGCGGATTTAGTGAATCTTAGTGAAAAATAGCAGATCGAACTGCAATAAAAGTACTAAATATCTAGATAGCGTCGAACAGCGAGCAACGAACCGAGGGCTCCAACCACCGTTCCAATTGCCAATACGAATAATTCGGTGAATAGCACATCATGATTGGAAAGTACAAACGAAGACAACAACTGGGCTTTAAAGTGGTGAATGATATAGCCAAAGAGGCTTCTAACTCCCAAAACAGCCAATCCCGCGACTATCGCACCTGCTAAGCCCTGAATCAGGCCTTCGAGCATAAATGGAATTCGAATAAACATATTCGTAGCCCCTACCAATTTCATGACCGTGACTTCACGTCTACGTGAAAAGATAGCAACGCGTATGACATTTAAGATAAGTACTGATGCCGAAAGCAACAAGATGGTAGCCAAGCCCAGAATTACAACTTGTGCAATCGATGAGATCTTCAACATAGTGTTGATCGCCGCTCGATTGTACTGAACTTTCATTACACCTGCTTGGGCATTGAAGATACCACCAACGGCAGCAGCCTCCGCTGGATCCTTTAGTGCCACCCTAAAAGACGGCGGAATATCCTTTTGTGTCACTGAGGATAAGAAGTCAGGCTGATTCGCCTCAAGTCGCTTGAACTCCACATACGAAGCCGCTTGATTGACATAAAAATAACTCTTCACGGCGGAACTAGCTTTTAGTTGGTCATTGATCGCCGAAGTTTGTGCCTTGGTGGCATTTGGCTCAAGAAAGATTAGCAACTGTGTACCACCTTGCCACTGGCTCGTGGCTACACTTACCCCCTGCTTTATCAATAGCGCCGACCCTACGAGAGCCAACGAAACCGCAATGGTGAGCACGGCGGCAAGACTCATAAGTCTGTTTCGCCATAGATTTGATGCGGTCTCTCTGACCACATAGTCCACTGAATATGCCAACTCAACTACCTCTTCATCTCTAGCTAAAGCAGCTAGGAACCAATTCCATAGACACCACGAACCTGATCGCGGGTGATAACTCCGTGGTCTAACTCAATAACCCGACGTCTCATCGAATCAACGATTCCGACGTCGTGAGTCGCCATTAAGACAGTTGTGCCTGTTCGGTTAATCCGTTCTAGTAGCCGCATTACGCCCCACGAGGTGTCAGGATCGAGATTACCTGTTGGCTCGTCAGCTAACAATATTAGAGGCTTATTGATAAACGCGCGGGCAATGGCAACTCGCTGCTGCTCCCCGCCTGAAAGTTCATTAGGAAGGCGCGTTCCCTTGTCGTCAAGGCCGACCAACTCAAGCATTTGAGGTACCTGCGTCGCGATCGCCTTCTTTGGCTTTCCTGTTACTTCGAGAGCAAACGCGACATTTTCAAAGACCGTCTTATTTGGGAGAAGGCGAAAGTCCTGAAAGATAGCACCTATGTTGCGCCTAAAAAATGGCACCTTCCAATCGGGCATCAAAGCAAGGTCCTTACCTGCCACAAAAATATGGCCGGAATCTGGACGCTCTTCACGCAGCATCAGACGCAACAAAGAAGATTTTCCCGACCCTGATGGTCCGACTAAAAAGACAAACTCCCCACGCTGCACCTCTAAAGAGCAGTCACGCAGAGCAAATTGCCCAGTCTGATAAGACTTCATAACTCTGTCAACTTTGATCATTTGAACCGCTCACTTACGTCTTTGGTATTCAATTGTTAAAAACATAGAGGATACGTTGAATCAAGATCTAGCCTTGCTCCAACGAAGATAAGATTCCATAAAGAAAGATATCTCTCCATTCATAACGGAATCCACATTTCCGGTCTCGGTAAGAGTCCGAAGATCCTTTACCAGTTGATATGGGGCCATAAAATAAGATCGAATTTGATTGCCCCAGCCCATCTCACTCGTTGAGCCAGCCAATACCTCGCGGGCAACCCGTTGCTCTTCCTTTTCACGATCGATAAGCTTTGCGGCTAGAACCTGAAGGGCTTTCGCCTTGTTTTGCAACTGCGACCGTTCATTTTGACATGAGACGACGATATTCGTTGGTAAGTGGGTAATTCTCACTGCAGAATCCGTAACGTTGACGTGCTGACCACCGGCACCCGATGATCTAAATGTATCGATTCGCAGGTCTTTGTCGTCGATTTTGACGTCAATGGCCGCATCTGTAAGCGGAAAGACTTGAACTAATGCAAACGAAGTCTCCCTCGAATGCTTGGAATTGAAGGGCGACATTCTTACCAATCTGTGCACGCCCCGCTCGCTCTGGAGCATTCCATGTGCATAACGCCCTTTGACCAATAGAGTAGCCGATTGAATTCCCGCCTCTTGTCCTGGGGATATATCTTCGACTTCAACTTCGAATCCACTTTGGTCGGCCCAGCGTTGATACATCCTAAGTAGCATCTCTGCCCAGTCTTGGGCGTCAGTTCCTCCAGCCCTTGGCTTTATCTCTAATATCGCATCGCTCTCGTCGTCCTCACCTGAGAACAGAGCCCGTAGCTCTAATTCACTAAGCAAACTTATGAGTGAATCCAAGGTGGATCGTCGCTCTTGCGCAAGATTTTGATCATCCTCGTCGCCCAAAAGTTCCTCTATGGCTCGAACTTCTAAGACCATATCCCACAATCTATCGACCTGAGCTATGTCCTCTCGAAGTGCGTTATATTCTCCGGTAAGTTTTCTAGCCATAGCTAGATCATCCCAAAGATCTGGCGCAGAAATCTGAGGCTCAATCTCTGCAGTTCGGGCAATTGCCGAATCGAGCTTCAGGTAGCCTTTGGCATCCTCCACCCTTTTAGTTACAGCTTCAAGTTCGTCTGAATAAGATCGCAACTCTCAAAACCACCCAGGTAGACGATAGAACTTTCCTTCCTCCCTAAATATTTAGGAGAAGGTCCAATACAACAACTTAGTCGCTATTTTGACCATGGCAGTGCTTGAACTTGCGGCCACTACCGCACCAACACTTGTCATTTCGACCTATTGCTGTCGGTTCGTCTTGAGCAATCTCAGAATTTCCCGGTACCGCAAAGGCGTCCATAGCAGATCTTTGACCGTTAGAACCCAGGTCAGCGATGTCGCCTTGTGGGCTCTGGTAAAATGCTGCGGCCAGATCGGTACCAACTGGCAATCCAATCGAAGGAGCCATCACCTCTACATGCATCACAAAGGTCAAATAGTCGGAATCCATCTGTGACATCAGCTTTCCAAAGAGTTCAAAGCCCTCTCGTTGCCAGGCCACCAATGGGTCTTGTTGTCCCATGGCACGGAGATTGATTCCCTCACGAAGGTAGTCCATCTCCGCCAAGTGCTCTCGCCACTTGGTGTCGATGACGCTGAGCATTACCTCTCGTTCAACTGCCCGCATGGTCTCCGAGCCGCCGGGGATCCTTTGTTCGCGATCTTCATAATATTCTTCAGCTTCAGTCAAAAGACTCTCTATGATCTGATCCTTTGAAATCGCCTCTTTCAAATCCTCTGAGTGAAAACCAGTTGGGTAGATCGCGGTCGCATCCAATATCAGATGGTCTAAGTCCCAATTCTCTATGAAGTCGCTAACACAGTTTGCATTTACGATTCGATCCAGATTGTCTTCTAGAATCTCCATTGTGCTCTCTTTGAGGTCGCGGCCGTTTAAGACATCATAGCGCCTCTCGTATACGACCTTACGTTGCTCGTTTAGGACCTCGTCGTACTTGAGGACTTCTTTCCTAATCTCAGCATTGCGACCTTCAACGGTTGTCTGAGCCTTCTCGATCGCACGTGAGACCATGCGGTTCTCAATTGGAAGATCATCAGGGAAAGTTCTCTCTAAAATCGCCGAAACCGCACCTGTCGCGAAAAGACGCATCAAGTCATCTTCTAAAGAGAGAAAGAATCGACTCTCGCCAGGATCGCCCTGCCGTCCAGATCGACCTCGAAGCTGATTATCTATGCGTCGAGACTCGTGTCGCTCAGAGCCAAGTACGTATAATCCGCCTAACTCGCGAACGCGTTCACCTTCACTACGACATAGGTCTTTATACTTCTCCAACAACTCGACTCGAACGCTAGAGTAGTCAGGATCTTGGACGCTGAGACCTCGCGAAGTCAACTCAGAATTCGTCAAAAGCTCCGGGTTCCCGCCCAAAAGAATATCTACGCCTCGACCAGCCATATTTGTCGCGACTGTAACTGCGCCCAAGCGGCCCGCTTGAGCTACAATCTCAGCTTCTTGCTCATGAGCCTTAGCGTTTAGAACTTTGTGAGGGATACCTTTTCGCTCTAGATACTTGGACAAAATCTCTGATTTTGCAACCGACGCCGTACCGACCAATATGGGCTGTCCAAGTTCGAAGCGCACAGCAATATCTTCGACCACCGCCTGAAACTTGGCATCTTCACTCTTGTAGACCAAGTCGGCGTTATCCATCCTCACAAGGGGCTGATTTGTCGGAATCGGAACTACTGGAAGGCCATAGGTGGAGGCGAATTCGGCAGCCTCAGTCTCTGCCGTACCTGTCATTCCAGAGAGTTTCTCATACATCCTGAAATAGTTCTGCAAGGTAACTGTCGCCCAGGTGTGGTTCTCTTCTTTGATCTTCACCCGCTCTTTTGCCTCTACTGCTTGATGAAGTCCCTCAGACCAACGTCGACCTTCTAGAATTCGCCCAGTGAATTCATCGACAATCTTGACTTCACCCGTGTCAACGATGTAATCGCGATCACGTTTAAATAGTTCTTTAGCCCTTAGGGCTTGATTGAGCTGATGTAGAAAGGCAGTTGCAGTGGGATCATAGAGATTTTCAATCGCCAAGGCTCTTTCAACCTTGTCAATACCGGCCTCGGTAGGAAAGACGATCTTTTTCTCCTCGTCAACTTCATAGTCGATAGAAGATCTCAAGGTACGAACTATTGACGCAAATTCATAGTAAATCTTTGCGGGCTGCCCGGTTGGGCCAGCGATAATGAGTGGTGTTCTGGCCTCATCTATCAAAATCGAGTCAACCTCGTCGATGATCGCATAGGAATGGCCTCGCTGAACCATTTCATCGACCGACTTGGCCATATTATCTCTCAGATAATCGAAGCCAAATTCGGTATTGGTGCCGTAGGTAATATCGCGCTGATATGCATTTTTGCGAACACTTGGATTGTCCATAGTCGGCAGAATGAGCCCGACACTGAGCCCAAGAAAGTTATAGACCCTCGACATCCACTCGGAGTCGCGCTGGGCCAAATAATCGTTAACTGTAACGACATGGACCCCTTCGCCAGCAAGTGCATTCAAATAAACTGGCAAAGTCGAGACTAAAGTCTTGCCCTCTCCAGTTCGCATCTCGGCGATCCAACCAAAGTGCAGTGCCATGCCACCCATCAATTGCACGTCGTAATGACGTTGACCAATTGTTCGCATTGCAGCTTCGCGCACTACAGCAAAGGCTTCAACCATCATGTCGTCTAGGCCTTCGCCTTCGGCAAAGCGGGCCTTGAATTGGTCCGTCTTACCCATCAGCTCACTATCACTGAGTTTCGATATCTCAGCTTCAAAGTCGTTTACGTAGGGAACGATCTCGGCTAGTCTCTTGACCTTTTTGCCTTCACCCGCGCGCAATACTTTAGAAAATACACTCATCTCTATCAATCGTAGTAACGATTGACCAATTGTTTCACCTTTGTACCTCGCAAAACAGCATTACTATGCAAAATCACTGTTTACCGGAATGGGGTGTGGGGCAGAATGCCCCTGGCTTTGGCTCTGGGTATGTAGAGCCCTACTAGGGCGAAGCCCTGAGACCCCCACTCAAACGTTACGCTGATTAGCCAAATATTGCTTGATGATTTCTAGCGGAGCACCGCCGACTGTAGCGACGAAGTATGAGTTTGTCCACAGTGTCGGGAGTTTGTAGTCAAGACGTGGAAACTCATCACGCGACATCCGAGACGACCGACCCTTAACCTTCTTTGACGATACGAGAGATGCCATATTGGGGATCGATACCTACGATAAGGTGGACGTGATCGGAAATGATCTCAACTTCAATCAACTCGGCCCCTCGCGGGAGGCACACCTGGGTAATGATTTCCTTGAGCCGAGTGTCGATGGAGCCGTACTTTGGATCGTCGGTGATAACCGATCTTTAAGTACTTGGGACACCATGCAACTTGACAGGTACAGCGCTAGACAATTTTGTGATTGGATTGTTATTGGGTGTTATTGGATTTGATCTCCATGTGAGAAAAGGATACAGCCATGTGCTATCTCACAAACATGAGTTCGTTCACGCTTGGTTACAACTACCGCTTACCCGTGCTGTTGAGGCTGAGTAGAGATTGCGAGCGACATGGGACTCATGTCCGATTGCGTCTGGAATCGTAGTGTTGAAGAGTCCAAAGCATCCTTTAGGCAATCTACTCCCGAAAACAACACTGCCTGCGGGCCAGCTAAATTAGCTAACGACCTCACCCAGTGGCCTAACGATAATGAGTGGCTGGCAAATACTTCCTCGGTTACACAACAACAGACCATCTGAGGCTTAGCAAGTGCTAGGTCAAAGGCACTCAGAGACATCTAGGATCCTCTACCGATCAAACAACGCCGGGGAATGCCCAAGTTCAAGTCTCGTCACCACTTCCTCACATCGCTCAACTATATAAAAAGTGGATTCTTCCTCCTTGAGCAGAACAAATTGAGTAGAACAAACCCGACCACCAGATAAACAACAAAGATGTGTCACAAGAAAAGAGTTTCTTGGCGACTCTAGCTAGCTAGCGGTATTAATGTCCACCCAGTTTGATCGTATCCCTTGTCATCTGAGCCGTCTTCGGTACGGATCTTTTCAAGACGCAATCGGTGATTGGTGGACGAGCTTCGTTGTCTCGGTGAAACGCGAGCCACTCCCCAAGAACGGAGCGGTCATCGGGATTGACTAGGGAGTGAAGGAGATAGCCACCACAACCGACGACACCTACGACTTTTCCCGCCCTGAAAGAGGCAAATCAGCCTAAGTCCGTCTCACTCGCTATCAACGCCAGATGACTCAACGCAAACCCGGCCGAGGACAACAAGCTTTTAACGACTACCGACAGGCCACGAGGGATGCCGCCAAGACTTATCGCAGCGCTACTCGACAACAACAAGATGACTCACGCAACTGCGCCTAGTCGGTTGTGATGGATCAAGACCGACTTGGCTTGGAAGACATCAAAGCGAAATTCCTCGCTAAGACAACCATGGCTGAGAAGGCAGCGGATGCTGCCATAGGCTCGGCTAAGAGTGTACTTGTGTTTATGACTAAGAAAGACTGTCGAGATCTTCAACCCGTCGAACCAAGATGGACGATGATGGATTGCTCCAGGTACGGTTCGAGAACCATGCACTTACTTACCTGCCAATGTCCCAAAGAACCTATTCCTACGACGTCTGCGGGTTGGTCACTTCAAGGGACAAGAATCCTGCGGCTGTGATGGTCGTCCGGGCTGGTTTCAACCCGGCTGGTGTTGATGACATAAGACCTTGGGTGTCCGCTGGGTACTCAGGCTGCCTGAGCCAGGAATCCCGCGATTTATCCGTGGGGCTCGCTACTGCTACTCTCCAGCTGAGCACTCTTAAACGAAGTTTACTATAATGCCTATATGACGAGGTTAGTGCCTATTGGGGTGCCAGCACAGGAGCTTGGGGTACACCCCATGACGCTACGGAGATGACAAGCAGAAGGACGTATCGATCCTCCTATACGCACACAAGGAGGCAGAAGGCGTTATGACCTATCTAAGCTTCGTGCTATTGTTCCTCATAAAGCTCCATCCACCAGAGCTACCATCGCCTATGCCCGCGTGTCAACCAACGCTCAAAAAGACGACTTGGTTCGCCAGGTGGCTCTCCTAGAGAGCTATTGCGCCGCAAACGGGTGGAGCTATGAGGTCATCTCCGATGTAGGGTCAGGACTCAACTACCATAAGCGTGGACTAAAAGTGCTTATCTCTTGGATTTGCTCCGGCGAGGTTGGGCGGCTGGTGCTCAGTCACAAGGACAGACTGCTTCGTTTTGGGTCAGAGCTTGTTTTGTCTCTTTGTGAGCATTTTGGAGTCGAAGTAATCATTATCAACGCTAGCGAGGATTCAACCTTTGAAGAAGATCTGACAAACGATGTCATTGAAATCGTAACCGTCTTCTCGGGCTGGCTATATGGATCGCGTAACCATAAAAACAAAAAGGTTATGGAACGGCTTCAAGAGGTGGCCAAAGAGGTAACTCCATGATCCGATCTCCGAGCCTCACTCTATGGTTAGCATTATGAAGCGCACGGTACGTCTAGCCACGTTGCCACTGAACAAGAACAAGTATGACGAGACGCGCTCTGTGATTGGGCACTATAGCGACGCAAAGCGCGTCTTTGTAGCTCATCTGCGCCAGACTAGCCTATGGAGGCTGCTTGATAGAAGCAAAAGCTTTCGTGACTATGCAAAGGCACAGGGCTTATACCCAGAGGGCATCAACGTCCATTTGGTAGACCAAGCTGCCTTTGACGCCGTGGATACCTGTATTCGCCACATCGAGTCCTGCTTTGTAAGAGCTAACGTCAAGGCAAGGGTGTGGAGACGCTTCACAGACGAAGATGAGAGGCATTATGCCTATGCTTGTCTAACGAGATACTCGGCTATTGGCCAAATCATGGGTGGCGGCGTGCCAGAGATCTCCACTGTGACTACCTCCCCCGAAACGGGTGCAAAGATAGCCTCGTACTTACATCGCGTCATTCGAGATGCACTCGATGGTAGCTGGCCAACCGTTATCAAGTCTCACTCTATGTCTTTGGACTCTACCTTGTATTCAGTGGTCGACAACGACACAGCTAAAGGCAAGACCAGACGCTATGTCAAAGTTGTCAGCTCAACTCGCAACAAACGCATCTCGCTACCCCTGTCTGGCATTTCTCGTGTGTCGGGGAATGTCAGGGTCGTACTTGATGAAGAGAACAAGCGGGCCTTCATTCACGTTAGCTACGACGTTGCAGCTCTAGCCAAGGCCACCGGCCCCGCTGTATCGCTCGACTGGGGAATCACCGAGGTCTGCACTGATGACTCGGGAGTTCATCATGGCGACGAGTATGGCCGAGCGCTTAGTTCCATGACTAAGCGCAGGCATAAGACCGCCAAGGCAAGGAACAAACTTCACGCTCTATCAAAGAGAGATGCTGGCTCCAGAAGAACCAAGCACATCTCACGAAATAACCTAGGGACCAAGAAACAAAAAGCTCGACTCAGGCGTGCAAAGGCACAACTACAGACAATTTCGGGCGCTGCAATCAAAGAAGTGGTCTACGGAGAGGGCAATCGCACCAGAGCTAATGGACGAGCTCCCCAACATCCATCACAACGGCCAAAAGAAATCATCACCGAAGATCTGTCTCACCTAGGGGGTAAGGCTAAGTCTAAGAAGATATCTCGACTCTGCTCATCGTGGGCAAGGGACGAGAACCAAGAACGCATTATGGTACATGCGCATGTCGGAGGTTCCGGCATTAAAACGGTCAACGCGGCCTACACCAGCCAAACATCTCCTAATCCAACGTGTGGGTATGTCTCTTTCGACAACCGAAGCGGGGATGTGTTTCACTGTCGTAACCCTTATTGGGATTGCAATTGGCAGGGCGATGCAGATCACGTAGCCTCCATGAACATCAAATCAAGGATCCAAGATCACCAGATCGACCGGTTCACTCCCTACACGGAAGTGAGAAAGATTCTTGACGCGAGGTTCCTACGCTAAATGGAAAGCCGGAACATCCTCGAAGATGCCAAGGCTAGCGCTCACGGCAGGACTCCAAGGATACCACGACAACGCGAGTTGGACGTGGGAGGTGTGCAACCACCGACTCGCCCTAGTTCTGTCCCCGTGGATGGGGCAGAACACGCAAAGGCGTCTGGAGAGCGAAAACAAAAGAGGTGCATATTAATGTATATGTATTTCGGAGCGGAGGTTTCAATACATGCAAAATCATCCGGTAATGGCATCTCGATAGATTTCCAAACTTAAAGATTCCTCGCCTTTATCCACCATCAGTTCAATTGAGGTCAAATCGCTAAATCCGATCTCCAAACCATTTCGACTTCACCTCAAAGCTCAACCGGTAAAACAATACAAAAAATGTGATGGGTCGTAGTTGGCCACGAAAGCCTTCAGGCATTGCCCCAACTTGTGGATCAGAGGCATTCTATGGAGATTCTGCATCCTCCTCAGCGGACCGCTACTACAAAAGTCAGGAGGATCACCGCGTTGGGATTTTGAGGTGGTGAAACCTAATTCCGTCAAAAAGTTGGCAAAGCGTTAGGTTTTAGTGAATATCTCCTGACTCCAAAAGATAAGGAGATGAACCACGACCAGACTTCACTGGCAATGTATTCATCTCCCGTCAAAAATCACAAGAATCAAAGTTGGATCAAAATCACCGAGTTCGAATTAATCATGAAAATCATACCGAAATGACCCTGTAATCCTAAAGCGACTCTCGCCAAATAATGGTTTCCGACGCAACGCTTAGCCGACAATAACTGGGGCGCTATTCTTGCAACAGGTTCCCCTCCCTAAAGAGCTCAATGCCTATTTAGAGGTATCAACGGCCAATCATCACATCAGGAGCCTTTAGCATCTATCAAACCGACATGGCCATCTTCGCGCTGATAGACGATAGCGGGTCGGCCAGTCTCGTCATTGGTAAAGAAATAAAAGTCGTGCGAGAGCAGCTGCATTTGAAGTGCTGCATCTTCTGGTCGCATTGGAGGAATGCTAAACGACTTCTCTTTGACGATTCGAGCACCCCCTAAAAGCGCTATCTCCTCTTCGCCGTCACCATCGAATACAACTCCAGTGCTCTTGATTGCTCGGTGGTGAGGATGAGATCTTACAATGGTCTTGCCTTTGAGTTTCTCAATTCGATGTTCTAGTTTTTCAACCACTTTGTCGGCGGCTTCCATAAGTCCAGTTCCTGAACCTTTAGCACGTATTACTGCCCACCTTGTGTGCATCGTGACTTCGCAAATATCTCGCTCAGCTATTCTCGGATTTTTCTCTTCATAGAAACTTACCTCTACTCGACTTGCACCGTCTGCAAGGTGACTTAGATGATCAAGCTTTTGTTCTATGAGATCGCGATCCGTCTCACTAAGTAAAGCGTTCTTGGTTCGAAATGAAGTCTCCAACTTTCCTCCTTTAATTGGCACTCAACAGTTTCATCGTCAAGAAGTGAAGAACACTCCAATGTATAAATGCCAATATTCTCAACTTAGGTCAAAAGTAAACAAATGGCAAATAATTTTCCAACAACAATATTTTATTGTGTTGTTCGAAAACCATAGAGAGAGAACCAGTAGGCCGACTGGCCAATAATTCTGGCTCACCATGGGATATATCATGAGCTAATCGCTCCATCGCTTTTGCGCTCGAGTCAAGTTGGCTAAGGCCCCTCTATGTCTATGGCGCTATGGCGGGTCTATGGCGGTGAGAGATGAGGTTCTCTATAAAGACTGAGATCAGACAATCAAATCGCAATCTTTATAGAGCACAACACATTCATTCAACGAACCAGGTTAAAAGGATCAAACAAATCATAAGGAGTAACTGTTATCCGGTGTAGCTATTGGAAGGTTCCCAAAGCACTCTATTCAATCGGATTTCAAACCAGCACCGGTCAATGCGATGGCTGCCCCACCTTCAATTGGAGTCACAGAAAAATATTTAATCGAACCCGCATATGCCACTGCACCTGTAGGTTCAACGTCTATTCCACGTCTACCAAGAGCCGCTCTAGCTTCTTGAATCTCGCTATTATCAACTGTCACGAAAGATCCGCCGCTTTCTATGACAGCAGTCACTATTTGGTCGATACGAGGCGGATTGGTAATCGCAATTCCACTGGCAATGCTTGAGCCAGCGCTCTCCCCGCAAAGATAAGATGACGACTCTGTCAAGCTTTCTTCCCTCCACTTTTTGGCAATTGGCGAACACTCTGATGCCTGTACTGCAATGATTCTAGGGGAGCTATCGATCAAACCTAGGGACCTTAGCTCACGAAGTCCTAACGAAACCCCAAGTAGCAAGGTGCCATTGCCTAGGGGGATAAAGATATTCTCGCAGAGTCTTCCCCCAAGCTGTTCGAACAATTCATAGAGATAGGTCTTGGTTCCGTGGAAAAAAAGTGGATTGTAGATGTGGCTTGCATAAAAGATCTTATGGCTCTCCACGTGGTCGATAGCGGCTTCTGATGCCGCCGAGCGATCACCCTGAATTACATGAACTTTCGCCCCAAAAGCATCCAATTGCTTTATTTTACGCTTTGTGGTTCCCTCTGGAAGGAATATGTCCAACTCGATACCTGCCACTGCACAGTAGGCGGCTAGTGAGACTCCGGCATTACCACTGCTATCTGCGGCCGCACGATGAACATTGATGGCCTTAGCATGGCTCACAAGCACCGTAGAACCCCGATCCTTAAAGGACAAGGTTGGCATCAAATAATCAAGCTTCAAAACCGATCCTACGGATTCCTTGATAATCGGCGTCATGCCTTCACCGAGAGTTATTGCAGCGCCAAGCGACGCGCTGGACGTATAGGGAGACAAAAAATCATATCGCCACAAAGACCAATCGTTTGCATCCCTAAAAATTCCTCGGCCAACATCGCTCTTTCTCAGATCGAATAATCCGCCACACTCACAACGCCAGGCCTAGGTTGAAATGTCATAGCTCTTGGCACAGTCTCTACAAGAATAAGAAAGCAACTCTAAACACCTACATCTCAATGGCTAACAAAACTTCAAAATCTTAACTACACGACTTATCTTTGTTAGCGCGAGTAGAAAAAAATGACGGATCCATACCTCAAAGCTAGAGAAGATTTAAAGTCGTGCCCACAACAAAAGGGTGCACCACCAACCCGCTAAGTCATAGGCAACTCCGCAGTTATCACCTTGCATAGCGTCAAAGAGCTATCTGGGGAGTTCAAAAGAAAAAGATCACGGATCGATCATGCTACAAAGGTCAATCAAATAAAATACACCCATTACTCTTTGACAAAACAGGCTCAATTATAAAAATAACCTAGCCAATAAACCGCGTCGTGTAAAGCAAATTCCTAAAGAGGAATAGATCTAAAGGCCATGGTGCTACGCTCGACAATCATCAATCTACGATTGTCAATCGCCTTGGCGTTCTCTCTAACCCAACCACTCGAAGCCACCACTAGCGCATCTTGCAAAACCTGGTAGGAAAGCTGATAGTAATCGTCCGGGAGATCATTCATAATTTGGCTTGTATCGTAATACGAGAGTACGTAAAGAAAATCTGGTGTGACTAACATCGAATTCAAACTGGAATACGACAAAGATTGAGAGATTCCTTCGGCAGCACGACAGATTGCCTGTTCTAGTGGGAACGCCTTGGCATAGGTCATAATCAATCGAAAAAAGAGTTCGCTGTCTGTAGCTCCTTCGATCAAATTCATCTGATCACTATCGATCCAATCTTTTATCTTCTCAGATTCAAAAATTGATCCATTATGACAAAATGCCACCTTGCCATCGATGAATGGATGGCTGTTTGAAGGCGAAATCTCTAGATCTAGCGTCGCCCATCTCAAATGCACGATTCCAATATCTGCTTTCGAATGACGTGTCATTGAAAAAAATTCATCATCGCGAAATGCTGAATTCGGCGACTTCACAAAGGTCAATTCGTTATTAAAAAACTGGGCTATCCCCCAACCGTCGCCATGTTGCAGAAAAGACAGCTTCTCAAAATCCTCGAACCCTACCCCAGCAAGTTTGCCTATCGGTGTAGGACTCTCGCATACAAATCCAAGAAGTCGGCACATTAGTTCAACCCATCTTTCCAGAGATCAATAAAAAGAATAACCCTGCGCACTTCTTCTTTTAGTCTTTGACAGTCAAATCAATCTCGCTCATCTATATCGTTTAGCAATCTGATTAGCAAGAGAATTTAGGAAATCTTCGACGACATATAGAATATACCCAAGGAAAATAGCCGAGGAACCTGGACCGAATTACAAGACCCCAAATGGCTGGACCTTTCAAATCGCGACAAACAAGTTGCTGTGTAAAATACCACGGTCTCAATCGCTGTAGATCTTCAACCGTAGTAGTCGAAGATAAAATTCATCGGAATCGCCCAACTACCTTTACCTAGTTGGTGACCGATTTCAAAATATTTCAAAAAATCCTATGGCCAAGTAGAGCTCTTTTATAAAAGGGTCGAACGCGTAAACGATCTCTACTCTTTTAGCTGCAATAGTTGCAAATTTCACTGGCAAGTCACTGCACAAATTCGAGTTATGACAAATCGGGAAACATATAAAAGGCCAAACCCTTTCAGAGTGTAACCGACTAGCTGACCTGGTCTTTGACCCCACACTTGCCCTAGGTGATCAATCAAAAGAATGATCACCAACTTTGACTAACGAAGATCCCCTGTGGATCAAACGAAGCTGGGACTTACTCCTAAGCCGCACCATGATCACCAACCAATAGTTGGCTTACGTGGATCGTTTCGCCTACGACTGGCATCGACTTTCAACCACAGACCTAGCCGGCCACAACTCTATTAGATGATATTATGCATGATTCCACGAAGTGAGGTATTCCTGCTGAATATCGGTCAGGATATCGATGCTAATTCCCATCGAAGCCAGCTTTAGCTTTGCAACTTCATCGTCTATCTCACGAGGAACATCGTAAACCTTAGACTTAAGCGTCTGTGAGTTTTTCACAACCCACTCAGCAGCCAGGGCTTGATTAGCAAAGCTCATATCCATCACTGCAGCAGGATGGCCCTCTGCTGCTCCCAAGTTGACGAGGCGTCCTTCAGCGAGAACCCGAATCTTTATCGGACCAGAGTCCCCATCGATCAAAAACTCCTCAACCATCGGCCTAACCATGCGACGTCTCTCGCCACTAGCCAAACGCTCTAGCGCCTTTAGGTCGATCTCAATATCAAAGTGGCCAGAATTGGCCAAGATGGCCCCATCTTTCATTACCCTAAAATGATCCTCAACTATAACGTCTCTGTTGCCTGTAACTGTTATAAAGATATCGCCCTCTTTTGCCGCGATAGCCATCGGCTCTACCCTAAAGCCATCCATTACGGCTTCTAGTGCCTTGATAGGATCGATCTCCGTTACCACAACTTGAGCGCCCATGCCTCGTGCTCTGGATGCCACACCCTTACCGCAATAACCATAACCCGCAACGACAACGACCTGGCCTGCTAACAAAACGTTTGTCGCCCTAATAACACCATCCAGTGTGGACTGGCCTGTACCGTATCGATTGTCAAACATGTGCTTTGTATCCGCATCATTCACGGCAACTATCGGAAATTCAAGTGCTCCATCAACTTCCATAGCTCGAAGGCGAATCACACCCGTTGTCGTCTCTTCCGTTCCACCGATAACCTGTGAAATATTCGTTTTTCGAACGGTATGCAGACGAGTCACAAGATCGCAACCATCGTCCATTGTGATTGTAGGCACCTCATCCAAGACAGAATCGATATGAGAGACATAGACTTCTTGACTTTCGCCGCGGATCGCAAAAATAGAGATCTCATCATGCTTTACCAGGCTTGCTGCCACGTCATCCTGGGTGGAAAGTGGATTCGATGCACATGCTACGACCTTTGCACCACCCGCTTTTAGAGCTCGAAGAAGATTTGCCGTCTCGGTTGTAATGTGCATACATGCTGCAACCGTTTGGCCAGAAAACGGTTGCTCTTTGGCAAAACGCTCTCTGATGGATGCCAAAACAGGCATCTCCGAGTCGGCCCAATTGATCCGCTGCTTTCCTGCATCGGCAAGCTTAATGTCGGATATATCAAAATTCACTGGATTCACTTTCTACAAAAACATCTATTTAGAACGACAATGCTATATCAAAATCTCAAAGACAAGAACCTTATAAAGATACAAAGATCGACCCCTTATACTAGAGTCTGGGGTCCTTGAGCCTTTCTTTTAGCTCGTTGAGCACTGCTATGGGGCCTGGATCGACTCCGTAGGCACCCGCTAGGTGAAGCGAGACAAAATCTCCTATAATGGCCAAGTCAAAAAATTGAGCCAATTCACCCTCACCTTGGGCGTTTACTTCAAACGAATCAGATACGTTGGGATCGATAAATTCGCTGGTGATTTCATAGCGCCTCGAAACCTGCGGATGCTCGTTATCGTGGCGCAACCGAACGACTACCAAATCTGATTTCGTCATAGGCCTAAGGGATTCCCACCCGGCTAACTCATTGTGGCAATTTTCTGGGTATAACGAACTGAAAGCCATTGCCTTGGCATTTTCATTGATCTGCGCGCGCCAGCGTGTTGATGCAGCCGACCCAACCGATCCAGAAGAGTGCAAGAGAGTCAGCTTAGAGGTGAGTCTCTCCGCAATCTCTTCAGCCAGAGACTTCCTACCTATCAATTGATCTCTTCGACGAGAGAGTTGGGAGATTGTCTGATCAATCCAATAACTTCCGCCGGGGAAGAGACCAATCGCATCTAAAACCGCCAATGGTGGAATCGACAGAGCACCAAGAGCAGCTCGTGGTTGAGGTATCGAATCAGGAACAGAGATATAGGTGGAGTTGGTATCCATTGCCAGATCTGCCAGCTCCCCGCCGGTCGAAACAACTACGACTTGTGCGCCCATCTCAACAGCCATACCCACTGCTTCTTGAGTCTCCTCCGTCTCTCCGGAAAAAGACATTGCAAAGACCAAAGTGCTAGGAGAAATGTATGCCGGGGTGGTATAAGACTTCACGACGGAAGCTGGCACTGGAAGAACGGGCCCAGCAGCCGCGACTAGTACATCGCCTGCGATTCCGCTTCCGCCCATTCCAAAGACTACAATATTCTCGACTTTGGACTTGTCGGGAAGGTTCGAAATTTCGGCCACTCTTGCAGCCGCAGCGCTAACTTGTTCGGGCAGTGATGAGGTCACGTCCCACATCGACAATGAGTCGGCAACCTTATAAGGCCATTCTGTGCTCATCGATCAGCGCTCACTTTCATAAATTCTCTTAAATTAAGACACACTCTAAAGCTGCTGCGTCAAAAACTAATTCGACGCGAGACAAATTTATCTCAAAATTGGATAAACAAAAAGCCCATGGAGATTGAACTGAAAAAATTCGATCAATCGCCCTGGGAATGGGCTCCAAGACTCGCATATAAAGTCCCAATGGGAGATTTCAGCCTTTACCGGTGACTACATGATCAAGTGATCCAAGGCGAGCGGCTTCTTTATCATCAACTATCTCAGATTCATCGACCAGCAAAATCGGGATATCGCTTTCTATCCTAAATTTGCGTTGCGACCTTGGGTTGTAGAGAATATTTTCACTCTCGATATACCAAAGCTCACCTTTGTCGACCGGGCAAACAACCAGAGATACCAACGTCTGTGAGATACTCATCTCAACTCCTCACTGAATCAGCCTTGGAAATTACCGCCAAGACTTCCGCTAACTTTGAAGCAACCTCTTCTTGAGTTCGCGCCTCAAGATTCAACCGCAATAGCGGTTCGGTATTAGATGGTCGCACGTTAAACCACCAATCGCCAAAATCAAGTGTCAAGCCGTCTATCTCAGTGGCACGAGCACGCTTATCATAGGCGTTTTTGATAAAAGCAATAACCGCATGGGCATCGCTTACCCGTGTATTTACCTCACCAGAGTCACAATATCGCTCAAATGGCTTTCGAAGCTCAGATAGCGGCGTCTGAGATATAGAGATCTGCTCCAAGATAATCAAAGCCGCAATCATTCCAGAATCAGCTCGATAGTTATCCCGAAAATAATAGTGGCCAGAGTGTTCGCCACCAAAGACAGCTCCCGTCTCAGCCATTACATCCTTAATAAAGGAGTGGCCTACTCGAGTCATAACCGGGACTCCACCTGATTCAATAATCACTTCCGGTACAGCCTTTGAACAGATCAGATTGTACAAGACGGTCGAACCCGGCGACCTCTCGAGCATCGCCTTTGCAACCAAGGCAGTGGTCAGTGAGCCAGATAACGGGGCGGCATTATTATCGACCAAAAAGACACGATCCGCATCACCATCAAAAGCCAGGCCAACATCTGCGTTCAAAGAGACAACCGCATTCTTCAAGTCAGCGATGTTCTCGGGCTGTATTGGGTCTGCCGGATGATTTGGAAAGTTACCGTCTAATTCACCGTAGAGAATCGTCAAGTCGAATGGTAGTGAACCAAATACCGAAGGCACGACATAGCCACCCATACCATTTGCGGTATCAGCCACGATGCGCAGAGGAGCTAGCTTGCTAACGTCAACGAACGAACGAATGTGATTGCTAAATTCCTCCAAAAGATCAACTTTGTTATTGATCGAGGCGTTGACACCTGAGTCGGCGACCTCTTTGAACTCTCCATTCAAATATCTTCGAGCATTCTCTTTTATTTCGCCAAGGCCTGTAGCTTCCCCAACTGGCTTAGCCCCAGCTAAACACATCTTTATCCCGTTGTAGGCTGCTGGATTATGCGATGCCGTAAAGGTAACTCCGGGCTCATTCAGTCGACCAGAAGCAAAATAAAGCATATCCGTAGAGCAAAGACCAATCTCATCCACACCAACGCCAGCTCGATTAGCACCGCTAATAAATGACTCGCTTAGAGCAATACCACTTGGACGCATATCTCGTCCCACTACGATTCGCTCAGATGCAGCAAATTGACCAAATGCGTAACCGATGGCCTCTGCCACCTCAGGAGTCAACTCTTCAGGAGCCAACCCGCGAACATCGTACGCTTTAAAAATCTTGTCAAGCGAATCCACCAGAAAACCTCGCTAGCTAAAAAAACGCAGTCAAAAAGACTTGCGATCCATTCCACATTATGAATTTGTGGACACACGAAAGTATGAATCTAGTTGATAATCTCCGTTTATGAGCGATAACCAGCATGCAAATTCGTAACGGGGGTGCCATTATTCGTAATAGTAAAATTCATGACTTTGAGATGAACTTTATATCAACATTAAATTAAAGGAGGTAAACAGCCGAACTATGAGCGAAAGATTGCAAGGATCCTTTTACGCTCAACAGCAATAAGAGCCAGCACTAGGGTAATCAAAGATATAATCGTTCCGAGATTATCAGCGGCACTGTTTTGGTAAGAGACTGTGACATGAGATGAAGTTGGATAGACGACCATTTCATTGGGAGCAGCCCTATATGGCCCTAGTCCCCCGGAAACCTTAAAATTAGGAAAATAAGATTCCTTGATAATTACAGGCACGCCAGTTCTACTTACATTAAAGGAAACCGTGGAGTTGGTCACTTTTAAGTTGGAAACCACTACTGACGGTAGCGGCGAAGTCTTGGTGACGGTCTTGTTGGCAGGTACTCGCAAAAGACCAGCTGGGCCGCTGGCAAGTCTCACAACAGAATATTCACTTGGATTTTGGTAATACAATAAAGCTGGGGGTAGCCAAGAACTCTGCGCATTTGTGACTCCTGTCATAACCACTGGAGCCTGCGTGAGCGGAGTGACAATCTGGGAGTGACTCACCTCATAGATGTTCCAGGTCTCAGTGAGAACAGGCGTCGTAGAGGTAGGGCTTATCGCAGGGAGTGTGGCGATTAGTTTCAAATTCGGATTTTCATTGGCCGCTATCTTCAGGGCCGGCGAAAACGCCATATAGTATCGCACGCCTAGCAACTGGAGGTGCTGCACTCCAAGGCCAACATTTATACCAGAATATGGTAGACCTGCCATCGCCTCCGAAGGTGCAGCGGAAAGTTCAGACTGATTTAGAAAGTGATAGGGAGTCGTTGCCGAAGATTCAAAAAATAGGCCCTCCATCGAATCAATACAATTATTCGTCCAATAAGGCAAGAGCATTAGAGCCATTGGAGTACCGAAATCGTTTTGGTTCGAATTATATTCCCACATAGCGCGCCCGCAACCATACTTAGCACCGACGCTCTTCATCTCGAGCATCAATGCTCTATATTCGCTAAAACCAACCTTTGCTTCGTATCCCGTGTAGTTCCATTTGATCCAGCTCGGAACAAAGCTAGGGGTCACTTTGATCGGAAACCAGGGGGGACTTCCCACAAGTTGGAGTAAAACCACAGCCAAAATTGATACCGACGAAAGTACATACAGCGCTCTTCGAATTGAGGCTACTTGAGCTTTAGCAGTCGCCCTTGCCATGCTCTGAGCCGGAGCTATATAGTCCGACAAAATACCGCCGGAGCTATCCTGGGATCCAGTGGGGGCCCCATAGCGAGCAGCCGTGGGGATCTGCAACCCTATCGAACTTCCAATCGAAGAACGAACTCCCGGAAGAAGCTGGAGAAAGATGGTTTTGCGCCATCCAAATAATGCCGCTAACAACTCGACAATGACATAGACGCCAATAGCCGCCAAGATATATATCGCTAGGACATAAAACGGAAGGACACGTCCGTTGTAAACGGCTTTTAGCGGGAAAAAGACGAAAGCAATAGCAGAGGTGACCGCAACAGTCCCAAAGAGGCCACCTATTTCAATCTTTAGAAAAAGAGAAGCGACAAATCCAATTACAGCCAGAGCAATGTAGACGCGCAACTCTGAAGGGAAAAGGCTCACGGCATAAGTGGTAATACGTGACCAACCCATTGACGTTGAAAAAGAATAGTTCACGATGAGCGGAATTTCCCAGATGGCCGACAATCCGATCATTATCAAGATTGAAATGGTTGCCCCTAAGACTAAATTTCGCTTTCTCCTAATTACTGCCAAAAAAATCAAGATTGCGACAGCAAAAGCGGCTGGAATGATATGAGCCAGCAAGGTCGCCGAAAGCAAGATTCCGCTAGCCACTCTCCGCTTCGTGGAACCGGGATCAACAAGCAAGACGGCAACGGCGAAAAAACACAGAGATAAAGAGATAGCAAACGAATACTCACCAGCTAATGTTGATGCGATATTTCCGCCATCGATTGTGAATGATCGATCAAATAGGTAGGCGACAGCCATTATTGATGTCAGCCCCGACAGCAGATAGCCAACCTTCATAGAGCGAGCAAAATAATAGATTGCAATCGGAAGGGTGAGAGGGCCAATTGCTGTAGTCAATTTGAATGCAACGCCGTAGGGGAGTATAAAACTCAAAATGGCTGTAATTATCCCTGGCAAGGGGAAATAAAAGACATAAAGTGGATATCCTGCATACCACGAAGAGCTCCAACCGGTAAGGCGAAAATGGTTGAGAATGTGATGGATGTAAAAATACGGAACTGAAAAATGAGCTCCCGTATCGCCACCGGTAGTTGTGGTATTGGAGAACAAAAGGCTTGGATGATACTGCCAAATCAAAAAGACGACTGTACTAGCAACTATGAAATAAGTCAATATTCGTTCGAATGAAGAACTTCTTCCCTCCGAAGGCGGCTCAGCACTGTTCTGGGGTGAAACGTCGGTTCCGTCAGTACCATCGGCGTTCAAATCGGTCTCAACGAACATGCCGAATCTCCCTATGTCCCTTCACTCTCAGGATGCCCCAACATAAAGCGAATCGCGTCCGCCAAAAACATCCTTCAAGTTAACTTAGTTCGGCTTGCCACAAATATTGAGACAAGGACGTCAAAGTCACGCCCTATTCAGGGATTTCTAACCCCAACACTAAAGACCGGCGGCTGGATCTGAAGATGAAGATCGACCCTAGAAGTCGAAGGCGTTGATCTAGCGACATTTGTCTGACCCCTATTCGACCAGATTATCAAAAGTGCCCACCGATAAAAGGACATCTCAATAACCAGAGCTTTAAAGTAAAGCCAATGCCTGCGCCCCAAAACTTTGTCGGAAACTAAACACTGCAGCTCTATGGTGGACTTAGGCACAAGATTATCAACAGAAGTTCTGCCTAACCAAAAACGCATTCTTGATCTCGATTCATAGTTAGCCCAAAGGATAAAAGTCGCTATTTAGTCATTAATTAAGATCGACTATCGAATGGGAATCCCTTGACTTACCATCATTTAGGGATTGGAAGTCATCCGAAGGTCAATCGATTACCCAACTATCGACGAAGTGCCGTTGCCAAAGTAAGGACCTCAGAGACCTCGACACTATCGCCATCAGCATTCCAGATTCTCTTTTCACAATGCGAACAAGAACGCAGCGTGACATTATGGCCACCGATGTTGAGAGAGATTTCGACGGTTGTGCCTAAACGGCAGTTTTCACAGAGCACAGGAGCCTCCAATGGTAACATTATGGCGGTAGGGCGATCAGATCCTGAAAGCTTTCAAAATTAATCGTCACCTTGTGATCAGACCTTTAGAAAAAATTCAACGATTAACTAAAAAATTCAAAAGACAAAGAAGTCCGCCTACGCCCTATTGCAAATTTGAATGAATTTTCAAACAAGCTAAAAGATAGAGACGATCAAGTTGGCTATCATAAGGTGGAAATCAATCTGAGAATAGCGCATAGATTTTCTCTAGATCGCCATGTTAGGCAGCCCCAACGGGATTCAACGGTGAACCAAGGCGATGAAGGTGACCAAATTGAAAGAGGCATGGGTCACTATTCCCGCGCCTAAGCGCTTTAACTTGATTCTGTAGACCGCTAGCACTATTCCCACGGCGAACAATCCCAAGGTTTGCAGAGGCTCCACGTGTGCGAGTGCGAAAATAATCGCAGAAGAGACAACCGTAATCAAGTTGCCAACAAAAACCGTCATCTTCCTTGTTTTATAGCCGATGCTACCCAAAAGTAGCCCGCGGAAAAAGATTTCCTCAGCAAACGGAGCACCGACAACAATTATCAGTCCAACAACAATCGTGTCTATCGAGAGGCCATGAGCTGATGAAGTGATTTGATTGGCCGGCCCGGAGAGCTGATTTTGCAAATTTGGAATCACTGACTCTAACGGCAGGTATAGCAAAGGTATGACAACCAATTGCAATAAAACCCCGGACAAGATCCCAATGGGAAGGTCGATCTTCAAATTGAATTTAAGACCGTAATCCCTTCTAAGCGATCCGGTTCCACGCCTCTTGGCAACGAAATAGGCACCACCTAAAAAGCCGCTCCAGGTTCCAATAGAGCTAGTTATCAAATCCCCAACCGAAAGGCCAGCTAAAGATGTCTTTTCATGAGTTGCAACTATATAGATGAGAACTAACAGGTTCGCCAAGAAGATGGCCAATGCTAAAAACCCAAGGGCGCCCCAAAGACCATCGATCACAAACTCGCCGTTATCTTGACTACTGGCTTCGCGCATTCCATCAAATCCTAACAAGAACTCTTTTGGCCCTTTAGTCTCGTGGCCCTTCAGAGGGTTCTAAGCGATCCAAAATTGAATCCCTAAGGTCAAGATGCTAAAGGTCAAACATGAAAAATAATGACAAAAAGAATGGAATCAGGGGACAAAAGCCATTGAATCACCCCTTTTTAATAGCTCGCCGAGATCCAAGGGCAATATAATTTTCTCACTCGCCTAGATTGTTAGTAATGAGCAGACAAATGCCTGATATGAGGCCACAGGGTCAAAACCCTCTAAAGAAAGTTCCCGGAGGCCAGGAGCAAACATGGAAGTGGCTCGTTGGAGTTTCCGTCGCCGTAATCCTAATCTTGGTACTTACGTTGAACGTATTCAAAACAACGCCCGCAACCACGCTGTCGTATTCCACATTCCTACAAGATGCAGGATCCAAGCAAGTTGCAACGGCGCTGATTGATAACTCCACCGGCAAAATTACTGGGCAATTCAAAGACGGTACAACTTTTAGCGTCTATGGACCATCGCCCTCGGTCCCCAACGACCTCACGACGCTTCGAGGCGAGGGAGTATCGCTCAGCTTCGCCACGTCGCAATCTAGCCTTATTGGCCTTCTGATTAGTTGGCTAGGACCAGTGCTATTACTAATTGCTCTCTTCGTATTTCTAAATCGACGGGCTCAAGGGCAAATGAGCGGCATAATGTCAATTGGACGCTCACGGGCAAAGGTTTACTCTTCTGAAAGACCCAAGACAACCTTCGATGATGTCGCTGGCTATACCGGGGTCAAACAAGAGATCACTGAGGTTGTTGACTTTTTAAAGAATGCCTCTCGTTTTAAAGAGATAGGAGCACGCGTACCCAAGGGAATACTCTTGGTAGGCCCTCCTGGAACGGGTAAGACCCTTTTAGCTCGAGCGGTAGCAGGAGAAGCAGGTGTACCTTTTCTTTCGGTTACAGGCTCAGACTTTATGGAGATGTTCGTTGGAGTCGGAGCATCGCGAGTTCGAGACCTCTTCCAGACTGCTCGCAAGCAGGCCCCTGCGATCATCTTTATAGATGAGATCGATTCGATTGGACGCAAGCGAGGCGCAGGTCTTGGAGGCGGCCACGACGAACGCGAGCAGACATTAAACCAGATGCTCTCTGAGATGGACGGTTTTGATACGACCGAGGGCATCGTAATGATGGCAGCGACAAACCGACCGGACATACTGGATTCAGCTCTACTGCGCCCCGGAAGATTCGATCGACAGATAGTCGTACCTTTACCAGACTTGGAAGAAAGACGTCCAATCCTTGCTGTTCACTGCGTCGGCAAGAGAATAGCTGATGACGTAGACCTCGAAGTAGTCGCACGCGGTACACCCGGTATGAGCGGAGCTGATCTAGCAAACCTAGTGAACGAAGCGGCACTACACGCCGTTCGACGCGGCGACAACCAGATCCATATGGAAGATTTCGAAGCGGCGAGAGATCGCGTACTCATGGGTCAACGTAGAGATTCGGTTGTACTTTCTGATGCAGAAAAAGAGAGAGTTGCCTTTCATGAAGGAGGTCATGCCGTCCTCGCATACCTCTTACCACATGCCGACCCTGTTCATAAAGTCACGATTATCCCAACAGGAATGGCTCTTGGAGTCACACAGCAGCTTCCACTTGAGGAAAAGCACATCAACTCAAAAGAATATATTGAAGATTCTCTAGCAGTTCGAATGGGCGGACGGGTCGCAGAGATGATAATCTACGGCGACCTTTCTACCGGTGCATCAAACGACCTAGTTCGAAATACCGAATTAGCGCGCAAAATGGTTCGGGAATGGGGAATGAGTGCCCAGGTTGGACCAATGGCTTGGGGAAGTCAAGAGATGGTTTTTCTTGGCGAAGATCTAATGCATACACGCGACTACTCGGAGCAGACATCGCGAGTCATCGACGAAGAGGTTGAAAAAATCCTTCGCGACCAAGAAGAACGAGCCATGGTTCTGCTCTCAAAACACAGGTCCGGTCTCGAAGCGGTGGCAAAGTCTCTCTTAGAGATTGAAACTGTTGCCGGAGAAGACGTCGGTCGGCTGGTTGATGAAGCCAACGGTGGACCGGTCCACGCCGTCGACAAGAACAAGTGGATTCCTCGAATCTCATACACCTCTGAAATCGACCAAACAACAAACTCAAACAACAATGGACTGCAATCCACTTAATTAATGGCTGAATAAAAATAACCATAGGTTTTACACGGCGATAGAGCAGCTTCTATTACCATCTGGAGCCACTGGATTTAACTAAAGAAACCCCCACTTAGAAATTGCTAAGTGGGGGTTTTCGTCTATATTCGCACTATTTGAAGTCAAGACCAATGGCTCGAGGCGAGCTTTGCTCGAGCCAAATAAAAATCATCACATGAAGTTCCGTGAGCAAGACAAGTTTCAATTGACAATTGCTGACATGCCAAGTTTCCGCACCTCCAAATACACAGGCCCATTGAAAGTAATCCAAATACCACATTGCGAGAAGAAATGATCCTCCATCCGCGTCAAAGCTAAACAAGTGAAAGCCACCACACCGATTCAATCCATAGTCCTATAGAAACTCTCAGAACGGCATAGGTCCTTGGAAGCTATCGATAAAGTAGCGCTTTGATAAATTGTTACAAAATCTTAGAGTTAGGCAAAGATAACACTTTACGCCCAGACTCTAATAATGCTTTCGCTATAACCCACGCCCTATTTTGGACCACTGCTCCATCGGCAGCTGTCACTAACCAATAGAGGCCCTCACCACTAGGAACGTTAAACACCTATACCACGCAGATCCTCGACGTTACAAATAAAACGAGGGTCGCGCACCTTTTGTGTAAATTTGAACCTTATAATTTCCTGCCTTTAAATCCCTTCACCAGATAGATCTCTTGAGTTAGGCTAGCTTTCCCAACGATCAATAACTAGCGGTAGCGTTTTGTGGACAGATCATAAGATCTTGGCAATATCCACAGAGCACTGGCTTTTGACCTGTAAATCCACCTTGGACACCTAAAAATACATGGGCAGGCAACAAGCTAAACAATGACACCACTATTGGATACGAGAACCCTGAGGGGACCTGCGAGCTTAGCAAGCAGAACGCTCTTGGGCAAGAGATTTCCTATGGTTTTACCATCTCACTCCAAGGATCAACAGACAACTTGCCTAGGCTCGATAGGATTTGGTCCAATTTGCAAAGGTTAAGTAAATGTCATGTTCACAAGACAATCAACCCACGGGTTAGCACTGTGCACCTAGACAATTGAACAAGTGAGCCCATAACGTAACTCCTTTGAAATTCACGGTTCGCATCTACTGTCGCATAGACCATAGCCAACCGCAATCTCTGTCAAACAAGAATTCCAAAAAACTGATTTACGAACTGTTCGATTGCCCCTTAGTAAGAGATCAAACTCAACAGGTTAGATACAATGGCAAAGACGCACCTAGTACCAGTAGATCCCAGTGCTAATCAATCCCAGGGGCGAGCCTCGATAACTTGAAACGGCCATCGTACTCACCGAGGCTTCGAGGATCTTAGAAAAAGTATATCGAACATTTGTTCGTAGCAACTGTCACAGTGGTATGAGATGATTCTTTCCATGAGAGGACAGATTCTACTTATTGAAGATAACGATACCAAGACTAAAACCATAGCGCAGGAATATGACCATTTGGCCCCTGACTGGAAGCTTGATGAAAGAACACGTAAGCTAGGACTTTGGCAGATCGAGCAAGCACGGCGCCTTTTAATTTCTCAAAGCAATAATGAATCAAAGAGCGGATTCAAAGAGCGATGCGCTCGAGTTCGCTGAGAATAAGGGAGCTACCCTAACCCAGGACTAGGAGTTCACGACTAACGTAAAAGGGTAAGGTGTAGCGAATGTGGAGTAACGGCCAATGGAAACAGATGAGCTCCTAGAGCGCCTCGGCTTCAACCCTGAAGCCAAGCTTTCAATCTTCTCTTGTGACTACCTAGGTTTCTCGCACTCATTCAACGAAGGAATCTTCGAGTCTCTACGTGAAGGAATTGCCACAACGGCACGGTTAATCGTTGGTGCCCCATGGTCAAAAGAGGTAACCTCCCTCTATCGTGGAGAAGATATTGGGGTCTCGCTGGTCTTTACCTCAAGTCACTCCATCTTCTCGATGACACCGCTAACTCAGTCCCCCACTCTTCTCAATGGCTCGGGAGAATTTCCAAGTTCAAGGGTGGAACTATGGGAACATGCCGACACCGACGAAGTAAGGCGTGAGTGTAGAGCGCAGATTGAAAGAGCCATTTTTATGGGCTTCGACCCTTCTCATTTAGCATCAGAAGAACAGGCACTAATCCTTCGACCGGAATTCTTCGACGTTCTATTAGATATCGCAATCGAATTTAAGTTACCACTTCGAATTCCATTCGAAAGCGAGACAATCCACTTAGGCTTTCCCGCTGGCGCATTAGCAGCCGACGAAGGTATCGTCTCCCCGACGCACCAGGTCTGCAACTTCGACCAAGATGGCAACTATCAAGAGCCTGGGATAGATACTTTCACAAAGGCAATTTCCGCTCTTACTCCGGGAATTACAGAGATTTCATTTCGACCTTCGGCACAAGGGAGCGAGCTCGAGGCGCTGATGGGCCCGCAATCTAGCCATTACGATTCATCAAGAGCTTTTCTGACCTCCAAAGTTGCCTTGGAAATTATAAACGACTTCAAGATAACGCCCATTGGCTACCGAGAGCTCAAGAAAGTTCAATCCGACCTCCGTCGAACGATCAAATAGTGTACGATGGGAGAATATTAAGCTCCGTGTTGAGTCAATTGCAGATTCAACCATCAATTAAGGGCTAAAATGGCTTCTAAGGCGATCTCTATATAAGCTGAGATCCCAAACATAAGGATGGTTAACTTGCTAGCCGAGCTATTGGGACAAGACGCACTAATTGTAGTGCTAGTAATCGTTGTAATCTTCGGGGCCTCAAGGCTACCCAAGATGGCCCGTTCATTGGGTCAAGCAAAAGGCGAATTCGAAAAAGGACTAAAAGAGTCCGACCAGAGCAAATCAGCCACTGAGTCCAAGGACCAAGCTTAATTATTTTTAGGGTTCGACTCTAAATTGAACCCTAAAAATAGTATTCGTACATATCTTAAGATAGGGTCGCGCCTAGCTATGACCAAGGTCGTATAGATCATAAACTCATAGAACCTAATGACCCAGGACCTAACAGTGGCGAAACACGGCCCAAAACAGTTGAATGCAAACGTCCATCGTAAGGCAAAGCACTCCTGAGAAATTCGCTATCGAGTTTGTGCTCCACTTTGGAGTTTACGACAATCAAGCTACTAGTATCTACGATCTCCTTCTCGACCGTAGCGGCGAGCAACCAATGACGGTGCCAATCTTTCTATTGATCGAGCTATCGAACAAGAAATGCACTCAACGTCGTACGAAGCATTAATCGTATCTAACATGATTATCCACAAGTCAAAACACCAACAGATGACAATTATAAGCGAGGTTACAATCGTCAAATTTGGCTATGGGTCCTGAAGCTTGAGGCCGAGGGAGGCCTAGTTACCACCGTCACGGTTAGCACTAAACTCGGCATCTCTGAAATCGACTTGCACGTTCATGGAACCCAAGAACCTATATTTCGCCTCATGCTCTAAAGCGTTAGCTATAGTAAGACAATTTTTTGGGTGCGGCAAGAACCAAACCGGCACTCTGCATCGATCGGCATCTTCAAAGGCAAAATGCCTTTGCGTCTTGAACCAACCAGCAAAATCAGCATCCACTGCAGGTAGCATAAGCACCGGCACCATCTCCTTTGGCCACGATCAAG
Organism: Acidithrix sp. C25; assembly: GCF_904848545.2. NCBI lineage: Bacteria > Bacillati > Actinomycetota > Acidimicrobiia > Acidimicrobiales > Acidimicrobiaceae > Acidithrix > Acidithrix sp. C25. The sequence goes on from NZ_CAJHCI020000008.1 coordinate 266,497, forward strand.
GCCAGACCCGCTCCAGAGCACCTCTAAAAGATATATAGGGTTGGACTTGATAGAACAAAAATTAATGGCCAAACTTCCCTGATTCAAGTCATCAGGAAGAGTTTATTACTTAATGGACGAACCGCATGAAAACAAATATGACCAAAAATAAAGTTAGGCAACCCATATAGGCTGCCTAACATCTCTGCGACAAAACCCATCAAGGGGCTGAATCCGATTCAAAATAGTAATGCCAAAGACACACCGTCTTTTTGGCCGAACAGGCCGACCCAAAAGCTTAGAACTGCGTAATCTCTAGGATATCTTTTTGTAGTTGACGATATTCCGGAGAATTCGTAACTGGCAAGAGTGACATCAACTTGCCAATGTTGCCTTCTACTTTCATCCTACCCTGCATAAAAGCGGCGTTGGCATCTAGCTGAAGCTTCTGAATTTTGACTGCATCGTCGTAATTTTGGACGAGGGTAATCTCAGATCCGTCGAGCTCTCCGAGGTCACTCTCGATGAGCTTACCATTTTCAATGATCCAGTAGTAAAGAATATTGCCATCGGGACCACCCTCAATTCGATACTGAATACGAGCAGTAGCACCTTGACGCTCTGGCTGACCCTCGGCCAACTTGGCGCTCTCGTCTATCCATTCCTTGCTCAACCATAAATATTTAGACACCCAATAACCTCATCTTACAATACTAAAAATTAACAAAA
>NZ_CAJHCI020000009.1:0-10825 GCF_904848545.2 Acidithrix sp. C25
AAATCAATCGGATGGCTCGGTTGCTAAAAGTATCCAGGTCCGGATATTACAAATGGATCGAATTGCAGAAAACCCGTCTGGAGCAGCCATATGTCGTGAAAAGCTAAAAGCCAAGATCCTGTACTTTCACAGCAAATCACACGGTGTCTATGGATCCCCACGGATCACCGCTGATCTTTTCGATGCTGGAATCAAATTGAACCACAATACGGTTGCCAGCTACATGAGAGACCTTGGTATTTGCGGATATCGCCACGACTCTTCAAGACCACCACCATCTCTGATCCTAAAGCAAAATACCCAGAAGACCTGGTAAAACGTCATTTCTCCCAGGAGAAACTAAACGCTCTCTGGACTTCGGATATCACATATTTGAAAATCGGAACCGGTGACGTCTACTTGAGCGCAATACGTGACGAGTGCTCATCTAGGGTGCTTGGTTGGCTCTAGCTTACAATATGAGAACCGAGATCGTGACAGACCCTTGTATCAAGCCGTAAAACTACGCAATGACCAGGTAAAAGGGACAATTTTACATACAGATCGAGGTGCACAATTCAGCGACCGCAAGGTAGTGGAGTTCTGCAAAAAAGCTGGGATTGTTCGTTCGATGGGACAGACTGGATCGTGTTACGACCACGCAACAGCGGAGTCATTCTGGTCTATCTTCAAACATGAGTACTTTTATCGACATGTCTTTTCCAATATGGAAGAACTGCGAGCTGGAGTCGAGTGGTACATCACTGGTACAACACCACCCGGCGACGCGAACAGAACAACTACCTAAGTCCAATAGCATTCGAAGTAGGATTACAACAAGCAGATAAAGCTGCGTGAGCGTGTCTACTTTCCTTGGGGAACCTCAAACCTGGCACGGTGCAACTGCACACAACCTGGCACGAATAGGTGCTATTACAGAAACTGTAATAACCACACCAAAGCTTCGACGGTGTTACTTTCAGATCGCAGGACATATCACTCGTTCAGCTAGAAAAGTAATACTGCATCTTGAAGAACACTGGCACTATAAGGATAAGTTCTTAGAGGCTCTTGATCGGATCAGAAAGTTTGAGATCGCCATCACCTGAACATCTGGATACCTAACACACTGAATATTACTTGAAGGAACTGCTCTAGAAGACAAGGGATTAGGTTACTATACCCAAAATGAGATTTCAGAATCTCAAAAATGACCAAAAAGGCTCAATCACAAAGGGAATAGGTCATATTTGGCACTCTGAAACCAGATTTAAGCCATAGACCCTCCGTCAAACCTAAATCAGTTCCAAAAAACCGACTTGGATTCACACCGAGGGGCTCAAGCTGGTCCATTTCTGTGGATTCAGGCTTACCAAGCTTGCCAGGTGGTCTTTAGTGACTGCGGCGCTCCGGGCAGCTTGACTTATGGCTGCACCTTCGCTTTAGCGCCTTGTCCCCTTCGGTGATCTTTTTGAAAGCCTGTTCGGGGGTATGCCTTTTGGACTTCACAACAATTTCCTCCATCTACATTATGGATACAAAGCTCACATTATTAGCGGATTAATTAAATGGAAGCCTTCCACTTGGTTGAAATTTACGGAAATCTACTTTGTTAATCTTTGATCGATGATGTATAGTTTGAATTAAGGGACAGACAGATGACCGACACACTTATTCGCCAGTGTGTATTTTGGGGTTTTTGCTCTTGTCCTGTGAACACTCCTAATCGCTTTTGGCAATTCGTCGTTGGCCGTCGTCTGTTTTTCATTTTTGTTCGTATTGATGGAGGATTTGGATGAGCGGATCGAGAGTTTTAGGGGAATTTCTAAGCGTGTGGTCAAGGTGGCACCTCAGGATCCACTTCGGCAAAGTTAGTTAGAATATACCCCTCGAACCGAGTTCTTTACAAGCGCTCTCTATCGCTCGGTCTATTCTCGGGATGGCTCTTATTTTGAATATAAACCTCAGGCTATTGTCCGTCTAGGCCAAATCGAAGATGCCTTGGCGTTGATAGATTTCTCTCGAAACGAGGGTATTCCAATTACATTTCGCGCAGGGGGTACATCTCTATCAGGTCAGAACCGTTGGAGAAGGAATTATCGGTGAACTTCGCACTGGCTTTAGAGGTATCTCGGTGCATGGTGGTGGGGATCTGGTATCCTTCGAGCCTGGTGTAACCGTCAATCAGGTGAATGCGAAGCTTTCTCCGTTTGGAAGAAAGATTGGACCGGATCCAGCCTCCAAATCGGCGGCGATGATGGGTGGAGTTCTCTCTAATAACTCCAGCGGCATGCAAGCAGGAGTGATACAGAACTCCTACCATACTCTTGTCTCGTTGGAGTTTGTGCTGTACAACGGCCACCGATATGACACCTCTAAAGCTGCAGATAGAGAGCGTTTTGGACGGGATGAGCCCAAGATTGTCAATGGGCTGCTTAGAATTCGCGACGCGATACGGTCAGATATCGAATTGCGCGATCGAATCAAAAGAAAATATCGTATAAAGAATGTAACAGGTTATTCGCTGAACTCCTTTTTGGACTTTGATGATCCATGCGACATCTTTTCTCACCTGTTGATTGGCGCCGAAGGTACGCTGGGGTTTATCGCTAAAGCGACCCTATCGACCCTTCCGATAGAGCCTTATCGGGCAAGTAGATTACTTTTTTTGCTTCCGACCAAGACGCGGCTAGGGCCGTTGGGGATCTAGCCGTTATCATCCGGCTGCGGTCGAGTTATTGGATTATGCATCTCTAACTTCGGTGGTTGGTCGTGTCGGCGTCCCTGCGGTGGTTGAGACGATACCGACTGGTTCTGCAGCGTTGCTTTTTGACCTAGCTGCCTCGAGCAGCGAGGCTCTTGAACTTTTGATCGAAGGCGCACAAAGGGTTTGTGGATGAGCTTGCATTGGTGGCAGATACTCCATTTTCGACTTCCGCCAAGGAGAGGGCTCAGTTGTGGTCTGTTCGAGACGGTATCTTTGCGAGCGTCGGTGGTGAAAGAGCACCAGGTACTACGTCATCTTGGAAGATGTAGCGGTGGAGCCAATCCATCTTGGTGAGTTGGTGTCGTCTTTGAACGCTTTGTTTGATCGATATGGATATGCGGGAGTTATCTTCGGCCATGCCAAAGCTGGGAACGTCCATTTTCTTGTCTGTGACGACATGTCCGATCAGTCTCGTGTCCTTCATTTTCTACATTTATGGACGAAGTGATCGACTTGGTGGTTGGACTTGAGGGGTCACTAAAGGCTGAACATGGAACCGGTCGAGCGGTTGCTCCTTTTGTAGAAAAGGAGTGGGGCTCAAAGGCCTATGGGTATCTCAAGGAGATTAAAACACTGTGCGATCCGTACGGTTTGTTGAATCCTGGTGTGATTATAAATGATAATCCTAATGTCCATCTGGAGAAAATTAAGGCCATCAAGATCATTGGGGATAACACAATTGACAAGTGTATCGAATGTGGTTATTGCGAGCATGTCTGTCCACCAGGTATGTCACATTGACCCCAAGGCAGCGTATCGTAGCCCATCGGAGCCATCTGTCTCTTTTGGCAGATGATGAAATTGATGAGGCTGAGCAAATGTGGCGCGAGTACGAATACGCCGGCCGAGATAGCTGTGTAGCAGATGGTATGTGTGCCACGGTTTGTCCAATGGGCATCAATACCGCAGATTTGGTGGATCACGACCGATCGATGGCAAAGACCAAGACCTCGCAGTTCGTCGCAAAGTTGGCAGCCGAGCGATTCTCGCTAATAGAAACAGCGACTAGAGGGGCATTGGTGGTCAACAAGCGCATTACGAAGGTTGTGGGGAATCGATCACTAGAGAAATTGAATACGCAACTTCGCAAGTTAGACATTGTTTTACCTAGCCCGCCGGTCAGTCTGGGAACTTCCATATCAATTGCGCGCCCAACGCTGCGACGTAGACCAGATGCCATCTATTTTCCATCTTGTGTCTCGCGGATGTTTGGCCAGGGCAACGTCGATGGTGCGTCTGTGGTTGATTTAGTTCTTAGGGTCGCCGGTCGAGCCGGAATTTACCTTGAGATACCAGAGGATGTCCAGGGAGTATGTTGCTCTCAACCATGGTCGCATAACGGCTACGAAGACGGAGCTTCGGTCTCGGCCAATAAGGCGGTCGATTCATTTTGGCGTTGGACTCGTTCTGGAGAGATCCCGATTATCTGTGACGTAACTTCATGTACGCATAGTCTCATGCAGGAGTTAGGACGGCAATCCTTTGGCGTTAGAGGTGATCTCTTGACCTCCGCCAATAGAGGCCATCATTCGGACCTTCAAATCAGGGGATCTTATAGTTTGGATTGAGGACTTGCTACCGCGTCTCGCGATTACTAATCGGTTAGATCGTGTTTTGATTCATCCAACTTGTGCCCTTACCCGGTGGGACTCTCTGAAACCGCGGTGGGAATTGCTCAGCAGCTAGCCAATGTTGTCGTAGTGCCTGAATCGGCGACGTGCTGTGGCGCCGGAGGCAATCGTGGAATGTTGTACCCCGAAGTAGTCAAGTCTGCTCTTCGGGACGAAGTTATGGAGTTGAAGGGCCTCGTCTTTGACGGTGCATTTTCTTTTGCTAGCACTTGTGAGGCAACTCTAAGCGATGAGTTGGGCGTCTCATTTGAGCCATTCATATCTCTTGTCGAACGTGCAACTCGGTAGATCTATGGCTATGCAGTTAGCGACGAAACTATTTTTTGGCTTGGTTGGCGCAAAGGGCGTAGCAAGCCCCGTTTAGATGGTCGGTAAGGCGATCCACGGCTAGGAGTTCGTTTCTTTCTTCTATTGCAAAGTAGATTCCATGGTGTTCCGAAGATATTCTCTGTTGGCCGAGAGCGTAACGAGCTTGAGCCATTGAGAGCCTTATCTCATCAAGAAGTGTTCTATAGAGTTCAATTAATCGCTCGCTATAGTGGCATCCACAAGGCTGGCGTGAAATGCGAGGTCGGTATAGGCAAAGACGGATGAGGGGGCATCTTCTGGCAATTCGGCAATTCATCGGCAGCCTTTAGTGCTGCCGATGGAGCCAAGTTGTTTTTGGCCAGATGGCGAACGACAGATGTCTCAATCTGAATTCGAACAAAATATAGATCCTCTATGTCGCTTTTGCTCAAATGTGGAACATAGGCAGGCTTGTTTTGGACGACGGCGTAGTAAGCCGTCATGAGTGAGAGATTGAATCGCTGACTTCGCCGTTGGACGTGAAACTCCATAGGTTGAAGCTACTTCCGTTTCGGTAACCAGAGACCCGGCTGGGATGTCTCCATCGAGGACTTTCGAGCGAAGCTCCTCGGTTAGTGCTTCAGAGATTGAGACCGTCTTTGAAATCACGCTCTTTCTGGCGTCGTCGTTCACTAGTATTTACCTTCATTAGCGCTTTACCTCAATGTTAGTAGTTGAATGAGGTCGCTAGGACTGATAGCTCGTAGTTGTGGACCGTATTCATGAAGGTAAATACTAGTGAACGACGACGCCAGAAAGAGCGTGATTTCAAAGACGGTCTCAATCTCTGAAGCACTAACCGAGGAGCTTCGCTCGAAAGTCCTCGATGGAGACATCCCAGCCGGGTCTCTGGTTACCGAAACGGAAGTAGCTTCAACCTATGGAGTTTCACGTCCAACGGCGAAGTCAGCGATTCAATCTCTCACTCATGACGGCTTACTACGCCGTCGTCCAAACAAGCCTGCCTATGTTCCACATTTGAGCAAAAGCGACATAGAGGATCTATATTTTGTTCGAATTCAGATTGAGACATCTGTCGTTCGCCATCTGGCCAAAAACAACTTGGCTCCATCGGCAGCACTAAAGGCTGCCGATGAATTGGCCGAATTGCCAGAAGATGCCCCCTCATCCGTCTTTGCCTATACCGACCTCGCATTTCACGCCAGCCTTGTGGATGCCACTAATAGCGAGCGATTAATTGAACTCTATAGAACACTTCTTGATGAGATAAGGCTCTCAATGGCTCAAGCTCGTTACGCTCTCGGCCAACAGAGAATATCTTCGAACACCATGGAATCTACTTTGCAATAGAAGAAAGAAACGAACTCCTAGCCGTGGATCGCCTTACCGACCATCTAAACGGGGCTTGCTACGCCCTTTGCGCCAACCAAGCCAAAAAATAGTTTCGTCGCTAACTGCATAGCCATAGATCTACCGAGTTGCACGTTCGACAAGAGATATGAATGGCTCAAATGAGACGCCCAACTCATCGCTTAGAGTTGCCTCACAAGTGCTAGCAAAAGAAAATGCACCGTCAAAGACGAGGCCCTTCAACTCCATAACTTCGTCCCGAAGAGCAGACTTGACTACTTCGGGGTACAACATTCCACGATTGCCTCCGGCGCCACAGCACGTCGCCGATTCAGGCACTACGACAACATTGGCTAGCTGCTGAGCAATTCCCACCGCGGTTTCAGAGAGTCCCACCCGGGTAAGGGCACAAGTTGGATGAATCAAAACACGATCTAACCGATTAGTAATCGCGAGACGCGGTAGCAAGTCCTCAATCCAAACTATAAGATCCCTGATTTGAAGGTCCGAATGATGGCCTCTATTGGCGGAGGTCAAGAGATCACCTCTAACGCCAAAGGATTGCCGTCCTAACTCCTGCATGAGACTATGCGTACATGAAGTTACGTCACAGATAATCGGGATCTCTCCAGAACGAGTCCAACGCCAAATGAATCGACCGCCTTATGGCCGAGACCGAAGCTCCGTCTTCGTAGCCGTTATGCGACCATGGTTGAGAGCAACATACTCCCTGGACATCCTCTGGTATCTCAAGGTAAATTCCGGCTCGACCGGCGACCCTAAGAACTAAATCAACCACAGACGCACCATCGACGTTGCCCTGGCCAAACATCCGCGAGACACAAGATGGAAAATAGATGGCATCTGGTCTACGTCGCAGCGTTGGGCGCGCAATTGATATGGAAGTTCCCAGACTGACCGGCGGGCTAGGTAAAACAATGTCTAACTTGCGAAGTGCGTATTCAATTTCTCTAGTGATCGATTCCCCACAACCTTCGTAATGCGCTTGTTGACCACCAATGCCCCTCTAGTCGCTGTTTCTATTAGCGAGAATCGCTCGGCTGCCAACTTTGCGACGAACTGCGAGGTCTTGGTCTTTGCCATCGATCGGTCGTGATCCACCAAATCTGCGGTATTGATGCCCATTGGACAAACCGTGGCACACATACCATCTGCTACACAGCTATCTCGGCCGGCGTATTCGTACTCGCGCCACATTTGCTCAGCCTCATCAATTTCATCATCTGCCAAAAGAGACAGATGGCTCCGATGGGCTACGATACGCTGCCTTGGGGTCAATGTGACATACCTGGTGGGACAGACATGCTCGCAATAACCACATTCGATACACTTGTCAATTGTGTTATCCCCAATGATCTTGATGGCCTTAATTTTCTCCAGATGGACATTAGGATTATCATTTATAATCACACCAGGATTCAACAAACCGTACGGATCGCACAGTGTTTTAATCTCCTTGAGATACCCATAGGCCTTTGAGCCCCACTCCTTTTCTACAAAAGGAGCAACCGCTCGACCGGTTCCATGTTCAGCCTTTAGTGACCCCTCAAGTCCAACCACCAAGTCGATCACTTCGTCCATAAATGTAGAAAAATGAAGGACACGAGACTGATCGGACATGTCGTCACAGACAAGAAAATGGACGTTCCCAGCTTTGGCATGGCCGAAGATAACTCCCGCATATCCATATCGATCAAACAAAGCGTTCAAAGACGACACCAACTCACCAAGATGGATTGGCTCCACCGCTACATCTTCCAAGATGACGGTAGTACCTGGTGCTCTTTCACCACCGACGCTCGCAAAGATACCGTCTCGAACAGACCACAACTGAGCCCTCTCCTTGGCGGAAGTCGAAAATGGAGTATCTGCCACCAATGCAAGCTCATCCACAACCCTTTGTGCGCCTTCGATCAAAAGTTCAAGAGCCTCGCTGCTCGAGGCAGCTAGGTCAAAAAGCAACGCTGCAGAACCAGTCGGTATCGTCTCAACCACCGCAGGGACGCCGACACGACCAACCACCGAAGTTAGAGATGCATAATCCAATAACTCGACCGCAGCCGGATTGATAACGGCTAGATCCCCAACGGCCCTAGCCGCGTCTTGGTCGGAAGCAAAAAAAAGTAATCTACTTGCCCGATAAGGCTCTATCGGAAGGGTCGATAGGGTCGCTTTAGCGATAAACCCCAGCGTACCTTCGGCGCCAATCAACAGGTGAGAAAAGATGTCGCATGGATCATCAAAGTCCAAAAAGGAGTTCAGCGAATAACCTGTTACATTCTTTATACGATATTTTCTTTTGATTCGATCGCGCAATTCGATATCTGACCGTATCGCGTCGCGAATTCTAAGCAGCCCATTGACAATCTTGGGCTCATCCCGTCCAAAACGCTCTCTATCTGCAGCTTTAGAGGTGTCATATCGGTGGCCGTTGTACAGCACAAACTCCAACGAGACAAGAGTATGGTAGGAGTTCTGTATCACTCCTGCTTGCATGCCGCTGGAGTTATTAGAGAGAACTCCACCCATCATCGCCGCCGATTTGGAGGCTGGATCCGGTCCAATCTTTCTTCCAAACGGAGAAAGCTTCGCATTCACCTGATTGACGGTTACACCAGGCTCGAAGGATACCAGATCCCCACCACCATGCACCGAGATACCTCTAAAGCCAGTGCGAAGTTCACCGATAATTCCTTCTCCAACGGTCTGACCTGATAGAGATGTACCCCCTGCGCGAAATGTAATTGGAATACCCTCGTTTCGAGAGAAATCTATCAACGCCAAGGCATCTTCGATTTGGCCTAGACGGACAATAGCCTGAGGTTTATATTCAAAATAAGAGCCATCCCGAGAATAGACCGAGCGATAGAGAGCGCTTGTAAGAACTCGGTTCGAGGGGTATATTCTAACTAACTTTTGCCGAAGTGGATCCTGAGGTGCCACCTTGACCACACGCTTAGAAATTCCCCTAAAAACTCTCGATCCGCTCATCCAAATCCTCCATCAATACGAACAAAAATGAAAAACAGACGACGGCCAACGACGAATTGCCAAAAGCGATTAGGAGTGTTCACAGGACAAGAGCAAAAACCCCAAAATACACACTGGCGAATAAAGTGTGTCGGTCATCTGTCTGTCCCTAATTCAAACTATACATCATCGATCAAAGATTAACAAAGTAGATTTCCGTAATTTCAACCAAGTGGAAGGCTTCCATTTAATTAATCCGCTAATAATGTGAGCTTTGTATCCATAATGTAGATGGAGGAAATTGTTGTGAAGTCCAAAAGGCATACCCCCGAACAGGCTTTCAAAAAGATCACCGAAGGGGACAAGGCGCTAAAGCGAAGGTGCAGCCATAAGTCAAGCTGCCCGGAGCGCCGCAGTCACTAAAGACCACCTGGCAGCTTGGTAAGCCTGAATCCACAGAAATGGACCAGCTTGAGCCCCTCGGTGTGAATCCAAGTCGGTTTTTTGGAACTGATTTAGGTTTGACGGAGGGTCTATGGCTTAAATCTGGTTTCAGAGTGCCAAATATGACCTATTCCCTTTGTGATTGAGCCTTTTTGGTCATTTTTGAGATTCTGAAATCTCATTTTGGGTATAGTAACCTAATCCCTTGTCTTCTAGAGCAGTTCCTTCAAGTAATATTCAGTGTGTTAGGTATCCAGATGTTCAGGTGATGGCGATCTCAAACTTTCTGATCCGATCAAGAGCCTCTAAGAACTTATCCTTATAGTGCCAGTGTTCTTCAAGATGCAGTATTACTTTTCTAGCTGAACGAGTGATATGTCCTGCGATCTGAAAGTAACACCGTCGAAGCTTTGGTGTGGTTATTACAGTTTCTGTAATAGCACCTATTCGTGCCAGGTTGTGTGCAGTTGCACCCGTGCCAGGTTTGAGGTTCCCCAAGGAAAGTAGACACGCTCACGCAGCTTTATCTGCTTGTTGTAATCCTACTTCGAATGCTATTGGACTTAGGTAGTTGTTCTGTTCGCGTCGCCGGGTGGTGTTGTACCAGTTGATGTACCACTCGACTCCAGCTCGCAGTTCTTCCATATTGGAAAAGACATGTCGATAAAAGTACTCATGTTTGAAGATAGACCAGAATGACTCCGCTGTTGCGTGGTCGTAACACGATCCAGTCTGTCCATCGAACGAACAATCCCAGCTTTTTTGCAGAACTCCACTACCTTGCGGTCGCTGAATTGTGCACCTCGATCTGTATGTAAAATTGTCCCTTTTACCTGGTCATTGCGTAGTTTTTACGCTTGATACAAGGCGTCTGTCACGATCTCGGTTCTCATATTGTAAGCTAGAGCCCAACCAAGCACCCTAGATGAGCACTCGTCACGTATTGCGCTCAAGTAGACGTCACCGGTTCCGATTTTCAAATATGTGATATCCGAAGTCCAGAGAGCGTTTAGTTTCTCCTGGGAGAAATGACGTTTTACCAGGTCTTCTGGGTATTTTGCTTTAGGATCAGAGATGGTGGTGGTCTTGAAGAGTCGTGGCGATATCCCGCAAATACCAAGGTCTCTCATGTAGCTGGCAACCGTATTGTGGTTCAATTTGATTCCAGCATCGAAAAGATCAGCGGTGATCCGTGGGGATCCATAGACACCGTGTGATTTGCTGTGAAAGTACAGGATCTTGGCTTTTAGCTTTTCACGACATATGGCTGCTCCAGACGGGTTTTTCTGCAATTCGATCCATTTGTAATATCCGGACCTGGATACTTTTAGCAACCGAGCCATCCGATTGATTT